>NZ_JACKTL010000020.1 GCF_025822245.1 Mycolicibacterium hodleri
CCTCTCGGTATTGGGGTGCGTGTGGTAACCACACCGATACCGGAGGTCCTCACCTACTTTCGGAAGCCACGCCGTTCACAACCTGCCTGGTCATTACAACTAGACCACCACGGCGCCGTGGTCGCGGCCCGCCGGGCCCGTTCCGGTCACGCTGCGCCAGGCGCGCGCCAACAGCTCGATGGCCTCGCTGAGCTGGTCGTCGGGCAGCGTGTAGGGCACCCGGATGAAGCGCTCGAGGGTGCCGTCCACCCCGAACCGTGGGCCCGGCGGAATCTCGAGACCCATCCGGGATGCGGCTGCGGACAGCGCGGAGCTCATGGGAGCGGGCAGCCGCACCCACAGCGACATGCCGCCGCGGCTCGGATCGGGGCGCCAGTCGGGCAGGTGCTCCGCGAGGAGCGCCAGCAGAAGTGCGCGCCGTCCGCGCAGGATCTCCCGCCGCTCTGGCAACAGATCGTCGGCTATGCCCAAAAGCCTTGCCGCGGCTAGCTGTTCGACGATCGGCGTCCCCATGTCGACGGCGGGCCGCATGGCGCCGATGGTGATCAGCGCGCTGCGTTCGGCCCGGATCCAGCCGATGCGCAGACCGCCCCAGCACGACTTCGACATCGACCCGACGGTGAGTACCAGATCGCGCCGCGAGGTCATGGACGCGGCGAGCGGCGCTGGGACCGCCTCGTCGAGCCACATGTCGGTGATCGTCTCGTCGACGATCGTGCGGGTGCGCGTCTCGGCGATGATCTGCGCCAGGCGTCGTCGGCCCTCGGGTGGCAGGGTCATCCCCGTCGGATTGTGGTTGTCCGGAATGAGATAGGCCAAATTCGGCGACAGCTGGCGCACCGCAGCGTCGATCGCGTCGAGTTCCCAGCCCTGGTGGGTCATCGCCACCGGGACGGGTCGCAGCCCCTTGGTGGCCATCGCCGCGAGCACGCCGTGGTAGGTCGGCTGCTCGACGAGCACGCGTTCGCCCGGCTGGGTGTAGGTCGCCATGATGAGGCCGATGGCGTGCAGCGCGCCCGTGGTCACCACGATCTCGTCCGGTTCGGTGGGAAGGCCTCTGCGGCAATATCTTTCGGCGATCGCCTCCCGGAGCGGCGCAACCCCGACCAATTCGATGCCGATGTCGTGCAGGTACGGCGTGACCTGTTCGGCGGCCTCGACGAAGGCGCGGGACACGGCGGCGGCGGGCGCGGCCAGGGTCGCGGCGGCGAGGTTCGCCGACGCAGTCCCGACGATGGTGGGAGTGGTGGCGGTGGCCGACACCGGCAGCGCCGTCGTGCTGCGCGCGCCTTGACGCCCCCTGAGGTAGCCGTCCTCGCGCATCTGGGTGTACGCCGCGGTGACCGTCGTGCGTGAGACGCGCAGGGCGTCGGCCAGAGCTCGCTCGCTGGGCACCTGTGCGCCGACCGGCAGTCGGCCGTCGACGATCAGCATGCGAAGCCCGTCGGAGAGCCCCTGGTAGGCCGGTCCGCTGGCGCTGGCGGTACGCCAGTTGCCCAGCTCGCGGGCCAAGAGGTCCACATCGAGCCGCCGCCCCGCCAGTTCTACGCTCATTGAGGCCAGTTTGCCGCAACTGGATATTGATGGCAAGGCCAGTCCTGGCCGAACATGGACTCATGGCACAACACTGGACCTCGAGAATGACCCGCAAGGCACGGGAGCTGGGGCGCGTCTACCGCAATTCACCCCGCATCGGCGACTTCGTCGCGGAGGACTCGGACTCGCGCCGGATCCGCAACGACCTCGACGCCATCCGCGCGCGCTTCCCCGACCACGCGTGAAGCGTGGCTTCGGGCGGGGGGCCGCCCTGCTCGTGGGCCTCGTCGGATACGGCTTCTCGATGGCCGTCATGGTTCGCGCGGGGTTGGGTCTGGACCCGTGGGACGTCTTCCACCAGGGCCTGGCCAACCGCACCGGCATGACGATGGGTGTCGCCACGGCCGTGGTGGGCGTCGCCGTGCTGCTCGCCTGGATCCCGCTGCGCAACCGGCCCGGCATCGGCACCGTCGCCAACGTGATCGTCATCGCGGTGACCGTCGACGCCGCGCTGGCCGTCCTGCCCGAGCCCACCGGTCTGCCGGTGCGCGTCGCGATGATGCTCGGCGCGGTACTGCTCAACGCGGTCAGCACGGTGCTCTACATCGCCGCGGGTCTTGGCCCGGGACCGCGTGACGGCCTGATGACCGGCCTGGTGGCACGCACGGGTCGGTCGGTCCGGCTGGTCCGCACGTCCATCGAGGCGACCGTGCTGGTCGTCGGGTGGCTGCTCGGCGGCACCGTCGGGATCGGCACGGTCGTCTACGCGTTCGGGATCGGCCCGCTGGTGCAGCTGACCCTACGGCTGACGCCGCAACGGTGGCTCGCCGTGAGCGGGTGGGCCGTCACCACACCCCGCCTGACTACGATGAGCGAGTGCCAGCCGACCCCAGCGACCGAGACGACGACGTCGACCCAGACCTGCTGATCGACTTGGCCAAGGTCACGCTCCGACGCGGTGGCAAGACCCTCGTCGGACCCGTCACCTGGGCCGTCGAACTCGACGAACGCTGGGTCGTCATCGGCCCCAACGGGGCGGGTAAGACGTCGCTGCTGCGCATCGCCGCGGCGATGGAGCATCCCTCGACCGGCACTGCGTACGTGCTCGGCGAGCGGCTCGGCAAGACCGACATGGCCGAGCTTCGGGCCCGCGTCGGACTGAGCAGTTCGGCGCTGAGCCAACGCGTCCCCGCTGACGAGGTGGTCCGCGATCTGGTCGTCTCCGCCGGGTACGCCGTGCTCGGGCGGTGGCGCGAGAAGTACGAGGACGTCGACTACGAGCAGGCCGTCGACATGCTGGAGAGCCTCGGCGCCGAACACCTCGCCGAACGCACCTACGGCACCCTCTCCGAAGGTGAGCGCAAGCGGGTGCTGATCGCGCGATCACTCATGACCGACCCGGAACTGCTGCTGCTCGACGAACCGGCCGCCGGACTGGACCTGGGTGGTCGGGAGGAATTGGTGTCCCGGCTGGCCGATCTCGCCGCTGATCCCGACGCCCCCGCCACCGTGCTGGTCACCCACCACGTCGAGGAGATCCCGCCCGGCTTCAGCCACTGCTTGCTGCTGTCGGAGGGCAAGGTCGTCGCGGCCGGCCTCTTGACCGACGTGCTCACCTCTGAGAATTTGTCCACGGCGTTCGGCCAGTCCATCGCCCTCGACGTGATCGACGGCCGCTACTTCGCGCGCCGCACCCGCAGTCGCGCCGCGCACAGGAGGAGAGCCCAGTGACCAGCCCGGTGACCGAAGCCGATCCGCTCGTTCCGAGGCCGGCGGCCACGGTCATGCTCCTTCGCGACGGACGCGGCGGCCCCGCGGGTGACATCGAGGTCTTCCTGATGCGCCGCCACGCCGCCATGGACTTCGTGGCCGGAGTGATGGTGTTCCCGGGCGGCGGGGTCGACGAGCGCGACCGCGGAGCCGACATCGCCTGGTTCGGCCCCGAGCCGTCGTGGTGGGCCGACCGCCTCCACGTGGATCCGGATCTCGCTGAGGCGCTGGTCTGCGCCGCCGCCCGCGAGACGTTCGAGGAGTCGGGGGTTCTCTTCGCGGGACCAGCCGACGATCCCGACCAGATCGTCGGCGACGCCTCGGTGTACGGCGAGGCCCGGATCGCGCTGGCCAACAACTCGTTTTCGTTCGCCGACTTCCTGCGCACGGAGAACCTGGTGCTTCGGGCCGACCTGCTGCGACCCTGGGCCAACTGGGTGACGCCGAAGGAGGAGCGCACCCGTCGCTACGACACGTACTTCTTCGTCGGTGCGCTGCCCGAGGGTCAGCGGGCCGACGGAGAGAACACCGAAACCGACCAGGCGGCCTGGGTGACCCCGCAGGCGGGTCTCGACGACTTCGCCGAGGGGCGGTCCTTCCTGTTGCCGCCGACTTGGACCCAACTGGACTCCCTCAACGGGCACACCGTCGCGGAGGTGCTCGCGGTGCAACGCCAGATCGAGACGGTCGAACCGCACCTGGCGGCCGACAAGGACACCGGCAACTGGGAGATCGAGTTCTTCAACAGCGACCGCTACAACGCGGCACGCAACCGGCGGGGGCCGGCCGGGTACGACAAGCCGTGAGGGAGTTCGTCAGCGCGCACGTCAAGGACGGCATCGGCACCCTGCTGCTGTCCCGCCCACCGACGAACGCCCTGACTCGGCAGATGTACCGCGAGATCGCCTCTACGGCAACGGAACTCGGTGCCAATGCCGACGTCACGGCCGTCGTCGTCTTCGGTGGGCACGAGATCTTCTCAGCCGGAGTCGACGTGTCGGAGGCGCGCACCCTGGACGCCGATGCCACGACCGTCGCCGCGGCGGTCGCGCAGCGGGCGGTGACCGCCGTCGCCGAGATCCCGAAGCCGACGGTTGCCGCGGTCACCGGCTACGCGCTCGGCAGCGGGCTGACCCTGGCTCTGGCCGCGGACTGGCGCATCGCCGGCGACAACGCCAAGTGGGGTGCCACGCAGATCCTCGAGGGCCTGACGCCGTCGGAGGACGAGGCCCGGCGGCTCGCCCGGGCAATCGGTGACGCCCACGCGAAGGAACTGGTGTTCAGTGGGCGCTTCGCCCATGCGCCGGAGGCCCGGGACCTTGGTCTGGTCGACGAGCTGGTGGCCCCGGACCACGTGTACGACGCCGCCGTGGCGTGGGCGCGGCGCTTCGTCGACGTCCCGGTGGAGACGTTGGCGGCGGCCAAGGCGGCATTTCGCCCGACCTCACCGGGCCGTTAGGCTGCCCTACATGACGAGTACCGACCGCGAGCCCAGGTCCGATGTCGCCGCCGGGGCGGCTCCGGCCCCCAACCCGCACGCCACGGCCGAGGAAGTCGAGGCGGCCCGCCACGACACCAAGCTGGCGCAGGTGCTGTACCACGACTGGGAAGCCGAGACCTACGACGACAAGTGGTCGATCTCCTATGACCAGCGGTGCATCGACTACGCGCGGGGTCGCTTCGACGCCATCGTCCCCGACGAGCTGCAGCGCGAGCTGCCCTACGACCGGGCGCTCGAGCTGGGCTGCGGCACCGGGTTCTTCCTGCTGAATCTGGTGCAGTCGGGGGTGGCCCGCCGCGGCTCGGTCACCGACCTCTCGCCGGGCATGGTCAAGGTGGCCGTGCGCAACGGTCAGGGTCTCGGGCTCGACATCGACGGCAAGGTCGCCGACGCCGAGGGCATCCCATTCGACGACGACACCTTCGACCTGGTGGTCGGCCACGCCGTGCTGCACCACATCCCCGACGTGGAACTCTCGCTGCGCGAGGTCGTGCGGGTGCTCAAGCCGGGTGGGCGCTTCGTGTTCGCCGGCGAGCCCACCACCACGGGCAACGTGTACGCGCGCAACCTGTCGACGTTGACCTGGCGGGTGGCCACGACCGTCACCAAGCTGCCGGGGCTCGACGGCTGGCGTCGCCCCCAGGAGGAGCTCGACGAGTCCTCGCGCGCGGCGGCGCTGGAGGCCGTCGTCGACCTGCACACCTTCGAGCCGGGTGACCTGGAGCGGATGGCCACCAACGCCGGCGCCGTCGAGGTCCGCACCGCCAGCGAGGAATTCACCGCGGCCATGCTCGGCTGGCCGATCCGGACCTTCGAGGCGTCGGTGCCTCCCGGCCGATTGGGTTGGGGCTGGGCGAAGTTCGCCTTCAAGAGCTGGACGTCGTTGAGCTGGGTCGACTCCAACGTCTGGCGTCACGTCGTGCCGAAGGGCTGGTTCTACAACGTGATGGTCACCGGGGTCAAGCCGTCCTGAACGGTGGTGGGCTGAGCTTCACCCTCGACGACGTCGCCTATCTCGGCGGCGACCAGGGGGAGGCGGCGCTCGCCAAGGTCGACGCCCTCGCGCTCACCGACGCGAGCCGCATCTCCGACATCGCCTCCGTACGTTCGGGTTTCGGCGATCGGGCGGCCGTCCTGATCGAGACGACGTTGCTTCGGCGCAAGGCGAAGGTCAAGTTCGCCGACGCCGGCCGGTGGTTGTTCACCGCAGAAGCGCTGGAACAGGCCACCGCCGCGGCGGTGGCCGCACACCGTGCACACCGGTTGGCCGGCCGCGCCGTCCACGACGTCACCTGTTCGGTCGGAACGGAACTCGCGGCCCTGGTCGGTCGCGCCGACGGCGTCGTCGGCAGCGACGTCGACGAGGTGCGCGTCGCAATGGCCCGGCACAACGTCGGAGGTGACGGCTCGTCGGTCCTGTTGTGCCGCGCCGACGCGCTGGCCCCCGTCACACGGGGCACCACCGTCGTCGCCGACCCGGCACGACGCAGTGGCGGGCGGCGCACGTTCGACCCGCGCGACTACACCCCGGCGCTCGACGATCTGCTCGACGTGTACGCCGACCGCGACCTGGTCGTGAAGTGCGCCCCCGGAATCGATTTCGACCAGGTCCGTCGACTGGGTTTCGACGGCGAGATCGAGGTGACGTCACTGGGCGGCGGGGTTCGCGAGGCGTGCCTGTGGTCACCGGGGCTGACCACGCGCGGGGTGACCCGACGGGCCACCATCCTGGACCGCGCCGAGGAGATCACCGACGCCGAAGCCGACGACTGCCCCGTCGCCGCGCCGGGCCGCTGGATCGTCGATCCCGACGGCGCGGTGGTCAGAGCGGGTCTGGTGCGGCACTACGGTGCCCGGCACGGACTGTGGCAACTCGACCCGGCGATCGCCTACCTCTCCGGTGACGAATTGCCCACCGGGGTGCGGGGATTCGAGGTGATCGCGGAGTTCGGGCTCGCCGAACGCGCGCTGCGCCGGGAACTCTCGGCCCGCGACGTCGGCGCGCTGGAGATCCTGGTCCGGGGAGTCTCCGTCGACCCCGACGAGCTGCGGACCCGGTTGCGGCTGCGGGGTTCTGCGCGGCTGTCGCTGGTGATCACCCGAATCGGCGCCGGAAGTGCGAGCCGAACGGTGGTCTACCTTTGCCGACCCTCCCGCTGAGCCCGCGGGTAAGGTGGCGTCGGCGGCGCCGGTGCCGCACGTCGATGGAGGCCCGATAGATGCGCATGTCCACGCTGGCGTCGGCCGTCTCGGTGGTCGCGGTGCTCGGTGTGTCGAGCATGGGGGTGGCCGTCGCGGCGCCGCCCAAGTGCGCCGACCTCAACGGTGTCGTCGACGCCAACCAGATCTGCCAGATCCAGGCCACCGACCCCGGATACTCGGTCGACATCAGCTTTCCCGTCGACTACCCGGACGCCACGGCGGCGTTCGACTACGTCAGGGAAACCCGTGACGGGTTCCTCAACGTGGCGCAGATGCCCGACTCCCGCCTGATGCCCTACGAATTGGACACCACTGCCACCTCGTTCGGCTCGACCGTCCCGCCCAGGGCCACCCAGAGCCTGGTGTTCAAGACCTACCAGGGCGTGGGCGGTGCGCACCCGACGACCTTCTACAAGGCCTTCAACTGGGACCAGGTCCTGAAGAAGCCGATCACGATCGACACCCTCTTCCGGGCGGGCACCGCGCCGTTCCCGGTCATCCTTCCGCTGGTGCAGGCCGAGGTCGACAAGCAACTTGGCCAACCGGTGACCATCTCACCCGGGGACGGTCTCGACCCGACGAAGTACCAGAACTTCGCCCTCACCGACGACTCGCTGATCTTCTTCTTCAGCCAGGGCGACGTGCTGCCCGAGGCTGCCGGGGCGCTGCAGGTCGCGATTCCGCGCGGGCCCGTCGCCGCCATGTTCGCCTGACGCGGTCAGGACGGGGCGAAGCCGAACACCCGACCGTCGCTGGTGGCGGTCACGATGCGTCGGTCGTGGCCCACCGACACCCCAACCGGATAGCCCGTGGCGCCCGGCAGCGGATAGCTGTTGAGCGTGTGTCCGTCGGCGGGGTCGAACACCAACAGCGCCATGCCCTCACCGGCACGGGACACCGTATAGGCGGCCGGACCGGCCAGGCTCGACGTCGACAGCGGTTCCACGTCGTCGCGCGTCCACGCGACCTCCCCGTGGTCGCCGCCGTCCTTGAGCGCCACCAATTTGGTGTCGGGGCCGCCGCCGGAGACGATCAGGCCGTCCGGTGACACCGACGGCGGAGTCTGCGGCTGGAAGTTCAGCGGCACCGACCACTTCGGCGTGCCGTCGGTGGTGTTCAGCGCCCACAGGTGGCCGTCGCGTCCGTTGACGTAGACCGTGGTCCCGTCGGCCGACAACACGGGGCTGCCGAGCGGGCCGCCACCCACGGCCGTGCTGGTCCAGTCCCTGGACAGCAACGGGGACTGACCCGGCCGGTACCGCAATCCCACCAGCTCGGGGGCGGGGGCGTCGGGTAGCCACAGTGTCGTCACGACGACGTCCGTCGCCGCCGAGAACGCCGGCGCCGCGGCCACCGGGCACCCCGAGCGGCCCAGCTGGCAGTCGGCGAGGCCGCGCTCGGAATCCTTCGGGTCGACGCCCTCCACCAGGTCCAACGGCGTGCCGACGACGGTGCCGCGGTGTGCGTCGTAGACCAGGACCTGACCGAGGTGCGTCACCACCAGCAGTTCACCGGGGGACAGCAGCCGCGGTGTCTGCGGCAGACCGATCACCGGGTTGCGCCACCGGATCCACTGCGTGGGTGGAAACGACAGAATGGCGCCGGGCTGACCGACGTACAGGTTGTCGAAGCCGTCGAACAAGGGGCTGGAGATGCCGCCGCCCTGCCACAACCGGCTGCACCAGCGCTGCCGGGCCCTGTTGTCGTTCTCCCACACCATCAGTGAGCAGCCGCCGGCGGACTGGGCGTTGACGGCCAGGTAGTCACCGGAGCCCAGGGCGGCCTGCGACTGAACCTGGCCCTTGACCGAGCGGATCCAGTCCAGACGCAGGGTGCGCGCGCCCTCGACGGGGGCGGAACTGCTGTTGGCCGCGTCGCCGTACTGGGCCGACCATCCCTCGGCGGGATGGGCCTCCACCCACGAGTCGGTGTTGCCGCACGAGCTCGTCGAAAGCGTCACGAGCACCGCGGCCGCGACGGCTGCCATCCGGCGCACGGTCTTTCCAGGAGCAGACATCGAGTCCCGACCCTATCGGAGAGGGTGCGACGAAAGTCGCCAGCGCAGCAACGCGGCGAGCCGGAGAGCTGAGGCGCGGGTCCGGCGCTCAAGTAGGCTGTGCCGCCATGACCACGATGTGGGGCGCTCCGATTCACAAGCGCTGGCGGGGTTCGAGACTGCGCGACCCGCGGCAAGCCAAGTTCCTCACCAGGGATTCACTGCGGTGGGTGCTGGCCAACAAGGCGTACTCGCCGTGGTACCTGGTGCGCTACGTGCGGTTGCTCAAGTTCAAGCTCGCCAACCCGCACATCGTCACTCGCGGCATGGTGTTCCTCGGCAAGGGCGTCGAGATCCAGGCGACCCCGGAGCTCTCCTACATGGAGATCGGCCGCTGGGTGCACATCGGCGACAAGAACACGATCCGCTGCCACGAGGGCTCGCTGCGCATCGGCGACAAGGTCGTCCTGGGCCGGGACAACGTGATCAACACCTACCTCGACATCGAGTTGGGCGATTCGGTGCTCATGGCCGACTGGTGCTACGTCTGTGACTTCGACCACCGGATGGACAGCATCGAACTGCCGATCAAGGACCAGGGCATCGTCAAGGCACCCGTGCGGATCGGGCCGGACACCTGGGTTGCCACCAAGGTGACGGTGCTGCGTGGGACGTCGGTGGGTCGCGGGTGCGTGCTGGGCAGCCACGCCGTGGTGAAGGGCGACATCCCCGACTTCTCCATCGCCGTCGGAGCGCCCGCGAAGGTGGTCAAGAACCGAAAGCTCGCCTGGGAGACCTCGGCCGCGCAGCGTGCCGAGCTGGCGGCGGCGCTGGCCGACATCGAACGCAAGAAGGCAGCCCGCTGAGCGGTCGTCGTCAGCCCCGGCCGGGCAACGCGTGCTCCACGATGAGCGCCCGCCGATGTGGTTCGCGCTCACGGCGTTTCGCCGACAGATAGACCTGCGCGGTCTCGGCGGCCACGGTGTGCCAGTCGAACGCCGAGTCGAGGCGTTCGCGGGCGGCCACCGCGTGGCGCTGGGCGGCCGCGGGATCGTCGAGGACCGCGCGCACCGCGGTGGCCAGGGCGGCCACGTCCCGCGGCGGGAACGACCTGCCCGTCTGCCCGTCGAGGACGGCCTCGCCGAGCCCGCCGACGTTGGAGGTCACCAGGGGAGCGCCGGTCGCGGCGGCCTCGAGCGCGACGATGCCGAACGGTTCGTAGTGGCTGGGGAGCACTGCGGCGTCGCACTCGTGTAGAAGGGCGACGAGCTGCTCGTGGTCGACGCGGCCGACGAAGTCGACGGCCTTGAGCACCTTGTGCCTTCGCGCCTGCTCCAGCAGCCAGTCCTGCTGGGTGCCGTCGCCGGCGACGGTCAAGGTGGTGCCGGGATGGGTCCGACGGATGCGCGGCAGCGCCGCAATGGCGTCGTGCACGCCCTTCTCGTACTCGAGGCGGCCGAGGTAGAGCAGTCGTGCCGGTCCCCGCCGTGGCCTGCGACGCGCGAAGGGCCAGAGGCCGGCGTCGATCCCGTTGCGGATCACCCTCGACTCGGACAGTCCCGGGCCGAACAGCGCGGTGATCTCCTCGCCCATCGACGCCGAACACGTGATGAGGGAATCGGATTCGCGCACCAGCCACGACTCCACCGCGTGCACCTGACGGCTGATCTTCCCCGACACCCACCCCGAGTGCCGTCCCGCCTCGGTCGCGTGGATCGTCGAGACCAGCGGGACGTCGAAGTGCTCGGCGAGGGCGATCGCGGGATGGGCTACCAGCCAATCGTGGGCGTGGACCACGTCGGGACGCCAGCCGAGCGCGAGCCCGGCACGGACCATCGAGTGCCCCATGGCCAGCGTCCAGGCCATCATGTCGGTGCCGAAGTCGAACTCGTGGGGATCCTCGGCGGCGGCGATCACGCGCACGCCCTCGCTGACGTCGTCGCCCGAGGGGTGGGTGCTGGGGTCGGTGCCGGTGGGGCGCCTGCTCAGGACGACGACCTCGTGACCCGCGTCGGCCAGGGCGGTGGCGAGGTGGTGCACGTGGCGGCCAAGCCCGCCGATGACGACCGGCGGGTACTCCCACGAGACGAGAAGGACCTTCATGGAACGCTCACCGGGGGAGCCGCCTGGCGTCGAGGGCACCGAACAGCCCGTCGGCGCGGTTCCAGTCAGCCGCAAGCCGTTCGGCGTGCTCGCGCCGGCCCGCCGCGAGCGCGTCGGCGATCTCGCGGGTGGCGTGGGCGTGGAGGTGGGCGCGGTAGCGGGCGTACTCCGCTGCGGTGTCCTTGCTGACCATGAACGGCCAGTCGCTGGACACGGTGAGCAGCGCCTCGCGCAGGATCTGGTCGGCGACGACGTCACGCGGCGTGGGTACGCCCACCGCGGAGTGCTGGGTCAGCGCCTTGTCCACCGCGGCAAGCGCGGTGTCGACGACCTCGGCGTTGAGCCGCACCAAATCGGTGACCCGGTCCCCGTTCCACACCTGCCAGTTCTTGCCCGAACCCCAAGAGCTGGACGGCAATTCGACGGGGGCACCGACGAACCCGCCCTCGACGGCGTCGGACAGCGTGCCGACGCGGACCCCGGCCTCGGGCAGCGCACGCAGCACCCGCTCCAGCCAGACCGGTCCTTCGTGCCACCAGTGCCCGAAGAGTTCGGTGTCGAAGGCCGCCACGACGTGGGCCGGTCGCCCGATGCGCTCGGACTCGGAGACCAGTCTGCGGCGGACGGCGTCGACGAAGTCGGCGACGTGGACGTCGACCGCGTGGTCGGCACGGTCCGGTTCGTAGGCGGCCTTGTCCTCCGACGGCACCGCCCGTCCGGTCACGCGGGCCGGCTTGAGACCGGTGAGGTGGTCGTAGGTGTGGAAGTCCCGGTACGCGGCGTGGCCCGGATAGCCCGACTTCGGCGACCACACGCGATAGCTCACCGTGAGATCGCGTCCGAACGCGACGACGTCGGTGTCGGCGACGGGACGACCCAGGGCGGTGTCACCGTGCAGGGTGGGACCGTCCACCATGAAGTGGGTCACGTCGGCGGCGGCGTACTCGCGTTCCAGTCCCGGCGAGTAGGCGCACTCCGGTGCCCAAATGCCGTGGGGGACATGGGCGAAGCGTTGGCCGGCGTCGGCCAGACCCTCACGCAGGGCAAACTCCCGCAACCGCGGGTGCAGCAGGGGCTGGAACGGGTGCGCCAGGGGGCCGCCGAGCAGCTCGATCGCGTCGGCGTCGACCAGCTGGCGCAGCAGCGGGCTGCCGCCGTGGCGCCAGTGTGAGGAGAAGTCGTCGAGTGCCCGCCCCGCCTCCTCGTATTCGCGAATCCCGAACGCGCGCATCGCCTCCGGAGCCGTGTAGCCGCTGCCGCCGGCGCTACGTCGAACCGCGGCCTCCTGTCCGCGAAGTTGCCAGTTCGCCAGCCAGCTGTGCATGCCGGTGAGGCTGTAGGGGTCGTCCAGCTGGGCGGCCACGACGGGGGTGACGCCCAGGGTGAGCAGGTGACTGCGGCCCTCGTCGGACAGGCGGCGCAGTAGGCGGGTCAACGGCAGGTACGCCGTCGCCCACGACTGGTAGAGCCACTCCTCGCCGACCGGCCACCGTCCGTGATGTGCCAACCACGGCAGGTGGGTGTGCAGAACCAGGGTGAAGAGCCCGGGGGTCGCGGGCGGCGAGTTCACGGTCGCACCGCGATGGCCACCAGATCCAGGCTCTCGTCGACGGGACGCTCGGCGGCGTCGAGCAGGTCGAAGTCCTCGGTGCGCACCGACGCGACGTCGGCCAGCAGCTCGGCCGGCCACGGCGCGTTGGCGACGGCCCGCGCGATCTGGGCGTCGATGATCGAACCCCCGTGCCGGGCGTCGAGTTCGGCGAGTCCGGCGCCGTGGAACACCCCGAGCATGGCCTCGACGCGGAAGCCCGAGTCGGTGAGCAGCTCGGTGAGTTCGGCGGCGTCGAGCTCGCGGGTGTGGAACGGGTTTATCGGGGTGTCGCGGCCGGGCGAGAAGGTGATCCGGTTGGGCGTCGACATCAGCAGGACCCCGCCCGGCCGAAGCACACGGGCGCACTCGTCGACGAACTGCCCCTGGTCCCACAGGTGCTCGATGACCTGGAAGTTCACCACGACGTCCACGGCATCGTCGGCCAACGGCAGCTCGGCCAGATTTCCCTGACGCATGTCGACGCGGGGGTAGCGGGCGCGGACGTGGGCCACCGCGGAGTCGTCGTAGTCCAGCCCGATGACGTGGCGAGCTACGCCGGCGATGAGGTCGGCGCCGTACCCCTCTCCGGATCCGGCCTCGAGCACGACGCGGTCCGCGCAACGCTGCAGCAGCCGCTGGTAGACCACCTCGTGCCGGCGGAACCAGTAATTCTCCTCGGCCAAGCCGGGGACGGTGCGCTCTCCCGTCAGCGGGAGGGCGTCCGCGCTCGAGAGGGCGGCGTCGGAGGAATCGGAATGGGTAAATGCGCTCATTGCCAACGCAGGCTAACCCAGCTATGGCCATTGTCACGGCTTCGCAAGGTTCATAAGCCGGTGGGAGGGGCAGAAGGTTAGACAACACCAGTTATGGTGTGGGGGCATACCGCCCCAAGTTACTGACTAGTAACATGATGGCAGTTGTATCAATCGTGATATGGGCAGGCCGGCTGAGGCCTCATCGAGGAGGACGAACCACACTCATGACGAACATCGTGGTCCTGATCAAACAGGTTCCTGATTACGAGGATCGGCATCTCACCGACGGTGACTGGACCCTTGACCGGGCCGGCAGCGATCCGGTGTTGGACGAGATCAACGAAAAGGCCGTCGAGGTCGCGCTGCAGCTCAAGGAGAAGCACGCGGACGCCGGCTACAACGTGGTCGTGCTGACCGCGGGCCCGGCAAGCGCCGAGACCGCGATCCGCCGGGCACTGTCCATGGGCGCCGACTCCGCCTACCACCTCGTCGACGACGGTCTGCACGGCTCCGACATCGTCCAGACGTCGTGGGCGCTGGCCCGGTCGCTCGGCCAGATCGAGGACATCGGCGTGGTCATCGCCGGCAACGAGACCAGTGACGGCGTCGGCGGCGCGGTTCCCGCGATCCTCGCCCAGTTCCTTGGCCTGCCGCAGTTGACCTCGATGCGCAGCATCGACATCGCCGACGGCAAGGTCACCGGCGAGCGCGAGACCGACGACGGCATCTTCGGCCTCGAGGCGACGCTGCCCGCGATCGTCAGCATCAACGAGAAGGTCGTCGACGACGCCCGCTTCCCCTCGTTCAAGGGCATCATGGCGGCCAAGAAGAAGCCCGTCGAGACCCTGACGCTGGCGGGCATCGGCGTCGAAGCCGACGAGGTCGGTGGACAGTACGCGGGTTCCACCGTGGTCTCGGCCACGCCGAAGCCGCCGAAGACCGCAGGCGAGAAGGTCACCGACGAGGGCGAGGGTGGCAAGCAGATCGCCGACTACCTGGTCGCCCAGAAGCTCCTCTGAGCGTCGCGCACCCGTCCCAGACCCCCACTTCCTAGAGAGCGATCGAGAACCAATGGCTGAAGTACTCGTGCTCGTCGAGCACGCTGAAGGAAATCTGAAGAACGTCACCGGGGAGCTCATCACCGCAGCGCGCGCGCTGGGTGAGCCCTCCGCCGTGGTCATCGGTGCGCCTGGCACCGCGGAGAAGCTGACCGACGGCCTCAAGGAGCTGGGCGCGGCGAAGATCTACGTCGCCGAGTCCGAGCTCGTCGAGCAGTATCTGGTCACGCCCAAGGTGGACGTGCTCAACGCGCTGGTCGAGTCGGCGTCGCCGGTGGCCGTCGTGGTCGTCGCCAGCGCCGAGGGCAAGGAAATCGCCGGACGCGTCGCGGCCGAGACCGGCTCCGGCGTGCTCATCGACCTGGTCGGCATCAAGGAGGGTCCCATCGGGGTGCACTCCATCTTCGGTGGCGCCTACACCACCGAGGCCAAGGCCGAGGGTGACGGACCCGTCCTCGCGCTACGTCCGGGCGCCGTCGAGTCCGAGCCGGCCGCGGGTGCCGGTGAGGTCGTCACCGTCGAGGTGCCGGCACCGGCCGAGAACGCGACCAAGATCACCTCGCGTCAGCCGGCGCAGAAGAGCGCGCGTCCCGAGCTGAGCGAGGCGAAGATCGTCGTCGCCGGTGGCCGCGGCGTCGGCAGCAAGGAGAACTTCGGCATCGTCGAGGAACTCGCGGACGCGTTCGGTGGCGCCGTGGGTGCCTCCCGTGCGGCCGTCGACTCCGGCTTCTACGAGGGTCAGTTCCAGGTGGGCCAGACCGGCAAGACGGTCTCGCCGCAGCTGTACCTGGCGCTCGGCATCTCCGGTGCCATCCAGCACCGCGCGGGCATGCAGACCTCGAAGACCATCGTCGCCGTCAACAAGGACGAGGAAGCGCCGATCTTCGAGATCGCCGACTACGGCATCGTGGGCGACCTGTTCAAGGTCACCCCGCAGCTGACCGACGCGGTCAAGGCGCGCAAGGGCTAAACCCCCACCGTTCGACGCAGACCCCGGTGCACCTCGGTGCGCCGGGGTTTTGCGTTGTCGAGACCCTGGCGTCATCGGACTACGGACTTTCCAGGGGTCGAAAGACACCCACCCGGTGCGAGAGTCGACTGGTCACATCAACCAGAGGGGTTCGACAATGAGGATCACAGTCATCGGGGCCACCGGTCAGGTCGGCTCGAAGGTGGTCGAACTGCTGCGCGCCGGAGGACACGACGTCGTCGCCGCGTCGCGGGAGACCGGCGCCGACGTGCTCACCGGCGCCGGCCTGACCGAGGCACTCACCGGCGCGCAGGTACTCGTCGACGTGGTCAACTCGCCGTCCTTCGACGACGACCCGGTGCTCGAGTTCTTCACCGCCTCGTCGGCCAACCTGGTGGCCGCCGCCAAGAAGACCGGCGTAGGCCACTACGTCGCACTGTCGATCGTCGGCGTGGACGGCCTGCCCGACAGCGGCTACATGCGCGCCAAGATGGTGCAGGAGAAGACGATCGTCGAGTCGGGGCTGCCCTACACGATCGTGCGGGCGACGCAGTTCCAGGAGTTCGCCGAGGCCATCACTGGATCCCTGGTGGTCGACGGCGAGGTGCGTGCGCCCGACGCGCTCATCCAGCCGATCGCGGCAGCAGACGTCTCGGCCACGGTGGCACGCGCCGCCGTCGCCGCGCCCGTCGGCGGGACGGTCGACGTCGGTGGACCGGAGAAGATGTCGTTCGCCGACATGGCCCGTGCCGTTCTGACGACCAAGGGGGCCGAGACGCCCGTCGTCGTCGACCCCTCGGCCACCTACTTCGGCACCCACGTCGAGCAGGACAGCCTGGTCACCGGGCCGGGCACGCCACTGGCTCCCACCCGCTTCGCGGACTGGCTGGCGGCCCGATGAACCAGGGGGAGACCCGCGGGGCCAAGAGTCCCTTCACCGTGATCCAAAGCGTCACACCGCCGTTCATCCCGCCGGACGCCGAGGTAATGACCGTGGTCATCGAATGGCCGGCAGGCAGCCCAGGGGCGCCACCGCACCGGCACCCCGGCGGTCCGGCGTTCGGGTACGTCCTCGAAGGCGAAATGCTGTTCGAGCTCGAAGGTGAGGCGCCACGCGTCATCGGGGCCGGAGAGGCGTTCTGGGAGCCGGGTGGTGACGTCATCCACTACTCGGATGCCAACAACCGCGACGACGGACCGCTGCGCTTCGTGGTGACCATGCTGTGCGTGCCCGGGCAGCCCATGCTCGTTTACGTCGAACCCGACGAGCTGGAACGGTTGACGGACCGGCGGGTGCCCCGCTCGCAGCACTGACCATTCGGGCGCAGACGTAGGGTTGCGCCGTGGACTTGCTTCTCGGAATCGACATGGGCACCGGAAGCACGAAGGGTGTCCTGGTGGACCCGGCGGGCGTCGTGCTGGCGTCGGCGACGATCCCGCATTCGATGAGCCTTCCGCGGCCCGGCTGGGCCGAGGTCGACGCCGAGGCCACGTGGTGGCGCGAGGTGTGCGAGATGAGCAAACGGCTGACGCGGGAGGTGCCTCCCGGGTCCACGGTGGCCGCGATGTGCGTCAGTGGGGTTGGTCCGTGCCTGGTGCTCTGCGACGACGACCTGAACCCGCTTCGGCCGGCGATCCTCTACGGCGTCGACACCCGGGCGACCGCCGAAATACGGTCCCTGACAGAGGAATTCGGGGCCGACGCGATCCTGGAACAAGCCGGCACGCTGCTGTCCAGTCAGGCGGTCGGGCCAAAGCTGGAATGGGTCCGGCGACACGAGCCCGACGTGTTCGCCCAGGCTACGGGGTGGTACGGATCCAACTCCTACGTCGCCGCCAAGCTCACCGGCGAGTACGCGATCGACCACCACACCGCCAGTCAGTGCGACCCGCTGTACGCGACGCGTGACTTCCGGTGGAACACCGAATGGGCGACACGGATCTGTGGACACCTGC
This sequence comes from Mycolicibacterium hodleri, assembly GCF_025822245.1. GTDB lineage: Bacteria > Actinomycetota > Actinomycetes > Mycobacteriales > Mycobacteriaceae > Mycobacterium > Mycobacterium hodleri. The sequence goes on from NZ_JACKTL010000020.1 coordinate 17,439, forward strand.
CACTGCCCCGCTTGGTGTGGCCCCAGGAGGTCGTCGGGCGCGTGCACGCCGAGGCGGCCGCCGCCACCGGGGTTCCCCGGGGCACGCCCGTGGTGGCCGGCACGGTCGACGCGTACGCCGAGGCGTTCTCGGTCGGCGTCCGAAACCCCGGTGACCAGATGCTGATGTACGGCTCGACCATGTTCCTGGTGCAGATCATCGACGAGTACCACAGCGATCCCGCACTGTGGACGACGGCGGGCATCGAGCCTGGATCGTTGGCGTTGGCGGCGGGCACGTCCACGGCGGGCACCATGATCGGCTGGTTGCAGACCATCACCGGCGGTGCGTCCTTCGACGAGTTGACCGCCGAGGCGGCGGCGGTCCCGGCTGGCTCCGAGGGACTGATCGCGCTGCCGTATCTGGCGGGGGAGCGGACCCCGGTGTTCGACCCCGACGCCCGGGGCCTGTTTGCCGGTCTGACCCTGCGCCACGGACGCGGACACTTGTTCCGAGCGGCCTACGAGGGCATCGGCTTCGGGGTCAGGCAGATCCTGGAGATGTTCGACGACGCGCACACCGGACGCCGGACCGTGGCCGTCGGTGGCGGGCTGCGCAGTCCCGTCTGGGCGCAGGCGGTCAGCGACATCACCGGCCGTCCGCAATTGGTCGCCGAGCAGGGGATCGGTGCGAGCTACGGCGGTGCGCTCATGGCTGCAATCGGTGTGGAACTGGTTGCCCCGCAGACGGACTGGGCCACGATCACCCACGAGATCACCCCGAACCCGGACCACCGTGCGATGTACGACGAACTGTACGGCGTGTGGCGTGAGCTGTATCCCGCCACCAGGTCGCTGGTGCACCAGCTCGGTAAGCTCGGCAGGTGATGTCGGACCCCGCTCCTAGAATGGTGGCATGTCCTCGGCGACAACGTCTTTGAGCTCTCAGGAGCGCATGGAGTTGTTGTTCGGGGAGATGGAGGAGTTGGCCGGGCAGCGCAATGCGATCGACAGTAGGTTGGTGGAGATCGCCGCCGAGATCGAGGGTGACGGGATTTGGGGTGCCACCGGGGTGCGGTCGGTGCCGGCGTTGGTGGCCTGGAAGTTGGGGATTTCGCCGCGCAACGCGGAGACGATGGTGACGGTGGCGCGGCGGCTCGAGGAGTTCCCCAGGTGTGCGGCGATGATGCGCGACGGTCAGCTGTCGTTGGATCAGATCGGGGTGATCGCCGAGCGGGCCGGTGAGGGGTCCGACGAGCATTACGCCCAGCTGGCGTCGGTGGCCACGGTGACCCAGCTGCGTTTTGCGATCACGCTCGAACCCCGTCCCACGCCCGACCGGACGCCGGAGCCGGAGCGGTCGTTCCGTAAGACCGTCGGCGAGACGTCCACCACCTACAAGATCACGCTGCCGAAGGTGGAGGCGGCGAAGTTCGAGGCGGGGTTGGACTCGCACCGCGACGCGTTGATCGCCGAGTGGCGACGCGACCACGGCGGTGACTCCGACACCGACCACTCCGACACCGACCACTCCGACACCGATGCCGATGACTACGTCGGCGACGTGCACGGCGGTGCCCGGCACGGCGAGACTGCGGAGGAAGTCTCGGTTCGGGTGCCGCCGTTCCCCACCACCGTCGACGCGTTCACCAGCCTGGTGGAGGCCGGGTGGGACGCCGACGTGGCGCGGCGTCCGCATGGTCAGCACACCACCGTGGTCGTCCACCTCGACGTCGAGAACCGCAACGCCGCGCTACATCTCGGATCGTTCCTGTCCGACGGGGACCGCCGGCTCCTGATGTGTGAAGCGGATTGTGAGATCTGGCTGGAACGCCACGGCCAGGTGATCGGCTCCGGGCGGGCCACCCGGCAGATCAGCCGCCGCCTGCGCCGGGCGTTGGAGCACCGCGACCGCTGCTGCGTGGTCCCCGGGTGCGGGGCGACCCGCGGTTTGCACGCCCACCACCTCCGGCATTGGGAGGACGGCGGGCCGACCGACCTCGACAACCTGGTGTTGCTCTGCCCCTTCCACCACCGTCTGCACCACAGTGGCGGGATCACCATCACCGGCCCCGCCGCACACCTCGTCGTCACCGACGCCGACGGCGAACCACTGAACCCGGGATCATTGGCCCGCACACCGACCCAACCCCCACCGGCGGTGAAACCGTGCCGCGGCCCGCTCGGGGAACGCGCCCAATGGTGGTGGTACACACCGTTCGAACCCCAACCACCACCCACGACAAGCTGACCGGTCGCACGTCGACGGCGTTGGCGGATAACCAAATTCACGCATGCGCGTGGATCAGTCGTCCATGTGAGATCAGGGATGCGGTCTGCTTGAGCCGCTGGGCGCGGACGCTCACGTCGTAGCTCTGAACGTGCTCGACGGCGGCGAACTCCTCGGAGAGGTAGCGGTAGAGGTGGTCGACGTCGCGGCAAATGGCGATGGCCATCAGGTTGTTTCGACCGCTGATGGCGGCCACTGAGGCAATCTCGGGGTGTGCCGCGATCTGCCGACCGACGCCGTCGAGGTGTGGCGGCGCGGTCGTCAGCCAAATCATCGCGTTGACGTCGAACCCAAGACGTTGGGGCAGGACGTCGAGGTCGTAGGTCAAGGTGCCCGCGGCCTCGAGCGCGGCGAGGCGGCGCGCCACCCGAGGCGTGGACCACCCGGTGTCTTGGGCCAGGCGCGAGTGGGGTGCGCGGCCGTCCGCGGCGAGCGCGTCGAAGAGTGGTTGGTCCTCGTCGGTTGGCGCCGCAGGCCGAACGGTCGGCGGCGCGGCGGTGGACCGCTGCAGGACGTGACGGACCTGATCGGCGTCCAGGGTGTGACCGTAGGCGGTCCACGGTTCGGTGCCCACCTCACCGAACGTGTGGAGGATCAGGTCGACGTCGAGGTCGAGCACCGACGTGGTGCGCGGCAGCCGACGGAGCAGTCCGTCGGGGCCTTCGGCCAGCGGTGCGCGGACGACGCATACCAGCTCGCTCCAGCCCGAGAGGATGTTGGCGTGGGTGACCTCCGGTCGCCGCACCAGGGCCTCGGCGAGGCGTGGGATGTCGTCGGGTTTGGCGTGGACGCGGACCACCCACTGGGCGTCACCGTGCACCCTCGGGTTCAGCAGACCGACGACGCGCACCGCGCCGTCACGGCGCAGCCGGTGGTAGCGGCGGGCCACCGTCTGTTCGGGCGCGTCGACCGTGTCGGCGATCAGGCGGAACGACGCCCTCGGTGAGATCTGGAGCGCGTGAATGATGTGGCCGTCGAGGGCATCGATCATGGGGATAACGGTACGCACTCATGGCGAACGTTGACGATTTCCAACCGTCTCGTGCGGGATCGTGGCTGACTCCCACGTTCCGCTGGCAGGCTCGGGCCATGCACTGGACGGACGACACGATCCTCATCACCGGCGGCGGCAGCGGCATCGGAGCAGGTCTCGCCGCCGCCCTGCACCGGGCCGGCAACCAGGTCGTCATCGCCGGGCGCCGTAGGGAGGCGCTGCACGCCGTGGCGCGCCGGCACCCCGGTATCGCGTACCTGCCGCTGGACCAGAGCGACGCGGGCGCCGTCCGCACCTTCGCCGACGAGGTCCTGAAACGCCATCCGCGGTTGAACGTGCTGATCAACAACGCGGGAATCGTGCGCACCGAAGATCTGCACGCCCCAGATCCGGACGTCATGGGCGACGTGGTCTCGACGAACTTGCTCGGTCCGCTCCTGCTCACCGCGCATCTGCTGCCCGCGCTCGGGCGCAGGCCGTCCGCGGCGATCGTGAACGTCACCTCCTCACTCGCCTTCGTGCCCAAGGCTGACCTTCCCACCTACTGTGCCACCAAGGCGGCGATGCACTCCTACACCGAGTCGCTGCGATTCCAGTTGCGCGACAGCCGGATTCGAGTGATCGAGATCCCGCCGCCCCGGGTCTACACCGAGGAGGACGCGGTCGACGACGACGCTGGCGTGGGCGTGGACGGCTTCGTCCGGGACGTCATGTCGCAGCTGACCTCTCGATCCGCGACGCGCGAGGTCGTCGTCGACGCCGCCGCGCTGCTGCGGTTCGCCGAACGCCGCGGCGACTACCAAGAGGTGTACGCGAAGGTCAACGACAAGGAACTGAAGGGGACCCCATGAAGATTGGCATCGGATTGCCCAACCACATCGCCGAAGTCGCCGGGACGGTGGTCGTCGAGTGTGCGCGTCGCGCCGAGCAGCGTGGGTTCGACGCCGTGACCACGATCGACCGACTGATCTACCCAAGCCTCGACTCGGTGACCACCCTGGCGCTGGCCGCAGGTGCCACCTCGCACGTCGACCTGGTGACCAACGTCCTGCTGGCGCCGCTCTACCCGCCGGTCCTCCTGGCCAAGCAACTGGCGACCCTGTCCGACGCTTCCGGCGGTCGGCTCGTCCTCGGCGTCGGAGTCGGCGCCCGACCCGACGACTATCGCGGTGCCGGAGTCGAGTTCGATTCTCGGGGGCCGATTCTGGACGACGCCGCGAACGTCTGGCGCCGGGTGTGGTCGGGTGAGCCCTTCGACGGTGAGACGGCGCTGTGCCCGGCGCCGGTGACCATCCCCGTGCTGTTCGGTGGAAAGGGGAAACCCACGTTGCGACGGGTGGCCACGCTCGGCGACGGCTGGGCCGGTGGCGCCGTGCGCGACTACGAGACCCAGGCGTCCTTCGCCGAGCAGATCCGCGCGGGGTGGGTGAAGGCGGGCCGTGCGGGCCGTCCGCTGATGCAGACGTCGGTGAACTTCGCCCTCGGCGACGATTCCGTCGTCGCGGAGGGACGGCGCAGCCTGGGCCGGTACTACGGCAACAAGCCGGACTACGCGGCGCTCAACGTCGCGGACATGGTGGCCACGCCGGAGGATGCCCACGGCACGGTGCAGCGGTATCGCGACATGGGCTTCGACCGGTTGCTGTTCCATCCGAGCGTGGCCTCGCTGGACCAGGTCGACCGCCTCGCCGACGCCGTGCTGTAGATCAGTCGGTCAGTGCGGGACTGGTCAAGATGTCGTTGGCCGTCACCGGGTCGGTGACCAGACGGTTGAAGTAACCGCCGCGCGCGCCGGCGATGATCGACTCGACCTTCTCCTTGCCGATGGCCACGGCGATCGTCGCCGGAATGTGCCGCAGGACTTCGAGTTCGACGGCGATCAGGCGGTCGCCGTTCTCGAAGTCGACCGGCTGGCCGTCGCGGTCGTAGAACCGCGAACACACGTCCCCGACGGCGGAGCGCAACGACGTCGAGCCCGTCGGGACGAACCGGGGGATGTCCGAGCGGGTCAGCGGGGGAGCGCCGATGCCCATCAGCGCGCACCGCGCGTGGGGCCAAAGATGAAGCACCCGTTGGATGCTCGGATCGTTCAGCAGCGACTGGTAGAGCTCCACGCCGGGCAGGCCGGGGGCGAAGAGGTAGTTCGCCCGGCCGCCGATCCGGTTGGCGACCAGGCGGGTGATCTCGTTGGTCTGGTACCACTCCTCGGGCTGGTCGTGGCCGCCGACTGTCGGGGCGACGACGACGCCGGGTAGCGGCGTCAGCTCGTACTGGGCCACTTCGTACACCGTGCGTCCGGACGACACCAGCAGCACGTCGCCCGGCAGCAGCCCGGCCTCGCCGAGTGCGCGCGCCACGGCGGGTGCGAGAACGCGTCCCATCACGTCGACGACGGTGCGGCCCGAGCCCGGAGCCGGGAGTTGCGCGCTGAGGTAGACCGACGTGACGTTGAGTGCTCGGGCCAGCCGATCGGCCAGGTCACCGGTGCGCGCCTCGGCGGGTGGCACCACCTCGATGCGGACGATGCCTTGCCGCTTGGCTTCCGACAGCAGCCTGCTGACGGTGGCGCGGCTGGTCCCGAGTCGTTCGGCCACCTCGGCTTGGGTGGCGTCGTCCTCGTAGTACAGCCGGGCCGCCGTGTACAGCAGCGAGGCGGCGAAGTGACTGGCCTCGCCGTCCTGGGGAACGGAGTCGACCGGTTCATTCGCCGGCATGGGCTGAGCCGACCTGGGCATGGACGCAGTATGGCACCGCACCGGAACCCCTGCACATCTGTTCAGAGAAGAATTTTGCTGAACAATCGTTCTGGACAAATGTGCAAGCGCTCGATAATGTGACCTCAGCCACAGCCGAAGGAGCTCCTGAAATGCCCGAACAGATCCCAGAGAAGATGCAGGCCGTCGTCTGTCACGGTCCCAACGACTACCGCCTCGAGGAGGTCGCGGTCCCGCAGCGCAAGCCCGGCGAAGCGCTGATCCGGGTCGAGGCGGTCGGCATCTGCGCCAGCGATCTGAAGTGCTACCACGGGGCGGCCAAGTTCTGGGGTGACGAGAACCGTCCCGCCTGGACCGAGACGATGGTCATCCCCGGCCACGAATTCGTCGGTCGCGTCGTCGAACTCGACGACGCCGCCGCCAGCCGATGGGGCATCGCCGTCGGCGACCGCGTCACCTCAGAGCAGATCGTGCCCTGCTGGGAGTGCCGCTTCTGCAAGCGTGGGCAGTACCACATGTGCCAGCCCCACGACCTGTACGGATTCAAGCGCCGCACCCCCGGGGCCATGGCCGGGTACATGACCTACCCGGTGGAAGCGTTGGTGCACAAGATCTCCGGTGACATCCCGCCCGCACACGCCGCCTTCGTCGAGCCGCTGTCGTGCTCGCTGCACGCCGTCGAGCGGGCCCAGATCACGTTCGAGGACACCGTCGTCGTGGCCGGTTGTGGGCCCATCGGACTGGGCATGATCGCCGGCGCCCGCGCCAAGAATCCGATGCACGTCATCGCGTTGGACATGGCGCCCGAGAAGCTGGCGCTCGCCAAGAAATGCGGTGCCGACATCACGATCAACATCGCCTCCGAAGACGTCGAGAAGATCGTCAAGGACCTCACCGGCGGCTACGGCGCCGACGTCTACCTGGAGGGCACCGGACACCCGTCCGCCGTGCCGCAGGGACTCAACTCCCTGCGCAAGCTGGGGCGGTACGTCGAGTACGGCGTCTTCGGTAGTGACGTCACGGTCGACTGGAGCATCATCAGCGACGACAAGGAGCTCGACGTCCTCGGTGCACACCTCGGACCGTACTGCTGGCCGGCGGCCATCAAGATGATCGAGTCCGGCGTGCTTCCCCTCGACGAGATCTGCACCCACCAACTGCCGCTCAGCGAGTTCCAGAAGGGCTTGGACCTCGTCGGCAGCGGCAAGGAATCGGTCAAGGTCTCCCTGATCCCGGCGTAGTCCACCATCCCCGCAGGACCCCACGAAGGACACGAAGATGAGTCGAGATCGCATATTCCGGGCCGGCCCGGGTGGTCCCCAGATGTCGCGACGAAACATGTTGGCGGCCTTGGGCGTTGCCGGAGCTGCTGCCGCCAGCCTGCCCGTCCTCAGTGCCTGCGGGGTCGGTGGCAAGGCCAGTGCACCCAATGGCGCCGGGGAGGTCAGCGGCGGCTTCGACTGGAAGAAGGCGTCCGGGCAGACCATCAACATCCTGCAGACCCCGCACCCCTACCAGCTGTCGTATCAGCCCCTGCTGGCCGAGTTCACCGAGCTCACCGGCATCACGGTGAACGTCGACCTGGTGCCCGAAGCCGACTACTTCACCAAGCTGAACACCGAGCTGGCCGGGGGGTCGGGCAAGCACGACGCGTTCATGCTCGGGGCCTACTTCATTTGGCAGTACGGGCCACCTGGGTGGGTCGAGGACTTGAATCCGTGGCTGCACAACGCCTCGGCGACCAGCGCCGAGTACGACTTCGAGGACATCTTCGAGGGCCTGCGCACCTCCACCCGGTGGGACTTCACCCTCGGCAACCCGCTCGGCACCGGCGGTCAGTGGGCGATTCCCTGGGGTTTCGAGAACAACGTCGTCGCCTACAACAAGCGGATCTTCGACGAGAAGGGCATCACGAAGCTGCCCGACAAACTCGACGACTTCATCCAGTTGGCCGTCGACCTGACCGACCGTTCGCAGAACCGCTACGGCATCTCCACCCGCGGTTCGAAGTCGTGGGCGACGATTCATCCGGGTTTCATGACGCAGTACACCCGGGAGGGTGCCGTCGACTACACGTTCAACGGTTCCGAGCTGATCGCCGAAATGGACAGCGACAAGGCGATCGCCTTCACCAAGAAGTGGATCGACATGCAGCATCAGGCCGGGCCGACGTCGTGGACCACCTACGACTATCCCAACGCCACCGGCGATCTCGGCGACGGCAAGGCGATGATGGTCTTCGACGCCGACAGCGCCACCTACCCGAAGAACAAGCCCGGTGCGAGCAAGGAGGCGGGCAACCTCGGCTGGTATCCGGGTCCCGCCGGTCCCGACGGCAACTACAAGACCAACCTGTGGACGTGGAGCTGGGCCATGTCCGCCAACAGCCGAAACAAGTTGCCCGCCTGGCTGTTCATCCAGTGGGCCACCGGCAAGGACTCGATGAACAAGGCGGTCGAGGGTGGTACCTACGCCGACCCGGTGCGAAAGTCGGTGTTCGACACCACCTTCAAGAGGGTGGCGGCGGATCAGTTCGGCTATCTCGAGACGTTCGAGACCGTGATCGGCCAGTCCAAGATCCAGTTCACCCCGCAGAAGAAGTTCTTCGACACCACGCAGAACTGGGCCGTAGCTCTGCAGGACATCTACGGCGGCGACGACGCTGCGTCGCGCCTACGCAGCCTCGCCAAGACCAACACCTCCAAGGTCAACCTCTAGGGAGTTCTGGCAGCCATGACCACTCAAACCCCGAAGGCACCGGCGACGTCGCCGGATCGGCCTGCCGACGCGCAGCGGCGCACCCTGCCCGAGGTGCCGACCTGGCGCCGCAAGCTCCGTCCCTACCTGCTGTCGATACCGGCCCTGGTCATCGTCATCGGCATCCTGTACCCGTTCGTGGTGGGCGCCTACTACGCCTTCCTCAACTACGCGGCGGTCAACCCGAACCCGCACTTCGTCTGGTTCGACAACTTCAAGTCCGTTCTCGGGGACCAGGTCTTCTGGTACAGCGTGCGCACGACGGCGATCTTCGCCGTCCTCGCCACCCTGGTCGAGACCGCTCTGGGAGTCGGACTGGCCCTGCTGCTCAACCGCTCCAGCATCATCGGCAAGATCTTCGAGAAGGTCTTGATCCTGCCGCTGATGATCGCCCCGGTGATCGCGGGCGTCATCTGGAAACTGATGTTCAACCCGCAGTTCGGCATCCTGAATCACGTTCTGGGGCTGGGCAACACCTTCGACTGGTTGTCCAGCAGCAACGCCCTGTTCTCGGTGATCCTGGTCGACCTGTGGATCTTCACCCCGTTCGTGGCGATCCTGGTGCTGGCCGGTATCCGGTCGCTGCCGAAGGAGCCTTTCGAGGCGTCCGAGGTCGACGGAGCCAGTTGGTTCTACATGTTCCGCAAGCTCATGCTGCCGATGCTCTGGCCCTACATCCTGGTCGCCGTCATCTTCCGCTTCATGGACAACCTCAAGGTGTTCGACCACATCTACGTGCTCACCGCCGGTGGGCCCGGCGTGGCCACCAGAACCCTGCAGATCGGCGCGTTCGAGGACTCGATCATCAACCTCGACTACTCGCGAGGCAGCACCTACATGCTGCTGCTCTGGATCATCGTGTTCATCACCGCGCGCTATCTCGTCAGCGTGCTCGGCAAGGCGCAGCGTCGTGCTGCGGGAGCGGAGTCCTAATGGCACTCGCGAAGTTCAAGCCCACCCGCAGTGAACTCCTGCCCGGGCAGAAGCGGCTCGGCGTCGGCTCCGTCGTCGCCGACATCGGGGTGGTCGTCTGGTTCGTGTTCTCGCTGTTCCCCATCGTGTGGATGGTGATCCTGGCGCTGAAGAACGCCGAGGAGCAGACCACCACCTACTTCCAGTTCAGTCCCAGCTGGTCGAACTTCGCCACCGTGTTGTCCGACAAGGGCACTCAGATGACCAGCGTCGACTTCAAGACCGCGATGTTGACCAGCCTGATCAACTGCGGCGGCGCCGTCATCGTCTCGCTGGTCATCGGCATCCCCGCGGCGTATGCGGCGGGACGCTGGAAGTACAAGGGCAGCAACGACTTGATGTTCCAGATGCTGTCGTTCCGGTTCGCCCCGGAACTCATGGTGATCGTTCCGCTGTTCGTGATCTACAACCAGATCGGACTCTTCGACACCAAGGTCGGAATGATCTGGGTGCTGCAGCTGGTCACCATGCCGCTGGTGGTGTGGATCCTGCGGTCATACTTCGAGGACCTGCCGGAGGACCTGGAGCAGGCGGCCCTGCTCGACGGCTACAGCCGCACCCGGGCATTCGTCATGGTGGCACTGCCCATCGTGCGGCCCGGCATCGCCGCGGCGGCGCTCCTGGCGTTCATCTTCGCCTGGAACAACTACGTCTTCCCGCTGATCCTGGCCGACAGCAACGCGGGCACGGTGACCGTCGCCATCACCAAGTTCCTCGGCGGCGGTGGGCAGGCGTACTACAACCTGACGGCCGCGGCGGCGATCATCGCCGCGCTGCCACCACTGATATTGGCGCTCACCATCCAGAGATATCTGGTGCGGGGCCTGTCCTTTGGGGCGGTGAAGGCCTGATGGCTACGGTAACCCTCAAGAGTCTGTCCAAGTCCTACGGAAAGACGCAGGCGGTGCGAGACCTCTCGGTCGACATCGCCGACGGCGAGTTCTTCGTCATCCTCGGGCCCAGCGGCGCCGGGAAGACGACGACGCTGAAGTCGGTGGCCGGCCTGGTCGACGTCGACGGCGGCTCGGTGACCATCGGCGGCAACGACGTCACCCTGGTGGAGCCCTACCACCGCAACGTCGCCATGGCCTTCGAGAGCTACGCGCTCTACCCGCAGAAGACGGTCAGCGAGAACCTGGCGTCGCCGCTGAAGTCCGGGCGGACGGGCAAGTACACCGACGCGCAACAGAAGGAGCGCATCGACCAGGTCACCACGACCCTCGGAATCAACCACCTGCTCAAGCGATTCCCGCGAGAACTGTCCAACGGCCAGCGGCAACGGGTGGCGCTCGGTCGGGTGCTGGTGCGTCCCGCCGACGTCTACCTGCTCGACGAACCGCTCAGCCATCTGGACGCGAAGCTGCGGGCGGCGATGCGGGCAGAGCTCAAGCAACTGGGCGCCATGTCGAAGACCACCACGGTCTACGTGACACACGACTACCAGGAGGCACTGGCCCTCGGTGACCGCATCGCGGTGCTGAGGGAGGGTTCGCTGGTGCAGATCGGCACCCCGGAGGAGATCTGGCGCAGTCCCGCCGACACGTTCGTCGCCCGAGCCCTCGGGCAGCCGGAGATCAACCTGCTCGACGGGGAGGTCGAGGACGGCCGAATTCGGCTCGGCGGCGGCGCGTTCGACGTGCCGGTACCCACCGGGGTCGACGTGCGAGGGGGAGACCGCGTGCGAGTGGGGTTGCGGCCCTGCGACCTCCACGTGATCGCCGGTCCGAGTCAGGACGGTTCGGCGCCGCGGCTGACGGGCACGATCACCCTGGCCGAACGACTCGGTCGCAACATCGAGCTGACGGTGGACATGGGCGGCGAGCAGCTGATCGTGCTGGCGTCCGGACGCGAGGGCGTCGACGAAGGCGGCCAGGTCTCGATGACCGTGGCCGAGCACGACGTTCACGTGTTCGCCGCGGGTGAGGGTGACACCTCACGACTGGGCGCGGGCCACGAGACCTTGGAGGCAGCACAGTGACCACCACGACCACCGCCGCGGCGGGTCCCACGACCGCCACGGCCCAGAGCCTGACCCTGACCGACCTGGTGAAGACCTACATGGCCAAGGGGCGGGAGAGCTTCGCAGCGGTGAAGGGCATCAACCTCGACATCGCGCCGGGGGAGCTGATCGCCCTGCTGGGTCCCTCGGGCTGCGGCAAGACCACCACCCTGCGGATGATCGCCGGGCTGGAGACGGTGACCAGCGGCTCGATCAAAATCGGCGACCGGGAGATCTCGCAGCTGCCCGCGTCGAAGCGCGGCATCGGGGTGGGCTTCGAGAGTTACGCGCTGTACCCGCCGATGTCGGTGCGCGAGAACCTTCTGTACGGACTCAAGGCCCGCAAGGTCAAGGGTGCCGAGCAGATGGTGTCGTCGATCAGCACCCGGCTGGAGATGGACGACATGATGGACCTGCGCCCGGCGGGGTTGTCCAGCGGCCAGAAGCAGCGCGTGGCGCTGGCGCGCGCCCTGGTGCGCAACCCGCCCGTGCTGCTGCTCGACGAGCCGCTCAGCCACCTGGATGCCTCGGCCCGGCAACGGGTCCGGCGCGAATTGAAGGTCCTGCAAAGGGAATTCGGCTACACCACGATCGTCGTCACCCACGACCAGGTCGAGGCGCTGTCGCTGGCCGACAGGCTCGCGGTGATGGACGCCGGGGTGGTGCAACAGTTCGGCACGCCCGACGAGGTGTTCGACGACCCGGCCAACCTGTTCGTCGCCCAGTTCGTCGGTGAACCGCAGATCAACGTGGTCCACGGTGTGGCGAGGTCCGACGGCGGCACGGTTCGGGTCGAGATCGGTTCGGACGCAGGATCGTTGGAGACCACCGTGACCGGCGTGGCCGACGGCACCGAGGTCGCCGTGGGCATTCGCCCGCAGGATGCCACGGTGTCGGCCGCGCAGGGGACGGGGCTGCAGACCACCGTCGCGTACTTCGAGCACCTCCTCGAGTTCGGCCTGGCCACCACCACGGTGGCGGGCGTGCAGGAGGGCATCGTCGTGCAGACGCCAGCGCAGGAACGCTACGAACCCGAGCAGAAGGTCGTCGTCGGTGCCCCGCCCGAGCGGGTGTACCTTTTCGACACCGAGACGGGAGATCGACTGCGATGACGAAGCTGTTCAACGACCCTGCGCGGTTCACCGAGGACATGCTCGTCGGGTTCCTGGACGCCAATTCGACGTACGTCGCGGGCGTCCCGGGCGGCGTGGTGCGCGCCCACGAGACCCCGCCGGGAAAGGTGGCCGTCGTCATCGGCGGCGGTTCGGGGCACTATCCGGCGTTCTGCGGAACGGTCGGGCCAGGCTTCGCCGACGGTGCGGTAGTCGGCAACATCTTCACCTCGCCGTCCGCCGAGGAGGCCGCGTCGGTGGCACGCGCCGCCCACGGTGACGCGGGCGTTCTGCTGACCACCGGCAACTACGCCGGCGACGTGATGAACTTCGGTCTCGCCGTGACCCAGCTCCGCGGCGAGGGAATCGACGCCCACTACTTCGCGGTGACCGACGACATCGCCAGCGCGCCCGCCGGTGAGGAAGCCAAGAGACGCGGCATCGCAGGCGATTTCACCGTGTTCAAGTGCGCCTCGGCCGCGGCGGAGGACGGCCTCGACATCGCCGGCGTCATCCGCGTGGCGGAAGCCGCCAACGCGGCCACCAGAACTCTCGGCGTGGCGTTCGACGGGTGCACGCTGCCCGGTGCCGACGCCCCGCTGTTCACGGTGCCCGACAAGCAGATGGGCGTCGGCCTTGGCATTCACGGTGAGCCGGGCGTGCGCGACGAGCCGATGCCGTCGGCCGCCGACCTCGCGGTGACCCTCGTCGAGGGCGTGCTGGAGGACCAGCCGACCACCGACTTCCGGCGGATCGCGGTGATCCTCAACGGGCTCGGTCGCACGAAGTACGAGGAGCTGTTCGTCGTGTGGGGCACGGCGTCCCGGCTGCTGCGGGAGCGTGGCTACGAGGTCGTCGAACCCGAGGTCGGCGAACTGGTCACCAGCCTCGACATGGCCGGGTGCTCGCTGACCGTGATGTGGCTCGACGACGAACTCGAGAAGTACTGGACGGCGCCGGCCGACACGCCGGCATACCGCAAGGGCGTTGCGGGACAGACCGATTCGGGCGAGCGACGCACGGACGCCGCCGCCGATGCGGCGGCCCCCACGCAGGACGTGGCGGAGCTCGCCGACGACGACGGCCGCGCCGGTGGGCGCTTCGTCGTCAAGGCACTCGACGCCGTGGCGGGAATGCTGGCCGGCGTCGAAGAAGAGCTGGGCCGCATCGACGCCGTCGCCGGCGACGGCGACCACGGTCGCGGCATGGTCAAGGGCTCCTCGGCGGCTCGCGTCGCCGCGGCCGCCGCCTCCAAGAGCGGCGCGGGCCAGGGTTCGGTCCTCGCGGCGGCGGGTCGGGAGTGGGCCGCGAAGGCCGGTGGCACGTCCGGGGTGCTCTGGGGCGCGCTGCTCAACGCCGTCGGTGCCCGGCTGGGCGACACCGGGCGGCCCGACTCGGACACCGTCGCGGCGGCGATGCGCGACGGCTACGACGCCCTCATCCAGCTCGGCGGCGCCTCGCCGGGGGACAAGACGATGCTCGACGCCATGCTGCCGTTCGTCGAGGAACTGCAGCGTCGGGTGTCCGACGGCGAGACGTGGCAGGCTTCATGGCGGGCCGCCGCCCAGGTCGCCACCGACGCCGCTCGTGGCACGGCGGACATGCGACCACGGGTCGGGCGGGCCCGACCGCTCGCGGAGCGCAGCGTCGGAACCCCCGATGCCGGCGCGACGTCGTTGGCGATGATCGCCCACACCGTCGCCGATTGCTTCGCACGTAAATCCGAGGGAGAGAGTCAATGACCGGTCTACGAATCGTCGTCGGGTGCGACGACGCAGGATCCGAATACAAGGAGGCCCTCAAGCGGGACCTCATGGCCGACGACCGCGTCTCCGACGTCACCGACGTCGGTGTCGGCACCGACGAACACACCGCCTATCCGCACGTCGCGGTCGCCGCCGCCCGACTCGTCGCCGAGGGGAAGGCCGACCGTGCGCTGCTGGTGTGCGGGACCGGGCTCGGCGTGGCGATCAGCGCCAACAAGGTGCCCGGCATCCGCGCGGTCACCGCGCACGACGGGTTCTCGGTGGAGCGGTCGGTGCTGTCCAACAACGCACAGGTGCTGTGCTTCGGGCAACGCGTGATCGGACTGGAATTGGCGCGGCGCCTGGCCCGTGAATGGCTGGGCTACGAATTCGACCCGACCAGTGCCTCTGCTGAGAAGGTCGACGCGATCTGTGGTTACGAATCGGAGTCCGTCGCGCCCTGATACGCCTCGCGCGCAGTTTGCGACCACATTGATTGGTGACAGCCAAGTCGGCGTACTGAGTGTTCCCGTCGTTGAGCTGGAGTTTCGGCTCGAGGGTGTGGCCTCAGCGACGAAAGGTGCCCGTGACGTGCGGATCCCACGAGCTGCTCTGCCGGGGATCGGCCACCCGACGGGGGGAAGAATATTGTGTGCCATTCGTAGTCAGCGGCTCTGATTCACGGCACAATCTCGATAGCTGGCCTCAATGATGTGGGACGATTGTCGGTAAGTGCCCACCGCGTGGGCCGCTAGCTGGTACGAGGAGGTCGCCTTGTCAACGCATCTGCGCGTCGCTGCGGGCGCCTGCGTGCTCTCGACCGGCTTCATGATCGCCGGTGCCGGCGGAGCGGTCGCCTCGGCGGACGTGGATTCCGACGGTTCGGCGTCCGGCGCGGCAGCCGGCCCCACCCACAACCCGGTGGGGACCTTCGCCGACAACGTGCGCAAGGCCGTGGAGAACTCGTTGCAAGGCACGGTTCAAGGTGTCACCGGCGCGCTGAGCACGCTGACCAGGCCCGGCCAGATTCCGTCGATGATCCCCAAGTCGCCGAAGACGACGTTTGGCGGCAGCCCGACGGTGTACGGCAGCACGGCGCCCACCACCGCGACGCCCGCGACGCCGACGCCGCCGGAGGAGTCGGCGACCACCGCACCCGAACAAGCCGCATCCGACCAGGCCGCGCCCGAGCAGACGGCACCCGAACAGACGGCGCCGGACCAGCAAGTCGATCCGGCTCCGGTGTCGGCGCCCGCCGCGCCCCCGCAGGCCAACAAGAACCCGGGCGCCCCGGTGGCGAACGCGGTTACTTCGCTCGCCAACTCGATCGCCGCGGTCCCCGGCGTCGTCGCCGGCCTCCCGACGTCGACGACACCGATCTCCGACGTGCTCGCCTCCCTCGAGAACGTCCTCACCTCCGCCGGCGACGCCGGTACGTCGCTCACGACGCTGCCGTCCGACCTCGCCGGTCTGCTCGGCGTGGACACGACGGTCGCGACCCCGTCCATCGGAGCCTCGACCGGCCTGCCCCGGCAGATGAGGACCGTCACCCCCGATCCCGCGACACCCGTGTGGTCCGCGGCGCCCGACCTCTCCTCCCTTCTCGGGGCGGCGGGCGACCCCGCCACGGTCGCGCCCGCCCTGCCGGTCGTCCCGATGGACGTCGCGACCAAGGGCCCCGTCAGCGGCCCCGTCGAGGCGACGCCGCCGGCGAGCGCCCCGGAGCCGTCGGGCAAGAACGACGTGCTCTCCACGGTGGAACACGCCATCGGGGCGTTCGTCGCCACGGTGTCGCTCACCGCGCTGGCAGCCTGGGCGCTCCCCGGCATCCTGGGACTGCTCACCACCTGTGCCGCGGGCATCCGCGTCGGTTATCGCCAGGCCAGGGCGGCGTCGGCGTTGCCGAACACGGCCATCTCGCGGTTCGTCGGCTCAGGGCCGGTGGGCGTCGTGCGCTCCAGCTCACAGGTCGAGATGCGTTCGCGCACACCACGTGTCGTGCAGCCCGCGGTCAAGGTCGACCGTCGGCCGGCCCTGCGGGTCGTGGGTTCGGAGTCCTCGACGACGCAGGTCCTCGACAAGGCCGTCTAGGGCTGCCGAGTCCAACTCGTCACCTGGCGTGCATTGACACGTCACGCTGTGCTTGCTCAGGCGCTGTCCTACTGAAGCACCGTGGCCGCCATGAGCACTGCCTCCGTACTCATCGCCGCTGATCAACCCGCCGCTGCAGCCACGACGACGCCGCGCTACACCCTCCTGCTCTCCACCGACCCCACTCTCGTCGACGACGCCCAACGCCTGCGTCACGAGGTGTTCACCTCAGAGCCCGGGTTCGAGCTCGTCGGAGGCGCCGACGGGCGGGACTCCGACCGATTCGACGAATACTGCGACCACCTCCTTGTCAGGGAGGATCACTCGGGCGAACTCGTCGGCTGCTACCGGATGCTGCCGCCGCCAGGCGCGATCGCCGCCGGTGGGCTCTACAGCGCCACCGAATTCGACGTCCGCGAACTCGACGCGCTGCGGCCGTCGCTGGTCGAAATGGGACGAGCCGTCGTGCGCCAGGATCACCGCAACGGCGGTGTCGTCCTGCTGATGTGGGCGGGCATCCTGGCCTACCTCGACCGCAGCGGCTACGACTACGTCACCGGCTGCGTGTCGGTGCCCGTGCAGGGCTCGCCCGACGAGGCGCCGGGCTCCCAGATCCGTGGTGTGCGCGACTTCGTCCGCAAGCGCCACGCGTCGCCCTTCACCGTCCACCCGCACCGACCGGTCGTCCTGGACGGCATGGGGCTCGACGAGATCGCGCCGCCCGCCCGAGCCACCCTGCCGCCGCTGATGCGGGGCTACCTCCGACTGGGCGCCGAGGTGTGCGGCGACCCGGCTCACGACCCCGACTTCGGCGTCGGCGACTTCCCCGCGCTGCTCGACAAGCGCCACGCCGACGTCAGGTACCTGCAGCGTTTGCGGTCGGTGTCGCAGGCGAGCGACATGTCCGACGGGACGGCCCGATGAGCAGCCACACGGTGGTCGACAGCCCATGGCTGCCCAGGGCGTCGTGTGACGCGTCGTGCGTACGGTGCGACACCGTGCACGGCGTGCGTCGCGTCGTGATGATGGCGCGCACGGCCGTTCGCGTCGTGTGCGCACTGTTGGTGCTGCCCACCGCGGTCCTGCTCGCGCTGCCCATGCCCGGCAAGGCGCGCGCACAGCGCCTGTACTGCCGGCTGATGCTCCGCTGCCTCGGCGTGCGGGTCACCACCTCCGGCGGGCCCATTCGCAACCTCAGCGGCGTGCTGGTGGTCAGCGGCCACGTGTCCTGGGTCGACGTCTTCGTCATCGGCGCCGTGCTGCCCGGCTCGTTCGTCGCCCGCGCGGACCTCGTCGACTGGCCCGCACTGGGTGTCCTCGCCCGACTGATGAAGGTCATCCCGATCGAACGCGCCAGCCTGCGACGACTGCCCGAGGTCGTGAGCACCGTCGCCGACCGGTTGGCCGCCGGCCAGACGGTCGTCGCCTTCCCCGAGGGCACGACGTGGTGCGGCGTCGCCTACGGCAGCTTCCGGCCCGCGATGTTCCAGGGCGCCGTCGACGCGGGCCGGCCCGTGCAACCGCTGCGGCTGACCTATCACCACCGCGACGGGCAGCCGTCGACCATCCCCGCCTTCATCGGCGACGACTCGCTCCTGCAGTCGGTCCGGCGGGTCCTCACCGCTCGTCTCACCGTGTGTCAGGTACGCGTGCAGTCTTTGCAGCTGCCCGGCGACGACCGTCGCGAGCTGGCGGCCAGATGCGAGGCCGCGGTGCGTGGTGAGACGGTGCTCGAGGCCCGTCCGGCCCACGGGCACGCGCTGGTCGCCTGAGGCAGACCGGCCTGCCGGTATCCTTGACGGGCCATGAGCGCCGTCTACCTGGATCACGCCGCCACCACCCCGATGCATCCCGCCGCCATCGAGGCCATGACGGCAGCGCTGGCGACGGTCGGCAACGCGTCGTCCCTGCACACTGCGGGCCGCGCGGCCCGTCGCCGGATGGAGGAGGCGCGCGAGACGCTGGCCGGGCTCCTCGGGGCACGCCCCTCGGAGATCATCTTCACCGCCGGCGGCACCGAGAGTGACAACCTCGCCGTCAAGGGCATCTTCTGGGCCCGCCGCGACGCCGAGCCCACGCGTCGCAGAATCGTCACCACCCCGGTCGAGCACCACGCAATCCTCGACGCGGTGGAGTGGCTGGTCGACCACGAGGGCGCCGAGGTCACCTGGCTGCCCGTCGGCCCCGACGGCGGGGTCACCGCGGCCGCCCTCCGGCAGGCGCTCGACGAGCACGACGACGTCGCGCTGGTGACGATCATGTGGGCGAACAACGAGGTCGGCACCATCATGCCGATCCCCGAACTGGCCGCCGTCGCCGCCGAGTTCGACGTGCCGATGCACAGCGACGCCATCCAAGCCGTCGGCCAGCTGCCGGTCGACTTCGCGGCCAGCGGGCTGTCCGCGATGAGCGTGGCGGCTCACAAGTTTGGCGGCCCCACCGGCGTCGGGGCGCTGCTGCTGCGTCGCGACACCGCCTGCGTGCCGCTGCTGCACGGCGGGGGGCAGGAGCGTGACGTCCGCTCTGGCACTCCGGACGTGGCGGGCGCAGTGGCGATGGCTGCGGCAGCTCAGGTGGCCGTCGACGGTCTGGACGTCAACCGGGCGCGCATCTCGGCGTTGCGGGACAGGCTGGTCGACGGGGTGCTGTCGGCCATGGACGACGTGGACCTGAACGGGGCCGACGGCGACGCCCGACTTCCGGGCAACACGCACTTCACCTTTCGCGGCTGCGAGGGCGATGCACTGCTGATGTTGTTGGACGCCAAGGGAATCGAGTGCTCCACCGGGTCGGCTTGCACCGCCGGCGTGGCGCGGCCGTCGCACGTCCTGATCGCCATGGGCGCCGACCCGGTGAGCGCGCGCGGCTCCCTGCGATTCTCGTTGGGGCACACCAGCACCGAGGCCGACGTGGACGCCGTTCTCGCCGTGCTGCCCGCGGCGGTGGACCGGGCCCGACAGGCCGCGTTGGCCAGTGCGGGGCTGAAGTAATCATGCGCGTCCTGGTTGCGATGAGCGGCGGCGTCGACTCGTCGGTGGCCGCCGCGAGGATGGTCGACGCCGGCCACGACGTGGTCGGAGTTCACCTGGCCCTGTCGTCGGCGCCGGGCACGTTGCGCACCGGCTCCCGCGGGTGCTGCTCGAAGGAGGACGCGGGTGACGCCCGGCGGGTCGCCGACATCCTCGACATCCCGTTCTACGTCTGGGACTTCGCCGACCGCTTCAAGGAAGACGTGATCGACGACTTCGTTGCGTCCTACGCACGCGGCGAGACCCCCAATCCCTGTGTGCGATGCAACGAGAAGGTCAAGTTCTCGGCCCTCTCGGCCCGCGCCCTCGCGCTTGGGTTCGACGCGCTGGCCACCGGTCACTACGCCCGCCTCGTCGACGGCCGGCTGCGCCGCGCGGTCGACGGCGACAAGGACCAGTCCTACGTCCTCGGCGTGCTGACCGCCCGGCAGCTGGCGACCGCGATCTTCCCGATCGGGGACACCCCCAAGCCCCGGATCCGCGAAGAGGCCGCCGAGCGCGGCCTGGCGGTGGCGGGCAAGCCCGACAGCCACGACATCTGCTTCATCCCGTCGGGTGACACCAAGGCCTTCCTCGGTGCCCGGATCGGCGTCCGGCGCGGCGCCGTCGTCGACGCGGGCGGCACCGTGCTGGCCGAACACGACGGCGTCCACGGGTTCACGATCGGACAGCGCAAGGGCCTTGGCATCGCCGGACCCGGGCCGGACGGCCTACCCCGATACGTCACGGCCATCGACGCCGAGAGCGGCACCGTCCACGTCGGCGGCGCCGGCGACCTCGACGTGTGGCATCTGGTCGGGGAGCGGCCGGTGTTCACGGCGGGGTCGCCGCTGGACGGGCCCGTGGAGTGCGAGGTTCAGGTCCGCGCCCACGGTGGCATCGCCGCCGCCGTGGCGGAGGTACGCGACGGCACCCTGGTCGCC
Organism: Mycolicibacterium hodleri; assembly: GCF_025822245.1. GTDB lineage: Bacteria > Actinomycetota > Actinomycetes > Mycobacteriales > Mycobacteriaceae > Mycobacterium > Mycobacterium hodleri. The sequence continues at coordinate 38,043 of NZ_JACKTL010000020.1, forward strand.
AACCTTCGGAGCCCGCTGCGTGGGGTCGCAACCGGCCAGACGATGGTGCTCTACCGTCCCGACCCCGAGGGCGACGAGGTTCTCGCGAGCGCCACGATTGCGGTCGCCGACCGGCAGCGCTAATCGGGGATGCGCTCCAGGATGTTCGTCATCACGATGTCGGGCACCGACTCCGGAAATTCGCAGAACGTGACCTCGACCAGGGCCACGGACTTCAGCCGGTAGTCCCGACCGCACTCGCTGCTGGTGCGGGTGCGGATGGCGTCGTGGCCCGCCGTCCAGTCCCCGATGTACCCGGCGGTCGACGATCCGCACGCGTCGACCCGCCCGACCAGGCCGTCGAACGCCTCGCGCGCCGCCGCGACGTCGCGGTACGCCCCCACGCCCTGCGAGATCAACGCGCCCATCGGCGGGTTCTGGTAGGTCGTCTTGTGGAAGTCCTCGAGCTGGCTGCCGAACGTCTGCGTCTCGGCGAACAGCCACGCGCACTGTGGTGGGACGCGGTCGGCGAGCACGCCGACGTCGACTGGCGACTTGCCGTCCATGCTGGGGATGATCGTGAGATCGTCGCCGCCGCCGGTGATGGCCCGCATCCGGGACTGGTCGAGCAGCACGTCGTCCGCGTCGACCGGCGACCGCGACGGCTCGTCGATTCCCGGCGCGGACGCCACGGGAGTGCCGGCGACGGTGGTGCTGCACCCGACCGCGAGCGCGGCCGCGCACACCGCCAGCAGCAACCTCGGGCGGGACGCGGGCATGCTCGACGGTAACTCGCCACTGCGGTCATCGAATAGTGTTGGCCGCGTGAGCGTTTTCGCCGCGGCAACCGGCATCGGATCCTGGCCAGGCACGACGGCCCGTGAGGCAGCCGAAGTGGTGGTCGGTGAGCTGCACGACTTGACGCACCTCGTCGAGCTGCCCGCCCGCGGGGTGGGCGCCGATCTGATCGGTCGCGCGGGCGCCCTGCTGGTCGACGTCGGCATCGACACCGTGCCCCGCGGCTACCGCTTGGCCCCCGGTCGAAGCTCCGCCCTGCGCCGCGCGGTGAGCCTCCTCGACGAGGACGTCGACGCCCTCGAAGAGGCGTGGGAGCGGGCGGGTTTACGGGGTGGATCGCGGACCGTCAAGGTGCAGGCACCGGGGCCGATCACGCTGGCGGCGCACCTGGAACTGCCCAACGGGCATCGCGCGATCACCGATGCGGGGGCGGTGCGCGACCTCGTCGACAGCCTCGCCGAGGGCGTCGCACTTCACCGGTCCGAGCTCGCCCGCCGCCTCGACGTGCCGGTCGTGGTCCAGCTCGACGAGCCGTCGCTGCCCGCCGCGCTGGCCGGGCGCCTCACCGGGGTGACCAGTTTCTCACCCGTTCATCCGGTCGACGAAGCGGTGGCGCAGGGCCTGCTCGACGCGTGCGTCGAGAGAATCGGCGGCGACGTCTCCCTGCACTGCTGTGCCGCTGATCTGCCGTGGAAGTTGTTGCAGCGCAGCACTTTGACTGCGATATCGGTCGACGTCGCCACGTTGTCCGCGGCCGACCTGGACGGCATCGGCGAGTTCGTGGAGTCGGGCCGGGTCGTGATGCTCGGGGTGATCCCCGTGCAGGCGCCCGACCGCCCGACGTCGCCGCGGGAGGTGGCCACGGCTGCCGCGTCGATCACCGACCGGCTGGGCTTCTCCAGGGAGGTGCTGCGCGACCGCACCGGTGTCACGCCGGCCTGCGGTCTCGCCGGCGCCACCCAGGAGTGGGCGCGCACCGCGATCGAGTTGGCACAGAAGGTGGCCGATGGCATCGCCCAGGATCCCAGCGCGGCGTAGGGTTTGCTCAGTTACCCCAATCGGTCAGGGAGCTCCGTGGTCACGTCGTCGATGCGCCTCGCGGCCGGTGTCGCCGTTGCGCTGGCGATCACCATGGCCGGCGGCCCCGGCGCGGCCGTTGCCGTTGCGGACCGGGGGCATTTCGGGTCGCCCTCGGGCCATTCCCGCGACGGTGGACATTCCCGCGGTGACCGCCACGATTCTCGCGGGCCTCGGCAGCAACGCGGACCACGTGGCGACGACCACCCCGGCGGGTCGCAGGGCGGGCACGTCACCGCGGGCAGGGGTTCCCCAAGCCTCGTCGTCGTGCCGGCGACGGCGACATCGACGGCGTCACGGGGGGTCGCCGCCGCGGCGGCGCCACCCGCCGCACCAATCGTCGCGCCCGTCTCTCCGTCGCCCGCCAGGACCGGCCGTGGCGGCGTCAGCCCCGTTCAGCCGGCGGCGGCTCCTCGCCCTCCGCGTGCCGTCTTCGGCAACGGACGCCCACCCGCCCCGGTGCGTGTCCCCACCGTCGTGAGTGAGGCGCCGACCCCACCGCGTTTCGTCGTCGCCGTGCGGCCGCCCGTCGCGCCCATCCTCGCGCCCGTCGCGACGCCTGCGCCCGTGGCCGTGCGGGCCGCTCCGGCACCGCCACTCGAGTTGCCGGCGCCGCCGTCGTGGGCGACGGTGCGGCCGGGCTGGCCCACCGGCACGATATTCGGCATCGCCGGCTTGCTCCTGGCGCCGATCGCCGGCGTGTGGCTGGGTCACCGCCAGGCGCGCGCGACGAAGTCGGCCTCGCAGCTCGTCAGCCGGTAGGCGCGAGTCTTACGGCGTCCGCAGATCCTTGCGCAGGATCTTCCCCGACGCGGACTTGGGGATCGCGTCGATGAAGGCCACCTGTCGCACCTTCTTGTACGGGGCGACGTGCTCGGCGACGAAGTCCATCACCTCGCGTTCGGTCAGTTCGGCACCGGATTGCTTGACTACGAACGCCTTTGGCACCTCTTCGCCCGACTCCGAGTCGGTGACGCCGATGACGGCGGCATCGGCGACGGCGGGGTGGGTGAGCAGCACCGCTTCCAGCTCGGCCGGCGGCACCTGATAGCCCTTGTACTTGATGAGCTCCTTGAGCCGGTCGACGATGTACACGCACCCCGACGAGTCCACGCGGGCGACGTCGCCGGTGTGCAGGAACCCGTCGTCGTCGACGGTCGAGCGGGTGGCCTCGTCGTTGTTCAGGTAGCCGGGCATCACGTTGGGACCCTTGAACCAGAGTTCCCCGGTTTCGCTGAGTCCCGATGCGGGAGGGTCGATTTCGGCGCCGGACTCGTCGACGATCTTGCTGACGGCGTTTGGCACGGTCCAGCCACACGAGCTCAACGGCGCGACGGTGCCGACGAGCTCCAGGCCGCCGTCGAAGGGGGCGACGTGGCTGACGGGGCTGAGCTCGCTCATCCCGTAGCCCTGTACCACCTGGCACCCGAGGCGCTGCTTGACGGCACGGCCCAGATCTTCGTCCAGTGGCGCCGCGCCCGACATGATTCCGCGCAGGCTCGACAGGTCGTACTGCTCGACGACGGGATGCTTGGCCAGGGCGACCGCGACGGGGGGCGCGATGAAGGCGTAGGTACACCTGTGCGTCTGAATGTTGTCGAGGAACTCCAGCAGATCGAAGCTCGGCATGATGACCAACCGGGCCCGGGCGTGCATCGCGGCGTTCAGAAGCACCGTCATGCCGTAGATGTGGAAGAAGGGCAGCACGGCGAGGATCCGGTCGTCGGCCCGCATTCCCTGCAGCGGACGGATCTGCGCGACGTTGGCCGCCAGGTTGCGATGCGTGAGCATCACGCCCTTCGGATTGCCCGTCGTCCCCGAGCTGTAGGGCAGGGCCGCCAGGTGGGTGGCCGGGTCGAAGGTCACCTCCGGCGCGGGGAGTGCGGCGCCGAGCAGGTCGTCGGCGTTGGGATGTCCGTCCGCGGCTTCACCGGGTCCGTCGAGCACGACCACCCGGTCGGCGGTCAGCCCGATCGAGGCGGCGCCGTCGGCGGCCTGGGCCAGCAGCGGCGTCACCGTGATCAGCATCGACGCCTTCGCGTCGGTCAGCTGCTTGGCGACGTCCTTCGCGGTGAACAACGCGTTGATCGTGGTGGCGGTGGCGCCGGCGCGCAGGATGCCGTGGAAGGCGATCGCGAATGCCGAACTGTTGGGCGCCAGCAGACCGACCACGTCGCCGACGCCGACGCCGCGGGCAGCCAGGGCTCCGGCGAACGCGTCGACGCGGGCGACCATGTCGCGGTACGTCGTCTCGGCACCGGACTTGGCGTCGACCAACGCGACGCGCTCGGCGTCCTGGTCGTCGAGGTCGGCGAAGAGGTAGTCGTACAGATTGGTGGTGGGAACGTGGACCTGGGGGAAGGGGCTCGAGAAACTCATCGTGCCTCCGATCGAACCATGGCCCGCTGAGTGCCGGTCATCGGTCGTCGAGCTCCTTCAGTAACCGCTTGGGTGCGACAAGTCGGTAGGACGCGTCGACGAGCTCGCGGACCTCGTCCCAGTCGACCGCGGCGACGGTGAAGTCGAGACCGAGCCAACCGGAAACGCCCACGTAGGCGGGGTAGAAGAACCGCTCGTCCTGCTGCAGCGCCACGCGCTCGGTCTCGTCGACCTTGACCATCACGCAGTGGTTCACCGCTGTCATCTCACCGGTCTGCTTGGTGCTTCCGCCGTACATGGCGAACATCTTGGTGGCGAAGAAGCCGGGCCTGCCGTGGGAGATCCTTTCGTGCGCACCGGGGTAGGCGAGGGCGATCTCACGCAGTGGGGCCAGCCCGGGATCGTCGTCGCGGAACGCGATCGGATGCGACACGTCGCCAGCGTATCGCCGGATTGGGCACCTGACGTCGGCCGTCGTTCCGGAGTCGGCGTTCGGCGGGCGTGTCCCTGGCCTCCGATAACCTTCGAGCGTGAGCTCACCCGACGCCGACGTCCGTCGCGAATGGCAACAGCTGGCCGACGACGTGCGCGGTCACCAGTTCCGCTACTACGTCAAGGACGCGCCCATCGTCTCCGACGGGGAGTTCGACCGGCTGCTCGGCGAGCTGAACGCCCTGGAGGAGCGCCACCCCGAACTGCGGACGCCCGATTCGCCGACGCAGCTCGTCGGGGGAGCGGGTTTCGCGACGGACTTCAGTTCGGCCGACCACCTCGAACGAATGTTGAGCCTGGACAACGTCTTCACCCCCGACGAGCTGGTGGCCTGGGCGTCGCGGTTGACCGGTGAGATCGGCGCCGACCCGGAGTTTCTGTGCGAGCTGAAGATCGACGGCGTGGCGCTGGCGCTGGTGTACCGCGACGGCGTGCTGACCCGCGCCGCCACCCGCGGCGACGGACGCACGGGCGAGGACGTGACGCTCAACGCGCGCACGATCTCCGACATCCCGGAACGCTTGGCGCCCAGCGACGACCATCCCATCCCGGCGGTCCTGGAGGTGCGCGGCGAGGTCTTCTTCCGGCTCGCCGACTTCGAAGACCTCAACGCCGGGCTGGTCGCCGAGGGCAAGGCTCCGTTCGCCAACCCGCGCAACAGCGCCGCCGGCTCGCTGCGGCAAAAGAATCCCGCGGTGACGGCGCGGCGCAAACTGCGGATGATCTGCCACGGCCTCGGGCGTGCGGAGGGCTTCAGCCCCGCCACGCTGCACGACGCCTACCTCGCGCTGAAGGCCTGGGGGCTGCCGGTGTCGGACCACACCACCCGGGTCACGGGCATCGACGCCGTCGCCGAGCGGGTCGCCTACTGGGGCGAGCACCGCCACGACGTCGAGCACGAAATCGACGGCCTGGTGGTCAAACTCGACGACGTGGCGCTGCAGCGTCGGCTGGGCGCGACCTCACGCGCCCCGCGGTGGGCGATCGCCTACAAGTATCCGCCCGAGGAAGCCACCACCAAGCTGCTCGACATCCGCGTCAACGTCGGTCGCACCGGGCGGGTCACGCCGTTCGCCTACATGGAGCCGGTGAAGATCGCCGGGTCGACCGTCGGGCTGGCGACGCTGCACAACGCCTCCGAGGTCAAGCGCAAGGGCGTGCTCATCGGCGACACCGTGGTGATCCGCAAGGCCGGCGACGTCATCCCCGAGGTGCTCGGGCCCGTGGTGGACGTCCGCGACGGAACCGAGCGCGGGTTCGAGATGCCGACCAACTGTCCCGAGTGTGGCACCACGCTGGCCCCCGCCAAGGAGGGTGACGCCGACATCCGGTGCCCCAACTCGCGGACGTGTCCGGCGCAACTGCGCGAGCGCGTGTTCCACGTCGCCGGGCGCGGTGCGTTCGACATCGAGGGGCTGGGCTACGAGGCGGCCGTTGCGCTGCTGCAGTCGGGGGTGATCACCGACGAGGGCGACCTGTTCACGCTCACCGCCGACGACCTGTTGCGCACCCAGTTGTTCACGACGCAGAAGGGTGAGCTCTCGGCCAACGGAAAGCGCCTCCTCGCCAACCTGGACAGGGCGAAGCAGCAGCCGCTGTGGCGCGTGCTGGTGGCGCTGTCCATCCGGCACGTCGGGCCGACGGCGGCCAGGGCGCTGGCCGGCGAGTTCGGCAGCCTCGAGGCCATCGAGGCCGCGAGCGAGGAGCAGCTGGCGGCCAGTGAGGGCGTGGGCCCGACGATCGCCGCCGCGGTGATCGACTGGTTCACCGTCGACTGGCATCGAGCCATCGTCGACAAGTGGCGGGCGGCCGGGGTGCGCATGCACGACGAGCGCGACGAGAGCGTCCCGCGGACGTTGGAGGGCCTGTCGGTGGTGGTGACCGGGTCACTGCCCGGGTTCTCGCGCGACGAGGCCAAGGAGGCCATCCTGGCGCGTGGCGGCAAGGCGGCCGGCTCGGTCTCCAAGAAGACCGCCTACGTGGTGGCGGGCGACGCGCCGGGCTCCAAGTACGACAAGGCGATCGAGCTCGGCGTCCCGGTCCTCGACGAGGACGGCTTCCGACGACTGCTTCAGGACGGTCCCGACGGCGTCTGATCGCCGGTTTGTCCCGTCCGTGTGGGGGAATGCCGTCGGAGACACACCCTCGAGGAGGCGACGATGGCGGCGATCTGCGACACCTGCGGCAACCACTACGACAAGGCGTTCACCGTGACGTGGGCCGACGGCCGCACCGCGACGTTCGACAGCGTCGAGTGCGCCGCGATGCAACTGGCTCCCGAGTGCGCACACTGCGGGTGCTGCATTCTCGGCCACGGCGTGGAGACCGAAGACGCGATGTTTTGTTGCGCGCACTGCGCCCGCAAGGACAGCAACGCCGACGTCAACGACCGTTTTCCGGTGCCGGCCGGCGGCTGAGGGTCAGCGCAGGATCGTCGCGACGATGCCGCTGAGGTAGCCCAGCCGGGCCACCTCGGACGGGCGGAAGGCCGGGCCGCCGGGGCGACCGAGGACCACGGCGGTGGCGTGCTCGCCCAGCGGTGCCGCCGCCAACGTGGTGTCGAAGTCGCGCCACACCTGCGGAATCCATTCGGCCGTGCCGTCCAGCGCCTCGGCGTGCTCGAGCGGCAGCCAGGGCGCGGACTCGGCGGCGGTCTCGGGCACCCCGTGGCTGCCCGCCATCATGTGAATCCCGTCGTCGTCGAGTCGCATGACCATGCACCAGCCCACCCGCAGCACCTTCGGGGCCTCGTCCACCAGCACCTGCAGCTTGCTCTGCTTGCCGGGCGCTGCGGCGATGTGGTCGATCAGCTCCAGCTCGCGGTGGGCCTCCAGCAGTCCGGTGTGCGGTCGGATGCTGTCGACGTAGACGCCGTTGAGCTTCTCGGCGGCCGTGATGAGCATGTCGGGCATGGCGCCGGGCGGCAGGTCGACGACCAGGTCGTCGACGGCGTAGCCGGCCGCGCGCTCCACGACGTCGAGCGACAGGATGTCCGCGCCGACCGAGCCAAGTGCCACGGCCAGAGAGCCCAGGCTGCCGGGCCTGTCTTCCAGTTCGACGCGCAGCAGATATGACGGCACGGGCAACACTGTTTCACGGAGGGCAGGAGCGGAGCGACTCGGGAGATTTCACGGAGGGCAGGAGCGGAGCGACTCGGGAGATTTCACGGAGGGCAGGAGCGCAGCGACTCGAAAGCCGCACCGGCAGGCTCCGGCGCGGCCCGCCCACCACGGTGACTAGGCTTCGGTGTCGTGTCGCAGATCTCGCGGGACGACGTCGCCCACCTGGCACGTCTGGCCCGTCTCACCCTGACCGACGGCGAACTGGATGGTTTCGCCGGCCAACTCGACGCCATCCTGGAGCACGTCAGTGCCATCCAGGCCGTCGACGTCACCGGCGTGGAGGCCACGGACAACCCTCTCAAAGAGGTCAACGTCACCCGGCCCGACGTGGTGCAACCGTGCCTGACGCAGGAGCAGGCCCTGGCCGCCGCTCCCAACGCCGTCGACGGCCGGTTCGCGGTGCCGCGCATCCTTGGGGAGGAGCAGTGAGCGACCTGATTCGTCTGGACGCCGCCACGCTCGGCGCCAAGATCGCGAGCAAGGAGGTCAGCTCGACGGAGGTCGTGCAGGCGCACCTCGACCAGATCGCCGCCACGGACGGCGAGTACCACGCGTTCCTGCACGTCGCGGGCGACGCCGCCCTGGCCGAGGCGGCCCGCGTCGACGCCGCCGTGGCCGACGGCGAGACCCTGCCGTCTCCGCTGGCCGGTGTCCCGCTCGCGCTCAAGGACGTGTTCACCACCGCCGACATGCCGACGACCTGCGGTTCGAAGATCCTCGAGGGCTGGCAGTCCCCGTACGACGCAACCGTCACCGCGCGGCTGCGGGCGGCGGGAATCCCGATCCTGGGCAAGACCAACATGGACGAGTTCGCCATGGGCAGCTCGACCGAGAACTCCGCCTACGGGCCGACCCGCAACCCGTGGAACGTCGAACGCGTGCCAGGTGGCTCCGGGGGCGGCAGCGCCGCGGCGCTCGCGGCCTTCCAGGCCCCGTTGGCCATCGGCTCCGACACCGGTGGCTCCATTCGCCAACCGGCGGCGCTCACCGCCACCGTCGGCGTCAAGCCGACCTACGGCACCGTGTCGCGGTACGGGCTCGTCGCCTGTGCCTCGTCGCTGGACCAGGGCGGCCCCTGTGCCCGCACCGTGCTCGACACGGCGCTGCTGCACCAGGTCATCGCGGGTCACGATCCTCGGGACTCGACCTCGGTGACCGCCGCGGTTCCCGACGTCGTGGCCGCCGCCAAGGCGGGGGCGGCGGGGGACCTCACCGGCGTCCGCGTCGGCATCGTCAAGCAGCTGCGCAGCGGCGAGGGCTACCAGGCGGGGGTGCTGGATTCGTTCAACGCCGCGGTCGAACAGCTCACCGCCCTCGGCGCCGAGGTCAGCGAAGTCGACTGCCCGAACTTCGACCACTCGATGGCGGCCTACTACCTGATCCTGCCGTCCGAGGTGTCGAGCAACCTCGCCCGCTTCGACGCGATGCGCTACGGACTGCGGGTCGGCGACGACGGCACCCACAGCGCCGAAGAGGTCATGGCGATGACCCGGGCGGCCGGATTCGGTCCAGAAGTCAAGCGCCGCATCATGATTGGCACCTACGCGTTGTCGGCGGGCTACTACGACGCGTACTACAACCAGGCGCAGAAGGTGCGGACGCTGATCGCTGGGGACCTCGAGCGGGCCTACCAAAGCGTCGACGTCCTGGTCTCGCCCGCCACCCCGACCACGGCGTTCCGCCTCGGCGAGAAGGTCGACGATCCGCTCGCGATGTATCTCTTCGACCTGTGCACCCTGCCCCTGAACCTCGCCGGGCACTGCGGAATGTCGGTCCCGTCGGGGCTGGCCGAGGACGACGGATTGCCCGTCGGCCTGCAGATCATGGCGCCCGCACTGGCCGACGACCGGCTCTACCGCGTCGGTGCGGCCTACGAGGTCGCCCGCGGTGCGCTGCCGACGGCGATCTGACGGGGGAGGATAGAGGCATGCGGATTGGAGTTCTCACCGGCGGCGGCGACTGCCCCGGCCTGAATGCGGTCATCAGGGCGGTCGTGCGGACGTGCGACGTCCGCTACAAGTCTTCGGTCGTCGGGTTCCTCGACGGCTGGCGGGGCCTGATGGAGGACCGTCGCATCCAGCTCGCCAACGACGATCGCAACGACCGGTTGCTCACCAAGGGCGGCACCATCCTCGGCACCGCCCGGGTCAACCCGGACAAGCTGCTCGCCGGCCTGGACCAGATCAAGCAGACCATGGAGGACAACGGGATCGACGTGTTGATCCCCATCGGCGGCGAGGGCACGCTCACGGCGGCGCACTGGCTGTCCGAGGAGAACGTGCCCGTCGTCGGGGTGCCGAAGACCATCGACAACGACATCGACTGCACCGACGTGACCTTTGGTCACGACACGGCGCTCCAGGTGGCCACCGACGCAATCGACCGGCTGCACAGCACGGCCGAATCCCATCAGCGGGTGATGCTCGTGGAGGTGATGGGCCGCCACGCGGGCTGGATCGCGTTGAACGCCGGCCTGGCCTCCGGCGCGCACATGACCCTCATCCCCGAGCAGCCCTTCGACGTCGAAGAGGTCTGCCGGCTGATCAAGCAGCGCTTCGTCCGCGGTGATTCCCACTTCATCTGCGTGGTCGCCGAGGGCGCGAAGCCGGCCGAGGGCTCGATGCAGTTGCGCGACGGCGGCATCGACGAGTTCGGCCACGTGAGGTTCACGGGCGTGGCTCATCAGTTGGGCGTCGAGATCGAGAAGCGGATCAAGAAGGAAGTGCGCACCACGGTGCTGGGCCACGTCCAGCGCGGTGGCACCCCGACCGCGTACGACCGGGTGCTGGCCACCCGGTTCGGCGTCAACGCCGCCGACGCCGCGCACTCCGGCGAGTACGGAATGATGGTCTCGCTGCGCGGGCAGGAGATCGGCCGGGTGCCGCTGGCCGAAGCCGTGAAGCAGTTGAAGCTGGTGCCGCAGGGCCGCTACGTCGACGCCGCCGACTTCTTCGGCTGACCCTCCTAACTAGGATCGAGTCATGACTGTCGCCTCCGCCGAACTGATCGACTACGACGAGGTCATCTCTCGCTACGAGCCCGTGATGGGCATGGAGGTCCACGTCGAACTGTCGACGGCGACCAAGATGTTCTGCGGGTGTGCGAACAACTTCGGCGCGGAGCCCAACACCAATGTCTGCCCGGTGTGCCTCGGGCTGCCCGGTGCCTTGCCCGTCGTCAACGGCTCGGCCGTCGAGTCCGCCATCCGCATCGGCCTCGCACTGAATTGCGAGATCGCCCCGTGGGGTCGCTTCGCGCGGAAGAACTACTTCTACCCCGATCAGCCGAAGAACTACCAGATCAGCCAGTACGACGAGCCCATCGCCGTCAACGGCTACCTCGACGTCCCCCTCGACGACGGCACCACCTGGCGGGTGGAGATCGAGCGCGCGCACATGGAGGAGGACACCGGCAAGCTGACGCACCTCGGCAGTGTCACGGGCCGCATCGCCGGCGCCACCACGTCGCTGCTCGACTTCAACCGGGCCGGGGTGCCGTTGGTCGAGATCGTCACCAGGCCCATCGAGGGCGCTGGGGCGCGAGCGCCCGAGATCGCCCGGTCCTACGTGACCGCCCTGCGGGACCTGTTGCGCGGCCTGGACGTATCCGACGTCCGGATGGACCAGGGGTCCATGCGCTGCGACGCCAACGTCTCGCTCAAGCTCGTCGGGGCGGCCGAGTTCGGCACCAGGACCGAGACCAAGAACGTCAACTCGCTCAAGAGCGTCGAGGTGGCCGTCCGTTACGAGATGCGAAGGCAGGCCGCCGTTCTCGATGCCGGCGGCGAGATCATTCAGGAGACCCGGCACTTCCACGAGGACGGTTACACCAGTGCAGGCCGTCGCAAGGAGACCGCCGAGGACTACCGGTACTTCCCCGAGCCCGACCTCGAGCCGGTCGCGCCGAGCGACGAACTCGTCGAGCGGCTGCGGGCCACCATCCCCGAGCTGCCGTGGTTGCAGCGCAACCGGATTCAGCAGGACTGGGGCATCTCCGACGAGGTGATGCGCGACCTGGTCAACAACGGCGTCATCGACCTGGTCACCGCCACCGTCGCGGAGGGTGCCTCCAGTGAGGCCGCCCGCGCGCTCTGGGGCAACTTCTTGGTCCAGAAGGCGAACGAAAGGGGCGTGACGGCAGCCGAATTGGCCATCACCCCCAAGCAGGTCGCCGCCGTGGTCAAGCTGATGGACGACGGCAAGCTGTCGAACAAGTTGGCCCGTGAGGTGATCGAGGGCGTACTGGCCGGCGAGGGCGAACCCGAGCAGGTGATGACCGACCGCGGCTTGGCGGTCGTGCGCGACGACTCGGTCATCCAGGCCGCCGTCGACGAGGCGCTCGCCGCCAATCCCGACATCGCCGACAAGATCCGCGGCGGCAAGGTGCAGGCCGCCGGAGCGGTGGTCGGCGCCGTCATGAAGGCCACCAAGGGTCAGGCCGACGCGGCGCGGGTCAGGGAACTGGTACTGGCCGCCTGCGGCGTCACGGGCTGACCGCAGCGCTCAGTGCCGCGGTGCCCGCAACGGACGTCGCTCGACGTGGCCGGTCTCATGGTCTGGCGTGTTCAAGGCCCCCTCCTGCGACCGGTATGCTTTGCCACGACGTGATCGTGGCGTTCGCCCATCGGACCAGCCCGACTGCGGCCATCCCCTCGATTGACCTGCTACCAGGGGATGTGAACGGCAAAGTGGCAAGTGAGCGAACCGTCGTCGCCGCGGTGCCGAACTACAACATGGCCGAACACCTCGATCGGCTCCTGCCGCAACTCTTGCGCCAGGGATACGAGCACATCTTCGTTCTCGACGATGCCTCGACCGACGGCAGCGTCGAGGTCGCAGCCAAGTACGGCGCCGGCGTGACGGTCGTGCGCCACGCCACCAACCGGGGCGCCGCCGCGAATCGCAATCAGATCCTGGCGTGCGTCGGCGGGGAGACCTTGATCCACTTCGTGGACTCCGACATGGACGTGCACACCGACGAGGTCGCGGAGACGGCGAGAAAGCTCGTCGCGCAATACGAGATGTTCGGCGTGGGAGTAATCGGCGGCCTCGTCTGCCGCAGCGACGGATGGCAGGAGCCGTTCAACTACGGTCCGGTGTTCGGGCTGCGGTCACATCTGACCGGCAGCCTTCCGAGGCTGATCGACTGGGCGCGCAAGCGCGACCGGCTCGCCCGCGCCCTCGCCACCCTGACCGCCCGCGGCATGCGTGAGTGGCCGCAGATCCTGACCGAACCGACGGCCACGCCGACCTATTGGGTACACGAGGGCAACATGCTCGTCGCGGCCGAGACCTTCCGCGTCGTCGGTGGATACGACCCGACGATGCGGGAGCACGAGGTCCAGGACCTCGCGATCAGACTGAAACGTGCCGGCGTGGCGTGCTACTTCGACCCCAGCATCAAGCTCGTCCACCACCGTGCCGACGTCAGGGGCAGGACGCGGCCGTGGCAATCCGCAAGGGCCGCATTGCACCTGGTGCGCAAGCACGGTCTTCGGCGATACCTCGTCGACCGCTGACACCACCGGTCGCCCGGTTGGCGGGTGGCCGCTAGGTGTTCTCGGCGTTGGTCCTCGGGAATCCGCCGCCCTGCGGGAACAGCGGGAACACGACGTCGTCGACCTTGTCGGCGTCACCGGAGGTGCGGTTGATCGTCGCGCCCCAGACGTTGCCGTCCGGCGAGAGCTTCAGGGCCCAGGCGTGACCGTGCGTGTCCTGGCGGACCACCTCGGGGTCGCCGGTGACGGCGCCGGTGTCCGGGGCCATGCGGACGGCGACGGTCTGCTTGGTGTTGACCATGTTGACCAGCACGCTGCCGTCGGTGACCGCGCAGCCGGCGATGCCCGGCTTGTCCGGCCACGTCCACACCGTGGAGACGACCGAGTCCTTGGTGATGCGCTGGAGCCGGTCACCGGTCGGTGTCCGATCGGTGACGTATTGGGAACCGTCGGCACGGTCGACGCAGAGGCCGCCGGCGCCGCCGATTCCGGTGAGCGCCGTCGTCGGGGGAGCCTGATCGACGGTCGTCGGCTGCTCGATGCGAATCAGCTTGCCGGCCAGCGAACCTGGATTGGTGGCCTGCGCGGGGTCGCCGGCGTCGCCCGTGAGAAGTTCCAGCGTGGTGGGGCTGGTGAACATCAGCGCGCCCATGTTGTTGGTCGCGCCCTTGGGGATGCCCGTCAGGATCGGCTTGGGCACGTCACCGTCGGCGATCCTGACGATGCGGTTGTCGCTCGCCGTGCTGACGTAGGCGTACATCAGCTTGTCTTGGGCGTAGGTGGGGGACAGGACGATGTCCATCAGCCCGCCGTCGCCGGAGGCGTCGACCGGAATCACCAGCTTGACCTTGGGTTCGGCGTTCGTCGCGATCTCCTTGACCGCACCGGTCGTCCGCTCCGCCACCAACGCCGACTTGCTGTCCGGGCCCATGATGAGACCGCTCGTGCTGTCTAGGCAGCCCTGCATGACCCCCTTCGCGTCGCAGACCTTCGGAAAGGGCTGGCCGGGCAGCGGTGGTGGTGGCGGAGGATCCTCGCTGGGGGGCGGCGCCATCTCCGGCTGGGTGGTGAACGGTTGTGACTGGTTGTCGTCGAAGCGGGCACAGCCCGACCCGACCAGCAACGCCGCGCACAGCAGCACCAGCACTCCTCGCGATTGCCGGTGCACACTCATGCCCGCCAGATTACGGATCGTCGGGCGGTGCGCGCCACGTCGGTCGGTGCGACTCGTGGTCACGGCTTGGCAATAACGGCGCAAAAGCGTCGCGCCAATCCACGTTTCGCACGTAACTAGCACTTACGCTGGGAAACGTGACCAGTACTTCTCACGATCCGCGCGCGTGGCAGAGACCTGAAGACTCCGCCGCGCGTCCTGCGTCGGCGCGCCTGGTCGACCCGGAGGACGACCTCCCCTCATCGACGTACGCGGGCGACTTCGAGACCACCGCGATCCCGCGGTACGACTCGAACCCGCCCAACCCCGAGCGCGCCGGCTACGGGTTGCTCCACGATCCGGAGCCGCTGCCCTACGTCCAGCCGGCGGGCAGGTACCAAACCCCGTCCGCCGAACCGACCGAGATCGAACCCGACGTGGGTTTCGGCACGTCGGACCAGCAGGGCCGTAGGGGTACCCAGGACCTCGGCTTGATGGTGCTCCGAGTGGGTCTCGGTGCGCTGCTGATCGCGCACGGGCTGCAGAAGGCGTTCGGCCTCTGGGGTGGCCAGGGCCTCAACGGTTTTCAGCAGTCGCTCGTCGACATGGGCTACCAGCACGCCAACGTCCTGACCTACGTCGGCGTGGCCGGCCAGATCGGCGCCGGGGTGCTGCTGGTGCTCGGTCTGTTCACACCACTGGCCGCGGCCGGGGCCGTCGCCTACCTGGTCAACGCGCTTCTCGCCGCCGTCGCGGCCCAGCCGGACCGCGGGTACTTCTCCTTCTTCCTGCCCGGCGGCCACGAGTACCTCGTCATGCTCCTGGTGCTCGCCGCCGCCCTGGTCCTCACGGGCCCCGGCAAATACGGCTTCGACGCCGGTCGGGGCTGGTCCCGGCGCCCGTTCGTCGGGTCGGCCGTGGCGCTGGTGCTCGGCATCGGCGTCGGCATCGGTGTCTGGGTGCTGCTCAACGGCGCCAACCCGCTCGCCTGAGGCCTACTCGTACGGGTTGGGCACGCGGCCGTCGGTGGCCGCGGTCAGCTGCGGCAGCGTCGCGAACGTCACCGCGGGAAGCCGCACGTCGGAGCCGTCCTTGAGGTGCGCCGACGCCCACGCGCTGCGGTCGAACCGCAGGCCGTCGACGTCCTCCCACGACACCGTCCGGCTGCCGACCAGTGAGCGGGCCGTGACGGTTTCGCGATCGGCGGTCGTGCGGTAGCGGGCGATCGCCAGCGACGCCGCGACGGGCAGGATCAGCAGCACGGTGAACCACGTGGGGTTGGCGAGCACCAGGGCCAGCAGTCCGAGGGTGAAGATGGCGACCGCGAAGTGGGCCATCGGCGAGATCCGGATGACGACCGGCGCCGTGGATGCGGAAGCAGAGGAAGAACTCACGACGCCATCCTCCCAGTCACCCGCGCGCCGGTGACCGTCGGCCCGAGCTCGGTGATGTCGGAATTTGACCTTTGAGCAGTAAGGAGGCTACCGTCGCTGGTTATGAAGACCGTCTCGATTCTCGTAGTACTTGGTTCGCGCGTTGGAGCGTAACCCGACTGAGTAACCAGTCAGAGCCTACGAGCCGACGCGCAACCCTCGTGCAGCATCCGCTGACGGGGGTTTTTTGTTGCCCGAGAACCCATATCACCCATAAGAGGACGTAGAGGACATCGTGAGCGCACCGACCACGCGACCACCGGAGCCGGGCACCCGAGCCAACGGCTCGCCGGCAGTCGCAAGCCCGACCGCAACGCAGCCGAGAAAGGTTGCCCCGCAACAGATGACGGGCGCCCAGGCCGTCATCCGCTCGCTCGAGGAACTCGACGTTGACGTCATCTTCGGCATCCCCGGCGGCGCCGTGCTGCCGGTCTACGATCCGCTGTTCGACTCGGTCAAGCTCCGGCACGTGCTGGTGCGTCACGAGCAGGGCGCCGGACACGCCGCCAGCGGGTACGCCCACGCCACCGGCAAGGTCGGCGTGATGATGGCCACCTCCGGTCCCGGCGCCACCAATCTGGTGACGCCACTGGCCGACGCGCAGATGGACTCGATCCCCGTCGTCGCCATCACCGGGCAGGTCGGTCGCTCCCTCATCGGCACCGACGCCTTCCAGGAAGCCGACATCTCGGGCATCACGATGCCGATCACCAAGCACAACTTCCTGGTTCGCAACGGCGACGACATCGCCCAGCTGATCGCCGAGGCGTTCCACATCGCCAGGTCGGGCCGCCCCGGTGCCGTCCTGGTGGACATCCCCAAGGACGTGCTGCAGGCGCAGTGCACGTTCAGCTGGCCGCCGAAGATCGACCTGCCCGGGTACAAGCCCAACACCAGGCCCCACAGCAGGCAGGTCCGCGAGGCGGCCAAGCTCATCGCGGCGGCCAGCAAGCCGGTGCTGTACGTCGGCGGCGGCGTGATCCGCGGCGAGGCCACCGACGAGCTCCTGGAGCTCGCCAACCTGACCGGCATCCCCGTGGTCACCACGCTGATGGCCCGCGGCGCGTTCCCCGACAGCCATCCGCAGAACCTCGGCATGCCGGGCATGCACGGCACCGTGGCGGCCGTCGGGGCCCTGCAGAAGAGCGACCTGCTGATCGCACTGGGCACCCGCTTCGACGACCGCGTGACCGGCAAGCTGGACTCGTTCGCGCCCGATGCGAAGGTGATCCACGCCGACATCGACCCCGCGGAGATCGGCAAGAACCGCAACGCCGACGTCCCGATCGTGGGTGACGTGAAGAACGTGATCGCCGACCTGCTCGACGCGCTGCGGCGCGACGGCACGGACAAGGCGACGCTCGACCTCGACGAGTGGTGGGGATACCTGAACGGCGTGCAGGCGACCTTCCCGTTGAGTTACGGGCCGCAGAGCGACGGCAGCATGAGCCCCGAGTTCGTCATCGAGTCGCTAGGCCGGATCGCCGGTCCGGACGCGGTGTACGTGGCAGGCGTTGGGCAGCACCAGATGTGGGCCGCGCAGTTCATCTCCTACGAGAACCCCAAGACGTGGCTCAACTCCGGTGGTCTCGGCACCATGGGCTACGCCGTGCCCGCCGCGATGGGTGCGAAGTTCGCACGTCCGGAGGCCGAGGTGTGGGCCATCGACGGTGACGGCTGCTTCCAGATGACCAACCAGGAGTTGGCGACCTGTGCCGTCGAGGGCGCACCCATCAAGGTCGCACTGATCAACAACGGCAACCTGGGCATGGTGCGGCAGTGGCAGACGCTGTTCTACGAAGAGCGCTACAGCCAGACCAACCTGTCCACGCACAGCCATCGCATCCCCGACTTCGTCAAGCTGGCCGAGGCGCTGGGCTGCGTCGGATTGCGTTGTGAGCGAGCCGAAGACGTCGAGGACGTCATCAACCAGGCTCGGGCGATCAACGACCGTCCGGTGGTGATCGACTTCATCGTCGGCGCCGACGCCCAGGTGTGGCCGATGGTGGCCGCGGGCATGAGCAACGACCAGATCGAGGCCGCCCGGGGGATCCGGCCGCTGTTCGACGATCAGGGCAACGAGGGACACGCCTGATGAGCATCAAGACCCACACGCTGTCGGTGCTCGTCGAGGACAAGCCGGGCGTGCTCGCGCGCGTCGCGTCGTTGTTCTCGCGGCGTGGCTTCAACATTCAGTCGCTCGCCGTGGGTGCCACCGAGCAGAAGAACCTGTCCCGGATGACGATCGTCGTGTCGGTGGAGGACTTCCCGCTCGAGCAGATCACCAAGCAGCTCAACAAGCTGATCAACGTGATCAAGATCGTCGAGCAGGACGAGGACAACTCGGTCTCTCGCGAGCTGGCGCTGATCAAGGTTCGTGCCGACGCCACCACCCGGGGGCAGATCATCGAGGCGGTGAACCTGTTCCGCGCCAAGGTGGTCGACGTCTCCGCCGAGTCGCTGGTGGTCGAGGCGACCGGTACGCCTGGCAAGCTGACGGCGCTGCTGAACCTCCTCGAGCCCTACGGCATCAGGGAGATCGCACAGTCCGGCATGGTGACGCTCTCGCGCGGTCCGCGCGGCATCGTCACCACCAAGTAACGCAGTTTCGACGAAAAACGAACGAAGATAAGGAAATCAAGTGGCAGTTGAGATGTTCTACGACGACGACGCAGACCTGTCGGTCATCCAGGGACGCAAGGTCGGCGTCATCGGGTACGGCAGCCAGGGGCATGCGCACTCGCTGTCGCTGCGTGACTCCGGCGTCGAGGTGAAGGTCGGCCTCAAGGAGGGCTCCAAGTCCCGCGAGAAGGTCACCGAGCAGGGCCTCGAAGTCGACACGCCCGCCGAGGTCGCCAAGTGGGCCGACGTCATCATGTTGCTGGCGCCGGACACCGCGCAGGCGGAGATCTTCTCCAACGACATCGAGCCGAACCTGGTGGCGGGCAACGCCCTGTTCTTCGGCCACGGCCTGAACATCCACTTCAACCTGATCGAGCCGGCCGACGACATCACCGTCGGCATGGTCGCGCCGAAGGGGCCGGGTCACCTGGTCCGCCGTCAGTTCGTCGACGGCAAGGGCGTGCCCTGCCTGATCGCGGTCGACCAGGACCCCACCGGTGAGGGCCAGGCACTGGCACTGTCTTACGCCAAGGCCATCGGCGGCGCCCGCGCCGGCGTCATCAAGACGACGTTCAAGGAGGAGACCGAGACCGACCTCTTCGGCGAGCAGGCCGTACTGTGCGGCGGCACCGAGGAATTGGTGAAGGTCGGCTTCGAGGTCATGGTCGAGGCGGGCTACGCCCCCGAGATGGCCTACTTCGAGGTGCTGCACGAGCTCAAGCTCATCGTCGACCTGATGTACGAGGGCGGCATCGCCCGGATGAACTACTCGGTGTCCGACACCGCGGAGTTCGGCGGCTACCTGTCCGGTCCGCGCGTCATCGACGCCGACACCAAGGAGCGCATGCGCGCCATCCTCAAGGACATCCAGGACGGCACCTTCGTCCGGGAGCTCGTCGCGAACGTCGAGGGCGGCAACAAGCGCCTGGAGAAGCTTCGCAAGGAGAACGCCGAGCACCCCATCGAGGTCACCGGCAAGAAGCTGCGCGACTTGATGAGCTGGGTCGACCGGCCGATCACCGAGACGGCTTAGCACCACGCGATTTCGGCGCGCTCGACCGCGATCACCGCGGTTGGGCGCGCCGAAGTCATGCCGGGGCCAGGTTCGGCAGCGTCGTAAGCCCGAATTCGCGGCGCAGCAGGGTGCGGGCCGCGTAGTACCCGGCCATGCCGTGCACGCCGGTACCCGGCGGCGTGGCCGACGAGCAGAGGTACGCCTTCGGGATCGGCGTGGTCCACGGGTCGAGACGCAGCGTCGGCCCGATCAGCGCGCCGAACAGGGTCGCGCCGCCCACGATGATGTCGCCACCGACGTAATTGGCGTTGTGATCGGCCATCTGGGCGGCGGGCACGCAGCGTGCCGCCACCACCAAGTCCCGGAAACCTGGCGCGGCCCGCTCGAACATGTCGGTGATCGTCTCGACGAGATTGGCCGTGGAGCCCGACGGGACGTGGGCGTAGGTCCACAGCGGCCGGCGTCCGTGCGCGTCTATCCGGGACGGATCCGACACGTGCGGCAGGGCCGCCAGCGTCATCGGCCACGAGGCGTGGCGACCCGCGTTGACCTCGCGTTCGGCCTGGGCCATCTGCGCCCGGCTGCCGCCCATGTGCACAGTCGACGCCCGCCCGAGGCGCTCGTCGAGCCACGGAATCTCACCCGACAGAACGAAGTCGACCTTGCAGACGCCTGGCCCGAAACGGTAGCGGCGCAAGGCCTTTGCATACCTGGGCGGGACGGCGTCACCGTAGACGTCCAACAGGGCCGTCGGCGCGGTGTCGTAGACGACCACACCGGGCGGGGGAGTGGTCACCGGCTCCCCGACCACCACCTCCCCACCGTGCGCGAGCAGGTCGGCGATGAGCGCGTCGGCGATCGTCTGGGTGCCCCCGACGGGCACGGGCCACCCCGCGGTGTGCGCCACGGTCCCGAGCATCAACCCGGCCCCGCTGTTGACCGGGGATGGCATCGTCGAGATGGCATGGGCGCCAACGCCAGTGAACAACGCCCGCGCGTCCTCGCCGCGGAGCACCCCCCACGCCGGGCTGCCCTGGGCCAGCACCCTCAGGCCCGTGCGCACCGTCGTCGCCAGGTCCGGCGGCAGCGAGCGCTTGTCGCCGAGAAAGAAACCGAGCACGCCGTCGACGTGGTCGACCAACGGGCCGAAGAGGCGCCGCCACGAACCTCCGTCGTCGAGCTCGGCGCACGTCCGGTCCAACGAGCGGTAGGCCACCGCCGCGGACCGGCCCGGCAGCGGGTTGGCGTAGGAGATCTCCGGCGCCGTCAGCCGAACGCCGCGCGCGGCCAGGTCGAACTCGGCGAAGAACGGTGACGCCACCCCGAGCGGGTGCACCGCCGAGCAGACGTCGTGACTGACGCCGGGGTACTCCGGGTCGGGCATGGTCCGCGCGCCGCCGCCAGCGGTGGGCTGCGCCTCGATCACCCGCACGCGCAAGCCGGCCCTGGCGCAGATGACGGCCGCGCTCAGCCCGTTGGGTCCACTACCGACGACCGTGACGTCCATCTAGTTATTACAGCCCACTACTCTGTTCGCGTGAGCCTGCCCGTTGTTTTGATCGCCGACAAACTCGCCGAATCGACAGTTGCCGCCCTGGGGGACCAGGTCGAGGTGCGCTGGGTCGACGGCCCCGACCGGGAGAAGCTGCTGGCCGCAGTCCCGGAAGCCGACGCCCTGCTGGTGCGCTCGGCGACGACGGTGGACGCCGAGGTCCTCGCCGCGGCACCCAAGTTGAAGATCGTCGCCCGCGCCGGCGTCGGCCTCGACAACGTCGACGTGGACGCCGCCACCGCACGTGGCGTACTGGTCGTCAACGCGCCGACGTCGAACATCCACAGCGCCGCCGAGCACGCACTGGCGCTGATGCTGGCCGCGGCCCGCCAGATCCCCGCGGCCGATGCGACTCTGCGCGAGCACACCTGGAAGCGGTCGAAGTTCTCCGGCGTGGAGATCTTCGGCAAGACGGTCGGCGTGGTCGGGCTCGGGCGCATCGGGCAGCTCGTCGCGCAGCGGCTGGCCGCGTTCGGCGCCCACATCACCGCGTACGACCCCTATGTCTCGCAGGCCCGCGCCGCGCAGCTCGGCATCGAGCTGCTGTCGCTCGACGAGCTCCTCGGGCGCGCCGACTTCATCTCGGTGCATCTGCCCAAGACCAAGGAGACGGCCGGCCTCATCGGCACCGACGCCCTGGCCAAGACCAAGCCGGGTGTCATCATCGTCAACGCCGCCCGCGGCGGACTGGTTGACGAGCAGGCCCTGGCCGACGCGATCACGAGCGGCCACGTCCGCGGCGCCGGACTGGACGTCTTCTCGACCGAACCGTGCACCGACAGCCCGCTGTTCGAGCTGCCCGAGGTCGTCGTCACCCCGCACCTCGGTGCGTCGACGGCCGAGGCGCAGGACCGCGCGGGCACCGACGTCGCGGCGAGCGTGCGGCTGGCGCTGGCGGGGGAGTTCGTGCCCGACGCCGTCAACGTCGGCGGCGGTGTGGTCGGCGAGGAGGTCGCCCCGTGGCTGGACCTGGTGCGCAAGCTGGGTCTGCTGGTGGGTGCGCTGTCCGCGGAGTTGCCCACCAACCTGTCCGTTCAGGTCCGTGGCGAGCTGGCGTCCGAAGAGGTCGACGTCCTGAAGCTCTCGGCGTTGCGGGGACTGTTCTCCGCCGTCATCGAGGACCAGGTGACGTTCGTCAACGCCCCGTCACTGGCTGCCGAGCGCGGGGTGGAGGCCGCGATCACCACGGCGCCGGAGAGCCCCAACCACCGCAGCGTCGTCGACGTGCGGGCCGTGGCCGCCGACGGGTCGACGGTCAACGTGGCGGGCACCCTCTCGGGTCCGCAGCAGGTGCAGAAGATCGTCCAGATCAACGAGCGGAACCTCGACCTGCGCGCCGAGGGCGTGAACCTCATCGTCAACTACAGCGACGTACCGGGGGCGCTGGGCACGATCGGTACGAGGCTGGGCGGCGCCGGGGTCAACATCCTCGCCGCCCAACTCAGTCAGGACGCCGACGGTGACGGCGCCACGATCATGCTGCGGCTGGACCGCCAGGTCCCCGACGACGTGTTGACCGCGCTCGGCGCCGACGTCAGCGCCACGACCCTGGAATTGGTGGACCTGTCATGAGACTGGCCGTCATCGCCGGAGACGGCATCGGACCCGAGGTCGTCGACGAGGCGCTCAAGGTGCTCGACGTCGTCACCCCGGGAGTCGAGAAGACCACCTACGACGTCGGCGCCCGGCGCTACCACGCCACCGGCGAGGTCATGCCCGACGGTCTGGTCGACGAACTGCGTACCCACGACGCAATCCTGTTGGGCGCCATCGGCGATCCATCGGTGCCCAGCGGCGTGCTCGAGCGCGGACTGTTGCTGCGGATGCGGTTCGAGCTCGACCACCACGTCAACCTCCGCCCGTCGAAGCTCCATGCCGGGGTCACCAGCCCGTTGGGTGAGGTGGACCTCGACTTCGTGGTCGTCCGCGAGGGCACCGAAGGCCCGTACACCGGCAACGGCGGTGCGATCCGCGTCGGCACGCCGCACGAGGTGGCGACCGAGGTCAGCCTCAACACCGCGTTCGGCGTCGAGCGCGTGGTACGCGACGCCTTCGCGCGGGCGGCCACTCGCCGCAAGCACCTGACGCTGGTGCACAAGACCAACGTGTTGGCGTTCGCGGGCAAGCTGTGGTCGCGTGTCGTCGACGAAGTGGGCCAAGAGTTTCCCGACGTCGAGGTCGCCTACCAGCACGTCGACGCCGCCACGATCCACATGGTCACCGACCCGGGACGCTTCGACGTGATCGTCACCGACAACCTGTTCGGCGACATCATCACCGACCTCGCGGCAGCGGTGTCCGGCGGCATCGGGCTGGCCGCCAGTGGCAACATCGACGCGACGCGGACCAACCCGTCGATGTTCGAGCCGGTGCACGGCAGCGCGCCCGACATCGCGGGCAAGGGCGTCGCCGACCCGACCGCGGCGGTCATGTCGGTCGCCCTTCTGTTGGCGCACGTGGGTGAGGACGCCGCGGCAGCGCGGGTCGACGCGGCGGTGGCCAAGCACCTCGCCACGCTCGACGGCGCGAAGCTCTCGACGTCGGAGACCGGCGACCGCATCGTGGGTCTGCTCTGACCTGATCGCCTGATACTCAGGCTGATCCAAAGGGTGGAGACCGGCCGATCGTGCTCCTAGCGTCGAGGTGTCAGACGCAAGGAGTATCGATTGACCACGAAAACCGTTCGTGCGGCCAGAGATTCGGCGCTTCACCCGCTTGACGACCCCGTTCGGTCGTCGTTGCGCGGTGCACACGCGCGGTTCGCGGTCTGGTCCGGACGCATCGCCAGGTACGACTCGGAGGTCGCCGGATTCGTCGGCCATCCGCCCCGGCTGGACGCGGGAGACTGGGCGGATCTGGCCGAGTTGGCCGGCCCGGCGGCGGAGGTGTCGTTGCGCGGGGCCCACGTGCCGCCCGCCGGCTGGGACCTCCTCGGGCAACTGGGGTCGGTGCAGCTCGACGGGTCGGACCTCGAGGTGGCTCCCGACCCGGACGTCGTCGTCCTGGGATCCGACGACGTGCCGCAGATGCTGGACCTGGTCGCGCGCACCGAACCCGGTCCGTTCCGGGTGCGGACGATCGAGATGGGAACCTATCTTGGGTTCGTCGACGACGGCAGGTTGGTCGCGTTGGCCGGTGAACGCATGCATCCCGACGGATGGACCGAGATCAGCGCGGTGTGCACCGATCCGCGATTTCGCAGGCGAGGTCTGAGCACCCGCCTGGTCCGTGCGGTGGGATACGGAATTCGCGCGCGGGGCGCGATTCCGTTCTTGCATGCGAGAGCCGACAACGTCTCGGCCATCCGGCTCTACGAGTCGTTGGGGTTCACGCTTCGGCAGCGCTCGGTGCTGACCCGGCTCCGCACTCCCGGGGGCGGTGAGCGGTGACCGCGGTGGCGCCCAACGCTTCCGGCGCGGCCGTCGACGACGATCCGGGGATCGACGCCGACGCCCTGACCGTGGCCCGCACCTGGCACCCGTGGCGGTGGGTGATCGGCGCGGCGACACTCGTGGTGCTCGCCCAGTTCGTCCACGGTCTGGCCACCAACCCCGGGTGGGACTGGGGCACCTTCGCCCAGTACTTCACTGCCAAGTCGGTGATGGCCGCACTCTGGCTGACGATCCAGTTGACGTTCTGGGGCACTCTAATCGGCTTCGCCCTCGGCATTGCCATCGCCGCCGCCCGGCTGTCGCACAACCCGGTGCTGCAAGTGATTTCGTGGTGCTACGTCTGGGCGTTTCGCTCCATCCCGTTGATTGTGCAGCTGCTGTTCTGGTTCAACATCGCCTACCTGTACCGGACGCTGAGCGTCGGCGTCCCGTTCGGACCCGCCGTCTTCACCTTCGACGTGAACGGCGTCATCAGCGGCCCGATGGCGGCGATCATCGGTCTCGCGTTGCATCAGGCCGCGTACTCGGCGGAGATCGTCCGCGCCGGGATCATCTCCGTCGACCAGGGCCAGCTCGAAGCGTCTGCGGCGCTGGGCATTCCCAAGCGCCGAGAGTTCTTCAAGATCGTCTTGCCGCAGGCGATGCGAGGGATCCTGCCGAACGCGGCCAACGAGGTGATCTCGTTGTTCAAGGGGACGTCGATCGTCTCGGTGATGGCGATCGCGGAACTCTTCTATCAGGTTCAGGTCATCTACGGCCGCAGCGGACGAGTGGTGCCGCTGCTCATGGTGGCCACCGTCTGGTACATCGTCCTCACCTCGTTGCTGTCGATCGTGCAGTTCTACGTCGAGCGTCACTATGCGAGGGGCGCTCTGCGGACGGTCCCGCTCACCCCCATTCAGGCACTCCGCAGAAGGCTTGAGGCACTTCCCCTTTCGCCGCGGGGGGCGACCCGATGACCGGCTTCGCGGTCGAGGTGCGGGGAGTGCGCAAGTCCTACGGGGCGCTCGAGGTCCTCAAGGGCGTCGACCTGACGGTGCGCCCCGGTGAGGTCACGGCGATCCTCGGGCCGTCGGGTTCGGGGAAGTCGACGCTGTTGCGGGTGCTGAACCACCTCGAGAAGGTGGACGCGGGGCTGGTCAGGGTCGACGGCGAGCTGGTCGGCTACCGGCTCAAGGGCCGCACGTTGCACGAGCTCAAACCTCGCGAGATTCTGCGGCAGCGCAGCCAGATCGGCTTCGTGTTCCAGAACTTCAACCTCTTCCCGCACCTGACCGTGCTGGAGAACGTGATGGAGGCGCCGGTGTCGGCACAGGGCCGGCGCCGTGACGAGGTCCGGGCGCAGGCCCTCGAACTGCTCGAGCGCGTCGGGGTCGGCGACAAGGCCGACGACTATCCCCGTCGGCTGTCCGGCGGCCAACAGCAGCGCGTCGCGATCGCCCGCGCACTCGCGCTGCGCCCCAAGGTGATCCTCTTCGACGAGCCCACGTCGGCACTCGATCCCGAACTGGTCGGGGAGGTGCTCGAGGTCATCCGCCAACTTGCCCGCGACGGCGCGACGCTCGTCATCGTCACCCACGAGGTGGGCTTCGCCAGGGAAGTCGCAGACACCGTCGTCTTCATGGACGGCGGCGTCATCGTCGAACAGGGCTCGCCCGAGGCGGTGTTCGACCGACCGGCGCACGCCAGAACCCGCGAATTCCTGTCCCACGTCCTCTGATCGTCGACGTCGAACCTCCGAAAGAGCCCTCCCGTGAGAACACTTCGTACTGTCATGGCCCTCCTTGCCGCGTCGACCGCCGTCGCGCTGGTCACGTCGTGCAGCGAGCCCACCGTCGGTGACACCGTCACCGCGGACAACGGTCAGACGTTCGACCTGACCCCCGAACAAAAGGGGCGGATCGTGACCGAGAAGGTGGACTCGATCGCCGCGCTGGTTCCGGCACCGATCCGTGACCGCGGCGTCCTTCGGGTCACCGCCAACGTCGGATCGACGCCGCCGCTGGACTTCTACGCCAGTGACAACGCCACCATCGTCGGCAGCGAGGTGGACGTCGCACACCTGGTCGGCGACGTCCTCGGATTGAAGGTGGAGAACACCAACGCCGACTGGGCGCAGAACTTCGTGCGGATCGACTCGGGAGAGGCCGATGCGTTCATCTCCAACGTGACGGTCACCGAGGAGCGCAAGGAGAAGTACGACTTCTCGACTTACCGGTTGGACAACCTGGCCCTGGAGGCGCCCGCCGACTCGACGTGGACCTACCACGACCGAAAGGACATCGCCGGCAAGCGGATCGGTGTCACCTCCGGTACCAACCAGGAACAGCTGCTGGTCGACTGGAATGCGCAGAACGCCGCCGACGGGCTGAAGCCGGCGGAGATCGTCTACTACCAGAACAACGCCGACTACTACCTCGCGTTGGCCTCCAAGCGAATCGACGGCTATCTGGGTCCGAACCCCTCGGCGGTGTACCACTCGGCCAGCGCGAAGGAGACGAAGATCCTGGCCACGTACTCCGGTGGCGGGGACGCGCTGCAGGGCGAGATCGCCGTTCTGACCAAGAAGGACAACGGGTTGATCCAGGCGGTCAACCAGGCGCTCAACCACGTGATCCAGAACGGCACGTATCGCAAGGCCCTCGATCGCTGGGGTCTCGGCGGCGAGGCGGTTCCGCAGTCGGAGATCAATCCGCCGGGGCTGCCCAAGAAGTCGTGACGACGACTGGGTGCCGGCTCACCGAGGGGGCGAGGTAGGTTCGGCGTCATGGGCACGTCGAGGCTGCGGTCGGCGGTGACGCTCACCCATCAATGCTGGCTGTTCGTCATCGGATCGGCGTTCTTCGCGGCGGCCACGGCCCCCGGCGTGGCCGCGGTGGCCGGCCCTGGTGCGGCCAACGCGCTGTGCTTCGTCGGCTCCTGGTTCTTCACCAGTGCGGCATGGATTCAGCTGGTGTTGTCTCAGCCCGAGGACAGTACCGAATGGCGTTCCGCCGCGGTCCAATTCGGCGGCACCGTCCTGTTCAACGTCAGCACCGGGGCGGCGGTGTGGGCGCACGAGGTGATGGCCGAGCGGCGCCTGGTGTGGGCGCCGGACGCGACGGGATCGCTGGCCTTCCTGGTCAGCGCCGTACTGGGCATCGTCGCCGTGACGGCCAGCGTGGGCCCCTGGCGGCCGGCATCCCGCGACTGGCAAGCCGGCTGGGTCAACATGGTCGGCTGCGTCGCCTTCGCGGCAAGTGCGGTCGGGGCGTTCGTCTACCGGACGGGCAGCGTCGCCGACGAGGCCCTCGCCAACCTCGGCACGTTTCTCGGGGCGCTGTGCTTCTTGGCCGCCGCGCT
The DNA here is from genome assembly GCF_025822245.1 of Mycolicibacterium hodleri. Lineage (GTDB taxonomy): Bacteria > Actinomycetota > Actinomycetes > Mycobacteriales > Mycobacteriaceae > Mycobacterium > Mycobacterium hodleri. The sequence goes on from NZ_JACKTL010000020.1 coordinate 65,896, forward strand.
GCTGGTCCTGCCGCGGGCCGCGGCCGTCACGGCGTCGGGGTGAGGAAGCCGCCACGGTCGACGGCGACGGCGCCGTCCTTGATCACCAGCAGGATGTTCTCGGGCTTGCCAAGGGATTCGACGTCGGCCAGCGGGTCACCACGGACCACCACCACGTCGGCGATCTTTCCCGCCTCGACGGTGCCGAGCACGTCCGCCAGCCCGCATAGTTCCGCCGACGTCCGCGTTCCCGCCACGATCGCCTCCATCGGCGTGAGGCCACCGAACCGCACCAGCAGACCGAGTTCTTGAAGGTTGGTGCCGTGGTCGGGGCTCAGCCCGGCATCGGTGCCGACCGCGATCTTGACGCCCGCGGCAGCCGACGCCGCCACCGCCTCGTGGGCGATCCGATGCCAGCGCACGCTCTTCTCGCGCGCCACGGGCGACACGGTGACGTCCGACATCGTCTCCAGGAGCGTGGGTACCAGGAATATCCCCTGATCCACCATTCGCCTTCGCAAGGTGTCGTCGAGCTGGTATCCGTGTTCGATGCTCGTCACGCCCGCCTCCACGGCGGCCTCGATCCCGGCGTATCCGATGGCATGGGCGGCGACGGGCTTGTTCCCGTAGGCCTTCGCCTCGGCGACCACGGCGGCGATCATCTCCGTGCGCATGCCAAGCCATTCGGGTTGATCGCTGGGGGAGGCGATGCCGCCACTGGAGGCGATCTTGAGGACGTCGGCGCCGGCGGCGACGAGTTCCCGAGTGCGACGGCGCGCTTCGTCGACGCTGTCGACCAGCGAGCCACCCACCAGCGGGGTCAGGTCGACGCCGGAGGGCAGGTGAAAGTCGGCGTGTCCGGACGTCTGGCTCATCATGTCGATCGCGACGAGCAGCCGCGGACCCGCGACCAGTCCGTCGGCAACGGCTTGGCGCACCCCGGCGTCGACGCCCATGAGGTCCCGCGCGGTCGTGACGCCGTTGTGCAGCGTGACCCGCAGGCGTTCGACGAGCTGAAAGTAGTGGTAGGACAACGGATGCAGGATGCGATCCAGGGGTAGCCCACCCGCGCCGGGCAGCCCGAGGTGGACGTGGCAGTCGAAGAAGCCGGGGCAGATCGTGTTGCCGGCCAGGTCGACTGGCGTCGGCGGGTCGGCGGACGGCCCGGTGGGAGGTCCGCCTCGGGGCCGGCCCAGGCGATCTTGCCGTCGTCGACCAGGACTACGGCCGACGGAATCGGAGCGCTCCCGGTGCCGTCGACGAGGGTGGCGTTGCGAAGGAGTAGCGATGACATCGGGTTCGACTTCACCAGTCGGTCCGGATCTTGGCAAGGGATCCCGTCACTCGGCGGGTGACCGCCGAGCTCGCAGCGGATCGGCGTCCACGGGCACCAGTGGCAGCGCCACCAGTGGGAACAACGCGCACACCGCGAACGCCAACGGGTAACCGGCCACCGTGATCAGCGCGCCGAACACGGGCGGCACGATGCCTGCGGTCAGTAGTTGGCTGGTGTTCTGCGTGCCCAGGGCCCGGCCACTCCAGAACGGACCCGCGAGTTCGGCGATCGCGGTGAACGCCAAGCCGTTGTCGGACACGGTGATGACCGACGCCGCGACCATCACCGCGATGGACAGCGGAGAGTGGATCAGGTCCGTCGCGGCGAGGAGGGCCATCGCAACGGCCGCGCCGATGGCGATGGTGCGGATGGGATGTAATCGCGAACCCGCCTTGTCCGACCACCGGCCGGCGGCGATTCTGCCCGCTGCGCCGAGGATTTGGGCGAAGGTGACCATCGCACCCGCCGAGGCCGCCGACCATCCACGGTCGGTCATCAGCCACACCAGGGTGAACGTCCACACCACGCACTGCGGTGCGACGAGCAGCACCGAGACGGCGTGGATGCGCCACAGCGTGGACGACCCGCGGTAGGGGTTGACCAGATCCTCGGCGGGCGCCTCCGCCCGGGGCGGACGGGGTGGGTCGACGACGCCGACCGCGCTCACCACGGCCGCCGCGGCGCACGCGATCGCGGGGAACGTCAGCGCCGCGGACACCCCACTGCCCTGGGCGAGTTGAGGAATCACCAACGCGCCCAACCCGACTCCCAGGGGCTGTGCCGTCTGGCGGATGCCCATCACCAGGCCGCGCTGGTGGGGCGGAAACCACCCGACGACCAGGCGCCCGCTGGCCGAGTTGCTGCTCGCGGCCGCCATGCCACCGAGGAACAGGAAGACGCCGACCGCCACCAGCGAGTCGACGGAGGCTGCGGCGAAGGCCGCGGCGGCGGTCAGCGCCGACCCGACCGTCAACACGACGCGCTCGCCGAACCTGTCGACCAGGTAACCCCAGGCGATCAGCGTGACGACCATCCCGAAGCTGGGGAGCGCGGAGACCAGGCCCGCCTCGGCCAGGTCGAGACCGCGCTCGACGTGCAGGGTCGGGATGAGGAACGCCACCCCGTTGATGAAGACGTTGGCGCACAGGGTCGTGGCGAGCGCGATGACCAACATCGACCAGCGGCGTGCGGTCCCGACGACGGGTTCGGACATGACTCCATCGTGGCACGGTAATCCCACCATGCCGAATGGTCATCTCAAGATGTGGAATTGGAGAACGAAAATGCCCCTCCTCCGCCGGTTGGCGGAGGAGGGGCATCTGGTGTCGTGCGAGGTCAGCTCGCGCTGGACGAACCCGAACCCGAAGAGCCCGAGCTGGATCCGGCCGAGCTGGATCCCGCGGAGCTCGACCCCGTCGAGCCCGAGCTCGAGGAGCCCGCCGACGTGTCCTTCTTCGAGTCGGCGGCCTTGCTGGCGCTGCTGCCGGTCGACGACGTCGTGCCCGAGGTCGCCGAGCTCGACGACGCGGTGCCCTTGGACGAGGGCTCCTTGTCGTCCGACGACGTCGTGCTCGACGGCTTGGTGCTCGTCGAGCCACTTGCCGTCGAGCCACTTGCCGTCGAGCTGCTGGTCGACGATGCGGCCGAGGGCTCGGAGTCCGATCCGCCGTCGGTCTTGGTGGTGCTGGTGGCGGATTCCGTCGTCGATTCCGTCGCGGTGCTAGACGTTGGCGGTGTGGACGTTGCGACCGGTTCGGTGCTTGCCGGTTCGGTGGCTGCCACCGGGGCGGTCGTGGCCTCGGTCACCGGCTCGGCCGCATTGGCCTCCGTTGCGGCGGACGACGCCTTGGCCGCCACCTCGCCGGTGGCAGCACCGGTCGAGCCCACCTCAGAGGGCGCTGCCGCCAGGCTGACCAGGTTCGACGCCGTCGGCAAGGCCGACACCGCAGCCGCCGCAGCGGGTGCCGGCGCACCTAGCGCCTGGGCGATGATGTCGCGCGCATTCAGCAGGTTGGCGATCAACCCGCCATCCGCCAACGGGCTGAACACCCCGGGTATGAACTGGGGCGGGTACCCGTTGAGGAAGGCGTTGGTCACGATGGCGGGGATGTTGACCAGAGCGCTGAGCGCCCCCGCCACGTCACCCGCCCGGGCCGCGTCGATGACGGCCTGGCCGGCGTCGCCGAACGAGTAGATGGCACCGGCGATCGGAGAAATCGCGGCAAGCCCCACGGGCAACAGCACATTCGGGATGGCGGCGACGACGTTCGCGAAGTTCTGGGCGGTGTCGGTGACGATCGACGTCGCACCGATCAGGCTGATCGCGGGAGCCAGAATGAGGCCGATGCCAGCCTGGAAGAGGGTGCCCACCGCCGCGCTGAACTGACCGGCGGCGAGCTGCTGAGCCGCCAGCAGCGTGGCCGACGGAAGTGCGGTGAGTCCGGCCACCAGGCCACCTGCCGCACCCCCGAGGGCCGTCGACAGAGTGGCGGCGTTCGCCAACTGGTTCGTCAGGATCTGCTGCAGGATGGGCGCCGGATCACTCTGAAACTGCTGTCCCAGGGCGGCCACGTTGGTGAACGTGTTCTGGACCACGGTGACCCATTCGGCGATCGGGTTCGCCAGTGCCGCAAGCTCGACCGCGGCCGAGGACGCATGGATCGCTGGCAGGTGGATCTCTGGTGGCGGCACCGCGAGCGGCGCGGCGATCAGGGCGGTGGCGCCCACCATCGCGACGCCGGCCGTCAGGTATGACCGAAACGCTACTTGCACTGGCATTTTTCTCCCTTTGTCGAACGGACCCCCGTGGCGGAGACGGTAGCTGAACTTACCAGCGGGTAAGGACTAAATGGGTCAACCAATTTTTGGGTGCAATGGGCCGCACGTGATCGTCCCGTGATGTGCGAGTGATCTTGGATAGTTGCTGCTGGAGACTCTAAGACGTGCCCAAAGGTGCCATTGAATTCGACGAAATGCGAGGCGATGGCCCATCCATTTAGGCGGCACCTTACCGCGCGGTAATGAAGCGAAGTTTGCTGTAACTGTCGCGGTCGACAATTTTGCGCGTCGCCGAGCCGGGCGAATCTGGCGAAGATTTCTTCGTCCGAGGGCGTCGGTGAGATCCCCTCCGACGATGTCGGCGGCGGCAGCCGGTGTCCTAGGGTGGGAAAAATGCGCCTCGGTCGAATTGCCAGTCCAGATGGGGTCGCCTTCGTGAGCATCGAAGGCGACGTCGCGAACGGTGCCCTCGAGGCACGAGCCCGCGAAATCGCCGAACATCCGTTCGGCACTCCGACGTTCACCGGTCGGTCCTGGCCGCTCGCCGACGTGCGACTGCTCGCACCGATTTTGGCGAGCAAGGTCGTGTGCATGGGCAAGAACTACGCCGCCCACGCCGCCGAGATGGGTGGCGTGGCACCGGAGGACCCGGTGATCTTCCTCAAGCCGAACACCGCGATCATCGGGCCGAACGTGCCCATCCAGCTCCCCGCGGACGCCCACCCCGTGCATCACGAAGGCGAGTTGGCCGCCGTCATCGGCAAGCCGTGCAAGGACGTTCCCGCGTCGAAGGCCGCCGAGAACATCCTCGGGTACACCATCGCCAACGACGTCTCCGCGCGCGATCAGCAGAAGAAGGACGGACAGTGGATGCGTGCCAAGGGGCATGACACCTTCTGCCCGGTCGGTCCGTGGATCGACACCGACGTCAACCCGTTCGACCTGGATCTGCGCACCGAGGTCAACGGCGAGCTACGGCAACACAGCCGAACCTCGCTGATGATCCACGACATCGGCGCCATCATCGAGTGGGTCTCGGCGGTGATGACCCTGCTGCCGGGTGACCTGATCCTGACCGGGACGCCGGAGGGCGTCGGTCCCATCGAGGACGGCGACACCGTGAGCATCACCGTCGAGGGAATCGGAACGCTCACCAATCCCGTTGTGCGCAAGGGTAAGTCATGACCTCCACCGGAGCTGGCGTGCGGGTCCGATTCTGCCCATCGCCGACGGGAACCCCTCACGTGGGCCTGGTGCGGACGGCGCTCTTCAACTGGGCGTACGCGCGCCACACCGGTGGCGCCTTCGTGTTCCGCATCGAGGACACCGACGCCGCCCGGGACAGCGCGGAGAGTTATGCCGCCATTCTGGATGCGCTGCGCTGGTTGGGTCTCGACTGGGACGAGGGGCCCGAGATCGGCGGTCCGTACGAGCCGTACCGGCAATCGCAGCGCGGCGAGATCTACCGCGACGTCGTCGCCAAACTCCTCGAAGCGGGCGAGGTGTACGAGGCCTACTCCACCGCCGAGGAGGTCGAGGCCCGGCACGTCGCCGCCGGCCGTAATCCGAAGCTGGGCTACGACAACCACGACCGCACCCTGACCGACGCCGACCGTGCCCGGTTCGCCGCCGAGGGACGCGCGCCCGTCCTCCGGCTCCGCATGCCCGACGAGGACATCACGTGGAACGACCTCGTGCGCGGCCCGACGACGTTCGCCGCCGGCATCGTGCCCGACTTCGCGATCACCCGCGGCAACGGGGATCCGCTGTACACGTTGGTCAATCCGGTCGACGACGCCCTGATGAAGATCACCCACGTCCTTCGCGGCGAGGACATCCTGCCGTCGACCCCCCGCCAGATTGCGCTCTACCAGGCACTGATCCGGATCGGCGTCGCCGACCGCGTGCCCGAGTTCGCCCATCTGCCAAGCGTTCTGGGTGAGGGGAACAAGAAGCTCTCCAAGCGTGATCCGCAGTCCAACCTCTTCCTGCATCGCGACCGTGGCTTCATCCCCGAGGGGCTGCTGAACTATCTGGCGCTGCTGGGGTGGGGGATCGCCGACGACCACGACCTCTTCAGCCTCGACGAGATGGTGGCCGCCTTCGACGTGGCGAACGTCAACTCCAATCCGGCCCGCTTCGACCAGAAGAAGGCCGACGCGATCAACGCCGAGCACATCAGGATGCTCGACGTCGCGGACTTCACCGCGCGGCTGCGGGACTACTTCGTGGCGCACGGTCACGACACCGGCTTGGACGACGCCGGTTTCGCCGAGGCCGCCGCCCTCGTGCAGACGCGCATCGTGGTGCTCGGCGACGCGTGGGGGCTGCTCGAGTTCTTCGACGAGGGGTCCTACGCGCTCGACGAGAAGTCCGCGGCCAAGGAGTTGCGCGCCGACGCCGTACCCGTGCTGGACGCAGCCCTGGGAGCGCTGCAGGAGGTGGCCGACTGGACCACTGCCGCCATCGAGGCGGCGCTGAAGGCCGCGCTGCTGGACGGCCTCGAGCTCAAGCCGCGCAAGGCGTTCGGCCCCATTCGGGTGGCGGTCACCGGCTCCTCGGTCAGCCCGCCGCTGTTCGAGTCGATGGAACTGCTGGGCCGCGAGCGCAGCTTGGCCCGGCTGCGGGGTGGACGTGACCACGCGTCGGCCCAGGCGTGAAATCGGGCGCCGAAATCTTTGGTAGTGTGCTCGTCGGTCGGTGATTGCACGCGCTGGTTCGCCCCAGCGGGTGATCACTCTCCGAAACGTCCATGACCAGCGGTTTTGGACGGCAATTGGGGTATGGTGTAATTGGCAACACAGCGGTTTCTGGTACCGCCATTCTAGGTTCGAGTCCTGGTACCCCAGCCAATTTCGGTAGGTCTGCACGCGGTGTCGAGCGATTAGGTCGACGCAGTTCACCTGAGCTATGCTGACCAACCGGAATTAGTTCTAGCCCCCGTCGTCTAGCGGCCTAGGACGCCGCCCTCTCACGGCGGTAGCGTGGGTTCGAATCCCATCGGGGGTACCACCGGTGAAGGCGTCTACCCGTAGGGGTAGGCGCCTTTCGTCGTCGAGGGGTCGTCGGCGTCACAGGCGTTTGGTGAGGGCCTCGGCCGCGGCCAGCAGATCGGCCGCCCACCGTGCGCCGGGCCGCCTCCCCATCCGGTCGATCGGCCCGGACACCGAGATGGCGGCCACCACCGAACCCTGCGCGTCCCGCACGGGCGCCGAGACGCTCGCCACGCCGGGCTCCCGCTCTGCCGCGCTTTGCGCCCATCCGCGCTTGCGGACCTCCGCCAGGGTGCGGTCGGTGAACTTGGCCGTGGCAAGCACGGACTGCTGGGTGGCGGGGTCGCTGTAGGCCAGGAGCACCTTGGCCCCCGAGCCCGCCGTCATCGGCAGGCGTGTGCCGACGGGCACGGTGTCCCGCAGTCCTGCAGGCGGCTCCAGGGCCACGACGCACACCCGGGACATGCCCTCCCGTCGATACAGTTGCACGCTCTCGCCGGTGATTTCGCGAAGCCTGGGCAGTACTGCCGCGCTCGCGGCGAGCAGCGGATCGTCGACCCGGCCGGCGAGTTCGTTCAAGGCCGGGCCGAGGCACCACCGACCCTCGGTGTCGCGGGCCAGCAGTCGGTGCACTTCGAGGCCCGCGGCCAGCCGGTGGGCGGTGGCCCTCGGGAGGCCCGTGCGCTCGCACAGATCGGCGAGACCACAGGGTGACTCGGCTATGACGTGCAGTACGCCCACCGCTTTGTCGAGCACGCCGATACCGCTATCCTGTCTCATAGGGAGATACTAGCGTCCCGTATGTTGAGACGCCCCGTCACCGAAACCGGTGCGACTGCAGCGCCCTCTGCCGTCGCCCGAAGGGATGAAGAGAGTCATGACCGGAACCCCAGGCACACCACGCACCATGGCAGAGAAGGTGTGGGCCGACCACGTCGTGGCCCACGGCGCGGGACAGGACGCCGCGCGCGAGCCCGATCTCATCTACGTCGACCTGCACCTCGTCCACGAGGTCACCAGCCCGCAGGCGTTCGACGGACTTCGGTTGGCGGGACGGCCCGTTCGCCGCACCGATCTGACCATCGCCACCGAAGACCACAACGTGCCGACGAAGGACATCGACAAGCCGATCGCCGATCCGATCTCGCGCACCCAGGTCGAGACGTTGCGGCGCAACTGCGCCGAGTTCGGGGTCCGCCTCTATCCGATGGGTGACGTCGAACAGGGCATCGTCCACATCATCGGGCCGCAGCTGGGCCTGACCCAACCGGGTATGACGATCGTCTGCGGTGACAGCCACACCTCGACCCACGGTGCGTTCGGGGCCCTCGCGATGGGCATCGGCACCTCCGAGGTCGAGCACGTGCTCGCCACGCAGACCTTGCCGTTGCGGCCCTTCAAGACAATGGCGGTCAACGTCGACGGGGTGCTGCCCCCGGGCACCAGCGCCAAGGACGTCATCCTGGCCGTGATCGCCAAGATCGGCACCGGCGGTGGGCAGGGCTACGTCATCGAATACCGCGGCAGCGCCATCGAAGCGCTGTCGATGGAGGGTCGGATGACCGTCTGCAACATGAGCATCGAGGCGGGCGCGCGCGCCGGCATGGTGGCACCGGACGAGACCACCTTCGCCTACCTGAAGGGCCGTCCGCATGCCCCCGCGGGCGCCGACTGGGACGCCGCCGTCGAGGCATGGAGCCAGTTGCGCACCGACGAGGGAGCCGAATTCGACACCGAGGTCTACCTCGACGCCGCCGAGTTGAGCCCATTCGTCACCTGGGGCACCAACCCCGGCCAGGGTGTCCCGCTGAGCGCCTCGGTCCCCGATCCAGAACTGATGTTCGACGAAGGGGAGCGTCAGGCGGCCGAGAAGGCGTTGGCGTACATGGATCTTCAGCCGGGAACCGCGATGCGCGACATCAAGATCGACACGGTGTTCGTGGGCTCCTGTACGAACGGCCGCATCGAAGATCTGCGGATCGTCGCGGACATCCTGCGGGACAGAAAGATCGCCGACGGGATGCGGATGCTGGTCGTGCCAGGGTCGATGAAGGTCCGGGTGCAGGCCGAATCCGAAGGGCTGGGCGACATCTTCGTCGCGGCCGGGGCCGAATGGCGACAGGCCGGCTGCTCCATGTGCCTCGGCATGAATCCCGATCAGCTCGCACCGGGGGAGCGCTGCGCGGCGACGTCGAACCGAAACTTCGAAGGGCGGCAAGGCAAGGGCGGCCGTACCCACCTCGTCTCGCCCGCGGTGGCCGCGGCAACGGCCATCCGCGGCACCCTGTCCTCACCCGCCGACCTGCCCCAGAATCGCTAGGAGACAGCCATGGAAGCCTTCCGTACCCACACCGGGATCGGCGTTCCCCTGCGCCGCACCAACGTCGACACCGACCAGATCATCCCCGCGGTGTACCTGAAGCGGGTCACCCGAACGGGTTTCGAGGACGGGCTGTTCGCCGCCTGGCGCAACGACCCCTCGTTCGTCCTGAACCTCCCGCCGTTCGACAAGGGTTCGGTTCTGGTGGCGGGCCCCGACTTCGGCACCGGGTCCTCCCGCGAGCACGCCGTGTGGGCGCTCATGGATTTCGGATTCCGGGTGGTGATCTCGTCCCGGTTCGCCGACATCTTCCGCGGGAATTCGGGGAAGGCGGGTCTTCTGGCCGCCGAAGTCGCCCAGGACGATGTGGAAATCCTGTGGAAGTTGATCGAGCAGCAACCGGGCCTGGAAATCACTGTGAACCTGGAGGATCGAAGCATCCACGCGGGAACGGTCATGGTGCCGTTCACGATTGACGACTACACCGCATGGCGACTGCTCGAGGGCCTGGACGATATAGGCCTTACGCTGCGCAAACAGGACGACATCACCGCCTTCGAGGCGGACCGGCCGAGCTGGAAGCCGCGCACCGTTTCGGTGTGACGGGGGGTCTGGCGGGGCCGAAATCACCCCCAGCAAGCCCGTTTTGGGACCGCCGTACCACCGGTGGTGTGGGGCAACCCGATTGCCGAATTTGGCGCCAGCTATTCCTGAAATTGGGCGTGGCTCTTGGAAATCAGCGGTGTAAAGGTTTACCGTAGCTTTCAGTTGGCTCAAGGTGGGCCACAGGCTTCGGAGGTTTTGCATGAACAAGGCAGAGCTCATCGACGTCCTCACGGACAAGTTGGGCACCGATCGTCGGCAGGCGACCGCCGCCGTGGAGAACGTCGTCGACACCATCGTGCGTGCCGTCCACAAGGGCGACAGCGTCACCATCACCGGCTTCGGCGTGTTCGAGCAGCGTCGCCGCGCCGCCCGTGTTGCGCGAAATCCGCGCACCGGTGAGACCGTCAAGGTCAAGCCGACGTCCGTCCCGGCATTCCGTCCAGGGGCACAGTTCAAGGCGGTTGTGTCTGGCGCACAGCGTCTCCCGTCGGAGGGCCCCGCCGTGAAGCGCGGTGCCACCGCCGCACCCGCCAAGAGGACCGCCGCCAAGAAGGCAGTCAAGAAGGCTGCGACGAAGGCGCCGGCCAAGAAGACGGCCGCCACGAAGGCGCCCGCGAAGACCGCCGCCACCAAGGCGCCGGCCAAGAAGACCGCCGCCACGAAGGCGCCGGCCAAGACCGCCGCCACCAAGGCGCCGGCCAAGAAGACCGCCGCCACCAAGGCGCCGGCCAAGAAGACCGCCGCCACCAAGGCTCCGGTCAAGAAGGCTGCCGCCACCAAGGCGCCGGCCAAGAAGACCGCTGCCACGAAGGCTCCGGTCAAGAAGGCTGCCGCCACCAAGGCGCCGGCCAAGAAGACCACCGCCACCAAGGCACCCGCGAAGAAGGCTCCCGCCAAGAAGGGCCGCAAGTAGCAGCAGTTCCGGATTCACTTCCGGTACAAGGCACGCCGTGGATCGCTCAGATCCACGGCGTGTCTGCGTGTGGGGACTACCCGTCGGCGGCCAGGGGGCTGCCGATGTGATCGGCGGCGATCAGCGTGCCGCCGGCCAGCGACAGCACCCAGGTGCTGCCCTTGCGATTGCGTGACTTGTCCGGTCGCACGCCGTCGCGATCGCACCACCACGCGATGAGATCCGGAATCACCTTGCCCTGCGAGCAGACCACCGGCGTGCCGTCGGTCGTGGCGATCTCGAGGAGGCGCCGTCGGGCCGGACCGTGACTGTCGGCGTACGCCTCTTCGGTCAGCGTGGGCTCGTCCTGGATCGGCACGCCCAACTCCTCGGCCAGCGGGCCCACCGTCTGCTCACACCGCACCCGCGGGGCTGCGTGCACCTCGGTCGCACCGAAGGCCAACAGCTGCCCCACCAAGGATTCGGCCTGCGCCCGCCCGTGCTTGTCCAACGGGCGATTGCGGTCGTCACCCTTGTATCTGGCCTTGCTGCCTGCGGTTCCGTGCCGGACGACGAGCACCGTACGGGTGTCGGCCGGCTTCTTGACGAAGCGCCGCAGTACCTTCCGGTCGAGGGGATACTGCAGTCGTTTGAGGGCGTCGGCGGGGGACAACCAGACGAGCTGGTCGACCTCGTCGTTGGGGGCGAACTCGCCGCCGATCGCGCGCGCGGCCCAGTACCGCACGTGTTTGACACCGGAGTCCACGGGATAGCTGACCGCAGCGAGCCGCCGGCCCAACTCCGATGCGTAACCGGTCTCCTCGAGGACTTCGCGCACCGCGGTCACGGGTTCGGTCTCACCGGGGTCGACCTTGCCCTTGGGCAGTGACCAGTCGTCGTAGCGCGGTCGGTGCACGACCGCCACCACCGGTGTGGTGGCGTCACTCGAGCTCTCGTCGTCGGGTCGCCACAGCACGGCGCCCGCCGCCGAGGTCACCTTGGTGGCCGTCGACGACGGCGATTTCTTCGTCACCTCAACTCCTGCAGGTCATTCGAGAACGTGACGACCAACACGCCACCCGCCGGCGATGCGACGGCGTCACGGATGCCGGTGACGTTCCATCAGCGAGACCTGGTGGTCTCGCACCGTCTGACCCTCCTGCGGCGACGCGGTCCAGTGACCGTCGGGCGCCAATTCCCAGCACCTGGTCGTCGGGTCCATGGCCGACTCGAATACGTCATTGAGTTGTTCGGACAACCGCGGATCCTTCACCTGTGCCATCACCTCGACGCGACGGTCGAGATTACGATGCATCATGTCGGCACTGCCGATCCAGAACTCGTCGATGGCGCGAAAGTGAATGATTCGCGAATGCTCGAGGAACCGCCCGAGAATCGACCGGACGGTGACGTTCTCGGAAAACCCTGGAACTCCCGGCCGGAGCGCGCAAATCCCACGCACCACGACCTCCACCGGCACCCCTGCCTGCGAGGCCCGGTAGAGCGCGTCGATGACCTGCTCGTCGACGAGTGCGTTGGCCTTCACCCGAATACGCGCATCGGCGCCGTCTCGGTGTGCCGCGATCTCGCGTTCGATCCGCTCGACGATGCCCCTGCGGACTCCGTACGGAGCGACCAGCAGATTGCGGTACGACACCTTGCGGGAGTACCCGGTAAGGGAATTGAACAGATCGGTGAGGTCGGCACCGATGTCGGGGGACGCCGTCAACAACCCCACGTCCTCGTACAGGCGCGAGGTCTTCGGGTTGTAGTTGCCCGTGCCGATGTGGCAGTACCGCCGAATGGTCGAGCCCTCACGGCGCACGACGAGGCATGTCTTGCAATGGGTCTTGAGACCGATCAGGCCGTAGACGACGTGGACGCCGGCCTGTTCCAGGGCGCGGGCCCACTTGATGTTGGCCTGCTCGTCGAAGCGGGCCTTGATCTCGACGAGTGCCACGACCTGCTTGCCCGCCTCGGCGGCGTCGATGAGCGCGCTGACGATTGGCGAATCGCCCGACGTGCGGTACAGGGTCTGCTTGATGGCAAGGACGTTCGGATCCGCGGCCGCCTGCTCGATGAAGCGTTGCACCGTCGTGGAGAACGAGTCATACGGGTGGTGCACCAACACGTCACCGTCGCGCAGGGTCGCGAAGATGCTCTTGGGCGTCTCCCGCTCGCCGAACGCCGGCGGCGTCGCGGGCACGAAGGGCGGATCCTTGAGGGCGGGCCGGTCGACCCCGTAGATCTGCCACAGCGACGACAGGTCGAGCAGGCCCGGCACCTCGATTACGTCGCCCGGGTGGACGTCGAGTTCTCGCAGCAGGAGTTCGAGCATGTTCTCGGTCATGTCGTCGGCGACTTCCAGCCGCACCGGCGAGCCGAACCGGCGACGCGCGAGTTCACGCTCGAGTGCCTGCAGGAGGTCCTCGTCGCGGTCCTCCTCGACCTCGAAGTCGGCGTTGCGGGTGATGCGGAAGGCGTGGTGCTCCACGACCTCCAACCCGGGGAACAGCACCGAGAGGAACGCCGAGATCAACTCTTCCATCGGGAGGAAGCGGATGGCCGCGCCACCCTCGCGCGGACCGAGTTCGACGAAGCGGTCGACGTTGTCGGGGACCTTGATTCGGGCGAAGTGTTGCGTGCCGTCCTCGGGCTGCCGGACGGTGATCGCCAGGTTCAGGCTCAACCCGCTCACGAAGGGGAACGGGTGGGCGGGGTCGACGGCCAGTGGCGTGAGGACCGGGAACACCTGCTCGTGGAAGTACACCGACAGCCGGGCGCGCTCGTCGTCGTCGAGTTGGGCCCACGTCACCACGATGATGCCCTCGTCGGCGAGCGCGGGCCGCACCGACTCCATGAACACCTTGGCGTGCCTGCTGGCCAACTGCTGCGTGCGTTCGCCGATGCGCCGCAACTGCTCGCGCGGCGACAATCCGTCGGCCGAGCGAACGGACAGTCCCATCTCGTCGCGGCGCTTGAGACCGGCGACGCGAACCATGTAGAACTCGTCGAGATTCGACGAGAAGATCGCCAGGAACTTGGCCCGCTCCAACAGCGCCAGCGACGGATCGGCCGCCAGCGCGAGCACGCGCGAGTTGAAGTCGAGCCAGCTCAGCTCGCGGTTGAGGTAGCGGTCGTCGGGCAGGGCTTCGGACTCGGAGGTGTCGACCACACCCGTCGTGGTGGCCGGCGGGGCGTCGGGCGTGCTGCCGTCCGATACCCAGCCTGCGGTGGAAGGTCGTGTCTCGGCTTCGGTCACAGAGGAGATCATCCCCCATGTCCGGTCGGGCGTGCTAGGTGCCGCCGACAGTGTTCTTGGTGACGGCTCCCACCCCGAGGCCGAGCGCCGTGGCAAGGTCGTCGGGGGTGTCGATGTCGCAACGCAGTCCCGGCCACTCACCCGTCAATTCGACCGCGCCCGAATCCCGGTGCAGCCGTGCGGAATCCGCACCCAAGAGGGGCGCCAACGGGACGCCGAAGGCAAACAGGGCCGAGGTTCCCGTGCCGTGCCGGTCACTGACGAAGCTGCGCTCGTGATGCCGGGCCCTGGCGATGGCCTCCGCGAGTTCGCGCGGTTGAAGCGCAGGCAGATCGCCTTGCAGCACGCCGACGTTCGGGGTCTCCGAGCGGATCGCCGCCTCGGTCACCGAGATTGCGTTGTTCAGCGGGTCGGGGTGTCCCGCGGGGGTGGGGTCGACCAGGACCCGGGCACCCAGCTCGCGGACCGCCTCGGCGGCCACGGGGTCCGGGGTCACCACGGTGATGGTGCGGACCGCCATCACCGACGACGCGGCGGTGATGGTGTCGACGAGCATGGCCAGGACGACGCCCTCGCGGTCGCCGGGCGAGAACGCCGAGGCAAGGCGGGTCTTGGCGGCGCTCAATCGCTTGACGGCAATGATCAGCCCGAGGTTGGCCGTTCGCGCGCTGCTGGGACCGCTCATGCCCGTCATCCTGCCAGCAGCGCAAGTCAGGCTAGATTTGTTCCCGTGGTCAAGGCAGCGGTGATGGGTGCTGGGGCGTGGGGTACCGCTCTGGCCAAGGTGCTCGCCGACGCGGGCAACGAGGTCACGCTGTGGTCGCGGCGCGCCGAGCTGGCCGACGAGATCAACGACACCCATCGCAACACCCGCTACATCGGCGAGGTCGAACTGCCCGCGTCGATCCGTGCGACCGGTGACGCCGCCGACGCCCTCGACGGCGCCTGCACCGTCTTGCTCGCCGTGCCCTCGCAGACGTTGCGCGCCAACCTGGAGCCGTGGCGCGACCGCATCGGTGCCGACACCACGCTGGTGAGCGTCGCCAAGGGCATCGAACTCGACACCCTGCTTCGGATGAGCCAGGTGATCGTCCAGGTGACCGGGGTCGACCCGTCCCGGGTCGCCGTGGTGACCGGTCCCAACCTCGCCAGCGAGGTGCTCGACGAACAACCGGCGGCCACGGTCGTCGCGTGCACTGACTCCGGTCGCGCGGTGACCCTGCAACGCGCCTTCTCCACCGGGTACTTCCGGCCGTACACCAACTCCGACGTCGTCGGCGCCGAGATCGGCGGCGCGTGCAAGAACGTCATCGCGCTCGCCAGCGGGATGGCGGCCGGCGTGGGGTTGGGGGAGAACACCGCCGCGGCGATCATCACCCGAGGCCTGGCCGAGATCATGCGGCTGGGACTTGCCCTGGGCGCCAAGGGCACCACGCTCGCAGGGCTTGCCGGCGTCGGCGACCTGGTGGCCACCTGCACCTCACCGCGGTCGCGCAACCGGGCGTTCGGCGCGCGTCTCGGCCGCGGCGGGACCATGGAGTCCGCGCTCCGCGACGCCGGTGGCCACGTCGCCGAAGGCGTCACCTCCTGCCAGTCGATCCTGGCGCTCGCCGCCAGTTACGACGTCGAGATGCCGCTCACCGACGCCGTGCACCGGGTGTGCCACCGAGGGTTGTCCGTCGACGAGGCCGTCGCACTGCTCCTCGGCCGCAGCACCAAGTCGGAGTAGAGGTCATGAGCGGTCAGTACGGAGACTCCACCCGCAGCGTCAAGGCCGCTGCCTCACAACACGTTCCGGGTCAGCCGGTCTCCTCGCCACCGGTACCCGTCTCGGCCTACCACCTCTCGGCCGACGAGTCGCAGCCCGGCGACACCTACGGGCGCAGCTCCAATCCGACCTGGCGCCAACTGGAATCGGCGCTCGCCGAGCTCGAGGGGGCGACGTCAGCGCTGTCCTTCGGTTCGGGGATGGCGGCCATCACCTCGGTGCTGCGGGTCCTAGCCAAACCGGGCACCACCCTGGTGGTCCCCGCCGACGGCTACTACCAGGTGCGCCTCTACGCAGGGGAATACCTGGCCCCCCTCGGCGTGACCGTCCGCGAGGTAGCCGCCGGCGAGATGCGCGAGGCAGCCGAGTCCGCCGACGTCATCATCGCGGAGACGCCGGTCAACCCGACGCTCGACGTCGTCGACCTGCACGCCTTGGCGATCACCTGCCGCAGCCGCGGCGCCACCCTCGTCGTCGACAACACCGCTGCCACACCCCTTGGGCAGCAACCGCTTTCCCTCGGCGCGGACCTGGTGGTGGCCAGTGCCACCAAGGGGCTGTCGGGCCACAGCGATCTGCTCGCGGGGTACGTCGCGAGCTGTCACACCGACGTGATGGCGGCCGTGGAACGCGAACGTCTGCTGGCCGGCGCCATCCTGGGCCCGTTCGAGGCGTGGCTGGCGCTGCGCAGTCTCGGCAGCGCCGGGCTGCGCGTCGAACGCCAGTGCCACAACGCCCTGGCGACGGCGCTGATGCTGCGGGAGCACCCGGCGGTACGGTCGGTGCGGTACCCCGGGCTGCCCGAGGATCCGGCCCACGCGGTGGCGTGCACCCAGATGCGGCGCTTCGGCGGCCTCGTCGCCTTCGAACTGGCCGACGCCGCCGCGGTGCACCGTCTGGTCGAGCGCAGCGACCTGCTGGTCGCCGCCACCAGTTTTGGAGGGCTGCACACGTCGGTGGACCGGCGGGCGCGCTGGGGCGACCCCGTGCCGGACGGGTTCGCCCGGATGTCGCTGGGCATCGAGGACACCGACGATCTGATCGCCGACATCACCGCGGCACTGGCCTAGCGGTAGCCTCTCTAGGTTGTGACCGACAGCTCGAGCCCCCGCGTCCGCGTCGCCGTCGTCTACGGCGGACGAAGCTCCGAGCACGCCATCTCGTGCGTTTCGGCTGGCAGCATCCTGCGCAACCTCGACCCGGACCGCTTCGACGTGGTCGCCGTCGGCATCACGCCCGAGGGGTCCTGGGTGCTGACCGACGGTGGGCACGAGTCGCTCGCCATCACCGACGGCCAGCTCCCCGAGGTCACCAGCGCGGCGGGCACGGCACTTGCGCTCGCCGCCGACCCCGGTCGACGCGGCGAACTGCTGTCCCTCGGCAAGGGCCCGGGTGACGTCCTCGCGGCCGTCGACGTGGTGTTCCCCGTGTTGCACGGACCATATGGCGAGGACGGCACCATCCAGGGGCTGCTCGAGCTCGCCGGGGTGCCCTACGTCGGGGCCGGTGTGCTGGCCAGCGCGGCGGGCATGGACAAGGAGTTCACCAAGAAGCTGCTCGCCGCCGAGGGTCTGCCCATCGGTGACCAGGTGGTGCTGCGCGCCCACGACGAGACCCTCGAGCTGGAGGACCGCGAGCGGCTCGGCCTGCCGGTGTTCGTCAAGCCCGCGCGGGGCGGCTCGTCGATCGGCGTCAGCCGTGTCACCTCCTGGGACGATCTCGCGGCGGCCGTCGCCAACGCGCGCCGGCACGACCCCAAGGTGATCGTCGAGGCCGCGGTGCCCGGTCGTGAACTGGAGTGCGGCGTCCTCGAGTTCCCGGACGGTCGCGTCGAGGCCAGCACCGTCGGGGAGATCCGGGTGGCCGGCGTCCGTGGCCGGGAGGACGCGTTCTACGACTTCTCCACCAAGTACCTCGAAGATGCCGCCGAGCTGGACGTGCCCGCCAAGATCGACGACGAGATCGCCGACCAGATAAGGCAATTGGCGATCAAGGCGTTTCGGGCCATCGACTGTCAGGGCCTCGCCCGCGTCGACTTCTTCCTCACCGACGACGGTCCGGTGATCAACGAAATCAACACCATGCCGGGCTTCACCACGATCTCGATGTATCCGCGGATGTGGGCCGCCAGCGGCGTCGACTATCCGACACTGCTGGCCGCGATGGTCGACACCGCGGTGGCACGGGGTACCGGCCTGCGTTAACGCAACGGTCCCGGATCGGGGGTGACCGCGGGCATCGCCTTGGCCACCGCTCCCGACAGCAGCTGGATCGGCGTCGGCCCCGACCCGTCGGGCAGCGTCAGCGCGACGTAGACCGGCCGGTCGACGGCGACCCAGGTGGTGCGGCCCTCCCCGGGGATGCGGAACCACAGCACGTCGTCGACGCCCTGCAGGGGCGCGCTCGCGGAGAAGTCGTCGGGCCGGTCGATTCCGCAGCGCAGGACCACCAGGTCACCTCCTGGCTCCGCCTGCCACGCGGCGGTGCTTTGCGGGGCGGGTGCCATCGCCTCGGCCCGGTGGTAGTCGTCGAGGTCGTCGGGGAGGGCCGCCATCAGGGCCTTGCATCCCTCGCTGTCGGCCTGGGGTGCCGGTGCGGCGGCGATGGCGACGGGCGCCGGCGGGGGAGTCGCCTCCCGGGTGGCCGCCACTGCGAGCAGGCCCACGACCGCCGCGACCGCGACGCCCACTGCCGCGATCAGGACTCGTCGGGGAGGTCCGTCGGATTCGGTGTCGGGATCTGCGGGGGGAACGAACTCGGTCACCACTGCACTCTAGGAGTGGGCCGCCTCGGCGATCGGACAGGTCAGGGTGCGGGTGATTCCCGTCACCCCTTGGACGCTCGGCACGACGACCGACTGCAACTCCGACGCGGTCTCGGCCGCCACGCGAACCACGACGTCGTAGGGGCCGGTGACGTACTCCGCCGACGACACCCCCGCCAGCGCCGCGAGTTGCTTGGCCACGACCTCGGCGCGACCCACCTCGGTCTGAACCAGCATGAATGCCTCGACCACTCGCGCCGTCCTCCGTTCGGGCTGCATAGACTCCACGCCGCAGGGACCAAACCTACCGCAGGTCGCGCCGGTGTTCAGGACACGCAACCAAGGGGTGACATGACCGACGACGAGCGCGCCGAGACGCTGGCGGACCTCGGCGAGTTCGTCGTGATCGACCGGCTCGTCCAGGGCCGGACGCATCCTCCCGGCGTGCTCGTCGGGCCCGGTGACGACGCGGCGGTGGTGACGGCGCCGGACGGCCGGGTCGTGGTGTCGACCGACATGCTGGTCGAGGGCAGGCACTTTCGGCTGGACTGGTCGACGCCGCACGACGTGGGCCGCAAGGCGATCGCACAGAATGCCGCCGACGTCGAGGCGATGGGTGCTGCGGCCACGTCGTTCGTCGTGGCGTTCGGCGCGCCGGCGGCGACCCCCGGGGCTGCCGCGGAGGAACTCTCCGACGGCATGTGGGCCGAGGCCCGCGCGTTCGGGGCGAGCATCGTCGGAGGCGATCTCGTCGCCGCGTCGCAATGGGTCGTCTCGGTGACCGTGCTCGGCGATCTGGCGGGTCGTGCGCCGGTGCTGCTCGGTGGTGCCCGACCGGGTGACACGGTGGCCGTCGTCGGCAGCCTCGGCCGGTCGGCAGCCGGCTATGCCCTGTGGCGCAACGATATTCGCTCATTTCCCGAGTTGCGGCGCGCTCATCTGGTGCCGTCGGTGCCGTACGGCCAGGGCAGGGTGGCCGCCGACGCGGGTGCCACGGCGATGACGGACGTCTCCGACGGGCTGCTGGCCGACGCGAGACACGTCGCCGACGCCTCGGCCGTCGGCGTCGACCTGTCGCGGGATGCGCTCGCGGCCGATCACGGCGCCGTCGCGGCGGCAGCCGCCGCAGCGGGGGAGGACCCCTGGGGGCTGGTGCTCGGCGGTGGTGAGGACCACGCGCTCGTCGCGACGTTCCCCGGTGCCGTGCCCGCCGGCTGGCGCGCGATCGGCGTGGTTCGCGACGGCCCCGCGCGGGTGCTGGTCGACGGGGCCCCGTGGACCGGACCCGGGGGCTGGCGGTCGTTCTGACCGCACGGGCACGCTAGGTTGACCTCTCGTGACTGCACGCCCCCTCTCCGAACTCGTCGACCCCGGCTGGGCCACCGCCCTGGCGCCGGTCGAGGACCACGTCGCCCAGATGGGCGAGTTCCTCCGATCCGAGATCGCGGCGGGCCAGCGCTATCTGCCCGCGGGGGAGAACGTGCTGCGTGCCTTCACCTTTCCCCTCGAGAAGGTGCGCGTCCTCATCGTCGGGCAGGATCCGTACCCGACCCCCGGGCACGCGGTCGGTCTGAGTTTCTCGGTGGCACCCGAGGTGCGTCCGCTGCCGCGCAGCCTGGACAACATCTTCAAGGAGTACGCCACCGATCTGGGCCATCCCGCGCCGAGCTGTGGCGACCTGACGCCATGGGCCGAGCAGGGCGTGATGATGCTCAACAGGGTGCTGACGGTCCGATCGGGCAGCCCGGCGTCACATCGCGGCAAGGGCTGGGAAGCCGTCACCGAGTGTGCGATTCGCGCCTTGGTGGCCCGGCCGTCGCCGATGGTGGCGGTGCTGTGGGGTCGCGACGCACAGACGTTGAAGCCGATGCTGACGGGTGCCCACTGCGCGACCATCGAGTCGGTGCATCCGTCGCCGCTGTCGGCGTCACGGGGGTTCTTCGGGTCCCGGCCGTTCAGCCGCGCGAACGAGCTACTCGCGGAGCTGGGTGGGGAACCGGTCGACTGGCGACTGCCCTAGAGGGAGTCCACAAATTCAAGTGTGCCGTGAGATCGCGATCCGACGAATCGGGACGATCTCACCGCACACTCGACGAGAGAAGAAGAGGTGGAGCGGCACTCAGCCGCGCGCGACCTTGCCCGCCTTGATGCAGGAGGTGCAGGCGTTGATGCGCTTCTTGTTGCCACCGGGGCGAGAGACGGCGTGCACCGTCTGGATGTTCGGATCCCACCGGCGGTTCGTCCGACGATGGGAGTGCGACACCGACTTGCCGAAGCCGGGGCCCTTTCCGCAGACATCGCAAACCGCAGCCATGTGAAACTCCTTGATCGGTACTGGGGGCCAACGACCGCAACGCGGGTGACCCAACAACCTGACCAGGATACCGGCCGCCCCTGGGATCACCAAAACGATGTCCACCGACGCCCGAGCTCGTGGATGACCGCGGCGAGGAGGGGGACTGGTCGGACACACTGGCTAGGCTGGCGCGCACGCGGCCGCGTTGAGTCGAGGGAGAGGCGGTTGGGCATGTCCGCACGCCGGCTCGACGCCACCGCGTTGAGGGAGTGGGCGCACACCGCCGTCACCCACCTGATCGCGCGCACCGACGAGATCAACCGACTCAACGTGTTTCCCGTCGCCGACGCCGACACCGGGACCAACATGCTCTTCACCATGCGGGCGGCCGGAGCCAGGGCGGAGTCACTGCACTCCACCGACGTCGCCGAGGTGGCCGCCGCCCTCGCCGAGGGCGCCCTCCAAGGGGCGCGCGGCAACTCCGGGGTGATCCTCTCCCAGATCCTGCGCGGCCTCGCCGACGTCGCAGGCGGAGCCGCCGAGGAACGCGAGGGAGCGCTCGCCGACGTCGACGGACCGCTGCTCGCGTCGGCGTTGCGGCACGCCGTCGTGCTCGCCGACGCCTGCGTGAGCCACGCCGTCCCTGGCACCATCGTCTCGGTTCTCGCGGCCGCCGCGCGCGCCGCCGAGGGGGCCGCCGACGACGGCACGGACGTCGCGGAGGTCGTCGCGACCGCCGCCGACGCCGCCGTGGTGGCGCTCGAAAAGACCACCGAGCAGCTCGACGTGCTGGCCGATGCGGGCGTCGTGGACGCCGGCGGTCGAGGGCTGCTCGTCCTGCTCGACGCCCTCACCGCCACCCTTACCGGGCACGCCCCGCATCGCGCGACCTACGAGCGGTCCGGGCCCGACGCCTCCCCGGCCGACGTCTCGACCGGGGCGCCACCGCAGTTCGAGGTGATGTACGTCGTCGACGGCTGCGACCACCCCGGTCTCGACGATCTGCGGCTGCGACTGGAGCGGCTCGGCGATTCCGTCACCATCGCCGCGTCGGGGACCGACGGCCGCTACTCGGTGCACGTACACACCGACGACGCGGGCGCCGCCGTCGAAGCGGGCTTGAGCGCGGGCACCCCGAGCCGGATCCAGATCACCGCGCTCACCGGCGGCGGGTCCCATCCCTCCGGTGGGTGGACCCGTGACCGCGCCGTCCTCGCCGTGGTCGACGGCGACGGTGCGTCGGCCCTGTTCGAGGGCGAGGGTGCACACGTCCTCCGCCAGGACGGCGACGCCGCGATCAGCGCCAACCAACTCCTGCGCGCCCTGATCGACGCGGGCGCGGCACAGATCCTGGTGCTGCCCAACGGCTACGTCGCGGCCGAAGAACTGGTGGCCGGTTGCACGGCCGCGATCGGATGGGGCATCGACGTGGTGCCCGTGCCCGCGGGGTCGATGGTCCAGGGCCTGGCCGCGCTGGCCGTCCACGACGTCACCCGCCAGGCCGTCGACGACGGGTACACGATGGCCCGGGCCGCGGCCGGGGCCCGGCACGGATCGGTGCGCGTGGCGGCAGAGAAGGCGCTCACGTGGGCCGGCGCGTGCCGACCCGGGGACGGCCTGGCCATCTCCGGTGACGAGGTCCTGATCGTCGCGCGCGACGTGACCGCCGCGGGCGCCGGTCTGATCGACCTGTTGCTCAGCGCCGGCGGCGAACTGGTCACGGTGCTCACCGGGGACGGGGTCGACCCCGCGGTGGGCGACGCGCTGCGCGACCACGTGCACCACAACCACCTCGGCGCCGAGTTGGTGACCTATCAGACGGGCCACCGGGGCGACGCGCTGCTGATCGGAGTGGAGTAGGGGTGGTCAACCTCACCGACACGCTGGACCGGGTCATCGGCGCCAAGTCCGCCAAGCCGCTGGAGGAGCACCTCGGCCTGCGCACGGTCGACGACCTGTTGCGGCACTATCCGCGCACCTACAGCCACGGCGTGTCGGTGCTCGACGAGGGCTGGGAGCCCCCCGCGGAGGGCGAACACGTCACCTTCGTCGACGAGATCGCCAAGGCCGACGTCCGCTGGACCAACCGCCAACCCAAGCGCGAATTCCTGGTCATCACCCTGGCCAACCGCAAGCCCAGGGTCACCGCCACCTTCTTCAACGCGAAGTTCAGCAAGAAGATCCTGGTCCCGGGCACCCGGCTGATGCTGTCGGGCGAGGTCGGGTTCTTCAACGGCGCGATGCAACTGACGCATCCGGCGTTCCTGGTGCTGGAGGGCACCGGCCAGGGCAAGGGCAGCAAGTCGCTTGCCAAGATCGCCGAGACCTCGCGCGCAGCCGACGGGGAAGTACTGCTCTCGGCCTTCGAGCGGGACTTCTTTCCGATCTACCCGGCGTCGGCGAAGGTACAGAGCTGGGATCTCTACGCATGCGTCCGTCAGGTCCTCGACGTGCTGGATCCCGTCGAGGATCCGCTCCCGGAATCCGTCCGGGAGCAGTGGGGTCTGGTCTCCGAGGACGAGGCGTTGCGGGCGATCCACCTCGCCGAGCGCGAAGACGACAGGGAGTTCGCCCGCCAGCGGTTGGCGTTCGACGAGGCCGTCGGGTTGCAGTGGGCGCTGGTGGAACGCCGCCACGGCGAGTTGAGCGAGGCGGGCCCCTCGGCGCCCCCGCGGCCCGGGGGGCTGGCGGCCGCGCTGAGTCAGCAGCTGCCGTTCGACCTCACCGAAGGCCAGCGTGACGTCCTCGACGTGCTGACCGTCGAACTGGCCGACGTCAGGCCGATGCACCGCATGCTGCAGGGCGAGGTGGGTTCGGGCAAGACGATCGTCTCGGTGCTGGCGATGGCGCAGATGGTCGACGCCGGGTACCAGTGCGCGTTGCTCGCCCCGACGGAAGTGCTTGCCGTCCAGCACTTTCGGTCGATCCGTGACGTGCTGGGTCCGCTGGCCTCCGGTGGGGAACTTGGCGGTTTGGAGGGGGCGACCAGGGTCGCGCTGCTGACCGGGTCGATGACCGCCGCGCAGAAGCGCGACGTGCGCAACGAGGTGGCCAGCGGTGAGGCGGGCATCGTCATCGGCACCCATGCACTGCTGCAGGACGCCGTCGAATTTCGCAATCTCGGTATGGTCGTCGTCGACGAGCAGCACCGGTTCGGCGTCGAGCAGCGAGACCGCCTGCGCGCCAAGGCCGTCGCGGGCATCACCCCGCATCTGCTGGTGATGACCGCGACGCCGATTCCGCGGACGGTCGCGCTCACCGTCTACGGCGACCTCGAGACGTCGGTTCTTCGCGAGCTGCCGCGGGGGAGGCAGCCGATCGCCACCAACACCATCTTCGTCGGCCAAAAGCCCGCGTGGCTGCAGCGGGCCTGGCAGCGCATCATCGAGGAGGTCGACGCCGGCCGCCAAGCCTACGTCGTCGCCTCCCGCATCGACGAGAACGACGGGGCGGCAAAGGATTCCGGCAAGAAGAAACAGACGGCCAGCGAGGCGGGTCCACCGGTCACCTCCGTCGTGGAGCTGTTCGAAAGGCTGGGCGCAGGCCCGCTCGCCGGCCTGCGACTGGGTCTGATGCACGGCCGGCTGCCCGCCGAGGAGAAGGACGCCGTCATGATGGCGTTCCGCGCCGGCGAGGTCGACGTGCTGGTGTGCACCACCGTGATCGAAGTCGGCGTCGACGTGCCCAACGCCACCGTGATGGTCGTGATGGACGCCGACCGGTTCGGCATCAGTCAGCTGCACCAACTGCGCGGCCGCATCGGGCGCGGCGAGCATCCCAGCCTGTGCCTGCTGGCGACCAATCTTCCCGAGGAGTCCAAGGCGGGTGCACGGCTGAAGGCCGTCGCCTCCACCCAGGACGGCTTCGTGCTCGCCGACCTGGACCTGCAGGAGCGGCGCGAGGGCGACGTGCTGGGACTGAGCCAGTCCGGCCGGCCCATCACGTTGAAGATGCTGTCGCTGGCCGAGCACCGCGAGATCATCGAGGCCGCCCGGACGTTCGCCGAGGAGGTCTACGAGGCGGACCCGAAACTCGTCGACCACCGCGGAATCGAGGTGCTGGCAGCACCGTTCGCCGAGACCGAGCGCGTCGAGTACCTGGACAAGGCGTGAGGTCGCCCGGCTGGCTGGTGGCGGCGGTCGCGGTGGCCGTCGTGGTGGCCTTCCAGGTCACCACGGCCGCCGGCCGCGAAGACCGATTCGTCGCCGGCGCCGACGTCCCCGTCGTGGCGCCCGGGGTCGACGTCCTCGCCGGAATCCCGTCGATCCCGGCCCGGGTGCACGAACGGGACTACCGCCGAATCGCCTTCGGCGAGGCCTGGACCGACGACACCACCGCACCCGGCGGCCACAACGGCTGCGACACCCGCAACGACATCCTCGACCGCGACTTGGTCGACAAGACCTTCACGGTCATCTCGCGATGCCCCATGGCCGTCGCCACCGGCACCCTGTACGACCCGTACACCAACGACACCGTCGCGTTCACCCGGGGCAATCAGGTGGGTGCCTCGGTGCAGATCGACCACATCGTGCCGCTGGCACTGGCGTGGGATCTCGGCGCCAGGAACTGGACCGACGACATGCGCAGACGGTTCGCCAACGACCCGGCGAATCTGCTTGCGGTGCAAGGCAAGGCGAACCAGGACAAGGGCGACAAGGAGCCGGCACTGTGGATGCCGCCCAACCACGCGTTCTGGTGTCAGTACGCGGTGCAGTTCGCGTCGGTGTTGAGGGGATACGCCCTGCCGGTCGACGACAGGTCGGCGATGGTGTTGCGCGACGCCACGAGCACCTGCCCGGCGGCTTAGCTCCCGGTGTAGGTGGCCGGGTCGGGCCGGAAGCGGGTGCCCTCGTCGAGGCCGTTCAGCGCGTCCATGTGCTCGGCCGCGAGCTCGAACTCGAACACGTCGGCGTTCTCCACGATGCGCTCCGGCGTGGCCGAGCGGGGAATCACCACGTTGCCGAGCTGCAGGCTCCACCGGATCAGCACCTGTGCCGGGGACTTGCCGTACTGTCCGGCGATCGAGGTGACGGTCGGGTTGTCGAGCAGGCGACCGACGCCCAGCGGTCCGTAGGCCTCGGTGACGATGTCGTGTTCGGCGTTCGCCGCGCG
The DNA here is from genome assembly GCF_025822245.1 of Mycolicibacterium hodleri. GTDB lineage: Bacteria > Actinomycetota > Actinomycetes > Mycobacteriales > Mycobacteriaceae > Mycobacterium > Mycobacterium hodleri. The sequence goes on from NZ_JACKTL010000020.1 coordinate 92,005, forward strand.
CAGCGCCGCCTGGTTGAGCAGCGGATGCAACTCGATCTGGTTGATCGCCGGCGCGACGTAGGACAGCTCGACGAGGTTGGAGAGATCCTCGGCCGAGAAGTTGCACACGCCGATCGACTTGGCGAGGCCGTCCTCGCGCAGCTTCAGCATGCCGCCCCAGCTGTGCAGGTAGACCCCGGGATCACCGCCCGGCCAGTGGATCAGATAGGCGTCGACGTACTCGGTGCCGAGGCGCTCGATGCTGGCCCGGCACGCGTCCTGCGCCGCCCGGAAGCCCTGGTCTGTGGTCGCCAGCTTCGTGGTCACGAAGATCTCCGCGCGCGGCACGCCCGACGCGGCAATGGCGCGTCCCACCGCCGCCTCGTTGCCGTAGGCCGCCGCCGTGTCGATCAGCCGGACGCCGATCTCCAGTGCGGTGGTCACGGCGCGTTCGGTTTCGGCGTCGGACAGCTCGCCGACGCCGATCCCGAGAGACGGGATGCTGTTCTCGTCGTTGAGTGCCACCGCTGGAATTGCCGCCGAGGTCATGTCACCTACCCTGTGAAGTTGAAGGTCCGTGGATCGGGACCCAGTCGAGTCCCGTCTTCGAGCGAGGCGATGGACGCCAGGTCCGATTCGGCGAGTTCGAAGTCGAACACGTCGAAGTTGCTCGCAATCCTGTCGGGGTTCACCGATTTCGGGATGACGATATTACCGAGCTGGACGTGCCACCTAATCAGCACCTGCGCTGGCGTTTTTCTCTTGGCCTCGGCAATGGCGGCGACGGTCGCGTTCTCCAGCAGCGAGCCCTGCCCCAGCGGGCTCCACGCCTCGGTGGCGATGCCCATCCTGGCGTGCACCTCCCGCAACTCCCGTTGCGGCAGTAGGGGATGCAGCTCGATCTGGTTGACCGCCGGCACGATCCCGGTCGCGTCGACCAGGGTGGTCAGGTGTTCGGGCTCGAAGTTGCTGACGCCGATCGAGCGAATTCGACCCTTATCCCGCAGGTGCGCGAAGGCCTTGAACGTGTCCACGAAGCGGTTGACCTCCGGCAGCGGCCAGTGCACGAGGTAGAGGTCCAGGTAGTCCAGGCCCAGCTTCTCCATGCTCAGGTCGAAGGCCCGCAGCGTCGAGTCGTATCCCTGGTCGGCGTTCCACAGCTTGGTGACGACGTAGACGTCGTCCCTGGCCAGGCCGCCGTTCGCCGCGGCGGCGAGCGCCTTGCCCACCTCCGCTTCGTTGCCGTACGCCGCCGCCGTGTCGACGTGCCGATAGCCTGCGTCCAGCGCGGCGCCGACGGCGCGTTCGGTCTCTCCGGCCGGGGTCTGCCACACTCCCAGGCCGATGGTGGGGATCGAGTGCCCGTCGTTCAGCGCGACCGAGGGAACCGACGTGTTCGAAGGAGAAGCCATGACGGGAAGTCTGCCAGTCGTATCCGTGCCGCACGCGGAGGCCGCTCGTCCCGGGCGGGCCCGGCTGGCGATGGTCAACGCCTCCAGTCAGGTGATGCTGCGGCTGCTGCCGCACCTGCCCGACGCCGTCAAGCGGCTCCTGCTGGGCCGTCGCACGGTGACGATCGACGGGAACACCCTGGACACGACGCTGCAGTTCATGCTCGCCGCGCAGCGCTCGGCGGGCGTCAACGGGCTGGTGGCCAGCAGTGACGTCCTCGTCGCCCGGTCCCAGCTGCGCACGCTGTCGGCGATGATCGACGCCGGCATCGCGGTCGGCGTCCGGGACGACTCCATCCCCGGCCCGGCGGGGCCGCTGCCGGTGCGGCACTACACCCCGGTCGACGCGTCTGCCGGGCCCCCGGCACCCCTGATGGTGTTCTTCCACGGCGGCGGCTTCGTCGTCGGGGACCTCGACACCCACGACGCCCTGTGCCGGTTGCTGTGCCGCGACGCCGGAATTCACGTGATGGCGGTCGACTACCGGCTCGCCCCGGAGCATCCCGCGCCCGCTGCAGTCGACGACTGCTTCGCCGCCTACCGCTGGGCGCTCGAGCACGCCGCCGAGCTCGGGGCCGACCCGTCCCGGGTGGCCGTCGGCGGCGACAGCGCGGGCGGCAACCTGTCGGCGGTGGTGTCGTTATTGGCGCGCGACGGCGGGATCGCGCTGCCCGCGTTGCAGGTGCTGCTCTACCCGGCCACCGACTTCAGCAGCGACACCAGGTCCAAGACCCTCTTCGCCGACGGCTTCTTCCTGACCAAGACGGACATGGACTGGTTCCGGGACAACTACCTGGCCGGGTCGGCGCTGGACACCGACGACCCGCGCATCTCGCCGTTGCGGGCCGACGACCTCTCCGGGCTGCCGCCGGCGATGGTGCTCACGGGAGGCTTCGACCCGTTGCGCGACGAGGGCAATCAGTATGCCGAGGCCCTCGCCGCGGCGGGTGTCACCGTCGACCACCGGCAGTTCGGTCCGCTGGTGCACGCGTTCGCCAACTTCTTCCCCCTCGGGGGCGCCAGCGCGACCGCCACCGCCGAGGTGGTCTCCGCCGTTCGGGCTCACCTGAGCCGGGGCTGAGGGAGCCGCCGCAGACCGCCGGTACCCTAGGGCCGTGGCCACGAAACCGAAGAAGACCGCCAGCTACGACCTGAAGGCTGCGGACCGCAGGCGCAACGTGATGATTCAGGTCGGACTCACCGCGGTCGTGATCATCTTCGCCGTGGCCTTGGTCGCCTACATCGTCACCTCTGGCAGCACCAAACCCGCAGGGGGCGAGTCGAAGTCGATCCGCGTGGCGACGAGCAACGTGATCACCAAGGAGGGCACCACCGAGCCCAAGGCCGTGGTGTCGCTCTACGAGGACTTCCTGTGTCCGGTGTGCGGGAACTTCGAGCAGACCTTCGGGCCGACGATCAGCAAGCTGATCGACAGCGGCGCGATCGCCACCGACTTCTACATGGTCGCGATCCTGGACCGGCCGTCCAACCAGAACTACTCCTCGAGGGCGGGCGCGGCCGCCTACTGCGTGGCCGACGAGGACACAACCCCCGACAAGCAGGCCTTCCGACGCTTCCACGCCGCGATGTACGCCCAGCAGCCCAGTGAGACGGGCACGTCGTTCCCCACCAACGCGCAGCTGATCGAGACCGCGCGTCAGGCCGGGGTCGTCGGCAAGGTGCCGGAGTGCATCAACAACGGCCGCTACCTCGACATGGTGAAGGGTCTCGCGGCCGCGACCAACGTCACCGGCACCCCGACCGTGCGCATCAACGGCGAGGACTACAAGTTCTCGACCCCCGACGCGTTCGTGGCGAAGATCAAGCAGATCGTCGGCGACATCCCCGGCGCGACCGCCGCACCTGCCGCGCCCGCCCCGATCCAGCCGGGCGGCACCCCCACCGCCACCGCCCCGCCTGCTGCCGCGCCCGCCCCGGCGCCGACCGGGAGCCCGACCCCCACGACCACGCGATGACGACCACCGCCGCGGACGAGACGGCGTCGGACCTGCCGGCGCGGTCGGGCGCCGGAGCGAGGGTGCGGGTGCCGAGCGCGGTTTGGGTGCTGATCGCCGGGATCGTCGGGCTCACCGCGGCGATCACGCTGACGATCGAGAAGATCAAGCTGCTGCAGAATCCCGCGTACGTTCCGTCGTGCAGCATCAACCCCGTGCTGTCCTGCGGCTCGGTGATGGTCACCCCGCAGGCGGCGGCATTCGGATTCCCCAATCCGCTGATCGGCATTGCGGCGTTCACCGTCGTCGTCGTCGCCGGCGTGCTGGCGGTCGCCAAGGTGTCTCTGCCGCAATGGTTTTGGACCGGGCTCGCCGTCGGCACGCTCCTCGGCGCCGTCTTCGTCCACTGGCTGATCTATCAGAGCCTCTACGTCATCGGAGCTCTCTGCCCGTATTGCATGGTGGTGTGGTCGGTGACGATCCCGCTGCTGGTGGTGGTGTCCTCGATCGCGCTGCGACCCTTGGCGGGCAACGGCTTTGCCCGCGCCCTGTATCAGTGGCGGTGGTCGCTCGTCGCGCTGTGGTTCACCGGACTGATCCTGCTCATCCTGGTCCGATTCTGGGCCTACTGGTCGACGCTGATCTAGACCGGGCCGGACGACGGCCACGTTAGGGTAGCCCGCGTGATCTCCAAACTCCTGGTCGCCAATCGCGGTGAGATAGCCATTCGGGCGTTCCGTGCCGCCTATGAGATGAACATCGCGACGGTTGCGGTGTACGCCTACGAGGACCGCAACTCGGCGCACCGTTTGAAGGCCGACGAGTCGTATCAGATCGGTGAGCCGGGGCACCCGGTGCGCTCGTACTTGTCGATCGACGAGATCATCCGCGTTGCCCGGCACTCGGGTGCCGACGCGGTGTACCCGGGGTACGGGTTCCTCTCGGAGAATCCGGAACTCGCCGCCGCGTGCGCGGAGGCGGGCATCACCTTCGTGGGCCCGGGTGCCCATGTGTTGGAGCTGACGGGAAACAAGGCCAGGGCGATCGCCGCGGCGCGGGAGGCCGGTCTGCCGGTGCTGGCGTCGTCGGCGCCGTCGGACTCGGTGGACGAGCTGGTTGCCGCCTCGGCGGACATGGACTTCCCGCTGTTCGTCAAGGCGGTGTCGGGCGGCGGTGGCCGCGGCATGCGGCGGGTCACCGATCCCGAGTCGTTGGCCGAGGCGATCGAGGCCGCCAGCCGGGAGGCGGAGTCGGCGTTCGGCGACGGCAACGTCTACCTCGAGCAGGCGGTGCTCAACCCGCGTCACATCGAAGTGCAGATCCTCGCCGACGGCAAGGGCAACGTCATCCACCTCTTCGAGCGGGACTGCAGCGTTCAGCGCCGCCACCAGAAGGTCATCGAGCTCGCGCCGGCGCCCAACCTGTCCGACGAGCTGCGGGCCAGGATGTGCGGCGATGCGGTCGCCTTTGCCCGGCAGATCGGCTACTCGTGCGCCGGGACCGTCGAATTCCTACTCGACGAGCGCGGCAACCACGTCTTCATCGAGATGAACCCTCGCATCCAGGTCGAACACACCGTCACCGAGGAGATCACCGACGTCGACCTGGTCGCGAGTCAGTTGCGCATCGCCGCGGGGGAGACGCTCGCCGACCTGCAGCTGAGCCAGGACTCGATCCACATTCGCGGCGCGGCCATGCAGTGCCGCATCACCACCGAGGACCCGGCCAAGGGCTTCCGCCCGGACACCGGCCGCATCACCGGGTACCGGTCCCCGGGCGGGGCGGGCATCCGGCTGGACGGCGGCACGACGCTGGGTGCGGAGATCGGCGCACACTTCGACTCGATGCTGGTGAAGCTGACGTGTCGGGGCCGGGACTTCTCCACCGCGGTGGCCCGGGCGCGGCGGGCGCTGGCCGAGTTCCGCATCCGGGGGGTGTCGACCAACATTCCGTTCCTGCTGTCGGTGGTCGACGATCCGGACTTCCGGGCCGGGCGGGTGACGACGTCGTTCATCGACGAACGACCCCAACTGCTGACCGGGCACGCCTCGGCCGACCGTGGCACGAAGATCATCAACTACCTCGCCGAGGTGACGGTCAACTCGCCCTTCGGCGACCGTGACCGGGTGTATCCGCAGGACAAGCTCCCCGACGTGGACCTTGATTCCGTCCCGCCGCCTGGCAGCAGGCAGCGGCTGATTCAGTTGGGGCCCGACGGTTTCGCGGCGTGGTTGCGGGATTCTCCCGCGGTGGGGGTCACCGACACCACCTTCCGCGATGCGCATCAGTCGTTGCTCGCCACCCGGGTGCGCACCTCAGGTCTGCTGGCGGTGGCACCGTACATCGCGCGGATGACCCCCGAGCTGCTGTCCATCGAGTGTTGGGGCGGGGCGACCTACGACGTGGCGCTGCGGTTCCTCAAGGAGGACCCGTGGGAGCGGCTCGCGGCCTTGCGCGAGGTGGTGCCCAACATTTGTCTGCAGATGCTGCTGCGGGGTCGCAACACCGTCGGGTACACCCCGTATCCCGAGACGGTCACCGATGCGTTCGTCGAGGAGGCCACGGCCACGGGCGTCGACGTCTTCCGCATCTTCGACGCGCTGAACAACGTCGACTCGATGCGCCCGGCGATCGACGCGGTCCGCGCGACGGGTACCGCGGTGGCCGAGGTGGCGATGAGTTACACCGGTGACCTGTCCGACCCCGCCGAGACGCTCTACACCCTGGACTACTACCTGGGGCTGGCCGAGCAGATCGTCGAAGCGGGCGCGCACGTATTGGCGATCAAGGACATGGCGGGCCTGCTGCGGGCACCTGCGGCGGCGACGCTGGTGTCGGCGTTGCGCAGCCGGTTCGATCTGCCGGTGCACGTGCACACCCATGACACCCCTGGTGGGCAGTTGGCGACCTACACCGCGGCGTGGCAGGCGGGCGCCAGCGCGGTCGACGGGGCGGCGGCGCCGTTGGCGGGCACCACCAGTCAGCCGGCGCTGTCCTCGATCGTGGCCGCGGCGATGCACACCCCGTACGACACCGGGCTCTCGCTGCGCAACGTATGCGACTTGGAGCCGTACTGGGAGGCGCTGCGAAAGGTGTACGCGCCCTTCGAGAGTGGGCTGCCCGCGCCAACCGGTCGGGTGTACAGCCACGAGATTCCCGGCGGGCAGCTGTCGAATCTGCGCCAGCAGGCCATCGCACTCGGGCTGGGCAACCGGTTCGAGGACGTCGAGAACGCCTACGCCGGTGCCGACCGGGTGCTGGGTCATCTGGTGAAGGTCACGCCGTCGTCGAAGGTGGTCGGCGACCTGGCGCTGGCGTTGGTCGGCGCAGGCGCGACGGCCGACGAATTCGCCGCCGACCCAGCGCGATTCGACATCCCGGAGTCGGTCATCGGGTTCCTGCGTGGCGAGCTGGGGGATCCGCCGGGGGGGTGGCCGGAACCGTTGCGCACCAAGGCGTTGGCCGGCCGGTCGCCGGCCAAGCCGACCGCGGAGCTCAGCGCGCAGGACGAGGCCCTGCTGGCCGAGCCGGGCGCGGTTCGGCAGCGGACGCTGAACCGGCTGCTGTTCCCCGGGCCCACCAAGGAATTCGAGGCGCACCGCGAGGCCTACGGGGACACCTCGCGGTTGAGCGCCAACCAGTTCTTCTACGGTCTGCGCTACGGCGACGAGCACCGCATCCAGATCGACCGCGGCGTGGACCTGATCATCGGGCTGGAGGCCATCTCCGAGCCCGACGAGCGCGGGATGCGCACGGTGATGTGCATTCTGAACGGGCAGCTGCGTCCGGTCGTGGTGCGCGACGAGAGCATCGCCGACACGGTGCCGGCCGCGGAGAAGGCGGACCGGACCAACGCCGACCACGTCGCGGCGCCGTTCGCCGGGGTGGTGACCGTCAACGTCGAGGCCGGCGCGAGTGTCGAGGCGGGGGAGACCATCGCGACCATCGAGGCGATGAAGATGGAGGCGGCGATCACCGCGCCCAAGGCGGGCACCGTCGAGCGGGTGGCGGTCTCGGCGACGGCACAGGTCGAAGGTGGAGACCTCCTGGCGGTGATCCACTGACCCGGATCATCGGGGGTCGGTTCGGGGGTCGTCGCATCGCGGTGCCGCAGGGGCGTTCCGGGACGGGTACCCGCCCGACCACCGACCGGGTCCGCGAGTCGTTGTTCAACGTCCTGGCGGCTCGGCTGGACTTCGCAGGCAGCTCGGTGCTGGACCTCTACGCGGGCTCGGGAGCGCTTGGGCTGGAGGCGCTTTCGCGAGGCGCCGACACCGCACTCTTCGTCGAGGCCGACCGCCGCGCGGCGGCCGTCATCTCCGAGAACGTGGCGGCGCTCGGCGTGACTGGCGCACGGGTGCGGTGCGGCACGGTTGCCTCGGTGCTGGCCACGCGCAACGAGCGACCGGCAGACCTGGTGTTCGCCGATCCGCCGTACGAGGTGTCGTCGGCCGACGTGGCGGCGGTGCTCGCGGCGCTGGTCGACGGGGGCTGGGTGGCGCCTGGCGCCGTCGCGGTCGTCGAGCGTCCGGCGTCGGCGCCCCCGCTGGCGTGGCCCACCGGGTGGACCGCGGGCCGGGACCGCCGCTACGGAGACACCCGCCTGGAGTTCGGGGAGATCGCGTAGCGTCGTCGGACATGAGTGGCGCCGTATGCCCGGGCTCGTTCGATCCCGTCACCCTCGGTCACGTCGACGTGTTCGAACGGGCGGCAGCTCAGTTCGACGAGGTCGTCGTCGCCGTGCTGGTCAACCCCAACAAGTCGGGCATGTTCACCCCCGACGAGCGCATGGAGCTGATCCGCGAGTCGACCGCGCACCTGCCGAACGTGCGGGTGGAGAGCGGCACCGGGCTCGTCGTCGACTTCGTGACCTCCCGTGGAATCTCGGCGATCGTCAAGGGGCTGCGATCGGGCACCGACTTCGAATACGAGCTGCAGATGGCGCAGATGAACAAGCACGTCGCGGGCGTCGACACGTTCTTCGTGGCCACCAACCCGCGGTATTCCTTTGTGTCGTCGTCGCTCGCCAAGGAGATCGCCCTGCTCGGCGGCGACGTCTCGGAGCTGCTGCCGGAGGCGGTGAACGCGCGGCTGCGCGCCAAGCTCGCCTCGCGCTGACCCCCGTCGCCGCGTCTCCCGGCACTTTCGTCGGGGGAGCGGTGTGGTGGGCGAATGCGCGACTCACCGGCGTGGCGTACCGAGTCACACGAGTAACACCAGGCACACTGGTAACGACCAACTAGGCCGGGAGGGTGTTGCCGTGTACCGAGTATTCGAGGCGCTAGACGAGCTCGGAGCCATCGTCGAGGAAGCCCGCGGTGTGCCGATGACGGCCGGCTGCATGGTTCCCCGAGGCGACGTGCTCGAACTGCTGGACGACATCAAGGACGCCATCCCCGGCGAACTCGACGACGCCCAAGACGTGCTCGACGCCCGCGACGGCATGTTGCGCGAGGCCAAGGATCATGCCGACTCCATGGTGGCCAATGCCACCGCGGAGGCCGACTCGCTGCTCAACCACTCCCGCGGTGAGGCCGACCGCATCCTCGCCGACGCCAAGGCGCAGGCCGACCGCATGGTCGGCGAAGCTCGCCAGCACAGCGAGCGGATGGTCGGCGAGGCCCGCGAAGAGGCGAACCGGATCATGTCGACCGCCAAGCGCGAGTACGAGGCCAGCACCGGACGCGCCAAGGCCGAAGCCGACCGCCTCATCGAGAACGGCAACCTCTCCTACGAGAAGGCCGTCCAGGAGGGCATCAAGGAACAGCAGCGTTTGGTCTCGCAGACCGAGATCGTGCAGACCGCGACCTCGGAGGCCACCCGCCTGATCGACACCGCTCACGCCGAGGCCGATCGCCTGCGCGGCGAGTGCGACATCTACGTGGACAGCAAGCTGGCCGAATTCGAGGACTACCTCAACGGCACGCTGCGTTCGGTCGGACGGGGACGCCACCAGTTGCGGACCGCCGCCGGCACGCACGACTACGCCCAACGGTAGACACGCCCCGCCCGCGATCGGATTCGGGACGGGTGGGGCCGTCGCCGTAGGATCGACGAATGGCCGGATCGAAGCGTGGTGCCCGTGAGCGCACGAGGGGCGGCCATCAATCGCCCTTCGTGCTCGACATTTCGCGGCTAGGCATGCGGCCCGGTTCGATGATCACCTACTCCGAGACGGTGCCCGCCCCGTCGCGAATCGGCATCGAACTGATCGCCATCCCCGAGGGCGCTCCAGTCACCCTCGACCTGCGCCTGGAATCGGTGTCCGAGGGCGTGCTGGTCAGCGGTCCGGTGTCGGCGCCGACGAGCGGCGAGTGCGCCCGCTGCCTGACCCCGGTGTCGGGCGACGTCGAGATCTACCTCACCGAGTTGTTCGCCTACCCCGACAGCGCCACCGAAGCCACCACCGACGACGACGACGAGGTGGGACGCGTCGTCGACGACACGGTCGACGTCGAGCAGCCCATCATCGACGCCGTCGGGATGCAGCTGCCGTTCTCCCCGGTGTGCCGCGAGGACTGCCCCGGCCTGTGCCCGGAGTGCGGAGTTCCGTTGGCCGAGTTCGAGAACGACGCCGAGCCGCACGGCCACGACGTCATCGACCCGAGATGGGCCAAGCTCGCGGCGCTGAAGACCGTCGAGGAGGATCCGGCAGCTGGGGATCGCGAGTGACGGTCGACCGGACACCTCTGCTCGAAGCGCTCGGCGTCGACCTTCCCGACGATCTGCTGACCCTCGCGCTGACCCACCGCAGCTACGCCTACGAGGCGGGCGGCCTGCCCACCAACGAGCGGCTCGAATTCCTCGGCGACGCCGTACTCGGGTTGGTGATCACCGCCGAGATCTTCACCAAGTACCCGGACCGCAGCGAGGGCGAACTGGCCAAGCTGAAGTCCGCCGTGGTCAACACCCAGGCACTGGCCGGGATCGCCAGGACGCTGACCCCCGACGGCCTCGGCGCCTACCTGTTGCTGGGTCGCGGCGAGATCGGCAGCGGCGGCGCGCACAAGGCCAACCTGCTCGCCGACGCCGTGGAGTCGCTGCTGGGGGCGACCTACGTCCACCACGGCCACGAGGTGGCCGGCGACGTCGTCATCCGGCTGTTCTCCGACGTGCTGGAGGCCGCGGCAAACCTGGGTGCGGGCCTGGACTGGAAGACCAGCCTGCAGGAACTGGCGGCGGTCCGCAGGCTGGGCGTCCCGGCCTACGTCGTCTCGTCGACCGGCCCGGAACACGACAAACGCTTCACCGCCCGGGCCGTCGTCGGCACCGACGATCTGGGCCACGGCGAGGGCCGCACCAAGAAGGAGGCCGAGCAGCAGGCGGCCGCCGCGGCCTACAAGGCGATCCAGGCGCTGGGCACCGAAGCGCGGAATGCCTGAGCTACCCGAGGTCGAGGTCGTCCGCCGCGGTCTCGCCGCCCACGTCGTCGGGCGCACGATCACCGCGGTACGGGTGAACCACCTTCGCGCCGTGCGCCGGCACGTGGAGGGCCCTGCCGATCTGACCGCGCGGCTGCTCGACAACGTCGTCACCGGGACGGGCCGGCGCGGCAAGTACCTGTGGCTGACGTTGTCCAGCGGCGAGGCCCTGGTGGTGCATCTCGGCATGAGTGGGCAGATGCTGTTGGGGCCGGTGGCGAAGACCGAACACCTCCGGGTCGCCACCCTGCTCGACGACGGAACGGCGATGAGCTTCGTCGACCAGCGCACGTTCGGCGGCTGGATGCTGACCGAGCTCGTCACCGTCGACGGTACCGAGGTGCCCCTGCCCGTCGCGCATGTCGCGCGCGACCCGCTGGACCCCCTGTTCGATCGGGCGGCGGTGGTGAAGGTGTTGCGCGGCAAGCACTCCGAGATCAAGCGACAACTGTTGGACCAGACGGTGGTCTCCGGCATCGGCAACATCTACGCCGACGAGTCGCTGTGGCGGACGAAGGTCAACGGTGCGCGGATCGCGGAGACGCTGACCAAGCCGACGCTGGCCGCCCTGCTCGGACATGCCACCGACGTGATGACCGACGCGCTCGGCCAGGGCGGTACGTCGTTCGACTCGCTCTACGTCAACGTCAACGGCGAGTCGGGCTACTTCGACCGGTCGCTGGACGCCTACGGCCGGGAGGGTCAGCCGTGCCGACGCTGCGGCACCGCCATCACGCGCGAGAAGTTCATGAACAGGTCGTCGTACTACTGCCCGAAATGCCAGCCCCGCCCGCGTCGGTCCTCCTGACCGCAGGGGCTCGATTCCGTGCGAGACCGATTGTCGATTGGCGGTTCCCGTCGATGCCACCACCCATTACTGTGAGTTACCTGTGCGCGAGGGTCGCGAACGGGCGACTGGTGGAGGCCCCGATGAAGAACAGTCCGATCGAGATCTGCTCGGGGCCCGACCTGGAGTTGTGCGAGTCCGCGATCGACCCCGAGTGGATCATCGAGGGTGACCCGGTGGGCCGCAGTGGCTGGTGGTCCAGTAGCTCGGACGGCATCGTCGACAACTACGTCTGGGAGTGCACTGCCGGGCGGTTTCGCTGGCACTTCTGTTCCGACGAGACCGTTCACATCATCGAGGGCGAGGTGGAGGTCTCGGGAGAGGGCATATCACCGACGTGGCTTCGCGCTGGGGATGCCGCGTTGTTCCGGGCCGGGACGTGGGCCACCTGGTACGTGCCAAAGTACGTGCGAAAACACGCCATCCTCCGCAGGGAACTGCCGGGACCGATTCGCCGTCAACTGGCCTACGGTCGCCGGGCCAAGCGGTACCTCGGCCGCGTCATCGGCCATTCGGCCCCCCGTGACGACGTGCAGCCGTCGCGTCGTCTCTAGGACCACCCGGCGTCGACGCCGCATCGGGGATGAACCGTCGATCACGCCCTGTTTCAATGGTGCGTCGACATGGTGGGCACCCGTGTGCCTCGACGGAAAGAGGACTGATGACCGATCTGTGGGTAGAGCGCACCGGAGTGCGTCGCTATACGGGCCGCAGCAGCCGAGGGGCGGAGGTGCTGGTCGGCTCCGAGGACGTCGAGGGCGTGTTCACTCCCGGTGAGCTGCTCAAGATCGCCCTCGCTGCGTGCAGCGGCATGAGCAGCGACCATCCCCTTCGGATGCGCCTCGGCGACGACTACGCCGCCACCGTGCACGTGTCGGGCCCGGCCGACCGCGAGCAGGAGCTCTACCCGCTGCTCGAGGAGAAGCTCGACGTCGACCTGTCGGCGCTGTCGGAGGACGAGATCCGCAAGCTCGTCGTGATCGTCGAACGGTCGATCGACAAGGTGTGCACAGTCGGCCGCACGCTCAAGGCCGGCACCGAGGTGACCTTCGAGGTCGTCCAGAAGTGACCCAGCCGTCGGACCAGGAGGTTCGCCTCAGCGCGTGGGTGCACGGCCGCGTGCAGGGCGTCGGGTTCCGATGGTGGACGCGGTCACGGGCGTTGGAACTCGGGCTGACGGGGTTCGCGGCAAACAAGGACGACGGCCGCGTGCACGTCGTCGCGCGGGGACCCCGCGCCTCGTGCGAGCGGCTGCTCGAACTGCTCCGTGGTGGCGCCACCCCGGGCAGCGTCGACCTGGTCGTGGACGACTGGTCCGGGCCCGGCGATCCGATCGAGGGCTTCACCGAGCGGTAGCAACCTCGCAGGTAAGCTCGCACGTCATGCATCTGAAGAGTCTGACGCTGAAGGGCTTCAAGTCCTTCGCCTCGCCGACGACTCTGCGCTTCGAACCGGGCATCACCTGTGTCGTCGGACCCAACGGATCGGGCAAGTCGAACGTCGTCGACGCCCTCACCTGGGTGATGGGCGAGCAGGGTGCGAAGACCCTGCGCGGCGGCAAGATGGAGGACGTCATCTTCGCGGGGACGTCCTCGCGCGCGCCGCTGGGCCGCGCCGAGGTGACCCTCACCATCGACAACTCCGACAACGCCCTGCCGATCGAGTACTCCGAGGTGTCGATCACCCGGCGGATGTTCCGCGACGGCGCAGGCGAATACGAGATCAACGGCAGCAGCTGCCGGCTGATGGACGTCCAGGAACTGCTGAGCGACTCCGGCATCGGCCGGGAAATGCACGTCATCGTCGGCCAGGGCAAGCTCTCCGAGATCCTCGAGTCGCGGCCCGAGGACCGGCGCGCGTTCATCGAGGAAGCCGCCGGGGTGCTCAAGCACCGCAAGCGCAAGGAGAAGGCGGTCCGCAAGCTCGACTCGATGTCGGCGAACCTGAACCGCCTCAGCGACCTGACCAGCGAGCTGCGCCGTCAGCTCAAACCCCTCGGGCGCCAGGCCGAGATGGCGCGGCGGGCGCAGACCATCCAGGCCGACCTGCGCGACGCGCGGCTGCGGCTGGCCGCCGACGACCTCGTCGCCCGGCGCACCGAGTTCGACGACACCAACCAGGCCGAGACGACGCTGCGGCGCGAGCACGACGAGATCACCACCCGGCTGGAGACGGCGACCTTCGAGCTGAGTGCGCACGAGGCGGCGGTGTCCGATCTGAGCGGCCGGGCCGAGGCGGCGCAGCAGACGTGGTTCCGGCTGTCGGCACTCGCCGAACGCGTCAGCGCGACCGTGCGGATCGCCAGCGAACGCACGCAACTCCTCGACGCCGACGTCGAGGCGTCCCAGGGCCCCGATCCCGACGAACTCGACGCCGAGGCCGAGATGGTCGCCGAGCACGAGGAGGAGCTGCTCGCCGAGCTCGAGGAGTGCCGGGCCCGCCAGGAAGCGGCGCGCGCCGAGCTCGGCGAACGCGAACGACTGGCCGCCGAGGCCGAACGCGCGCACCTCGCCGCCGCCCGAGCGGAGGCCGACCGCCGCGAGGGTCTGGCCCGGCTGTCGGGTCAGGTCGACACCATGCGGACCCGGGTGGAGTCGATCGACGAGGGCGTGGCCCGACTCACTGTCAGCCTCGAAGAGTCCGCGATGCGGGTCGAGCAGTCCAGGACCGCCTTCGAGACGGTGCAAAGCCGCGTCGGCGAACTCGACGAGGGCGAGGTCGGCCTCGACGACCAGCACGATCGCACCGTGGCCGCCCTTCGCGTGGCCGACGAGCGGGTCTCGGAACTGCAGGCCGGCGAGCGTGCCGCCGAACGCCAGGTGGCGTCGCTGCGGGCGCGCATCGACGCCCTGTCCGTCGGCCTCGACCGGCGCGACGGCGCCGCGTGGCTGCAGAAGAACCACGACGGGTCGGGGCTGCTCGGTTCGGTGGCCACGATGCTGCGGGTGCGCCCGGGCTACGAGGCGGCGGTCGCGGCCGTCCTCGGTTCGGCCGCCGACGCGGTGGCGGCCGACAGCTTCGGCGCGGCCAGGTCTGCCGTGGCGGCGCTCAAGGCCGCCGACGGTGGTCGTGCCGCGATCGTTCTTGGCGATTGGCCCGAAGGCGCTGCGCCGCAAGGAAAGTCGGAGCTGGACCTGCCCTCCGACACGGTCTGGGCGGTCGACCTGGTCGAGCCCTCGGCGCGGTTGCGCGGCGCCACCGCGGCCATGCTCGCCGACGTCGTCGTGGTGCCCGACCTGACCGCGGCGCTCGACCTCGTCGCAGCCCGTCCTGGCTTGCGCGCGGTGACCACCGACGGGGATCTCGTCGGCGCGGGCTGGCTCACCGGGGGGTCCGACCGCAAGCCGAGCACGCTGGAGATCACCGGCGAGATCGAGAAGGCACGTGCGGAGTTGGAGGCCGCAGAGCGGCAGGTCTCCGAGCTGTCGGCCGCGCTGTCCGGTGCGCTCGCCGAGCAGGCGGCCCGCCGAGATGCCGCCGAGGACGCGCTCGCGGCGCTCAACGAATCCGACGCCGCGATCTCGGCCATCTACGAGCAGCTCGGCAGGCTCGGCCAGGAGGCCAGGGCCGCCGAGGACGAGTGGCGGCGACTCAACGACCAGCGCAACGAGCTCGAGGCCGGCCGGATGAAGACCGTCGAGGAGATGGCCGCCCTCGAAGAGCGGCTGCACAACGCCCAGGAGGTGCCCACCTTCGACTCCGAGCCCGTCGACCGCCAGGAGTCGGTGGCCGCCGCGGAGGCCGCGAGGGCCGCCGAGTTCGAGGCTCGACTGGCGGTGCGCACCGCCGAGGAGCGAGCGAACGCCGTTCGCGGACGGGCGGATTCGCTCCGCCGCGCGGCGACGGCCGAACGCGAGGCCCGGCTGCGGGCGCAGCGGGCTCGCGTCGCCAGGGAACACGCCGCCGCGGTGGCGGCCGCGGTCGCGGAGTCGGGCCGTCTGGTCGCCGCGCGGTTGGCCACCGCGGTCGCCGTCGCCGGTCGCACCAGGGACGGCCTGGCCGCCGAGCGTGGCCACCGCGTCGAGGCGCTCGACCGGGTGCGCCACGAGGTGAACGAACTCAGCGCCAGGATCACCGCGCTGACCGACTCGCTGCACCGCGACGAGGTCGCCAAGGCCCAGGCGGCCCTGCGCATCGAACAACTCGAGCAGCAGGCGCTGGAACAGTTCGGCATGGCGACCGACGACCTCGTCGAGGAATACGGCCCGCACGTCCCGTTGCCGCCCACCGAGTTGGAGATGGCCGAATACGAGCAGGCCAAGGAACGTGGCGAACAGGTCACCGCACCCGCGCCGATGCCCTTCGACCGCCCGACCCAGGAGCGGCGGGCCAAGAAGGCCGAGCGCGAGCTCACCGAACTGGGCCGGGTGAACCCCCTCGCCCTGGAGGAGTTCGCGGCGCTGGAGGAGCGCTACAACTTCCTCTCCACCCAGTTGGAGGACGTGAAGGGCGCCCGCAAGGACCTCCTCGACGTGATCACCGACGTCGACGACCGCATCCTGCAGGTCTTCACCGAGGCGTACGCCGACGTGGAGCGCGAGTTCACCCAGGTGTTCGCGACGCTGTTCCCCGGCGGTGAGGGGCGTTTGGTGCTGACCAACCCGTCGGACATGCTGACCACCGGCATCGAGGTCGAGGCCCGCCCGCCCGGGAAGAAGATCAAGCGGCTGTCACTGCTGTCCGGCGGCGAGAAGTCGCTGACGGCGGTCGCGATGCTGGTGGCGATCTTTCGGGCGCGCCCGTCGCCCTTCTACGTGATGGACGAGGTCGAGGCCGCGCTGGACGACGTCAACCTGCGGCGCCTGATCAGTCTCTTCGAACAGCTTCGGGAGGTTTCGCAGCTCATCGTGATCACCCACCAGAAGCCGACCATGGAGATCGCCGACGCGCTGTACGGCGTCACCATGCAACAGGACGGCATCACCACCGTCATCTCGCAGCGGATGCGCGGCCAGGAACTGGTCACCACGACCCCGTGAGTCGACCACCTGACTCCGGCCGGGGATCCCACCCTGAGAGAATGACCCGGTGACACAAGGTCAGCTGTTAGGTCTCTACATCGCCCTCGCGGTCATCGCCGTCCTCGTCGTGGTGGCGCTCGTCGTCGGGCTGGTGCGATACCGGCGGCGTCGGATCAGCCTGTCGTCGACCGATACGACGGCCCTCGAGAAACCCGTCGACAAGTCCGGCGGGTACACGGCGTCGTCGACGATCTCCTTCACCGAGGCCCCTGGCACCGTCACGCCACCCCCGACGAGACCCAAGGACCTGCTGGACGTCGAGGGCCTTCCCGCCGTCGGCGACGACGCGACGATCCCGCGGGACGCGCCGAAGCGGTCGATCTCCGAGGTGCAGCTGCCGGAGCCACCGGCGCCGGAGGCGCCTCCCGAGGCCCCCACGGCCCCCGAAGCACCCGAAGCCGAGGTCGTCGAGGCGGCCCCCGAGGCGCCCCCGGCCGTGCCGGAGATCGACCCGATCGCGCCCACCGACGGCCGGCTGGAACGCCTCCGCGGGCGGCTCTCCAAGTCGCAGAACGCCCTCGGACGCAGCATGCTCGGCTTGCTCGGCGGCGGCGACCTCGACGAGGACTCCTGGGAGGAGATCGAGGACACCCTCTTGGTCGCCGACCTCGGTCCGGTGGTCACCGAGTCCGTGGTCACCGCCCTGCGGGCCAAGATGGCCGCGGCCAGCGTCCGGTCCGAGGCCGACGCCCGAGCCGTGCTGCGGGAGGTCCTGATCAGCGAGCTGCGACCCGATTTGGACCGCGCGATCCGGGCGCTGCCGCACGCCGACAAGCCCTCGGTGCTGCTGGTCGTCGGCGTCAACGGGACGGGCAAGACGACGACGGTCGGCAAACTGGCCCGCGTCCTGGTCGCCGACGGGCGCCGCGTCGTCCTGGGCGCGGCCGACACCTTCCGCGCCGCGGCGGCCGATCAGTTGCAGAGCTGGGCGTCCCGGGTCGGCGCGGAGGTGGTGCGCGGTCCCGAGGGCGCCGATCCCGCGTCGGTGGCGTTCGACGCCGTCGACCAGGGCATCGCCACCGGTGCCGACGTGGTCGTGATCGACACGGCGGGCCGGCTGCACACCAAGACCGGTCTGATGGACGAGCTCGGCAAGGTCAAGCGGGTGGTCTCCAAGCGTGCCGTCGTCGACGAGGTGCTGCTCGTGCTCGACGCCACGATTGGCCAGAACAGCCTGCCCCAGGCCCGGGTGTTCGCCGAGGTCGTCGAGATCACCGGCGTCGTCCTGACCAAGCTCGACGGTACGGCCAAGGGTGGCATTGTCTTTCGCGTGCAACAGGAACTCGGCGTCCCGGTGAAGCTGGTCGGGCTCGGGGAAGGCCCCGACGATCTGGCACCGTTCGAACCCGCAGCCTTCGTGGATGCGCTCCTCGGCTGAACCTTCCCACCCCCGTCGCAGACCGCTGACGAGCTGGTTAACCCGGACGAAACGCAATCGCCCGATCCGTTCACGTCGGCGAAACACGGGCGGCTCATTGGCGAAACAACGAGTGCGCATTGTCTTGGCCTAGGTCAACGGTGCCTGCCGGTGGCATGGGCGAAGGAGGAAACTGCGAGTGGATGGCTTCCCGATAATGGGTGTCCCCGACACGGGGGACACCGCATGGATGCTGGCGAGCTCCGCCTTGGTGTTGCTGATGACACCGGGTCTGGCGTTCTTCTACGGCGGCATGGTGCGCGCCAAGGGCGTCTTGAACATGCTGATGATGAGCATCAGCGCCATGGGCGTCGTGACGGTGCTGTGGGTGTTGTACGGCTACTCGATGGCCTTCGGCAACGACAGCGCGCACTTCGTCGGCAACCCGGCGCAGTTCTTCGGGTTGAAGGGCTTGATCGCCGGCAACGCGGCGGCAGCCGTGCCCGCAGACCCCTCCACGGGAACTGCAGCGGTCGACGCGACGAACATCCCTCTGCTGGGCACGATCCCGATGCTCGTGTTCGTGATGTTCCAGCTGATGTTCGCCATCATCACCGTCGCCCTCATCTCGGGCGCCGTTGCCGATCGGTTGAAGTTCGGTTCCTGGCTCCTCTTCGCGGGTCTGTGGGTGACGGTCGTGTACTTCCCCGTTGCACACTGGGTATTCGACTTCGACGCGAAGGATGCCGCTGGCAACATCGTCCATCACGGCGGTTGGATCGCCAACCAGCTGAAGGCAATCGACTTCGCCGGTGGTACTGCGGTCCACATCAACTCGGGTGCTGCCGGCCTGGCTCTGTGCCTCGTCCTCGGTCGCCGCAAGGGGTGGCCCGGTAGCCCGATGCGGCCGCACAACCTGCCCTTCGTGATGCTCGGCGCAGGTCTGCTGTGGTTCGGTTGGTACGGCTTCAACGCCGGTTCCGCACTGAGCTCGGGCGGGATTGCCGCGACGACGTTCGTCACCACCACGGTGGCCACCGCAGCCGCGATGCTGTCGTGGCTGCTGGTCGAGAAGATTCGTGACGGGCATGCGACGTCTCTGGGCGCCGCGTCCGGCGTCGTCGCCGGCTTGGTGGCGATCACGCCGTCCTGTTCGTCGGTGAACGTCCTCGGGGCGCTCGCAATTGGCGTCATCGGTGGAGCCGTCTGTGCGTTGGCCGTCGGGCTCAAGTTCAAGCTCGGATTCGACGACGCGCTCGACGTGGTCGGTGTGCACCTCGTCGGTGGTTTGACCGGTACGCTGCTGATCGGTCTGTTCGCCACCTCGGAAGCGCCTGCTGCGGTCAAGGGACTGTTCTACGGCGGCGGTGTGGACCAACTGTGGCGGCAGGCCGTCGGTGCGTTCGCGGTTCTCGCCTACTCGTTCATCGTGACGACTATCTTGGCGATGATCCTGAAATTCACGATTGGTCTGCGCCTCGGTGAAGAAGACGAGGTCAACGGTATCGACGAAGCCGAGCACGCGGAAACCGGCTACGACTACGCGTCGGTAGGCGGCGGATCGGTAATCGGCAAGCACCCCGGCCTGGAGGTATAGGAAAGTTATGAAGCTGATCACTGCGATCGTCAAGCCGTTCACTCTGGAGGACGTCAAGACCGGTCTCGAGCAGGCGGGCATCCTCGGGATGACCGTCAGCGAGGTGCAGGGCTATGGCAGGCAGAAGGGTCACACCGAGGTGTACCGAGGCGCGGAGTACTCCGTGGACTTCGTGCCGAAGGTGCGGGTCGAGGTCCTGGTGGACGAAGCCGCCGTCGACAAGGTGGTGGACGTCATCGTGCAGGCCGCCCGCACCGGCAAGATCGGCGACGGCAAGGTGTGGGTCAGCCCCGTCGACACGGTGGTGCGAGTGCGCACCGGCGAGCGTGGGGCCGACGCCATTTGACGCCAGAACGGTGATCTAGGCGTCGTCTCCCGGACACGCACCAAGCACGTGGTTGACAGATGACCAACAGCGAGTCCGGGGAGGACCGAGATGACCAGGCAGACACCAGATCCCGCCGCAGACGCCCCTCGTTGGGTGGCGCCTGCGGCGGGATCGTCGCGTCCGGCGAAGGATCTGGCCACCGCGGCCGACCAGCTGCTCACCGGCGGCGCGCGACTGGACTCCGCGGCACTGCGTGACGCGCTGCTCGATCTGCACGAATTCTGGCTGACCACCAAGGCGGCCGAGATCGGCATCACGGCCACCAGCGGCTTCGCCATCGTCGCCACCGGCGGGCTGGGACGCGGCGAGCTGCTGCCGTACTCGGATCTGGACCTGACCCTCGTCCACGACGACATGCCTCGCGACGTCGTGTCCCAGGTCGCCGAATTGCTGTGGTATCCGTTGTGGGACGCCAACATTCACATCGACCACAGCGTCCGCACGGTCCCGGAGGCGCTCAAGGTCGCCAGCGAGGACATCTCGGCGGGACTGGCCATGCTCGACGCGCGACACATCGCCGGCGACTCCGACCTCTCGCAACTGTTGGTCGGGGGCGCGCGTCGGCAGTGGCGCACCGGTATCGCGCCGCGGTTCGAGGAACTGGTCGCGCACACGCGGGCCCGGTGGGATCGCAGCGGTCAGATCGCCCACCGCGCCGAACCGGACCTGAAGAACGGACGTGGCGGCCTGCGCGACGTTCAACTGCTCAACGCGCTCGCCATCGCGCAACTCGCCGACGCCTATCCGAGCCGATCGCTCGCCTCGCCGACGGGATCGCTGGGCGACGCGCACCTCGCACTTCTCAACGTGCGCACCGAACTCCACCGCGTCTCGCGTCGGGGCCGGGAGATGCTGCTGGCGCAGTACGCCGACGAGATCGGCGCCGCCCTGCACATCGGGGACCGATTCGACCTCGCCCGGATGCTCAGCGACGCCGCCCGCACCATCAGCTACTACGTCGACGCCGGAATCCGGACCGCGTCGAATGCGTTGCCGCGCCGCGGTTTGGCCGTGCTGCGTCGGCCCGTGCGACGCCCAGTCGACGAGGGCGTCATCGAGTACGGCGGGGAGATCATGCTGGCCCGCGACGCCCGTCCCGAACGTGATCCCGGGTTGATCCTGCGCGTCGCGGCGGCTTCGGCGACCACCGGACTGCCGATGTCGTCGTCGACGCTGGCCAGGCTCGCCGAGACGGCGCCCGAGCTGCGTACCCCGTGGCCCCGGCAGGCGCTGAAGGACCTGCTGGTAATGCTCGCCGCGGGTGGGGCCAGTGTCTCCACGATCGAGGCCTTGGACCGAACCGGATTGTGGGGCAGGCTCTTCCCCGAATGGGGCGCGGTGCGGGACCTTCCGCCCCGCGACGTCGTCCACATCTGGACCGTCGACCGGCACCTCGTCGAAACCGTCTCGCGCGCAAGCGCGTTCACCACCCGGGTGTCGCGACCCGATCTGCTGGTGCTCGGTGCCCTCGCCCACGACATCGGCAAGGGCCGCGGCGGCGACCACAGCGTCATCGGTGCCGATCTGGCGACCCAGATCGGCACCCGGCTGGGACTGTGGCCGTCCGACGTCGCGCTGCTGTCCAAGATGGTGCGCTACCACCTCCTGCTTCCCGACACCGCCACCCGTCGCGACCTGCAAGACCCCAAGGTGATCGCGTCGGTGGTCGACGCGCTCGACGGCGACCCGGTGCTCCTCGAGCTGCTGCACGCGCTTGCCGAGGCCGATTCCCTGGCCACCGGTCCCGGCGTCTGGGGGGACTGGAAGGCGTCGCTGATCGGCGATCTGGTGCGCCGCTGCCGGCTGGTCATGGCGGGGGAGCCGCTACCCACGCCGGATCCGATTGACCCGCGGCATGTGTCGTTGGCCGCCGACCGCGGCGTGCACGTCGAGTTGGCGGCGTCGGACAGTCCGCACGTCTTCGACGTCGTGATGATCGCGCCCGACCGCCGCGGTCTGCTGGCCAAGGCCGCCGGCGTGCTGGCGCTGAACTCGCTGCGCGTGCACTCGGCGTCGGTCACCATTCACGAGGGTGTCGCGATCACCACCTTCGTCGTCTCACCGCACTTCGGCTCGCCACCGGCCGCCGAGCTGCTGCGCGAACAGTTCGTGCTGGCCTTGGCGGGGGACCTCGACGTGATCGGTTCGCTGGAACGCCGCGACCGCGAGAGTGCCACGGTGAACACGACCAGGGCCGGGGACATCCCGGACGCCGTGCCGATCAACGCGCCCGCGCCGCCGCGGATCCTCTGGTTCGACGGCACGTCGCCCGGTGAGTTCGTGCTGCAGATCCGCAGCACGGACCGGGCGGGGCTGCTGGCCCGGCTCACTGCCGTCGTCGAACGCGACGGCGTCGACATCGCCTGGGCGAAGGTCACGACGCTCGGATCGACGGTCGTGGACGCCTTCGGCATCGTGGTGCCCGCGCTGGCCACCGACGACGTGACCCGCGACGTGTCGGAGGCCCGCAAGGAACTCGAGCGCGACCTCTACGCCGTCCTGCCGACACCGGCCCCGCCGAAGGCAGTGCCGGAGGCCAGTTAGTGGACCGCCAGCTAGGCTAACCACGTGTTTGAATCGCTTTCCGACCGATTGACCGGGGCCCTCTCCGGCCTCCGTGGCAAGGGTCGGCTCACCGACGCCGACATCGACGCCACCGCGCGCGAGATCCGGCTGGCCCTGCTCGAGGCTGACGTCTCCCTTGCCGTCGTGCGGGCCTTCATCGCCCGCGTCAAGGACCGCGCCAAGGGTGCCGAGGTGTCGGGTGCGCTGAACCCGGCCCAGCAGGTCGTCAAGATCGTCAACGACGAACTGGTCGGCATCCTCGGCGGTGAGACCCGCAAGCTGGCCTACGCCAAGACCCCGCCCACGGTCGTGATGCTGGCCGGCCTGCAGGGTTCCGGCAAGACGACCCTGGCGGGCAAGCTCGCCAAGTGGTTCAAGGGTCAGGGCCACACGCCGCTGCTGGTGGCCTGCGACCTGCAGCGGCCCGGCGCGGTCAACCAGCTTCAGATCGTCGGCGAGCGCGCCGGCGTCCAGGTGTTCGCGCCCAACCCGGGGGTCTCACCTGGCGGCTCCGACATCGCGGCAATCAAGCCGGAGGATCCCGTGGCCGTCGCCGCGGCGGGGCTCGCCGAGGCCAAGGCCAAGCACTACGACGTCGTGATCGTCGACACCGCGGGCCGCCTCGGCATCGACGAGGAGTTGATGAACCAGGCGGCCGCGATCCGGGACGCGGTCAACCCCGACGAGGTCCTGTTCGTCCTCGACTCGATGATCGGCCAGGACGCCGTCACCACCGCCGAGGCCTTCCGCGAGGGCGTCGGCTTCACCGGCGTGGTGCTGACCAAGCTCGACGGCGACGCCCGCGGTGGCGCCGCGCTCTCGGTCCGCGAGATCACCGGCGTGCCGATTCTGTTCGCCTCCGATGGCGAGAAGCTGGACGACTTCGACGTCTTCCACCCCGACCGGATGGCCAGCCGCATCCTCGGCATGGGTGACGTGCTCACGCTCATCGAGCAGGCCGAGCAGGTCTTCGACGCCGAGAAGGCCGAGGCCGCCGCCGCGAAGATCGGCTCCGGCGAGCTCACCCTCGAAGACTTCCTCGAGCAGATGCTGATGATCCGCAAGATGGGTCCCATCGGCAACCTGCTGGGCATGCTGCCCGGCGCCGGGCAGATGAAGGACGCGCTGGCGGCCGTCGACGACTCCCAGCTCGACCGGGTGCAGGCCATCATCCGCGGCATGACCCCCGCCGAGCGGGCCGACCCGAAGATCATCAACGCCTCGCGGCGGCTGCGCATCGCCAACGGGTCGGGTGTCGCGGTGGCCGAGGTGAACTCGCTGGTCGACCGGTTCTTCGAGGCCCGCAAGATGATGTCGCAGATGGCCGGGCAGATGGGAATGCCGTTCGCGCGCAAGGGTTCCTCGCGCAAGGCCGCCAAGGGCAAGAACAAGCAGGCGGGCAAGAAGAAGGGCCGGGGGCCCACTCCGCCGAGGACACCCAATCCGTTGGGCGCCGGTGGCGTGCCCGCCGGGTTCCCCGACCTGTCCAACATGCCGAAGGGTCTCGACGAGTTGCCGCCGGGGCTGGCCAACTTCGACCTGTCCAAGCTGAAGTTCCCCGGCCAGAAGTAGCCTTGCGGCTCCACTTTCGTGGTCGCGGGCTGCCCGACGGCGAACCCGTCGAGTGGTGGGTCGTCGACGGTTGCCTGAGTGCCGAACCGGTCGTCGACGCCGAGACGGTGTTCGACGGCGGGTGGGTCGTTCCCGGTCTCGTCGACGCGCACTGTCACGTCGGGCTGGGTTCGGACGGGCCGACGGAGTTCGACGAGGCGGTCACCCAGGCCGAGATCGAGCGAGATGCCGGCGCGCTGCTGCTGCGCGACGCGGGCTCGCCCGTGGACACCCGCAGCATGGACGACCGCGAGGACCTGCCCCGGATCATCCGGGCGGGTCGCCATCTGGCTCGGCCGAAGCGCTACATTCCGCGCCTGCCGATCGACGTCGAGGACGAGTCGCAGTTGCCTGCCATGGTCGCCGAGCAGGCGCGGTGGGGCGACGGCTGGGTGAAGCTGGTGGGGGACTGGATCGACCGGAGCGTGGGCGACCTGGCCCCGCTGTGGTCCGACGACGTGCTGGTCGAGGCCGTCGCCGCCGCACACGCCGAGGGTGCTCGGGTGACCGCGCACGTGTTCGGCGAGGACGCGCTGCCCGGGCTGATAAACGCCGGCATCGACTGCATCGAGCACGGCACCGGCATCACCGACGACGTCATCGCCCTGATGCTGCAGCACGGCACCGCGTTGGTGCCGACGTTGGTCAACATCGAGAACTTTCCCGACATCGCCGCGGCGGCGGCGAAGTATCCGACCTACGCCAAGCACATGCGCGACCTCTACGCCTCGTGCCCGGCGCGGGTGGGCGCGGCGTACGACGCCGGGGTGCCGATCTTCGCGGGGACCGACGCCGGCGGCATGGTCGCCCACGGGCGCATCGCCGACGAGGTCGACGCGCTCCGGACCGTCGGCATGAGTGCGACGGCTGCACTCGGCGCGGCGTGCTGGGACGCCAGGGCGTGGCTGGGCCGCCCCGCCTTGGAGCACGGCGCCTCGGCCGACCTCGTCTGCTACGCCGAGGACCCTCGGTCACCCGGGGTGCTGAGCCACCCGGCGCTGGTGATGCTGCGCGGCCGGGTGTACGGCTAGTAGACGTCGCGCACGTAGCGGTGGGTCTTGACCAGGTCGTTGACGTAGGCGTGCGCCGCGTCGGCGTCCATCCCGCCGCAGCGAGACACGATGTCGCGCAACGTCGCGTCGACGTCCCTGGCCATCCGCTTCTCGTCGCCGCACACGTACACGTGGGCGCCGTCCTGAAGCCACCCGAACAGCACGGCGGAGTTCTCCCACATGCGTTGCTGCACATACTCCTTCGGCCCGGTTGGCCGGTCGCGGGAGAACGCGAGGTCGAGTCTGGTCAACGTGCCCGACGCCGCGAAGTCCTCCAACTCCTCACGGTAGAGAAAGTCGGTGGCGCGGCGACGGTCGCCGAAGAACAGCCACGACCGTCCCGTGGCCGCGGTGGCCCGCCGCTGCTGGAGGAAGGCGCGGAACGGTGCGACGCCGGTGCCGGGGCCGATCATCACGACGGGAACGTCGTCCGCAGGCAGTCGGAAGGTGTGATTCGGGCGTAGGTGGATCCGAAGTGCGTCGCCGCGGTCGGCGAGGAACGTCGAGGCCACCCCGCCGTGGCGGCGATCCCCGGAGTCGTAGCGCACGGTGGCCACCGTCAGGTGCACGTGGTCGGGGTGGACCAGCGGGCTCGAGGCGATGGAGTAGTCGCGACACTGCAACGGCCGCAGGGTGTCCAGCAGTTCGTCGACCGCGAGTTCGGCCAGCCGGACCAGGTCGAGGACGTCCCTGCCGTCGACCGACCAGTCTGCCGCGACCAGCGATTGCAGGGCCCGCGACGGCGTGCGGATCTCGAAGTGGTCGGACAGCAGGACGCCGAGCGGTGCGTCGTGGTCGGCGACGGGGTGGCCGTGGCCGACGCCATAGTGCGCCAGGATCGCGTCGACGAGCTCCGGATCGTTCGTCGCGTGCACGGCGATGGAATCACCTGCGGTGTAGTCGAATTCGCAGCCGGTCACGTCGATCTCGTAGTGGCGGACCTCCCGATCGGACGCCGGCGCGGTCAGCACCCGATTCGCGGTCAACCGGGCGTTGACGGGGAGGTGCCGGTCGCGCGGCGGCGCGACGGGTTCCGTCGTCGCGCCGGTGGCCACCGCCGGGGTGCCGGTGCGTGACAGGAGCTTCACCAGGTCGGTGGTCCATCCTCGGGCGGGCTGCTCGTAGGCCCCGTCGACGTCGACGCGTTCGGTCAGTCGGGTGGCACCGAGTTCCTCGAGTCGTTTGTCGAGTAATTTGCCTGCGTTGCAGAAGAATTCGTAGGAGAGGTCGCCGAGGGCCAGCACCGCGAAGCTCAGGTGCTCGAGCCGAGGGGCGTCGTCGGCGCTGAGGGCTTCCCAGAACAGCACCGCGTCGTCGGGGAACTCGCCGTCGCCGAACGTCGAGCAGACCACCACGAAGTGGGTGGCCGACAGCAGATCGGCGGCGTCGACCTGGTTGAGTTCGACGGCGTCGGTCTGCACGCCGACGGCTGCGACGGCCTCGGCGAACGTCATGGCGGCGTCCTCGGCGTTTCCCATGTCGGTACCGAAGGCCACGAGCAGCGAAAAGTCTTGGCGGCCGGTCACGTTGGCTCCCTGGTCGTGGCGCGGACCAGCCGCGCGGATGAGATTGGGGTGACCTTAGTTGACGGTGGGCGGCCGTGGGGGCCTACCCGAGCCGACGTGGTGGTCGGCTAGCTGGGCGCGCAGCCGAGTTGGGTCGCGACCGCGCGCATCGCTGCCTCTGCGGACTCCACCGTGACCAGCGCGTTGCCCGCGACGACGTGCAGGCCGTAGGCGTCCTCCAGTGCCACGAAGTTCATGGCGAGGACGTCGTCGGTCAAGGCCGGGGTAAAGGCGCTGCTGCGTCGACCCTCGGCGAAGATCCCGCGGTAGGTGTCCATCTGACGCAGGTACATCCGTTGGACGAGGTCGTCGTGGAGCGCGGAATTGCCTGCCAGCACGTCGAATTCGTACAGGATTCGCATCAGGGCGTCGTCGGGGCCGCTCGGAAGGCCCGCCGTGATCGCGATGCCGAGTTTGGCCCGCGGGTCGTCGGTGGCCCCGACCAACCGATCGCGCTGGTCGCAGAATCGCTCCACCCCGGCCGCGTGCGCCTCGACCAGCAGTGCGTCCAGATCGTCGTAGTAGTAGAGCACCGTGCCTCTGCTGAGACCGGCCTGCAGGGCGACGTCGGTCAGCGACAGCGAGCGCAGCCCGTGCTTCTGGCTGGCGCTGTAGGTGGCCTCGATGAGGGCCTGGCGGCGGGCTCCCTGGTTACGCGGTCGGGCCATGGGGTTGACAGTAATCGAGATCACATGCCAACCTCGGGATCATTCTTCGACAACAACGTCAAAGAATTCCGGCATGCCCGGGCCCCACCATCAGAGACCACGACATGACCCATGCGACGCCGCCGACCGCGGCCGACACCACGCCCCCGTCCGGCGCCCCGACCTACGACGGCACGCTGTCCCGGTCATTGGGAGTGGGCGGCAACGTGCTCATCACGCTGTCGGGCATCTCGCCCGCCTCCAGCGTGTTCGTCCTCGGCGGTGCCGCACTGGGCGCCTACGGCACAGGCGTGTTCTGGGGCTTTGCCATCGCGGGCGTGGTGAGCATCCTCATCGCCTTTTGCTACGCCGAGTTGGCCTCGCGCCATCCGGTCGCCGGCGGCGACTACTCGCTGGTGAGCCGCACCCTCGGACCCTCCGCCGGGGTGGCGGTCTTCTTCGTCGGGTTGGTCACACTGCCCCTGATCGTGGCGGTCTTCGCCCTCGGGGTGGCCGAGTACCTCGGGGTCGCGATCGGTGGCCTCGACCCCGTGTGGACTGCCGTCGTCGTGACGGTGCTGGCCACGGGAACCGCATGCCTGAACATTCGAACCAACGCCTGGGTGACCGGAGCGTTCCTGTTCATCGAGATGGCGGCGCTCGCGCTGCTCTCGGTGCTTGGTCTGGTGCACGTCGAACGACCGATCACCGCACTGTTCGACCCGCAGGCCCTCGACGCCGCCACCGGCAATCTGGCGCCGCTGGGCATCGCCGGGCTGGTCATCGCCGTCACTCAGGGGATCTTCTCGTTCAACGGCTACGGCGGTGCGGTGTACTTCGCCGAGGAGACGAAGAACGCCCGACGCACCATCGCCAGAGCGGTGCTGTGGAGTGCGGTCGTCACCATTCTCGCGGAGATCATCCCGCTGGCCGCGATCCTGCTCGGCACCAGCTCGCTCGGGGATCTGTTCAGCGCAGACCTGCCGGTCGAGGCGTTCCTCGACGAGCGGGCCGGGCATGCCGTCACCGTCTTCGTCTTCGTCTCGATCGCGCTGGCGATCGTCAACGCCATCATCGCGATCGCCCTGCAGTCCGGCCGACTGCTGTTCGCCGCGGCCCGCGACCAGGCCCTGCCGCAGGCGATCGCCACTCCGCTCACCCGGGTCTCGGAGAACGCCAAGATGCCGTGGGTGGCGACCCTCGTGATGGGCGTGTTCGCCGTCGCCGGATGCCTGATCCCCGTCGACCTCCTCCTCAACGCCACCGGGTCGACGCTGGCCTTCAGCTATGGGTTCATCGCACTGTCGGCGATCGTCATGCGTCGCACGTCGGGCCGGACCGGCTACGCGATGCCGCTCTGGCCGCTGCCGCCCGTCGTCGCGCTCGTCGCGATCGCGGCGATCTTCGTGATGGGGCTGCTCGATCCCACCCAGTGGCCGAGCCTCGGCATCGCCGTCGGCATCGTCGCGGCCGGGTACCTGTACTACTTCGGATACCTGCGCAGCCGCGCCGGCACCCATCTGTTGCTGCTCGAGGTCGACGACGAGGAGGGCGACCGATGACCGATCTCCTCCTCACCGGGGCGCGCGTTCGCACGTTCGACGCCGCGGCGCCATGGGCCGAAGCGGTCGGCGTCACCGACGGACGGATCAGCTACGTCGGGACCGCCGCGGACGCGCCGGCCGCCGCTCGCCGCGTCGAGGCGCCGGGTCGGTTGATCACCCCCGGCATCGTCGACGGCCACAACCACCTGCTGCTCGGCTTCGACGAGGACGCGGTATCCCTAGAAGGCGCCCACGACCTCACCGAGGTGCGCCGACGCATCGGCGAGTTCGCCACGCGCCGAACCGATCTCGGGTGGATCTGCGCCGAGAACGCGGTGTATTCGGTCGTCGAGGGTCGGCGCCCCAATGCCGCCGATCTCGACGGGCTCACCGACAAGCCCATCTTCGTCACCACCTACGACCAGCACTCGGTCTGGCTCAACTGCGCAGCACTGGCCGTGCTCGGCATCTCGAACGGCGTCGACGTCGCGTGGGGCCGCCCCGAGCGCGACGAGTCGGGCGAACCGACCGGCTGGGTGACCGACTTCTACACCAGCGCGATGACGGAGGCGGGCCTGGCCGCCCTTCAGGCTGACATCCCGATGTACTCGCCGGACCGCCGGTACCGCAAGCTCCGGTCGAGCATGCGCATGGCCACCGCGCTGGGGATCACCACCGTGGTCGAACCCCAGGTGCCGGTTGCGGAACTGCCGCTGTTCGAGCGCGCGTTGGCCGAGGGCGTCCTGACCTCCCGGGTGATCGCGGCACTGTTCCATCCGGTGGGTGCCGACGGCGGCTTCCGTCAGCGCCTTCGGGACGCCGTCGACGGTGCCGGTGCCGACCCGATGCTGCGGCTCGGCCCGGTGAAGCTCTACGCCGACGACGTGATCGAGCCCCACACGGCGCTCATGCTCGACGACTACGCCAATCGGCCGGGCGCGCGTGGGCGGCCCAGTTACCCCGGGCGCGAATTGGTCGGCGTGCTCGGCGAACTCGACCGGATGGGCTTCCAGACCCACACCCACGCCACCGGTGATGCGGGCATCCGGCTGACGCTCGACGCGATCGAGCAGGCCGCCCGCGTCAACGGAACGCTCGATCGCCGACACGGCATCGTCCACGTCGAGTGCCTGCATCCCGACGACCTGCCGCGCTTCCGGGCGCTGGGCGTGACCGCCGCCGTGCAGCCTCGGCACTGTTCGCCAGACCTGGTCGCCGGCACCTGGATGGACAACGTGGGCGAGGAACGCTGGAGCCGGGCCTGGCGGTTCCGCAGCCTCCTCGATTCCGGTGCGACGGTGGCCTTTTCGAGTGACTGGCAGGTCGGCGAGATGGATCCGCTGGTCGGCGTCTACTCGGCTGCCACCCGGGCCGCGCTCGACGGATCGGACTCGTGGACGCCCGCCGAACGTGTCGGCTTCGATCGGGCTCTGGAGGCGTACACCGTGCACGGTGCCCGCGCCTGGCACCTCGAGAACGACCGGGGTCGGATCGCGGTCGGCATGCTGGCCGACCTGGTGGTGTGGTCTGACGATCTCTACCACCACGAGCAGTCGCCGACCGGGTTGCTCGAGCAGCACGCCGAGCTGACCCTGGTCGGTGGCAAGACCGTGCACTCGGCGGGCGCACTCGTCGACCGGGTGAGGCCGGAACTGCCGGAGGACCCGGTCAGCGCGGGCACGGCGTCCCAGCACGTGCACTGCCACTGACGTCGGGGCTCAGGCCGGCTGGCTGAAACCCCAGTCGAACAGCCCGACGGCCTGTCCGTACAGATCGCCGGATCCGTACATCAGCACCACCAGCAGGCGCCGCCCATTGCGTTGGGCGGCGGTGACGAGCGTCTTGCGCGCGAGGTCCGTGTAGCCCGTCTTGCCTGCGAAGTCGCCCGGGTAGCGCGTCAGCAGTTCGTTCTGCGCCGTCAGCGTCTTGCCGGGAAAGGCTGCCGTGGGGGACCGGAAGATCTGGGCGATCAGCGGGTAGGTCAACGCCTGGCGGTAGATCAACGCCAAATCATAAGGGGTGGTCAGGGTTTCCCAACCCGGACCGTCGAGTCCGGACGGCGACGATGCGCGAGTGCTCTTCGCTCCGAGTGCCCGCGCCTTGGCATTCATCGCGGCCACGGCCGCCCGCTGGCCGCCCAACATGTCGGCGAGCATGTTCGCGGCGTCGTTGCCCGACACCATCAGCAGGCCCGCGAGCAGCTGGGTCGTGGTGTAGGCCTGACCCGGCACCAACCCCACACACGAACACTCCACCTTGGTGTGGCTCTGGTTGGCCCGCGCGAAGGAGTTCGGGTTGAGGTGGTCCAGCACCACCATCGCCAACAGCGGCTTGATGGTGCTCGCGGGCGCCCGGGGCACACCGGGATCCCGGCTGCCGAGCACCTTCCCGCTGTCGAGGTCGGCGACGAGCCAGGCCTGAGCTGGACCGTCGGGCGGGGCCGCGACCGCCCCCGCGGGGGCGCCGTCCGGAAGTGCGGCGGCGACAGGCGCCGTCAACACCGCCACCATGGCGAGGACCGTCGCCGTCAACAGTCGTCGCACACCGCGAGCGTAGGCAGCCCAGGACTCGCCCAGCGCGCGATCAGGTCTCCGTCGGGTATCAGAAGGGTGGTGGGCTCGGGTCGCCGTCGAGGGCGTGTTCGGCGGCGGGTGTGGGTGTGGTGGTGCGTAGGCGGTGGTTGGCGCGCCGTTCGGCGGCGATGTGATGGGCGCGTTGGTGCGCGCGGGTGCGCCGGCGGCGCGGCATCTTCGCCGTGCGGTCGGACTGGTCGCGTACCTCGTTGTGGGCGTCGAGGACGATTGGGGCGGTGGGGGCGCATAGCGACGGGAAGACGATTGCGCTGCCGGGGTGGGTGACGTACCGGTCCCCGGCCGGTGAGGTCCAGATGACCGTGCCGTCGACGAGTTGTTCGTCGGACCAGCCCCAGAACGTCTTGACGAGATGGTGAAATCGGCACAGGCACTTCAGGTTCGACGCCTGGGTCGGCCCGCCGCGACCATGGGGGATCGCGTGGTCGAGGTCGGACCGGGTGGCCGGGGCGTTGCAGCCGGGGAAGCGGCACGTCAGGTCCCGGCACCGCAGGTAGTCCGCCAACCCCTGCGAGGGCACGTAGCCGCACTCCGGAGCGGCGTCGAGCGGGTGCGCCAGTGGGCGAAGCCGGGCGGCCTTGGCCAGTTCGGTGACCATCTCCGGTGGGATCAACCCCTCGAACCCGATCATCGCCGCCGGCGCGACGCCGGTGCCGTCGACGGTGGCCTGCTCGGCGATCACGTGGATCACCACGGCGCTGGCCACCGCGCCGGCCGCTGGGCAGTCGGCCTGTCCGCAGCGGCAGCCCAGGCGGTCCGCGCCGGCGGTGAGCGCCCCGACGGCGTCGGCTCGACGTTCGGCCATGGCGCGGCCGTCGGCCTCACACACCGTGTTGGCCAACGCAGTGAGGCGGTCGGCGAAGGCGTGCCCCTCGGGTGCGGTGACGGTGGCGTGGATCTCGGCCAGCCCGTTGTCCACGTCGCCGACGACCACGTCGCGTCCGGCGAGGCGGTCACGGCGCCGCCGGACGGCGTCGAGGTCGACCGTCGCGATCACCCGGTCGACGCGGGCGGCGAGCTGGGAGCGGTTGCACGATCCCCAGCGCGGGGCGCTGATTGCGAGTTCGGCGTCCACTGCGGCCAGGGTGTCGTCGTCGACGATGAGCCCGGTCCGGAACACGCAGGCCCGGAAGGTGGTCTCGTCTATGTCGCCGGCGATGAACGCTCGCCCGAGTCGGGGTAGGCAGAACCGCAGGGCGTGGGCGTAGCGGACGTGGCTGGCGGCCAGGTCGCGGCTGATGCCCAGTGCGGCGGCGACGTCCAGCGTCACCGCGTCGGTGGCGTCGACGACCCACAGGTCGGTGGCGCCCGCGTCCTCGGCCAGCCGCAGCGACACCAGCTCACCGATGGCGACGAGTCGTTCGGCAGCGGCGCACGCCTCGGCCCTCGCGGCGGAGCACATCCGCTGCAGCAACGCCGCCGACGCGCCCCGTTCGCTCATGTGTTCGATGGTAGGTGCGGGGTCTGACATCGCTTTCGTCTAGCGGGTTCGACGACAGGAGCTCGAGCCAGGGGCGGGTCCTACAGCGTGCCGATCCCCGCCGACCCGTCCTGCGCGAAGCCCCAGTCGAGCAGACCGGTGGCCTGATCCCAGTACGTCGGTCCACCCTCGACGACCAGCCCGTACATCATCGCGACGACCAGGCGCCGACCGTTGCGCTCGGCGGCGCCGACGAAGGTCTTGCGGGCGGGATCGGTGAAACCGGTCTTGCCGCCGAGCATGCCCGGGTATCGGCCCAGCAGCTCGTCCTGGTTGTAGAGCGTCACGGGCCCGTCCGCGCCCGGGAACGTGGCGGTGGGCGAGGAGGTGATCGCGGTGAACACCGGGTTGTCC
This sequence comes from Mycolicibacterium hodleri, assembly GCF_025822245.1. Classification (GTDB taxonomy): domain Bacteria; phylum Actinomycetota; class Actinomycetes; order Mycobacteriales; family Mycobacteriaceae; genus Mycobacterium; species Mycobacterium hodleri. The sequence continues at coordinate 125,430 of NZ_JACKTL010000020.1, forward strand.
AGTGCGGCACGGAAGACGACGGCCAGGTCGTGCGGTGTCGTATAGCCGTCGATGCCGGGGCCGTCCAGGCCGGAAGGCGAACCGGCGCGGGTGCCGGTGGCGCCGAGTTGCAGTGCCTTGGCGTTCATCTTGGCCACGGCGACGTCGGTGCCGCCGAGCATGTGGGCCAGGGTGTTGGCGGCGTCGTTGCCCGACACCAGCAGCAGTCCGTCGAGCAGCTCCTGAGTGGTGTAGACGTGTCCGGCAGTCACGCCGACGCAGTTGCACTCTGCCGTGGCGTCGGCCTGGGTGGCGACCACCGTGGCGTCGAGCGGCAGCTCCTCGAGGACGACGAGCGCCAGCAACACCTTGATCGTGCTTGCGGGCGGATGGGTGACGTACTGGTCGTGGCCGGCGAGGATTCGGCCGGAGTCGAGGTCGGCGACGATCCACGCAGGCGCGGGTCCGGCCGGAATCTGGGCCGCCCCGGCGGGGGCGACGTCGACGTCGGCCGCCGCATTGGGGGTGGCGAGCACCGTTGACGTGGGGAGTAGCGCCGCGATGGTGATCGCGAGGGCGCCGAGGAGCCGAGCCATGGCTGCTCAGCCTACTGTCCGGCGCGAGGGTGAGCCGCGCCACCGGGGGGTTTGACGGAGGCGTAATCCGGCTACACCGGGGGCGCTCGATTACCCCCGAACGCCCGATTGCACACCCGAGGAGTCGATCACCATTTGTGGCATAGCCGGCGAAATAGCCAGAGGCCGCGCGGCCGATCTCGCAGCCATCGGCGCGATGACGGACTGCATGGTTCCTCGCGGTCCCGACGGCGGCGGAGCCTGGTCCAGCGGCGGGGTCGCGTTCGGCCATCGGCGGCTGGCGATCATCGACCTGTCCACCAGCGGCCACCAGCCCATGCACGATCCGGAACTCGGTCTCACCGTCGCGTTCAACGGCTGCATCTACAACTATCCCGAGCTCAGGCGCGAGCTCCTCGGCAAGGGCTACCGCTTCTTCTCCCACAGCGACACCGAGGTGATCCTCAAGGGTTATCGCGAGTGGGGTGAGCGCGTCGTCGACCACCTCAAGGGAATGTTCGCCTTCGCGGTGGCCGAGACGACCACCGGACGGGTCGTGCTGGCCCGGGATCGGCTCGGCGTCAAGCCCCTCTACTGGTGCGAGGTCGACGAGGGCGGCGGCACCGGCGCCCTCCGCTTCGCGTCGTCGCTGCCCGCCCTGGTGGCCGCCGGCGGGGTGGACACCGACCTGGATCCGGTGGCGCTGAACCACTACCTGAGCTTTCACTCGGTCGTGCCCGCACCGCGCACGATCCTCAAGGGCGTCCGCAAGCTGGAGCCGGGCACGATCATGCGCATCGAGCCCGACGGCGCCAGGACCACGCACACCTACTGGGAGCCGGTGTTCGAGCGGTCCGCCGAACGCGCCGACTGGTCGGAGGCCGACTGGCAGGACGCGATCCTCGGCTCCCTTCGCACGGCGGTCGAACGCCGCCTCGTCGCGGACGTCCCCGTGGGGTGCCTGCTGTCCGGTGGTTTGGACTCCAGCCTGATCGTCGGGCTCCTCGCCGAGGCGGGCCAGCATGGGCTGGCGACGTTCTCCATCGGCTTCGAAGCCGCGGGCGGCGAGGAGGGCGACGAGTTCAAGTACTCCGACGTCATCGCCCGGCACTACGGCACCGACCACCACCAGATCCGCATCGACACCGCCCGCATGTTGCCCGCCCTGACCGACACCATCGGCGCCATGAGCGAGCCGATGATGAGCCACGACTGCGTCGCGTTCTATCTGCTGTCCCAGGAGGTCAGCAAGCACGTCAAGGTCGTGCAGTCCGGACAGGGCGCCGACGAGATCTTCGCGGGCTACCACTGGTACCCGCCGATGGCGCACGCCGCCGACGACGACGTCGAGGACGCACTCGGTCGCTACCGCACGGCGTTCTTCGACCGCGACCACGCCGGCCTCGACACGCTGTTGGCCCCCGCGTGGCGCCTCGACGCCGACGTCGCCGGTGAGTTCGTCCGCGAGCACTTCGCCCACCCCGGCGCCGCCACTGCGACCGACCGGGCGCTGCGACTGGACACCACGGTGATGCTCGTCGACGACCCCGTCAAGCGCGTCGACAACATGACCATGGCGTGGGGCCTGGAGGGCCGGGTGCCGTTCCTCGACCACGAGCTCGTCGAGCTCGCGGCGACCTGTCCGCCGGAGCTCAAGACCGCCTACGACGGCAAGGGCGTCCTGAAGGAGGCCGCCCGCAAGGTGATTCCGCACGAGGTCATCGACCGGCCGAAGGGGTACTTTCCGGTGCCCGCCCTCAAGCACCTTCAGGGGCCGTATCTCGACCTGGTGAAGGACGCTCTCACGAGCTCCGCCGCCCGCGACCGCGGTCTCTTCGCGCCCGCCGCGGTCGACGAACTGCTCGCCGACCCCAACGGGAACCTCACGCCACTGCGGGGAAATCCGTTGTGGCAGATCGGCTTGCTCGAGCTCTGGCTGGCCCGCCACGTCGACGGGGTCAAGTGACCATGAGCACCGTCGTCCAAGACCTGGGCTGGGGTCGGCTGGTCTTCGGGCAGACGTGCGACGACCCCGAGCAATTCGGCACCGCCCTGCGGGCCGAGGCCAGCGGGCGGCGCGACATCGGGATGTACCTCGACGCCCCGCACGTCTTCGTGGCGCTGCATCCGCAGGAGTTCTTCATCGATCCGAGCTTCACCTACCGGGTCGACCTGACCACGCCGCTGGACTACGAGCCCGCGCCGGTCCCCGGGTTGTCCGTACGCGCGGTGGCGTCGATCGACGACTGCGCCGCGATCAACCAGATCTATTTGCAGTGCCGCATGGTTCCCGCCGACGTGGACCTCATGTGGAAGAACAGCCAGGACGAACCGCACATGGTGTATCTGGTCGTCACCGACGACGACACCGGCGCGGTCGTGGGGACCGTCACGGGCATCGACCACTTCCAGCTGTTCGGCGACGAGGAGAACGGCTCCAGCCTGTGGTGCCTCGCCGTCGACCCGACGCTGTCCCGGCCGGGAGTCGGGGGACTGCTCGTCCGGTCGCTCATCGAGGAGTTCATCAGACGTGGACGCCGCCAGATGGACCTGTCGGTGCTCCACGACAACGAGGGCGCGATCGCGCTCTACGAACGGATGGGCTTCGTGCGGGTGCCCGTCCTTGGCGTCAAGCGCAAGAACGCCATCAACGAAAAGCTCTTCGCCCCAGCCAAATCCGAAGAGGAGCTGTCGCAGCTCAACCCGTACGCCCGGATCATCGCCGACGAGGCCATCCTGCGGGGCATCGCCGTCCAGGTGCTCGACGCCAAGGGCGGCTATCTCAAACTGACCCACGGCGGCACCAGCGTGGTCACCCGGGAGTCGTTGTCCGAACTCACCAATGCCGTCGCCATGAGCCGGTGCGACGACAAGCGCGTGGCCCGGCGCGTGGTCGCCGAGGCGGGCATCAGGGTGCCCCGCGGGCATTCGGCGACCCTCACCGACGAGGACCACGAGTTCCTCCGGGAAGTGGGCTCGGTGGTGGTGAAGCCGGTCCGCGGTGAGCAAGGGGCGGGCATCACCGTCGGGGTGACGCGGCCCGAGGACTTGGACCGCGCGGTCACGCTGGCCGCCGAGCATTGCCCCGACGTCCTGCTCGAAGAGCTTTGTCCCGGTGAGGATCTGCGCATCGTCGTCATCAACGGCAAGGTGATTGCCGCGGCACTGCGTCGTCCGCCGGAGGTCGTCGGCAGTGGCGATCACACCATCCGCCACCTCGTCGAGGCGCAGAGCCGCCGCCGGTCGGCCGCCACCCACGGCGAGTCGGTGATCCCGGTCGACGACCTCACCGTCGACACGGTGCGCGAGGCGGGCTGGGACCTCGACGACGTGCTGCCGCTCAACGAGCGGCTGACGGTGCGGCGCACGGCCAACCTGCACACCGGTGGCACCATCCGCGACGTGACCGACGACCTGAACCCGGTGCTCGCGAAGGTCGCCGTCGACGCGGCCGACGCGATCGGCATCCCGGTCACGGGCATCGACCTGATCGTGCCGTCCGTCGAGGGTGAGGAGTACGTCTTCATCGAAGCCAACGAGCGCCCCGGGCTGGCCAACCACGAACCCCGGCCGACGGCACAGGCGTTCGTGGATCTGCTCTTCCCCCGGACGGCGGCGACACCGTGGGCGTGGCAGCCCACCCCCGTGCCCGAACATGACGGGCGGGACTGACGCTCGCTAGGCTGCGGCCCGGACACTGCACCACACACGAACCCGAAAGGGCCGCCTTGACTGACCTCGCGACCACCACCGCCGCACGGATGAGCGCCGACGACCGCAGTTGGATGGTCGACACGCTGCTCGCCCTGCTGCAGACTCCCAGCCCGTCGGGACGCACTGACGCGGTGATGCAGTTGATCGGTGGCATTCTCGACGAGCTCGGCGTGCCGTTCACGTTGACGCGCCGCGGTGCGCTGACCGCCGAACTGCCCGGCGCGTCGGCCACCACCGACCGGGCGATCGTCGTCCACGCCGACACCATCGGCTGCATGGTCCGCGACCTGAAGGACAACGGGCGCCTCGAGCTGATTCCGGTCGGCACCTTCTCCGCGCGCTTCGCCGCCGGCGCCCGGGTGCGCATCTTCACCGACGACAGCGACGACTTCATCACCGGTACGGTGATGCCGCTCAAGGCATCTGGGCACGCCTACGGCGACGAGATCGACACCCAGCCCACCGACTGGGAGCACGTGGAGGTCCGCGTCGACCGCAACGTGTCGACCCGCGAGGACCTGGTGCGCATCGGGCTCAACGTCGGCGACTTCGTCGCCTTCATCACCAGCCCCGAGCTCACCGAGGACGGCTTCATCGTCTCGCGTCACCTGGACGGCAAGGCGGGCGTGGCCGTCGCCCTGGCGCTGGCGAAGAAGGTAATGGCCGACGAGGTCGTGCTGCCGCACCGCACCACGATCATGATCACCATCACCGAGGAGGTCGGCCACGGCGCCAGCAGCGGGCTGCCGCCGGACGTCGCCGAGCTGGTGTCGGTCGACAACGCCGTGTGCGCGCCCGGTCAGCATTCACTCGAGCACGGCGTCACCATCCCAATGGCCGACCTGCACGGGCCCTTCGACTACCACCTGACGCGCAATCTGCTCCGCCTGGCCAAGGACAAGGGAATCGCCCACGCGCGGGACATCTTTCGGTTCTATCGGTCGGACGCGGCGGCGGCGATCGAGGCGGGTGCCAACACCAGGGCGGCCCTGGTCGCCTTCGGCTTGGACGGCAGCCACGGCTGGGAGCGCAGCCACCTCGATTCGTTGGAGGCGTGCTACCTCTTGTTGGAGAGCTGGCTCGAGACGCCGCTGACGTTCGAGGCGTGGGACGCCAAGCCCTCGGGCAAGCTCCGCGACTTCCCGTCGTCGATGCAGCCCGCCCCCAGCGAGCAGTGGGTGCCGCTGTCGCGGGGTGACCACACCGAGCCGGGCGACGTGTCGCCGGGCGAGCACTGGCCGCCGTCGGAGGGTCCGCAAGCCTAAACCGTCCTACTCGGCTGGGTCGAGGTGTTCAATCGAACCCATGCTGAGTCTGGAAGAGATCTCCGACCGCCTCGAAATCCAACAGCTCCTCGTCGACTACTCGACGGCGATCGACACGCGCCGGTTCGACGACCTGGATCTGGTGTTCACCCCGGACGCCTACGTGGACTACCGCGCCATGGGCGGGATCGACGGCACCTTCCCGGACGTGAAGAAGTGGCTGTCGGAGGTGCTGCCGAACTTCCCGGCGTACTCGCATCTGATCGGCAACTTCGACGTCCGGGTCTCGGGGGACACGGCCTCGTCGCGGATCCTGTGCTTCAACCCGATGAAGCTCTCCGACGACGGTCAGATCCTGTTCTGCGGGCTCTGGTACGACGACGAGTTCGTTCGCACGGCCGACGGGTGGCGGATGACGCGGCGGGTCGAGACGAAGTGCTTCGACCGGATCGTCTGAGGCGATTTCCGCCGATGGGGCGTGGTCTGGCACAATGGGCGGCTGTCTGACGGGCGACCCCGGTTCGACGCGAGATCTGGCATCTGTCACTCGCTCGATGCGCTGCCCGTCGGTCACACACGCAAGGCAAAACCGGACCGGGCAATCCGCCCGAGTCGCTGAATTGCAAGCGTGGCAATCACAGGAGAATTCGTTTCACCATGGCTGTCAAGATCAAGCTCGCCCGCTTCGGCAAGATTCGCAATCCCCAGTACCGCATCTCCGTCGCCGACGCGCGGAACCGCCGCGACGGCCGCGCCATCGAGGTCATCGGCAAGTACCACCCGAAGGAAGACCCCAGCTTCATCGAGATCGACTCGGAGCGTGCGCAGTACTGGTTGAGCGTGGGCGCGCAGCCCACCGAGCCCGTCCTCGCGCTGCTGAAGATCACCGGTGACTGGCAGAAGTTCAAGGGTCTGCCGGGCGCCGAGGGCACCCTGCGGGTCAAGGAGCCCAAGGTCAGCAAGCTCGACCTGTTCAACGCCGCTCTGGCCGCCGCCGACGACGCCCCCACGGGTGACGCGACGACCTCCAAGAAGAAGAAGGCGCCCGCCAAGAAGGCCGACGACGCCGCCGCGGCTGACGAGGCCGCCGAGGCGCCCGCCGAGGCCGCAGCCTCCGACGCCGCTGCCGAATGAGCACCGTCGTCGTCGACGCCGTCGAGCACCTGGTGCGTGGCATCGTCGACAACCCCGATGACGTCCGGGTCGACATGGTGACCAATCGCCGGGGGCGCACCGTCGAGGTGCACGTGCATCCCGACGACCTCGGCAAGGTGATCGGCCGCGGTGGCCGCACCGCCACGGCGCTGCGTACGTTGGTCGCCGGCATCGGTGGTCGGGGCATCCGCGTCGACGTCGTGGACACGGATCAATAGAAGCCCAGTAGGCGATTCGATCATGGACCTCGTCGTCGGACGTGTCGTCAAGGCGCACGGAATCGGCGGCGAGGTCGTGGTCGACGTCCGCACCGACGATCCGTACGACCGCTTCGCGCCCGGCAACGCGCTGCGCGCCAGGGCGCGGGACAAGACCGAGAGACGGCTCGTCGTCGATTCGATGCGGGAACACAGCGGGCGACTACTGGTGCGACTCGAGGGCGTCTCGAGCCGTGACGCGGCCGATGCGTTGCGCGGGAGCCTGTTCATCGTCGACGCGGCCGACCTGCCCGACATCGAGGATCCCGACGAGTTCTACGACCATCAACTCGAGGGCTTGCGGGTGCGCACCACCGCCGGCCTCGACGTGGGCGTCGTGGCCGAGGTGCTGCACACCGCGGCGGGGGAGATCCTGGCCGTGCGCCCCAGCGAGGGCGACGGCCCGGAGATCCTGGTCCCGTTCGTCGGTGCCATCGTGACGTCGGTGTCCCTGGACGACGGACTCGTCGAGATCGACCCGCCCGAGGGCCTGCTGGACCTGGACTCGATCTAGTGCGTCGCCATGCGTGTTGACGTCCTGACCATCTTTCCCGACTATCTCGATCCGCTGCGACAGTCGTTGCCGGGCAAGGCAATCGACAACGGCATCCTCGAGATCGCCGTGCACGACCTCCGGCGCTGGACCCACGACGTGCACCACTCGGTGGACGACTCCCCGTACGGTGGCGGCCCCGGCATGGTCATGAAGGCCCCCGTATGGGGTGAGGCACTCGACGACGTCTGCACTGCCGACACGCTTCTCGTCGTACCGACTCCGGCGGGCCGACCCTTCCGTCAGGCCGATGCGCAACGGTGGAGCACCGAAGGGCATCTGGTGTTCGCGTGCGGCCGATACGAGGGCATCGACCAGCGCGTCGTCGACGACGCGGCGCGTCGGATGCGCGTCGAAGAGGTGTCCATCGGCGACTACGTGTTGACCGGTGGGGAGTCGGCGACGCTGGTGATGATCGAGGCCGTCGTCCGGCTACTCCCGGACGTCCTCGGCAATCCCGCGTCGCACCAGGACGATTCGCACTCCGACGGCCTGCTGGAGGGGCCCAGCTACACCAGGCCGGCGAGCTGGCGTGGGCTCGAGGTCCCGCCCGTGCTGCTGTCCGGTGACCACGGCAAGGTCGCCGCGTGGCGTCGTGAGCAGGCGCTGCAGCGCACTCGCGAGCGCAGGCCGGATTTGCTGGCCGACTAGCTGGGCCTAGATGCGGCCGTCGGGGAACATCGTCTTGACCGCCTGGGTAATCGTGTCGCGAGCGGCGGTCGAGCTGGCGGCCTGCATCGAACCGATCACCATGACATAGCGGCGGTCGGGCCCGATCACGCCGGTGGACAGGTGCATCCAATCCGAGCCGATGCAACACATCCAGCCCTGCTTGACCGCTACGGGTTCGGCGAACAGCCCGTCGGGGATGCCGAACCGCTGGGGATACACACCACCCGGCTGGGTGCCGTCCAGCGCCATCGGCGCCGATTGCGCCAGGTTGGCCAGGATGACGCTGGCCTGCTCGGGCGGCAGCCCGCCGGAGCCCGACATCATCATGTCGTAGTACCTCACCAGGTCTGCCGCGGTGCTGATGGTGTTCCACCACCGTCCGTCGTTCGGCGGCCGGGTCGAGGTCAGCCCGTAGCGGGCCGCGACGCGGGTGACGATCGCGTCGCCTCCGCCGCGATTCCAGAACACCTCCGCGGCGCTGTCGTCGGACTGCCGCAACATGCGGTCGAAGTTCACGTGGTCTTCGGGGGAGAGTTCGGTCTGACCCTTGGACACCTGTAGCAGCAGGTCGTCGGCGATGAACAGCTTGACCACCGACGCGATCGCCATCGTGGTCGAGTTTCCGTTGGACACCATCTGGCCGGTGTTGCGGTCCAGGACCAGGGCGGTGATGTCGGCCCCGTCGTCGGCGGCCTCGGCCGTCGCCTGGCGTTCGCGCGCCTCCAGACCGGTGAAGGCGGCCGACGGCTGGTCGGGTGGCGGTTCCGGCAGCGGCGCCATGCTGCCCAGCGGTGCGACCACGGTCAGCGCGGGCGTGGCGGGTGTGGGTTGGGCGCCGTAGACCCTGGCCTCACACCCCGAGGCGACGGTTACCGCCGTAGCCGTGAAGGCGGTGACCATCAGCAGCTTCGACGGCCGCCGGAACATGGTCCTCCCTGAGCGAATGAGGTGGATCGGGACGCCCGCGCCGGTGTTCGGGCGCGTTGCCTTGCCGGGTACCTTAACCGCTGGCGGCCCAGGCCGCGCCCGCAGCCGGCGTCGCCCGGGGTCACGCGGCGGTGGTTCCGCGGGTCACGATTTCGTCGGTACGCCGCCCATCTGGCACAATCGAGCAGTTGCCTACGCACGGCGGGGATCAGTCGTCCCCAAGCTGGTGCGAGAAGCGCGAAGACCTCGGTCCGGTGACACGTCGCACGAAGACGTGATGCCCACGGCCGCAACCGAGAACACGATCACACGATCGCAAAACCACGAGGAAGTGTCACCGATGAACACCCTGGACTTCATCGACCAGCCGTCGCTCCGCGACGACATCCCAGCCTTTGGTCCTGGCGACACCGTGAACGTTCACGTGAAGGTCATCGAGGGTTCCAAGGAGCGCGTCCAGGTCTTCAAGGGCGTCGTGCTGCGTCGGCAGGGCGGCGGGGTCCGTGAGACCTTCACCGTGCGCAAGGAGAGCTACGGCGTCGGCGTCGAGCGCACCTTCCCGCTGCATTCGCCCAACATCGACCACATCGACGTCGTCACCCGCGGTGACGTGCGTCGCGCCAAGCTGTACTACCTGCGCGAACTCCGTGGCAAGAAGGCCAAGATCAAGGAAAAGCGCTGATCGTCGCCGGCGGCGCGCCCGGACGGGTGTGACGGTTGGACCCCGAGCAGCGCGGCGCCGAGCGGCGTGCTGACTACTCTGAGGGCGTGACCGGATCCGCTGACGCTCCCGATGCCGCAGACGAGGACCTTCGAGAAGACGTCGACGAGGATCCGCCCAAGAAGAAGCGCGGTGCCGTCCGCGAAGCCGCCATTCTTCTGAGCATCGCGCTGGTCCTGTACTACGTGATGCTGACGTTCATCGCCCGGCCGTACCTGATTCCGTCGGAGTCGATGGAGCCGACGCTGCACGGCTGCGCCGGTTGCGTCGGCGATCGCATCATGGTCGACAAGGTCACCTACGACTTCTCGACGCCGGAGCCGGGCGACGTCATCGTCTTCAAGGGTCCGCCGGCGTGGAACATCGGCTACAAGTCGATCCGCTCCGACAGCACCCCGATTCGCTACCTGCAGAACGTGTTGTCGTTCGTCGGCTTCGTGCCGCCCGACGAGAACGACCTCGTCAAGCGCGTGATCGCGGTCGGAGGCCAGACGGTGGAGTGCCGGGCGGCCACCGGGCTGACGGTCGACGGCAAGAAGCTCGTCGAGCCGTACCTGGACGTCAACACGATGATGGCCGACCCGCAGATCTATCCGTGCCTCGGCAACGAGTTCGGTCCCGTGAAGGTGCCGGAGAACCGGTTGTGGGTGATGGGCGACAACCGCACGCACTCTGCCGACTCCCGGGCGCACTGCACCAACCTGCCTGCCGACGCCCAGAAGGGTCTGCTGTGCACCGGCGACCCCATGGCGGGCACGGTTCCGGTCGACAACGTGATCGGCAAGGCCCGCTTCATCGCCTGGCCGCCTGGTCGCTGGGGCAGCGTCTCGGCCGTCAACCCGCAGACCACGCAGTAGGAGACCTCTTGCCGGCGACCTGGCCGCCTCGAGCCGTCATCCGCAGGTCCGCGGGCCTGCGCACGATCGAATCCGCGCTCTACCGGGGCGGGTTGGGCCCGGTTGCCGGCGTCGACGAGGTGGGCCGGGGTGCCTGTGCGGGGCCGCTCGTCGTCGCGGCCTGCGTGCTGGGACCCAACCGGTTGGAGAGCCTGGCGGCGCTCGACGACTCCAAGAAGCTCAACGAGCGCGAGCGGGAGCGGCTCTTCCCGTTGATCCGGCGTTACGCGCTGGCCTATCACGTGGTGTTCATCCCGTCGACGGAAGTCGACCTGCGCGGGGTGCACGTCGCCAACATCGAGGGCATGCGTCGGGCCGTCGCGGGGCTGTCGCTGCGGCCGGGTTACGTTCTGAGCGACGGCTTTCGCGTGCCGGGGTTGCCGATGCCGTCTCTGCCGGTGGTGGGCGGTGACGCCGCGGCGGCGTGCATCGCCGCGGCCAGCGTGCTCGCCAAGGTCAGTCGTGACCGGCTGATGGTGCAGATGGAGTCGACGCATCCCGGGTACGGCTTCGCGGTGCACAAGGGGTACAGCACGCCGTTCCACACCGCGGCGCTGGCCGAGCGGGGGCCCTGCAGCGAGCACCGGTTCTCGTTCGTCAACGTGCGCCGGGTCTCGGTTGGGGAGGCCGGGCAGCATGTCGAAATGGGCTGAGGAAAGATGTACATCACACCGAACGAAGGACCACTGAACCGATGAGTGCCGAAGATCTCGAGAAGTACGAAACCGAGATGGAGCTCTCGCTGTACCGCGAATACAAGGACATCGTGGGGCAGTTCAGTTACGTCGTGGAGACCGAGCGCCGGTTCTACCTCGCCAACAGCGTCGAGCTGGTGCCGCGCAACGCCGACGGCGAGGTCTACTTCGAGCTGCGACTGGCCGACGCGTGGGTGTGGGACATGTACCGTCCGGCCCGCTTCGTCAAGCAGGTCAGGGTCATCACCTTCAAGGACGTGAACATCGAAGAGGTCGAGAAGCCCGAGCTGCGGCTGCCGGACTGATCCGGTGGTGCCAGTGGATCGAGCGCCCGTCGCCGTCGTCACCGGAGCCAGCCGCGGCGCCGGCCGCGGCATCGCCACCGCGCTGCTGTCGTCCGGATGGCGGGTGTACCTGACCGGGCGGACCGTGACGGACCTCGGCGACGGCGGAATCCCGGTCACCGTCGACCATCGCGACGACGCCCAGGTCGCCGCCCTGTTCGCGCGGGTGGCCGAGGAGTGCGGGACGCTGGACCTCCTGGTCAACAACGCCGCCGCGATCAGTGACCACCTGACCTCGCGGAAACCGTTCTGGGAGAAGCCCCTCGAGCTGGGGGACGTGCTGGACGTGGGGTTGCGGTCGGCCTACGTGGCGTCGTGGCACGCCGCGCGGCTGATGGTGCCCGCCGGCCGCGGGCTGATCGCGTTCACGTCGTCACCCGGGTCGGTGGTCTACATGCACGGCCCCGCCTACGGGGCGCAGAAGGCGGGGGTCGACAAGCTGGCCGCCGACATGGCCGTCGACTTCGAGGGCACCGGGGTGTCCACCGTCTCGATCTGGATGGGCATCCTGCTGACCGAGAAGTTCCGCAGCGCCTTCGACGGCCATCCCGACGCACTGGCGAAGACGGCCGAGCACGCCGAGACCCCCGAGTTCACCGGTCACGTGCTCGACGCGTTGTGGCGCGACCCGGAGCTCGCCGACCTGACCGGTCAGAGCCTGATCGGCGCCGAGCTCGCGACGCGGTACGGCATCACCGACGTCGACGGCCGCCGCCCGCCGTCGCACCGGGCCGCGCTCGGGGCGCCGCGGATTCCGAGCACCGTCGTCGTACGCTGAGACGATGCGATCCGCACCGGAGTCCTGGCTCACCGACATGGACGGTGTCCTCGTCCACGAGGAGCGTGCCCTGCCGGGTGCCGCCGAGTTCCTGCAACGGCTCGCGGAGAAGAAGCGTCCCTTCCTGGTGCTGACCAACAATTCGATCTTCACCCCGCGCGATCTCGCGGCCCGACTGCTGCGCTCCGGCCTCGAAGTGCCCGAGGGCGCGATCTGGACGTCGGCGCTGGCGACTGCCGCCTTCCTGCACGACCAGCTGCCCGGCGGGTCCGCGTACGTGATCGGCGAGGCGGGCCTGACGACGGCCTTGCACGAGGTGGGCTACACGCTCACCGACACCGGACCCGACTTCGTGGTTCTCGGCGAGACGCGAACGTATTCGTTCGAGGCGATCACCAAGGCTATCCGGCTGATCGGCGGCGGCGCCCGCTTCATCGCCACCAATCCCGACGTCACCGGGCCGTCGGCCGAGGGACCCACCCCGGCGACGGGCTCGGTCGCGGCGCTCATCACCAAGGCCACCGGCCGCGAGCCCTACTTCGTCGGCAAGCCGAACCCGATGATGTTCCGCAGCGCACTCAACCGCATCGAGGCGCATTCGGAGAACACGTTCATGGTCGGGGACCGGATGGACACCGACGTCGTGGCCGGCATCGAGGCGGGGTTGGAGACCATCCTGGTGCTCACCGGGTCGACGGCCGTCGCAGACATCCAGAAGTATCCGTTCCGGCCGAGCCGGGTGCTCGACTCCATCGCCGACGCGATCGAGCTCATCTGACCGTGACCGACCACCGTGACGCCGCCAGGCCGTTGGCCGGGGTGCGGATCGTCGAGATCTCCAGTTTCGTCGCCGTCCCGCTCGCCGGGATGACGCTGGCCCAACTGGGTGCCGAGGTGATCCGCGTCGACCCGGTGGGCGGCGCCGCCGACTATCACCGGTGGCCCGTGACGGCCGACGGCGAGAGCATCTACTGGGCCGGGCTGAACAAGGGCAAGCTGTCGGCGGCGTTGGACGGGCGCTCCGCCGACGGCCAGGAGCTGATCACCCGCCTCGTCGTCGACTCCGGTGTACTGATCACGAATGCGGCTGGGCGGCAATGGCATTCGTACGACGGCCTGGTGGCGCTGCGCCCCGACCTCATCCACGTCGAGGTGTCGGGCCGGGTCGACGGCGGCACCGGCGTCGACTACACCGTCAACGCCGGACTCGGCTTTCCCGCGGTGACGGGGCCACCCGGGCTGACGGAGCCCGTGAACCACGTCCTGCCGGCCTGGGACGTCACCTGCGGGCTGTACGTGGCGCTCGCGGTGATCGCGGCCCTGCGCCACCGCGACGCCACCGGAGAGGGGCAGCGCATCGGCATTGCGCTGGAGAACGTCGCGCTCGCCACCGCGGGCAACCTCGGCTTCCTGACCGAGGTGATGGTCAACGGCGTCTCGCGTCAGCGCCTCGGCAACTCGATCTACGGGCAGTACGGCCAGGCCTTCGTCAGTGGTGACGGGGCGTCGTTCATGGTCGTCGCGCTCACCGGACGTCACTTCCGGGATCTGACCGAGATGACCGGGACGACGAAGGCGGTTGCCGCCCTTGGTGATGCACTCGGCGCGGACTTCGGCGACGAGGGTCAGCGCTACCGCCACCGCGACGCGCTCACGGGTCTGTTCACGGTGTGGTTCACCGACCACACCGCCCAGGAGGTCTCCGCCGCGCTGTCCGCGACCTCCATCCTGTGGGAGCGCTACCGCACCTTCGCCGAGACCGTCGACGACCCCAAGGTGACCGACAACCCGTTGTTCGGCCCGCTCGACCAGCCGCGGATCGGCACCCATCTGGCGCCGGGGCTGCCGGTGGCCGTCAACGGCGCCTACCGGCCCGCGGTGCCGGCCCCCGAACTCGGCGACCACACCGCGGCACTGCTTCGGGATCGCCTCGGGCTGTCCGACGACGAGATCGACCGGCTGGTCCAGGCCGGCACCGTCTCGTGAGCAGGTTGCTGCGGCTGCTGGACGTGCGGCCAGGCGGTTCCGAGGACTCCTGGATCGGCCCCGCCAGCGGCCCCGAGGGCAAGCGTGCGTACGGCGGCCAGTTCATGGCACAGTCGCTGGCCGCCGCGGCCCGCACGGTCGAGCCCGCCAAGCGGCCCGTCACCATGCATCTGCAGTTCCTGCGCGGCGGTGAGGCCGGCGCCGACGTCGAGTACTCCGTGGAGCGCGTCTTCGACGGCCGGACCGCCGCGTCGCGCCGGGTGGTGTCACGGCAGGCCGGGCGGATGACGACGGCGGCCACCGTCTCCTTCTCGCTGCCCCTACCCGGGCCGGAACACGGCCACGTGGAGGCGTTCGCGGAGGATCCCGAGACCCTGCCGAGGACCGGCCCGCCGGGGCCCGCACCGTCGATGCCGTTGGACGAGATCGACGTTCGCGTCGTCGACGACCGGTCGACGGGGGAGTTCGTCAGGCGGCTGTGGTGGCGGGTCGAGGTGCCCGTTCCCGACGATCCGCTGCTGCACGACGTGATCACGGCGTACGTGTGCGACGTCTACATGATCGATCCGGCCCTGCAGGTGCACGGCCACTCGATGACGGCCCGAACCCATCGCAGCGGCACCACCGATTCGTCGATCTGGTTTCACCGACCCGTACGCGCCGACCAGTGGAACCTGTTGGAGACCAGGTCCCCCGCGGCGGCGCGGGGCCGGGGCGTCATCGTCGGCAGCCTGGTCGGCGCGGACGGTGCCGTCGCGGCGACCCTCGCCCAGGAGGGCCTCATCGCCGAGCGGGAGCAGTAGCCCAGGCGCCGACCCGTCGAGTGCCCAGCGGACCAATCCTCTTGCGCGCCAGGGTCAGCAGCAGCGTCAGGGCCACCCCCGTCAGAAGGGACGCGACGACGCCAAGCAGGCGGTGGTCCCCGAACAGCGGGTACACCTGGTAGTGCACCAGGTAGATCAGCAGTGACGCCTCGGCCAGTACGCCCGCCACCACGGTGAACGCCGTGGGGCAGCGGACGGCGGGCAGCCAGACGAGCAACGCCAGGCCGGTGAACACCAGCAGTTCCCGCTGGGCATTGCCGAAGTAGCCGACGACGCCGACGGCCAGCATCGCGGTGACGGCGGCGCGCTGCCAGGCGGTCGAGGCCTTCGACGCCGCCCAGCCGACGGCGAAGAACCAGAACGCCAGCATGGTGAACCAGGCGTCGTGGCCCATGCCGAAACCGTCGAAGCGCACCACCAGACCCACCGCGAGAACCGCACACGCGCACGCGAACGGGCGCCGTCGTTCCATGCGGTCGGCGAGCGGCGACGCGCAGGCTAGTGTCAACGCCACCAGAATCCACACCATGACTTCGACGAACCACAGCCGGCCTGCCGTCATGCTGTCGTCCGGGCCGAGGAACTTGTTGGCCAGCAACAGGTTCGACGCGGTGTAGTCGTCGGTGATGACCAGCGCGACGGCGACCCAGACGATGGACGGCACGGCGATCCACGCGATGGTGGTGGCAAGGTGTCCGACCCGTTGGGTGCGGGGCAGGGGGGTCAGGCAAAACCGCCCGAAGTTGTAGCCGGCGATCCCGAGCAGTACGTGGGCGCCGCCCCAAAGTGTGTAGAGCCCGGCGTGCGACCCGACCACCAGGACGATGGCGACGGCGCGCAGCGCGACGCTGGTCTCCAGCGTGGTGCCCCACCGCCGGCGAGACCGGCGCGCGGCCTCCAGATCGCGCAGGGGCATGCGGGGCCAGTCGGTCGGCAGGTGGCCGAGCGCGCGCTCGAGCCGCACCGACATCGCCACGTAGGACAGCGAATTGCCGCCGAGGTCGACGAAGCTGGCCCGCGGGTCGACGGCGGCGGGGTCGAGGTGCAGGACGTCGGCGAACAGGTCGCGCAGATCGAGCACGTCCCGCGACGCAGCGGCGGTCCGATCGGCCAGCGCGCGCACGCCGTGCAGGTCGGGTTTGCCCGACGGCAGCCGCGGGATCTCGTCGACGTCGAGCACGCGTATCGCGGAGCGGGGCAGGCCGGAGGCGTGGGTGGCGAGCACGGCGACGTCGCATCCCACGGGCCGGTCGCCGGCCGCCACCACCAGCGCACCGTCGTGGTCCGCGCAGATCGCCGTCACGTCGGCCTTGGCCAGGGCCGACTCGACGCGCTGCAGGTCGATGCGCAGGCCGTAGAGCTTCACGAAGCGACTGATCCGCCCGACCACCTCGTAGAGGCCGTCGGGGGACAGTCGCGCGAGGTCACCGGTGTGCAGCGCGTCGACGGTTCGACCGAGCGCGAGGTCCTCGGGACGCTCCGCATAGCCCATCATCACGTTGGGCCCGTGATACACGAGCTCGCCAACGCCGTCGGCCATGCCGTCGCCCGCCACGAGCTCGAACCGCCCGCCGCTGATCGGCACGCCGATCGAGTCCGGTCTTTCGTGCGCGAGTTCCGGTGGCAGATAAGCCATTCGGGCGGTGGCCTCGGTGGCGCCGTACATCACGAACAGTTGCCAGCCGCGGCGCCGGCCGAGCTCGGCGAACCGGCGGACGGCGTCGGGGGCGAGTCGGCCGCCGGCCTGGGTGAGGTAGCGCAGATGCGGCAGTGACATGTCGTCGAAGCCGATGCGGTCCAACAGGTCGAAGGTGTGGGGAACGCCGGCGAAGGTCGTTCCGCGGTGCAACCTCATCAGGTCCCAGAAGCGGTCTTCGACCACCGAGTCGTCGGTGAGGACCAGGCCGGCGCCGCGCAGCAGGTGGCTGTGGACCACCGACAGGCCGTAGCAGTAGGACATGGGCAACGTCGTCACGGCCCGGTCGGTGTGGCGGATGTCGAGGTAGGTCGCGACGGCGTCCGCGTTGGCGGCCAGGTTGGTCCTCGACAGGCGCACCAGCTTCGGTGAGCCCGTGCTGCCGGAGGTCGACATCAGCAGGGCCAGCTCGCGATGGAACTCGTGCGCGGCGCGGTGGCGGTGCCGCAGGGTGCCGTCGCGGATGATCACGTCGGGGTCGTAGGAGTCGACCAGCGCGGCGTGGTCGGCGCCGGCGGGCACGGGCAGCACCACGTGGCCGCCAGCGAGCGCGCCGAGGTAGTGCACCACGGAGTCGACGTCGTTGCGGGTCTCCAGCAGAACGAGTCTGCGCCGTGAGCCGAAGTCCGACGCGCTGGCGGCGACCAGGTCGGCGAGCTGGCGGTAGGAGACCCGTTGGTCGACGGTCAGCAGTGCCGCGTCGTCACCGCGGGAGGCGAGGTGCTCGACCAGGTTGGTGAACATCACGGCCGCTCGTCGAGGACGGCCGCCGTACCGATCACGTCGACGCGCACCTTGGCCTCGACTCCCGGCGGGTCGATCCCGTGCTGGCGGACGGTGATCGGTTCGGCCCCACCGACGTCGACGGTCAGCAGGACGTCGCGCCCACGGAACTCCGAGGACGACACGGTGCCGACGCCGGTGCCCCCCTCGCCGTCGGACACGGTGCTGGCGACGAGCTGCTCGGGCCGCAGCAGGAGCGTCGCCGGGCCGTCGGCGGCGCCGTCGCGCACGGGCACCCGGCCCAGCGCGCAGTCGGCGACCCCCGAGGTCACCGTGCCGGGCAACAGCACGCACTCCCCGAGGAACTGGGCGGTGAAGACGTCCCCGGGTGCGAGGTAGACCTGTTGCGGCGTACCGACTCTGGTGAATCGACCGTCGCGCATCACGGCGACCTGGTCGGCGATCGACAGGGCCTCCTCCTGGTCGTGGGTGACCAGCAGTGTCGTGACGTTCGCCTCGGCGAGAAGCCGGGCGACGGCCGTGCGGGTGGACGAACGCAGACCCGTGTCCAACGCGCTGAACGGTTCGTCGAGCAGCATCAGCGCGGGTTCGCGGGCCAGCGCCCTCGCGAGCGCCACGCGCTGCTGCTGGCCACCGGAGAGTTGGTGTGGCCGGCGCCGCGCCACGGCCGCGTCGAGCGACACCGTGGCGAGCAGTTCGGCGACCCGCGCGCGGGTGCTGCGCGCACTGCCGGTCAACCCGTAGGCGATGTTCTGTCCGACGGTCAGATGGGGAAACAACGCGCCGTCCTGGGCGACGTAGCCGACGTCGCGCCGGTGGGCGGGCACGCTCCGGCCGTCGTCGGCGACCGTGCGTCCCGCGATGGAGATGGTTCCGGCGTCGGGGGTCTCGAAGCCGGCGACGAGACGCAGCAGCGTCGTCTTGCCACACCCAGACGCGCCGACGACCGCCGTGACCGTGCCCGGCCGTACGCTCAGGTCCACGCCGTGCAGTACGTCCTGGCCGTCGAAACCCTTTGTCAGACGGCTGATCTCGAGTGCCCGGTTCGTCACAGCGCGGCCGCCCGCGTCGACTGGCGGAACAGCACCAGGGTCACCGGGACCGAGAGCCCGACGAGAAGGAGGGCGTACGGGGCGGCGGCCGCATAGTCGAGCTCGCTGCTGAGCGACCAGAACCGCATCGCCAGCGTGCTGGTGCCGGTCGGCGCCAGCAGCAGGGTCGCGGTCAGTTCGGTGGCGACGGCGACGAACACCAGCGACGCGCCGGCCGCGGCGGCCGGAGCGGTGAGCCGCAACGTGACTCGGAGGAAGGTCCGGGCCGGGGACACGCCCAGTGACCGCGAGGCCTCCTCGATCCCCGGCGGAATCTGGGCCAGCCCCGACCTGAGGTTGACCATGGCGCGGGGGATGAACAGCAGCACGTACGCCGCCAGGACCAGCGCGACGGTTTGGTAGAGCGGCGGTGCGACGCGGATGGCGACGGTGACCAGGGCCAGTGCGGTGACGATGCCCGGCATGGAACTGGTGACGAAGTTGAAGCCCTCGACCAATCGCGCGAAGAAGCCGCGGTACCGCACGGCCACCCAGGCGAAGGGGAAGGCGAGCACCGTCGTCGCCGCCGCGGCCACCGCCGCCAGACCCGCGGTCTGCACGGTCGCGGTGACGATCTCGTCGAGCTCCCACGCACCCGTCCCGCCGATCCACAGCCAGCGGACGATCGTCCACGTCGGCACGCCGAGCGCCAGCGCGGCAAGGACCGCCAGCGCCGCCCAGGCCGGGATCGCGTTGCGCGCCAACCGATGCGGCGAGAGGTGCCGGGCGGCCCCCGAGCCGATCCGCGCGTACCGGGCGGTGCCGCGGGCGGCCGCCTCGCCGGCCAGCAGGACCAGGCAGAGCATTACCAGGACACCGGCAAGGGTGCTGCCCGCGGCACCGTTGAAGGTGGCCTGGAACTGCTCGAAGATGGCCGTCGTCAGGGTGGGGAAGCGCAGCATCGCGAACGCACCGTACTCGGCGAGCAGGTGCACGCCGATCAGCAGCCCGCCCCCGAGGATCGCGAGCCGCAACTGGGGCAGGACCACCCGCCGGAAGGCCACGGTCGGGCTGGACCCCAGCGCCCTGGCCGATTCCTCCATGGCGGGGTCCAGCCTGCGCAGCGTCGCTGCTGCCGGGACGTAGACGAACGGGAAGTACGACGTCGTCGCGACCAGGATGCCGGCCCAGAAGCCGTGCAACGACGGCACCACGCTGACCCACGCATAGCTGTTGACGAACGCGGGCACCGCCAGCGGCGCCACGAGCAGCGGCCGCCACAGCGAGCGTCCCGGCACGTCGGTGCGCTCCACCAACCAGGCCGCACCGACGCCGAGCACCACGCACAGCGGCACCGTCACCACGACCAGTCCGACTGTGTTGACCAGCAATTCGACGACCCGCGGGCGGGCGACGAGCGCGTAGACCTCGGACGGTCCGGTGGCGACCACCGACCAGGCGACGTACCCGAGTGGCACGAAGGTCGCTGCCACCAGCACCACCACGGCCCCGACGAGCGCCGGCCCCGGCCGCTCGACGGCTGCCGTGCGGCGTGCCGCCGGGATCGTGTCGGTGATCATCTACCGCGCCACCTAGAGCAGGCCGGCCGACGTCATCAGGTCGGTGACCTTCTTGGCGTCGAGGTCCGACGGGTTGACCGCCGGTGCCTGCAGGTCGGCCAGGGGCACCAGCGCCGGGTTGGCGGGCACGTCGCTGGCGACCGGGTATTCGAACGAGGTGCCCTTCTCGAGCACCTCCTGGCCGGCCTTGCTCGTCACGAAGGCCAGGAACTTCTGCGCGTCGTCCTTCTTCTTGCTCGAATTCAGCACGCCGCCACCGGAAATGGAGACGAAGGCGCCGGGGTCTTGGTTGCGGAAGTAGTGCAGCGCGGTGTTGCCGCTGATCTCCTTGGTCTTCGCTTGATCGCGGAACCAGTAGTAGTGGTAGATGATGCCGCCGTCGACCTCACCGGCGTTGATCGCGCGCAGCGTGGCGATGTTGTCCTGGAAGATCTCCGCGCCCGACTTCATCCCGGCCAGCCACGCCGACGTGGCGGGCTCCCCGGTGAGGTCGAGCATGGCCGCCACGATGGCCTGGAAGTCGGGCTTGACCGGCGGTGCACCCCAGCGGCCCTTCCACTCCGGCTTCTCGAGATCCATGATCGAGCGGGGCAGTTGAGCCTCGGTGAGCTTGGACGGGTTGTAGGCGAAGACGGTGGTGCGCGCGGCGACGCCGGTCCACTTGTTGGTGGCGGGCCGGTACTGCGCGGGCACCTGCGCGACGGTTGCGGGGTCGACGTCGGCGAACAGACCGGCCTTTTCGACGGCGGCCATCGCGGGTGAGTTCTCGGTCAGGATGACGTCGGCGGGCGACGAGGCGCCCTCGGCGATCAACTGGTTGCCCAGTTCGGTGTCGCCGCCCTGGCGGTAGGTCACCTTGATGCCGGTGGCCTTGGTGAACGCGTCGATCCACTCCTTGGTCAACGACTCGTGCTGAGCGTTGTAGACCAGCAGCCCGTCGGATTCGTCGGACGTCGACGAGCACGCCGTCGCGCTCGTGACGAGGACGACGGCAGCGATGAGGGCGCCGACTCGTCTCCAGGGTGGTCGCATCGAGTACATCCCTTCCGTCCAGGTCGTGGCCCGGCAGTGATCGTAGGTGAGGGTTACCTAAGCAACATACCTGGACGTATCGGGGAGAAGTTCCGTTGCCGGGACGGGCGGGTCGTCGCTTCTGTACGTTGACTGAGATCCGCAGGGCCCGCTCGACAGTTGGGGAAGCACCGTCATGAATCTGTTCGCCACCACCCTGCGCCGTGGCGCCGTCGGCATCGTCGGAGCGTGCGCGGCCGGGGCCGTCGTCGCAGGTGCCGGCATTCTGCCCGTCGCCGCTGCGGTGCCGTGCAAGGCCAGCGGATTCGCCGAGACGGCCAGCGGGGTGTTGAGTTCGGCGGGTGCCTACCTGGATGCACATCCGCCGGCCGACGACGTGTTGACCGCCGCCGCCAGCCAGCCGCCGGAGGTGGCGCGGTCGTCCGTGCGCGGGTATTTCATGGCCCATCCCGGTGAGTTCCTCGACCTGCAGCGGATCGTCCAGCCGCTCAAGGACGTCAAGGCTCAGTGCGGTGTCGACCTGTCGCCGAGCCAGCTGGCCTCGTTGTTCGAGGCGCTGGCCGAGTAGGTCACCCGAAGACGCCGGCCTGCACTCCGGCCATGGTCAGCGCCACCGTGCGTCGAACGTCGGCGGTCGAGATCGGAGCGGTGTCGGTCAGGAATCGGTAATACAGCGGCGCCGACAGGTGGCGGATCACCTCGCGTGCGTCGACCCCATCGGGGGCCTCGCCGCGCTCGACCGCTTCGGTGACGACGTGGGACACCTCGTCGACGCGCTTGCGGTAGAAGGCTGCCAGCGCCTGCGCGGTGGTGGGATCGTAGGTGGCCGTGGCGATGATCGCCTTGAAGAGCGGGCCCTGGCGCGGGTCGGTCAACGTGCGGCGGATCAGTTTCGCGGCGGCCAACAGGTCGGACGACAGCGCGCCGGTGGCCGGGCGGCGCGACGAGGTGTCCGCCATGTCGACCAGCAGATCGGCCACGAGTGCGGCAACCGTTCCCCACCGCCGGTAGACGGTCGACTTGCCGACCCCGGCCCGCTGGGCGACCGTGGCCAATTCGATTCCTTCGAGACCAGATTCGACGAGCAGGTCGGCGGCGGCGCGCAGGACCCCGTCCCGGACGGCGGCGGTGCGGCCGCCGGGTCTGGTCGCGGCAGTCATGCACCCATCATAACGGGACTGCAGTGTCGTTAAGGACGGATCGATGCTAATCTCGCTAACGGGAACATCGTCTCGTTAGGGAGTTGACGTGGAATATCGACAGGTGGGCAGTTCGGGACTCGTCGTCTCCGAATTGAGTTTTGGTGCAGCGACGTTCGGCGGCCGAGGAGACTTCTTCGGAGCGTGGGGATCGGTCGACGTCGACGAAGCGCGTCGCATGGTCGACGCGTGTCTGGACGCCGGGATCACGCTCTTCGACACGGCCGACGTCTACTCCGACGGCGCCTCGGAGGAGGTGCTCGGGGCCGCGTTGAAGGGCAGGCGCGATCAGGTGCTGATCTCGACGAAGGCCGGATTGCCGCTCGGTGCCGGACCGCATCAGGCAGGGACCTCGCGATCACGGCTCGTCGAGGCGGTGGAGAACGCCCTGCGCCGCCTGGGCACCGACCACGTCGACCTCTTCCAACTGCACGCATTCGACGCCCACGCTCCGGTCGAGGAAGTCCTCGACACGCTGGACGTCCTCGTCGGCCAGGGCAAGATCAGATACGTCGGGGTGTCCAACTTCTCGGGGTGGCAGCTGATGAAGTCCCTGTCGGCCGCGGACGCCGCGCACCGGTCGCGATATGTCGCGCATCAGGTGTACTACTCGCTGATCGGACGGGACTACGAGTTGGACCTGATGCCCCTGGGGGTCGACCAGGGTGTGGGTGCCCTGGTGTGGAGTCCGCTGGGCTGGGGACGGCTGACCGGTCGCATCCGGCGCGGTGCGGCCGTGCCCGAACGCAGCAGGTTGCACGTGACGGCAGACGCGGGGCCGCCCGTGGACGAGGCCCTGCTGTTCGACGTCGTCGACGAACTCGACGCGATCGCCGCGGAGACCGGGCGGTCGGTTCCCCAGGTGGCCCTGAACTGGCTACTGCGGCGGCCGACGGTGTCGTCGGTGATCGTCGGCGCGCGGGACGGCGCCCAACTGGCCGAGAACCTCGGTGCCGTGGGATGGGTGCTGAGCGACGAGCAGGTCGCGCGTCTCGACGCGGTGAGCGCCCGGGAAGCGCCCTACCCGTACTTTCCCTACCACCGGCAGGCCGGGTTCGCCCGGCTCAACCCGCCGATGTTCGCGCGGGCCTAGGCGGGCAGATCCGTGTACTGGAGCGTGAATCCGTCTGCGCTGAAGGTGAATCCGTTGCCGGACACCTCACTGGCGCAGGAGATTCCGGTGGCCTCCTGCACGTTGCAGCGGAAGCCGGACACGATCAGCACCTTGCCGAACGGCAGGATTGCCGCCGGGCCGGGAACCAGTGAGTACCCGGGGGCGTCGAGCGTGGCGAAGCGTGGGTCGCCGAGCCGACCCACCTGAATGGCGTTCGGTGCGGCGTCGGTCCCGTCGGGCCCCGGCACCGTGTCCGGTGCCCCCGTGATCGGAATCGTCGACCCGGTCGCGGACTGGCAGCCCGCCGTGTCCCGCGGCACGATGGCGCAGACCCACCGCTTGCTCGGGCTGGTGAAGTAGTAGGCGGTCTGCCCGTCGGCCTGGGGTGCGGCGTAGTCGAAGGCGTTGACCAGGGCGTCGTTGGTCGGGCGGTTCGCCAGCGGGGGTGGCGGCGTGGTGCTGGTCTGCGTGGTGGGTCGTGGCTCGTCGGTGTTCACCACGGTCCCGGACTCGCAGGCCACCATCGTCGACGCGGCCACGACGAGGGGCAATGCGGACAAGAGCGCCCGGTGGTGAGGTCGGCTTGCCATGGCCCACATCATGGCACGACGGTTCTGGCACCCCTGTGGATGAAACGGCGTCTGTGGATGAACCCCTGACGCCTGCGGTCCGGCGTCGGTGCGGCCCCGCACGGTGTGGGCATGACGGAAACGTGGACTCGCGCCCAGATCGGCGCTCTCGGTGAGCAGCTTGCAGTCGACTATCTGACGTCGCACGGGCTGCAGGTCATCACCCGTAACTGGCGATGCCGATATGGCGAGTTGGACGTGATCGCCGTCGACGCCGCCGCGGACGCCTTGGTGTTCGTGGAGGTGAAGACGCGCACCAGCGACCGCTTCGGTGGCGTCGAGCAGGCGGTGACGCCGCAGAAGGTCCGTCGGCTGCGCCGGTTGGCGGGCCTGTGGTTGGCCGCCCAGGACCGCAGGTGGTCGCGGGTGCGCATCGACGTGGTGGGCGTGCGGATCGGACGGGCGCCGACGCCGGAGATCACTCACCTCGAGGCGGTGGGGTGATGACGCTGGGACGAGCGCATTCGGTCGCGGTCCGTGGGGTGGACGGCACCATCGTGGAGATCGAGGCCTTCATCACCTCCGGGCTGCCGGGAGTGCATCTGGTCGGCCTGCCCGATGCGGCGTTGCAGGAGGCCCGCGACCGGGTGCGCGCGGCAATCACCAACTGCGGCAACGACTGGCCGCAGACCCGGCTTACGCTAGCCCTGTCACCGGCCACCCTGCCCAAGATGGGTTCGGTGTACGACATCGCGTTGGCACTGGCCGTGATCTCGGCCGAGAAGAAGAAGTCCTGGGCGCTGCTGGACAAGACCGTGTTCCTCGGCGAGCTGGCCCTCGACGGACGCGTCAGACCGGTCAAGGGCGTACTGCCCGCGGTGCTGGCTGCCAAGCGCGAGGGTTGGCCGTCGGTCGTGGTGCCCATCGACAACCTGGCCGAGGCCAGTCTGGTCGACGGCATCGAGGTGTGGGGAGCCAGGACGCTGCGGCAGGTGCAGGCGTGGGTGGCGGGCACGTGCGCGCTCGACGATCGCGTGGCCGAGGTGGCGGCCGAGGACGAACCGGTCGCCGATCTCGCCGACGTCGTCGGCCAGACACACGCCAGGTTTGCCGTCGAGGTGGCCGCCGCCGGTGCGCATCACCTGCTGCTGACCGGTCCGCCGGGAGTGGGCAAGACCATGCTGGCGCAACGCCTTCCGGGCCTGCTGCCGCCGCTCACCCACGAGGAGTCCCTCGAGGTGACCGCCATCCACTCGGTGGCCGGTCTGCTGTCGGGGCGCACGCCGCTGATCACTCGGCCGGTACTGGTCGCACCGCACCACACGTCCTCCGTCGCCGCCATGGTGGGCGGCGGCTCGGGCCTCGCGCGGCCCGGGGCGGTGAGTCGTGCGCACCGAGGGGTGCTCTTCCTCGACGAGTGCGCCGAGATCGGCTCCAGCGTTCTCGAGGCACTACGAACTCCGTTGGAGGACGGTGAGATTCGGCTGGCCCGCCGAGACGGAGTGGCCCAGTATCCGGCCCGCTTCCAACTGGTGATGGCGGCCAACCCCTGTCCGTGCGCCCCGGCGAAGTCCAGTGACTGCGTCTGCCCCGCGGTCGTCAAGCGGCGGTATCTCGGCAAGTTGTCCGGTCCGCTGATGGACCGCGTGGATCTGCGGGTCGAGCTCCATCCGGTTCCCTCCGGGTCGATCGGCTCCGAGGAGGGGGAGTCCACGGCCGCGGTGCGCGATCGGGTGGCCAAGGCCCGTGACGCAGCGGCGGCGAGGTGGGCGCCCCACGGGGTGCGCACCAATGCCGAGGTGGGCGGACCGCTGCTGCGCCGCCGGTTCCGTCTCGACCGGACGGTGATGGCGCCGCTGCGATCCGCACTGGACAGGGGTGAGCTCAGCGTCCGTGGCGTCGACAGAACCTTGCGCGTCGCATGGACGCTCGCCGACCTGGGCGGCCGCACGATGCCCGTGCTGGAGGACGTGAACACCGCCTTGAGCTTCCGGCAGGCCGGAGGTGCCCGATGACCGCCGAAGACCGGGCCTGGGCTTACCTTTCGCGCGTCGTCGAACCACCGTCCCGCGAGTTGGCCGCGTTCGTGGCAGACGTCGGACCCGTCGAGGCCGCGACACGGATCAAGAGTGGTCGACTGGAGGACGGGAAGCTGAAGCGGCTCACCGAGGCGCGCCGCGAGGTCGACTGTGCGGCAACGGACGTGGAGACGCTGGCTCGGCTGGGTGGCCGGCTCGTCACGCCCGACGACCCCGACTGGCCGCTGCTGGCGTTCCGGTCGTTCGACGGCTCGCCCGTGTGCGACCGGCCGGCCGGCGTCGCGCCGCTGGTGCTCTGGGTGATCGGCGAGGACTCGTTGGCCGACGTCGCCGAGCGGTCGTGCTCGATCGTCGGGACGCGGGCGGCCACGTCCTACGGTGAACACCAGACCGCGGACCTGGCTGCCGGTCTCGCCGAACGCGACGTGGCGGTCGTCTCGGGCGGCGCCTTCGGCATCGACGGCGTCGCGCACCGGGCCACGCTCGGCGCCGAGGGGCTCACCGTGGCGGTGCTCGCCGGCGGGATCGACGTGCCCTATCCGTCGGCTCACACGGCGATGCTGCGCCGGGTCGGCGAGCAGGGGCTGCTGGTGAGCGAGTATCCGCCCGGCGTGCGTCCGGCGCGGTATCGGTTCCTCACCCGCAACCGACTGGTCGCCGCGCTCTCGGGTGCGACCGTGGTGATCGAGGCCGGGTTGCGCAGTGGCGCCGCCAACACCGCCTCCTGGGCCGAGGCTCTCGGCCGGCCGGTCTGCGCGTATCCGGGCCCGGTGACGTCGTCGGCCTCCGCCGGCTGCCACGTGCTCATCAGAAACGGAGCCCTCCTGGTGACGCGGGTCGAGGAGGTCGTCGAAGTCGTCGGCGCGGCCGGCGAGCTCGCCCCCGAACCCGATCACCCGGCCTCGCCGCTGGACGGCCTCACCGCCGTCGAACTGCGCGCCTACGACGCCCTGCCCGCACGGGGAGCCCGGACCGTCGACGAGCTCGCGGTGGCCGCGGGTGTGCCGCCCACCGAGTTGCTCGGCCCGCTGGCGACGTTGGAGCTCGCCGGTCTGGTGCGTCGTCAGGAGGGCAAGTGGCGCATCGCGCTCCGGTAAGTTGGCTCCATGCACGGCGTCGGAGCATGGGGCCGTGGCACGGTCGCGCTCCTCCTGGTCGCCACGCTGACTCTGGCCGGCTGCCGCATCGCCGAGGCCGAGCCGGTGGTCCCCGCCGACGGATACGGGTTCAGCGTCGGCGCGTCGCAGATCTGGATGAGCGCCGAGGACGCCGACCGCGAACTCGACGCGGCCGCCCTGACCAACGCGCGGTGGATCCGGGTGCACGTCGACTGGCACGCCATCGAGAAGGTCAAGGGCGAATTCGACTGGGGCTACGTCGACCGCTGGATCGACGGGGCCCGTGCCCGCGGCATGCGCGTGCTCGGTCTGATCACCAACACGCCCGACTGGGCCAAGGCTCCCGGCACCGCGCTCTACGCCCCGCCGATCGACGCGTCCGACTACGCGACATTCGCGGCGGCCGTCGTCAAGCGCTACCGCGACCGCGTCACCGACTGGGAGATCTGGAACGAGCCGAACCTGCCACGGTTCCTGGGATTCGCCGAGGGCCGGGCCGCCGTGTACGTCGGCCTGTTGAAGGCCGCCTACCCGGCGATCAAGGCGGTGCAGCCCAACAGCACCGTGATGTCGGCCGGGCTCAGCCCCGCGGTCGGCGTCGACGGTCCGGCGAACTTCCTCAACGACATGTACCTCAACGGCGCCAAGGGCTACTTCGACGCAGTTGCCATGCACCCCTACGTCTTTCCGACCGGCCTGGCCGCCGATCCCGACAACGCCTGGTCCGATCTCGCGCGTGCCCACGACGTGATGACGCTCAACGGCGACGGCGACAAGAAGGTCTGGATGACCGAGTTTGGGGCGCCCACCTCCGATCCCACCGCCGAGGGCGTCAGCCAGCAGGAGCAGGCCAAGCAGATCCTCGACGTACTCGCCGGACTCGCCGCCGCGGGGTGGGCCGGACCGGCCTTCGTCTACAGCATTCGCGACGTCGACACCGCCAACCGCGGCAATCGCGAGGACAACTTCGGCGCCCTGCTGACGACCGACTTTCAGCCCAAGTACACCGCCAGCGTGCTCGCACGGTAGCCGGCCACGGGACCTCCCTCGCTCGTATAGTCGAAGACGCCAACCGACGAGTACGAAGAGGTGACTGTGGCAGCCCGTCCGATCCACACGTTCGAAGTGGTGCGCAGCGAACACCTGACGCCGCACATGATCCGGGTGGTCCTGGGCGGGGGTTTCACCACGTTCACGCCCAACGACTTCACCGACGCCTACGTCAAGATCGTGCTGCCGCGGTCGGGGACCGACGTGTCGACGCTGCCGACGCCGTTGACGCTCGACAGCTTCAGCGAGCTGCCGGAGGCGCACCAGCCGGTCGTGCGCACCTACACCGTGCGCAAGGTCGACCGCGAACGCGGCGAGATCAGCATCGACTTCGTCGTGCACGGCGAGCACGGGGTGGCGGGCCCCTGGGCGGCGTCGGTCACGCCTGGCGACCCCGCCTACCTGATGGGCCCCAGCGGCGCCTATGCCCCCGACCCCGCCGCCGACTGGCACCTGCTGGCCGGTGACGAAGCCGGCCTGCCCGCCATCAGCGCCGCCCTGGAGGCGATGCCATCCGACGCCGTCGGACTGGCCTTCATCGAGGTCGCCGGACCGGACGACGAGATCGAACTGGTCGCCCCCGACGGCATCCAGATCCGCTGGATCTACCGCGGCGGCCGCGCCGACCTGGTCCCCGAGGACCGGGCCGGTGACAACGCGCCCCTGATCGAGGCCGTGAAGGAAGCCCTGTGGCAGCCGGGCCAGGTCCAGGTCTTCATTCACGGCGAGGCCCAGGCCGTCATGCACAACCTCCGGAGCTACGTCCGCAAGGAACACGGCGTCGACGCGAAGTGGGCGTCGATATCGGGGTACTGGCGGCGCGGACGCACCGAGGAGACCTTCCGGCAGTGGAAGGCCGAGCTGGCGAAAGCGGAGTCTGCGTCCGCCGGCTGACCGGGGCTGGCAGGCTTGGGTCATGGCATTCGGTGACTATCAGCTCGAGATCTACCTTCAAGGCCTCTCCGGAGTTCTGCCGTCGTATCCGATGGCATTCGCCGAACTGGAGGCCAAGGCCCAGGCCGCCATGTCCCCGTCCCTGTGGTCCTACGTCGCCGGCGGCGCGGGCGACGAGCGGACGCAGCGGGTCAACGTCACGGCCTTCGAACGCTGGGGCCTGGTGCCGCGAATGTTCGTGGGCGCCAAGGAACGCGACCTCTCCGTCGACCTCTTCGGGCTGACGCTGCCGTCACCGTTGTTCATGGCACCCGTCGGGGTCATCGGCCTGTGCGCGCAGGACGGGCACGGTGACGTGGCCGCGGCCAAGGTGGCCGCCCGCACCGGCGTCCCGCTGATGACCTCGACGTTGACGACCGACCCGCTGGAGGACGTCGCGGCCGAGTTCGGCGACACCCCGGGCTTCTTTCAGCTCTACACCCCAACCGACCGCGACCTGGCGGCCAGCCTGGTCTCCCGCGCCGAGGCGGCCGGCTACAAGGGCATCGTCGTCACGTTGGACACCTGGGTTCCGGGCTGGCGTCCGCGCGACCTCTCGACGTCGAACTTCCCGCAGCTGCGGGGGCACTGCCTGTCGAATTACACCAGCGACCCGGTCTTCCGCGCCTCACTTGCGCAGACACCCGAGGAGAACCCGCAGGCGGCGATCCTGAAGTGGATCTCGGTCTTCGGTAACTCGTTGTCCTGGAACGACCTTCCGTGGCTGAGATCGCTGACCACGCTGCCGCTTCTGGTCAAGGGCATTCAGCATCCGGACGACGCGCGCCGGGCGATCGACGGCGGCGTCGACGGCATCTACTGCAGCAACCACGGCGGGCGACAGGCCAACGGGGGACTGCCGTCCCTCGACTGCCTGCCGGGGGTCGTCGAGGCCGCCAACGGTGTGCCGGTCCTGTTCGACTCCGGTATTCGCAGCGGCGCCGACGTCGTGAAGGCGTTGGCGCTGGGCGCCACCGCGGTCGGCGTCGGACGGCCCTACGCCTACGGCATGGCGCTGGGCGGCGTCGACGGTGCGGTCCACGTGTTGCGGTCCCTTCTCGCCGAGGCGGACCTCGTCATGGCCGTAGACGGCTACGCCTCGCTCAAGGACCTGGTGCCCGACGCGCTGCGCCGCGTCGACTCGGCGGAGGTGTCCCGATGAGGGCCGTGCGTTGCCTCGGCGGCACCCTCGAGGTCGTCGACGCCGCCGAGCCGCAGCCGCAGAAGGGGCAGCTCGTCCTCGAGGTCAAGCGTTGCGGCATCTGCGGTTCCGATCTGCACGCCCGCCACCACGCCGGCGAGCTCGAAGACGTCATGACGACGGTCGGCTACGAGGACTTCATGCGGGCCGACACCCCCGTGGTGATGGGCCACGAGTTCTCCGGGGAGGTCGCCGAACGGGGTCGCGGGGTCGGCAAGGAGTTCAAGGTGGGGACGCTGGTGGTCTCGTTCCCCCTGCTGCGCGCCGCCGGCGGGGTGCACCTGACCGGGCTGTCGCCGTTGGCACCCGGCGGCTACGCCGAGCGGGTGCTCGCCGAGGCGGCGATGAGCTTCGTCGTACCGAACGGGTTGTCGGCCGACCTCGCCGCGTTGACCGAACCGATGGCGGTGGCCCTGCACGCGGTGCGGCGCAGCGAGATCGCCAAGGGTGACGTCGCGATCGTGATCGGCTGTGGCCCGGTGGGGCTGGCGGTGATCAGCCACCTCAAGGCCTCCGGGGTCAAGACCGTCGTCGCGAGCGACTTTTCCTCCGGCAGAAGGGCTCTCGCGTCGAAGTGCGGTGCCGACGTCGTGGTCGACCCGGCGGTCGACTCGCCGTACGAGCGCGCGGGGACCAAGGGCATGATCACCAGGGCCCCGGCCCTCTACGAACTGGGCATGGGTTCGATGGAGAAGCTGCGCAAGCTTCCGGGGTGGTCTCACGTCTACCGGGCCGCCGACGCACTCGGTGCGGCAGGGCCCAAGCGGCCGGTGATCTTCGAATGCGTCGGCGTCCCCGGCATGATCGACGGCATCGTGGGCGCGGCCCCGCTGAATTCTCGCGTCGTGGTCGTCGGCGTCTGCATGGGCGAGGATAAACTGCGTCCCGCGATGGCAATCAGCAAGGAAGTCGACCTGCGCTTCGTATTCGGTTACACCCCACTGGAATTCCGCGACACCCTGCACATGCTGGCCGACGGCAAGGTCGACGGCTCGCCCCTGCTCACCGGCACCGTGGGGCTCGACGGTGTGGAGGCGGCGTTCGACGCCCTCGGCGATCCGGAGACGCACGCCAAGATCATGATCGACCCGGCGAGCGCCGCTGTGGCGCCCTAGCCGGGTCACCGTGTGGTCTCGAAGTGGCGACACGGCCCGCACGACGGGGTGACGCTGGGACCCGTCTGCCACGGTAGGGGGGTGGCGGCAGCGGTCGAGGTGGTGCTCGAAGAATTCGACGAGTACCTGGCATTGCACCGCGGTCGGTCGGAGCACACCCGCCGCGCCTATCTCGGCGACCTGCGCTCGTTGTTCGCCTTCCTGGGCGAGCAGCCGTCGTTGGACCGTCTCACCCTGCCCGTGTTGAGGTCGTGGTTGTCGGCGCAGGCGGCGTCCGGTGCCGCGCGCACGACGCTGGCCCGCCGGACCTCCGCGGTCAAGACGTTCACCGCCTGGGCGTGGCGCCGGGGCTTGCTGGACGGCGATCCGGCGGCACGGCTTCAGGTGCCCCGGGCCCGTCGCTCCCTGCCCGCGGTGCTGCGTCAGGACCAGGCGCTCGACGCGATGAAGGCCGCCACCTCCGGCGCGCAGCAGGGCGACCCGATGGCGTTGCGCGACAGGCTGATCGTGGAGACGTTGTACGCCACGGGAATTCGGGTCAGCGAACTCTGCGGGCTCGACGTCGACGACGTGGACACCGGGCAACGGGTCCTGCGGGTGCTCGGCAAGGGCGACAAGCAGCGCACGGTGCCGTTCGGCGAACCCGTGCTCCAGGCGTTCACCGCGTGGGTCACCGACGGGCGGCCCGCGTTGGCCACGTCGACCTCGGGTGCCGCGCTGCTCCTCGGCGCCAGGGGCGGGCGCATCGACCCCCGTCAGGCCCGCACCGTGGTGCACCAGACCATGGCCGCCGTCGACGGCGCACCCGACATCGGCCCGCACGGGCTGCGGCACAGCGCGGCGACGCACCTCCTCGAGGGCGGGGCCGACCTGCGCGTCGTCCAGGAACTCCTGGGCCATTCGTCACTGGCGACCACGCAGCTGTACACCCACGTCAGCGTGGCGCGCCTGCGAGCGGTGCACGACCAGGCGCATCCACGGGCTTGAGCCGAAGGGGAGTGGTGGCCACCAGACCGACCGGGTCGACGTAGTCGGCGCGTGACGCCGGCCCCCACATCGCACCCCAGTGCAGGCACGCCGCGGCGCTGCAGCCGGGATGGCCGGCGCGCAGTCGGCCGACGGCACTGCCCGCGTCGACCAGTTGGCCCACCCGCACCACGGCGTCGACCGGTTCGTAGGTGGTCCGCAGCCCGCCGGGGTGGGCGATCGAGATCAGGGGTCGGCCCGCCAGCTCGCCCGCGAAGACGACGGTGCCCGCTGCTGCGGCGTACACCGGCTGTCCCGTCGTCGCGGCGAGGTCGACGCCGCGGTGCCCCCGGTTCCAGTTCGGTGCTGGCGCGTCGAACGTCCGCATCACCGCAGGTCTGGGCCGCAACGGCCAGTCCAGCCGGTCGTCGGCGGCGTGGGCCGGCCCGGCGGTGAGCAGGCCAACGGTAGCCAGCATCGCCAGAAACTTCATCGCACCAGTTCAGCGTGTCGAATGGGCCGACGGAAGGCGTCGACGGAGATCTGTGGATGAAACGACCGTCCGGCACCGCCGCGTGGCAAGAGCACGCATGTCAACGGTGTAAACTCAGTCCCGCAATCTGCATTAGTGGATTGACTTCGCGCGCCCGTGCCGCAGCCTCGAACTCTCAAGGTCGCACACGCATGCCGGTTGGTCTCGTGGAAACACGGGTCCGGCACGCAACGGGCGCCAGGGTTCGGCATCACCCGGTGCCGGACGACAACCGTCAATGTGTAAGGACAAGGCAACCATGCCTGTTGTAACAATGAAGCAGCTGCTGGACAGCGGCGCGCACTTCGGGCACCAGACCCGCCGTTGGAATCCCAAGATGAAGCGATTCATCTTCACCGACCGCAACGGCATCTACATCATCGACTTGCAGCAGACGCTGACGTACATCGACACGGCGTACGAGTTCGTCAAGGAAACCGTCGCCCACGGCGGCAGCATCATGTTCGTCGGTACCAAGAAGCAGGCGCAGGAGTCCATCGCCGACGAGGCCACCCGAGTCGGGATGCCGTTCGTCAACCAGCGCTGGCTCGGTGGCATGCTCACCAACTTCCAGACCGTGCACAAACGCCTTCAGCGGATGAAGGAGCTCGAGGCCATGGAGCAGACCGGTGGCTTCGAGGGTCGCACCAAGAAGGAAATCTTGATGCTGACGCGCGAGAAGAACAAGCTCGAGCGCAGCCTCGGCGGTATCCGCGACATGCAGAAGGTGCCCTCGGCGATCTGGGTCGTCGACACCAACAAGGAGCACCTCGCGGTCGCCGAAGCTCGCAAGCTGAACATCCCGATCCTGGCGATCCTTGACACCAACTGCGATCCCGACCTGGTCGACTACCCGATCCCGGGTAACGACGACGCGATCCGCTCGGCTGCGCTGCTCACCAAGGTGATCGCGTCCGCGGTCGCCGAGGGGCTCAAGGCCCGCTCGGGTGCCGGCGCCGACAAGGGTGCCGCCGAGGGTGGAGCCGAGCCGTTGGCGGAGTGGGAGCAGGAATTGCTCGCCACCGCCACTGCACCGGCGGCTGCCGCTCCCGCTGAGGCGGGCCCGGTCGCCACCGAGACGACCACTGAATCTTCGTAGGAGAGAGAAAATTGGCGAACTACACCGCTGCCGACGTCAAGCGACTTCGGGAGCTGACCGGCTCGGGCATGCTCGACTGCAAGAACGCCCTGGTCGAAGCCGACGGTGACTTCGAGCGGGCCGTCGAGGTCCTGCGCATCAAGGGTGCCAAGGACGTCGGCAAGCGCGCCGAGCGGGCGACGGCCGAAGGTCTGGTCGCCGCCAAGGGCGGCGCGCTGATCGAGCTGAACTCGGAAACGGACTTCGTCGCGAAGAACGAGGAGTTCCAGTCCGTCGCCGCACAGATCGTCGACGCCGCCGCCGAGTCCAAGGCCGCCGACGTCGACGCACTGAAGGCGGCGAAGATCGGCGACAAGACCGTCGAGCAGGTCATCGCCGACCTCTCGGCCAAGATCGGCGAGAAGCTCGAACTTCGTCGCGTCGCGTACTTCGACGGCACGGTCGAGGCGTACCTGCACAAGCGGTCGTCGGACCTGCCGCCCGCGGTGGGCGTGCTCGTGGAGTACACCGGCGGCAACCCCGAGGTCGCGCACGCCGTGGCCCTGCAGGTGGCGTCGATGAAGGCCAAGTACCTCACGCGTGAGGACGTGCCCGCCGAGGCCGTCGCCAACGAGCGTCGCATCGCCGAGGAGACCGCGAAGGAGGAGGGCAAGCCGGAACAGGCTCTGCCCAAGATCGTCGAAGGTCGACTCACCGGCTTCTTCAAGGACGTCGTCCTGCTCGAACAGTCGGCGATCGCCGACGACAAGAAGACCGTCAAGGCGCTGATCGAGGACGCCGGACTGACCGTCACCCGGTTCGTCCGGTTCGAGGTCGGCCGCTCGTAGGCCAAGCGCAACAGGGAGACCCCGCGTCCGCCGGTGACACCGGCGGACGCGGGGTTTCTCCGTTTCCGGGCATTGCTAGCGTCTGGGGGATGACTCTCTCGGCATTCGACGACGACGCGCTCGGACGACTCGACGCGATGGGCGTCACCGAGGCCATCGCGGCCGGGGCGGTGTCCCGGGTGGACGTCGTCGAGGCGGCGATCGCCCGCACGGAGAAGGTCAACCCGCAGCTGAACGGCCTGGCCTTCGAGGCCTTTGACGCCGCCCGGGCCCGCGCGGCGGCGAGCACCCGCTATGGCGGCTTCTTCGACGGGGTGCCGACGTTCGTCAAGGACAACGCCGCGGTGCAAGGCATGCCGACGATGGAGGGCACCGACGCGTGGCACCCGCGGCCCGAACGCGCGCACGGCGACTTCGCGCGTACCTACCTGTCGACGGGCCTGGTGGCGCTGGGCAAGTCCCAGCTCTCTGAGTTCGGCTTCAGCGCCGTCGCCGAACACCCCCGGCTTGGAGCGGTCCGAAACCCCTGGAACATCGACTACACCGCCGGGGCGTCGTCGTCGGGTGCCGGTGCGTTCGTCGCCGCGGGCGTGGTGCCGATCGCCCACGCCAACGACGGAGGAGGGTCGATCCGCATCCCCGCGTCGTGCAACGGTCTGGTCGGACTGAAGCCGTCGCGCGGTCGGCTCCCGCTGGATGCGAACATGCGTCAGATGCCGATCCGGATCGTCGCCAACGGAGTGGTCACCCGCTCGGTTCGGGACACCGCCGCGTTCTACCGTGAGGCCGAGAAGGTCTGGCGCAGCCCGAAGCTCGCGCCGATCGGCGACGTGACGCGGCCCGGGCGCGCGCGGCTGCGCGTCGCGGTAGTCACCAAGTCCGTCAAGCGCGAGTGCAGCCCCGAGGTGCGCGATCACACCCTCCGCACCGCCGAGCTGCTCGAGCGGATGGGGCACCACGTCGAGTATCTCGACGCTCCGCCGGTGCCGGCGTCGTTCATCGACGACTTCCTTCTGTACTGGGCGATGCTGTCCTTCGCCCTGGTCCGCGGTGGCACGAAGCGGTTCGGTGCGACGTTCGACCGCGACAAGCTGGACAACCTCACCCTGGGGCTCGAGGCATTCGCGGCGGCCAACCTGCGGCGGCTCCCGGTGGCGATCGCCCGACTGGCGACGCTACGCCGCCGGATGCTGCCGCGGGTGCGGGACTACGACGTGCTGTTGACGCCCACCTTGGCCGACGTGCCGCCCCTCGTCGGGCACCTGAACCCGACCGCCGACTACGACCAGATCATCGAGCGGTTGGTCGACTGGGTGGCGTTCACCCCGTTGCAGAACGTCACGGGCGACCCGGCGATCTCGTTGCCGCTTGGCCATTCCGCCGGCGGCCTGCCCGTCGGCATGATGTTCAGCGCTCAAATGGGCCGCGAGGCGACGCTGCTGGAGCTGGCATACGAGGTGGAGGAGGCCGTGCCCTTCCGTCTGATCACGGATGCCGCCGATGCGGAATCCGGCGTCCAATCACGTTGACAGTAGCCAGTTCTCAATTCGACCCATCGTCGGGACGACGAAATCCGTTGCGGGCGCGACACAGCACCGTAATCCGACTTAGGTCGAGTTAACCTTCCGGACATCACGCGTGGCAACCGAAGAAACACGGCGCGCTGAACATCGCCTGTGTGGACCCCACTGCGCCGACGACCGTTCGATCACCGGCGATCGCCACTGCGTCCGGGAACACCTTCGGGTACCTGGTCCGATTCGCGCTGGCGAACATTCGTCGACGCCCCGAGCGGTTCGTGCTCTCCGTCCTCGGCATCGCGCTGGCGATCGCGTGCGTCACCATCGTCCGCACCATCTCGTCGAGTTTCGCCATCACCGGTGCCGACTCGGTGACCGACGTGCTGGGCGGTGCCCAACTGTGGGCGGTGCCGGCCGCCGGCGTGCACTTCGACCCGGACGCGCAGGCGCTGGTCGCCGACGGGGCGTCGCCCGAGCTGACGCTGCCGGCGGGGTGGCGCGGCGTCCAGACGCTGTCCGGCGTGACGACCGTGGGCGGCAACGCGGTGTCGCTGCGCAGTGGCGACGACGTGCCTTCTGGTGAAACCACTCTGGGGTCGGCGCTGGCCGACCGCCTCGGTGTGGGCCCCGGTGACCGGGTGGACATCGGCGGCCAGAGTCTGGTCGTCGCGGTCGCGGGGGACGGCCAGTCCGCCGTCGTCTCGACCGACCTCGCGCGGTCGGTCGTCGGCGAGAAGGGGTGGTGGACGTTATTCGCCCCCGACGGCCGGGAGAAGGACCGCAACCTCGCGCAGACATTCGGTGCGGCGACGGGACTGCCGTTCACCGCCGACCCCTCGGTCATGCCGGACGCCGGCGGCGGGGGCCTGATCTACGACACCGTCGGCGGCAGCGGGCCGCTGACCTTCGAGCAGAAGTTCTCGGCGTTGTTCTCCGGCAAGGTGACCAGTTCCACGCTCGGATTGATCTCGACCATCGGCCTCGGGCTCGGCTTCGTCATCGCAGTATCGTCGTTCCTGGCCGCCGTGCAGGAGCGCAAGCGCGAGTTCGGCATCATGTCCAGCATCGGGCTCGCCGACGAGGTGCTCTACTTCTTCCTCGTCGAGTCGGCCGTCGTCTTCGTGGTCGCCTACCTCGTTGGCATCGCCGGAGCGGGAGTCGCAGTGGCACTGGTGATTCCGGGCATTGCGACGCCGACCGCGTGGCTCCAGGCCTCGGCCATGGTCGCGGCGTTCCTGCCGGCGATGGCGATCGTCGGGGCTCTGGTGCCGGTGCACAGGCTGCTTCAGCAGCGACCCGTCGACCTCTTGGGGGACCGATGAGCGCTCGCGCGAAGAGAATGGGGTTGAGCTAGACATGTTGACCAAGGGTCTCGCCTATGGCTGGCTGGCCGCGCGCCGACGGATCGGCGAAATGATCTTGCCGGTCGTCACCACGGCCACGGGCGCCTTTCTGGTGGTCCTGGTGTTCGGCATGCAGGACGGTATACGTGCGCAATCCGCGTCGCTCGGACACGCCGACGAGATCGGCCGAGCCGTCATCCTCATCTCGGTGACCGTCCTGCTGGTCGGCGTCGTCGAGGTCGCCGTCGCCACCACCAGAACCGTCGCCCACCGCACCAGGGAACTCGGCGTGCTCGGCGCGAACGGCGTGCCGCGCGCCCCCGTGGTCGCGGCCCTGCTCGTCGAACCGCTGGTGGCAGCCGTGCTCGGCGCCGTGGTCGGGGCGGCATTGGCCGGCGTCGTCGCAATGGCGCTCGGGGCAACGGGTTTCGTGCCCACCGGGGTCGCGGTCGGCGGACTGATTCTCGGTGCGGGCATCGCCGTGGTCGTCAGCATCGTCGCCGCGTTGGTCACCAGCGTCCTGCCCACCTGGACCGCAGCGTCGCGGCCACCCATTCACTCGCTCTCCGGTGGAGGTTGATTCATGACGGTCGTCAATCACGAGAACACGGCGGTCGACGCCGCGGCGTCGACCGCACCCAACGAGGCTGCGGCACCGGTCATCGAGGTGTCGGACGTGTGGAAACTGCACAAGCTGGGGGACGAGGTGGTCAAAGCCCTCGTCGCCGCCGATCTGCGGGTCATGCCCGGTGAGTTCGTCTGCCTGATGGGACCCAGCGGCAGCGGAAAGTCCACGCTGCTCAACATCATCGGCGGACTGGACCGGCCCACCAAGGGATCGGTCGCCGTCGCGGGCAAGGACACCGGAGCGCTCACCGAGAGCCAGTTCGCCGCGCTGCGACACGACACCATCGGCTTCATCTTCCAGAGCTACAACCTCATTCCCTTCCTGTCGGCCGTCGAGAACGTCGAGCTACCCCTGATGTTCGAGCCGTACGACCGGAAGGCGTTGCGCACGAGGGCCATGGAACTTCTCGAGCTGGTCGGTTTGAGCCATCGGGTTCACCATCAGCCGACCAAGATGTCCGGTGGTGAACAGCAGCGCACGGCCATCGCGCGCTCGCTGATCAGCAATCCGACGTTGGTCCTCGCCGACGAGCCGACGGCGAACCTGGACCACAAGACGGGCGAGACGGTCGTGCGCATGCTGCGCGACCTGTGCTCGACCATGGGCGTCACCGTCGTCGCCAGCACCCATGACCCGATCGTCGCCGAGGAGGCCAGTCGGGTCGTCCGGATGCGAGACGGCCAGATCGTCAGCTGATCCGGTAACCCGACGAACTCGAAGGAACCACAGTGACCCAAGAAATGGAAGCACGGCCGTCGAGCGTCGCCGACCGCGACGCGTTGATGACGACGGAGCTCGTCCCCGAACAGATCCTGCCCAAGGTGATGAGCACCTTCGGCCTCACCGCGGCCTACGTGTTCATCATCTGCTGGGTCACGGGATCCTCGGTGATGGCCGCGGGCGGCTGGACCGCGATCCCGATGTGGGTGCTCGGCATCATCAGCTTCCTGGTGCCCGCCGGCATGGCCGTCGTCGAACTCGGCAATCTCTGGCCCGGCCAAGGCGGGGTGTACATCTGGGCGCACCGCACCATGGGTGAAACCTGGGGATTCATCGGCGGATACCTGTCCTGGGTGCCGGTGATCCTGAACGCCGCGTCGTCTCCCGCGGTGGTGCTGCAGTTCCTGCTGCTGGCCTTCCACACCGAGCTCGGACTGACGACGAGCATCATCCTGCAGCTCGTCATCCTGTGGACCGTGGTGGGTCTTGCGCTGGCCAAGCTCGCCGCCAACCAGAAGATCATGAACGTGGTGTTCGTGGTGTACGGCGTACTGACGCTGACGATCTTCGTCTGCGGGTTGCTGTTCGCCGTGAAGCACGGTTCGGCCACGCCGTTCGACTGGCACGAGGCCACGGTGCCTAACTTCGCCGTCGCCGGCTTCCTCTACGGCACGGTGCTGCTGTACCTGCTCGGCGTCGAAACGCCGTACAACATGGGCGCGGAGTTCCTTTCGGTGCGCAAGAGCGGACCGAAGATGATCCTGTGGGGTTCGACCGCACTGGTCGCCATCTACCTGCTGACGACGCTCGGCACGATGATGGCGCTGCCCGGCGACAAGATCGACCCCGTCACCGGAGTCATCGGTGCGCTCGGCGTGTCGGGTTTCCCCGGGCTGATGGAGATCTGTGCGGTGGTGCTCGCCGGCATCATCATCGTGGCGCTCATGACCTACCAGGTGGCCTACTCGCGGCTGATCTTCGTCTCCGGCCTCGAGCGGCACCTGCCGCGCATCTTCACCCATCTCAACCCGCGCACCCGGAACCCGGTGACCGCCATCCTGATTCAGGGCGTGCTGTCGTCGCTGATCCTGGTTGGGCTGTACTCGCAGAGCAGCATGGCGAACGTCACCATCTACCTGCAGGGCGGTCTGAGCACGGTGTGGCTGCTGTCCGGGTTCTTCTTCCTGATCCCGGTGGTCGTGGCCCGCAAGAAGTACGCCGATCGTTACGTCAACGAGAAGTTCTGGCGCATTCCGGGCGGCATGGTCGGCGTGTGGATCGTCGTCGTCGTCGGCTCGATCGGCACCATCGCGGGCGTCTACTACTCGTTCGTGACGCCGTGGATCGACGTGCCGCAGTCCACCTGGATGACGTGGGTCGGCGGAATCAGCCTGGGCATGTTCGCCCTCGGCCTGATCGTGTTCGTGTTCGGCAAGCGTTCGGCCCACAAGATGACCAAGGAGGATTCGTTGGCCCATCTGGCGGTCTTCGACCTCAAGAAGTCCGACACAACCACCGAGGGAGTTTGAGTACATGACCCTGGACAGCACCACGCGTCGCGCGGAAGCTACCGAGGACACGACCAGCTATCCGTTGGACCCGTTGTCGGGGGAGGAGGTCCAGGCCGCGGCCGCCATCGTCATGGCGTCCGAATATGCCTCGCCCACACTGAAGTTCGTGATGATCCAGCTGGCGGAACCGGCGAAGACCGCCGAGTTGACGTTCTCCGGGCTGGACGTCCCCCGGTGCGCGTTCGCCACGATGTACGACGCCGCGGCGAAGCTGATCTACGAGGCGGTCGTCGACCTCGACGCCAGCATGATCGACTCGTGGAAAGCCATTCCCGGTCGCTTCCCGTCCTACCTGGTCGAGCACATGACGGGGGTTGAGGAGAAGGTCCGCGAGGACCCGCGGTGGCAGGAGGCGATGCGCAAGCGCGGCATCACCGACTTCGACCTCGCGATGATCGATCCGTGGCCGGCCGGCTACTACGGTGCCGCCGACCACTACGACAACTCGCCGCTGATCTGCCGGCCGTTGACGTTCATGCGCGCGGCGCCGTCGGAGCACGGCTACGCACGGCCCGTCGAGGGTCTGATCGTCACCTTCGACCTCGACCACATGGAGATCGTGGACATCGAGGACCACGGTGTGGTGCCGATGCCGCCGACGGCGGGAAACTACGACGAGCGGTTCATGTTCGATCCGAACAACCGGCCGGCGTTCACCGAATTCCGTTCCGACGTCAAGCCGATCGAGATCACCCAGCCCGAAGGCCCCGGCTTCACCGTCGACGGGTGGCAGGTCACGTGGCAGAAGTGGTCGATGCGCATCGGCTTCAACCCGCGCGAGGGCATCACGCTGCACGAGGTGACCTACACCGACCGCGGCGAGACCCGGCCGATCATGTACCGCGGTTCGCTGTCGGAGATGGTGGTGCCCTACGGCGACACCTCACCGACCCACTGGAACAAGAACGTCTTCGACATGGGCGAAGTCGGAATGGGCTTCTCGGCCAACCCGTTGACGCTGGGCTGTGACTGCCTGGGCGAGATCCACTACTTCGACGGCATGGTCAACGACTCCGACGGCAACGCCGTCACCATTCCGAACGCGATCTGCATGCACGAGGAGGACTACGGTATCTCCTGGAAGCACACCGACTTTCGGACCGGCGAGGTGGAGGTACGTCGCTCGCGCCGGTTGGTGATATCGATGATCTGTACGGTCGGCAACTACGAGTACGGGTTCTTCTGGTACTTCTACAACGACGCGTCGATCGAGGTCGAGGTCAAGCTGTCGGGGGTGCTCACCACCGGGTCGATCGCCGAGGGGGAGGTGCCGCGCTGGGGCAAGCTCGTCGCCCCGGGCGTCTACGGGCCGAACCATCAGCACTTCTTCAACTTCCGGCTCGACATGAGCGTCGACGGGCCGGGAAACAGTGTCTACGAGGTGGATTCGATCCCCGAGCCCGATCCGGCCCTCAACCCGCACCACAACGCGTGGATCACCCAGGACACGCTGGTGGCGTCGGAGGCCGAGGGTGCCCGGGACTGGGACTGGAAGACCGGTCGATACTGGAAGATCGCCAACCCGTCGAAGACGAACGAACTCGGCAGTCCGACGGCCTACAAGCTGGTGCCCAAGGACATCGTGCCCGTCATGGTGCAGGAGGGTTCCTACATCTACGACCGGGCGCGGTTCATCCAGCACAACCTGTGGGTGACCAAGTACGACGAGGCGGAGAAGTTCGCCGCGGGGGACTACATGTACCAGTCCGCGGACGCGCAGGGACTGCCGGACTTCGTCGCCGACGACGCGCCGCTGGAGGACACCGACGTGGTGCTCTGGTACACCCTGGGCGCACACCACGTGGTGCGGCCCGAGGACTGGCCGGTGATGCCGTGTGCCTACACCGGCTTCCACCTCAAGCCCATCGGCTTCTTCGACGGCAACCCGGCACTGGACATTCCGCCGACGCCGCCGAAGGCGTGCCACGGTGCCCACCACGCGGGTCTGCCGGTCGCGGAGCGGGCGCTGGAGTCCTAGCTATCCCAGTTCGGCGAGCAGGCGCCGGAAGTGACGCCGGTCCTGCTCGCTCAACGGGGCCAACACCTTTCGCTCGGCGTCCTGCACGCCGGGGTCGACGTCGACCAGCAGTGCCACGCCGTCGCGTGTCAGTTCGGCGGGCAGGGACCGTCCCGACGCCACGGCGGCGGGGCGGGTGACGAGGCCACGGTCCTGGAGTCCGCGGAGCACCATGTTCATCGCCTGCGGGGAGACGTTGGCGTCGCGCGCCAGCTCGGCGTTGGACTTCCCCGGCGAGTGGGACAGGATCCGCATGCAGATGTACTGCGGGAACGACAGATCGAGCGGTTCCAGCACGCCGGCGATGACCTCGTTGCGCAGGGCGGCGGCGACCCGGACCAGGAGTAGGCCGAGCGGTTGATCCTCGCGTGCGCTCATGTCAACCATCTTGACACATATCAACTACGTTGATAAGCATGACGGTATGAGCAATCCCCTTGAAGTCATGTTCGACGCCGCCTACCGGGGCGAGGCGGAGCAACTGGGTCTTGGTACCAAGCCGCCGTGGAGCATCGGTGAGCCGCAACCCGAGATCGCCGCGGTGATCGACGCGGACAAGTTTCACGGCGACGTCCTGGACGCCGGCTGCGGCGAGGCTGCGACCGCGCTCGAGCTCGCCGCCCGCGGCTTCACCACCGTCGGGCTCGACCAATCCGCGAGCGCGATCGACCTGGCGCGTGCCGAGGCCGCCCGGCGTGGCCTGTCCACCGCGACCTTCGACGTCGCCGACATCAGCGCGTTCACCGGATACGACGGACGCTTCGGCACCATCGTCGACTGCACGCTCTTCCACTCCATGCCGGTCGAGCTCCGCGACGGATACCAGCAGTCGATCGTGCGCGCCGCCGCGCCTGGCGCGTCGTACTACGTCCTGGTGTTCGACCGTGCGGGGATGTCCGAGGACGTACCGATGAACCCCGTCACCGAGGAGGAACTGCGTGCCGCGGTCTCTCCGTACTGGGTCGTCGACGACGTCCGGCACGCCCGCATCCACGCCAACGCCGCGCAGAATCCCGCCGCGTCGGCCGATTTCGCCGGCTCGGGCATCCGGGACGAGGGCAACGGCCGGGTGTCGATGCCCGCATGGCTGTTGTCGGCGCATCTGGGCTAGCGCTCACCCCTTCGCTCTTCCCGCCCAGCCGTTTGGCAGGATTGGGGGCACTCACGTGCGGACCGAAGGAGTGTCATGGCGGAAACGGTCCTGGCGGACCCCACTGAGCGGCCGGGGTATTCGCGTGTCCTGCTCAAACTGGGCGGGGAGATGTTCGGTGGCGGGCAGGTCGGTCTCGATCCCGACGTCGTGGCGTTGGTTGCCCGGCAGATCGCCGAAGTGGTGCGCGGCGGCGTGCACGTCGCGGTGGTCATCGGCGGCGGCAACTTCTTCCGCGGCGCGCAGCTCCAGCAGCGCGGCATGGAGCGCAGCCGC
This sequence comes from Mycolicibacterium hodleri, assembly GCF_025822245.1. Classification (GTDB taxonomy): domain Bacteria; phylum Actinomycetota; class Actinomycetes; order Mycobacteriales; family Mycobacteriaceae; genus Mycobacterium; species Mycobacterium hodleri. The sequence goes on from NZ_JACKTL010000020.1 coordinate 169,841, forward strand.
TCCGACTACATGGGCATGCTCGGCACGGTGATGAACAGCCTTGCGCTGCAAGACTTCCTGGAGAAGGAAGGCATCGACACCCGGGTGCAGACCGCCATCACGATGGGCCAGGTCGCCGAGCCCTACATCCCGGGTCGCGCCCGTCGGCATCTGGAGAAGGGCCGCGTCGTCATCTTCGGTGCCGGCATGGGCCTGCCCTACTTCTCGACCGACACCACCGCCGCGCAGCGCGCGCTCGAGATCGGCGCCGAAGTGGTCTTGATGGCCAAGGCGGTCGACGGCGTCTACACCGACGACCCGCGGAAGAACCCCGACGCCGAGCTGCTCAAGACCATCACCCATCGCGAAGTCATCGACCGTGGCCTCCAGGTCGCCGACGCGACGGCGTTCAGCCTCTGCATGGACAACCGCATGCCGATCCTGGTGTTCAACCTGCTCGTCGACGGCAATATCGCGCGCGCGGTGGCGGGTGAGAGGATTGGGACGCTGGTCACCACCTAACGGGTGGACGAGCGACACCGACGGGAGAAGATGAAGTGATCGACGAAACCCTCTTCGAAGCCGAGGAGAAGATGGAGAAGGCGGTCTCGGTCGCCCGGGACGACCTGTCGTCCATCCGCACCGGTCGCGCCAATCCCGGCATGTTCAACCGGATCAAGATCGAGTACTACGGTTCGCCGACGCCGATCACCCAGCTCTCCAGCATCAACGTGCCTGAAGCGCGGCTCGTCGTCATCAAGCCCTACGAGGCGAACCAGTTGCGGCCCATCGAGGATGCGATCCGCAACTCCGACCTCGGGGTCAACCCGGGCAACGACGGCAACGTCATCCGGATCTCGATCCCACAGCTGACAGAGGAACGTCGTCGCGACCTGGTCAAGCAGGCCAAGGGCAAGGGCGAGGACGCCAAGGTCACGGTGCGCAACATCCGCCGCAAGGCCATGGAGGAGCTCGCCCGCATCAAGAAGGACGGCGAGGCAGGCGAGGACGAGGTGGGGCGCGCGGAGAAGGACCTGGACAAGAGCACCCAGACCTACACCGCCCAGATCGACGAACTGGTGAAGCACAAAGAAGGCGAGCTGCTGGAGGTCTAGGTCGCAGCAGACCTGACCTTCAGCAACAGCACGGTGGCAGACACCGACACGGCGTCCACCGACGGGCCCGAGACACCGGCTCCCAAGAAGAAGGCGGGCCGGGCCGGACGCGACCTCCCCGCCGCCATCGGCGTGGGAGCGTTCCTTGGCTTTGGCGTCATCGCCATCCTGGTGTTCGCACCGCTGGGCTGGGTTCCCGTCGTGGCGGTCGCCATGGCCGTCGCCACCCACGAGGTCGTCAAACGACTACGGACGGCCGGGTACTCCATCCCGATCGTCCCGCTGCTCGTCGGCGGTCAGGCCATGGTGTGGTTGACGTGGCCCTTCGGCCCCGCGGGCGCCCTGGGCGCGTACGGCGCCACGGTCGTGGTCTGCATGATCTGGCGGCTGCTCTCCGGTGGCATGAAGAACGCTCCGGTGAACTACCTGCGCGACGTCACGACGACGATCTTCCTGGCCGCCTGGATACCGCTGTTCGGCGCCTTCGGCGTCCTGCTGGTGTACCCGGAGGACGGTCGGTGGCGGGTGCTGTGCCTGATGCTCGGCGTCGTCTTCTCCGACATCGGCGGCTACGCGGCGGGTGTGCTGTTCGGCAAGCACCCGATGGTGCCCTCGATCAGCCCGAAGAAGTCCTGGGAGGGCTTCGCCGGGTCGCTGATCTTCGGGACGGCCGCCTCGGTGCTCGCCGTGGCCTTCCTGCTGGAGAAGCCGGCCTGGGTCGGCATTCCGCTGGGTCTGATGCTCGTCCTGACCGGCACGCTCGGCGACCTCATCGAGTCGCAGGTCAAGCGCGACCTGGGCATCAAGGACATGGGCACGCTGCTACCCGGCCACGGTGGCCTGATGGACCGGCTCGACTCGGTCCTGCCCTCTGCCGTCGCGACGTGGGTCGTCCTGACGCTTCTTGCCTGACGTGTTGAGCCAGCACGCCATCGCGCCGACTACCAGGCCGACCCCGACGCCGAGGTCAACCCGCTGGCCCAACATCAGCCAGGACAGCACGCCCGCGACCGCGGGGATCACGCAGAACAGCATCGACACCGCCGCAGCGCCGTGCAGGTTGATGGCGCGCACGTAGAGCGAGACGCCCAGGGTTGCGTTGAGCAGCACCACGCCGGCCACGGCGAACGCGGCCTTCGCGGGCTCGTGGACGGCGAACGGCGTCGTCAGGGTGAGGGCCAGGGCCGGGATCAGCGCGACCCCGTTCTGCACGGCGGTCGAGGCGCGGAAGTCGACGTCGGCACAGAACCGCTGCTGGTAGACCCCACCGGCCGCCAGGCCGACCAGCGCGACCAACAGCAGCAGCACCGCCGGGTCGACGCCGCGTTCGGAGACCAGCCGACTGGCGCAGGCGGCCAGGACGGCGACGACGCCGAGCACCAGTGCCAGGATCCGTCGCGGCGTCAGACGGTCGCGGAGGAACGCGGCGGCGAGCATCGCCGTCGCGACGGGATTCATCGCGACGACCACCGCGCACAGGACCGCCGGAGCGCCGTGCTGAATGGCCAGGTACAGCGCGCAGAACTGCACCGCCTGCATCAGCAGACCGGTGACGGCGACGTGCCCGAGGACGCGCCCCCTCGGCCAGCGCACCTTGGCGAGGGTGGCCCACGACCCGAGGATGAGGCCGGCCAGGCCGAAGCGGAAGGCCAGCACCGCCATCGGCGTCATCTCGTTGACCGCCATGTTCCCGATCGGATACCCGAGCGCGTAGAAGAACGTGACGGCCACCGCGGTCTGCATGGGCATGCGGGTCGGCGACATGGTTCTCATCGTGGGGACGTCCGGCGGCGCCGTCCAACGAATATCGGCGATCACGTTTGATCGCCAATGCTGATCAATTGTTCGCCCATGGCCGTGTCCCGCGCACGACGACACCGTTCTTTGATCGTCGATGCTGATCGGAGTACCTTGACAGGGTGAGTCAGGTCCTGGACATTGCACCGCTGCGCAGCGTGGTCGCCGTCGCCGACTGTGGCGGATTTCACCGCGCCGCGACCGTTCTGCACCTCACCCAGTCGGCCGTCAGCCAGCACGTCCGCCGCGTCGAGGCGGTCGTCGGCGGGCCCGTCGTCGAGAAGTCCGGCCGCGGCGTGGCCTTCACCGAATTGGGTCATCGGCTGCTCGCCCACGCGCGCACCATCCTCGCCGCGCACGACGCCGCGCTCACCGACCTGGGCGCCGCAGAGGAACGGGTGCTGTTGATCGGCGCAACCGAACACGGCGCCGACGTCATGTTGCCCGGCCTGACCGGAGCGCTGGGGGAGAGGCTGCCCGAGCGGCGGCTGAGATTCCGGCTGGACCGCAACGTGATGCTCGCCGACGCGATCGACCACGGCACCGTCGACCTGGCGGTGATGCTGGACGGCTCCGGCCTCGACCCGGCGAACGCGTCGGGAGTCGTCGCGCTGAAGTGGGTTGCCGGTCGCGCGTTCTCCATGCCCGCGAACGATCCGTTGCCGGTGGTGATGTTCTCCGAGCCGTGCACGCTGCGCGAGCCCACCTTCGCCGCGCTCGACCGCATGGGCGTGCCCTACCGGATCGCCGCCGACAGCTCCGATCTGTCCGGATTGTTCGCCGCCGTGCGATCCGGCCTCGGCGTGGCGCTGCTGCCGATGATCGGACGACTGCCCGACGGACTGTGCCTTGCCGAGGGATTGCCTCCAACCAGCCGTGCGACGGTGTTCGTGCGGGGCCGTGCCGGGGTGGACGCCAGTGCGCTGGCGGCCGTCGAGGGAGCGGTTCGTGACGTTTTGAGTGAACAGGCCTGATAATGAGCGAGACCATGAAACTTCCGTTGGTGTTCGACGCGCCCACCCGTGGGAAACCCCCGCGGCACTTCGCCGACCTCGACGACGACGCGCGCGGTGCCGCCCTCACCGAACTGGGGCTACCCGCGTTCCGCGGCAAGCAGTTGGCGAACCAGTACTTCGGCAGGTTGATCGCCGATCCGCGTGCCATGACCGATCTGCCGGCCGCGTTGCGCGACCAGGTGGCCGAGGCGCTGTTCCCCCGACTGCTCGACGTCGTGCGCTCCGTCGAGTGTGACGGTGCCGAAACCCGGAAGACGTTGTGGCGGGCCGTCGACGGCACCACCATCGAGTCGGTGCTGATGCGCTATCCCAACCGCAGCACCCTGTGCCTGTCGTCGCAGGCCGGGTGCGGCATGGCCTGCCCGTTCTGCGCCACCGGCCAAGGCGGCCTGACCAGAAACCTCACCACCGCCGAGATCCTCGAACAGGTCCGCGCGGCTGCGGCCGTCATGCGCGACGACCACGACGGCAGACTCTCGAACATCGTGTTCATGGGCATGGGTGAGCCGCTGGCCAACTACAACCGCGTGCTGGCCGCGGTCAAGCGGATCATCGCGCCGGCGCCGCACGGGTTCGGCATCTCCGCGCGGTCGGTGACGGTGTCGACCGTGGGGCTGGCGCCCGCCATCCGCAAGCTGGCCGACGAGCGGCTCGGGGTGACGCTGGCACTGTCGTTGCACGCCCCCGACGACGAGCTGCGCGACACGCTCGTGCCGGTGAACAACAGGTGGAACGTCGGCGAAGCCCTCGACGCCGCAAGGTATTACGCGGACGTGACCGGTCGTCGCGTGTCCATCGAGTACGCGCTCATCCGCGACGTCAACGACCAGCCGTGGCGGGGTGACCTCCTCGGCAAGAAGCTGCACGGAGCGCTGGGACCACTGGTCCACGTCAACGTCATCCCGCTGAATCCGACGCCGGGCAGCAAGTGGGACGCCAGTCCCAAGCCCGCCGAGCGGGAGTTCGTCAGGCGGGTCCGCGAGCGCGGGGTGTCCTGTACCGTTCGCGATACCCGTGGTCGTGAAATTGCCGCTGCCTGCGGTCAACTCGCCGCCGAGGGCTAGCGAACTGGGGTAGCGATGCGACGGCTCAACGGTGTGGACGCCCTGCTGCTGTACACCGAGGCGCCCGAGATCCACATGCACACCTTGAAGATCGGCATCCTCGACGTCTCCGGGCTCGACGGCGAATTCACCTTCGAACTGTTCCGTCGGGTGGCCGAGCCGCGCTTGCTTGCCCTCACACCGCTGCGATACCAACTCGTCGACGTCCCGCTGAGGCTGCACCACCCCATGTGGGTCGAGAACCCGGGGATCGACTTCGACCACCACGTCCGCCGGGTGTCGGTGCCGCCGCCGGGAGGGCGACGCGAACTCGACCAGCTCATCGGCGAGATCGCCGGCACGCCACTGGATCGCGACCGGCCGCTGTGGGAGATGTACGTCGCAGAGGGACTCGTCGGCGACCGCGTGGCGATCATCCACAAGGTGCACCACGTGCTGGCCGACGGCGTCGCCTCGGCGAATCAGCTGGGCTGGGCCATCCAAGCCGAACCACCCGAGTTCCCGGCCAAGGCCATCCACACCGAGGCGCGCGAGCGGACGACGAGCGGGCTGATGGTGGCCGCCGGCCGGGACCACGCCCGTCAGATCCGGCGGTTGCCACGGCTCCTCGCCGACACCGCCAGCGGGGTGACGAGGGTGCGTCGTCGCGTCAAGGAGCGCGGCACGCATCCCGGACTCGCCTCCAACTTCGCCCCGCCGCCGTCGTTCATCAACCACGTCGTCTCGCCGGTGCGTCGATTCGCGACCGCTCCGCTGGCCCTCGCCGACGTCAAGGAGGCGGCCAAGACTCTCGGCGTCACCATCAACGACGTCGTGTTGGCCACGGTCGCCGGTGCGCTGCGAGAACTCCTCCTGAAGTACGACGGTGCCGCCGACACCCCGCTGATCGCCGGGGTACCGGTCAGCTACGGAGATCCGGATCGCTTGGCGGGCAACGAGTTCACCTACATGACGCCGTCACTGGCGGTACACGTCGCAGACCCCGTCGAACGCGTTCGGCTGACGGCGACGGCGACCGCGATCGCCAAGGAGAACCATCACCTGCTCGGCCCCAACCTGATTCCCAACTGGTTGAACTTCCTGCCGCCGGCGGTCGCACCGGTGGCCTTCCGGTGGCAGTCCAAGCGAATGCAGTCGAGCATGATCATGAACCTCACCGTCTCCAACGTGCCGGGACCCAGGGAACGAGGGTCGTTCGGGGGAGCGGTGATCAGCGAGATCTACTCCGTCGGCCCACTGGTCGCCGGGAGCGGCATGAACGTCACGGTGTGGAGTTACGTCGACCAGCTCAACGTCTCGGTGCTCACCGACGACCTGACGACCGAAGATCCGCACGAAGTGACCGACGCGATGTTCCGGTCGTTCGTCGCACTGCGCAGCGCCGCGGGGCTTTCCGACGTGCTCACCGACGTGGGCGACGCCATGCCGCTCGCGGCGACGACGGTGTCGGGCTAGCGGGTCCAGCCGCGACGGCGCAGCCACCAGTCGCGGAACACGATTCCCCAGATCGCCAACGCGAACCCGATGAGGAAGATGTCCTCGACGTGGCCGACGTGGTTGCCCCGCAGCATCGCGAGCATGAAGAAGCCGGCGAGGATGCCGCCGATCTGGATGGCCCGGTGATTCTGCTTCGACCAACCCCAGTTCGCCGACGGCACGTCCTCGACGTCAACGCCGGTATGCCGTTCGACCTCGGTGTTCGCCACGCTAGCTCCTCAGGGGGTCCGGTCAACTGCGCCCATTCTGACATACGACGGCGCGTCGTATTTAGCGGACGGCCTCGTATCGCCGCAGTGCCTCGACGCGCTCGGCGGCATGGTCGACCATCGGCTCGGGATAGTCGTCGCCCCCGAACTCCGGCACCCAGCGCGTGACGTAGGCGCCGTCGGGATCGAACTTGTTGCCCTGGGTGGTGGGGTTGAACACGCGGAAGTACGGCGCGGCGTCGGTGCCGCAGCCCGCGGCCCACTGCCACCCGTGCTGATTGCTGGCCATGTCGCCGTCGGTGAGCTGCTCGAGGAACCAGCGCGCCCCCCACTGCCACGGCAGGTGCAGGTCCTTGACCAGGAACGACGCGGTGATCATGCGCACGCGGTTGTGCATGAAGCCGGTCTCGGCCAGCTGACGCATGCCGGCGTCGACGATCGGGAAACCCGTCTTGCCGGCCTTCCACGCCTCGAATCGCTTCGTGGCGTCCTCGTCCTCGTCCACCTCGATGCGGTCGAAGTTCTTGTTCCAGTTCCACCACGTGCTCTCGGGCCAGGCGTGGACGACGCTGGCGTAGAAGTCTCGGAACGCGAGCTCCCGCAGGTAGGCCTGCGCGCCGGTGCCGCCACCCAGATCGGCGGCCATCGTGCGGGGGTGAATGGTGCCGAACTTCAGGTGAGCAGACATCCGGCTGGTCCCGTCGTGGTCCGGCCGGTTGCGGTCGTCGGCGTAGTCCTCGAGCGCCGAGGAGACGAACGTCTTCCACGCCTTGCGCGCCGCGGCCTCACCGGCCGGGTGGTCCAGTTCGGCGTCCCCGGCCGGCACGTCGACGCCGCCGCCCACGTCGGCCGGGTCGATCCACCGTGCCGACTTCGCGGTGGTGCGGGCGGGCGCCCGCCAGCCGTGTGCCTTCCACGCGGTGTAGAACGGCGTGAACACCTTGTACGGCGTGCCGTCGTCCTTCGTGACGCGCCCGGGGGAGACCAGGTAGGGCGACCCCGACGGCTCCAGCGGAACGTCGCCCAGCGCCTGGCGGACGGCGTCGTCCCGGCGGACCCCGAACGGGAAGTAGTCGCCCGACACGTGAACGGACGTCGCCTTGGTCTTCTTCACCAGGGCGGGAATGCGGTCCTCGGGCTTGCCCTCGACGATCAGCAACCGGCCGTCGAGTCCGTCGCGCAGCTCCCGAAGCGAGTCGTACAGGTATTGCAGTCGCCGGGGGCCGCCGGACTTCTTCAGTCGAGGGTCGAGCACGTAGCAGGCCAGGACTTCCTCGTCGTCCTTGGCGGCGTCGAGCAGTGCGGGCAGGTCGTGAAGGCGCAGGTCGCGACGGAACCACAGCAACGTTGGCATGGCCCTGATCTTCCCCGTAGTGCGCCGCGGGAAAACGTCAGGTGGACGCTCGTAAGGAATCCGTATGGATCCACTGCGACAATCCCACCATGACGCCGACGACCGACGACTATCCCCGCGACATGGTGGGGTACGGGCCGCATCCTCCCCATCCTCGCTGGCCTGGCGGTGCCAACATCGCCGTGCAGTTCGTCCTCAACTACGAAGAGGGTGGCGAGAACAACGTCCTGCACGGTGACGAGTCGTCGGAGACGTTCCTCTCGGAAGTCATTGGAGCGCAAGCATTTCCGAACCGTCACATGAGCATGGAGTCGCTGTACGAGTACGGCTCCAGGGCGGGCCTGTGGCGCGTGTTGCGGATGTTCGACGACCGTCGACTGCCCTTGACCATCTTCGGGGTGGCCACGGCACTCGCCCGCAACCCCCAGGCGTTGGCGGCCTTCCTGGCGCGCGGCGACGAGATCGCCTGTCACGGGCTGAAGTGGCGCAGTTACCAGCTGGTCGACGAGGAGGCCGAACGGGCCGACATGGCTGAGGCGGTCCGCATCCTGACGGAGTTGACCGGCTCGGCCCCACTGGGGTGGTACACCGGCAGGGACTCGCCGCGGACCCGCGAACTCGTCGTCGAACACGGTGGCTTCCTGTACGACTCGGACTCCTACGCCGACGACTTGCCCTACTGGACGCGGGTGGCGGGACGAGACCACCTCGTGGTGCCCTACACGCTGGACACCAACGACATGAAGTACGTCTCCACGAGCGGGTTTCCGTCGGGAGACGAGTTCTTCACCTATCTGCGCGACGCGTTCGACGTGCTGTATGCCGAGGGCGTTGCGGGGGCTCCGAAGATGTTGTCGGTGGGTCTGCACTGCCGGCTCGTCGGACGGCCCGCCCGCATCGCCGCCCTGGGCCGGTTTCTCGACCACGTGCAGGGCCATGACGGGGTGTGGATCGCGCGCCGGGTGGACGTCGCCCGCCACTGGGAGCAGAACTTCCCTCCGGGCGCTTGACCCTCCCGCCGGGGGAGGCCTCACGGTGGAGGAATGAGCATGAATCTGGACGGCCGACGAGCCGTCGTCACCGGAGGTAGCAAGGGGACGGGGGCGGCCGTCGTGGCTCGCCTGCGCTCGGCGGGTGCGGTGGTCACCGTGGTGGCGCGCCACGAGCCCGACGACGCCGACGACTTCGTGGCCGCCGATGTCACCACGGTCGACGGGGCGGCCGTGGTCGCCGAACACGTGACCACCCTCGGCGGTGCGCAGATCCTGGTCCACGTCGCGGGCGGATCATCCGCGCCCTCAGGCGGTTTCGCGGCGCTGAGCGATCAGGATTGGCTCGACGAGCTGCAGCTCAACCTGCTGGGCGCGGTGCGCCTGGACCGTGCGCTGGTGCCGTCGATGATCGAATCGGGGGCGGGTGCCATCGTGCACGTGGGGTCCATCCAGAGCCGAATGCCCCTCTACGACGGCACACTGGGATACGCGGCGGCCAAGGCGGCCCTGCGGACCTACGGCAAGGGTCTCGCGAATGAGCTTGCGCCACATGGCGTCCGGGTCAACACCGTGTCGCCCGGTTTCATCCAGACCTCGTCGGCCGACGCGCTCGTCGCGAGGATCGCCGAAGCGGCGGGCACGGACGAGAGTGCCGCCCTGCAGACGCTGATGGACTCACTGGGCGGCATCCCGCTCGGGCGGCCCGCGAGGCCCACCGATATCGCCGAGGTGATCGCATTCCTGGTCTCCGACGCCGCGTCGTCAGTGGTCGGTGCGGACATCGTGGTCGACGGTGGGACCGTCGGGACGGTCTAGCAATGGTCATGTGGCACTGACGTTTTGGAGTTATCCACAGGCTGGTGGCGGTGTCTGGTGCCTGTCGGTGTGCGGCGGTAGAGTCGAATGTATGTTCGATTCGTTGGCCATCGCTACCGGTACCTCGGGTGCCGGTGCGGTGGAGGCGTGGTCTCAGGCGGAGTCCGCCGCGTGCGCTCGCAAGGTCGCGGCCATGGCCGGGATGCTCGAGGCCGCCTACGCCGCGTCCGGGTCGGCGTCTCGGGACCTGTGGTGTGTCGACGACTTCGATGCCGTGGCCGCCCACGTCGGGGCGGTTCTGCGGATTACCCCCGGGGCCGCGTCCAACCAGTTGTTGATCGCCGTGGCCCTGCATGAACGGTTTCCTCAGGTGGCCGCGGTGTTCGCCGAGGGTCTGATCACCTATCAGCTGGTGAAGGCGGTGGTGCAGCGCGGTGCGCCGGTCGTCGACCCCGAGGCGCTGCGGGCGCTCGACGCCATGCTGGCGGCGGCGCTGAGCACCCGGGAACCCATGTCGGTGGCGACACTCGAGAAGACGATCGACGGGTTCGTCGCCCAAGTCGACCCGCAAGCGGTCATCCGCACCGAGACTAGGGCCCGGGGCCGCTCGGTGGAGGTGGGTGAGGAGGACGGCAGCGGGATGGCGACGGTGTTCGCGACGTTGTTCGCCCACGACGCGAAGGCGTTCGACGCCCGGATCGACGCGTTGGCCCGCACCGTCTGCCCAGCTGATCCCCGCACCCTGGATCAGCGCCGCTCCGACGCGATGGGCGCACTGTCCCACGGCGCGGACCGCCTCGCGTGCCTCTGCGAGTCCGAGGATTGCCCGGCCGGGGAGAACCCGCCCTCGACGGGGGTGGTGGTCTACGTGATCGCCAGCCAGGAAACGCTCACCCTCGACGAGCGGCCGCCGGTGCCGGCCACCCCGGCACCTGATTCGTCAACGGATGACGGCGGATGCACCGGCGATGGACAAACTGAGACCGCCGAGGGCACCGACGCTGCCGACGACTCGGCGACCGCCAACCAGGCTGACGCGGCAGAGGAGTCGGCCCCCGCGCCGGCCCCCGTCGACGAGCGCACCGCCCTCGACGGCGAACCCCCGGCCATGTTCACCAAGCCGCTGCGCGAGCTGACCCTCACAGAAGCCCTCACCCCCCCCCGGGCGGCTGGCGGGCCTGCGGCCGGCGACGATGATGGGTGGACAGTTCCTGCCCGGCGCGATCGCCTGCCGGGCCATGGTTGGGGCGACGATCACCGCGATCGTGCACCCCGGCCAAGCCCCACCGGAACCCCGGTATCGACCGTCGAGGAAGTTGGCCGACTTCATCAGATGCCGCGACATGACGTGCCGCTTCCCGGGCTGCCGAGCACCGGCGACGAATTGTGACCTCGACCATACGATTCCGTGGCCCTGCGGGCCGACGGCGGCGTCCAACCTGAAGTGTCTATGCCGCCGACACCACTTGCTGAAGACCTTCTGGGGCGGCGGGAACGGTTGGCGGGATCAACAACTCGATGACGGCACCATTGTGTGGACCGCACCCGACGGCCGCACCCACGTCACCACACCGAGCAGCCGACTACTGTTCCCCGAACTGTCCCAGCCCACCAGAACCGTTCAGGTGAGCGGCGTTCCAGCACGCCACGCGTCGGGCCTGACCATGCCGCGCCGCAAGACCACCCGCGCCCAAGACCGCGCCAGACGCGTCGCCGACGAGCGGGAAGTCAATCGCGTCCTGGACCACGATCCGTGACCCTGCTACGCAGGATCGAGCCGGAACACGGCCAATGTGCCTGCCAGCAACTCGAATTCATCGGGGGTGCCGTCGGTGACGAGGCCGCTGCGCCTGGCGAACCGGACTCCCACTGGGACTTTCCGGGCGAACGCTCTCAGCACCGGGCGAGAGTCGGCGGGGCTCACTTCGACGATCCGCACCAGGCGGCACCGCCGTCCCCGGCTCAGCGTGCCGCTTCCCGCTGCGCGGGCATTGGCCGCCCAGTCCGCACCTGGATACCCGGCGACGGTGTACAGCCCCCCGGCATGCTCGAACGGTGTCATCGGGGTGCTTCGAGGCTGGCCGGACTTGCGACCAGGGACCGTGAGCACCGCGGACGGTCCGACGGACACACCGAGCTTCTGCACGGCGACCATCACCTTGTTCACGGGCTTGAGCCACCGTGGGGGCCTCATTCCTGACATCGGCGTTCCCTTCCTCGTCGTCGACGACGGTCCTCAACGTCGTCTGCAACCAAGGACGGTTCACCCCGCCGAAGAGTTACCACGATCTGCTGTAACTTTTCTCGTCGCCGGTTCGTCCTACACGTATGAGCCCACCGTCGTCCGGCGACCGCGCGATCGCCGCCGCATGGCGCGCACACCGCCCCCACCTGGTGAACCTGGCATATCAGATGTTGCACGACGTCGGTGAGGCCGAAGACGTCGCGCAGGAGGCGTTCCTCCGGTTGTCCGGCGTAGGCCTCGACGAGATCGACGACGTCCGCGGTTGGCTGACGGTGGTGGCGGGACGCCTCTGTCTCGATCAATTGCGTTCGGCTCGTGTGCGTTTGGTGAGCAAGATGTCGCCCGCCGAGGAGGCGCGCCTGGTGCCGGTCGACCACACCGACGACCCCGCGGACCACGTCACCCTCGACGACGAGGTCAGCTCCGCGTTGCTGGAGGTGCTCCGGCGCCTCAGTCCCGCCGAGCGGGTGGCGTTCATCTTGCACGACGTGTTCGCGGTTCCATTCGACGACATCGCCGAGAGCGTCGGCAGGCCCGTGGGCACGTGCCGGCAGCTCGCCCGGCGGGCACGCATGAAGTTCAGCACCGCCGCTGCCCGGCCGGTCGACGTTGCCGCAGGCGAACACCGGCGGGTCACCGAGGCCTTCATCACCGCCTGCGCCAACGGTGACGTGTCCGCGCTGACGTCGCTGCTGGACACCTCGGTGTGGGGCGTGGGTACCGTGTTGGCCCACCCGGCGCCAGTGCCTCAGGTGAACCACGGGCCGGACGACGTCGTCGCAAACCTGTTGCGTCACCTCGGTTCTCGGGCAACATTGGTGTTCGGGCCGCCCGGGGAGGACGTCGTGCTCGCGTTCGATCGTGGTCGGCTGTTTGCGGTGATCGTGCTGACCATCCGCGACGGGCTGGTGACGAAGATCGAGGCCACCGCCGATCCGTCGGCCCGCCAGACGTGACGACGGGGCGGCCCAGGCCGAAGCCCGGACCGCCCCGTCGGCGGAACGTCGTTACTTACATCGCCGGGGGAGCCGGCGGCATCAGAACGGTGTCGATCATGTAGACCGTGGCGTTGGCGGTCTGTACGCCACCGCACACCAGGCCGGCGTCGTTGACCTTGAGGTCCGAGCCCATGCCGGTCACGGTGACCTCGCCGCCCTCGACGGTCTTGTGGGTGCCGACGACCTGCTCGGGGCTCAGCCTGCCCGGAACCACGTGGTAGGTCAGGATGCTGGTCAGCAGCGGCGCGTCGACCTTGAGCTTGTCGATGGTCGCCGGATCGATCTTCTTGAACGCGTCGTCGGTCGGAGCGAACACCGTGAACTCACCACTGTTCAGCGTGTCCACCAGGTTCACCTGCGGGTTGAGCTTGCCCGACAGCGCCGCGGTCAGCGTGGTCAGCATCGGGTTGTTCGACGCCGCGACCGCGACGGGATCCATCGACATGCCTTGCACCGAACCGGGTCCGGTGGGAACTTCCTGCGCGTAGGCGGCACAGCTGTTGCCGACGAGTCCCTCTGCCGGCGCTGCCTGGGCGACGCCGGTGGAGGCCAGCAACCCGGCCACGGCCAGCGCCGCGATCGAGGTGCCGGTGACGGCCTTCATGGTCTTCTCAGTGAGTTTCATGCGATTCAACTTTCTTCGTTGGGTTTACTTGGCCGGGGGCATCAGGACGCTGTCGACCATGTAGACGGTCGCGTTGGCGGTCTTGACGCCACCACACACGAGTCCGGCCTGGTCGAACTTCAGGCCCTCGCCCGCACCGGTCACGGTGACCTCGCCACCCTCGACCGTCTTGTGCTTGCCGGCGACCTGCTCGGGGCTCAGCTGACCCGGGATCACGTGGTAGGTCAGGATGCTGGTCAGCAACGGCGCGTCGGTCTTCAGCTTCTCGAGGGTCGCGGCGTCGATCTTGGCGAACGCGTCGTCGGTCGGTGCGATCACGGTGAACTCGCCACCGTTGAGGGTGTCGACGAGGTTCACGCCGGGGTTGAGCTTGCCGGAGAGCGCCGAGGTCAGCGTGGTGAGCATCGGGTTGTTCGACGCCGCGGTGGCGACGGGATCCTTGGCCATGCCCGCGACGGAGCCGGCGCCCTCGGGGACCTGCTGGGCGTACGCGGCGCAGCCGGTGCCGACCAGACCCGCGGCGGGGTCGGCCGCGGCAGTCATGGGAGCGCTCGACGACGAGCTGCTCATCACGCTGGAGGACATGCTGCTGGCGCCGCTGGAGACGGAACTGGCGGTCGAGCTGGCTTCGTCCTTCGAGCACGCGGCGGTGCCCATGACGGCCACGGCGGTCAGGCCTAGCGCAGCAATCGCCTTGCGGTGTGCTGAGTTCATGACGTGATCACTCCAATGTGTCAGGGACGGCTCGTGCCGCCGTCCTCATGGGGTCTTCGCGGTGACGGTGATCACGGATGGGAGGTGGACTGGCCCGTCATACCCGCGTCACATTCGGGTTGCACCTTCGTCACGGATGGGCCGACGCGGCACAATGGAGCCGTGAACTCGGATCGCGTGCGCGTACTCGTACTTGGCAGCACCGGTTCCATCGGTACGCAGGCCCTCGAGGTGATTGCCGCCAACCCCGATCGGTTCGAGGTCGTCGGCCTGGCTGCCCGCGGCGGCACTCCGGATCTGCTGGCCCGCCAGCGCGCCGAGACCGGCGTGACCAACGTTGCGGTGGCCTCCGCCCAGGCCGCCGAGCAACTCGGGGACGTCACCTACGTCGGCGACGACGCGGCCACCCGCCTCGTCGAGAACACCGAGGCCGACGTCGTACTCAACGCACTCGTCGGAGCGCTGGGTTTGCGCCCGACCTTGGCCGCCCTCGAATCGGGTGCCCGGCTGGCGCTGGCCAACAAGGAGTCGTTGATCGCCGGCGGCCCGCTGGTGTTGAAGGCTGCCGCACCCGGGCAGATCGTGCCCGTGGACTCCGAGCACTCCGCCCTGGCGCAGTGTCTCCGCGGCGGTACCGCCGACGAGGTCGCCCGGCTGGTGCTTACGGCGTCGGGTGGACCGTTCCGCGGCTGGCCGGCCGCCGACCTGGAAGGCGTCACGCCCGAGCAGGCCGGGGCGCATCCCACGTGGTCGATGGGTCCGATGAACACGCTCAACTCGGCGTCGCTGGTGAACAAGGGCCTCGAGCTGATCGAGACCCACCTCCTGTTCGGCGTGCCCTACGACCGCATCGACGTCGTGGTCCATCCGCAGTCGATCGTGCACTCGATGGTCACCTTCGTCGACGGTTCGACCATCGCCCAGGCGAGTCCCCCCGACATGAAGCTGCCGATCGCCCTGGCGCTGGGGTGGCCGGCGCGTGTCCCCGGAGCAGCGCCGGCGTGTGACTTCACCACGGCCTCCACCTGGTCGTTCGAACCGCTGGACGACGCGGTCTTTCCGGCCGTGGCGCTTGCGCGCGAGGCGGGCACCCGGGGTGGTTGCCTGACCGCGGTCTACAACGCCGCCAACGAAGAGGCGGCGGAGGCGTTCCTCGCCGGGCGCATCCGATTCCCCGCCATCGTCGGAATCGTGGCCGAGGTGCTGCGCGCTGCCGACCAGTGGTCGGCGGAACCGGCTACCGTGGACGACGTACTCGCCGCGCAGGACTGGGCCAGGGCCACGGCCGGCGTCGCGGTGACCAGGGCAGCACAGGAGGTCGTAGCAACCAGATGATGTTCGCACTGGGCATTGTGCTGTTCGCACTGGCCATCCTGGTCTCGGTGGCCCTGCACGAATGTGGCCACATGTGGGTGGCGCGCGCCACCGGAATGAAGGTGCGTCGCTACTTCGTCGGCTTCGGACCCACGGTCTGGTCGACGAAGCGACGCAACCGGATCGGCTACACCGAGTACGGCCTCAAGGCGGTTCCGCTGGGCGGCTTCTGCGACATCGCGGGCATGACGTCGGTGGAGGAATTGGCGCCCGAGGACCGGCCGTACGCCATGTTCCGCCAGAAGGTGTGGAAGCGGGTCGCGGTGCTCTTCGCGGGTCCTGCGATGAACTTCGCCATCGGCCTGGTCCTGCTCTACGCCATCGCGGTGGTGTGGGGACTGCCCAATCTGCACCCGCCGACGGCCGCCATCGTGGGCGAGACCTCGTGCGTGTCGTCCGAGGTCACCAAGGGCAAGCTGGGCGACTGCACCGGACCCGGTCCCGCGGCGATGGCGGGCATCAAGGCCGGTGACACGGTCGTCAAGGTCGGCGACACCGACGTGAACACCTTCGAGCAGATGGTCGCCGCCGTGCGCAAGCTGAACGCGCCGACGCCGTTCGTGGTGCAACGCACCGAGAACGGCCGGACCGAGGAGTTCACCACCACGGTCGACGTCACCAAGGCCCAGCGCTGGACCAAGGAGGGCAACGGCGCTCCCACGCAGGTCGGTGCCGTCGGCATCGCCGGCGCTCAATTCGGTCCCACGCAGTACAACCCGCTCTCGGCGGTGCCGGGCACGGTCGCGTTCACCGGCGACCTGATGGTCGAGCTCGGCAAGTCGCTAGCCAAGATCCCCACCAAGATCGGGGCGCTGTGGACGTCCATCGGCGGTGGTGAGCGCGATCCGGAGACGCCCATCAGCGTCGTCGGCGCGAGCATCATCGGTGGCGACACCGTCGACGCCGGACTGTGGGTGGCGTTCTGGTTCTTCCTGGCTCAGCTGAACTTCGTCCTCGGCGCGATCAACCTGCTGCCGTTGCTGCCATTCGACGGCGGCCACATCGCGATTGCCGTCTACGAGAAGGTCCGCAATATGATTCGTGCGGCACGCGGCAAGGTCGCCGGCGCGCCCGTGAACTACCTCAAGCTGATGCCCGCCACCTACGTCGTGCTCGTCATCGTCGGCGGCTACATGCTGCTGACCGTGACCGCAGACCTGGTCAACCCGATCAGGCTGTTCCAATAGCCCTGAGAAAGAAGTCATCATGACCGTCGGTCTGGGATTGCCGGTACCGCCCCCGCCGACGCTGGCCCCTCGTCGCAAGACGCGCCAGCTGATGGTGGGCGACGTGGGCGTCGGCAGCGACTACCCGATCTCGGTGCAGTCGATGTGCACCACCAAGACCCACGACATCAACGCGACGCTGCAGCAGATCGCCGAGCTGACGGCGTCGGGGTGTGACATCGTCCGGGTGGCCTGCCCCAGGCAGGAGGACGCCGACGCGCTGCCGATCATCGCCAAGAAGGCGAACATCCCGGTCATCGCGGACATCCACTTCCAGCCGAAGTACATCTTCGCCGCCATCGACGCCGGATGTGCCGCGGTTCGGGTGAACCCCGGCAACATCAAGGAGTTCGACGGGCGGGTCGCGGAGGTCGCCAAGGCCGCCGGTGCGGCGGGCATCCCGATCCGCATCGGCGTCAACGCGGGCTCGCTCGATCCGCGGCTCATGAAGAAGTACGGCAGGGCGACGCCGGAGGCGCTGGTCGAGTCGGCGTTGTGGGAGGCGTCGCTGTTCGAGGAGCACGGCTTCGGCAACATCAAGATCAGTGTCAAGCACAACGATCCGGTCGTCATGGTCGCGGCCTACGAGCAGCTCGCCGAGCGGTGCGACTATCCGCTGCACCTCGGCGTCACCGAGGCTGGGCCGGCGTTCCAGGGCACCATCAAGTCGGCCGTGGCCTTCGGCGCGTTGCTGGCCAAGGGCATCGGCGACACCATCCGGGTCTCGTTGTCGGCGCCTCCGGTGGAGGAGATCAAGGTCGGCAACCAGATCCTCGAGTCGCTCAACCTACGTCCGCGCGGGCTGGAGATCGTGTCCTGCCCGTCGTGTGGGCGGGCTCAGGTCGACGTGTACACGCTGGCCAACGAGGTGTCGGCGGGCCTGGAGGGCATGGACATTCCGTTGCGCGTGGCGGTGATGGGCTGCGTGGTCAACGGCCCCGGTGAGGCCCGTGAGGCCGACCTCGGCGTCGCCTCCGGCAATGGCAAGGGCCAGATCTTCGTCAAGGGCGAAGTGATCAAGACGGTGCCCGAGCAGATGATCGTCGAGACGCTCATCGAGGAGGCGATGAAGATCGCCGCCGAGATGGATCCCGCACGTGGATCAGACGTCAGCGGCGCGCCCGTTGTGACCGTAAGCTGAACCTGACCCTGTGAGCAGGGTCACCACCGTCGGCTCGTAGAAGGTCCAGATGTCCGCTCCTCCACTGTTTCGCATCGCCGACGAGCGACGCGTCACGGTGGTGCGTGACGCCACGATGGTGCGGCGCGTGCTGGACGAGGATCCCGTCGGTTCCTGCATGGTCGCGTCCAGGGTGGCCGACCACGGGGTGGACCCAACGTCGATCGGCGGCGAGATGTGGACGCGCCGCCGACCCAGTGATTCGCTGTGCTTCGCCGGTGCGAACTTGATCCCGCTGCGGGGTGAGGTCGACGACCTCGTCGCCTTCGCCGACAAGGCCACGAGCACACCCCGTCGTTGTTCGTCACTGGTCGGCCGCACCGAGCTCGTCATGCCGATGTGGCACCGCCTCGAGCGGGCCTGGGGGCCGGCGCGTGACGTCCGGGATCACCAACCGCTGATGGCTCTCTCCACCGCGCCGCAGTGCCCGGTCGACCCGCAGGTGCGCCCGGTGCGCATCGAGGAGCTCGACGCCTATCTGGTGGCGGCCATCGACATGTTCATCGGGGAGGTGGGCGTCGACCCCCGGATGGGCGACGGCGGTCGCGGCTACCGACGGCGGGTGGCCGGACTCATCACCGCGGGCCGGGCCTGGGCCCGCTTCGAACACGGTCAGGTGGTGTTCAAGGCCGAGGTCGGGTCCCAGTCGCCCGCCGTCGGTCAAATCCAGGGCGTCTGGGTGCATCCCGATTGGCGTGGCCGTGGGCTCGGGGTGGCCGGCACCGCGGCGTTGGCTCGCGCGGTCGTCCGTGGCGGCCGCACCGCCAGCCTCTACGTCAACGGGTACAACACGATCGCCCGGGCCACCTACGCCCGCATCGGCTTCACCGAGGTGGGCACCTTCGCCACCGTGCTGCTCGACTGATCACGGGGACATCCCCCGTCAATCACGATCCGATCTCGGTGCGCCTCCGGGGGTTGGGCCCCGACGGCTTCTAACATCAGCCTCAATGGCAACACGAACCTCATCCGCATCACGGGTCACCGGTCTCCTCTCGGTTCTGGTGGTCATGGCGGCGGCCGGCGGTCTCAGCGGCTGCACGCCGCGGCCCAACGGACCCGAACCGGTGGCGACGGCGTTCTTCACCGCGCTCGCCACGGGTGACACCGGCGCGGCCGCCGACCTCAGCGACCACCCCGCGCAGGCGCGGGCGGCCCTCAACGAAGCCTGGGCCGGCCTGCAGGCGACCAAGCTCGACGCGCAGATCCTCGGCTCGAAGTACGCCGAGGACACCGGCAGCGTCGCCTACCGGTACACGTGGCACCTGCCGAAGAAGCGCACGTGGACCTACGACGGAACACTGAACATGGTCCGCGACGAGGGGCGCTGGGAAGTCCGTTGGAGCGCAACGGGTTTGCATCCGAACCTCGGCGAGAACCAGACGCTCGCACTACGTTCGGACGCCCCGCCGCGCGCGTCGGTCAACGAACGCGGCGGCAGCGACGTGCTTCGGCCTGGGTTCCTCTACAACTACTCCCTCGACGCGAAGGCCGCCGGCGGGAACCTGATGCCGACGGCCAGGATCGTCGCCGACACGCTCCGCCGCTTCGATCCGACCATGGACGCCCAGCGGCTCGCCGAGACGGCAAGCTCGTCGGCCAGCCCCCTGAACCTCATCACGCTGCGCCAGTCCGACCGCGACGCGGTGGCGCCGGCGATCGGCAGCCTCCCCGGGGTCGTCATCACGCCGCACGCCGAACTGCTGGCCGTCGACGACAAATTCGCCCCCGACATCATCGGCCAGGTCAAGAAAGCGGTGTCCGACGATCTCGACGGTCAGGCCGGCTGGCGCGTGGTCAGCGTCAACCAGAATGGTGCCGACGTCGACGTTCTGAACGAAACGCCCGGTGCGCCAGCGCCTTCGGTGACCATCAGCCTCGACCGGTCGGTTCAGAACGCCGCCCAGGACGCCGTCGACATGGTGGGCAGGAAGGCCATGATCGTCGCGATCAAGCCGTCGACCGGCGAGATCCTGGCCGTCGCCCAGAACTCCGCCGCCGACGCCGACGGGCCCACGGCCACCACGGGCCTGTACCCGCCGGGGTCGACGTTCAAGATCATCACCGCGGGTGCGGCGATCGATCGCGACATGGCAACGCCCAACACCCTTTTGGGATGCCCCGGCCACATCGACATCGGGCAGCGGACCATTCCCAACTACGGCGGATTCGACCTGGGCACCGTGCCGATGTCGCGTGCCTTCGCCAACTCGTGCAACACGACCTTCGCCGAGCTGGCCAGCCGGATGCCGCCGCGGGGTCTGACGACCGCCGCCGCGCAGTACGGCATCGGGACCGACTACGTCGTCGACGGAATCCCGACCGTCACCGGGACGGTCCCCCCGACGGTCAACCTCACCGAGCGCACGGAGGACGGCTTCGGTCAGGGCCGGGTCCTCGTCAGCCCCTTCGGCATGGCGCTCGCCGCGGCCACGGTCGCCGCGGGCAAGACCCCGGTGCCGCAGCTGATCGAGGGCAGGCACACCGAGGTTTCCGGTGACACCCCGACCATCACGCCGAAGATGGTCGACGGCCTGCGACCGATGATGCAACTGGTCGTGACCAACGGCACGGCCAAGGAACTCAACGGCAGCGGCGACGTCCGCGGCAAGACGGGGGAGGCCGAATTCGACGGTGGCTCGCACGCCTGGTTCGCCGGCTACCGGGGTGACCTCGCGTTCGCGGCCCTCATCGTCGGCGGCGGCAGCTCCGAGTATGCCGTGCGGATGTGCAAGGACATGCTCGGCGAGCTGCCCCCCGACTACCTGGCCTGAGTAGCCTGGTCTGCGGAAGGGACGGCCAGTGACCACTAGCAGCAGCTCCGACATGGGCGGCGAGATGCCTGCAGTGCTTCGCATCTCCGACGCCGATCGCAACGGCACGTTGCGCCGCCTGCACAACGCGGTGGCGCTCGGGCTCATAGACATCGACGAGTTCGAGGAGCGGTCGTCCGCGGTCTCGCAGGCCCGCCTGCACTCCGAACTCGCCGCGCTCGTCGAGGATCTCCCGGGCCCCGGTGCGATCGTCACGACGGCCACCGACCGCGTCGAACTCCGGGGAGTGCTCGGCTCGCTAAAGCGGCAGGGCGAGTGGATCGTGCCGACCCGGTTGTCCCTGGTGCGGCGCATGGGATCGGTCGACCTGGACCTCACCAGGGCGCGGTTCGCCGGACCGATCGTCGTGATCGAACTCGACATGAAGTTCGGCTCGGTCGACATCCGGCTGCCCGACGGGGCCAGCGCGTCGATCGACGACGTCGAAGTCGTCGTCGGCAGCGCCCGCGACCATCGCAAGGACGCCCCCGCGGAGGGTTCGCCGCACGTCATCCTGACCGGCCGCACCGTGTGCGGTTCCGTCGACGTCCGCGGACCGCGAAAGTCGCTGTTCGGCAGGGGTTAGATACGCTGGAAGCATGCCCGTTCGCACCGCCCTCCGCCCCGGTGAGCTGTCCCCGACGCTGCCGGTGCCCAAGTCGATCCCGCGTCCCGAGTACGCCTGGAAGCCCACCGTCGCCGAGGGCTCCGAACCGTGGGTTCAGACGCCCGAGGTGATCGAACGGATGCGCGTCGCGGGACGCATCGCGGCGAACGCGCTCGCCGAGGCGGGCAAGGCGGTCGTCCCCGGCGTCACCACCGACGAATTGGACCGCATCGCCCACGAGTACATGGTCGACCACGGCGCGTACCCGTCGACGCTGGGCTACAAGGGCTTTCCCAAGTCCTGCTGCACGTCGCTGAACGAGGTCATCTGCCATGGCATCCCCGACTCGACGGTCGTCCAGGACGGCGACATCGTCAACATCGACGTGACGGCCTACCTCGACGGCGTGCACGGCGACACCAACGCCACCTTCCTCGCCGGTGAGGTGTCCGAGGAGCACCGGCTGCTGGTCGAGCGCACCCACGAGGCGACCATGCGCGCGATCAAGGCGGTCAAGCCGGGCCGGCAGCTGTCGGTCGTCGGCCGCGTCATCGAGGCCTACGCACACCGGTTCGGCTACCACGTCGTCCGTGACTTCACCGGCCACGGCATCGGCACCACCTTCCACAACGGGCTGGTGGTCCTGCACTACGACCAACCGGCGGTCGACACCGTCCTCGAACCGGGCATGACGTTCACCATCGAGCCCATGATCAACCTCGGCTCACTGGACTACGAGATCTGGGATGACGGCTGGACGGTCGCCACGGTGGACAAGAAGTGGACCGCGCAGTTCGAGCACACCCTGGTGGTCACCGACGACGGGGCCGAGATCCTGACACTCCCGGAGTGAGCGGCGCGCTCCTGGTCGCGGGCACCACCTCCGACGCCGGCAAGTCTACGGTCGTCGCCGGTCTCTGTCGGCTGTTGGCGCGCAAGGGTATTCGCGTCGCACCGTTCAAGGCGCAGAACATGTCCAACAACTCGGCCGTGACCGTCGAGGGCGGCGAGATCGGCCGCGCCCAGGCCATGCAGGCGCGCGCGGCGGGCCTCGAGCCCAGCGTGCGATTCAACCCCGTCCTGCTCAAACCGGGCGGGGACCGAACCTCGCAACTGGTGGTGATGGGTCGAGTCGCCGGCACGGTCGCCGCGGGGGACTACTTCCAGCACCGGGACATGCTCACCAAGGTGGTCAACGACGAACTGGCTTCTCTGCGAGCCGAATTCGACGTCGTCATCTGCGAAGGAGCCGGATCGCCCGCCGAGATCAACCTGCGCGCAACCGATCTGGCCAACATGGGCTTGGCCCGGGCGGCGAATCTGCCGGTGCTGGTGGTCGGGGACGTCGACCGGGGCGGGGTGTTGGCGCACTTCTTCGGCACCGTGGCGGTCCTGGAACCCGACGACCAACGGCTCATCGCCGGGTTCGTGGTCAACAAGTTCCGCGGTGACCCCGCCCTGCTGGCACCCGGCCTGGACCAGCTCGAGCGGCTGTCCGGGCGGCCCACCTACGGCGTCGTCCCCTACGACGACGGACTGTGGCTCGACGCGGAGGACTCGCTGTCGGTGCAAGCCCACCGGATCGTGGGAATTCCCGCCCGGGCGCGGGGCGCCGACACACTGCGCGTGGCGGCGGTCCGGTTGCCGCGCATCTCCAACTCGACCGACGTCGAGGCGCTGGCGTGCGAACCCGGCGTGGTGGTTCGGTGGGTCACCGACGTCGCCGACCTGGCCGACGCCGACGTCGTCGTCCTGCCCGGCAGCAAGGCGACGGTGGCGGATCTGGCGTGGCTCCGCGAGCGCGGTCTCGCCGACGGCGTCCTCGCGCATGCGGCGTCCGGGCGCGCCGTGGTGGGCATCTGCGGCGGGTTCCAGATGCTCTGCCGGACCGTCGACGACCCGGTCGAGTCGGGCCGGGGACGCGTCGACGGCCTGGGCCTGCTCGACGCCGACGTGGTCTTCGCGCCGGACAAGACCCTGAAGCTGTGGTCGAAGCCGTTGCGCGGGTACGAGATTCACCACGGTCAGGTGGCTCGGACGTCCGAGGAGCCGTGGCTCGACGTCGGCATTCGACGCGGCGCCGTGTACGGCACCCACTGGCACGGGCTGTTCGACAACGACGACGTGCGGCGCCGGTGGCTGACCGACGCCGCCGTGGCGGCCGACCGGCGCGGGTTCGTCGTCGCCGACGACGTGGACGTGACCGGTCGCCGGGACGCCCAACTCGACGCGATGGCCGACCTGCTGGCCGAACATCTCGACGTCGACGCGGTGTTGGACCTGGTCGACCGCGGTGCACCGGCCCGGCCCGTGATCACCTCGCACCTCGAGCGCCGCTGAGTAACCTTCAAGGATGGCAGTGACGTCGAAGCTCGCCGTCCTCGTGGCCAGCGTGGTCGTGGTCCTGACCAGCTGTGCCGTCAAGGGCACGCCGACGTGGCCGGGCGCGCGGCTGAACGCCAGCCTGCTGACCGCCGAGGACTTCCCGTCCGGTGTCCGGTTCGATCGCGTGGCCGAGCAACCCGGCCAGCCCGACGGAGCGGACCGACCGCCGGCGATGGACTCCGAACCCGAGGGCTGCGCCGACGGGTTGACCCGGGACATCGCGGCGTCGGCCGAACGGGGTCCCGGAAGCTCGGCGAAGTACGGCGTGACCTACGACGGCGCCCGGATCGTGATGACGGTGCTGACGGACGGCTTGGACCTGCGTCGGCTCGAGGCGACCGCGACACGGTGCAAGCTGTACCTGACCTACTTCGACAGGGACTCGCAGCCGATCCTGATGACCACCACCAAGATGAGCTCACCGCGCCCGCAGTCGCTGACCTATCGGCAGACCATGCAGTTGCGGGGCACCGAGAGCAGCGTGTACTTCACGTTCGAGAACATCGGCGAATGGGGAATGTTCGGCATCGCGTTCCCCACGCCCGATCCCACCATCTCGGTCAAAGGTTCGCTGCCGCAAACGTTTCTGGACGTCACTGCCAAGCAGGCGCAGCGGCTGGGCCAACGCTGAGCGCGTTGGATTGCAAGCCGGTGAAAACCGGCACCCAAGCCGAGCGGCCCCTGTAGCGTGGCGCAATGCCATCGACCGTGCTCACCGTCGACGGGTTTCCGGCGACGGTCGACGTATCGGGCCCCGACAAGGGCTCCGTCGTCGTCCTGCTGGGGGCCACTCATCAAGGGCCCGCGGCGTACGACGCGATCTGTCAGCGCCTGCACACCGCGTCGCTGCGGACTGTCGTCATCGCACCCGACCCGAGGCTCAGCGCCAAGTCCGTCGTCGGGATCCTCGACTCCGTCGGGGTGCGCTGGGCGCTTCTGGTGGGCGACCGAATCGGGGGGGAGCTCGCCTGGGAGTTGGCCGCCACCCGGCTGGACCGCTTCATCGGGTTGGTCGTCGTCGACCGCGGCCATCCGCGCGTGCCCGACCAGGCGGGCGAGGTGCGCGACGAGCACTGCCCACCCGTGGAGGTGAACACCACCGCGCTGGTCAGTTCGCCCGCGGCCCGCACCGTGGCGAAGGCCAGCCAGCGCTACGTCTACGGCGACTACCGCATCGTGGAACTGCTCGGTCGCCGCAACGCCCAGGAGTCCACGGCGCAACTCGCCGCCGAGATCGTGCTGCGCACCAGCACCTGGTGACCTGCTCGCCGACCCGTTGTCGGCGGACTTCTCTATCCTCGGTCCATGGTGCCGCCGCTCGGCCTCGTCCTCAACATCGGTGAGCTGGTCGCCGAGTTCGGTTCGGCGACGGTCAGCCGCGGCACCAGGTATGCCGATCTCGGCCGGGTCAGCGACACCGACTGGATCGAGGACGACCTCGAGCTGACCGGTCTCTGTTCGGGTTCGGACGGCCACCGGTACCGCGTCGCGGCCGGGTTCCAGCGCTCCGGCGACGACCTGCGGCTCGCCTGGGCCGAGTGCTCCTGCCCGGTGGGGGTCTACTGCAAGCACGCCGTCGCCCTGCTGCTGACCGCGTCGAGCAACCACGAGTCACCCGCGCTCGCCGTCGACCGATGGCGCACCGTGCTGACCAAGATGCTCGACGAGCTGGCCCCGCCGGGCACCCAGAACGCCGCGCCGATGGGGCTGGAATTCTCGGTCTCGCCGCCGACTCGCTATCGCCCGCGCGCGGAGGTCGCGCTGCGACCCGTCACCGTCGGCAAGCGCGGCACCTGGATCAGGACCGGGGTCAACTGGCAACGCCTGTCCTACCACGCCGCCGCCGGCGAGTTCGACCGCGCCCAGTACGACACCCTGCGCGCGCTCGTCAGCGACGCGCAGCGGTCTGGGATCGTACCGATCAACGACGTGATGACCATTTCCCGAGTGCCCGTTGGCTTTTGGGCACGGTTGACCGACGCGTTGGACGCCGGGGTCACCATCGTCGCCCATGGCGGCAGTGGCCTGACGGGCGTCGACCTGGTCAAGAGCGCACAGCTGCGGCTCGACTTCGTCTCCGACGACGTGGGTGGGGCGGCGATGTCGGTCGCCATGGTCGTCGACGGCGAACGCTGTCCGACCGACGGCGTCGGCCTCATCGGGTCGCCGGTGCCCCACGGGATGTACACGATCGTCGACGGGGTCCTGCGGCTGGGCCGGTTCGACCCGGTGCCCGCCCGCACGGCACTGGACCTCGTCCTCCGCAACGAAGTCGTCCGCATTCCCCCCGAGATGGTCCCGGAGTTCTCGTTGGACGTCCTTCCCCGGTTGGTCGACGTCACGCCGGTGGACGTGGAGGAGGGGCTCTTCACGCCGCCGACGATCAGCGGGCCGACGCCGGTGCTGACGCTGACCTCGACGCCCAGTGGGGTGCGGGCGCAGTGGAGCACCCGCTATCTGGTCAACGACCGCCACCACGAGTTCGAGCCCGAATCCCTGGCGTTGCGCACGGGCTATCGGAACGCCGAGGCCGAGACCCTGATGTGGGACGTGGTGACTCCCGCGCTGAGGGCCGTCGCCGCCGCGGCGCGAACCTGGAAGCAGCAGGCCGCGCACCACCTCCGGCAGCTGACGAAGCGGACCATCTCCGCGGCGCTGGTCGACGAGATGACGTCCGTAGCCAGGTCCGACGGTGCCGACGGTGCGGCCGCGGCCGCGGCCTCGTCACCGTCGACCCTGCGCTCGGGGGTCGACCTCACCCTCCCCGAGGCGGCGGTCCTGGTTGGCGAGCTCCTGCCTGCCCTGGAGTGTCGAGACGCCTTCACCGTGGAGGTGCACCTCGGCGTACCGGACTTCCGTCCGGCCGAGAGCGCCCCGCAGCTGCGATTCGGCAGCGACGACGACGTGCCGGTGCGCAACGACTGGTTCGACCTGGGCATCACGCTGACGATCGACGGCCAAGAGGTGCCCATCGCCTCGGTCATCGCCGAATTGGCCACGGGCGCAACGCACATGCTTCTGCCCAACGGTGTCTACTTCCGGCTCGACACCCCGGAACTCCAACGCCTACGAGAGCTGATCGAGGAGGCCCGCGCACTCGGTGAGATCGAGGGCGACAGGGTGAACGCCGGCTCCCACAACGTCACCCTGTGGGAGGAACTGCTGGCCCTCGGCGTGGTCGACGAGCAATTGGTCGCGTGGCAGCAGAGCCTCACCTCGAGGACGGCCGCGCGGCCACCCGCACCAGTCGACGTGCCGGCGGGACTGCACGCCACGCTGCGCGACTACCAGCGGGACGGTCTGAACTGGCTGTCGTTTCTGTGGGACAACCAGCTGGGCGGGGTGTTGGCCGACGACATGGGGCTCGGCAAGACCGTGCAGACCCTCGCGCTCATCGCCCGCGTCGCCGAGCAGGGCCCGCGACGGTTCCTGGTGGTTGCGCCGACGAGCGTCGTCACCAACTGGGTTGCCGAGTGCGGACGGTTCACCCCCGGCCTGACGGCGTTGGCGGTCACCAGCACCGAGGCCAGGTCGGGCACCTCGCTGGCGGAGCGCGCGGCGGGCGTCGACGTCGTCGTCACCTCCTATGCCATCCTGCGCATCGACTTCGAGGCCTACGCCGACATCGAGTGGGCGGGCGTCATTCTCGACGAGGCGCAATTCGTCAAGAACCACAACAGCAAGACCCACCAGTGCGTGCGTCGGCTGGACGCCCGCTTCAAACTCGCGATCACCGGCACGCCGATGGAGAACAACCTGATGGAGTTGTGGGCGCTGCTGTCGATCACCGCCCCGGGGCTGTTCCCGTCGCCGGCGGTGTTCACCCAACACTTCCGCAAGCCCGTCGAATCCGGGACCAACCCCGAGCGGCTGGCCGTGCTGCGCCGGCGGATCAAACCGATGATGCTGCGGCGCACCAAGGCTCAGGTCGCGGGCGAGCTCCCGCCGAAGCAGGAGCAGCTCCTCGCGCTCGACCTCGGTCCCAAGCACCGACGGATCTACGACACGCACATGGCGCGGGAGCGTCAGAAGGTCCTCGGGCTGCTGGGCGACTGGGAGAAGAACCGGTTCCAAATCTTCCGGTCGCTGACCCTGCTGCGTCAGCTGAGCCTCCACGTGGGCTTGGTCGACGAGTCGAAGATGGACGTCTCGGCCGCCAAGGTCGACTTCCTGGTCGAGCAGCTGCCGGAGCTGGTCGCCGAGGGGCACAGCGCGCTGGTGTTCAGCCAGTTCACCGGCTTCCTCGCCATCCTGCGAAGCCATCTCGACGCGATCGGGGTGCGCTACAGCCATTTGGACGGTTCGTCGAGTTCGCAGCAGCGCGACGCCGCGATCGCCGACTTCCGGTCGGGCCGCAACCAGGTGTTCCTCATCAGCCTGAAGGCGGGCGGCTTCGGGCTCAACCTCACCGAAGCCGACTACTGCTTCATCTGCGACCCGTGGTGGAACCCCGCCGCCGAGGCGCAGGCCGTCGACCGGACGCATCGCATCGGTCAGACGCGTCCGGTCACCGTCTACCGCCTGGTCTCGGAGGGCACCATCGAGGAGAAGGTCGTGACGCTCCAGGAACGCAAGCGCGAACTGTTCGCCGCCGTCGTCGACGACGGCGACGTCTTCGGTTCGGCCATCACTGATTCCGACGTCCGGGAGCTGTTCGGGTAACGCGCGAGGATCAGGTCAGGTCGAGTTCCTCGGCGACCGTCGTCACCTGCTTGATCGGCCCGGTGAACCACTTCTTCACCGACACGTGCCAGTAGACGAACAGCAGGATCAGCACGCCGCCGACGAGCAACGGGGTGTAGTTGACGAACTTCCACTCGAAGCTCGGGTCCCACGGCATGCCGCCCATCGAGGTCGGGAACATGGCGATGATCGAGGTGACGACGATCTCGACGAGCGCGACCGGCGCCATCCACTTGTGGTGGCCGCGCAGATTCCACTTGCCCACGGGGAACGAGTCGCCGGCCTTCCAGCGGTAGTAGATCGGCACCGCGAAGCAGAGGTACAGGCCGACGACGCCGATGGACACCACGGCGAAGAACGCGACCGGGACGGGTGCGCCGTTGATGTCGACCTGGACGAGGGCGGGCAGCGTGATGATGGCCGCGATGACGGCGGTGACGATCACGCCGTTGGCCGGAATCTTGTTCTTGCTGACCTTGGACCACAGCTGGTGTCCGGGCACCGCGCGGTCGCGGCTGAACGCGAAGAGCATCCGGGAGGAGCTGGTTTGGCAGGCGGTGGTGCAGAACAGCTGACCGGCGGTCGAGATCAGCAGCACGACGCCCACCCACGGCGAGCTCATCGCCTGGCTGAAGATCACCGCGACCGCACCACCACCGGCGGACACCGCGTCGGAGTCGTTGACGGCGAACAGGAAGGTGAGCAGCAGGATCCAGCCGCCGATGGCGGAGTAGAAGATGGAGCGCCAAATGCCCTTGGCTGCACCGTCGGCCGCGCTCTTGGTCTCCTCCGAGAGGTGCGCGGAGGCGTCGTAGCCGGTGATCGTGTACTGGGTGAGGATCGCCGAGATCGGCAGCACGAAGAAGAGCCAGCCGACGCCGGAGGTGGCGCCGCCGAACATGCCGGTGTTGTTGATGGTCTTGGCGAACACGTCGGACAGGCTGGCGTGCTGTGTGGGTACCACGATGAGGATGACGATGACGATGGTCGCGCCGGCCACGTGCCACCAGACCGAGATGTTGTTGATGACGGCCAGCAGGTGTGAGGAGAAGATGTTGACGGTCGCGGACAGCGCCAGGATGACGAGAAAGATGACGAAGACCCTCGTCAGGCTGTAGCCGGCCAGCCACGTCTCACTGAACGTGCCGAGGGTGAGGTCGAGGAACGTCGCCGCGCCGTAGGCCACCGACGCGAGGATGGCGATGAGGCCGATCAGGTTGAGCCAGCCGGTGTAGAAGCCGGCCTTGGCGCCGCCGAGTTTGCTTGCCCACCAGTAGATGCCGCCGGAGGTGGGGTAGGCCGAGACCAGCTCGGACATGCACAGCCCGATGATGAGGATGAACACCGACACGATGGGCCAGCCCCAGGCGATGGCGGCGGGGCCACCGTTGTTCCACCCGAGGCCGAACGAGGTGAAGCAGCCCGCCAGGATCGAGATGATCGAAAACGAGATGGCGAAGTTGCTGAAGCTGGACCAGGAGCGGTTCAGCTCCTGGGTGTAGCCGAGTGATGCGAGGTGCTTTTCGTCGTCGGACAGTTCTTCGTGACCCTCTGGCACGGTAGTTCTCCTTCTTGGGGCAGCGCACGAGAGCGCTCACTGAGTAGGGACAATAGATCCGCAATGGTCTGGTGTCCTACCTTTGGCAGTGACGGTTGTGTAAATCTATGACCGAAATGCGCGGTGAACCGGATCCAATGGTTGACTCTGACCCATGTTCGTCGGTTTCGAGAGGCGGGGCACGTGACGTTGGAGCTCTCCGAGTTGAAGAAGATGGTCACCGAGGGAGACGTCGACACCGTCATCGTCGCCTTCACCGACATGCAGGGCCGGTTGACCGGCAAACGGATCTCGGCGCGGCTGTTCGTCGACGACGTGATCGCGCACGGCGCCGAGTGCTGCAACTACCTGCTGGCCGTCGACGTCGACATGAACACCGTCGACGGATACAAGATGTCGAGCTGGGAAGCCGGCTACGGCGACATGGTGATGACGCCGGACTTCTCCACGCTGAGACGGATTCCCTGGCTGCCGGCCACCGCGCTGGTGATGGCCGACCTCGGGTGGCACGACGGCTCGCCGGTGCGCCCGTCGCCGCGCGGGATTCTGCGCGCGCAGCTCGACCGACTGGCGCAGCGGGGGATGGACGCGGTGGCGGCCACCGAACTCGAGTT
The DNA here is from genome assembly GCF_025822245.1 of Mycolicibacterium hodleri. Classification (GTDB taxonomy): domain Bacteria; phylum Actinomycetota; class Actinomycetes; order Mycobacteriales; family Mycobacteriaceae; genus Mycobacterium; species Mycobacterium hodleri. The sequence goes on from NZ_JACKTL010000020.1 coordinate 200,702, forward strand.
CATCGTGTTCGACGACTCCTACCGCGAGGCGTGGGCCAAGGGCTACACCAGGCTGACCGCCGCGACCGACTACAACATCGACTACAACATGCTGGCGTCCACGCGAATGGAGCCGTTGCTCCGCGACATTCGCAACGGCATGGAGGGTGCGGGCCTCTACTGCGAGGGCGTCAAGGGTGAATGCAACCTGGGCCAGCAGGAGATCGGCTTTCGCTACGACGACGCGCTGGTCACCTGCGACAACCACACGATCTACAAGAACGGCGCCAAGGAAATCGCCGACCAGCACGGCAAGAGCCTGACCTTCATGGCGAAGTTCGACGAGCGAGAGGGCAACAGCTGCCACATCCACCTGTCCTTCCGCGGCACGGATGGTTCTCCGGTGTTCTCCGACGACGACGACCCGTTGGGGATGTCGCCGATGTTCCGCAGCTTCCTGGCGGGCCAACTCGCCACGCTGCGCGAGTTGACGTTGTTCTACGCACCGAACGTCAACTCCTACAAGCGCTTCGTCGACGGCAGCTTCGCCCCGACCGCCGTCGCGTGGGGCCTGGACAACCGCACCTGCGCGCTGCGGGTGGTCGGTCACGGGCACGGGATGCGGATGGAGTGTCGCGCGCCCGGCGGTGACGTCAACCAGTATCTGGCCGTCGCGGCGCTGATCGCCGGTGGATTGCACGGCATCGACCAGCAGCTCGAGCTGCCCGAGCCGTGCGCCGGCAACGCGTATACCAGTGGCGCCGAACGACTTCCGACCACGCTCGCCGAGGCGGCCGAACTGTTCGAGGGTTCGACCGTCGCCCGCGAGGCGTTCGGCGACGACGTCGTCGAGCACTACCTCAACAATGCCCGGATCGAATTGAAGGCGTTCAATTCGGCGGTGACCGACTGGGAGAGGCGCCGTGGCTTCGAACGGCTCTAGGCCTGCAGTCGGGCTGACGACGTACCTTCAGCAGGCCCAGACGGGGGTCTGGGACGTGCGGGCGAGCTTCCTGCCCGCCGTCTACGTCGAGGGCGTCACCTCCGCCGGCGGCATCGCCATGCTCCTTCCGCCGCAGCCGGCCGACGACGCCGTCGTCGACCGCGTGTTGGACGGTCTGGACGGTGTGGTGATCACCGGCGGACGCGACGTCGACCCGGCCCGATACGGTCAGCAACCCCACGCGAGCACCGACGAGCCGGCGCTGGACCGCGACGCCTGGGAATTCGCCCTGGTGCGAGGGGCTTTGGCGCGCGAGTTGCCGGTGCTCGGCATTTGCCGCGGTGCACAGGTGCTCAACGTCGCGCTGGGGGGCACCCTGCACCAGCATCTGCCCGACGTGGTCGGGCATTACCAACATCAGCTCGGCAACGCGGTGTTCAGCACCTCGAAGATCCAGACGGTGCCGGGAACCCGGCTCGCCGCGCTGATCGGCACGACCACCGACGCCCAGTGCTACCACCATCAGGCCATCGCCGAACTCGGCGCCGGGCTGATGGCGAGCGCGTGGGATCCCGACGGGGTGGTCGAAGCCGTCGAGATACCCGGCGACACATTCGTTCTGGCCGTTCAGTGGCACCCGGAGGAACGGCTCGACGACCTGCGGCTGTTCGCCGGCGTCGTCGAGGCGGCCGCGGAGTACGCATCGAAGAAGCACTCAACGTTGGAGAGGAATAGCGCGTGAGCACGTCCACACTGATCAACCCGGCGACGGAGGAGGTGCTGCGCACCGTCGAGATGCTCGACGTCCCGGAAGTCGACGACGCGGTGGCGCGCGCGAAGTCCGCCCAGAAGCAGTGGGCCAAGCTCGCTCCCGCCGAGCGGGCGGCCGCGCTGCGTTCGTTCGCCGCGCAGGTCGACGCCCACGTCGACGAGTTGGCGGCGCTGGAGGTGGCCAACTCCGGCCACGTGATCGGCAACGCCGAGTGGGAGGCGGGCCACGTCCGCGACGTCCTGCAGTTCTACTCCGCCAGCCCGGAACGCATGTCCGGCAAGCAGATTCCGGTCGCTGGCGGGCTCGACGTCACGTTCAACGAGCCGCTCGGCGTGGTCGCGGTGATCGCACCGTGGAACTTCCCGATGACCATCGCGTCGTGGGGTTTCGTGCCGGCCCTGGCCGCAGGCAATGCCGTGCTGGTCAAACCGGCCGAGATCACCCCGCTCACGACGATGCGGCTGGCGGAACTGGGCCGCGAGGCGGGCCTGCCCGACGGGCTCTTCCAGGTGCTGCCCGGCAAGGGCTCGGTCGTGGGGGAACGGTTCATCAGCCACCCGGATGTCCGCAAGATCGTCTTCACCGGCTCCACCGAGGTGGGCGTGAAGGTGATGGCGGGCGCCGCGCAACAGGTGAAGCGGGTGACCCTCGAGCTCGGTGGCAAGAGCGCCAACATCGTCTTCGACGACTGCGACCTGGAGAAGGCCGCCGCCACCGCGCCGTACGGGGTGTTCGACAACGCCGGCCAGGACTGCTGCGCACGCAGCCGAATCCTGGTGCAACGCAACGTCTACGACCGGTTCATGGAACTCCTCGAGCCTGCCGTCAAGGGGGTCGTCGTCGGCGATCCGACGTCCCGGGACAGCGAGATGGGTCCGCTGGTGTCGCGGCCGCACTTCGACACGGTGTCGTCGTACGTCCCCGACGGTGCGCCGGTGGCTTTCCGTGGCTCGGCTCCCACGGGACCCGGATACTGGTTCCCCCCAACGGTTCTCACCCCTCAGCGCTCCGACCGCACGGTGACCGAGGAGATCTTCGGACCCGTCGTCACCGTGCTGCCGTTCGACGACGAGGCCGACGCGATCGAGCTCGCCAACGACAGCCCGTACGGCCTGTCCGGCTCCATCTGGACCGACAACCTGTCGCGGGCGATGCGGGTCTCGCGCGGGGTGGAGTCCGGCAACCTGTCGGTGAACTCGCACTCGTCGGTCCGCTACAACACGCCGTTCGGCGGCTTCAAGCAGTCGGGACTCGGGCGCGAGCTCGGGCCCGACGCTCCTCTGCACTTCACCGAAACCAAGAACGTCTTCTTTGCGATTGGAGAGCTCTAGATGGATCTGACCCAGCGGCTGGCAGGCAAGGTCGCCGTCATCACCGGCGGTGCCAGCGGTATCGGTCTCGCGACGGCCAAGCGGATGCGGGCCGAGGGCGCGACGATCGTGATCGGTGACATCGACCCCAACACCGGCAAGAGCGTCGCAGGCGACCTCAACGGCACCTTCGTCCAGGTCGACGTCTCCGACCAGGCGGCCGTGGACAACCTGTTCGACACCGCCGCCGACACCCACGGCTCGGTCGACATCGCGTTCAACAACGCAGGCATCAGCCCGCCGGAGGACGACCTCATCGAGGTCACCGGCATCGACGCCTGGGACCGCGTGCAGGACATCAACCTCAAGTCGGTGTTCTTCTGCTGCAAGGCGGCGCTGCGGCACATGGTCCCGGCGCAGAAGGGGTCGATCGTCAACACCGCGTCGTTCGTCGCGGTGAACGGGTCGGCGACCTCCCAGATCTCCTACACGGCGTCCAAGGGCGGCGTACTCGCGATGTCGCGGGAGCTCGGGATCCAGTACGCGCGCCAGGGGATCCGGGTCAACGCGCTGTGCCCCGGCCCGGTGAACACCCCGCTGCTGCAGGAGCTGTTCGCCAAGGACCCGGAGCGCGCGGCGCGCCGGCTGATCCACGTGCCGATGGGCCGGTTCGCCGAGCCCGACGAGCTGGCCGCCGCCGTCACGTTCCTCGCCAGTGACGACGCGTCGTTCATCACCGGGTCGACGTTCCTCGTCGACGGCGGCATCACCGGCCACTACGTCACGCCGCTGTAGGTGACGTGACCGCCCACCCCACACCGGATCCGCAGCCCGCCAGCGAGGCGCTGCTGCGTCCGGTTCGGCTGGGCAACGCCTTCGAGGACACCGTGGGGCGATTGCTCGAGACGATCCGGCTCGGCGTGCTGGAGCCGGGGGAGTCGTTGCCGCCGGAACGCGAACTCGCAGCGCGTCTCGGCGTCAGCCGCGACACCGTTCGCGACGCCATCAGGTCGTTGTCCGACGCCGGGTACCTGGTGTCGCGCCGCGGTCGGTACGGCGGCACCTTCCTGGCCGACGACCTACCTGCCCCCAGCGCCGACGGCGTGCGTTTCAGTCGCGCGGACATCGACGACGCGCTGCGGCTGCGCGAGGTCTTGGAGGTGGGGGCGGCCCGGATGGCGGCGGGCCGGACGTTGACGGCGGCCGAACGCGAAACCCTGTGGGCCCGGCTCACCGACGTCCGCGGGGCCGCGCTGGAGGACTACCGCCGGTTGGACTCCCGGTTGCACCTCGCGATCGCCGAGGCCGCCGGGACGCCGTCGCTGGTTCCGCTGGTGGCGGAGAATCGGATGCGTCTCAACGAGCTGCTCGACCACATTCCGCTGCTCGCCCGCAACATCGTCCACTCCGACGAGCAGCACGAGGCGATCGTGATGGCGATCCTGGCCGGGGACGCCGACGGGGCGGCCGAGACGATGGCGGCGCACGTGTGGGGATCGGCATCGCTGCTGCACGGGTTCCTGGACAGCTAGGCGCCAGCGGTTCGGTCGACTAAATTGCACTCATGGAAGCTGGTGGCGAGGCGATCGTGCGACGGGCGTCGTCGGCGCTGTCCGACGTCGACATCACCGGCTGGACGCTGCGCTTCGATCTGCTGTCCGATCCGAACCGGCTCGAAATCCTGCTCAGCCTGCATCGCGCGCCCGGCATTTGCGTGAGTGACCTGGCGGCGGTGGTCAACCGGTCGGAGAACTCCGTGTCACAGGCACTGCGGGTGCTTCGGCAGCAGGGCTGGGTGAGCAGCACCCGGGTCGGGCGCTCGGTGGCCTACCGTCTCGACGACGAGATCGTCCACGATCTGCTGCACTGGATCGGCGCCGCGCACGGCTGACCTGCCCGTCCGGGTAGTCCGTCGACCTGAACATCTGTACAGCTAGACAGGCATGCGGGCGTCACCATAGGCTCGAACGCGTGATCCTCGGTACGTCGTCGGAGCCCCTGCCCAGCCCGACCACGGTGAGCAGGCTCGATCGCGCCGACTGGCTGTCCATTGCCGGCATGAGCGCCGTCGTCGTCTTCCTGCACGTATTCGGTTGGGGGGTCCTGGTCTTCGGCGTCGCCCCGCAGCACATCACGCTCGGATCGACCGGGGTGTTCGGCGTAGGGCTCGGCCTGACCGCCTATCTGCTCGGCGTCCGGCACGCCTTCGACGCCGATCACATCGCGGTCATCGACAACACCACCCGCAAGCTGGTCGGCGAGGGCAAGCGCTCGCTGTCGGCCGGGTTCTGGTTCTCGCTGGGGCACTCGAGTGTGGTGTTCGGGCTGGCGTTCCTCTTGGCGCTCGGCGTCAAGGCGCTGATCGGACCCGTGCAGGACGAGAACTCCTCGATGCTGCAGACTCTCGGTCTGATCGGCTCGCTGGTGGCCGGCACCTTCCTCATCCTGATCGGCCTGACCAACCTGTTCGCCGTCGTCGGCATCGCGAAGGTGTTCCGGGAGATGCGGTCCGGTGACTTCGACGAGGCCGAGCTGGAACGCCAACTCAACAGCCGCGGGTTCATGGCCCGGTTGCTCGGGCGCGTCATGCGACGCGTCGGCAAGCCGTGGCACCTGTACCCGGTGGGCCTTCTGATGGGGCTGGGCTTCGACACCGCCACGCAGGTGGCCCTGCTGGTGCTCGCCGCCGGCACCGCCGCGTTCACGTTGCCCTGGTACGCGATCCTGGTGCTGCCGGTGCTGTTCGCGGCCGGGATGAGTCTGTTCGACGCCGCCGACGGGATCTTCATGGCCCGGGCCTACGGCTGGGCGTTCCTCAAGCCGATCCGCAAGGTGTACTACAACCTGACGGTGACGCTTCTGTCGGTGTTCGTGGCCCTGGTGATCGGCGTCATCGTGCTGGTCGGCCTGCTGGTCGACCGGCTCGGCATCCAGTCCGGACCGCTCGCGGTCATCGGGTCGGCAGATCTGGAGTTCGTCGGCTTCACCATCGTGGGGCTGTTCGTGGTCGTGTGGCTGGTTGCGCTCGCGGTCTGGCGTTTCGGCCGCATCGAGGAGCGCTGGGAGCCTCAGGCGAACGGGTAGGGTCCGGCGAAGTCGCCAATCTGGTTGGCGTGGGTCGTCATACCCTCGCGCTCGTCCCAGAGGTGCAGCAGATAACCCCGCGGCCCGCCATGGCTCGACGGTTCCGCCGACGCCGCGAGTCGGAGGTCGATCTCGGTCGCGGTGCTGGGACACGTGACGATCACGGTCCCTGCCCACCGTCTGACCATCGACCGGTGGACGTGTCCGCACACCACGATCTCGACGTTGGGGGCGCGCTCGACGACGGCGGCAAGTGCGGCGCCCTCGAAGTATCGGTACTCGTCCATGTACGGGATGCCGCTGACGAAGGGCGGGTGGTGCAGCATGATCAGCGTCGGCTTGGCGGTGTCCTGTGCCAGCGTGCCGGCGAGCCAGTCCAGCCCCGCGTCGTCCAGGTGCCCGTGATGCCGGCCGGGCACCGTGGAGTCCAGCCCGATGACGCGCACCGGATGGTCGTCGACGCAGTAGTGCAGCGGGCCGGTCCGGGGCAGGTAGTGGTGATCGGCGAAGGCGAGGCGGAAGTTCTCACGGTCGTCGTGATTGCCGGGGATGACGAGATACGGGATTGGCAGGCGCCCCAGGATCTTTCGGGCGTGGTCGTATTCGGCGGGTTCGCCGTGGTCGACCAGGTCCCCGGTGACGAGCACCAGATCCGGGCGCGTGGTCAGGGCGCACACGTGCTCCACGGCGTCTGCCAGGCCGGCATTCGAATCCACGACGCCTTGGTAGAGAACGTCTTTGGGTCGAACGTGCGGATCCGACAGTTGCGCTATGAGCACGTGGCGCCTCGACTTCCTAGAAGATCAGCCCCCGTGCCGTTGTGGTGGCCCCGGCGAACCGGTCCTGGACGTCGGCCCAGTTGACGACGTTCCAGAAGGCCTTGACGTAGTCGGCCTTCACGTTCTTGTACTGCAGGTAGTACGCGTGCTCCCACATGTCCACCTGCAGCAGGGGGATGATGCCCAGGGGCACGTTGGCCTGCTGATCGTACAGCTGGAAGGTGAGCAGCCGCTGTCCGAGCGTGTCGTAGCCGAGCACCGCCCAGCCCGATCCCTGCAACCCGTTGGCGGCGGCGGTGAACTGCGCGCGGAACTTGTCGAACGACCCGAAGTGGTCGTCGATCGCCGCGGCCAATTCGCCGGTGGGCTTGTCACCGCCGTTGGGGGACAGGTTCTTCCACCAGATCGAGTGGTTGACGTGACCGCCGAGGTGAAAGGCCAGGTTCTTCTCGTTGAGAAGGATTGCGGCGTGGTCGTCGTCGGCGCGCGCTTCCTCGAGTTTGGCGACGGCGTCGTTGACGCCCTTGACGTAGGTGGCGTGATGCTTGCCGTGGTGAATCTCGTTGATCTCACCGGAGATATGGGGTTCGAGTGCTCCGTAGTCGTAACCAAGATCGGGTAATGCGTACTCGGCCATGAGTTTTCCTTCTCTCGCGACGGATGCTTCGGTCGTCGTCCAGCCTAGGGCCGGACGACGTCATCTGTCCACATGCACACGTGTTCAGGTGTTCATGTCATGGTGGCGGTGCGCGGCCGGGCCGTGGGTTGGCGTTGAGGAAGCATCTGAACCACTCACTTCCGAGCGGGAGTCGACGTCACGGCCCGACCCGCTTCGACTATCGCAGGCCGAGCAGGGCGTTCTCGATGACCTCGGGCAGTGCCGGGTGAATCCAATACTGGTTCTCGGCAACCTCTTTGGCGGTCTGACCAAAGGTCATCGCCTGAATGACCGGCTGGATGATCGACGACGCCTGATGTCCCATGACGTGGGCGCCCAGGATCTTGCCGGTCGCGCGGTCGCCGATCAGCTTCACGATCCCGTGCTCGTCCTCCATCGCCCAGCCGTAGGCGGTGTCGCCGTACCTCTGGATCTTGGTGACCACGTCGTACCCGCCGTCCCTGGCCTCGGCCTCGGACATGCCCACCATCGCGATCTGTGGATCGGTGAACACCGCCGACGGCACGAACCGATGATCGGAGGCACGCATCGAGTCGGTGTCGTCCCAGTCGAGCAGCAGGTTGTGCCGCACCACCCTCATCTCGTGGTTGGCGACGTGCTTGAGCTGGTAGGCCGACGACACGTCACCGAGGGCGAAGACGCCGCGCGCAGAGGTTCTTTGGTACTCGTCGACGACCACCAGGCCGGAGTCGTCGACGTCGACGCCGGCCAGCTCCGCGTCGAGCTGATCCCCGTTCGGCACGCGTCCGGTGGCCACCAGCAGCATGTCGGCCTCGATGGTCTTGCCGTCGTCGAGTTGGAGCACGCAGCGGTCACCCGTCTGCTGCACGCCGACCACGTTCTCGTGTGTGCGCAGATCCCACTTCGCCGTGGCGAGGTCGGTGAACGGATGGCAGATCGATTCGTCGCAATGGGTCAGCAGGCCGTCACCGCGGACGACGATGGTGACGCGCACCCCCAGGGCGGAGAAGACGTGCGCGAACTCCGCCGCCACGAACCCGCCGCCGACGATGACCAGATGCTCGGGAAGCTCGGGTATCCGCATGACGTCGTCGCTGGTGTAGTACTTCACACCGCACTCGGCGATGGCGGGTGGGACGTGAACCCGGGAGCCCGCGGCGATGACCACCTTGTCGGCGGTGAACTCCTCGCCGTCGTCGGTGCGCAACGTGTACCGGCCGTCGGCCTGAGTCGGCCCAAACCTGGTGTGGCTGGCGTACACCCGCACGTTGGGCAGGCTGCGCTTGTACTGTTCGCCGCCGGCCGCGATCGGATCTATGCGGCGCTCGAAGACGCGGTCGACGATGTCGGACCAGCGGACCTTGTCGATCGTGGAGTCGACGCCGTACCGGGCGCTCTGGCGGATGGTCTCGGCGACCTCGGCGGCGTAGACGAACATCTTGGTGGGAATGCACCCGACGTTGAGGCAGGTGCCACCGAAGGTGCCCTGCTCGCAGATTGCCACCCGCATGTCGCCGTACCTGGGGTCGACGCCGGGATCGGGGATGCTGTTGCCCGAGCCCGTACCGATGATGGCCAGATCGAAGTGTTCCACGTGCCTAGTCCTGTCCGAAATTCGTTGTCGTGCTCCGGGATTCGGAGCTCAGGTAGTCGTCGAGCCAGCGTCCCAGCTCCCGATAGGCCGCCGCGCGCGGCTCGGCCAGTGACAGGAAGACGTCGTGCTTGGCGTCGGTGATCGGCGCGATCGTCTGACGGTTCCCCACGCACCCCGCCCAGCGGGCGATCTGCGCGACGTCGAGGACCGCGTCACCGCGTTGGATGGCCTCCGGGTGGGGGGCTTCGGCGACGGAATGACCGGAGCGCAGCAGCAGATTGGGAACCCCGACGTCGAGGCCGCGGTGCAGCTTCGCCTGACCCCGCCGGATCGCGTTGATCCACCCGAACGTGATGGGAAACCCGCCGACCGGCTTGAGGTCCAGGTCGTAGTCGAACTCGCCCGCGTAGTCGCGATGCAGGGTGGTGCCGTACCCCCCTGTGGTGGGCTTGCGGATGACCTGCCGCTTGCGCAACCGGGCCAGGGCGATCAGCGCCGCCGACGTCGGCGCGGTGCGCAGGATCGCCGGTCCGTGCAGGTCGAAGAACGGGCTGTTGAGCACCAGGGCGCCGACTTGGGCCGCCGCCCCGCGCCGCTGCAACCGGTCCAGCCACAGGGTCGCGACGAGCCCACCCGCGGAGTGCCCGTAGACGCAGACCCGCGGCGGGGCGGGTTCGGCCGTGTCGCGGGCGATGATCGCCAGCGCACGATCCAGCTCGGCGTCGTAGCTGGCGAGGTCGGTGGTGAAGTGCGGCGTCTGTCCCGGTCGGTGCGAGCGGCCGCACTTGTGGAGGTCCAGCGCGTAGAAGGTGAAGCCGCGATCGGCGAAGTGGTCGGCCAACTCGGTGTTGAAGAAGTAGTCGGTGTAGCCGTGCAGGGCCAGCACCGCATGCGTGCCGGCGCCGGTGTCACCGCGCCGGACCAGGGTTGCCACCAGCTCGCCCTCGCCGTCCGGATCGGAACCGAGTGCCAGGGTTTGCTGCCAGTACCCGGGCAAGACGTCGGGCTCCCACGTGGGTTCCTCGCCGGGTCCCATCGGTGTCACGGTGTCACTCTAGGCGGACCGCGCCGCGACGCGGTCCCGCGGCAGGGGTGTCTACCGACCGACGACGCTCGAGGCAGACGGGATAACCTGGACATTCGAAAGCCGTGCTGATGCGGAACTCGTGCCACGAAGGGTCAAGGATCACGTGTCTGAGGTAGCCAAAACCGACGTCGTGCTGGTGGGAGCGGGCATCATGAGTGCCACGCTCGCCACCCTGCTGAAGCTGATGGAACCCGACTGGTCCATCACCCTCGTCGAGCGGCTGGACGGGGCCGCTGCCGAGAGTAGCGATCCGTGGAACAACGCGGGTACCGGACACTCGGCGCTGTGTGAGTTGAACTACACCCCGCAGCGCGCCGACGGCACGATCGAGATCAGCAAGGCCGTCCACGTCAACGAGCAGTTCCAGGTGTCGCGGCAGTTCTGGGCGCACGCCGTGGAAAGCGGTGTCCTGCCGGACGTGCGCAGCTTCCTCAACCCCATTCCGCACGTCAGCTTCGTGCACGGCGCCAAGCACCTCGACTACCTCAAGCGCCGCCGCGAGACGCTGGTCACCAACCCGCTCTTTGCGTCGATGGAATACGTCGACTCGCGCGACGAATTCGCGCGCCGCCTGCCGCTGATGGCCGCCAAGCGGGACTTCAAGGAGCCGGTGGCGCTGAACTGGACGCAGGACGGCACCGACGTCAACTTCGGGTCGCTGACCCGCCAGCTGATCGGCTACGCCGTCGAGGGCGGTATGACGACCCTGTTCGGCCACGAGGTGCGAGACCTCGCCAAGGAGTCCGACGGCAGCTGGACGCTGAAGGTCACCAACCGTCGTACCCGACAGAAGCGCAAGCTCAACGCGAAGTTCGTCTTCGTCGGCGCGGGCGGCGGCGCCCTTCCGCTGCTGCAGAAGTCGGGCATCGAGGAGGCCAAGGGCTTCGGTGGCTTCCCCGTCGGCGGCCAGTGGCTGCGCACCGGCAACCACGAGCTGGCCGCCGCCCATCAGGCCAAGGTCTACGGCGCGCCGCCGCTCGGCGCGCCGCCAATGTCGGTGCCGCACCTGGACACCCGCGTGATCAACGGCCGGTCCTACCTGCTGTTCGGTCCGTTTGCGGGTTGGTCGCCGAAGTTCCTCAAGCAGGGCAAGGTCACCGATCTGCCGCTCTCGGTGAAGCCCAACAACCTGGCCTCGATGCTCGGCGTCGGCCTCACCGAGATGAGTTTGGTCAAGTACCTGGTGGGTCAGCTGGCCCTCAGCGAAGCCGACCGCGTGGAGGCGCTGCGCGAATTCGCGCCCAGCGCCCAGGATTCCGACTGGGAACTCGACATCGCCGGTCAGCGCGTGCAGGTGATCCGACGCAAGGGCGCCGGAGGGGTACTGGAATTCGGCACCACGGTGCTCGCGGCGGCCGACGGCAGCATCGCCGGTCTGCTCGGTGCGTCGCCGGGTGCATCCACGGCCGTGCCGGCGATGTTCGACGTCCTGGAACGCTGCTTCCCCGACCGCTTCCCGTCCTGGCAGCCCAAGATCAAGGAGATGGTCCCGTCGTTCGGCACCGAGCTGTCCGGCGAGCCGAAGCTCTTCGCAGAGGTCTGGGACTGGGGCACCAAGGTCCTCAAGCTCGACCACAAGGCCACGGACGTGCCAGCGGTCCCCGTATGACGGTGGCGCCGTGACGATCACTCCGCGGCGTAGCTGGGCCAAGGACCTTGACGCCGCAACGCTCTACGAGCTGCTCAAGCTTCGGGTCGAGGTCTTCGTCGTCGAGCAGGCCACGCCGTATCCCGAGTTGGACGGCCGCGACCTGCTCGCCGAGACTCGGCACTTCTGGCTCGAGGACTCCGATGGAAGGGTGGTCTCCACCCTGCGCCTGATGGAGGAACATCCGGGCGGGGAGAAGGTCTTTCGGATCGGCCGGGTGTGTACCCGGCGAGGCGATCGAGGCCAAGGGCACACCAGCCGTCTGATGAAGGCCGCGCTGGCCGAGGTAGGCGACGACCCCTGCCGCATCGACGCGCAGACCTACCTCGAGGAGATGTACGCCAAGCACGGCTTCGTCCGGGACGGCGAGGAATTCCTCGACGACGGGGTGCCGCACATCCCCATGTTGCGTCGCAGCGGACTCCATGGGGCAAGCTGAGAGTCGATGACGTCCTCACTTTCAAGCCCGCTCCCGACGGAATACCCCTTCTCCGCGCTGGTCGGTCAGGATCAGCTGAGGCTCGCCCTGATCCTGTGCGCGGTGCGGCCCGAGATCGGCGGCGTGCTGATCCGGGGGGAGAAGGGTACGGCCAAGTCGACGGCGGTGCGGGCGTTGGCGTCGGTACTCGCCGACGTCGACGCGGGTGCGCGCCTGGTCGAACTGCCCATCGGCGCCACCGAGGACCGGGTCGTCGGATCGCTGGACCTGCAGCGCGTGCTCCGCGACGGTGAGCACGCGTTCTCGCCCGGCCTGCTGGCCAGGGCGCACGGCGGCGTGCTCTACGTCGACGAGGTCAACCTGCTGCACGACCACCTGGTGGACGTGCTGCTCGACGCCGCGGCGATGGGTCGGGTGCACGTCGAGCGCGACGGTGTCTCGCACAGCCACGAGGCGAAGTTCATGCTCGTCGGCACCATGAATCCCGAAGAGGGTGAACTGCGGCCTCAGCTGCTCGACCGGTTCGGCCTGACGGTCGACGTCCACGCCTCCCGCGACGTCGACACCAGGGTCCAGGTGATCCGGCGGCGCATGGACTTCGAAGCCGATCCCGACGGGTTCGCCGCCCGATACGCAGACGAGGACGTCGACCTCGCCCGCCGAATCGCCCTCGCCCGAGCCATGGTCGGGTCGATCATCCTGCCGGACAACGAGTTACGACGCATCGCCGCCCTGTGCGCGTCCTTCGACGTGGACGGGATGCGGGCCGACCTGGTGGTCGCGCGCACGGCGGTCGCGCACGCGGCATGGCGTGGCGGCGAGCGAGTCGAGGAACTCGACGTCCGCGTTGCCGCCGAACTCGCGCTGCCACACCGCCGCCGTCGCGACCCGTTCGACGACCCGGGCCTCGACCAGGACCGACTCGACGAGGCGATGAGCCAGGCCGGCGAGGCCGCCGACGAACCGGGACCGGACCCCGAGTCGGGGCCCGCTCCGGAGCCCGACCCGGAGCCCGACCCGCCGGGAGGCGGGGGAGAGTCACCGGAGGCCGACGCCGATGCGTCCAACGGCTCGGCCCGGCAACGCAATTCGCCGTCGTCGACCCCCCGGCCCAACGACGCGCCCGCACCCACGTTCCGGGCGAAGGCGCTGGTGGTGCCCGGCGTAGGGGAGGGTGCGCCCGGTCGTCGGTCGCGCGCCCGCAACCGGACCGGCACCCCGATCGCCGCGACCGAGGATCCCCAGCAGGGTCACGGGCTGCACGTGTTCGGCACGCTGCTGGCCGCCGCCGAGCGGCAGACCGAGCCGGGCCGGCCACGGCTCGGCCCCGCCGATCTGCGGCGCTCGATTCGTGAAGGCCGGGAAGGCAATCTGGTCGTCTTCCTGGTCGACGCCTCGGGGTCGATGGCGGCGCGAGACCGACTGTCGGCCGTCGGCGGCGCGACCATGTCGTTGCTTCGCGACGCCTACCAACGCCGCGACAAGGTCGCCGTGATCACCTTCCGCGGCGACCGGGCTCAGGTGCTGCTTCCGCCGACCACGTCGGTCCACATCGCCGGCCGGCGCCTCGCGCGGTTCGACACCGGAGGAAAGACCCCACTTGCCCAGGGTCTCCTCGCGGCCAAGGACGTGGTGGTCCGGGAGAAGGCGCGCGACCGCGCGCGTCGCAGTCTGGTGGTCGTGCTGACCGACGGCCGGGCGACGGGCGGACCCGACCCGCTCGGGCGGGCCCGCACCGCGGCGGCGATGCTGCTGGCCGAGGGCGCGGCGGCGGTCGTGGTCGACTGCGAGACCTCCTATGTACGTTTGGGTCTGGCCGACGTACTGGCCACCCAGCTCGGCGCGCCGGCGGTTCGGTTGGCGCACCTTCGCGCCGACGGTCTGACGCGGTTGGTTCGGTCGCACTCCGGCGATCGCGCGGCCTGATCCCCGACGGAGGAGATGTTCGATGCCACAGGGTCAACCAGTCGCCGTTCCGGCCGACGGTCTGACGACGCGGGCTCGTCGCAACGCCCCGGTGCTGGCCGTCCACACCGGGCCCGGCAAGGGCAAGTCCACCGCCGCGTTCGGGATGGCGCTGCGGGCGTGGAACCAAGGGTTCGACGTCGGCGTGTTCCAGTTCGTCAAGAGCGCGAAGTGGAAGGTGGGTGAGGAGGCGGCCTTTCGCGAACTCGGCCGCCTGCACGACGAGCACGGCGCAGGCGGTCCCGTGGAGTGGCACAAGATGGGCTCCGGCTGGTCGTGGTCGAGGAAGCCGGGATCGGAGGTCGACCACGCCGAGGCCGCGGCCGACGGCTGGGCCGAGATCGCGCGCCGGTTGGCCGAGCAGCGCCATGACTTCTACGTGCTCGACGAGTTCACCTATCCGCTGAAGTGGGGCTGGGTCGACGTCGACGACGTGGTCGAGGTTCTCCTCGACCGGCCCGGCAGGCAGCACGTCGTGATCACCGGGCGCGACGCCCCGCAGCGACTTCTGGACGCCGCCGATCTGGTGACCGAGATGACGAAGATCAAGCACCCCATGGACGCCGGCCGCAAGGGCCAGCGCGGCATCGAGTGGTGAGCACCCCGGCCGTCGTCATCGCCGCACCCTCGTCGGGCAGCGGCAAGACCACCGTGGCGACCGGCCTGATGGGTGCATTCCGCCGAGCCGGTCGCACGATCGCACCGTTCAAGGTTGGCCCCGACTTCATCGACCCGGGCTACCACGCCCTCGCCGCCGGGCGGCCCGGCCGCAACCTGGACCCCGTCCTGGTCGGCGACCACCTGATCGGTCCGCTCTACCGCCACGGCAGCGACGACGCCGACCTCGCGGTGGTCGAGGGGGTGATGGGGCTCTTCGACGGTCGCATCGACCCGCTGTCGTCGGGTCCGGCGCGCGGCTCGACCGCCCACGTCGCGGGTCTGCTGAGCGCGCCGGTGATCCTCCTGGTCGACGCCCGTGGGCAGAGTCACAGCATCGGTGCAGTGGTGCACGGGTTCTCGACGTTCGACCGCTCGGTTCACCTGGCCGGCGTCATCCTCAACCGGGTCGGCTCACCGCGGCACGAGGCCGTGCTGCGGCAGGGGTGCGAGCAGGCGGGGGTGCCGGTGCTCGGGGCCATCCCGCGGGCCGACGAATTGGCCGTGCCGTCACGGCATCTCGGCTTGGTGACCGCCACCGAGCACGGCAGGCACGCCGTCGCGGCCGTGGAGGCGATGACCACCTTGGTGGCCCGCCACGTCGACCTCGCCGCGGTGGCCGCCGTCGCCCGGTCCCACGTCGACGTGGAGCCGTGGACGCCGGCGATCGCCGAACCCGTCGCCGGTCGCGTCACCGTCGCGCTGGCCGCGGGTCGCGCGTTCACCTTCGGCTACCCGGAGCACGCCGAATTGCTCGCCGCCGCAGGCGCGGACGTCGTCGCGTTCGACCCGCTGACCGATCCGCTGCCGCGCGACACCGACGCGCTGGTGATCCCCGGCGGCTTCCCCGAGCAGTTCACCGCGGAGCTCTCCGACAACGAGGTGGTCCGCCGGCAGATCAGGGAGCTGGCGAGCCGGGGAGCGCCGATCCACGCGGAGTGCGCCGGCCTGACCTATCTGGTCGACGACCTCGACGGGCATCCGATGTGCGCCGTGGTTCCCGGGAGCGCCCGCTTCACCGAGCGCCTGACCCTGGGATACCGCGACGCGGTGGCTCTGGGGGACTCGTCGGTGCACCGGGCAGGCACGCGGGTGTCGGGGCACGAATTCCACCGCACCGCCGTGACGTTCGCCGGTGGGCACGAACCCGCCTGGGGCTTCCGGGACGGCGCGGGTGCGTCGGTCGTCGACGGTGCGGTCGTCGCCGGCGTCCACGCCGCCTATCTGCACGCCCATGCGGCGGCACATCCGCTGGCGGCCACCCGGTTCGTGCGGTCCGCCGCAACCTCTAAGCTCGCCGGGTGACCGAGAACGCCTACCTCGTCGGCCTGCGCCTGAACGGCAAGCGGGTGGTCGTCGTCGGCGGCGGAAGCGTCGCGCAGCGGCGGATCCCGCTGCTGCTCGCCAACGGCGCCGACGTACACGTCATCGCCAGGGCGGCGACGCCCGCGGTCGAGGCGTTCGACGGAATCACCCTCGTGTTGCGCGACTTCCGGCCCGGTGACCTCGACGGCGCCTGGTACGCGCTGGCCGCGACCGACGATCCCGCGGTCAACGAGGCCATCGTCGCCGAGGCCGAGCGGCTGCGCATCTTCTGCGTCCGGGCCGACGTCGCCCGCGACGGCACCGCGGTCACGCCCGCCTCCTTCGAGTACGACGGATTGAGCGTGGGCGTCCTGGCCGGCGGTGAGCACCGGCGATCGGCCGCCATCCGGTCGGCCATCAACGAAGCCCTGCAGACCGGCGTGATCGCCGCCTCCGGTGACGTTCGCGCGCCCGGCTCGCAGCACGCCGGCGTCGCCCTGGTCGGTGGTGGCCCCGGTGACCCCGAGCTCATCACCGTGCGCGGGCGCCGCCTCCTCGCCCAGGCCGACGTCGTGGTCGCCGATCGGCTGGCCCCTCAGGAACTGATCGCCGAACTGGCGCCGCACGTCGAGGTCATCGACGCCGCGAAGATCCCGTACGGCCGATCCATGGCGCAGGACGCGATCAACGCCGTGCTGATCGACCGCGCCAGGGCGGGCAAGTTCGTCGTCCGGCTCAAGGGCGGCGATCCGTACGTCTTCGCGCGCGGCCACGAGGAGCTCCTGGCATGCGCGGAGGCCGGCATCCCGGTCACCGTCGTCCCCGGTGTGACGAGTGCCATAGCGGTTCCCGCGGCGGCGGGCGTCCCGGTCACCCACCGGGGCGTCACCCACGAGTTCGTGGTGGTCAGCGGGCATGTTGCGCCGGGACACCCCGAATCGTTAGTGAATTGGGATGCGCTGGCCGCGCTGTCGGGCACCATCGTCCTGCTGATGGCCGTCGAACGGATCGAACTCTTCGCGAAGGTGCTGCTCGAAGGCGGCCGACCTGCGGATACGCCGGTTCTCGTGGTCCAGCACGGCACCACGGCCGCGCAGCGGACGCTGCGCACCACGCTGGGCGACGCGCCGGAGCACATCCGCGCGGACGGCATCCGACCTCCCGCAATCATCGTGATCGGGGCGGTCGCGGCCTTCGCCACTTAGAGGGTTCTTAAGATTACTGTAGGGTAACCCGACATGACGGCTCCCAACGACGCAGCCCGCGCCGCCACCGAGCGTGATGCGAAGACGAGTGGTGACCGGGCTGAGCACGTGAACATGCCCATGCCCATCACCCAGACGCAGATCGTCAAGAGCAGCTGGTATCCCGAATGGCTGCCGTCGCGTCGATTCATCGCCGCGGTCATCGCCATCGGCGGCATGCAGCTGTTGGCGACGATGGACAGCACCGTCGCGATCGTGGCCCTGCCCAAGATCCAGGACGAGCTCAACCTGTCCGACGCCGGCCGCAGCTGGGTCATCACCGCCTACGTCCTGACCTTCGGCGGTCTGATGCTGCTGGGCGGGCGACTGGGCGACACGATCGGCCGCAAGCGCACCTTCATCGTCGGCGTCGCACTGTTCACCATCGCCTCCATCCTCTGCGGCGTGGCGTGGGACGAGACCACCCTTGTCATCGCGCGGCTGGCCCAGGGCGTCGGCGCGGCGATCGCGTCGCCCACCGGACTGGCCCTGATCGCGACCACCTTCCCGAAGGGCCCGGCCCGCAACACCGCCACGGCGGTCTTCGCCGCGATGACCGGCGTCGGCTCGGTGATGGGTCTCGTCGTCGGCGGCGCGCTGACCGAATTCTCCTGGCGCTGGGCGTTTTTGGTGAACGTGCCGGTCGGCCTGCTGATGATCTACCTGGCCCGCCGGACCCTGCGTGAGACGCACCGCGAACGCATGAAGCTCGACGCCACCGGTGCCATCCTGGCGACGCTGGCGTGCACCGCGGCGGTCTTCGGCTTCTCGATGGGTCCCGAGAAGGGCTGGTCGTCGCCGCTGACGCTGAGCTCCTGCCTCGCCGCGCTCGTACTCTTCGGCGCGTTCCTCTACGTCGAGCGCACCGCGGTCAACCCCGTCGTGCCGTTCAGCCTGTTCCGTGAGCGCAACCGCGTGGCCACCTTCGCCGCGGTGTTCCTCGCCGGCGGCGTGATGTTCACGCTGACGGTCCTGATCGGGCTGTACGTGCAGGACATCATGGGCTACAGCGCACTTCGCGCGGGCATCGGCTTCATCCCGTTCGTCGTGGCGCTCGGCGTCGGCCTCGGCCTGTCGTCCTACCTCGTGTCGATCCTGCCGCCCCGCGTGCTGGTGATCATCGGCGGCGTGTTCGTCCTGGCGGCCATGCTCTACGGCTCCACGCTCAACGGCAACATCCCGTACTTCCCGAACCTCGTCATCCCGATCACGGTCGGCGGCTTTGGCATCGGCATGATCGTCGTGCCGCTCACGGTGTCGGCCATCGCGGGCGTCGCGTTCGACGAGATCGGCCCGGTCTCCGCGATCGCCCTGATGCTGCAGAGTCTCGGCGGTCCCGTGGTGCTGGCCGTCATCCAGGCGGTCATCACGTCGCGGACGCTGTACCTCGGCGGCACCACCGGCCCGGTGAAGAACATGAACCAGGCGCAGATGCACGCGCTCGACCAGGGCTACACCTACGGGTTGCTGTGGGTCGCGGCGGTGGCGATCATCGTGGGCGTCGTCGCGCTGTTCATCGGGTACACCGCCCAGCAGGTCGCCCAGGCTCAGGAAGTCAAGGAAGCGATCGACGCCGGCGAGATCTAGGCCGGGCGCGCCGGCGTGGCGCGGATGCCGTCACCGGCGGCGACCAGCGCCGCGACAGCGGCAATCGCGGCGTCGCCCGGGTCGGGCCGGGTGACCGCCAGCGTCACGCGGCCCAACCAGTTCGGATCGTCGACGCGGACGGTCGTCACCCCCTCGGGCACCGACTGCGCGGCCAGTTCGGGCAGCAGGCAAATGCCGAGCCCGACGGCTACCAATCCCAACCGGGCCTGCCAGCCCTTGGTTCGCAGGGCGACGACCGGGTCGGTCAGCGTCGGCCACGCCCCGAACTGCGGGTCGCCGGCGTGGCCCTCGCCGACCACCCACGGTTCGCCCTCCAGGGCGCGGACCGGCACCGTCGCCGCCGCGCCGAGCCGGTGCCCCACGGGAACCGCGACGCAGAGGTCGCCGGCGAACACCTGCCGGACCGCCAAGCCGTCGAGGTCGTAGTCCTCCAGGCCCGTGCCCGAGCCGATGACGGCCACCGTCACCCGACCGGCACGCACCTCGCGAAGTAGTGCCGGCGTCGACGCCTCGGTCAGCCGCACGTCGAGGCCGGGATGCTCGCCCGCCAGGCGGGCGACTGCGCGTGGCGCGAGAACCGCTGCGGCGGCGGGGAACACGCCCAGTCGCACGCGGCCCGCCAGTCGGTCGCCAAGCCCGTCGAGGTCGGGCCGCAGCGAGTCGACGTCGGCCAGGATGCGGCCGGCGCGGACGACCACCGCCGCGCCGGCTGGGCTCGGACTGACTCCGCGCGCGTTGCGGACGAACAGGGGCACGCCGGCGGCTGCCTCCATGGCGGCCACCTGGCGGGAGATGGCGGGCTGCGAATAACCGAGCGACCGGGCGGCCGCGCTGAACGAACCGAGGGTCGCCACCTCACGGCACACGCGAAGGCCCGCAAGGGTCATGTCGTCCACCGGCTCACCCTACCCATGCGCGGAACGTATGGCAGTCATCGAAAACCGTCATGCACGGTATGGATTGCGCCCGCCGCGGCGATGGTTGCATTGACCGACGACGCACGTGACGCACGGAGAAGAGGACACATGCCCAAGACCTGGTTCATCGTCGGCGCATCGCGCGGCATCGGACGCGAACTGGCTGAACAACTACTGGCGCGTGGCGACCACGTCGCCGCGACGGTCCGCGACGTCGACCACGTCGCCGACCTCGTCGACCGCTACGGCGACGCGTTCTGGGTGCGGGCGCTCGACGTCACCGACTCCGCCGCCGTGCGCGCCGTCACCGACGAGGCGTTCGCGTCGCACGACCGGGTCGACGTCGTGGTCGCCAACGCCGGCTACGGGGTGTTCGGCGCGGCCGAGGATCTCAGCGACGCGCACGTCGACTCGATGATCGCGACGAACCTCACCGGATCCATCCAGCTGGCCAGGGCGGCCGTGCCGCACCTGCGCGCCCAGGGTGGCGGACTGCTGATGCAGATGTCGAGCATGGGCGCGCACATCGCCTTCCCCGCCTTCTCGCTCTATCACGTGACCAAGTGGGGCATCGAGGGCTTCTACGAGGCGCTGGCGCAGGAGGTCGCGCCCTTTGGCATCCGGACCACGCTGGTCGAGCCGGGTGTCGTCCGCACCGGATTCTTCGACGCCTCGACGCGGGTGCCGCCGAGTGCGCCCTACCGCGGCGGCCCCGCGGACCGGCCACCACTGTCGACCGACGACATGGTCGACAGTCAGGAGAAGACCGTGGCGGCCATGATCCGGGCGGGTGACTCCGACGATCCACCGCGCCGGCTGGTGCTGGGTTCCGACGCCTGGCAACTGGTCACCGACGCGCTGCGCGGGCGTCTCGAGGAGCTGACCGCCCAGCGTGCCAACGCCGCCACCGCCGACATCGGTTTCACGATCGGCCCCTCTGGGTAGGGTGTCGGCAATGTCTGCCGCGGGTGGTACCTCAGGTTCGACGGAGAATTCGACTGCGCCCTTGTCGTCGTCGGTGCTCGGCATCGCCATCATCGCCATCACGGGCATGCAGCTGATGTCGACCCTCGACGGCACCATCGTGATCGTCGCCCTCCCGCGGATGCAGGCCGACCTCGATCTGTCCGACGCCGGCAAGAGCTGGGTCATCACCGCCTACGTCCTGACCTTCGGCGGGCTGCTGCTCCTCGGCGGCCGGGTCGGCGACGCGATCGGCCAGAAGCGCGCGTTCCTCTCCGGCGTCGGGGTGTTCACGATCGCCTCCCTGGTGTGCGGTCTGGCCGGCGACGAGTTCACGCTCATCGCGGCCCGCGCCCTGCAGGGCATCGGCGCTGCCGTTGCGGCCCCCACGGGCTTGGCTCTCATCGCGACGACCTATGCGGTGGGACACGCGCGTAATCAGGCGATGGCCGTCTCGGCCGGCATGCAGGCCATCGGTTCGGTGATGGGCCTCGTGCTCGGTGGGTTGCTCACGGTCATCTCGTGGCGGTTGGCGTTCCTCATGAACGTGCCCATCGGCGTCGTGATCGTCGTCATCGCGTGGCTGAGGATCGGCGAGACGCACCACGAACGGCTCAAGCTCGACATCACCGGCGCCCTGCTGGCCACCCTGGGGTGCACGTCGGCGGTGCTGGTCTTCACCCAGGGCCCGCCGCGCGGATGGGTCGACCCATGGGTGATCGGGGCGGCCGTCGCGTCGATCGTCTTCTTCGTGGCCTTCCTCTTCGCGGAGCGCAAGGCCGAGAACCCGTTGGTCCCCTTCTCGGTGTTCAGCGAACGCAACCGCGTCATGACGTTCACCGCCTGGTTCCTCGGCGGCGGCGTGCTGCTCACCGTCACGGTCATGGTCGGCCTGCTGGCCCAGGACGTGCTCGGCTACTCGGCGCTGCGGGCCGGGATCTGCTTCCTTCCCTTCGCCGTCGCGGTCGGCGTCGGCAACGTCCTGGCCACCAAGCTGGCGCCGTTGATCGCACCGCGCTGGCTGATCATCGGCGGCGGGGTCTACGTGCTCGCGGCCATGCTGTACGGCTCGACTCTGGACCGCAGCATCCCGTACTTCCCGAACCTGTTCATCCCGATCGTCCTCGGCGGCTTCGGCATCGGCATCATCTCGGTGGTGCTGCCGCTGTGTGCGGTCGCCGGGGTGGGGCCACGGGAAATCGGACCGGTCTCGGCGATCACCCTGATGGTGCAGAACCTCGGGGGACCGCTGGTGCTGGTCGCCATCATGGCGGTGCAGACCTCCCGCACGCTGTACCTCGGCGGCACCACCGGACCCGTCAAGAACATGACCCCCGCCCAGCTCGACGCGCTCGGCGCCGGCTACACGTACTCCCTGCTGTGGGTGGCCGGCATCTCCATCCTGGTGGGCGTCGCCGCGTTCTGGATCGGATTCTCCGCCCGCGACATCGCCCGCGCCCAGCACACCAAGGAAGCCGTGGAGGCGGGCGAGCTGTAGGGGCGTCGGTGTCGGAGTCTCGCGTTAGCGTGACGCCATGACCGAACCCCTCACCCGTCACGGGATCTCCGACGTGCTCGACCCGCTGGGCTGGCGCCTGATCCTCGGCGTCGCCGTGACCCACGTGCGGGTGCCGTCGCTGTCCGCCGCGGTGGACGCCGCCGCGGCGGCCGTCTCGACCGCCGGGGTCGACGGGCACCTCACCGTCGACCTCCACGCCGACCGGCTGGTCCTGCGGGTGCACACCCCGGCCGCCGGCACCCTGATCGAGGCCGACCTGGACCTGGCCGCGCGCATCACCGACGCACTGGCCGGCCACGGGTGGCACACCGAACCGGGGGTGGGCGGCGTGGCTCCGCAATCCTTCGAGATCGCCGTCGACGCCATGGACATTGCGCTGATCAGACCGTTCTGGCAGGCGGTGACCGGCTACGTCGACGAGCCGGCCCCGCCGGACCTGCCCGCCGGCGGGCTGCTGGATCCCCTGCGCCGCGGACCGGCCATCTGGTTTCAGCAGATGGACGAACCCCGGCCCCAGCGCAACCGCATCCACCTCGACGTCGACGTGCCGCCCGAACATGCGCGGCCACGGGTCGAGGCGGCGCTGGCGGCAGGGGGCACGCTGCTGAGCGACTCCGCCGCCCCCGCGTTCTGGGTGCTGGCCGATGCGGAGGGCAATGAGGTGTGCGTATGCACGTGGCAGGGCCGCGACTGATTAAGGTTGTCGGCTGTGATCACCCGCATGTCCGAACTGTTCCTACGCACCCTGCGCGACGACCCAGCCGACGCCGAGGTGCCCAGCCATAAGCTGCTCATCAGGGCGGGTTACGTGCGCCCGATCGGACCGGGGTTGTACAGCTGGCTGCCGCTGGGGCTACGCGTGCTCCGCAAGATCGAGCAGGTCATCCGCGAGGAGATGGCCGCCATTGGCGGGCAGGAGATCCTGCTGCCCGCGCTGCTGCCGCGCGCACCGTATGAGACCACCAATCGTTGGACCGAGTACGGCGACGGCCTCTTCCGCCTGAAGGACCGGCGCGGCAACGACTACCTGCTCGGGCCCACGCACGAGGAGATCTTCACCCTCACGGTGAAGGGGGAGTACTCCTCCTACAAGGACTTCCCCCTGCGGCTCTACCAAATTCAGACCAAGTACCGCGACGAGGCACGGCCCCGGGCGGGCATCCTTCGCGGGCGCGAGTTCGTGATGAAGGACTCCTACTCGTTCGACGTCGACGACGACGGGCTCAAGGCGGCCTATGACGCTCACCGCGAGGCCTACCAGCGGATCTTCGCGCGGCTCGGCGTCAGGTACGTCGTGGTCTCGGCGGTGTCGGGTGCCATGGGCGGCAGCGCGTCGGAGGAGTTCCTCGCCGAGAGCGAGGTCGGTGAGGACACCTACGTCCGCTGCCTGGAGTCCGGGTACGCGGCCAACGTCGAGGCGGTGATCACCCAGCGGCCCGACGCGCTGCCGTTCGACGGCTTGCCCGAGCCGGTCGTCCACGACACGGCGAACACCCCGACCATCGCGACGCTGGTCGACTGGGCCAACGACGCCAACCTCCCGCAGTTCGAGGGGCGCACGGTGGTGGCCGCCGACACCCTGAAGAACGTGTTGCTGAAGGTGCGCGAGCCGGGCGGCGACTGGGAGCTGCTGGCCGTCGGCGTGCCGGGTGACCGCGAGGTCGACGACAAGCGCCTCGGAGCGGCCCTGGACCCGGCGGAGTACGTCATGCTCCCCGCGGAGGACTTTCCCAAGTACCCGTTCCTGGTCAAGGGATACATCGGGCCAAAGGCATTGTTGGCCAACGGGGTTCGGTTCTTGGTCGACCCGCGCGTGGTCGACGGCACCACCTGGATCACGGGTGCCGACGCGGACGGCAAGCACGTCGTCGGCCTGGTGGCCGGACGCGACTTCACCCCGGACGGCACCATCGAGGCCGCCGAGGTGCGCGACGGCGATCCGTCACCGGACGGCGCGGGTCCACTGGTCTCCGCGCGCGGCATCGAGATCGGCCACATCTTCCAACTCGGCCGCAAGTATGCCGACGCGTTCACCGTCGACGTCCTCGGCGAGGACGGCAAGCCACTGCGGCTGACCATGGGGTCCTACGGCGTCGGCGTCTCCCGGATGGTGGCCGTCATCGCCGAGCAGAGCCACGACGACGTCGGCCTGCGCTGGCCGTCGTCGGTGTCGCCCTTCGACGTCCACGTCGTGATCGCCAACAAGGATGCCGAAGCGCGCACCGGCGCAACCGAACTCGCCGAACAGCTCGACCTGCTCGGGGTGGAGCCACTTCTCGACGACCGCAAGATGTCACCAGGGGTCAAGTTCAAGGACGCCGAACTGCTCGGGGTGCCGTGGCTGGTGGTGGTCGGACGCGGCTGGGCCAACGGCATCGTGGAGCTGCGCAACCGGTTCAGCGGTGAGACCGAGGAGATTGCGGTCGACGGGGCCGCCGCGGCGATCGCGGCCAGGCTGGCCGGCTCGGCGGGCGGGAGCGCAGCGACTCGGGGCAGTGTGAGCTAGTCACTCGGTGCCGCCGGGGAAGGCGACGGTGGTCGGCGCGACGCCAGCCACCGCTCGCCACCTGGCGGCACTCACCGCGGCGCGGGTCACCGCGGAGACGGCCAGCTCGCGGTCGTCGACGGCCGCTACCTGTTCGAGCACCGCACGCCACGCCACCGCGCAGTCCTCCTCCATCCGGACGGCAAGCTTCGCCGCGCCGGTCGGGTCGTCGACGACGAACGGAAGCTGGTAGCCGACCGCGGGGATCGGCGGCGTCACCTTGCGCTCGGCCAGCCGGGCGATGCCCTCTTCACGCAACTCCCGGTGTCCGGCAAGCGAATCCGACACCAGCTGGTTGGCGTCGGGCGTCGAATGCGCCGAGACGATGCCGTAGCCGTAGATGGCTCCGTGCTCGACGGCGACCGCGTCGTACAGGGCGGCGTCGGGGGCATCCGAGGGCCGGGACGGCGCCGTCGACGAACCGCCGTCGGGGGACGTCACGGCGTCACCCCGGCCGTGCCCAGCGCCACGGTGGCGGCGGCGGTGCACGCGGCGGCGATCGAGCCCAGCAGTCCGGCGCGGTAACCGGACTGCTGGGTGGCGAGCAGTGAGGCGCCGTCTGCGGACTGCTTGAGTGCGGCGATCACGTCGGCCGCGGTCGGCGGCTTCGGTGGCGGACCCGACGTCGTGGGCGTGGGGCTGGACGACGCGGCGGCGGTCGTCGACGGTGTGGGTGTCTCCCCGGAGATCCTGGTGATCTCCTCGGTCAGGGCCTTGGCGTGCGCGGCCCGCTGGCCGGCGACGACCGACAGCGTCGCGGCGATCGTGGGCGGTGCGGCGGCCGCGGCGTTGCCCGCGAGCCGGTTGTCGTCGTGAGCCCTGTCCAGTGCGCCCATCAGGGCGTCGAGGTCCTTGACGGGCGGGGTCGAGCCGCAGGCCGTGACCACGGGCCCGCCCAGCAGGGCCAACGCCGCTGCGCCGACCAGCACGCGCCGCCTGCTGACGGTGGGAAGAGCGCTCGGCACATCGACATCCTGCCATCCCGCCCGCGCGAGCCCGTCCGTCCCATCGGGCGTGGACGTCTGGTCGGACGTTTGCCGAGAGTGGGCCTGCGGCTGGCGTATCCTTGACACTCGGTTCCGCGCAACGCGTGGCGGAATCGTGTCCGTACAACTCAAGACGAGGAGCTCACCGTGGCGCTGTTGCCGTCCCCGCAGCAGGTGACCGAGCTGCTCGAAGCCGAATTCGCTCGCGCGGGATATGACGTCGACGAGGTCGTCGTGCAGTCCGGTGCCCGGCCGCCCCGCATCGTGGTGGTCGCCGACGGTGACGGCGGGCTCGACCTGGATTCCCTCGGCACGCTGTCGCGGTTGGCATCCGACCTGCTCGACCAGATCGACGACACGCCTACCGAAGCCACCTACGTGTTGGAGGTCACCTCCCGCGGCGTCGACCGGCCGCTGACCACCGAGCGACACTTCCGCCGCGCCCAGGGACGCAAGGTCGAGGTGACGTTGACCGACGGCTCGCAGGCGGTCGGACGGTTGGGCGAACTGAGTGACGGTGTCCTGCGACTGGTCGTGGCCGACCGTGGCGCGGCGCCGAAGATTCGCGAACTTTCCATCGACGACGTCGCCAATGCCGTTGTCCAGGTGGAATTCTCACCACCGAACCCGCTCGAGCTCGAGCTGGCCGGGGTGTCTGTTGAGGAGGTTGAAGAGTGAACATCGACATGGGTGCGCTGCACGCCATCGAAGTGGACCGGGGGATTCCGGTCGACGAACTGCTCGAGACCATCAAGTCCGCACTGCTGACCGCGTACCGGCACACCGAGGGGCACGAAGCCTCCGCGCGCATCGACATCGACCGCAAGAGCGGCATCGTCAAGGTGCTGGCCAGGGAGACCGACGAAGACGGCAACCTGGTCAACGAATGGGACGACACGCCAGAGGGTTTCGGCCGGGTTGCGGCCACCACCGCTCGCCAGGTGATGTTGCAGCGGTTCCGCGACGCCGAGAACGAACGGATGTTCGGTGAGTTCTCGGCACACGAGGGCGACATCGTCGCCGGCGTGGTCCAGCGTGACGCCCGGGAGAACACCCGTGGCAACGTCATCGTGCGCCTCGGGACCGAGGCCAAGGGGTCCGAGGGAGTGATCCGGCCCGCCGAGCAGGTTCCGGGGGAGTCCTACACACACGGGGATCGAGTGCGCTGCTACGTGATCGGGGTGACCCGTGGTGCTCGCGAACCGAAGATCGAGTTGTCCCGCACCCACCCGAACCTGGTGCGCAAGCTGTTCTCGCTGGAGGTGCCGGAGATCGCGGACAACTCCGTGGAGATCGCCGCGGTCGCCCGCGAGGCGGGTCACCGCTCGAAGATCGCGGTCAGGTCGCGGGTCGCGGGGCTCAACGCCAAGGGTGCCTGCATCGGCCCGATGGGGCAACGGGTGCGCAACGTGATGAGCGAGTTGTCCGGCGAGAAGATCGACATCATCGACTTCGACGAGGACCCGGCCCGATTCGTGGCCAACGCGCTGTCGCCGGCCAAGGTGGTGTCGGTGTCGGTGATCGACGAAGCCGCCAGGGCCGCGCGGGTGGTGGTGCCGGACTTCCAGCTGTCGCTGGCCATCGGCAAGGAGGGGCAGAACGCCAGGCTCGCCGCCCGGCTCACCGGCTGGCGCATCGACATTCGCAGTGACGCCGAGCCCGCACCCGAGGAGGAGGCGCCCAGCGGCGCCTCTCGGGACGGCTAGTGGGCACGCGTTTCTTTCTGCGGTGATCGTGACGGTAGACTGAGACGTGATCCAGCGCGAGAGTTCGGTTCCCCGCGCGCGGCAGCACAAAAGTCCCGAAGGACCAGTGCGTACGTGTGTGGGATGCCGGAAACGTGAGCTGGCCGCCGACTTGATTCGGGTGGCCGCTGTTCGCGACGGAGACGGTGAAACCGCCGTCACCGTCGACGCAGCGGGTAATCTGCCTGGTCGGGGTGCATGGCTGCATTCCGACGAGCAGTGTCTACACCTGGCAGTCCGGCGGCGAGCCTTCGCTCGAGCGTTGCGCATCACCGGTTCGCCGAACACCTCCGCGGTGGTCGAGTTCTTCGCCAATGGTGAAGCCTCGGTCCGCCCGGCAACAGAACAGGTAGCGAAGAACATGAGCACACCGTGAAGTTCCGATGACCATGCGTCATAGCTAAACCCGAGGCGCGGCCCACTGCTGTCGCCTCCTAGACAGGAGATGTAGTGGCAGGCAAGGCCCGCGTGCACGAGTTGGCTAAAGAACTCG
Source organism: Mycolicibacterium hodleri (assembly GCF_025822245.1). Classification (GTDB taxonomy): domain Bacteria; phylum Actinomycetota; class Actinomycetes; order Mycobacteriales; family Mycobacteriaceae; genus Mycobacterium; species Mycobacterium hodleri. Next base: position 228,924 of record NZ_JACKTL010000020.1, read on the forward strand.
GTGTCACCAGCAAGGAAGTACTCGCCCGGCTGAGCGAGCAAGGCGAATTCGTCAAATCGGCATCCTCGACCGTCGAAGCGCCCGTCGCCCGCCGCCTCCGTGAGGCACTGGGTGGCGGCGGCAAGGCCGCTCCGGCAGCCGCCCCCGCGGCCCCCAAGGCGCCGGCCGCCCCGTCGTCCAACGGTGGCTCCAGCTCGTCGGCACCCAAGCCGGGCGGGCCACGGCCCGCGGC
>NZ_JACKTL010000021.1 GCF_025822245.1 Mycolicibacterium hodleri
CTGCTCGAGACAGTCCTCCGCCGCCGTCGACGCCGCGACCGCGCACGCCCGACACGAGGCCGAGGTCGGCGGATACGTCGCCGCCGATGCCGCCGCGCCCGCGCTGCACGCCGGCCGAGCCGCGGTCGGGGCGCTCACCGGCTTCGCCGCCGCCGACGTCGTCTTCACCACCGGCGCCACCCATGCGCTCCGGGTGGTGCTGGGTGACTGGCGGGGCGGCAAGACGGTGGCCTGCCTGCCCGGCGAATACGGGCCCAACCTCGCGGTGATGGCGCGGCTCGGCTTCGAGACCGTGCCGCTACCGGTCGACGGCGCGGGTCGGCTCGATCCCGACGCCGCCGCTCGCACCCTGGCCGAACGTCCCACTGCGCTGGCGCATCTCACGATGCTGGGCAGCCACCGCGGCACCGTCCAGCCCGTCGCCGCGCTGGCCGCGATCTGCCGCGAGCAGGGCATCCCGCTGATCGTCGACGCCGCCCAGGCGTTCGCCCACCTCGACTGCGCCGACCTTGGTGCCGACGCGGTGTACTCGACCTCCCGCAAGTGGGCCGCGGGTCCGCGTGGCGTCGGGGTGCTGGCCACGCGGTCCGGACTGCTGACCGACGACACCCTCGCCGGCCTCGCGGACGCCGAGGCGAACGTCGCTGCGCAGCTTGGCTTCTCGGTGGCCCTCGGCGAGCACGTCGCGGCGGGACCGGAGCGCGTCCGGGCCCGGCTGGCCGTCGTCGGTGCGCAGACGCGAACGGCGCTGGCCGACGTGCCGGGCTGGCGGGTGGTGGAGTCGGTCGACGAGCCGAGCGCCATCACGACGCTGACCCCGCCCGACGGCGTCGACCCGTTGGACGTGCGCGCGCGGCTGATCGCCGAGCACGGCATCGTCACCACCTTCGCCGGGGTCGGCCGGTCGCCCGGCGAGATGGCGGGCCCCGCGCTGCGGGTGTCCCCCCACGTCGACGTCACCGACGAGGAGCTGGGGACTCTCGCGGCAGCGCTGGTCGCCGTCAGCTCCTAGGTTTCCGGGTCGTCACCCCGCCTTGTGGGCCGTCAGCAGGAAGGCGGGCATCTTCGTGCGCCCCTTGTCATCCCGCTCGTGCGGCAGCTGGAACGGAGCGTCCGGTCCCGACGGCATGTTGGCGTGGATGAAGGCCGGCCGGATCTCGTCGACCTCCCAGTACTTGCCCACCGCGGCGCGCAGTTCGGGCTCGTCGACCTCGTTCGGCTTCTCCGCCACCTCGGCGGGGAAGGCGCCCTTGGCGAACACCAGGATGTAGTAGACCGCGCCGGGGGCGGCCGCCCGGTACACCGACTGCTGATAGCCGTCGCGACCCTCCACGGGCAGCGAATGGAACAGCGTCGAGTCCATGATCGTGTCGAAGCGGCCGTCGAAGCCGGTGAACGTGGTGATGTCGTCCTGCACGAAGGTCGCAGTCGGCAGGTTGCGTTCCGTGGCAGCCCGCGTGGCGGCGGCAACCGCCGTCGGCGTCAGCTCGATGCCCACCACGGTGTAGCCCTGAGCGGCCAGCGCCAGCGAGAGTTCGGCGTGCCCGCTGCCTGCGTCGAGCACCTGGCCCCGCACCTTGCCCGCGGCGATGAGGGCGGCCAGCTCCGGCTGCGGCTCGCCGATGTTCCACGGCGGTGCGCCCTCGAAGTGGCCCTCGCCTCGGTAGGCGCCGTCCCAGTCGATGACGTTGGAGTCAGATGCATCGGTCACGAATTCCAACGTACTCGCCGAGAGCCGGTGTGGCACTCAGCCCTTGGTGACCGATGGCGTGACCCGGCAGCCGTCGGTCACGACGGTCGGTCCCAGGTGTGCACGGGCTCGTTGCTGTGCATCCGCTCGCAGTACAGGCGCAGCATCTCGGCCAAGGCCTGCGGCCGAGCCAGTCCGCGGTCGTGCAGCGCGCGCACCGTCTCGACCTGCCAGAGGGCACCGTTGCGACCGGACTTGGCGCGGCCCTCGATGACGCCGAGGTAGCGGTCGCGTACGTCGGCGGCGACGCCCCACCGCTGCAGTCCTTCGTGGGCGAGGGGGAGCAGTTCGCGGAGCACCAGTTCGTCGGGCGTCACCTCGCCGTACCCCGGCCAGTACAGCCGTGCCGACATGCCGCTGCGCGCGGCGGAGGTGAAGTTCCGTTCTGCCGCAGCGAAACTCAGTTGCGACCAGATCGGTCGGTCGTCGTCGGAGAGGGCGCGCAGCGCACCGTAGTAGAACGCCGCGTTGGCGAGCATGTCCACCACCGTCGGTCCGGCCGGCAGCACCCTGTTCTCGACCCGCAGGTGGGGGCGACCGTCGACGACGTCGTACACGGGGCGGTTCCACCGGTAGATGGTGCCGTTGTGCAGGCGTAGTTCGGGAAGCGTCGGGGTGCGGCCGGCCGCCAGCTCGGCGACGGGATCCTCGTCCGACACCTCCGGCAGCAGCGACGGGAAGTACCTGACGTTCTCCTCGAACAGGTCGAAGATCGACGTGATCCACCGCTCGCCGAACCACACTCGCGGCCGCACGCCCTGGGTCTTGAGTTCCTCCGGCCGGGTGTCGGTGGCCTGGGCGAACAACTCGATGCGGGTCTCGGCCCACAGCTCGTGGCCGAAGAAGTAGGGCGAGTTGGCGCCCAGGGCCAGCTGCGGTGCGGCCAGCACCTGTGCGGCGTTCCAGTTCTGCGCGAACTCCGCCGGTGACACCTGAAGGTGCAATTGCATGCTGGTGCACGCGGATTCGGGGGCGATCGACGCCGCCTGCAGCGTCAGCCGCTCCGCCCCGCCGATGTCGATCATGATGTCCTCGCCGCGGGCGGTGAAGATGGAGTCGTTGAGCGCTTGATACCGCGTCGACTCGCTCATCCAGTTCGCCGCCAGATGCTCGGGCATCAGCGTCGGCAGGATGCCGATCATCACGATGTGCGACCCGTCGGCGTTGGCCTTGGACTCCGCGGCGTTGAGGCTGGCACGCACCTCGTCCTCGAGTTCGCGGCTCGAGCTGCCCCCGAGCGGACGCGGCGGCACGTTGAATTCGATGTTGTAGGCGCCCAACTCGGTTTGGAAGGCCGGATCGGCGATGGCGGCGAGCACGTCGCGGTTGGTCATGGCGGGTTGGTATGCGGCGTCGACGAGATTGCACTCGATCTCCATGCCGGTCAGTGGGCGTTCGCACTCGAAGCTCGACTGGGCGAGCATGGTCTCGAAGACGTCGAGGCTGAGCTGGACCTTCCGCCGGTATTGCAGCCGGTGTTCCCGGCTGTACTCGGTCTGCGTGACCTCTTCTCCCACGGCCCGAGCCTAGTGGCGAAACTCGGCGGGTCGCTTCACTTCGCCGTTCTCCGACAGCGCTCGGAGCAGTAGACGATCTGCTCCCACTGGCCGCGCTGTCGCCACTTCTTCCGGTTCTCGAAGGGCCGTCCGCACGTGATGCAGATCTTGACTTCGGCGTTCTTCGGCATCGTCCTAGCCGCGGCGACGCGACGCTACCGCGACCTGCGGACTGAGAAGTCCGCCGCGGAGTTCCATGGCGACGCCGGCGTGGGCGGCGAGGGTGCGCAGTGCCGAGGGGCTGTAGCTGCGCAGTGAACTGATGACGCCGTCGTGGACGAACGGGATGAACGGAGCCAAGGGGAGCATGGTCGCCAACCTGACCAGATGCAGCGGCGCCGGCGGCCGGGGCAGGTCGACGATCACCAGCTTGTCGGCGACGCGGGTCCCCTCGGCGATCACGCGAGCGGCCAGGGCCGGCGGCAGGTGGTGAAACGACAGCGCGAAGACGGCGAGGTCGAAAGTGCCGTCTGCGGCGTCTATTTCGGTGGCGTCGACGACGCGGACGGTGGCTCGCTCGACGGACCCCAGCGGCCCCGCCGCGATCGCCGCCACCGAGTCCGGTTCGACGTCGGTGACCGTGACGTGTGCGGTGGGGTGCATCTCCAACAGCTTGGCCGACAGGCCGCCGTGTCCCGCGCCGAGTTCGAGGATACGAGGGTCGGGCACCTCGGCGACCTCGTCGAGGGCGACGTGGGCGAACTTCTCGTGGTTGCCGAACCAGTCGCCGGTGAGCTCGAGCGCCCGGATCACGCTGCGCTTGCGTGAGTGGACGCCTGGATCATCGGAGTCGCGGTCGAGGTACTCGAGCCGGTCGGTCTCCAGGAAGCGATCCAGGCAGGACGCGGTAGGGCCGCCACGCGGCATGTCGGAGACGTCGACGTTCGACTGGCTCGTGCACCCCATGATGGACGGCGGCGAGTCAGAACTGCCCGGGAAACGGGACGACGGGCAGGTGCCCGCCCGGGACCTGCAACATCTCCGGCATCACCGGGCGCTCAGTGGGGACCCTCGCGCCGTCGCGGTAGACGAGCGTGCCGGCGTAGGTCCCGTTGTCGTAGTTGTCGTAGTAGAAGTGACCCTCGACGATGTACTGGCACTGAGTGTGCGTCGTCCCGTCCGGCGACGTGGGCCCGTTGACGAACACGCCGCCGAAGTCGGGCGCCTCGCATGCCGCCTGCGGGTCGGGCGCCGGCGCGGGCGGATCGGCGCGGGCAATCCCGCACAGAAGTAGCGGGCCGACGGCGCACGCGGCAGCCAGCGCTGCGACCCCACGGCCGCGCGCAATCGCAGAGGCGTTGATCAGCGGCACCTTCCGGTCGTGGTGATGACCCGACGACGCCACTGTAGCGGTGAGTCGGTGCGACGTCGTCGGGTTCGGGTTAGGGGTTGAAGTCGTCGGGGAGTTCGATGTCGGCGACGGCGAGGTTCTCCTCCAAGTGGGCGACCGACGAGGTGCCGGGAATCAGCAGCACGTTGGGGGCGACCGCCAGGGTCCAGGCGAGCGCGATCTGGGCCGGCGTGCGGCCCAGGTCGGCGGCCGCCTTCTTCACCGCCGGGTTGCCGAGGACCGGGTTGTCGTCGTTGAACGCCGAGCCAAGCGGGAAGAACGGGACGAAGGAGATGCCGCGCTCGGTGCACAGGTCCAACACCGGTTGCGACGTGCGGTCCACCAGGTTGTAGGCGTTCTGGACGGTGACGATCTCGGTCCGGTCGAGCGCGTGTCGCAGGTCGTCCTCGTTGACGCTGGACAGGCCGATACCGCCGATCAGGCCCTCGTCACGGGCGGCGATCATTGCCGTCAGCTGGCGGTCGAACAGCTCGTGGTCGACGACGCCGGGCGAGCTCGGGTCACCGGAGTGGATGCGCAGGTTGACCGCGGCCAGCTGGTCGACGCCCAGCTCGCGCAGGTTCAGCTCGATGTCGCTGCGAAGGTCCTCGGGTTCGGCCGCCGGGACCCAGTTGCCCTCCCCGTCGCGACGGGCACCGACCTTGCTGACCAATGCCAGCCGATCGGAGTACGGATGCAACGCCTCGCGAATCAGTTGGTTGGCGACGTCCGGGCCGTAGAACTGGGCGGTGTCGATGTGGTCGACCCCGAGTTCGACGGCGCGGCGTAGCACCGCGATGGCCTGGTCGTGGTCGCGCGGCGGGCCGAAGACGCCGGGTCCGGGCAGCTGCATGGCGCCGAAGCCGACGCGGTGGACCGTGAACGAGCCGAGGGGGAAAGTCGTCATGCCCCCATCCAACAGCGAAAGGGGCGCATTCAATCCGAATGCGCCCCAATTCGACTCGATCGTCGTTACTCCGTCTCGCCGAGGATGCCGTAGATCTCGCGGCGGGCATTGTTGACGACGTCGACGATGCGCTGCTGCTGCTCGGGGGAGGCGGCGTGCGCGGACTGCGCGACCGCACCCATCAGCTGGCCGACGGCGCCACGCAGGTTCGCATGGCCGGGATCGGCACCGTCGGTGATCTCCTCCCACGGTGGGGTCTCGATCTTCTCGGCGGCTTCGCGGCCGGCGTCGGTGAGCTCGAAGAGCTTCTTGCTGCCCTCGCCGGGTGCGCTCTTGATCAGGTCCTCGTCGACGAGCAGCTGAAGGGTGGGGTACACCGAGCCGGGGCTGGGCTTCCACAGGTCCTGGCTGCGTTCGGCGATCTCCTGGATCATCTCGTAGCCGTGCATGGGCCGTTCGACGAGCAGCGACAGGATGGCGGCGCGGACGTCGCCGCGCTTGCCGCGACCGCGACCGCGGCCGCCGCCACGTGGGCCGCCGAACCCGGGACCGCCGAAGCCCGGGCCGAACCCGGGGCCGAACCCGGGGCCGCCGAAACCGCGTCCGAAGCCTCGACCGAAGCCGGGGCCGAAGCCACCGAAGCCGCCGTCGGTGCCGGCGTCGTGCTCGAGGATGGCCTCGCGGAAGCCGCGCCGAGCGGCATGCCGGCGTTCGTGCATGGCGCGCCGGTCGACGGGTGCGAACCCGAAACCGAAGGCGCCGTTGGGGGGTGTGAATGGGGTGTTCATGTGTGTGTCTCCTTGGCCGGGAAACGCCGAATGCGCTTCCGATACGTTGACGATATATCGGAAACTATCGCGATGCAACCATTTGAGGGGAGTTAGTTCTTCGTCCGCTCGTCGATGGCCGTGACCTGGGCGCGCGCCCAGTCGCCCTCCATGGCCGCCGCCCGGAGCCCGTACTCCAGCGCCGCCCCGCCGAAGAACTCGGCGTCGCTGTCACCCCACGGCGCCAGCTCGTCGCGCAGCGCGCTGAGCCGGGCCAGCTCGGAATCGGCGTGGCCGGCCACGCTCACCATGTACTCACGGGCCTGCGCGCGGGGGATCTCGCCGAGGAGGAACACGCGCAGCAGCGACGCGCTGCGGTGGGGCGGGTCGTCGCGGGGATTGGTCACCCACCGGACCAGTTCGGTCCGTCCGGCGTCGGTGACGCGGTACTCCTTGCGTCCGCGCGGGCCGACGTCGGAGACCTCGATCAGGCCGTCCGCGGCGAGCTTGTTCAACTCGCCGTACAGCTGACTCTGGGTGGCGGGCCACACGTTGGCCATCGACTGCTCGAAGCGGCGCAGCAGGTCATAGCCACTGCCGGGGTGCTGGGCGAGGAGGCCGAGGGCGGCGAAGCGGAGGCTCACGAGACGAGCGTACGGCCCGACGTTCCAGTTGTGGAATGTCGGGCCGTACGGTGTGTCGCGGGGAGGTCGGGCAGCGCCCTACGAACCCTCCGCGTCGACGAGCGTGGCGCCCTCCGGCAGCCGCAGCGCCGTCGACCGCCACGGACCCCGGGTGGCCAGCAGGTAGTACAGGGCCAGGGCCACGCCGCAGCCGATGAACCAGCTGTACTGGGCGGCGCCCGCCATGCCGAAGACGATGCCGCCCAACAACACCGGCGCCATGGCCAAGATCGCGCCGACGACGGTGGCCGTCACGGCCGACAGGTTGTAGCCCTTGGAGTACCAGTAGTTGGAGGTCGTGGACATGGTGAACAGGTCGTCGACGACGATCTTCTGCTTGCGGATCAGATAGAAGTCGGCGATCAGCACGCCGAACAGCGGGCCGATGAAGGCGCCGAGGGTCTCCAGGGTGTAGTGGATGACCTCGGGGTTGTTGTAGAGGTTCCACGGCGTCAGCAGCACCGAACCGACGGCGGCGATCATGCCGCCCATCCGCCAGCTGATCTTCTGCGGGCTGACGTTCGAGAAGTCGAAGGCGGGCGAGATGAAGTTGGCCACGATGTTGATGCCGATGGTGGCGATGGTGAACGTCAAGGCGCCCAACACGATTGCGGTCACGCTGTCGATCCGGGCCACCGTGGCAACGGGGTCGGTGAGCAGTTCGCCGAACACCGGCACCGTCGCGGCCGCCGTCACGACGACGAGCAACGAGAACACCAGGAAGTTGACCGGCAGGCCGAGGAAGTTGCCCTTCTTCACCGCCGCGTAGCTCTTGCCGTAACGGGCGAAGTCGCCGAAGTTGAGCATCGGGCCGGAGAAGTACGACACCACCAGTGCGATGGCGCCGAGCATCACGACCAGCGTGTTGCCCTTCTTCTCACCGCCGAGGTTCAGGCTGACGTGCCATCCCGACTTCCACAGCAGGTAGCCGCAGAGGATGAACATCACCACGTAGACAGCCGGCCCGCAGAAGTCGATGAACTTGCGGATGGACTCCATGCCGCGCCAGAACACGGCGGCCTGCAGGATCCACAGCAGGGTGAAGCTGCCCCAGCCGAGCAGCGACAGGCCGGTGAAGCCGTACTGGTCGACGTCGGCGTAGGGCGCGAGGCCGGGGAACAGCTTGAGCAGCACCACGTCGAGTGCCGCCGAGGCCAGGTATGTCTGAATTCCGTACCAGGCCACCGCAATCAGCCCGCGGATGATGGCCGGGATGTTGGCGCCGAGCACGCCGAAGGAGCTGCGGCACACCACGGGATACGGCACGCCGGCCTGCTGGCTCGGCTTGGCCACCAGGTTGCAGAGGAAGTAGACGATGACGATGCCCACCAACAATGCGATCAGGACCTGCCAGCTGGCCAGGCCGAGCGCGAACAGGCTGCCCGCGGTGACGTACCCGCCGACGCTGTGCACGTCGGACATCCAGAACGCGAAGATGTTGTACGACGACCAGGTCTGCTTGCCGAGCGGCGCGAGGTCCTCGTTGGTCAGTTGCGGGTCGTAGTCGTCCTTGATCACTCCGCTGCCGACCGGATGGCCTGCGGCCTCGACCATGTCGCCGACGGCAATCACCGCGCTTGGCGGTGGTTCCTTGACGTTCGTCATTGCTAGCTCCTGATCGTGTGCACGTGTTGCGATGCGATGTGGGGAAAAGCTAGCGGCGAGTTGTTGCGGTGCCGTTGCGGCGAAAATATATTCTCGTCGCAACCGTCTTCGCAGGCCGTCGACCGATTTCAGTGCTCGTCGGCGACGAGCCCCGTGTCGACGGGCAACGTGGCCACCACCTCGTTGAGCCTGCGGTGGTGCGCGGCGCTGGTGGTCAACAACCGGTCGACGTCACGGGCGAGGAAGGCGTCGAGCATCTCGCCGTGGTCTTCGTGCAGGCGTGCGCGCTGGGAGTGCTCGACGTGGACCATCACCTGCACGGGTTCGGTGATGTTCCAAGCTGATTCGAGCATGTGAATGAGCCGGAGCATGCCCGACGGCCGGGTGAGGCCCATGTGGAAGATTCGGCTCTGCCGGTGGTAGGTCTGCGGATCGTCTTCCGTCACGGCGTCTTCGAGCAGTTGATTGGTTCGCGTGACGTGCGCGCGTTCGTCGTCGGTCGCGCGGACGACGGCGGCGGCCAGCGCGGCGGACTCCAACGTCTCGCGGACGATGTACATCTCGGCCAGTTCGCTGGCGGTCAACTGCGCGACGGCGTAGCCGACGTTGGTCTGATGCGCGACCAGGCCTTCGCCGGTCAACGTCTTCAGGCTCTCCCTGACGGGGATGGGGCTGACGCCGAACAAGTCGGCGACCTCGCTGACCGGGATGGGGGTGCCCGGCGGCACCGCGCCGTCGAGGATGACGCGGCGAAGCTCGTCGACGATGCCCTGCTGGGAGAACCCGGCCCGGTTCACCGCGAGCGGCAAGGCCCAGGCGGAGTGGCGGCGGGCCGACATCGCCTCATCCTGCCCCGTTTCGGGCGCGGTGGCGACGAATCCACATTCCACCATTGACATGTCAATCATGGAGTGTCATGGTGGACGAGTCCCACCCTCAGCCCAGGGAGCATCCGACATGACCGACACCCAGCAGGCCGAGTTGCTCGGCACCGGCACCTTCTTTCAGCGCGGCAACTACGCACCGGTGGCCGACGAACTCACCGAATTCGACCTGACGGTCGAGGGGTCCATTCCGCCCGAACTGGACGGTTGGTACCTCCGCAACGGTCCCAACCCACGCACGCCGACCGGCCACTGGTTCAGCGGCGACGGCATGATCCACGGCATCCGCGTCGAGAACGGGCGCGCCGCCTGGTACCGCAACCGCTGGGTCCGCACGGACAGCTTCGAGAACGACTTCCCGCTCTACAACGCCGACGGCACGCGCAATCTGCGGTCGGCGGTCTCCAACACCCACGTCGTCAACCACGCGGGCAAGACGCTGGCGCTGGTGGAGTCGTCGCTGCCGTACGAGGTCACCAACGACCTCGAGACGGTCGGCGCCTACGACTTCGGTGGCCAGCTGGTCGACTCGATGACCGCCCACCCCAAGATCTGCCCCACCACCGGGGAGATGCACTTCTTCGGATACGGCAACCTGTTCGAGCCCTACGTCACCTACCACCGCGTCGACGCCGACGGGACGTTGACCGTCAACCGGCCGGTCGACGTCACGGCGCTGACGATGATGCACGACTTCGCGCTCACCGCCGAGCACGTGATCTTCATGGACCTGCCCATCGTGTTCAACGTCGAGGCGGCCGGCGCAGGCGACATGCCCTTCCGCTGGGACGACGGGTACGGGGCGCGCCTCGGCGTCATGCGACGCGACGACCCGTTCGGTCCGATCCGCTGGTTCGAGATCGACCCGTGCTACGTGTTCCACGTCGCGAACTCCTACGACGTCGGCAATACGATTGTGCTGCAAGCGGTTCGGTACCCCGAGCTGTGGCGTGGCCACGCCGGCTTCGACCAGGACGCGACGATGTGGACCTGGACGATCGACCTGACCACGGGCACGGTCGGCGAGCGACAGCTCGACGACCGGGCGGTGGAGTTCCCCCGCATCGACGACCGGCTCGCGGGCCTTCAGGCGCGTTACGCCGTCTCCGTCGGCAAGGACAAACTCGTCCGTCACGACCTCACCACGGGTAGCGCCGTGGAGCATCCGTTCGGCACGGCGGCCTCACCCGGTGCGCCCGGCGAGGCGGTCTTCGTCCCGGGCAGCGGGCCGGCCGACGAATCGAGCGGCTACTACCTGGGCTACGTCTACGACGCCGCGCGCGACGGCAGTGATCTGGTGATCCTGGACGCGTCCGACTTCGCCGGAGCCCCGGTCGCCACCATCAAGTTGCCGCAGCGGGTGCCATTTGGCTTCCACGGCAACTGGATTGGCGCCTAGCGGTCAGACGGCAGGCGCGGCCAACGGCGGCCGCCCATGGCACGACCGGAACCGGCTGCCGCTGCCGCAAAAGCACGGATCGCTGCGGGGGATCGGCAGCATGTAGACGTGGTCCTCGTGGACCCGCGCCATGGCGTCCTGCAGCCGGTGGGTCGGAGCGGGCATGTGCCGGTGCGTCAGCCAGGCGATCGCCACGGCCAGCGCCCCGAGCAGCATGACGATCTTCACGGCCTCACCCGAGGCCCGGCGAAACCGGAACCAGGCGGCGACCTCGATGCTGTGACGTTCCAGCGCCTTCGCGATCTGCTCGGTGGACGGCATGCCGGTCCGAAGCTCGTCGAGCAGAGCGTCCTGCAGGCGGCTCAGCTCGACGAGCGTCATCTCGACGAGCACGGCCTCGACGTGCGCGTCGGCCGACAACACGTCCCCAGATGTGTACATACGTCCCCCCGAACACTTACGTCTCCCCAGACGTTCTCATTGAAGACCCTAATGCCGATCGTCGCTCGGCGAATGGGGGAAATCCCTCGCATCGTTCCCACAGGCATCCGGTTTAGGGTGTCCGGATGGCGGTCAAGTGGCTCGACGATCCGGAGGACCACGACTACGAGGCGGCCGCGGACTATCTGAGCCTGATCAGCGAGCCCGAGGCCATCACCGCCACGGTCGACGCCCTCAAGTCGGCGCAGACGTCGCAGCGCAAGGCCAAGGACGTCCTGCGAGCCGCCCGACTGGAGCTGCTGCCCGCGACGAATCCCCGCGTCAAGACCGACCTCGCGAAGATCGACGCGGGCAAGAAGCTCTCGCCGGTGCTCCTGGTACGCGGCAAGGTGCTCGACGGCGTGGCGCTGCAGATCGCCGACGGCTACCACCGGGTCTGCGCCAGCTACCTGACCGACGAGAACACCCCCATCCCATGCCGTCTGGTGTCCTGGCAGACCCCGGGCTGACGTGACACCCATCGGGTTCGGCACGCTGGCGCTGATCGTCGTCGCGGCCATGGTGGGTCCGCTGCTGGCGTCGGTTCCCCGGTTGCGTCTTCCCGTCGTGGTCGGCGAGCTTCTGGCCGGAATCGTGTTGGGCAAGACCGGATTCGGGCTACTGGATCACACCGACCCCACGTTCGAACTGCTGGCCAACGTCGGCTTCGCCTTGGTGATGTTCGTGGTCGGGACGCACGTGCCGATCCGCGACCGCGCGCAACGCTCGGCGGCACCGGCCGCGCTGCTGCGCGCCGTCGTGGTCGGCGCGGTCGCGGCCTGTCTGGGGGTCGGGCTCGCCGCGGTCTTCGACACCGGGCACGCCGCGCTGTACGGCGTGCTGATGGCGTCCTCGTCGGCCGCGCTGGCACTGCCCGTCATCGACGACCTGAAGCTGACGGGCCCGGCCGTCCTGTCGGTCACCGCACAGATCGCGGTGGCCGATGCCGCCTGTATCGTGTTGCTGCCCTTGGTGATCGACCCGGCGCGCGCGCCCCGAGCCGCGCTCGGCGCAGTGGCCATCGGGATCTGCGCGGTGGTTCTGTTCTTCGTGCTGCGGTGGGCCGACGCGAAGGGGTTCCGCAAGCGGCTGCACAAATACTCGGAGAAGCAGAAGTTCGCTCTCGAGCTCCGTCTGAACCTGGCGATCCTGTTCGGGTTGGCAGCACTGGCCATCGGTACGCACGTCTCGATCATGTTGGCGGGCTTCGCCCTTGGTCTGGTGGTCGCGTCGATCGGTGAGCCGCGGCGGCTGGCGAGGCAGCTGTTCGGCATCACCGAGGGATTCTTCGGGCCGCTGTTCTTCGTCTGGCTGGGCGCCTCGCTGCAGGTGCGCGACCTGGGGCAGCATCCACAGTTCATCGGGCTCGGGGTGGCGCTCGGGATCGGGGCGATCCTGGCCCACGCCGTCGGCCGCCTCCTCAAACAACCGGTCACGCTGGCAGTGTTGGCGGCGGCGCAACTCGGCGTGCCGGTCGCGGCGGCGACGGTGGGTACGGAGCAGCACTTGCTGCTTCCAGGGGAACCCGCCGCGCTGGTGCTGGGGGCGATCGTCACCATCGCGGCGGCGTCGGTGGCCGGTGTCGTCGCGGCCCGCGCCAACCGGGCGACGCCGCAGCCCGGTGCGCGTTCGGGCTGACGCCGTAGGCACGCTTGAACGCGCTGCTCAAGGCGAACGGGGTGCCATAGCCGACCTGGTGGGCGACCGAGGCGATGGTCGCACCGCTGGCCCGCAGCAGATCGGCGGCCAGCGCCAGCCGCCAGCCGGTGAGGAAGGCGATCGGTGGTTCGCCGACCTGCTCGACGAACCTGCGGGCGAACAGGGCGCGCGAACAACCCACGGCTCCAGCCAGATTGGCGACCGTCCACGGATGCTCCGGATTCTCGTACATCAGCCGCAGCGCGGGACCGACGACGGGATCGTGCGCGGCGTGCCACCAGGTGGGCGCCTGCTCGTCGCGGTCGAACCACGTCCGCAGCACGTCCATCAGCACCAGGTCCAGCAGGCGGTCGAGATACGCGGCCTGCCCGGGACCGTCGCGTCCTGCCTCGTCGGCGAGCAGCGACACCAGGGGGCTCTGCCACTCGTCACCACGAAGCACCAGCACCGTCGGAAGTGCATGCAGTACCCGCGAACTCACCTCGCTTCGACCCTCGTAGGCGCAGACGACGGCGCGGTCGGCGCCAGACGTCGCGTTGCCCCAGGTGCGCACGCCGACCGACATCTCGAAGCGCAAATCCTCCCCGCGCAGCGTCGTGCACCGATTCCCCGGGTGCACCACCACCTGAGGCTCGGTGAGCGCCCGGTCGGCGAACGCGTAGTGCTCCACCCCGCGCGCGAGGGCGACGTCACCGGCTACGAGATCCCACGAGCGCCCGGAGTCGGTCACGATGACGGCGCTGCCCTGCGTCATGGCAATCAGCGTGAGCGGCGCGTCGTCCTGGATGCGCATCGACCACGGCGGATCCAGGGACAGCCGCAGCACGAACGCGCCCCGGGCGCGCACCCCGTCGAGAAGTCCGCCGAGCGCATCCACGCCCTCGAATGTAGACGCTCGCGTATGTGCGAGGGACTCCTGACGATGGAGCGTCTCGGCGTTACGTACTTGACTGGGCGCATGTCGCCGAGCCCCTACCTGATCGCCACCGCCGCTGCCGCCGTCACGACCGCGGTCGTCGGTGGCATCTTCTTCGCCTTCTCCACCTTCGTGATGACGGGGCTCGACCGCGCCCAGCCCGCCGAGGCGCTCGCCGCCATGCGCGGGATCAACGCCGAGGCGCAGGCCAACGTCCCGTTTCTGGCGGTGTTCGTCGGCTCGGCGGTTCTCGCGCTGGGCGTCGGCGTCGCCGCGGTGTGTCGGTTGTCCCAGCCGGGCACGGGTTACGTGCTGGCCGGAGCGATCCTCGGGCTGGTGGCCTTCGTCGTCACGATGGCGTTCAACGTTCCGCTCAACGATCACCTTGCCGCGGTGGATCTTTCGGGTCCCGCAGCGGACGCGTCGCGGGAATGGCGCGCGTACGTGGGGCCGTGGACGGCGTGGAATCACGTGCGGACGGTGGCCCCGCTGCTCGGGTCGGTGCTGATGCTGGTCGGGCTGCGCGGCCGCTGACTCCGCGGAAGGCCAGCGCCACGACGCCCGCCGCAATCAGCGTGAGCACCGCGGCGATGGTCGCCGTCGGCGCGATGCCCGCGTCGAATGCGACCCGGGCCGAGTCCATCAGCCGACCACTCAGCGCGGGCGGCAACGTCTGCGCCACCGAGGCGGCGCCGCCGATGCTCTCCCGGGCGTCGGCAGTCTGCAGCTCGGTGAGACCGCCGGGCAGTTCGACGTTGGCGCGGTAGTACGCCGTGAAGATGGTGCCGAGGGTCGCCGTGCCGACGACCGCACCCAGCTCGTAGGCCGTCTCCGACACCGCCGACGCGGCACCGGACTTGGCAGGCTCGACCGACGCCACGATGGTGTCGTTGGAGATGGTCTGGGACACCCCGACGCCGATCTCCAGGATCACGAACGAGACGACGACCGCCACCACCGTGAGGTCGTGCCGGAACATCAGGATGGCCAGGAACCCGGCGGCGACCAGCACCAGGCCGGCAATCATCAGGGCATGCGGCGCAATGCGTTTCGCGACGGGAACTACCGCGATGCCGGCGATCATCGAGAGCACGGCGCCGGGCAGGGTGACCAGTCCGGCGGCCAGCGGGCTCAACCCGAGCACCAGCTGAAGGTGCTGAGAGATGAAGAAGATGAACCCGATGAGACCCACGATCGACAGGAAGTTGGCCAGGATCGACGACGTGAACGCGCTGTTGGCGAACAGTTCGACGTCGAGCATCGGGGTGGCGGTGCGGCGCTGGCGGCGGACGAACAGCATCCCGGAGCCGACGCCGATCACGACGGCGGCGACGACGAGACCGGACAGGCCGTCGTGTGCCGCGGACTTGACGGCCCAGACGACCGGCAGCATGGTCGTCAGCGTCAGCAGCACGCTGACCAGATCCAGTGGGCCCGGATTCGGATCCCGGGACTCCGGCACCAGTCGGGGCGCCAGTACGAGAAGCGGCAGCAGGATGGGGACGGCGACGAGGAACACCGCGCCCCAGTGGAAGTGCTGCAGCAGCGCCCCGCCGACGATGGGGCCAAGCGCCGAGCCGGCCGTGAAGCACGACGCCCACAGCGCGATGGCCAGCCGGCGAGCGGAGGCGTCCATGAAGATGTTGCGGATCAACGACAGGGTCGACGGCATCAGCATGGCGCCGAATACGCCAAGCAGTGCGCGCGCCGCGACGAGGTATTCGGCGCTGGGGGCGAAGGCCGCGGCGACCGACACGACCGCGAAGCCGCCCGCGCCGATCATCAGCAGCCTGCGGCGGCCGATGCGGTCACCAAGGCTGCCCATCGTCACCAGCAGGGCCGCGAGCACCAGGGAGTAGACGTCCACGATCCACAGCTGGGTGGTGGCCGGTGGCCGGAAGTCCTGCGCGATGCTGGGCAACGCGAACGCGAGCACGGTGTTGTCGACGGCGATCAGCAACACGGGCAGCATGAGCACCGCGAGTGCGAACCAGGCGCGCCGCGGGGTGGGGATGGACGTCGGGGTGGCGTCCATTCGGATGGACATTTCGATTCTCCTGAGAACTACTGAAACTTCTTCGCTGGGGTGAAACCCCTTGGCGTCAAGACTGATTCGGGTTGATGGTGCCCTGGGTGAGACTGGCCATGATGGCGTCGACCACCTGGACGCGGGGAGCGCCCTGGCGCGCGGCGTCGTGGCCGGCGTCCAAGAGCGCCCAGAAGACCAGCCGGGGCCATCCCGGCGGTCCGGCGGTGCCCTGGGTGGCCACCCGGTCGAGCACCTCGACGATCAGTTCGTCGCCGGTGTCGAGTTCGGCGGTCAGCTCGTCGTCGCGCACGATCGACGAGTCGCAATAGACGAACGACGCGATCGGGCCCAGGTCCAGCTGACACTCGACCACCCGGCGCAACGCCTCGACCGGAGGCCCGCAGTTGGGCTCGGCACGCTCGATGGCCGACTTGCTCAGCTCGTGGACGTGCAGGGCCAGGGCCCGCAGAAGGTCGGTGCGCTCGGCGAAGTACCGGTGCAACGTGCTGCGGCCCACGTCGGCCGCCGCGGCGACGTCACCGAGGGACGCGTTCGGATTGGTGCCGAGCACGTCCATGGCGGCGTCGAGAATCGCCTTGCGGGTCCTCGAGCGCGGGCCACCGATGGACGACAACGACGCAGTCATGTACACCAAAATAGCACATCTGACCCATAATGAGACAACCATGTCCCACTATGACGGGGTGGTGAACCCTCCGGGCGGCCCGGCGAGGCTCGCCGGGGGTGGCGGGGCCTGCGGCGCGGGCGGCCACGAGGTGGGCGAGGCAACCGGCCGCAGGCGGGCGAGCTCGCGACGATGCCGCTCGGCCAGCACGGCCGCCAGCACCAGTGGCGGGGGTGCCGAGGCCGGCGGCGGCGGGGAAATCTGCGAGACGACCTCGGCGTAGATGCGGTGTGCCATCTGGTCGCGCAGGGTCGGCTCGAGCTGACCCGCCCGCGAGAGGAACTGACGGGCCAGCTCCGCCTGCTCGGGTCGCAGCCCCGACAACTGCAGCGAGGACGCCCACCACGCCAGGTCCGGCGGCATCGGAACGGGCGGCGGCATCTTTGGTCCGCGCTCGGTGATCACCATGGTGCCCGCGAACACGTCGCCGATCCGCTTGCCCTTGGCCGACAGCATGCTGCAGACCACCGCCGGCGCCCCGGCGAACGCCCAGATCTCGATGAAACCCGACAGCCCCCGAAACAGCGCCTGGCGGAAGCGTTCCGGGCCGCCGTCGTCGGAGACGACGCGCAGGCCGAGTGCCATCTTGCCCAGTGATCGGCCCCGGGTCGCAACCTCGAAGACGACGGGATAGCCGACGAAGCTCAGCACCGTGAAGACGATGAGCACCGCCGCCGACAGGGCGTCGTCGAGGTCGGAGATGGTGAGGGCCCACAGCGCGACGCCGATGAGGTAGGCGACGAAGACCACCGTCAGGTCGATCAGCGCGGCCAGGGCGCGCACCGGCAGTTGGGCGATTTGGACGTCCAGGACGACGGCGTCACCCGTGACCATCGGCTCGGGCTTGGCCACCATGGCACCCCACGCTACTAGGCTCGCCCGTGTGGACGTCGACGCATTCGTCCTGGCCCACCGACCCGCGTGGGACAGGCTGGAGGATCTGGTCAAGCGTCGCCGCACACTGACCGGCGCCGAGGTCGACGAGCTGGTGGACCTCTACCAGCGCGTGTCGACCCACCTGTCGATGGTGCGCAGCGCGTCGAGTGACTCGGTGTTGGTCGGCAGGCTCTCGGGCCTGGTCGCCTCGGCGCGGTCGGCGGTCACCGGTGCCCACGCCCCCGTGTGGAGCGAATTCACCCGCTTCTGGACGGTGTCCTTCCCCGTCGTGGCATACCGCGCGTGGCGCTGGTGGCTCGGTGCGGCGGTCGCGTCCTTCGTCGTGGCCGTCCTCATGGGCAGCTGGGTGGCCGGCAACCCCGAGGTGCAGGCCGCCGTCGGAACCCCCTCCGACGTAGCGGAATTGGTCAACCACGACTTCGCCTCCTACTACAGCGAGAACCCGGCGGGCTCGTTCGCCCTGCGGGTGTGGATCAACAACTCGTGGGTGGCGGCGCAGTGCATCGGCTACGCGGTCGTGCTGGGTCTGCCGATTCCGTACGTGCTGTTCCAGAACGCGGCCAACGTCGGAGTCATCGGTGGACTGATGTTCGACGCGGGCAAGGGCGACGTCTTCCTGGGCCTGCTGACCCCGCACGGCCTTCTCGAGCTGACCGCGGTGTTCCTCGCCGCCGCCGTCGGGATGCGCCTCGGGTGGTCGGTGGTGTCACCCGGTGACCGGCCGCGGGGCCAGGTGCTGGCCGAGCAGGGTCGTGCCGTGGTCTCGGTCGCCGTCGGACTGGTCGTCGTGCTGTTGGCGTCCGGTCTCATCGAGGCGCTGGTGACGCCGTCCCCGCTGCCGACGTTCGTGCGCATCGCGATTGGCGTCGTCGCCGAGATCGGGTTCCTGGCGTACGTGGTCCACTTCGGCCGCAAGGCCGCGCGCGCCGGCGAGACCGGTGACGTCGACGACGCCCCGGACCTGCTCCCGACGTCCTGATCGCGGGCGCGCTACAGCTTGCCGGAGGCCTTCATCGCCAGATAGCGGTCGGCCAAGGCGGGCGCCAATTCCTCGGGCATCGCGTCCACCACGTCGACGCCGTGGCGACGCAACCGCGCCGCCATCGCGCCGCGGTCGTTGCGGGACCGTTCGGCCGCGGCCGCGTCGTACACCTCGGCGGCGTCGGCCCGCCCCGCGGCCAAGCGGTCGACTCTCGGATCGCCGACCGCGGCGAGCACCACCTGGTGCCGGGCGGCCAGCTGCGGCAGCACCGCCATCAGCCCCTCGTCGAGCGCCGAGGAGTTGAGGTCGGTCAGCAGCACCACCAGCGCGCGCCGCCGGATGCGGCGCTGCACCGTGGCGACCGTCGCCGCGGCGTCCGACTCGACCAGCGCCGGCTGCAGCGGTGCCATCGCCTCGACGAGCGCAGGCAGCAGTTCCGAGCGCGTCGCGTTGAAGACCCCGGCTCGAGGCAGCCGATCGTGCGCGACGAAGTCGACGTGATCACCCGCCCGAGATGCCAAGGCGGCCAACAGCAGTGCGGCGTCCATCGACCAGTCCAGTCGCGGCCAGCCACTCGGGTCCCCGGAGGTGGGGTCGACGCCGACCCGGCCCGCGGACGTCCGGCCGGTGTCCAGCACGATGACCACCCGGCGGTCGCGCTCCGGCCGCCACGTGCGGACGACGACGTCGGCCCGCCGCGCCGTCGCGCGCCAGTCGATGGATCGGACGTCGTCGCCGACGACGTATTCGCGCAGCGAGTCGAATTCGGTGCCCTGGCCGCGGATCAGGACGGGGACGGCGCCGTCGAGCTCGCGGAGCTTCGCCAACCGCGACGGCAGGTGCTTGCGCGACAGGAACGGCGGCAGGATGCGCACCTGGGCCGGCACCCGGTGCGAGCTCTGCCGGCCCGCCAGGCCCATGGGGCCCACGGACCGCACCGTCACCAGGTCCGACCGTTGGTCCCCACGGCGGATCGGACGCAGCGTCGTGTCGACCCGAATCCGTTGTCCGCCAGGGATCTTCGCCGCGTGCGTGCGCGGCTCCGCGCGCGCCGACGGTGCCCACGCGTCACGAATCCAGCCGCGGAGTTCGCGGCGGCCCGGATTCTCGACGACCAGTGCCGCGTCGACGGGCTCACCCAACCGGGCGGCGCCGTCGCCAAGTCTGGTGAATCGCAGCCGACGGGTGTTGGCCGCACGCGTCGCGTCGACCACGATGGCCGCCACGAGCAGGACCAGCAGCACCATGAATGTCTCTGCGGGCCACGGCGACACGCCAACGGGGAGGACGCAGATCAGGGCGACCAGTCCGGCCCGGCCGGTGAGCACCACTAGCGCGGTACCGGCACCGCGGACAGGATGCCGTCGAGGACGCCGTCGGGGGTGGCCCCTTCGAGTTCCGCCTCGGGTCGCAGCGCAATGCGGTGTCGCAACGTGGGCCGTGCCATCGCCTTCACGTCGTCGGGGGCGACGTAGTTGCGTCCCGACAACCACGCCCACGACCTCGCCGTCGCGAGCAACGCCGTCGCGCCGCGGGGCGAGACGCCGAGTTGCAGTGCCGGGGACGCCCGCGTCGCGCCCGCGACGTCGACGATGTAGCCCATCACCTCGTCGGCCACCAGCACCCGACTGACCGCTTCGCGTCCCGCGGCGAGTTCGGCGGGTCCCGCCACGGGGCGGATGTCGGAGAGGTTCCGCGGGTCGAAACCCCTGGCGTGCCTGGAGAGAATGGCGATCTCCTGATCGCGCGGCGGCAGCGGCACGTTGAGCTTGAGCAGGAAGCGGTCCAGCTGTGCCTCCGGCAGCTGGTAGGTGCCCTCGTACTCGATGGGGTTCTGGGTCGCCGCGACGATGAACGGATCGGGGAGGGCGCGGGCGTCACCGTCGACGGTGACCTGACGCTCCTCCATGGCTTCCAGAAGTGCGGCCTGGGTCTTCGGCGGCGTGCGATTGATCTCGTCGGCCAGAAGGAGATTGGTGAACACGGGCCCGGCACGGAACTCGAACTCGGCCGTGCGCGCGTCGTACACCAGCGATCCCGTGACGTCGCCGGGCATCAGGTCCGGGGTGAACTGGACGCGCTTGAAGTCCAATTGGAGCGCCGCGGCCAACGTGCGCACCAACAGCGTCTTGGCGACTCCGGGGACGCCCTCCAGCAGGACGTGGCCGCGGCACAGCAGCGCGATCACCAGGCCGCTGATCACGGCGTCCTGCCCGACGACCGCCTTGGCGATCTCGGAACGCAACGCCAGCAATGCGTTTCGAGCGCCGTCGGCGTCCGTGGGGGAAGTCGTTGGATGAGTCACGAGGTGGCGACCTGCCTTTCGATGTCGTCGAGTAGCCGCGAGAGGTTGAGCAGTTGCGCGTCGTCGGATGGGTCCGGCCCGAAGAGTGCGTACTCGACGGTGGCCGGGTCGTAACGAATGCGGCGGGCGACCGTCTCGACGACGGACGCGGGGTCTGACTGGGCGCCGAGGCCGAGCCGGGGGAGGGTGCGCAGCAGCACCGAGGTCCGAAGCGCCGACGCGGCGCGATCGCGCGCGCGTCGGGACCGGTACAGCCGGCCGCGGCCCTCGACGGTCTCCGAGGCGCGCACCACCACCGGAAGGTCTTCGGCCACCAGCGGACCGATCCGGCGACCCTTCCACAACGCCACGAATCCCACGGCGAGGCAGAGCTGCAGCACGATCCAGCCGACCCGGCCGGGGATGAGGTCCATGATCGACGTGGCGCCGTCCGACTCACCGGCGATGCGGCCGGGGGTGTACCAGATGACCCGCGGCCGGGCGCCCGCCAGGTTCATCGCCAAGGCGGCGTTGCCCTCCTGCAGCAGCCCCGCGTTGGTCATGAAGTCGGCCGCGCCGACGACGGTGATCGTACGGCCGCGCTCGGTGTAGCGGACCAACGCGCCGTCGTAGCAGCGGGCGACTTGGGGGCCGCCGTCGACCGGTTCGTAGGTGTCGCTGAGGTTGAGCTGTACGCGGCCCGCACGGGTGGCTTCGCCGACGTCGCAGCGAGGTTCGCCGCCGAAGCTGGTGTGGTCGGCCGTCTGTATCCCCGGCGCCAACGCCTCCCGGGTCCACGACGACGGCTCGACGAGCAGCACGTCCCCCGGCAGGTTCTCGAGCCGTTCCAATCCGGCGTCGTCCACCAAGTACGGGGTGGGCGCGACCAGCAGCAGGGAGTCCGGACGCGCGGCCCGCTCGACTCCCGCGAGATCCTTGGTGGCCACCACGTCGACCCCGCGATCCTTCAGCAGCGCGATCAAGGCATGGGCGCCGTCCGGCGACGTGGCGTCGGGGTTCATCCGGCCGCCCTGTCGCGGGGCGGTCAAATAGGCGGAGACGGCCGAGACGCCGATGACGAGCACCAGGGCCAGCAACACCCATCGCAGGGTCCGCCACCGCTGCACGACGGTGGCGCCGACTGCCGAGGTGGTGTCGCTCATCGCACCTCGACCCAGGCGTCGGCCGGGCCCGAGCTGCCCCGGTCGGTCGCGGCGCCGACGACGTGGCGCAGCAGGTGGTCGTCGAGGTCGGCGATCATCCGGTACGGAGGTTCGGTGCCGGGCAACTCGCCGTAGGTGACGTCGTTGAATGCCGTTGCCGCGCGGCGTAATTCGTCGGCCTGGTCCGGAATGGCCCGACCGGCGTCGCGGGCGAGCTCGGTCGCGGTGCGCCCCGGCACGGGCAGCAGGACCGCGGTCTCCTCGAGGTGGCGCGCTATGGCCCGCAGGCGTTGTCGGATCGCCGTCGTCCAATCGCCCTGGGAAGCAGCCGTTTCCGCGGCGGCCCGGTGCTCCGCCGAGCTCATCTCGGCCGAGGAGAACAACCCGCCGAGGCGGCCGCGATTGGTGCGCATGGTGCGCCGCGCCACCCGGATGGCCACCACGACGACTACCGCCACCAGCACGAGCAGGACGGTGATCGTGAGCCACCCGCCGGGCACCGAGGCGCCGCCGGACATGATCTTGAACAGCAGGTCGTCCAGCAGGCGCCCGAGTTGGTCGGTGAGGGAGCCGCGCGGATAGATGGGCTTGTTCAGCTCGCGCTGCGCGGCGTCGTGCGCCGCGTCGCGGTCGATGTCGATGGTGGACACGTCAGCGTTGCCGGGTGAGCCACAGATCGTCGGTGGACTCGACCGCCCCGTTCGCCCCCGTCCGCAGCACCAGGTCGAAGGCCTCGGCCCTGATCCGGCGGTCGGCGTAGAGGAGGACCACGACCCCGGCGCTGAACGGGGCCGTGATGATCTGACCGATCGCGCCGCCGACGCTGATCAGCACCACCGCGAGCACCATCATGGTCGTGGACTCGCCGACGACCAGCATGACCTGGCCGACGAGGCTGAATGGCACCGTGACCGCGCCGGAGATCACGCTGGTGATGACGGCCGCCAGCAGGCGGATGCCGAAGACCCGCCAGAAGTCGTTCTTGACCAGGCGGAACGAGCGCGAGATGGAGGCCTTGACGCCGATGCGCTCCAGCACGATCAGCGTCGGGGCGAAGCTCAGCATCGTGTACAGGTAGACGAGCCCGGCGACCAAGGCCAGGGTGAGCAACCCACCGACCACGAATGCCGCTCCGCCACCCACTGTTTCGGCGACGGCCACCACCACGCCCACGACCACGGCGATCAACACCGCGGCACCGATCGCCTCCAGCGCGGTGATGCCGAGCAGGGGGAGCAGCCGCCCCCGCGCCCGTCGCCACGCCTCTCCGACGCCGATGGTCGCACCGAAGATCGCGCGACCCACCACGACCGTGAGCAGGCCGCTGAGCACGATGCCTGCCAGCACGGTGGCGATGGTGGCGGCGACGCTGGACAGCAGCAGCCCCACGATCGAGGAGTCGGAGATCTCCGTGGGGTCGGACTGTCCGAATCCGTCAAGCGCGCTCGGCGACAACATGCCGCTGGTCGCCAGCGGCCCGATCTGCAGGAGCAGGGAGACGACCTGGGCCACCACCATGACGATGGTGGTCAGGCCGAGGGTGGCCTTGGGATTGGCCCGGATGTAGGAGACAGACGCGTTGAAGATGTCCGACATCCCGAGCGGGCGCAACGGGATGATGCCGGGCTTGAGCGCCGGCGGCGGTCCGATCGGCGGGTACCCAGGCGGCGGGTAGCCCTGGTAGCCCGGTGGCGGGTAGTACCCGGACTGCGGCGGGTAGCCCGGTGGCTGGTAACCCGGCGGCGGGTAGTAGCCGGGTGTTGGCGGATACCCCGGTGGCTGGTAGCCCGGTGGCGGCTGGTGCTGCGGCGGGACCTGCCCGTAGGCGGGTGGCGGATATGCGGGCGGCGGTGGGACGGCGGGGCCGCCGGCTTCGCTGCTCATGTCTCCCATCCTGTCGATACCGGCGATCAATGACAACGTGTCCGGGGTGCCCGAGCGTAGCGTCTACGCCATGGCGGAACTCAAGGATCGGCTGCGCGCCGACCTCACGGTGGCGATGAAGGCACGGGACAAGCTGACCACGGCGACGCTGAGGATGCTGATCGCCGCGATCCAGTCCGAGGAGGTGTCGGGCACCGCCGTGCGCGAGCTCTCCGACGACGACGTCCTCAAGGTGCTGGCCCGCGAGTCGCGCAAGCGCGGCGAGGCCGCGCAGATCTACGTGTCGAACGGGCGCGGGGAACTGGCGGCTAACGAACGGGCGGAGGCCCAGGTCATCGACGCCTATCTTCCCACTCAGCTCAACGACGACGAGCTCGCCAACGTGGTGAACACCGCGATCGCTCAGGTGGCCGAGGACATCGGGCACCGGCCGGGCACCAAGCAGATGGGCCAGGTGATGAAGGCGGCCATGGCCATCGCCGAGGGCAAGGCGGACTCGGCACGCCTGTCGGCGGCGGTGAAGGACCGGCTCTAGCCGGTTTTCCTCCGCCGTACCGGGGTAGCCGTACTCCATGACCCGATTCGGCTACACCCTGATGACAGAGCAGAGCGGCCCGAAACAGCTTGTGGAGTATGCGGTTTCGGCTGAACGACTGGGCTTCGACTTCGAGGTCTCCAGCGACCACTACTCGCCGTGGCTGTCGGCGCAGGGCCACGCGCCCAATGCCTGGACGCTGCTCGGGGCGGTGGCGCAGGCCACCGAGCGCGTCGAGCTCTTCACCTACGTGACGTGCCCGACGGTCCGGTACCACCCCGCGATCGTGGCTCAGCAGGCCGCCACGTTGCAGATTCTCGCCGACGGCAGGTTCACCCTCGGGGTCGGCAGCGGCGAGAACCTCAACGAGCACGTCGTCGGCCGGGGATGGCCGACGATCAAGCGGCGCCAGGACATGCTTCGCGAGGCCGTGCAGATCATCCGCGAACTGTTCACCGGCGAGATGGTGGACTGGAAGGGCGACTACTTCGAGGTGGACTCCGCGCGCCTGTGGGACGTGCCGGAGGTACCCGTCGCGATCGCCGCCGCGGTGTCCGGGGAGCGTTCGGTGCAGACCTTCTCGCCGTTGGTCGAGCACCTGATCGCCGTCGAACCCGACAAGGACCTGGTCGACGGGTGGCATGCCGCCCGCAAGGGCACCGGGTTGCCCGGCGACTCCCGGGTCGTCGGCCAAATCCCCATCTGCTGGGACACCGACGAGGCCACCGCCGTCGCGCGGGCCCACGAGCAGTTCCGGTGGTTCGCCGGCGGTTGGTCCGTCAACGCCGACCTGCCCACCACGGCGGGTTTCGCGGGTGCCACCCAATTCGTCCGCGAGGAAGACGTGGCGTCGTCGATTCCCTGCGGACCGGACCTCGACAAGATCGTCGAGGCGGTGCGTGAGTACTGGGAGGCGGGCTTCACCGACATCGCCCTGGTGCAGGTGGGCGACGAGGGACAGGACCGCTTCCTCGACCAGGCCGCCGCCCCACTGCTGGAGAAACTTCGCAACGCCGCTGGTTGAGACCCGTCGGGTTTGGCATTCGCCGTTCTGGGAAGACCTTTGCCGGTAGCAAACCTACGAGGAGGCATCGTGGTCGTGACCTTGCTCATTGCATACACCGCCGTGGCGCTGGTCGCGGCCGTCGTGGTGTTCGTCGCCAGCGCGCGTCTCGGTGACGAGCGTCGGCCCCCTCCGGAGCGCTTCGGTCTGAGCCTCGCGGCGGGTGCGGTGTGGCCCGTCATCCTGCTTGGCCTGGCCGAATTCAGCTCGTTCGCGGTATACGCCAAGGCGCACCAGCACGACGACGAGACCGAACGGGTGCTGGTCAAGGTCTAGGTCAGGTCGACGGTCACGATTCGGTACGAAATCGTGACCGTTTTGAGATAACCTCGTGTGGCGGGTCGGGGAGGACCATCGCGCGAGAGGTTTACCATGTTCGGTTTCGAATCGAATGCACGCCACAGCACCACCGCAGGTCGGTCGAGTTCACTCGGCGCCACGATTCGGCGGGCGGCTGCTGCCATCGCCGTCGCAGCCTTCGCCACGGGGCTGGGTGCCCAAGCAGTCGTCGTCGCGTCCCCGGCAGCCGCCGACACGGTCGACCAACTCGCCATCCGCACCGTCGGGCGCACACAGGCCATCAACCCGGGCACCCCCGGACAGTGCACCTGGGGCGCGGCCGAGAAGTGGTTCGAGGTCACCGGGTCCTATCCGGCGATGCGGGGCGACGCCCTGAATTGGACCAACGCGGCGTCGGCCGCGGGCTACACCGTGGTGGACACCCCGCAGGACCGGTCGCTCGTGGTCTTCCAGCCCGGTGTCGCCGGTGCGGGCGGTTACGGGCACGTCGCATGGGTCGACTCCGTGTCCCCGGGCGGGCAGTTCATCCACGTGACGGAGATGAACGGGCTCGCCGGCGAGGGTCTCTGGAACGACCGCGACGTCCAGAACGTCCCGGGCATGGCGTACGTGCTGCTGCCCTGACCGGGCCCCGAAAAACAGAAAACCCCGGCCGGTGGAACCGGTCAGGGCCTCTGAGCTGCATTTACGCGGTCGGGGTAGCGGGATTCGAACCCACGACCTCTTCGTCCCGAACGAAGCGCGCTACCAAGCTGCGCCATACCCCGCGTAGAGCGTCGTCAGCTTAACGCACCGAGCCAGTCGGAAGCCAAACGCCTGGGCCGTCGCGCCCGGCGTGATTGGCGAACCTGTGAATGGGTAGACAGTGTCGAACGCGAAGACGGTCAGACGCCGTCCCGCGGAATGTAATTCCACGCTGGCGACGTTGTAACCAGCACGTTCGACCATCTTCTCGAGGAGAGGCATTCACATGACCGGGTTGGGAGCCACGATGTACTTCGGGTTGTTCGCCATCGCCGCATTGTGGCTGTTCGCGACCTCCGACCGCTTCAGCCGTAGCGCGTTCCAGAGCGGCGATCAGACCCAGCGACCCGAGCGCTCGAACTCGTGGAGCACCGAAGCCGACTCCGAGGGGTCCAGCCCCTGGCTGGTGAGCCACTCCGAGTCGAAGTAGGTGTCGGCGTAGCGCTCGCCGGCGTCGCACAGCAGCGTCACCACCGACCCGCTACGACCCTCCGAGACCATCTCGGCGAGCAGCGTGAACGCCCCCCACACGTTGGTTCCCGTCGACGGTCCCACCTTGCGGCCCAGCACCCCGCTGACGTGATGTGCCGCGGCCACCGACGCCGCGTCGGGCACCACCATCATCCGGTCGATCACGTCCGGTAGGAACGACGGCTCAACTCGCGGCCTGCCGATGCCCTCGATCCGCGAGGACCTGCCGACGACGTCGCGGCGGCCCTCTGCATACGACGGGAAGAACGCCGAGTTCTGCGGATCCACCACGCACAACTGCGTGTCGTGGCGTCGATACCGCAGATAGCGGCCGATCGTCGCGCTGGTGCCACCGGTGCCTGCCCCGACGACCACCCAGTCCGGTATTGGGAAGCGCTCCTCGCGCATCTGGTCGAAGATCGACTCCGCGATGTTGTTGTTCCCACGCCAGTCGGTTGCCCGCTCGGCATTGGTGAACTGGTCGAGGTAGTGCCCGCCGGTCTCCTTCGCCAGACGCTCCGCCTCGGCATACACCTCACCGGACTGGGCGACGAAATGGCAACGGCCACCCTGTGATTCGATCAGACGGATCTTCGTGGCACTCGTCGACGACGGCATGACGGCGATGAACGGCAACCGCAGCATCGCCGCGAAGTAGGCCTCGGAGACCGCCGTCGACCCCGACGAGGCCTCGATGATCGTCGTGTTCTCACCGACCCAGCCGTTGCACAGCGCGTACAGGAAGAGCGACCGCGCCAGCCGGTGCTTGAGACTGCCGGTGATGTGGGTCGTCTCGTCCTTCAGGTACAGCTGGACACTGAAGTCCGAGCCGCCCGAATCCGCTGAACCACACCATGCCGAGGGCAACGGATACCGCAACAGATGGGTGTCCGCGCTCCGCCTGGCGTCGGCCTCGATCAGTCGTATCGCGTTGTCCACCCAGGCGCGCGGGTACCGGCGAACGGTGACGGAGTCGCGGCCGGTCAACGCGCCGATACGGTCGGGTGCGACATGCTGACCCGGCTGCCGAGGCTGCCCCCGCCGGTCGGGGCGGCCACCAGCGTCAACAGGGTCGCCTCGGGCCGGCAGCAGAACCGGTAGGGCGCGTACGGCGACGTGCCCAGCCCCGCGGAGACGTGCAACTGCATGTGGGCGCCCCATCGCGACGGACCCTTGGCCCGCGACGGGTCCAGATCGCAATTGGTGACCACCGCGCCCTTGAACGGCAGGCACAGCTGCCCACCGTGGGTGTGTCCGGCCAGCACCAACTGGTAGCCGTCGGCCGCGAACCGGTCGAGCACCCGCGTGTAGGGCGCGTGGGTCATGCCGAGGGTCAGGTTCGCCGCCGGGCTCGCCGGGCCGGCGACCGTGTCGTAGCGGTCGCGGGACAGGTGCGGGTCGTCCACGCCGGCGACGGCGACGAGCTGGCCCTTCACCTCGATCTCGCGACGGGTGTGCGTCATGTCCAGCCAGCCGCGCTCGGTGAACGCCGCGCGCAGGTCCTGCCACGGCAGCGGCTCACCGGTGACGCGATGTGTCGGCTTGAACAGATAGTTCGTCGGGTTCTTCGGCGACGGGCCGAAGTAGTCGTTGCTGCCGAAGACGAACAGCCCCGGTACCGACAGCAGGTCACCGAGCGCCTGGACCACCGACGGCACGGCCTTGGGGTGCGACAGGTTGTCACCGGTGTTGATGACGAGGTCGGGCTCCCACCCGGCGAGCTCGCGGATCCACTCCTGCTTGCGGCGCTGCCGCGGCGTCATGTGGAGATCGCTCAGATGCAGCACGCGGAGCGGGGCGGACCCCGGCGTCAGCACCGGCATCGTCGTCTCCCGCACGACGAACGCATTGCGTTCGATCAACGTGGCGTAGGCGATCCCCGTGGCCAGTGACCCGGCGGCCAGCGAGCCGGCAAGGGTGGCGGGGTTCTTCAATACCGTCGAACGGGCGAGCATGGGTGCAGCCTACTGCCACATCCTGACCGCCACCGCCTCTCCGGCTGCCGGATCGCCGACCGCGCGGGTCGGGTTACGGAGGCGGCGGCGGTGGTGGCGGGCCCAGTACCGGAACGGTGATGGGCGGCAGACCGGGGATCATCACGACCGTCGACCCCACGGGCGCGGGAATCGCGTTCGGGTCGTTCGGGTCGATCGGCAATCCCGGCGGCGGGGGCGGCGGTGCCGGCGGAATGCCGTTGCTGATCTGGATCGTGATGATCGACCCCGGCACCGTCTGACCGGCGGGAGACGTTCCGACGACCGCACCCGCAGGCGAGTTGCTGTTGACCGGGTTGGCCTGATCGGCAACCTGGAAGCCGGCGTCCTTCAGACGTTGCCGGGCCAGGTCCTGCGTCATGCCGCCCACGCTGGGCACCTTCGAACCCGGTGCGCCGTCGACGTATCGCGGGTCGGTCGGCGGTAGCGCCACGTCGTCGGGGGTGAACTGCTTCATCGCGGTGAACCAGGTGCGCGCCGGCTCGTTGCCGCCGTAGAGGTTGCCCGAGCCGCACTGCCGCAGCGGGAACGAGCACAGGTCCGACGGCGACGAGGAGTCGTCGTAGATGTAGTTGGCGGCCGCGAAGGCGTTGGTGAACCCGAAGAAGCCCGAGGACCGGTGAGCCTCCGTGGTACCGGTCTTGCCCGACACCGGCAGGCTCCAGCCGGCCGAGCTGGCCGCGCTCGCGGCGGTTCCGCTCTGGTCGTCCTTGCTCATCGCGTTGGCGAGGGTGTTGGCCAGACCCTCGGGGACGACCTGCTCGCACGTCTCGGTGGTGACGGAGACGTCCTTGCCGTTGCGGTCGTAGATCTTGTCGATCGGGTTGGGCGGGCACCACGTGCCCCCGGAGGCGAGGGTGGCGGCGACGTTGGACAGCTCCAGCGGGTTGACCTCGATGGGACCGAGGGTGAACGAGCCCAGATTCTGCCGCTTGACGAAGTCGGCCAGGCTCTCGTTGCTGTCGGGGTCGTAGGCGCGGGCGGTGCCCGGCAGCGCGTAGGAGCGCAACCCGAGCTTGACCGCCATGTCGACGGTGCGTTGCACTCCGACCTGCGAGATGAGCTTGGCGAACGCCGTGTTGGGCGAGGTCGCGAGGGCGTCGGTGACGCTGATGGCGCCGCGGTAGCTGCCGTCGTTCAGCACGCACCACGTGGCCGGCGGGCACCCCTTCGCGCCGCCGCTGCCGAGGCCCTTGGCCTCGAACCGCCCCGGAGCGTCGAGCTGGGCGTTGATGCCCATGCCCATCTCCAGCGCCGCCGAGGTGGTGAAGACCTTGAAGATGGACCCCGCGCCGTCACCCACCAGCGAGAAGGGCTGGGGTTGCATGGTCTCCCCGGCGTCGCTGTTCAACCCATAGGTGCGGTTGGAGGCCATGGCCACGATCGGGTGGCTGTCCTTGCCGGGCTTGATGACGCTCATCACGCTGGCGACGCCGTCGAGGTCGGGCGCGGCGAAGTTGGTGATCGACGACTTCACCGAATTCTGGATGTCGGGGTCCAGGGTGGTCTTGATGAGGTAGCCGCCCTTGGCGACCTGTTCCTTGCTGATCCCGGCGCGAGCGAGGTAGTCGAGCACGTAGTCGCAGAAGAAGGCACGGTCGCCCGCCGCGATGCAACCACGCGGCAATTCGTTGGGCTGCGGGAGCACACCGAGGGGCTCCTGCTTCGCCGCGCGAAGGGCGTCGGCCTCCTGCGGCACGTTGGCGATCATGGTGTCCAGCACCACGTTTCGACGCTCCAGGGCACCCTCGGGGTTGGTGTAGGGATTCAGCGCGCTGGTCGACTGCACCATGCCGGCCAAGAGGGCGGCCTGCTGCCAGTTCAGCTGGGAGGCGTCGACTCCGAAGTAGGTCTGCGCGGCGTCCTGCACGCCAAACGCGCCGTTGCCGAACGACACCAGGTTCAGGTATCGCGTCAGGATCTCCGACTTGGTGAACGTCTTGTCCAACGTCAGCGCCATGCGGATCTCGCGCAGCTTGCGGGCGGGCGTGGTCTCGATCGCGGCGCGCTTCTCGGCGTCGGTCTGCGCGATCACCAGCAGTTGGTAGTTCTTCACGTACTGCTGCTCGAGGGTGGAACCACCGCGGGTGTCGGCGGCGCCGGTGACGTATCCGGACAGCCCGGTGAGCGTGCCCTTCCAGTCGACGCCGTTGTGTTCGGCAAACCGCTTGTCCTCGATCGAGACGATGGCCAACTTCATCGAGTTGGCGATCTGGTCGCTGCGCACTTCGAAGCGCCGCTGGTTGTACAGCCACGCGAGGGTGTTGCCCTTGGCGTCGACCATCGTCGACACGGCGGGAACCTCGCCCTCCACCAGCTGAGCGGAGCCGTTGGCGACGACGTCGGAGGCGCGGTTGGACATCAGACCGAAGCCGCCGACGACCGGGAACATCAGTCCTGCGGCGACGACGCTGGCCAGCAATATGCACCAGGCGAGCTTGATGAGCGTGACCGCGGCGGGCGCGCGCCGCGGCGGCGGCGTCGCCTGCGATCGGTCGGGCATGGCTACAGAGTAGCGAGACCAATCCTTACCAGCGTCGCAGCGGTGCTTCTAACCCCTCGAGCACCCACTGTGCAACCGCAAATCATGGCCGATGACGTATCACGGCACGGTCGTCCCAAAAATTCGTGATTTAGCTGTTGCGCAAAACCACCCTGACCACCTAGCTTTGACTGACAGTGCGATCTAAGTAACACTCCCAATCGCAATGTGGCGTAGATCGCAATGGCGTTCTACACCGAGGTGCGCCGTCGCAGGGGGCGGCTGGACGAAGGGATCGCTGGTGTCAGGAATACGGCCCGCGGCGCGCAGGACAGTCATGAGTTCCCCAGTCAACGGTGTGGTGGTCCAAAGCGCCGAAGCCGAAGCGCGCATCGCGTGGGTTTCCCAGGCTCGCTGCCGCCAGGCCGATCCCGACGAGTTGTTCGTCCGCGGCGCCGCCCAGCGCAAGGCGGCCGTGATCTGCCGCCATTGCCCGGTGATCTCCGAATGTGGCGCAGACGCCCTGGACAACCGGGTGGAGTTCGGCGTCTGGGGCGGCATGACCGAGCGTCAGCGCCGGGCGCTGCTCAAGCAGCATCCCGAGGTCGTGTCCTGGGCCGAGTTCTTCGCCGCCCAGCGCAAACACCGCAGCGCCGTCTGAGCCGTTCGGCTCACTCCAGGTCGCCGGTGATCTGATCGGCGATCGCGCGTAGCGCCTCCAGATCAGACACGTCGAACGGCAGCGACGGCACCCCGACGATCGCCACTTGAGGGTTGGCGCCGGTGAATCGCGACAGCAGCCGCACTTCCCGCTTCGCGGTCTGAGCCCGATCGGCATGCACGCGCAGCACGGCCGCCGCCAGCCCGTCCGTCTGCCCGTCGGCATCCAGCTGGTCGGCGGCCTCCCTGGCCTTGTCGGTCTGCAGATCGCACAGCGTGGGGTGCGTGCGGTTGAGGATGAGGCCGGCCAGCGGCATCTTCTCACTCGACAGGCGGTCGACGAAGAAGGACGCCTCCCGCAGCGCGTCGGGCTCGGCGGCCGAGACGACGACGAACTGGGTGCCCCGGCGCTTCAGCAATTCGTAGGTGCGGTCGGCCTTTTCGCGAAAACCGCTGAACGTCGAGTCCAGGGCTTGAACGAAACCCGCTGCATCCGAGAGCATCTGGGAGCCCAGGACGGTCGACAGCGCCTTCATGGCCAACCCCACCGCGCCGGTCACCAGCTTGCCGATGCCCCGGCCCGGCGCCAACAGCAGGCGCCACAGCCGACTGTCCATGAAGCTGCCGAGCCGCTTTGGCGCGTCGAGGAAGTCCAGCGCGTTGCGCGACGGGGGAGTGTCCACGACGACCAGATCCCACTTGTCCTCGCCCAGCAGCTGGCCGAGCTTCTCCATGGCCATGTACTCCTGCGTGCCGGCGAGGGACGTGGCGACGGTTTGGTAGAACTGGTTCTCCAGAATCGCCTCGGCGCGGTCGCCGCCGGAGTACTGGATGACCATCTCGTCGAACGTGCGGCGCATGTCGAGCATCATCGCGTGCAACTCGCCGGTCACCTCGGGGGCCAGTGGCACGCGTTGCGGCGTGTTGCCGAGGTCCTTGATGCCCAAGGCCTGCGCGAGCCGCTTGGCCGGGTCGATGGTCAAGACGACCACGGTGCGGCCGTACTCGGCGGCCCGCAGCGCCATCGCCGCGGCGGTCGTCGTCTTTCCGACACCGCCTGCGCCGCAACACACTACGACTCGGTTGGAGCGATCCGACAGGACGGAGCGCAGGTCGAGGGCGGCGGGTGTGGTGCTCATCGCTGGTTCTCCTGGTGGTCTTCGCTGGCGCTCATCGCACGCCTTGCTGGGAGAGTGCTTCGGCGAGCTCGTACAGGCTGCCCAGGTCGACGCCGTCGGAGATGGCGGGCAGTTCGAGCCGCGGTATGTCGACCTCGTCGAGCTGGGCCGCGCTCTCCGCCCGCGCGCTGACCCGCGTCGCGTGCTGAATCGTCTCGGTGAGCAAGCCGGCGAAGTCCGCGTCGCCCAACGTGATTCCGGCCTTCGCGAGTCCCGCTCGCACCGAGTCCGCGTCGACGTCCCCCTCGGCTGCCTTCGCGATGTCGTCCGCGTCGAGGTAGGCCGGGATGTTGCGGTTGACGATGACGCTGCCGATCGGCAGCCCGAGCTCCTTGAGCTCGTCGATGGCCTCGAGGGTCTCCTGAATGGGTAGGGCCTCCAGCAGGGTGACGAGGTGGATGGCCGTGAGCTCGGAGTGCAGCAGCTTGACCACGCCGTCGGCTTGGGAATGCACGGGTCCGCCCTTCGCCAGGTCCGAGACGGCCTTGGTGACGTCGAGGAAGCGGGCGATGCGTCCGGTCGGCGGCGAGTCGACCACCACGGCGTCATAACCCGTCGGCTTGCCCTTCGAGCCCTTGGAGCGCTCCTTCTCGGCTCGGACGACGATCTCCTTGATCTTGCCGGTCAGCAGCACGTCACGCAGGCCGGGCGCAATCGTGGTCGCGAACTCGACGGCGCCGATGCGGCGCATCGCCCGACCCGCGATCCCGAGGTTGTAGAACATGTCGAGGTACTCGAGGAACGCCGCCTCGGTGTCGATGGCCAGCGCGTTGACTTCGCCGCCGCGCTCGGCGGTCGCGATCTTCACCTCTTCGTACGGCAGCGGAGGCACGTCGAAGAGCTGCGCGATGCCCTGGCGTCCCTCGACCTCGACGAGCAGAACCCTCCGACCGCCCGCCGCGAGGGCCAACGCCAGCGACGCGGCGATGGTCGACTTCCCGGTACCGCCCTTGCCGGTGACGAAGTGCAGCCGCGCCTTGTTCAGCCGGGACGGCCAGCCAACGGAATTGCGGTTGCTCGATCCGGGAACATCGTTGCTCACTACTGCATGCTAGCCATCGCGCACACAGGCACCGATAAGCTCGGGCCCATGAGCGAACTGATCAAGTGGGAATACGTGACGGTGGCACTCCTGACGCACGCGACCAAGCAGATCCTCGACCAGTGGGGTGAGGACGGATGGGAGCTGGTCTCCATCGTTCCCGGGCCCACGGGCGAGCAGTTGGTGGCCTACATGAAGCGACCAAAGTGACGATCCTGGAACGGCTTGCGGAGCTGGGCGTCGAACTGCCCGCCGTGGTCGCCCCACTGGCCGCCTACGTGCCCGCCGTTCGGACGGGCACCCTCGTCTACACCTCGGGGCAGCTGCCGATGATCGACGGTGAACTGCCGAAGGCAGGCAAGGTCGGCGCCGAGGTCACCGCCGAGGAGGCCAAGGACCTCGCGCGTACCTGCGCGCTGAACGCACTGGCCGCCGTCCACGCCCTCGTCGGGGTCGACTCGGTGGTCCGCGTGGTCAAGGTGGTCGGATTCGTGGCGTCCGCACCGGGTTTCAACGGTCAGCCCGGAGTGGTCAACGGGGC
The DNA here is from genome assembly GCF_025822245.1 of Mycolicibacterium hodleri. GTDB lineage: Bacteria > Actinomycetota > Actinomycetes > Mycobacteriales > Mycobacteriaceae > Mycobacterium > Mycobacterium hodleri. The sequence goes on from NZ_JACKTL010000021.1 coordinate 34,871, forward strand.
GTCGCAACTCCTCGGTGACGTCTTCGGCGACGCGGGGGTGCACGCCCGCTCGGCGGTCGGAGTGTCCGAATTGCCGCTGAATGCTCCGGTGGAAGTGGAGCTGATCGTCGAGGTCGCGTGAGCGACGATCAGGCGGAGGTCGCGTGACGCATCCCGCCTACGGGGAGCTGCGCCGCGTCACCGACACGGCGTCGGTGCTGTTGTGCGACAACCCCGGCCTGATGACGTTGGACGGCACCAATACCTGGGTGCTGCGGGGGCCGGGCAGCGACGAGATGGTGGTCGTCGACCCGGGGCCCGACGACGACGCACACGTCGAGCGGATCGCGGCGCTCGGCAAGATCCCCTTGGTGCTGATCAGCCACAAGCACGGCGACCACACCGACGGGATCGACAAGCTCGTCGACCGGACCGGCGCCGTGGTGCGGTCGGTCGGCAGCGGATTCCTGCGCGGGCTGGGCGGCCCGCTCGCCGACGGCGAGGTGATCGACGCCGCGGGCGTGCGCATCACGGTGCTGGCGACGCCGGGGCACACCGCGGACTCTCTGTCGTTCGTGCTGGAGGATGCCGTGCTGACGGCGGACACGGTGCTCGGCCGCGGCACCACCGTCATCGACAACGAGGACGGCAGCCTCCGCGATTACCTGGAGTCCTTGGCTCGCCTGCGCGGGCTCGGCCCCCGCGCCGTGTTGCCCGGGCACGGACCGGATCTCGACGATCTCGAGGCGGTGACGGCGGCATACCTCGCCCATCGCGAGGAGCGGCTGAACCAGGTGCGCGAGGCGCTGCGGGTGCTGGGCGAGGACGCCACCGCCCGCCAGGTCGTCGAGCGCGTCTACACCGACGTCGACGAGAAGCTGTGGGAGCACGCCGAATGGAGCGTGCAGGCCCAACTGGACTACCTCAGGGCGTGATTTGGGCGTGATTGGTTGCGGTGAACGCGACTGATCACGCCGAAATCGCGGGGGACCGGATTAACGGGCGCGGCGCGCCAGCCGCTCGGAGTCGCTGATCAGAACGCTCTTGCCCTCGAGACGGATCCACCCGCGGTGGGCGAAGTCGGCGAGCGCCTTGTTGACCGTCTCGCGCGAGGCGCCGACCAACTGGGCGATCTCTTCCTGGGTCAGGTCGTGCGTCACGCGAAGGGCGCCGCCCTCCTGGGTCCCGAAGCGCTGTGCGAGCTGCAGCAGCTGCTTGGCGACGCGGCCGGGCACGTCGGTGAAGATGAGGTCGGCGAGGTTGTTGTTGGTGCGACGCAGCCGGCGGGCCAGCACGCGCAGGAGTTGCTCGGCGATCTCGGGGCGGTCGGCGATCCACGCCCGCAACGCATCACGGTCCATCGACACGGCGCGCACCTCGGTGATGGTGGTGGCGCTGGAGGTGCGGGGGCCGGGGTCGAAGATCGACAGCTCGCCGAACATGTCCGACGGTCCCATGATGGTGAGCAGATTCTCGCGGCCGTCCGGTGAGCGGCGGCCGATCTTCACCTTGCCGGAGATGATGATGTAGAGCCGATCGCCGGGCTCACCCTCGGCGAACACCGTGTGCCCACGGGGAAAGTCGACTGGCTGCAGCTGCTTGGTCAGCGCGGAGACCGCAGTCGGTTCCACTCCCTGGAAGATTCCGGCCCTCGCCAGGATCTCGTCCACGTTGCCCCTTAACCCGTCGGAATATGACACCACGAAGGCCACCCTGCGTGGATGGCGAAATCAGTCTAAGCGTTGGTGCCTTCGCGACGTGCCAACGCTACACACGATAGGCGTGCCGAGTCGGCCGAAATTCGGTATTCGACTCGTGGGGGATGATCACCCGCGTCGGCAAACGCCGTGCTGAATTGGTGAATACGCTTTCCCGGCAGACGTCGTCGTACCCGTCGTCGAGCAGTTCGTAGGATACGACGGCACTGCCGCGCGCCGCCGGCTTGGCGCAGTCCGCCTTGGCCTGTTCGAGAAACGCGGTGACGTCCGCGGGGGACACGGTGTCGTCGTCCAAGCCGGCCTCCAAGCGGTCGAGCCCGAATGTCGCCAACATCAGCAACACCGGGATGAACGCTACGAGCAACCAGGACACATGGCGAAGTAAACACGCCGAAGGTCTCGGTGGGATCACGAATTGCCACCGGTCCGCGCTTACACTTATCGGTTGGCTCAGTAGGCTGACGTACGTGGCAACGCGCGCAGTGGTGGCCCCCAAATCCGCCAAGTACGACAACGAAACTCACACCGGTCTGGTCCGGCGGGCACGGCGAATGAATCGCACGCTCTCCCAAGCGTTTCCGCACGTGTACTGCGAGCTCGACTTCACCAACCCGCTGGAGCTCGCCGTCGCGACCATCCTGTCGGCCCAGAGCACCGACAAGGGGGTCAACCTGGCCACCCCGGCGCTGTTCGCGAAGTACCGGACGGCCGCCGACTATGCCGGTGCCGACCGCGAGGAGTTGGAGGCGCTGGTCCGCACCACGGGCTTCTACCGGAACAAGGCCAACTCACTGATCCGGCTGGGCCAGGAGTTGGTCGAACGGTTCGACGGGGAGGTGCCGCGGACGCTCGACGAGCTGGTGACGCTGCCCGGCATCGGCCGCAAGACCGCCAACGTCATCCTCGGAAACGCCTTCGACATCCCGGGCATCACCGTCGACACCCACTTCGGCCGACTGGTGCGCCGGTGGCGGTGGACCGAGCTCGAGGATCCGGTGAAGGTCGAGTTCGCGATCGCCGACCTCATCCCGCGCAAGGAGTGGACGCTCCTCAGTCACCGCGTGATCTTCCACGGCCGCCGGGTGTGTCACGCCAAGAAGCCCGCCTGCGGCGTGTGCGTGTTGGCCAAGGACTGCCCGTCGTTCGGGCTCGGCCCGACCGATCCGCTGGCCGCCGCCGCATTGGTGAAGGGCCCCGAGACCGAACACCTGCTGGCACTGGCCGGTCTGTAGAGCCTGCCGGACTTCATGCGCGCATCCACCCGATGGACCGTGGCGGGACTGGTCGTCGTCGTCGCCCTGGTGGTCGCGTTGTGGCGCGAGATGGGGGCCGAGGACCCGGCCGGCGACACCGGCGGTGGTCTGTCCGCGAGCGCCGCCAGGGAGCACCGTGACGCCGACACCGCGGCGGCGCTGGCGGGCCCGCGCGCGAAGGCAGACTTGCCGCCGTGCCCGGCGCCGTCGAGCGGCCCGGGTCCCGCGGCCTTGACCGGCGTCGTCGTCGAGTGCGCCGCCGACGGCAGTCGCGCGGACGTCGGTGCCCTCGTCGCGGGCCGCAACGTGGTGCTCAACCTGTGGGCCTACTGGTGTGGGCCGTGCGCCGACGAACTGCCCGCGATGGCGGAGTACCAGCGGCGGATGGGACCGGCCGTGACGGTGCTGACCGTGCACCAGGACGAGAACGAGACCGCCGCGCTGCTGCGCCTGGCCGAACTCGGCGTCAGGCTTCCGACCCTGCAGGACGGTCGACGGCTCGTCGCGGCCGCCCTGCAGGTGCCCAACGTCATGCCCGCCACCGTCGTGCTGCGCTCGGACGGTACGGTGGCCAAAATCCTGCCGCGTGCGTTCACCAGCGCCGATGAGATCGCAGCAGCGGTGAATCCAGCGATGGGAGTGCGCGGTTGATCTCCAACGGTGACGGGGGACCCCCTGCTGCCCTCGATGCCGCAGCAGCCCCGTCCTGGCTAGCGCCGCTGCTCGACAACGTCGCCGACGTGCCCCGCGCCTACCGCGAGCGGGTGCCCGCCGACGTGCTCGCCGCCATCACGGTCGCCAACACCGCGGCCACGTTGACCGGAACCAAGCGTGACGCCGCGGTCCTGGTGCTGTTCTCCGGGCCGTTCGACTCACCGTCGGGTGGTGTGCCGCCCGACGCCGACCTGCTGCTCACCGTTCGGGCGTCCACGTTGCGCCAGCACGCCGGCCAGGCCGCCTTTCCCGGCGGAGCCGCCGATCCCGGTGACGGCGGTCCCGTCGGCACCGCGCTCCGCGAGGCCAACGAGGAGACCGGCGTCGACGTGACGCGGTTGCAGCCCCTCGCCACGCTCGACCGGATGTTCATCCCGCCGTCGGGCTTCCACGTCGTGCCCGTGCTGGCCTATTCACCCGACCCCGGCCCGGTCGGCGTCGTCGACGAGAGCGAGACGGCGATCGTCGCCCGCGTTCCCGTCCGTGCCTTCGTCAACCCCGAGAACCGGCTGATGGTGTACCGCAAAGAAAACACCACCCGGTTCGCCGGGCCGGCGTTCAAGCTCAACCAGATGCTGGTCTGGGGTTTCACCGGCCAGGTGATCTCGGCGATTCTCGACGTCGCCGGCTGGGCGCAGCCGTGGGACACCGACGACGTGCGCGAACTCGACGTGGCAATGGCGCTCGTCGGCGGCGGCACCGATTACCGTGAGGGCCCACAATGACTTCGTCGCAGTGGCTCGATCTGGCCGTCCTCGCCATCGCCTTCGTCGCCGCCATCTCCGGTTGGCGGTCCGGGGCACTTGGCTCGTTGCTGTCCTTCGTCGGGGTGATCCTCGGCGCCGTGGCAGGTGTGCTGCTGGCGCCGCACGTCGTCGGTCACGTCGACGGGGCGCGGACCAAGCTGTTCGTGGCACTGTTCCTGATCCTCGGGCTCGTCGTGATCGGTGAGATCGCCGGCGTCGTGCTCGGCAGGGCGGTGCGCGGCGCGATCCGCAACGGCGGGTTGCGCACCATGGACTCCGTGGTCGGCGTGGCGCTGCAGCTGGTCGCGGTCCTGGTGGCGGCCTGGTTGCTCGCCACCCCGCTCACGTCCTCCGATCAGCCCAATCTCGCAGCGGCCGTTCGTGGTTCGCGCGTGCTGTCGACGGTCGACCAGGCTGCGCCGGCCTGGTTGAAGCGGGTCCCGACCCGGTTGTCGTCGCTCCTGGACACCTCAGGGCTGCCCGACGTGCTGCAGCCGTTCGGCCGGACCCCGATCGTCAACGTCGACGCGCCGGACGCCGCCCTGGCGACCGACCCCGTCGTCGCGGCCACCCAGCCCAGTGTGCTGAAGATCCGCGGCGTGGCCACCAGCTGCCAAAAGGTGCTCGAGGGCAGCGGTTTCGTCGTCGCGCCCAATCGGGTCATGTCCAACGCGCACGTGGTGGCGGGCTCGGAGAGCGTGACCGTCGAATCCGAAGGGAAGACCTACGACGCGACGGTCGTGTCGTACGACCCGAACGCCGACATCTCCATCCTCGACGTGCCCGACCTTCCGGCGAAGCCACTGGAGTTCGACATGCAGGAGGCGGCGACGGGCACCGACGCGTTGGTGATGGGGTATCCCGGCGGCGGTGAGTTCACCGCGACACCCGGTCGGATCCGCGAGATCATCCAGCTCAACGGGCCGGACATCTATCACACGACGACGGTCACCCGCGAGGTGTACACCATCAGGGGCACTGTCCGCCAGGGCAATTCGGGTGGTCCGTTGATCGACAAGGACGGCAAGGTGCTCGGTGTGGTGTTCGGCGCGGCGGTCGACGACGCGGACACCGGCTTCGTGCTCACCTCCACCGAGGTGGAGAAGCAGATGGCGAAGGTCGGCAACACCCAGCGGGTGTCCACCGACACCTGCATCTCCTAGCGTCAGGCGCCGTTGACGTCGGCGAGGAACCTGGTCAGCTGCTCGTTGACGAGCTCGGGATTCTCCTCGTGGGCGAAATGTCCCGACCCGGCGATGGACACGTACCGCCCGTGCGGGACCAGTCGCTGCGTGCGGCGCACCGGATCGGCGAGCACGTAGGGGTCGGCGTCGCCGCGCATGTGGAGCACGGGCACCGACAGCGGCCGCTTCATCGAGCGCATGAAGCGGCGTCCCTCCCCGCGGAGCTGGCTGCGGACGGCCCAGCGCTGGTACTCCAGCGCGGAGTGCGCCGCCGACGGGATCTGGATCGCCCGGCGCAGGTACCGGATCGTCTCGGAGAAATCCTGTGAGACAAGCCAATTCGCGCCGGCTCGGCTGCGGACCACCACCTCGAGCTCGGCGGCGTCGTCACGCGTCAGCGACCGCTCCGGCCAGACGGGCACCTGATAGCGCATCATCCACGGCAGCAGTGCCATGCCCTGATCGCGACGGGTCAACGCCGACGCGCGCAGCGCGACCGGATGCGGCGAGCTGACCACGGCGATGGAGCGCACCACCCGCGGGTGCAGCACCGAGGTGGCCCAGCACACCAGTCCGCCGTCGGCGTGCCCGACCAGCGTCGCGGTCTCGTGCCCGAGCGCGCGCACCAGGCCCGCGGTGTCCCCGGCCAGCGTCCAGCCGTCGTAGCCGCGCGGCGGCTTGTCGCTGCCGCCGTACCCCCGCAGGTCGACCGCCACCACCCGTGCCCCCCGAAGTCCGCGGAGCTGGTGGCGCCAGGACCACCAGAACGACCCGAAGCCGTGCAGGAGGATGACCAACGGTTGCTCGGCGGAGCGGTCTGCGTCGTCGCTCGTCGGGTTCGCCTCGACGACGTGAAAGCGGATTCCGTTGGCGTGCACGTCCATGTGCCGCCACGGGCCCGCGATGCGCGTGACCGACGGATCGGGGGGCGGCTGTTTGATACCGCCGCTCCGGATCACTACCAGCCGGAGGGATCTGCCGTCGGCGCGTCCGGCTTTGCCGGGGTCTTGTCGCCGCCGGGCACCAGCGCGACCCGCGCCTCCTTGACCGATTGGATGGTCTTCTGTGGGCCCCTGATCCGGCGGACCTTCAGGTAGCCGAGGAACGCCAGCGCGCCGGTCGTCAGCAGCATCAGGCCGAAGACGATCAGGTCCGCCGCCCACTTCTGCAACCACAGGTCCAACAGGTCCGCGACGAAGAAGAAGAAGAAGAACGTCGAGTAGAACAGGACGACGAGGGCGAGGACGAAGTAGACGCTACCCGTCAGGCCCTTCTTGACGTCCCGAGTGATCTCGGCGCGCGCCAATTCCACCTCGGCACGCACCAGCGTGGACATCTGCGCCGTCGCATCCTTGACCAGGTCGCCCACGGAGGGGTCGGGCTTCGGTGCGTGCGGATCCACCAATGGAATCGAGGTCACCGTCGTCGGAACGCCGCTCTTGCGGTCGCCATTGCTCACGGACACGTCCTCCCCGTTCGATGTACAGTCCCGCAGTTCATGGGGTTCGGCGCCCATGTTGCCATGTCGCGGCCCGTGCAACGATTCCGGCCGACGTTAGACTGGCGGCGCTTGGCCGTCGGCCGGGGCAGTGCCGGAGGAGGTTTCTTGCAGTTCGTACGAAGTCATCGGAGTCAGTTCGTCCTGTCCGCACTCTTCGTCGTCCTGGTAGCCGCCCTCACCACACCGCACCCCGCGGTCTCCCACGCCGAGGACAAGGTGGTCCTCGGGGGTGGGTCGGGAATCGTGATAGACGGCGACACCTTCTGCACCCTGACCACCATCGGCAACGACTCCAAGGGCAACCTGATCGGCTTCACCTCCGCGCACTGCGGAGGGCCCGGCGCGCAGGTCGCTTCCGAGCGCGCCCAGTCCAGCGGCGTCGTCGGCACGATGGTCGCGGGCAACGACGGTCTCGACTACGCCGTGATCCAGTTCGACCCCGCGAAGGTGCAGCCGGTCAACTCGATCGACGGCTTCGAGATCGACGGCCTCGGACCCGATCCGGTGTTCGGTGAGAACGCCTGCAAGCTCGGCCGCACGACGGGCCAGTCGTGCGGCGTCACGTGGGGTCCGGGCGACAAGCCCGGCACCATCCTCAACCAGGTCTGCGGCCAGCCCGGCGACTCGGGTGCCCCGGTCACGGTGAACAACATGCTGGTCGGCATGATCCACGGCGCCTTCAGCGAGGACCTGCCGACGTGCGTGGTGAAGTTCGTCCCGCTGCACACCCCGGCGGTCACCATGTCGATGACCGCGGTGCTGGCCGACATCAACGCGAAGAACCGACCGGGCTCGGGTTTCGTCCCGGTCGGTGCCGCGCCGTCGGCCTAGCTCAGGTGATGGACGTCCTGTAGCCCGTACACCGGGGTGGGCAGGCCTTCGTGGCGTGCCTTGAGCTGCAGGGCCAGATACAACGAATAGTGCCGGGACTGATGCAGATTCCCGCCGTGGAACCACAGGTTCTCCTGCTGCGTCGGCTTCCACATGTTGCGCTGCTCGCCCTCCCACGGGCCCGGGTCCTTCGTCGTCCCGCTTCCCAGACCCCAGACCTTGCCGACCTTGTCGGCGACGTCCTGGCCGATGAGGTCGGCCGCCCAGCCGTTCATCGAGCCGTACCCGGTGGCGTAGACCACGACGTCGGCGGGCAGCACCGTGCCGTCGGTGAGCACCACCGCGTCCTCGGTGAGCTTCTCGACCTGACCGTGGGCCAGCTTGATGGTGCCGTCGGCGACCAGGTCGCAGGCACCGACGTCGATGTAGTAGCCCGACCCGCGGCGCAGGTACTTCATGAAGAGGCCGGAATCGTCGTCGCCCCAATCCAATTCGAAGCCGGCGGCGGTCAGCCGGTCGTAGAACTCCTTGTCGCGCTCGCGGATGGCGTCGTAGATCGGAATCTGGAACTCGTGCATGATCTTGTACGGCAGCGAGGCGAACGTCAGATCGGCCTTCTCGGTCGTCATGCCCGACGCCACGGCCCGCTCCGAGTAGAGGTCGCCGAGGCCGATCTCCATCAGGGAGTCCGACTTCACGATGTGGGTCGAGGAACGCTGCACCATCGTGGTGTCCACGCCGTTCTCGACGAGCGCCTTGCAGATGTCGTGCGCCGAATTGTTGGACCCGATCACCACGGCGCGCTTGCCGACGTAGCCGTCGGGGCCGGGGTGGGCGCTGGAGTGGTGCTGCTCGCCGCGGAACACGTCCTGACCGGGCAGCGTCGGAATGCTGGGCTTGCCGGACATGCCGGTGGCCAGCACCAGCTGCGTGGGATGCAGCGTCAACCGCTCCCCGTCGCGGTTGATCTCGACGGTCCACTGCTTTTCGGCCTCGTCGAAGGAGGCGGACAGGCACGTGGTCTTCGACCAGTACGGGACCTCCATGACCCTGGTGTAGAACTCGAGCCAGTCGCCGATCTTGTCCTTGGGCGCGAACACCGGCCAGTTCTGCGGGAAGGGCATGTACGGCAGGTGGTCGTACCAGACCGGGTCGTGCAGGCACAGCGACTTGTAGCGCTTGCGCCACTGGTCGCCCGGGCGTTCGTGCCTGTCGACGACGATCGCGGGCACGCCGAGCTGGCGCAGCCGCGCGCCGAGGGCGATGCCGCCCTGGCCGCCGCCGACCACCAGGGCGTAGGGCTGCTCGCTGCGGCCCAGGGCCCGTTCTTCGTCCGCGCGCTTCTCCGCCCACGACCGGGTGTCGGCGTCGGAGCCGTGCACGGCGCCCAGCACCCGGGTCACGCCCTTGCGCTCCTCGTAGCCCTTGAGCTCCTGCATCGCCGTCAGCAGGGTCCACGCCAGGTCGTTCCCGTCGGCGCCGGTCTTCAGGCGCAGGTGCCCGGTGCCGCGGCCCACCGCGGTCTCGAACTCGATGAACGCGCTGGCGACGTCCCCGTCGGCGGTGGGTTCCTCACGCGTGCGGAACCCCGACGGGCTGGTCTCGGCAAGCCGCGCGGTCAGCATGTCCGCGACGCCGTCGCGACCCTCGACGGTCTTGAGGTTCCAGGTGAAGGAGACCAGGTCGCGCCAGAAGCAGTCGACGGCGAACATCGCCACCACCCGCTCGACGTCGCGCACCGCCAGGGCCGCCTCGAAGTCGGCGAGCCACGCGTCGACGCGGGCCTGGGGCGAGAGGGCCGCGGAGGCCGGCTTTTCAATCGTGTCAGTCATGTGACTCAGAGCACACCACGGCGGGCACCCGGCGCAAGGGTTGCAGCGGGTTGCACGCGGGGATGCAACGGAGTGCAACTCTTTCGGACGTGGTCCGCGTCACATAGACATGGCCCATGAGAGCAGCTGTGTACTACGGACCCAACAAACTCGAGGTCGCCCACGTCCCCGAACCGCACCCGACGCCAGGCACCGTCAAGGTCCAGGTCGGGTTCAACGGGATCTGCGGCACCGACCTGCACGAGTACTACGCGGGCCCCATCTTCATCCCGACGTCGCCGCACCCGCTGACCGGACAGCAGCTGCCGCTGACCATGGGGCACGAGTTCTCCGGCGTCGTCACCGAGGTGGGCGACGGCGTCACGGACTACGCGTCGGGCGACCGGGTGGCCGTGATGCCGCTCTACCGGTGCGGGCACTGCGGGCCGTGCCGGGCGGGGAACTACAACATCTGCCAGCAGATCGGCTTCCACGGGTTGATGTCCGACGGCGGCATGGCCGAGTACACCGTCGTGCCGACCGACATGCTGCACCGCCTGCCCGACAACGTGTCGATGGAACTCGGCGCCCTCGTCGAGCCGATGTCGGTGGCCTACCACGCCGCCACCCTGGGGGTCGGCGGGCAGGAGCGGAGCGACCCGGGAGGTGTTGGCGCGAACGCCGACGGCACCTCGATGGTGTTCGGCGCCGGCCCGATCGGCATCGGGCTGTGGTTCGCGTTGCGCGGCAAGGGCGTCGAGGACGTCTTCGTCGTCGAACCGTCGGCGACCCGGCGGGCGTCGATCGAGGCGCTCGGTGCGCGCACCCTGGATCCGACCGCGGTCGACGTGCCGGCCTTCATCGCCGACCACACCAACGGCGCGGGTGCCGACTCGGTGTTCGACGCCGCCGGCGTGGCGCCCGCGGTCGAGACGGCGCTCGCCTGCGTCGGGGCACGCCGGCCGATGGTCAGCGTCGCCATCTACGAAAAGCCGCTGACGACACCACTTCTCAACCTGGTGATGAACGAGTCCCGGATCCAGGGTTCGCTCTGCTACACCGCCGCCGACTTCGAGGCCGTCATCGCCCTGATGGCTCGGGGCACGTACGACACCACCGGCTGGGTGACGTCGATCGCGCTGGACGACGTCGTCGACGAGGGTTTCGAGGCGCTGCACGCGGGCACCAAGATGAAGGTCCTCGTCGACCCCTCCATCGCGGGCGGGGCGTCATGAGCGGACCGCTGACCGGCAAGGTCGTACTGATCACCGGCGCCGGACGGGGGATCGGCCGCGGCATCGCGCTGCGGCTGGCTCGCGACGGTGCGGACGTCGCGCTGGTCGACCTCGGGCCCGACGGCATCTCCGCGGTCGCCGAGGAGATCACCGAGATCGGCTCCAAGACGACGACATTCGTCGCCGACGTGAGTGACCGAGACCAGGTGTTCGCTGCCGTCGACCATGCGGCGTCCGCCCTGGGCGGGCTCGACGTGATGGTGAACAACGCCGGCATCGCGCTGGTCGCCCCCCTGCTCGACACCAGGCCGGAGGACGTCGCCAAGATCTGGGCCGTCAACGTCGACGGGGTGCTGTGGGGCATCCAGGCCGCGGTCACCAAGTTCAAGGAGCTGGGTCACGGCGGCAAGGTCGTCAACGCCTCGTCGATCGCCGGTCACGACGGGTTCGCCATGCTCGGCGTCTACAGCGCGACCAAGTTCGCCGTCCGGGCGCTGACCCAGGCCGCGGCCAAGGAGCACGCCGCCGACGGCATCACCGTCAACGCGTACTGCCCTGGCGTCGTCGGCACCGACATGTGGGTCGAGATCGACAAGCGCTTCGCCGAGCTGACCGGTGCCGCCGAGGGCGAGACGTACGACAAGTTCGTCGGCGGCATCGCGCTCGGCCGCGCGGAGACTCCCGACGACGTGGCGGGCTTCGTGTCCTACCTGGCCGGACCCGACGCCGACTACATGACGGGGCAGGCGGGCCTGATCGACGGTGGGCTGGTGTATCGATGAGCGCTCGTGCGAACAGTCGACGGTCCGAGCGGTAATGGCATTTGGATGTGATCGGGAGCACAATCAGGGGTGATGCAAGACCTTTCCTCTCCCGAACCGGCCGTCGCGGTCGGCGAGGACCCGCGCCACTACGCGCGGCTGATGTCGGCCGTCTACGACGCGACGATGTCCGGCACTCGCGCCCCCGCCCGCCCGCGGTCGGTCATCGAGGATTCCTGGCAGCGCATGATGGCCAACGGGCTTGCGCCCGACCGGTTGTCGGCGCCGGTCGTCGAGCTCGCCGGCCTCGAGATGCTGCGCAAGTCCTCGGGGTTGCTCGGCGTCCTCGACGAGGTGTCGCGCAATCTGGAGTCGCTGATCGCCGACGGGGACAACATCCTGGTCGTCGCCGACGCGCTAGGCCGGGTGCTGTGGCGAAGCGGGTCTGCCTCGGTGCTCAACCACGCCGACCGGCTGGGCTTCGTCGAGGGAGCGCACTGGGGTGAGAGCGCCGTCGGCACCAACGCCATCGGGACCGCGCTGGCCTCCAACCGCGCGGTGCAGGTGTTCTCCGCCGAGCACTACCAGCGCAGCCATCACCCGTGGACGTGTGCCGGAGCGCCGATCAAGGACCCGCGCACCGGACAGGTCATCGGCGTCGTCGACGTCTCCGGCCCGGCGACGACGGTGCACCCGACGACGGTCGCGTTGGTCGACGTCGTCGCCCGGCTCGCCGAGTCCCGGCTGCGCGAACAGCACGACCAGACCCTGAACCGGTTGCGGGCGGTGGCCGCGCCGATCCTGGCCCGCATCGGGGCGCCCGCACTCGCCGTCGACCACGACGGGTGGGTCGCCGCGGTGGACTCGGTGCCACTGCACAACCGGATCCTGCTGCCGGCGGACATCACCCCCGGCCGCGCGTGGGTGCCGCCACTGGGAATGTGCGTGATCGAATTGCTGCCCGGCGGTTGGCTGGTGCGCCCCACCGACGACGACGCCACCCCCGGCATCTCCCGCGTCACGCTCGACGTCCGCGACTCGGGGGCGCCGTCGCTGGAAATGGTCGGTCAGTTCGGCTGCTGGCGGCACGACATCTCGCCGCGCCATGCCGAAATCCTGCTGATCCTCGCCACCCACCGCGACGGTCGGTCGGCACCCGACCTCGCCGACGACCTCTACGGCGACCGGTCCCGGGTGGTGACCGTGCGGGCCGAGATGTCGCGCCTGCGACGGCAACTCGCCGGCCTGGTGCACGGCCGTCCGTACCGCTTCCCGCCGGCGGCGGTGGTCGACGTCTGCTACCCACCGGACCGCACCACGCTGCTCGCCACGTCGACGGCGCCGGCGATCCGGGCCATGCGCTTCCCGCCAACGTGAAGAAGTGCGCGAGATCTCGAGCATTTCTCGCGCACGTCTTCACGTTCGGCGGGGGTTAGAAGAAGCCCTGCGCCTTGTTGCCGTAGGACACCAGCAGGTTCTTGGTCTGCTGGTAGTGGTCGAGCATCATCTTGTGGTTCTCGCGGCCGATGCCGGACTGCTTGTAGCCACCGAACGCCGCGTGCGCGGGGTAGGCGTGGTAGCAGTTGGTCCACACGCGACCTGCCTTGATGTCCCGACCGGCCCGGTAGGCGGTGTTGCCGTCACGGCTCCACACGCCTGCGCCGAGACCGTAGAGGGTGTCGTTGGCGATCGAGATCGCGTCGTCGTAGTCGGTGAACGACGTGACGGCGACGACGGGGCCGAAGATCTCCTCCTGGAACACCCGCATCTTGTTGTTGCCCTCGAAGATCGTCGGCTGCACGTAGTAGCCGCCGGCCAGTTCGCCACCGAGCTCGGCACGCTCGCCGCCGGTGATGACCTTGGCGCCCTCGTCCTTGCCGATCTCGATGTAGGACAGGATCTTCTCCAGCTGGTCGTTGGAGGCCTGGGCGCCGATCATCGTCTCGGTGTCCAGCGGGTCGCCCTGGCGGACGGCCTTGGTGCGGATCGCGGCCTGGGTGAGGAACTCGTCGTAGATGTCGGCCTGCACCAGGGAACGCGACGGGCAGGTGCACACCTCGCCCTGGTTGAGGGCGAACATCGTGAAGCCCTCCAGCGCCTTGTCCTGGAAGTCGTCGACCTGGGCCATGACGTCGGAGAAGAAGATGTTGGGGCTCTTGCCGCCCAGCTCCAGGGTGACCGGGATCAGGTTCTGCGACGCGTACTGCATGATGAGGCGCCCGGTCGTGGTCTCACCGGTGAAGGCGATCTTCGCGATCCGGTTGCTCGACGCCAGCGGCTTGCCCGTCTCGACGCCAAAGCCGTTGACCACGTTGACCACACCGGCGGGCAACAGGTCCCCGATGATGGACATCAAGTAGAGGATCGACACCGGGGTCTGCTCGGCGGGCTTGAGGACCACCGCGTTGCCCGCGGCGAGCGCGGGAGCGAGCTTCCACACCGCCATCAGGATGGGGAAGTTCCACGGGATGATCTGGCCGACCACGCCAAGGGGCTCGTGGAAGTGGTAGGCGACGGTGTCCTCGTCGATCTGGGACAGCGAACCCTCTTGTGCGCGAAGCGCTCCGGCGAAGTAGCGGAAGTGGTCCACGGCCAACGGGATGTCGGCGTTGAGGGTCTCGCGGACGGGCTTGCCGTTGTCCCACGCCTCGGCGACGGCGATCGACTCGAGATTCTGCTCGATGCGGTCGGCGATCTTGTTGAGGATGTTGGCCCGCTCGGCGGGTGAGGTCTTGCCCCAGGCGGGGGCGGCGGCGTGGGCGGCGTCCAGCGCCTTGTCGACGTCGGACTCGTCGGACCGCGCCACCTCGCAGAACGTCTTGCCCGTGATGGGCGTCGGGTTCTCGAAGTACCGGCCTGCCGTGGGTGCCACCCACTCGCCGCCGATGTAGTTGTCGTAGCGGGACTCGAAGGACATCAACGAGCCTTCGGTGCCGGGCCGCGCGTAAACAGTCATGGGTTCCTCTCCAACGAACGGGGCGACATCACCACTCGAAAAGTGTGTCGGTCGTCACTGAAGATAGGCCAAGAGGGGTTGCATCACGGTTGCATGCGTCACCCGAATTCGAAGTCCAGACCGGCGAGGTGTCCACCCGCCCTGGCGCGCTCCATCGGCTCGGTGCGGACGCTGTCGTGCAGCAGGCGCCAGCCGTCACGGTCGTCGGAGCCCTCCGGCAGCTGCAACCATCGGCGCAGCAGCCCGAGATCGCGGGTCGCGACGACCGCCCCGCGCAGGCTGGCACTCAGCTCGGTGCGCAGCCTCCCGATGGCCGGGGACACCGACTTGCTCAGCAGCGGTCCGGCGTACGCGTCGAGCGCCGACGCCACGTCACCGCGGGCGAGGGCGTCGAAGACCTCGGCGAGATCGCTCGAGAACGGCGCCGTCAGGCGGTAGGGCCGCGACGACAGCAGATCGGGTCCGACGACCCGGCGCAGCCGCGACATCTCGGCTCGGACGGTCACGACGTCGAGGTGCCCGTCGTCCAGCAGCGTGGCGAGGTGGTCGGCGCTGAGTCCCTCGGGGTGCCTGCTCAACAGCACCAGGATGTCGGCGTGCCTGCCGGTGAGTGCGACGCGGGTGGGCCGACCGTTCGCGTCGGTGCTCTCCCACCGGGGGCGGTCGGCGCCGAGCACCCGCAAATGGTCTGGGCCGGAACGGGATTCGGCGCGGAGCGGCTCGGTGAAGCGCAGCAGTGCGAGATGGTTCTCGACGGCGACGACGGTGGCGCGGACCAAGGCGAGGGTCTGGGCCGAGGACACGTCGTCACCGCCGGTGAGGTCGATGGCCCCGATCAACGTCCCCGTCACGGGATCGTGCACCGGAACCGCCGTGCAACTCCACGGTTGGACCAGTCGGGAGAAGTGCTCGATGCCGCGGATCTGCACCTCGGCGTCCAGCGCCAGCGCGGTCCCCGGGGCGTTGGTGCCCGCGCCGCACTCGCTCCAGTCGGCGCCGGGAACGAAGTTCATCGATTCGGCCCGACGGCACGCCGTGGTGTCACCCTCGACCCACAGCAGAGTGCCGTCCGCCGCACTGACGGCGACCATCACCCCCGACGACCGCGCGTCCTCCACCAGCAGCCGTCGGATGACCGGCAACGCCGACGCCAGGGGATGAGCCGCCCGCATCCGGGCCACGCTGAGCGCCAGGTCCGAGGACTGCGCGCCGCCGCGGTCGGGGTCGACGCCCCTGGCCAGGCTGCGCTGCCAACTCTCGACCACGACGCGGCGCAACGGGGTCGACGCCAGATAGGAGCCGTCGACCTCGCCCGCGACGAAGAGATCGTGGACCGCGCGCACGCTGGCGTCCGACGTCTTCGATGAACTCACCGGTGATCACGCTCCTCGCGGGGCGCGTCGACGCCCCACGTGAGAGCCACGATAGACCCGTCGGCCGCCGAACGGCCCCGTCTTTCGGCCCTACTTGCTGGCGCGGATGGCCTCGAAGACGCTGGGGTCGACCAGGGTGGAGGTGTCGCCAAGCTCGCGGCCCTCGGCGACGTCGCGCAGCAGGCGCCGCATGATCTTGCCGCTGCGGGTCTTCGGCAGCTCGGGGACGACGTGGATCTCGCGCGGCCTGGCGATCGGGGAGATCTCCGTGGCAACCTGCTTGCGCAGTTCGTCGACCATGTCCTCCTCGCCGCCCTTCGCCGAGGCCTTCAGGATGACGAACGCGCAGATGGCCTGGCCGGTCTGTTCGTCGGTGGCGCCGACGACGGCGGCCTCCGCGACCCCGGAGTGTCCGACCAACGCGGACTCGACCTCGGCGGTGGAGATCCGGTGTCCGGAGACGTTCATGACGTCGTCGATGCGGCCGAGCACCCAGATCTCGCCGTCCTTGCCGTAACGGGCACCGTCACCGGCGAAGTACCAGCCCTGCTCGGCGAAGCGTGACCAGTAGGTCTCCTTGAAGCGTTCGGGGTCGCCCCAGATGCCGCGCAACATCGACGGCCACGGCTTGTCGAGCACCAGGTAGCCGCTGGCCTGCTCGCCGTGGTCGGTGCCCGGCTCCAGCTTGTTGCCGTCGTCGTCGACGATGATCGCGGAGATGCCCGGCAGCGGGGTCATGGCCGACCCCGGCTTGGTGTCGGTGACGCCGGGGAGCGGCGAGATCATGATGGAACCGGTCTCGGTCTGCCACCAGGTGTCGACGATCGGGGTCTGGTCGGCGCCGAAGACGGTGCGGTACCAGCGCCACGCCTCGGGGTTGATGGGTTCGCCGACCGAGCCGAGCAGCCGCAGACTCGTCAGGTCGTGCTCGGCGGCGATTTGGCGGCCCAGCTTCATGAAGGTGCGCACCAGCGTCGGAGCGGTGTAGTAGATGGTGACGCCGTACTTCTCGATGATCTCGAAGTGCCGGTGCTCGGTGGGCGAGGTAGGAGTGCCCTCGTAGACGACTTGGGTGACGCCGTTGGAGAGCGGCCCGTAGACGATGTAGGTGTGCCCGGTGACCCAGCCGATGTCGGCGGTGCACCAGTACACGTCGGTGTCGGGCTTGACGTCGAAGACGTTGACATGGGTGTACGACGACTGCGTCAGGTACCCGCCCGTGGTGTGCAGGATGCCCTTGGGCTTGCCGGTCGTGCCCGAGGTGTAGAGCAGGAACAGCGGGTGCTCGGCGTCGAATGCCTCGGGCTCGTGCTCCGTCGACGCGCCGTCCATCACCTGGTGCCACCACAGGTCGCGGCCCTCGGTCCAGCCGACGTCGATTCCGGTGCGCTTGACCACCAGCACGTGCTCGACGCTGTCGGACCCCGTGACGGCTTCGTCGACCGCTTCCTTCAAGGAGGCGGCCTTGCCGCGGCGGTACTGACCGTCGGTGGTGATGACCAACTTCGCCTCGGCGTCCTCGACGCGGGCCTTCAGCGCTGACGCCGAGTACCCGGCGAACACCACCGAGTGCATCGCGCCGAGCCGGGCGCAGGCCAGCATCGCCACGATGGCCTCGGGCACCATCGGCATGTAGATGGCAACGCGATCGCCGGCGACCAGGCCCAGTTCGGTCAGGACGTTGGCGGCCTTGCAGACCTCGTCCTTCAGCTCGGCGTAGGTGATGGTGCGTTGGTCGTCGACCGGCTCGCCGACCCAGTGAATGGCGACCCGGTCGCCGTTGCCCGCCTCGACGTGGCGGTCGACGCAGTTGTAGGCCACGTTGAGCTTGCCGTCGGCGAACCACTTGGCGACCGGTGCCTCCGACCAGTCCAGGACCTCGGTGAACGGGGTCTGCCAACTCAGCCGGTTGGCCTGCTCGGCCCAGAAGGCAAGCCGGTCGGCTTCCGCCGCGTCGTAGAGGTCGGCGGTCGCGTTGGCCTGCTCGGCGAAAGCGGCCGACGGCGGATAAGAGGTCGCCACGGAGTCGTTCTGTGCCATGAACGTGAGCGTAGTCACCACCGGTGTCGGGCAAGGAGACAACTCACATCGGCGGCTGCGGACGGCACCCGGTGAGCGACGAACGCGCACGTGGACGGGTCCAACGGTCGGCGACCCCGCGCCGATGCGCCGCGCCGGGGCACTAGCGTGTCCTCGTGGCCGCTCCCGATCCCCTTGCCCCACTGGCGGAACTGCCGGGGGTGGCCGACGCCGGTGAAGAGGCCCGCGAGGCGCTGGCCCTGGCGCATCGCCACAAGGCGAACAGACGGGGGTGGCCCGCCACGGCGGCAGAGGCCGCGATGCGGGCCGCGCGGGCGTCGTCCGTCCTCGACGGCGGATCGCTGGTGCTGACGCCCGGCGAAGGACCCGACCCGGTGCTGGCTGGCGCGTTGCGCGTCGCCGAGGCGCTGGAAGGTGGGGCGTCTTCGCTCATCGGGGTGTGGCAACGCGCGCCGCTGCAGGCCATCGCGCGGCTGCACGCGCTGGCCGCCGCCGACCTGACCGACGACGACCGGCTCGGCAGGCCACGCGCGGACGCCGGGGTCGGGCGTCGCCTCGAGATGCTCGCCGACGTCGTGACGAGCACGCGTGTTCCGGCCCCGGTGCTCGCCGCGGTGGTCCACGGTGAACTGCTGGTGCTCGCGCCCTTCGGCGTGGCGGACGGGGTGGTGGCGCGGGGCGTCTCGCGGCTGGCCACCATCGCCAGCGGGTTGGACACGCGCGGCCTCGGCGTGCCCGAGCAGTTCTGGATGCAGAAGCCCGGCGACTATCGGGCGGCGGCCCGGGGATTCGAGTCGGGCACCCGCGAGGGTCTCACCGCGTGGCTCGTCAACAGCTGTCACGCCCTGAGGGCGGGCGCCCGCGAGGCCTTGGCGATCGCCGAGGCCTCGACCAAGAAGTGACGCCAGCAAAATGAAGCGGGCGACGCCCCGAAGTGATTCGGCTCGCCGCCCGCTAGCACGGAACTCCGGATACCATGCGTGCTTCGTGGGTTGCGTGGGTGGCCTCGGCGTTCTTGCGATGCGCTACGGCTGCTGACCCCACCCAAGGGATCCTCGCTTGGCGTCCGCTATTCGCAATTACGCAGGCCCGCAACACTTTTACCATTATCGCGGTATGTGCTCCGCGTGGGTTCGCAGGCTCCGTGCTGGGATGCCTCTGTCGGGAGTGCGAACCTTCTCTTCTGGTTCGCACTTGGCCTCGATCGGCTTCCGTGACTCCTTTGTACTCCGTGACCGCGGTCACATCAAGGGCCAATTCGGGCGAGTCGCCAGATCGTTACGCCACGGCGTCAGCAACCGTGTTCCGAGTAGTCTTTGCGCGCTTAGAAGGCGAACCGGCGCAGCAACGAGTAGGTCAGTGCGCCGGCGGCCAGCGCGCTGACGCCGACGGCGACCGACGTGGCGACGGCGGCGCCGGAGGGGGCGCCGATGCGTTCCCGCAGGGACACCGCTCGGGAGAACGTCAGTACGGGCCAGTCCCTGCCGAGTGCCTCCCGGCGCAGCGCGCGGTCGGGATTGACGACCGTGGGGTGACCGACCGCCTCCAGCATCGGCAGGTCGGTGATCGAGTCGGAGTACGCGTAGCAGTGGTCCAGCGCGTATCCCTCACGGGCGGCAAGCTCGTGAATGGCCTCGACCTTGCCCTCGCCATAACAGTAAAAGGCCACTTCGCCGGTGTACTTGCCGTCCTCGACGACCATGCGGGTCGCCATCGCGTGCGTTGCGCCGAGGGCCTTGGCGATCGGTGCGACGATCTCCTCGCCCGACGCGGACACGACGACGACGTCACGGCCACAGAGTTTGTGGTCGGCGATGAGGTTGGCGGCTTCGACGAACACCAGGGGGTCGACGATGTCGTGCATGGTCTCCCCGACGATCGACTTGACCTGGTCGACGTTCCACCCGGCGCACATCGTGGTGATGTAGGAGCGCATCCGGTCCATCTGCTCGTGGTCGGCGCCCGACATGTGGAAGAGGAACTGCGCGTAGGTCGACTTGAGCACCGCTTGCCGGTTAATTAGACCCTGGTCGAAGAAGGGTTTGCTGAAAGCGAGCGTGCTCGACTTGGCGATGATCGTCTTGTCAAGATCAAAGAATGCGGCGGTGCGGACCGGGGCATCGTCACGAGCCGCGGAATGCGGCTCTGTCGGGCCCGCCGAGGCGGCGCCGGAAGCGGTCACGGTGCCAGCATATGCGTCGGGCGTGTCGGGTGAGGTGCCCGCCGCAGCGAAGTGGCAGTGTCCGCCAGCTGTCCCCTTGGGTAACTTTCCAGGTCACCGTACGATTTCATTGGAGATTCATAGGGTGTAGATGACTTGCGCTCGCCCACATTGCCGTGTGTATAGTGAGCATTACTCGGCTTATGCCGGGTGTGCATCAGCCCGACCCCCCGGGGCTGATACACGACGACCTCCGCCTCCTCCCCCCTGGCGGGGTCGTCCCTTTTTCTGGGCAAGTGCGTCAGTGTCTCCCCGTCGTTGACCCGGGGGACGTGACAGCCTCCCTCTCGAGTTTGCGCGGCGTGGCCCGCGCCCAAGTAGTCCACAGACGCCCCTTCATCCACAGGTGGGCCTCGATTGACGGCTCGGGGCCGGTGGCGCGTCCGTCGTAGCCACACAGTGGGGACATGAGTTCGAGCAACGGCATCCTCGCCGTGGTCGTCGACGCTTCCCTCGGCCGCGAAGTCGACCGCGTCGCGGCGGCGGCAGGCGTGCGGGTCGTCCACGTCGACGAGCCGTCCAGTCGCAGGGTGTGGCTGGCGGCCTCGGCCATCGTGCTCGACCTCGACGGGGCCCAACGGTGCGCCGAGCTGGGCCTGCCGCGCCGAGACCGTGTCCTGGTCGTCGGTGCCGCGGCGCCGCATCCCGATCAGTGGCACGTCGCCCTCTCGATCGGCGCTCGACGCGTGGTGTCCCTACCCGCCGAGGAGGTGGCGTTGGTGTCGGAACTGGCCGACGCGGCCGAATCGGCTGGCGACGACGGCCGACGAGGTGCGGTGCTGGCGGTCGTCGGCGGATGCGGCGGAGCGGGTGCGTCGGTGTTCGCGACGGCCCTGGCCCATTGCGCGCCCAAGGCCCTGCTGGTGGACGTCGACCCCTGGGGCGGCGGGATCGATCTCACCCTGGGCAGCGAGCGGGACGCCGGTCTGCGATGGCCCGAACTGGCCCTCGGCGGCGGCCGGGTCGGGTATCCCGCGCTGGCGGCGGCACTGCCCTCGCGGCACGGCATCACGGTGTTGTCGGCGGGGCAGTCCGGCGGTGAGATCGACGCCGGCGCGCTCGCGGCGGTGGTCGACGGCGGCTGCCGCGCGGGCGTCACGACGGTCTGCGATCTGCCCCGCCGGGCGACGCCGGCGGTCGGAGCCGCCCTCGACGCGGCGGACCTCGTCGTCCTCGTCGCCCCCGCCGACGTCCGATCCTGCGCCGCCGCGGCCGCGGTGGGGCGGTGGCTGACCGAGGCCAACCCCAACGTCGGGCTCGTCGTGCGGGGTCCCGCGCCCGGCGGGCTGCGGTCTGCCGACGTGTCCCGCATCGTCGGACTTCCGCTCTTGGCGGCGATGCGGGCCCAACCCGGCCTGGCTGCCGAACTCGAGCGCGACGGGCTCCGGCCACGACGGCGCTCACCCTTGATGTCGGCGGCCCGGCGGGTGCTCGAGGTGCTGCAACGCCAGCCCGGCGCGACGGACGAACGGATGGTCGCATGAACGCTTCGCTGATCGAGCGGGTCCGGGAGCGCCTGGCAACCGAGTCGGGTCCGCTGCTGCCGAACGTGGTCGCCGAGGCCATTCGCGCGGAGTCCTCCGGGCTGCTCGGCGAGACCGATCTCCTGAGCAATCTGCGCGTGCTGCAGACCGAGTTGACCGGCGCCGGGATCCTCGAGCCGCTGCTCTGCGCCGAGGGGACGACGGACGTCCTGGTGTCGGCGCCCGACTCGGTGTGGGTCGACGACGGTCGTGGACTCCGCCGGAGCGCCGTCCGCTTCGACGACGAGGCGGCGGTGCGCCGACTGGCCCAACGGTTGGCGCTCGCGGCGGGTCGCCGCCTCGACGAGGCGCAGCCGTGGGTCGACGGTCAGCTTCCAGGACTGGGCGCGGGCGGGTTCACCGTGCGGCTACACGCCGTGCTTCCCCCGATCGCGCCAGCGGGGACCTGCCTGTCGCTACGCGTGCTGCGACCGGCCACCCAGGACCTCGCGGCGCTCGTCGCCGCCGGTGCGATCGCACCCGAGGCGGTCCCCGTGGTCGGCGACGTGATCGCGGCGCGGCTGGCGTTCCTCGTCTCGGGGGGTACCGGCGCGGGAAAGACGACGCTGTTGTCGGCGGCGTTGGGTGCCGTCGCCGCGGGCGAGCGCATCGTGTGCGTCGAGGACGCGCCCGAGCTCGCACCCCGTCATCCGCATCTGGTCAACCTCGTCGCCCGCTACGCCAACGTGGAGGGCGTCGGCGAGGTGACCGTCCGCGACCTCGTCCGGCAGGCACTGCGGATGCGGCCGGACCGCATCGTGGTGGGGGAGGTGCGCGGTGGAGAGGTCGTCGACCTGCTGGCCGCGCTGAACACAGGCCACGACGGCGGCGCGGGCACGGTGCACGCCAACAGCCCGGCCGAGGTACCCGCCCGTCTCGAGGCCCTCGCGGCGGTCGGTGGGCTGGACCGGGCCGCGCTGCACAGCCAGCTCGCCGCCGCGGTCCGGGTGGTGCTGCACGTCGGACGCGACCGTGCCGGCACCCGTCGCCTGGAGGAGATCGCGGTGCTTCGCAGAGGTACCGACGGCCTCGTCGCCGCGGTCACCGCGTGGCACGCCGATCGAGGTTGTGGCGACGGCATGGACCCGTTGACGGCCCTCGTGTCGGGGCGCCGCTCGTGACGGTCGCGGCGCTGATCCTGGCCGTGGCGCTGATGATCGCCCCCGGGCAGCCACGTCACCGGCTCGGTGCTGCCCGGTCACCGCGGCGGCCCCGTCGTAGCGCCGTGCTGGTGGGATGTGCGGTTGCCGTCGGCACGTCGGCGGTGCTGGCGCCCGTCACCGCGACCGCGGCCGCCGTGGTGGTGCTGGCGTTGATCGCGGTGCGCCGCAGGAGTTCCCGCGCGAGGGCCCGCCGCGCTGCGGAGGCCGCCGCGCTCCAGGGAGCGTTGGGCGTACTGGTGGGGGAGCTGAGGGTGGGGGCGCATCCCGTGGTCGCGTTCGAGAGCGCCGCGGCCGACGTCGGTGGCCAGGTCGCGGACTCGCTGCGCGCGGTCGCGGCCCGAGCCCGCCTCGGGGCGGACGTGGCCGCCGGATTGCGTTCGGTGGCAACGCAATCGACGGTGCCGCAGTATTGGGAGCGGCTGTCGGCCACCTGGCTGCTGGCCCAGAGTCAGGGCCTGGCGATCGTCGCGCTCATCCGTGCTGCGGAACGCGACATCGTCGAGCGTGAACGCTTTGCGTCCGGGGTGACTGCGGGAATGGCGGGTGCGCGGGCCACCGCGACGATACTGGCGGGGCTTCCCGTTCTCGGCGTCGGACTGGGGCACGCGATCGGCGCTGAGCCGCTGCGGTTCCTGCTGTCCGGCGGTGCGGGCGGGTGGTGCCTCCTGATCGGTGTGACACTCGCCAGCGCCGGGTTGTGGTGGTCCGACCGCATCATCGATCGAGTGCTCGGATGAGCGTCGCCGCAATGCTCTTGGCGATGGCGGTGCTGCTCACCGGCGGCCGCGTGCGCACCGCACGGCCGGTTGCGGCCCCGTTGCCGGCCACCTCGGCCGGGAATGCGGACGATCCGCTCGCGGTGGCATCCGCCCTGGACGTGTTCGCCGCCTGCCTGTCGTCCGGAATGGCCGTTGCGGGTGCGGCGAGGGCGACGGCGCCGTTCGCGCCGAAGGAGTTGGCCGAGGTGCTCGACCATGCCGCAGACCTGTTGGCCCTGGGCGCCGACGCGGCGACCGTTTGGTCCACCGCGGACCCCGCGGGCGAGCCCCGCGTGGAAGCGCTGTGCCGACTGGCACGTCGGTCCGCGTCGTCGGGAAGCGCTCTGGCCCAAGCGGTGTCCGATCTCGCCGACCAGTCGCGGCGGGACGCGGCGGACTCCGCCCGGGCGGCGGCAGAACGTGCGTCGGTGCTGATCGCGGGTCCGCTCGGCGTCTGCTATCTGCCGGCCTTCGTCTGTCTCGGGATCGTCCCCGTGGTGGTCGGTCTGGCCGGTGACGTCCTGCAGTCGGGCGTCTGGTGAACCGAATCGTGGCGCGCGGAGACACCGCGAGTCCTGGGAGGGTGAATGGAGACAGAAGTGTTGCAGAGCAATGTGTTACGACGGTTGCGCACACGCCTGGTGTTGCTGGCGGTCGACGATTCCGGGATGTCCACCGTCGAGTACGCCATCGGCACGATCGCCGCGGCGGCGTTCGGGGCGATTCTCTACACGGTGGTGACCGGCGACTCGATCGTCAACGCGCTGACCAACATCATCACCCGGGCGCTGAACACCAACGTCTAGGTGGTGACCGGGGTGGTGTCACCGTCGAGGCGGCGTTCGCGGTCGCCGCGCTGGCGGTGGTCCTGGTGCTGTGCGTCGGCGGGCTCGCCGCGGTCGGCATGCAGGTGCGGTGCGTCGACTCCTCGCGAGAGGCCGCACGGCTGGCCGCCCGTGGTGACCAGGGCGCCGCCTCGGACGTGGTGCGCCGAGGCGGGCCGGCGGGGGCGCAGTTGGCGCTGCGTCGCGACGGCGGGTTCGTGGTGGCCAGGGTCAGTGCACGCTCGGTCCTGTTGCCGGGCGTCACGATCAGCGCGGAGGCGGTGGCGGCCGTCGAGCCTGGGCTCTGATCGCGGCGCAGCCAGCGTGGTGGCTGCGGCGATGATGGCCGTGCTTATGGCCATGACGGTGGGCGGGGCGATGGTGGGCTCGGCGGTGGTCGCCCGGCATCGTGCCCAGGCCGCGGCCGATCTGGCCGCGCTGGCGGCGGCGGGGCGGCTGACGTCTGGGCCGCAGGCGGCGTGCGCGTCGGCGCAGTCACTCACCGCGGCGATGTCGGCGTCGATGGCGGGCTGCACCGTCGACGAGCTCGACGTCGTGGTGACCGCGGAAGTGGCGGTGCGGCTCGGGCGCTGGGGCGTGCACGTGGCGCGCGCGAGCGCCCGCGCGGGGCCGGCGTGAGCTGGCATCGAGTGTGCTGACAGATCGAAGACTCACTCGATTGGGCGATCTCCCAGCACGCTCGATGCGCGTGGGGGTGGACGCGCGGGG
>NZ_JACKTL010000022.1 GCF_025822245.1 Mycolicibacterium hodleri
AGTCGGGCAGCGGCGCCGGCATGCACCGGCGGCGCTGTGGTCGCGGCGGCCGGCACGGGACGCGGCTGCGACGCGGCGCTGACGGACGCGGTTGCCGCGGCCACGGAGACGACAACGCGTCGCTTCTGTTGTGCGCGTTCGGATGTGGCCTTCTCGACCAGGGCGGTGACATCAGCGCCGTTAGGTCCGGCGCCCGGCATGGGAACCTCGCCCAGGATGGCCGGGTCGATGTCGGTGGCGGCCATGAAGGTGGCCAGGACGCTCGGTGGCGCTGCGAGGACTGCGGCGGCGGTCTCGACCAGGCCGAGGCTTTCGAGGTGATCGACGACCTTGCGGCGGGCCAGGCGGCCCTGCCGGCGGTTGCCGTTGGCTCGGGCCGCGGCGGGATAGCTTGTGCAACTGGGGCAGCGGCGACGCTGACCGTTCTTGAGCGAGCGGCACATCAGATGGCCCCTGCAATCGCTCGGGGAATACGACGAATCATGGCTTCCCTTCCGGTGAAGGTGTCTTTGGCATGGCCAGACTAACCCACATTCGGGAAGTTCACCACCCTTGGTAAGTTTTGATTCGCCTCGATCAGTGCCATAATTGCTCATACGGGCCTGTCAGAGCTGCTAGTAAGCCTGTATCTGCACTTCTCAATAGTCCGCAACCGGTATGGCGGAAAGTGCATGTGTCACCCGGCGCGGCGCGCCCACCGCCGCGGCGCCAGCAGGCAGGATCGAGCTAACGCCGTGCCGACCCTGGAGGGAGATCCCCGATGACCGATGACCCTCGCAGCGCACCAATCTCCGACAGCGACGGCGCCTTCCCTGCCGGCGAGGGCGCCGGCCTCCTCGAACAGCTGGCCGTGGCCTCACTGCTCGCCGAAGCCGAGGACCTGACCCACGGGGTGCGCTACCTCTCGGTCGCAACCGGTGACCCCGAGACCGATGACGAGCTGGCCCGAATCAACGCCCTGACCGCCGCGGCGTGGACGCCGGCACCGGACGCCGCCACCACCTCCATCCGCGGAGGCAACGACTACCTGACGATCCGGGTGGAAGGGCCTGCCGCCGACTCCTTCGTCGAGGACCTCGCCACGATCGCCCACCGCCTGGATCCGGGCTTCTGGCGGGTCAACCGATCACCCCACGCCTTCTGACCAGCGACGACGACACGTCCACCCCCACCCGACGGGACGCTATTAGTCGTCCGAGGCGCGCACCGGCTCGCCATTGAGCAGGTCATAGGCCATCGACCTGATCACCACGACCTCGAGTTCGTCGAGATCGGCCAGCCGCCCGATCGAATCGGCAACCGCCTCCGGAGTCATCCCCTCATCCAGTCGCTGCTGGATCTCGTCGATCTGCGCTCTGGTCAACGCCGCCATGTCCGTCCCTTCCCGTGAACACCCGCCCGCCAGCACCTGGGGGACATGCTATTGCCCCAGCTCACACCTGGTGCCGGTGATAGCGCCGTCATCATCAGCTTGCCTTCTTCCAACCACCGCCGGCATGGGTGTCTTCAGCCTCGGCCACCAGGTCCTCACCAACCAGGTACACCGTCGGCTTTCCTGCGATGCCGTTGTGCTCGACGTGCACGCACCGCAGGTGCGACCCCATCGGCAGGATCACCTCGTCCTCCCCGGAGAAGTTCGAGATGCTCTTGACCGGAAGCCCTTCTCGGGTGCGCACCACCATGTAGTACGGCGGATGCCCGGCGAACGCCGACGCCGTGGACTGCTTGGTCGTCGTACTGGTCACCTTCCCGACCTCCATGCGCGCACCGACGCTGAACACCGCGTCGATGTACTCCCCTGGCGTCCCCTTCCACCCACTGGGCACCCGGGTGCCGCGCACGACCGTCATCGGGTTCATGTTCGGGTTGTGCTCACGGAACTTGTCGAACGCCGACTCGATACCCGAGACCACCGTCTTGATCGAGCCTGACGGCTTGGCGCCGTCACGCCCGCAGATGGCGGCATTGATCGCGGTGTAGCTGCCCCCGGTGTAGGTGGTCAGCGCCGAGCGCTCCTTGCCGTCGAGGGACTTCTGCACGAATGCGGAGTTCGCCGATGTGAGCTCGCTGATGCTCGATGTCTTCACACCCGGCCCGCTCGTGGAGAATCCCCACGCCTTGAGGTTGCCGGCGCGCTGGGCGATGACCGAGTAGTCGTCTGCGGTTTCCTTGCCCCAGGCGCGGATACCGCTGCGCCACAACGATTTGTGCTTCTCTTCACCGAGACTGTCCGGCGGGATCTTGTGATCGAAGTGCGGGATGACCCCGCCGCCGCGGGTGGGTGTGCCCAGCGCGCGGCGATGGGCGGCCGCGTAGGCCTCGGCCGCGGCGGCAGCTCCCTTGCCTGCAGCCAGGGCCTCGGCGCGCGCCGCCTCGCCCGCGGCCACGGCCGCCTTTTCGCGCACCAGCTTCTTGTGCCGCTTGGTCGCGTCGTAGATGTCTGCGCGGACCGGGCCGGCGCCCACGGCGTCGACGAGCTTGTCGCGGGCCTCGCCCATCTTGTCGTCGAGGAATCCCTGATGCTGCTCGGTGTTCCAATGGTGTTCTGCGGCTTGGCCTGCCAGCTGCATCAGCACCTGAGACTTGATGTGATGGGCCTGGGCTTCGGTGTCACTGGCCCCCTCGTGCAGCGCCGGCAGCTCGTCGAGCATCGGTATGCGGTTGGCTTTGTTCAGCGCCGCGGACTTGCCGCCGGCCGCGGCGACACCGTGGTACACCCCGTCGCGCTTCTGCAGGATCAGGAAGTCCCCCGATCCGCGGCGGTGGATCGCGGTGCCGCCGTCGAGCAGCCGCCCTTCGACCTCGACCGCCCCTGAGCCGGTCTCCATGAGGAACTTGCCCGGGGTGTACACCGAGGTGTCACGCACCGCGCCGGCGATCAGCGAGGGCTGCGGCCCAGCGTCGAGCGCCCCAGCCGCCTCTGCGGCCACCGACCGGTTCAGCGACCGGGCCAGCGCCTCGACGTCCTCGCTGCTGAGGTTGGCGCAGTACGCGTCTCGTTCCTCGTCGGGCAGCGTGGTGGCAACCCCATACTTGGCGGCCACCACGTCATCGGCGGCAGCCGGGATGGCGAGCTTGGCCTGCTCGTAGGCCGCCTTGGCCGCATCGATCTCCTCGCCGGCTGCGGCCAGCTCGGCGAGCTGCTCGGCCGACAACTCATCACCGTCGGCCGAACCCATCTCCTTGACGAGCTTGCGCTTGCGGGACTGGGCGCGCTGCACGGCCTTGCGGGCGTCATCGGCGGCCTTCTCGGCCGCGGCCAGAGCCTCCTGCGCGTCTTCCAGGGCCTGTTCCTCCGGGGAGATCTGGGGCCCGGCCAGCGCGGCCTGCTCGGCCTTTGCCGCGGCGATCAACAGGCCGGCCGACGGCGGGTTGGAGTGGGTGCTGGGCAGCGGGGTGTCCCCGAGCACCGACTCCTCGATCCCCATCGCCTTCATGAACTCCGGCAGCACGCTGGGCGGCGCAGCCAGGATGGCCTTCGCGGTGGCCACCAGGCCTTGCTCGGTCAGGTGGTCGACCACCTTCTTGCGGGCCAGCCGGCCCAGGCGGCGATTGCCGTTGGCCTTGGCCGCGGCGCCGTAGCTTCCGCAGCCTGGGCAGCGCCGGCCACCATGCTTCGTCGATCGGCACACCGCGCGCCTCCTTCGGGTGTCTTTGGCAGGTACACCCAGGAAGTACCGGCGGGCGACGCGGTTTCCGTCACCGTCGATCAGAATTCGATGCCGACAGCCCTCTGACCAGTGCCGACGACATGTCCCTTGGCTGCTTCAGCCGAGGCGGCATCAGGCAGGCCGAGCAGGTCGGATACGCCGTGACCAGGCCCGATGGCACGTCCCTTTCTCAAGGCCCGCCCGGCCCAGGGGCGATTCACTACAAGGGCTCTTCAGTCGAGCAGCGTCACGTAGTCGTGAGCGCCGAAGTCCACCCGGTGGGTTTGACCGAAGTCGTCGATCAGTACGAGCTGCATCGCCGGCCGGTTAGGCGAGCCCTGTTGACTGTCTACGGCCGCTGCGGCCAGGCCGTCGATGGTGCCGGTCAGGGTGTCAAAGCGTGCGCGCCGGCCGCGGTAGGTCGCGTCGTCGGCGAGTTCGCGGACGAGCACCCTGACCTCTTGTAGCTGGCTGAGAAAACGTTCGTCGCTGCTATGTCGTCCGCTGGGCATTGCCCCGCTCATCGCTGTCCCCTCGACTGTCAGTGCCATGTAGTGAGTCCGTCCAGGACGGCCCAGCCGCCGCCGGCGCCCGCGCTGCCGGCCGCGGCCAATACTGCCGCAGTCCAGATCATGCGGCGGATCCGGCGCAGCAGCCGCAGCAGCGATAGCGCGACGAGCACCGCTACTGCGCCGAGCGCCACCATGAGCACGGGGCTGGCTTGCCCATCGGTGAACAGGGAATCGAACGACGACATAGGGTTCCTCAATCCTGGATCTGGTTGTCTCGCAGCAGAGTTGCGGTTGCCGTGCGTGGGGTGTCGCGACCGGGCAGTGGGTGGCCAGCGTAGTCAGCGCGACCGACGCCCACCATGGGGACGTGCCGTCATGGCTGGTCACTGAGGGCGATGACGTGCCAGCGTGTCCCCGGAGTCGCCGCGACCACCTCTTGGGGGAACTCACGCGGCCCGCGCACCTTCGCCAGGGGGTGACAGCCGCGGCCACGCCCGCTGCGCTGGCACAGGAATCCGCCGGTGATCTCGCCGTCGTAGGCGCGGGTGAAGAACTGCACCCCGAACCCGGTCAGCCGCGCCAGCGCCTCGACCTGCTCCCAACTCGGATACAGCTGCGCTGCTTCCCACTGATCGACCGCGGGCTCTTCCACTCCGCACGCGCGGTCCACCTCGGGCCCGTAGAGCGCGCGGATGTCCAGTGCGGCGGTGATCGCCCGCGGGGAGAGCAGACCATCGCGCCACGCCTCGAACGCAGCACCACCGTCGTTCATGCGGACTCTCCCTGCGCTGGAGCGGATTCCACTGCGGCACGGTGGCGCGCGTCAATGATGGCGACAGCCTCACGGCTGCTCACCTCGACCGCGCCGAGGGCCACCGCCTGCCGACGCTTCCCTTCGGTTACGTCGTAGTGCCAGTTCTGCGCGGCCCGGCTACCCGGCTTCGCCTTGAACGGCTTCCCTGTCTTGGTGGGGTCCTGAAACCAGCTGCGCCGCAACCCCAGCCGGGACGCGAACTGGTGCAGCTCGTCTTGGGTGTCGGCGAACAGGTGCGACCAGGTGCTACTCAAGCGGCCCACGCGCGCCGGGATCCGCGCATCGTCGACGTAGACGGTCACGACGCCACCCCCGCCAGCACCGGCCCGGGCTCGACGGCGATGGTCTCGACATCAGGGCGCAGCGCGGCGTCAATGCCGATGACGCGCCGGATGGCCTGGTGCACAACAGCAGCCGCCTCCTGAGGCAGCATGTGCCCGGCACCGGGCACGTGCACATGCTCCGCCCCGGGGATCCCCGCGGCCAGGTCCCGGGCGTGGATGGCCGGGGTCATGGGATCAGCTCCGCCGGAGACCACCACGGTGCGGGCCCGGATCGTGGCCAGCGTGGGGTACTGGTCGTAGTCCCGCAACGCCGGCAGGAAACCAACCGCGGTGGCCACCGACACCGCCGCGAGCGCGTCAGCTGCGACCGCGGCGACCGTCACCGCCGATGCTGCGCCGCGCCGCCACCGGCCCAGGGTCGCGCACAGCGGACCAGTCAGTGCTTTGACCGCCTGCTCCGGGGCCCGGTCGACGACCCCGAACAGCGCCGTGGTCGCCGGTGTCCCCAGCAGCCGCCCCATGCCCCGTTGCCGCAGCTTGCCGGCCGCGGTCGCCAGCAGCACCAGCCCCGCCGGTTCGACCGGCCGGCGATGCGCCGCCAATCCCAGGTAGGCCAGCGAGGTCATCCCGCCCATCGAATGCCCGACCAGCGTCACCGGCCCATTGACCTGCATCACTGCCATCACCTGCGCGAGGTCCTCCGCCAGCCGCTCAATGCGATAGGTGCACATCGGCGCCTGCCCAGACCGACCGTGCCCACGATGGTCATAGCTGATGACCCGCACCGCGGTGCCGAAGCGATCCACCAACGCGTCGATCTGGCGTGCCCAGCACACCTGCGACAAGCACAGTCCGTGCACGAACACCACGGTGTGCTCGGCGTCGCGGCCACCGATGTCGCGCACCGACAGGCTCACGCCGTCGTCCATGGCCACTGCGACCTCGCGGCATCGCCGCGCTCTCGCCACTTCTGTGTTCATGACCCTGACCTCCCTATGCCGACGCTCTGACCGGTGCTGCGCTGCAATGGTTTTCCGACGCCTGCTTTCCGGCGGAGTGGACCGCGGCCAGAGCGCCGGCAAGGTCGTCGACGGCCTTCTGCGCCGAGGCGACCGGGTTGGCGAACCCCTCGGTGATGCGGTGCGCCACGCGGGCCACGCTTCCGTACGCGGCCACCAGGGCGGCAATCTCACGCAACGCCTGCAGCCCGATCGCCCCGGGCCGAGGCGGCCGGTCCCCTGACTTCCAGTCAATGGGCGCCCCCAGCGCCTCGTGCACCAGCTGCAGCTGCCGCTCCAACTCACTGACATCCGGCAGCTCGGCGATGCGCCGCGCCACCCGTGCATCGGCTTCCTCGCGCGCCTTCTGCTGCTCGATGACCCGCACAGCCCGCTTCTCGGCGTCCACCGCCTCCGCGCGCAGGGTGTCGTAGCGGGCGAACACCGACCGCACCGCATCCCAGTCCGGGTGGTGGTCGGTCTTGGCTGCGGCCGGCTGATGGATGGCCATCCGGGTCACCGACCGCCCAGGCGACATCAAGCCCCAGTTGTCGGGCAGTTCCCCGGGGCGCACGATGTCTGGATCGGAGACCACCAGCCACCACTGGTGGCATTGATCGGCCCACGCGTCAGCCTTGCCGTTCTTGCGTCCCAGCTCGGCCACCCAGTCCGAGCGCGACACCTTGATCTCGTGACCGATCAGCTGGCGGCCGCTGGTGGTGGTGAACCCGACGTAGATGGCGTCGCAGCGTCGCCCCGCACCGTAGCCGCCGTTCATCCCGACCTCGGGAACGAAGATGCCGCCGGGGAGCTGCCGAGACGGTTCGATGTAGTGGCGCCGAAGACGGCCCAGCAGCTCGCCGGCCGTCATCGTCGAGGTGTCGCGTTTCGCCGCCATCGCCGTCTCACCTCACGTCAGTCACGTCGATCGGACGCCAATTGCGCATCGACACAAGCCATCTCTCGTCCCGGACCAGCTCGGCCAGCTCCTGGCACTGCTCGTCGGTGTCGACACCCCAGCCCTGCCCGATGACGTTGACCGGGCCGCGGACCCCTGACCGCCAATCGATCACGGTGTACTCCAAGGCGCCGCGGCGCTGGAACGGCGCCTGCCGGGTGAGAACCACGACGACTTCTCCCGCTGCCCCGCGTACCGACCACCACTGCCGTTCGGCGTCGAGTCGGACCCGCTGCCCGACCGTCATGGCCACCGGTGTCATCGGCTCGGCCTGGTAGTACAGCCCCTGAGCGCTGCGCTCGACGTTGGTGATGGTGTCGGTTGTCATGACGGTCCTCCCTGGCTGGCTGCGATGGCTTCTACTGGGCTAGTACCGGCGCGCGCGGCCGTTTCCGTCGCCGCGGGCGGGTACTGGTCCCAGGTCCGCCCGTCCAGGTCGCGTCCGGCGCGGCGCTTGCCGACCCGTACCGCGATGGTGTCGCGGTCCAGCAGCACCGTGTTGGTGGTCCGCTCCCCGGGTTTCAGCAGCCGCGTCTGCGCTCCGCGCATCCCGGATGCGCCCGGTGCGGGGACCCGCATCGCCGGCGACATCCGGCCGCCGGCGGGGTGGTCGTAGGCCCGGCCCAGGGCGAAGCTGTCGTCGTCGACGACCGGGACCGGCCGGTACTCGCCGTACTGCTTGAAGTGGAACGCGACCTCGGCCTGCACGCATTGATCGCGTACCGCTCGGGCCCAGTCCGGATGCATGGGCCGCGCGTTCGGTCCGGACTCGCCGCCCGCGATGACCCAGTGCAGCACTTCGCGCACCCGAAGACGGCTGCCATCCCAGGCCGGATGATTCTGCGGCGGCGTCCAGTTGCGGAACGCCTGGCGCAGGTCGACGTATTCGAGCAGCGGTTCCATCGACAGGTAGCGGATGGCGGCGGGGGTGCCCAAGAGCGCCGGGATCCGACGGTTCGCCCAGTACTGATTCTCGACGCTGACACCGAGCCACACGTTCGGCAGAAACCCGTGCTGCTGGCCGTGATTGGGCCAGAACTGTGCACGCGAGGGCCGCCGGGCCATCACGTCCTCACCGAACAGGGTGACCGCCGACCAGAACTTCTGGCTCCTGAGCAGGGACCGCATCCGGGCGTGCCGCTTGGTCAGCACTTGGAACGTGTGGGTGGCGCAGCTCTGCATCACCGCGAACACCTCGGCGATGTACTCGTCGGGCACCTTGTCGTGGAACAGGTCCCCGGTGGAGCAGACGAACACCTTGCGCGGCGCGCGCCACCGCATCGGCTGGTCAAGCCGATCGGGCCACAGGGTGACGTCAAATCCGTTGGGCCACGCCTTGGTACCGGTGAAGCGGTGGGCGTGGGTGGCGGCGTAGCAATGATCACACCCTTCGGATACTGGGGTGCATCCTGTGACCACCGGCCACGTCGAGTCGGTCCATTCGATCTTGCTCCGGGCACCCATCAGCGCTCTCCTTCGCCCGCGACACCCGCGGTGAGGCCGCTGGCGACGGGGGCGACGCGCGCCACCAGCGGCACCGCCGGGGTGCATCCGCGGTTCCCGGCGTGGGTCAGGGCGTCCACCGCGGACGTGCGCGGCAGCAGCCAGCGCACTGGGCCACTCCACCCGCAGCTGCAGCTGGCCTGGCGGCGCCGGTGGGCGATGAACGCCAGCACACCAACCACACCGCTCGTCGTGATCTCGCCGTCGCCCTCTTTCGCGGTTTTGAGTTCAACGTCGTTCATCGAACCCTCCTGCGGCAATGGGGATGTGGTGGTGGGTTGCGACCGCAGTGAGCACCGAGCACGGCGCAGCGACCACGCACTCTGCGGACCCGATCGTGTCTTCGTGCTCGCCGGCCCACGCCCCGGCGACGAAGGTGCACGACCAGCACGCCACGACCGACTGCGGGCACACCGTCACCCCTGGGCCGTGCGCCTCCTCAATGCCGCCGTCCCAGCAGCCGGCGCAGATGACCCCGATGGGGCGATGCCGGCAGATGTGGGCCAGCAGATCGGAGACCAGCCCCGCCCCCGGCCGGTCGAGGCCCTCGCCTTGATGCCAGGCCAGGACAGCCCGAAGGACCTTGGGCAGCAGCTCGGGATCGTGCCCGCCGCTGCTGATCAATGCGCGGTCGGTGGGATCGGCTCGGTAGTAGTCGATCTCGTGCTCGATGCTGTGGTGGTGCAGGGCCACGATCCATCCGCACCGCTCGCAGCGACGCGAGTTCAGGTGCGGGTTGCCGTACTCGAACCGGCCCCACTTACGCGCCAACGTGACCCGTTCCCCGCACACCCCGAACACCGCGACATCACCTGCGGTATGCCCGGCGCGCGCACCGGCGTCGATCGCCGGCAGCGCCTCCAGCAGGTCCACGGCGTGGCGGCGGTGGCGACCGGGCCCGACACCGAACCTGTCTGACAACGACATCGCGTTCGCGCCGGTCACCGTTTCCCCTCCCAGCCCACGTGGGTCACTCATGCACATCTCCTGCGGCAGCGCCTGATTGGAGTTGGTGGTGCACGGCGCGCGCACCGATGACGTGGCGGTTGCCCTCGCCGTACCAGCCACACCGGCACAGCGTCGTGTGATGACGGGGGCAGCCCGCGAGGTAGCGCGAGACCGCAGCTTGCAGCGACGGGTGCGCCGGCTCAGCCAGCGCCAGGCTTCCGGTCGCGGCCGGGTGACCGTTCCAGGTGTGCACCACGGTGCGGGCGAGGTCAGCCAGCAGCCCGGTGAAGGCGTCCAGTTCCCCCGCGGCGAGCGGATTGAGCGGACCGCGGGCCCGGGGGTCTGTCCCGTATTCGACCTTGGTGACGTCGACGACGATTACGACCCGTCCGGCCCACCCGGACGGAATGAACCGCACATTGCGGTTGCCCTGGGAGACAAGGCTTTCGCCGTGATGTTGCAGGATCGCCCTCTCGGGTTGCTCGGTGTCGTAGAGCCACGCCAGACCGCTGCGCACCGCGGCTCGGTGCGCCTCGACGTCCACGCCGGCGCTCACAGCGTCACTCCGCAGCGCTCCACGATGTCTGCTGGCGGTACCCATAGCCCTTGCGCCCCGCGGCACGGGATCGGCTCCGGCAGCGGTCGAGCATCTTCGAGGGTCAGGTGGACGACGCGGCGGCGCTGTCGGCCGCCGTGCTCGACGTAGGACGACTCACCCCATGGCTTGCAGCAGCCCGCGTCTAGGTGGCAGTCGACCAGTGTGGCGATACCGATGATGGCCGACATTTCCAAGGTGCCTGCCAGTGAACGCCCCTGGGCGGCCTGCTCGATCAGCGGTGAGCGATCGCCGCGCTCGGACCAACGAGCCCCCGCGTGCACCAGCAGTGGGCCTCGAAAGGACCACATCTGGGTCCGATTTTCGGTGGTCTTGCCGGCGGACACGATGGCCCAGGCCCACGGCTGCTGGACCGTGAGCGCCCGGACCCCGGAGTGCGGCGGACAGGGCTTGGGATTGCGGTTACGCATCGGCGACACCTCCTTGAGATGACGCAAATCGTAACAACGCGATTAGCTAATGTACGGTCCCGCTGCCTGGGATTATTGCGAGTTTTGAGGGCTCGTTTTCCTGTATAGGCGAGTTTTGATCGGCCATCCCGGCAGATCACACCACCTCACCAGCGGCAACGACACGTCCCTACACTTGGCCCGCACCCAACGGGCCGACGTAGGTGGCGAACCTCGCCAGAGGACGTGGGCTAGTGGGGGCTAGTGGTCGTAGAGGTCGTTGTACTGGCGCTCGATCCACAGCACATGGAAGGTGTCGCCCGCACGGAAGCCGGCGAACGGCAGGTTGCCCTCATGCCGGAACACCATGTACCGGTCGCGCTCGAGTTCCTCGGGCGCCGACGTCTTGAACTTGCCGCTGGGCAGGAACTCCGATCCCAGACC
The DNA here is from genome assembly GCF_025822245.1 of Mycolicibacterium hodleri. Lineage (GTDB taxonomy): Bacteria > Actinomycetota > Actinomycetes > Mycobacteriales > Mycobacteriaceae > Mycobacterium > Mycobacterium hodleri. The sequence continues at coordinate 11,117 of NZ_JACKTL010000022.1, forward strand.
GTGCTTGGGATGCTGGACGAGTTCCTTCCAGGTGAGCTTGGCCCGCTTCTCCCACTTCACGAGGAACTCTCGGCACTGCGCATCCGTCAGCTCACCGACCCCCCACCCGGCTTGCAGGTGCCGCAGGCACAACACGGGATGCCCTGACAACAGCGCTATTTCGTCGGTGTCACTGGGAGGCTGTGGGTCAGCGCGACGATCGGGGACCGACCCGCGGCGCTTCGACTTCTTGTCCGACACGCCTCAGAGAGGTCGCCCGGAAAAGTACGACCGGATTGCCTCGTTGGTGATCTGGACATGACGCGCGTCGCCGTCGAACGCGTCCTTCCACGGAGCCTCGCGATGGGTGCGCTCCCGCAGCGCCCACGCTGCCAACGACCCGTAACGGTCCCACACGTCCCCGAGGAGATCCGAAACCTCGGCGAAGTCGTCCCAGTCGAAGTCCTCACCCAGCGCGACGTCGGGGTCGATCGGATTCTTCCCGTAGTCCTTGTACGCGTGGTACACCTCAGCGACCACAGGCCCGTGCGCCCAGGCCTGGATCGGATCGCTGAACAGCGGCTCACCGGTCGCGCCGAGCCGGTGGCCCTGGGCGTAGTAGAGCAGCTTCTGCAGCTTCAGGTTCGACACCTCGGCATCGACGTTCTCCGCCCACGCGATGAACCAGCGCGCAATGTCGCGCGCACGGAACGTAGTCATGGTCAAACGCCTCCCTCCGGGTGTCGATCGGTTGCGGACACGCAACCGGATGTGCCCAGTATGGCAGGGGGCGGTGACAGCCCAGCGGCGATCAACACCGCGGGTCCCACGGGCGCCGGCACGCCTCATCGGCAACGGCGGGATCAACCCACCTGCCGCTGGCAACGGTGGCGGCGAACTACGCGCCCGGCACCGCGTACAGGCGTTCCTTGGCCGCGTCGGCGCTCTTGCTGTCCTGCAGGATGAGCCGGATCAGCTCCTGGCGTGCGATCGGGTTGAACGGATCGTCATGCAGCTCGTCGCACGCGATCTTCAGCTCGCGGGAGTAGCCGCGCACCAGAGCCATGTCGGAGTCCGACGTGGGCAGCTGCACGACCTGGGTCGCGGTGGGCTTGTCGCGGCGAGATCCGAGCGCCGTCAGAGACAGGAGACGAGGCGACTTTCTGACCATGCCGCCATTTATAGCCATACTTTTGTACGGTCGCAACGTGTACTCACGTAAACGGAGGCGTCAGAAAACCCGATTCGACGGGCTCCAGACCCTCCACCGACGTCCCGCCACCCCGCCGCAGCAGGCCTGTGAACAGCACAAACACCAAGCTACTGACCCTGTAGTAACATCAGTACACGTTCGGGGTCGGCATATGAAACGAGAGTACATTGGCTGAAGCAGCAGCGTCCGAGAGCGCTGAGCTGTCCGAGCTGTCGATCAAGCTCAACAAGCTCTTCGACACCATGCGCAAGCCGTCCGACCCGCCACTGTCCAACGCCGCGGCCGCCGAGGCCATCACCCGCAAGACCGGCGTCTCCATCAGCTCCGCCTACCTCTGGCAGCTCCGCACCGGCGTCAAGACCAACCCCACAGTCACACACCTGCGCGCGATCGCCCAATTCTTCGGCGTCGCCCCCTCCTACCTCGTCGACCCGGGCATCGACCCCGACATCGACGCCCAGCTCAACCTCCTCCAGGCCATGCGCGACGCCGGCGTCCGCGACCTGGCCATGCGCGCCTCCGGACTCACCCCACAGGCCCTCAACAGCCTGCGGGCTATGGTCGACCATGCGCGGCAGCTGGAGCAGCTGCCGCCCGTGCAGGCAACCGGGGAATAGAAGCTATGGCGGTCTCAAATGAGGACATGCTCGCGATGGCACGCGAGCTACCCATCCCTGTCCCCTGGGACCTCGATGTCTTCATCGCCAACCTCGCAGCCCAGCGCGGCCGCCCAATCCACCTGATCCCCACCGACACCGCGGCACTGGCCGGCAGCCCCTGCGGTTTGTGGCTCACCCGCGAACACGACGACCTGATCCTGCATGAGATCGGCACGTCTCCGTATCACGTCTATCACGTCTTCAACATCGTGGGGCACGAAATCGGGCACATGATGCTCGGCCACGGCCGCAACCGCGCGTTCGGCGCCGACCGGGACCGCGAAGAAGATCTGTGCCGCAGGGTGTTACCTGCCATCGACCCCGAAACTGTGCAGGCCGTCCTCGGCCGCACCGACTACGCCTCCGACCAAGAACGCGACGCCGAAATGTTCGCCCACATCCTGATGATCGCGGCCGCCGAAGTGTCCGACGAGCAGTCGGTGATGCGCGGCGTGTTCCTCCGGAGACGATGACCGCCACCGTCCCGGCCATCCTTGCCTGGCCGCTGCTGGCATTCATGGCCGCCGTCGTCGGCCTGCGCTACGTCTTCTTCAACCACAGCCAGTGGGAGCGCTACCTCAACCACACCCTGGCGTTCATGCTCGCCTCCAACCTCATCCGCGAACAAGCCGTCCAAGACGCCCTCGCGTCCGCCGGAATCATGACCGTCACGACGGCACAACAGATCTCGCTCGCGCTGATGATCTTCACCGCCGCCGAGTTCATGGGCTTCATCACCATGTGGACCCAACTCTCCGACGCAGAGGCACGCCGCCGGCAGCGCTACCACCGCCTCGCCGCCGTCGTCCTGGCCGCCGGATTCTTCGTCGCCGCCACACCCGCCCGCAACGCCGGCCAAACCCTAGAGGTCTACGGCGGCTGGTCCAGCGTGCTGGCCTGGGCCATCTACGTACTGCTGCTGTGCGTGCTCGCCGTCCAGCTGACAACCATGTGCGTCCGGGAGCTACGCCGCCCCACCGCTCGCCGACAGGAACGCCTCGTCGCCGCCAGCGGCCTGATGATCGGCCTGTCCATCGGCATCACCAGCATCGAGGCGCCCATCCTCGCCGCGCTCGAAGAACTGGGCTGGCTCTACAGCCGCGACTACCGAATCACCCTGCACGGCTTCATCTTCTTCTCCGAATCCGTCGGCGCGAACTTCCTCGCCGCCATGCCCTTCCTGCTGGCCGCATTCGCCCGCGCCGGCTACGACGTCACCAGCCGCCACTGGCGCCGACTCCAACCGCTGCGCGACACCATGATCACCGCCGTACCCGAAGCCGCATTCGAACTGCGCGCCCCCAACCCCTCACGCCGCAAGACGTCCCTGGATCTGCACCAGACGACCGTCCAAATCCGCGACGCCATCCTGCAGCTGCGCCCCTACTTCCACGACGTTCCCCCGGCCGAAGCCGAGGACTTCACCACCCACGTCCCGGCCCGGCACCGCCAAGGCGCCATCGACGCCCTGCAGCTCGCCCGCGCCGTGCAGGCCAAAGCCGCCGGCGCCACACCCGCACCCATCGACGCCAGCGTCGTCCTCAACTCCCGTTCCACCAACCTCGACGAAGAGACGGCCGAGCTGCTCCGCCTTGCCCGATGGTGGCCACACGCCGAAGCCGCCGCCACCCGACAGCCAGAGATGAGCGAACACCCATGACCCCCACGGCGACCACACCCCTGCCGCACCCCCGATGGCGCCTGCCGATCCTCGGCGACCTGCTCACCATCGACCTCGCCAAGCCCAGCCAAGGCCTGGCCCGCGACATCACCGACCACCCCGGCATCGTCGAACAACGCATCTTCGACTTCCCCGTCATCGTCCTGTCCGACACCGGACTCATCAACGACGTCAACGACGAAACCCGCTGGGAGAAGCACGTCGGGCACTCGCTGCGCAAGCTGCGCCCCGTCGCCGGCGACGGCCTCTTCACCGCCTACAACCACGAACCCAACTGGGCCGCAGCACACGCCATCCTCATGCCGGCGTTCACCAAAGCCGCCATGGAGTCCTACCACCCCACCATGACCGCCACCGTCGCCGAACTGGTCGACGCCTGGAGCAGCCGCGCCGACACCGACGCCTGGATCGACGTCCCCGCCGAATCCAACAGGCTCACCACCGAAATCGTCGCCCGCGCCGGCATCGGCCACTCCTTCAACAAGCTCGACGACACCAGCGACGACCCCTTCATCACTACCGTGCTGCGCGAGCTCAAATACGCCAACCGCCGCACCGACGCCATCCCGTTCTACGAGAAGCTCTTCGGCAAAGGCCAACGCCAACAGCATCAGCAGGACAAGAAGTGGCTGCGCGAGCAGATCGCCACCATCATCAACGACCGCCGCAACGCCGGCCCCCACACCGGCCCCGCCGACATGCTCGACTACATGCTCAACACCGCCGACCCCGCCACCGGCGCGACCCTCGACGACGCCAACATCACCAACCAGATCCTGACGTTGCTCGTCGCCGGCAGCGAAACCTCCGCCAACGCCATCGGCTTCGCCCTGCACTACCTGGCCAACCATCCCGACATCGCCGCCGAAGCCCAGGCCGAGATCGACCAGCGCTGGCCCGAGCGGTCCGTCCCCGACATCGCCTTCGACGACGTAGCCCGTCTGCGCTACCTGCGCCGCATCGTCGACGAAACGCTGCGCCTGTGGCCTGTCGCGCCCGGCTACTTCCGGCAAGCCAAAACAACCACCGCCATCGGCGACGGCCAGTACCAATTCGACAAGGGCGACTGGGTTTTCGTCCTCCTACTCGCCGCACACCGCGACACCGCCACCTGGGGCGACGACGCCGATCAGTTCCGCCCCGACCGCTTCCTGCCCGACAACATCCGCGCCCTGCCCCCGCACATCTACAAGCCCTTCGGCACCGGGGCCCGCGCCTGCATCGGCCGCCAGTTCGCCCTCCACGAGATCATGCTGACCCTGGCCGCCGTCCTGCACCAGTTCACCCTCGAACCCGAGCGCGGCTACCAGCTCAAGGTCTCCGAGACCCTTACCCTCAAGCCGGACGCGCTACGACTGCGCCTACACCGGAGGTAGACCATGCACGGCATCGAGGTCCTGGCCCGAGCCGGCATATTCCAAGGCCTCGCCCACGACACCGTGGCCACCCTCACCGACCAGCTCGATGCGGTCCAATTCCCGGACGGGCACACCATTTTCGCCGAAGGCGATCCCGGCGACCGGCTCTACATCATCATCGACGGAAAGGTGAAGATCGGCCGTTGCACCGCCGACGGCCGCGAAAGCCTCATCGCCATCATGGGGCCCGCGGACATGTTCGGCGAGCTGGCCCTCTTCGACCCCGGCCCACGCACCTCCACCGTGACCACCCTGACCCATATCGAGGCCGTCACCGTCGACCGCGCCGCCCTCGGCCACTGGATCCGCACCCATCCCGAGATCGGCGAGCAACTCCTCCGTGTGCTGGCCCGCCGTCTACGCCGCACCAACGACGTCCTGTGCGACATCATCTTCACCGACGTCCCCGGCCGCGTAGCCGGCCAACTCCTGCACCTGGCTCAAAGGTTCGGGGTCCGCGCCGGCGACGCACTGCGCATCGACCACGACCTCACCCAGTCCGAGATCGCCCAGCTCGTCGGCTCCTCACGCGAGACCGTCAACAAGGCCCTGTCCACCTTCGCCGACCGCGGGTGGATCCGCGTCACCGGCAAGACCATCCTCATCGTCGACCCCGAGCAGTTAGCGCGTCGGGCCCGCCACTGATCCATCCGAGGGCAGCCCGAAACGCCTACGGATCAACGCTTCCACGGCCATCTCGCGCCGCATTCAAGCCGACACGCCCGTAGATGGAGGAACTTACGAACACCCTGTCCGGGCGTCCGTGCATCACCGCCACCTTCCCCGAACCGTTTGCTCCGGGCTGTCCCCGCCACTCGTCGGAGCTGCCCCTTCCGCTTCCCCGCGACTGGACACCCCACCACACACGGTGACCGTCTCCGACCAGGACGTATTCCGGACCCGTGGATGGAACACGAATTCATCGGTGCACAGTCACGAACCGGAAAGCACTCCTGACCAGGCGTTCAAGCACCCGCAAACCGAGGATGCGGCGGGGGACGTGTCACCGTCATGTCCCCGACAACCGACCGGCCGATGACATCCGCCCAGGTCGCTATTACTCCCCTGGAGGCCACGGGACCCACACGCCGGGAAAAGCCGCCACCATTCCACCGACTTTTCGACAAAACTCCAGAGAGTTTATTCCATCAGCAAATCCTCAGATGCGCAGTGACCGATCCACCCGGCGCTAGCCGAACCGATTCCGCAATAGCTGCACCACAACGGGGACATGGCGTCACTGCACCTCAAACGCCGCTTAATCGGGGTTTCCCGGTATCCACCTTCGCCCAACTGCCCGTCATGGCCCCCTACTCTTCACATCAGTACCCGCCTCAAGAGCAAAGGTGACACGATGACCGCCCCAACGATGCACCCCCTCGACGCACAGACCGCTGACCTCATCGCTGACTTCATCGCCCAGATGAGCGGGGCCGGTATCGCAGAGCAGCGGCACGTCTTCGGCCACTTCAGCACCCATCCGCACCTCTACCTGGAGCCCATGCCAAACGTCACCGCCACCGGTTGGTACATCCCCACCGACATCGGTCCGGCACCGGGCTACGTCGTAACCCGCGACAATCACGCGTTTCCCCTCACACAACCCCGCGACCTCGCCCAGTGCTCCGTGCCCCGCGTCCCACACCTCGAACTGCCCCTCGTCGCCGACAACCCGGCCCTCGAAGAGTGGACCCACTTCCTGCACTCCTGCATCCGCGAAGCAGCCGGGGACTACATCGACCAGGACGCCCGCGCCGCCAGCCTCGACGACCGCGCCGGCATACAAACCGTCCGCTTCATCAATCGAATGCGCCACGACAACATCGCGCCAACCCGCCAAACCTTCATCCATCTCGATGACCTGGAGCTAGACGAATACCCCGAAGCACAACCACTGGCCGGAATCGAGATCACCGGGTGGCTTCTCCAACCATCACCCTGAATCACCCCCAGTTTTGTGCCGTTTCCTTCTGAGTTAGGAAGGATGGCGATTATGCCGAAGAAGATCGAGCCGGAGGTCCGGGAGCGGGCCTT
>NZ_JACKTL010000023.1 GCF_025822245.1 Mycolicibacterium hodleri
CCAAACAAAAACAACCCGGCAAAACCAGGTGCATCGCAAATCAGAGAAATCCGATATCCAACAACCAGTCAAAACTGGCAAAAAAAACAAAACCATCCCAACAGCAGGAAGACGGGAAGTCCCCCACCAAGATGGCCAAAAACAACAAACAAAAACCACCAAACACACTATTGAGTTCTCAAACAACAGACTAGATTGTGTAGAAGTTCCCCGTTTCGGGGCAACCCTGCCAGCTTAAACTATCCGAGCCAGCGAGTCAAACTTCTCTGTCCCCCTTGACTGGGGCAACTCGATTAGATTAGGACTTCGTTCGTAGCGAAGTCAAATCCGCTGGTCAGAGGCTTGGCGTCGCTGCGCCGGCCGTCTGGTCCTAGCGTACTCGCTCGATCTCCGCGCCCAAACTGACCAGGTTCTCCACGAACAACGGGTAGCCGCGATCGATGTGGAACACGTCGTGCACCTCGGTATCGCCATCGGCGACGAGTCCGGCCAGCACCAGGCCGGCGCCCGCTCGGATGTCCGAGGCCCAGACCGGCGCACTAGACAGCTGCGGGATGCCACGCACCACCGCGTGATGGCCATCGGTCCGCGCGTCGGCGCCGAGTCGGATCATCTCCTCCACGAAGCGGAAGCGAGCCTCGAACACGTTCTCGGTGATCATCGACGTTCCGTCGGCGATGCATGCGAGCCCGATTGCCATGGGCTGCAAGTCCGTTGGGAATCCTGGGAACGGCAAGGTCGCCATGTTGACGGCCTTGGGCCGCTCGTACTGCACGATTCGGAACCCGTTGTCGTGCTGCGTGACGGTGGCCCCTGCGTCGTGGAGCTTGTGGAGCACCAACTGCAGGTGCTGCGGATCGACTCCGGTGACCGAGATGTCGCCCCGCGTCATCGCCGCCGCTATCCCCCAGGTCGCCGCGACGATGCGGTCTCCGATTACGCGGTGTTCGGTGGGATGCAGTCGGTCGACGCCGGTGATGGTCATCGTCGACGAGCCCGCACCGGAGATCTGCGCACCCATCTGGGTGAGCATCGTGCAGAGATCGACGACGTCGGGTTCGCGTGCCGCGTTGTGGATGGTGGTGACGCCCTCCGCGAGGACAGCCGCCATCAGGATGTTCTCGGTGGCGCCCACTGACGGGAACTCCAGTTGGATCTCCGCGCCGCGCAGGTGGTCGGCCTCCGCGACGACGCATCCGTGCTCGATGTTGCATCGCGCGCCGAGTTGGCGCAGCCCCGCCTGGTGCATGTCGAGCGGCCGCGATCCGATCGCATCTCCGCCGGGCAAGGCCACCTTCGCCTTCTTGCACCGCCCGACCAACGGACCCAACACGCACACCGACGCCCGGAACTGGCGGACGGCGGCGAAGTCGGCGTCGTACTTCAGCTCGTCGGGCGAGGTGATGCGGACCGTGTCGCCCTCGATCTCGACGTTGGCACCCAGACCTCGAAGCACCTCGGCCATCAGGGGAACGTCGAGAATGTCGGGAGAGTTCGTGATGGTGCTGGTGCCCTCGGCCAACAACGCCGCTGCCATCAACTTCAACACGCTGTTCTTGGCACCCCCGACGGCAACTTCGCCCGCTAACCGGGTACCACCGGTCACTACGAATCGCTCGCTCACGCGGCCAAGTGTAAACAGCGCAGGCCAGCTAGAACCTTTTCCGCCAGTCAGGCCGGTACGGTTTTGGCATGGGAGTCCACCTCACCCGCATCTACACCCGCACCGGCGACGACGGATCGACCGGGCTGAGCGACTTCAGCAGGGTGTCCAAGAACGACCCTCGCCTCGAGGCGTACGCCGACTGCGACGAGGCGAATGCCGCCATCGGCGTCGCCGTGTCCATGGGTGCCCCCGACGAACGGGTGCTCGGCGTCCTCCGCCAAGTTCAGAACGACCTCTTCGACGCCGGTGCCGACCTGTCCACACCGGTGGTGGAGAACCCCGAGTACCCGCCACTGCGGGTCAAGCAGGAGTACGTCGACCGGCTGGAGGCGTGGTGCGACGAGTTCAACGAGCCACTGCCCGCGTTGAATTCGTTCATCCTGCCGGGTGGCACCGCGTTGTCGGCACTGCTGCACGTGGCACGGACGGTGACCCGGCGGGCGGAGCGGTCGGCGTGGCGGGCGGTCGACGCCCACGGCGACTCGGTCAACGTGCTGCCGGCCAAGTACCTAAACCGGCTCTCTGACCTGCTGTTCATTCTCTCGCGGGTCGCGAACCCCGAGGGTGACGTGCTGTGGCAGCCCGGCGGAGCGAAGGCCTAGTTCTGCCGGCGGCGGGCGCGCGGAGACGGGCGCGACTCCAGCCACGACGTGAACGCAGTCAGGGCGCCACGGTCCAGGGCGATCTCGTATCCCCGCCGGTCGGCGCCGGTGTCGCGAAGTTCGAGCACGACGATTTCGGCGCTCATGATGTCGAACTCGTCGCCCCGCGGAGCCCGCCGGGACACCACGTCGATGCCGCGTCGCGACAGTCGACGGTCCGGCCACCACCGCAGGCTCGACAGCCGGTAGAAGCCAGCCTCGCCGCCGCGGTAGCGCACCACTCCATGCCGCCACCCGTGGCCACCGACGGCGGGTACGTCACGCAGGATGGCGGCCGAACCGCCCACCTGACGCAACTTCCACAGCCGGTACGACAACGCCAGGACGACCAGCAACAACACGCCGATCAGCGCGACCATGGTGATCATGGACGCGCTCATCGCGAAATCAGTCGAGCTCGCCGAGCGCGCGCAACCGCGCCCTACCCCACGCTGCCGTGCGCTCGTCGTCGGACTCGGCGTCCTGCTTGGCTTCGTCGGCGTTGATCTCCGACTCCAACTGCGCGTTCTCGACCAGGATCCGGACGGCTTCGTCGGTGACGGAGAGGAATCCTCCGTCGACGGCGATACGAAGGTCGTCCTCGCCCTCCCGCTCGACGCGCACCATGGCGTCGTCGACCAGCTGGGCTACCAGCGGGATGTGCCGAGGCAGGATGCCGATCTCGCCGGCCGTGGTGCGGGTGAACACGAATGTCGCGTCACCCGACCACAATTCGCGCTCGACGGCCACGATCTCGACGTGAATTTCAGTAGCCATCGGTCACCACCTTTCGGCTCGGAACGATCGTCACAGCTTGGCGCCGAAGGTCTCGGCCTTCTTGGCCAAGTCGTCGAGGCCGCCGATGAGGAAGAACGCCTGCTCGGGCAGGTGGTCGAACTCACCCTTGGTCAGCTTGTCGAACGCCTCGATGGTCTCCTTGAGCGGCACGGTCGAACCGGGCTGGCCGGTGAACTGCTCGGCCGCCATCATGTTCTGGCTCAGGAAGCGCTCGATGCGACGCGCCCGGTTCACCAGCTGCTTGTCCTCTTCGGCGAGTTCGTCGACGCCGAGGATGGCGATGATGTCCTGAAGGTCCTTGTAGCGCTGCAGAACTCGGATGACTTCCTGGGCGACGCGGTAGTGCTCGTCGCCGACCACGGCCGGGTCGAGGATGGTCGAGCTGGACGCCAGCGGGTCCACCGCCGGGAAGATGCCCTTCGAGAACACCGCACGGGAGAGTTCCGTGGTGGCGTCCAGGTGAGCGAACGTCGTCGCGGGGGCGGGGTCGGTGTAGTCGTCCGCGGGCACGTAGACGGCCTGCATCGAGGTGATGGAGTGACCACGGGTCGAGGTGATGCGCTCCTGCAGCTCGCCCATCTCGTCGGCCAGGGTGGGCTGGTAACCCACCGCCGACGGCATGCGGCCGAGCAGTGTGGAGACCTCGGAGCCGGCCTGCGTGAACCGGAAGATGTTGTCGATGAACAACAGCACGTCCTGGTTCTGCTCATCGCGGAAGTACTCCGCCATGGTCAGGGCCGAGAGGGCGACGCGCATACGCGTGCCTGGCGGCTCATCCATCTGGCCGAACACCAAGGCGGTGTCCTTGAGGACGTCGGCATCGGCGAGCTCGACCCAGAGGTCGTTGCCCTCACGGGTGCGCTCCCCCACGCCGGCGAACACCGAGGTACCACCGAAGTTGCGGGCGATGCGGTTGATCATCTCCTGGATGAGCACCGTCTTGCCGACGCCGGCACCACCGAACAGGGCGATCTTGCCACCACGAACGTACGGCGTGAGCAGGTCGACGACCTTCAGACCGGTCTCGAGCATTTCGGTCTTGGGCTCGAGCTCGGCGAAGGGCGGCGGCTTGCGGTGAATCGACCAGTGGTCGAAGTCCTCGCCGTAGCCGGGGTCGTCCAGGCAGTCGCCGAGGGCATTGAACACGTGTCCCTTGACGCCGTCGCCCACGGGCACGGAGATCGACCGGCCGGTGTCGGTGACCTCGACACCGCGCACCAGACCGTCGGTGGGCTGCATCGAGATGGTGCGCACCAGGTTGTCACCGAGGTGCTGGGCAACCTCGAGCGTCAGCGTCTTGGCCATCTGCTCGTAGGTGATCTCGGCGTGCAGCGCGTTGAACAGCTCGGGCACCGAGCCACGCGGGAATTCGATGTCGACGACCGGGCCGGTGATGCGGACCACGCGACCAGCGGTCTTGGAATCTTCTGCGGTGGCAGTCATTGTCTCTTCGCTTCTCTTCGCTTCCGGGGATGTGTGTAGGGCTACTTGGCGTCGGCGAGCGCGTTGGCGCCACCGACGATCTCGCTGATTTCCTGGGTGATCTGAGCCTGGCGCTCGCGGTTGGCCTCCAGCGTCAACGCCTTGATCAGATCGTCGGCGTTGTCGGTGGCCGACTTCATCGCCCGGCGACGCGACGCGGACTCCGACGCCGCGGCCTCCAGCAGCGCCGAGTACACGCGAGTGGCGATGTAGCGCGGCAACAGCGCGTCGAACAGGGCCTCGGCATTCGGCTCGAAGGAGAACAGCGTCTGCGGACCGTCGTTCTCCTGCTCGCCGACGTACTCGATCACCATCGGAGCGATCCGCAGTGCGACGGCCGACTGCGAGAGCATCGACTTGAACTGCGTGAAGACGATGTGGATTTCGTCGACGCCCAGGATCCCGTCGTCTCCCGCGTTCTCGTCGTCGTCGTCGACGCCGGCCATGAAGGCCGCGACGAGGACGTCGGCGATCTCGCGGGCTTGCTCGTAGGTCGGCCGCTCGGAGAAGCCGGTCCAGGAGTCCTTCACCTCACGCTGACGGAAGCTGTAGTAGCCCAGCGCCTTTCGACCCACCGCATAGATCACGGGAGTCTTGCCCTCGTCCCGCAGCAGCGCGAAGAGCTCTTCGGACTGCCGCAACACGTTGGCGTTGTAGGCCCCGCAGAGCCCCCGGTCGGAGGACACGACGAGCACAGCGGCGCGCTTGGGCGACTCCCGCTCGACGAGCAGCGGGTGGTCCAGCGCACTGGCACCCGCGAGCTCGGTGAGCATGTTGGTGATCTCGTCGGAGTACGGCCGAGCTGCCTGAACGCGCGCTTGCGCCTTGGCAATCCGCGACGTGGCGATCAGCTCCTGGGCCTTGGTGATCTTCTTGATCGACCCGGCGGAGCGGATGCGCCCGCGTAGCTCGCGCAGTGTGGCTGCCATGTCTCCTACCTACTTCTTCTTCGGCGCCGGCTTGCGGACCTTGACCGATTCCTTCTCGACGTCGTCTTCGTCCATCGCCTCGGCGTCGGCCTCGTTGACGGCGACGGAGCTGCCGTCAGTGGCGGCGAAGCCCTTCTTGAACTCGTTGACGATCCCGGTCAGCTTCTCCTGAGCCTCTTCCGGGAACTTCTTGGTTTCCCGGATGCCGTCGAAGATGTCCTCGTGGCTGGCCTTGACGTGCTCGAGGAACTCGGCCTCGAAGCGCTGCACGTCCTCGACGGGCACCGAATCCAGGTGGCCCTTGGTGCCGAGGAAGATCGCGATGACCTGCTGCTCGACCGACAGCGGGCTGTACTGGGGCTGCTTGAGCAGCTCCACCAGCCGGCTGCCGCGTTCCAGCTGCGCCTTCGACGTCGGGTCCAGGTCGGAGGCGAACGCCGCGAAGGACTCCAGCTCCCGGTACTGCGACAGATCCAGTCGCAACGAGCCGGCGACTTCCTTCATGCCCTTGATCTGTGCGGCACCACCGACGCGCGACACCGACACACCGACGTTGATGGCCGGTCGCACGCCCTGGTTGAACAGGTCGGACTCCAGGAAGCACTGGCCGTCGGTGATGGAGATGACGTTGGTCGGGATGAACGCCGAGATGTCGTTGGCCTTGGTCTCGATCACCGGCAGCCCGGTCATCGATCCACCGCCCAGTTCGTCGGACAGCTTGGCGCACCGCTCCAACAGACGGGAGTGGAGGTAGAAGACGTCGCCGGGGAACGCCTCGCGGCCCGGCGGCCGACGCAGCAGCAGCGAGATGGCGCGGTAGGCGTCGGCCTGCTTGGACAGGTCGTCGAAGACGATGAGGACGTGCTTGCCGTCGTACATCCAGTGCTGGCCGATGGCCGAACCGGTGTAGGGCGCAAGCCACTTGAAGCCGGCCGGGTCAGAGGCCGGGGACGCCACGATGGTGGTGTACTCCATCGCGCCACCCTCTTCGAGGGCGCGCTTGACGCTGGCGATCGTGGTGCCCTTCTGACCGATCGCGACGTAGACGCAGCGCACCTGTTGCTTCGGGTCGCCGGTCGCCCAGGCGTCGCGCTGGTTGAGGATCGTGTCGACGCAGACCGCGGTCTTACCGGTCTTGCGGTCGCCGATGATCAGCTGACGCTGTCCACGCCCGATGGGGGTCATCGCGTCGATGGCCTTGATGCCGGTCTGCAGCGGCTCCTCGACACCCTGACGCTGAACCACCGAGGGCGCCTGCAGTTCCAGCGCGCGTCGCACGTCGGTCTCGATGTCGCCCTGGCCGTCGATCGGCTGCCCCAGCGGGTTCACCACGCGGCCCAGGAATCCGTCGCCGACGGGTACCGAGAGCACCTCGCCGGTGCGCTTGACCTGCTGACCCTGTTCGATCTTCTCGAAGTCGCCGAGGATGACCGCGCCGATGCTGTGTTCGTCGAGGTTCAATGCCACACCGAGCACGCCGCCGGGGAACTCGAGGAGTTCCTGCGTCATGACCGAGGGCAGGCCCTCGACGTGGGCGATGCCGTCGCCGGCGTCGATGACCGTGCCGATCTCTTCGCGCTCGGTGTCGGCGGAGAACGAGGATACGTACTCCTCGACGGCACCTTCGATGTCAGCAGCGGAGATTGTCAACTCTGCCATGTTCTGGTCTTCCTACCTCTTGATTGGATTGTGGGTCAGTCGGGCAGCTGGGTTTGTGCCGCCGCCAGCCGGGATGCGATGGAACCGTCGATCACTTCGTCGCCGACGGTGATCGAGAGGCCACCGAGCACCTCGGGATCGACGTTCAGCTGGACCGACACCGGGTGGCCGTAGATCCGGGTCAGCAGTTCACCGAGCCGGTCGCGCTGGGCATCGGTCAGCTCGGCGGCCGCGCTGACGTGGGCGACGACTTCGCCACGGCGGGCCACCGCCAGCTCGGCGAGGTCCACCACGGCTTCGTCGGCGCGTTCGCCACGCAGGTGGCCGATGGTCTGCTTGAGCAGGGCCGCGGCCGTGCCGTCGACGCCCGATCCCTCGAGGACCTTGTCCAACAGCGCGAGTCGACCGTCCAGCGGCGTCGTGTAGTCGCTCAGCAGCGCGGTCAGGCGCGGCTCGGAATCCAGCACCCGGCCGAACCGGAACAGCTGCTCCTCGACCTCGTCGACCTGGTCCTCGATCTCGGCGCGCTTGAGGAGCGCCAGCCGGGCCAGATGTTCGATGCCGTCGACGAAGTCCGCCGCCGCCGACCACCGCTGGGACACGGCGGTCCGCAGCAGCTTGAGCGTGTGCTCGTCGACCTTGCCCGAGAACAACCGGTCGACCAGACGCACCTTGGCGTCGGCGTCGTCGTTGTGCTCGGTGAGGTGCCTGGTGAGGGTGGGCTCGGCGACGAGCACGCCCACCACGCCGGAGAGTTCGTCGGCGACGGTGGTCAGACCCGGCGACTGCAGGTTGCCTGCGACGTCGTCGAACGCCTTGGTGAGTTCGTCGAAGGCTGCCCGACTGGCGGCACGAAGCCGAGCCGAGACACCCGTCTCGATCGTCACCGAGGACGGTGCCATCTGGTCGAGCTCGTCGAGGAAGCGGTCGACCGTTGCCGCTTGGGCGGCGGGATCGGCCACGTGCGCCCGAACCAGCGCGTCGGCCTTGTCGACCGACTCCTGGCCAAGTCCCTGCCGCAGTTGCCGAATCAACTGCTGACGCATGAGCTGAACCTGTTGCGCGCCTTGGGCCTTCAGTCGTTCTGCTTCGACGACCGCTTGTTCCTCCAGCTGGCTTGCGATGCGCTCGGAGTCCT
This sequence comes from Mycolicibacterium hodleri, assembly GCF_025822245.1. Lineage (GTDB taxonomy): Bacteria > Actinomycetota > Actinomycetes > Mycobacteriales > Mycobacteriaceae > Mycobacterium > Mycobacterium hodleri. Next base: position 8,314 of record NZ_JACKTL010000023.1, read on the forward strand.
GCCGAGCCTCGTCGGTCACCTTGGCCGCCTGCGCCTCGGCGTCCTTGAGCGCCTTCTGGTGCATGGCGTCGGCGTCGGCGAGTTTCTTGGCCGCCTCCTCGCTCTCGGCGAGCGCGGTGCGGACGGCGTCCTGTTGCTTCTGCATCAGCGCCTTCACCGGGGGCACGACGAAACGCCACAGGATGTAGACGATGACCGCGAAACCGATCAGCTGACCGATGAATGTCGACATTTAGCGGCTCCCGCCTGAGTTCACGTCGACGCCGAGGATGCGGCTCGCCAACGTGGTGGACAGCCCGTCCACCGACGATTCGAGGGTGGACTGCGTCGACGAACGTTGTTCGGACAGTTGTTCGTCCGCTTCGCGCACGGTCTCCGCAACCTCTCCGCTGGCCTCGGCCCGCTTCTCGTCGATCACCTGACGGCCGGCCGTCCTGGCCTCGTCACGGATCGACGACGCAGTGTTCCGCGCCCCGGCCATCGCCTCGTCGTAGTCGGCTTGCGCCGCCGCGACCTGCTCGGCCGACTTGCGGCTGTCTGCGGCGGTCTTGGCCAGCATCGCCTCCCGCTCGGAGAGGACCTTGCTGATCGGTGGCACAACCCATTTCGTGATCACGCCGAGCACGATCAAGAAGATGATCAGAATGACGAAGAAGGTGCCGTTGGGGATGAGGAAGTTGTTACCCCCACCACCTTCTGCTTCCGCGGCCTGGCTGGCCGCCAGGATCGTCGCGCTCAGTTCATCCATGCCGACGGACTACGACAGACCCGGCGTGGCGAAGACGAACAGCGCCATGAACGCCAGGTTGATGAAGTACGCAGCCTCCACCAGACCGACGGTGATGAAGAACGGCGTGAACAGGCGGCCCTGCGCCTCGGGCTGCCGGGCGATACCGGAGATCAGTGCGTTACCGGCAATACCGTCGCCGATACCCGCGCCGATGGCGCCGCCACCCATGATGAGTCCACCGCCGATGAGAGCACCGGCCGTGATGAGGGCGTTTGGATCCATTCCTTTTTCCTCCTTGTGAGCTGGTGGGGGTGCCACCAGGACTGCTGGTCCTACGGGGGTCGAGCTGGCTTCTAGTGGTGCGCTTTCTCGTTCTCGTCTTCGTGGTCGTGGTCGAGCTCCATCGACTGGCTGAAGTACAGGATCGTCAGCAGCGCGAAGATGAAGGCCTGAATCAGACCGACGAAGAGGTCGAACGTCTTCCAGATGGCATTGGGTGCCCATTGGATGTACCAGGGGAACATCGCGATGAGCGCCACGAGGATGCCACCGGCGAAGATGTTGCCAAAGAGTCGCAGTGCCAACGAGATCGGCTTGGCCAGCTCTTCGATGATGTTGATGGGCGCCATCAGCGTGACGTGGCCCTTGACCAACTTCTTGGCGTGGCCCCAGGCGCCGCGGCGCCAGATGCCCGCCGCGTTGTAGCAGATGAAGACGAACGCGGCGAGAGCCAGCACGTAGTTGATGTCCGACGCCGGCGCCTTGATCAGTTCACCGGCCGCGCCGTCGGAACCGCCGTACTGCACCGGCAGCACCGCGAGCCAGTTCGACACCAGGATGAACACGAAGATGGTCACGGCCAGCGGCAGCACGAACGGCGCGATCTTCATGCCGATCGCGGCCTCGACCTGCTGGCGCATCTGGATGGTGATGGCCTCGAAGAACAACTGCACTCCGCCGGGGACGCCGGTCGAGGTCACCTTGGACTTGAGGAAGAAGGCCAGTGCGATGACGATGACCGCGGCGATCACCGTCGAGATGATGGTGTCGCCGTTGAACGTCATGCCCAGGAACTGGAATACGTACTCGTGGGTTCCGACGTGAATCGGAGCTCCACCTTCGGCGGCGAGGAAGGTCTCAATCATTGCCGTCTGCTCAATCCTTCGATTCCGATGCGGGCACTTCTGCGACGTCTAGTCCGTTCGAGCGGATCTTCTTCATCACGGGGATGCTGGTGCTCATCACGAGCACGGCCTGGAAGATCGCGAGCCCGAAGAGCACACCGAGTCCGTCGTTGTTCTTGAACACCGTCTTGGCGCCGATGGAGATCGTCAGCGCGATGGCGGTGATGACCAGCAAGCGCATGGCGGAGTTGACCGCCATCTTCTTCTTCAGCGGATGATCCGAGGCGGTGATGGACTCGACCGCCTTGCGCACCAGCATCGCGTTGACCAGACCAAGCCCGAGGCCGACGCCGAAGAAGACGCCGAACAAGACGTGACCGGTGAACGCGGACGCCGTCACGGCGACCGCGGTGAGCGCCACGCAAACGATCAGCAGTCGCATCGGCCGGAACGCCACGGATGGGAACACCAACGGCGCGTCCTGCGCTGGCGTCGTCACTGACTCACCTCAATCCACGCTCTCACGGAAGCTGTCCCCTTTGACGAGCAATGATCCGGCGCGTGCCCGACGAGCGTATCGGAGGGCGGTGATCGCGCTGGAATCACCCAAGGGGTCGCTCCCTTTGTCGGTCGTACATCGGCTACCGAACGGCTTGTTCAAAACCGCCGGGCCGGGCCGGCAACCCGCGAGGTCTTTCGGGTTCTGGAGGCAACTTACCACATGGTAGGCGCCCTAAAACGGGGTCCTACTACTTTGCGTCGTACTGCTCAGTCTGATAACTGGCTGGGAGCTTCTCGACTTCTCCGCACCAGTGGGATGAGGGTGATGACGACGGCGACGACGATCGCAGCGAGCATCACCGCCCCGGTGTATCGCGGGTCGAAGAAGATCGTGCTGGCGGCTCCCAGCGCGACGATGCCGACCCACATGTAGATCAGCAGGACGACGCGTCGGTGCGAGTGTCCGATCTGAAGCAGCCGGTGGTGCAGATGCATCTTGTCGGGGCTGAACGGGCTTCGGCCCGCGCGCGTGCGCCGCACGATGGCCAGCAACATGTCGAGGGCAGGCACGAACATCACCGCGACGACCAGCAGGAACGGCGAGAGCAAAGCGAACACGTCGCGCGCGCCGTAGGCGTTCTGGGAGATCGGCCCCGCGGCGGTGGTCGACGCCGCCGCCAGCATCAGCCCGATCAGCATCGAACCCGAGTCGCCCATGAAGATCTTCGCCGGGTGGAAGTTGTGCGGCAGAAAGCCCAAGCAGGCGCCCGCGAGCACCACCGAGATCACCGCGGGCGGGTAGAACAGCACGTCGCCGCCGTGGTCGCGGAGCAGCCCGACGGAGAAGATGCAGATCGCCGCGGCGGTGATGAGGCCCAGCCCGGCGGCGAGACCGTCGAGACCGTCGACGAAGTTCATCGCGTTGACGATCGACACCGTGAGCGCCAGCGTGAGCAGGATCGACGTCACCTGGTCGAGCACGATGGTCCCGACGCCACCGAACGGGATGTACAGCACGCTCCACGCCACGCCCATGGTGACCAGCACGCTGGCGGCGGTGATCTGGCCGGCGAACTTGGTCAGGGCGTCCAGCCCCCAGCGGTCGTCGATCAGTCCGATGACCATGATCAGGCCGCCGGCCACGACCACGGCGGGCATGCCGGAGGAGTACACGAACCCGCGGTTCAGCGCGGGCAGCTGGGAGGCGAGCAGGACGGCGGCCACGACGCCGACGTACATGGCCAGGCCACCCATCCGCGGCGTCGGTTGGACGTGGACGTCGCGCTGACGGGGGTAGGCGACCGCCCCGAGTCGGGTGGCCAGCGTGCGCACCCACCCCGTCGCGAAGTAGGTGATGATCGCGGCGGTGAGCCCGACGAGGGCCAGCTCCCGCAATGGGACACCGGCACCGCGGTCCGACAACGCGAGCAGGCCCTCCACCCGGTGAAATGTACTGGACCTACCTGAGACCTAGGTCGGCGTCACGCCCGTCAGCGTCTCCGCGTCGATTCCGAGCACGGTCGCGATGGCCGCGGCGGACACGGGACCCTCGCGCAGAATCCGCGGTTGGGCGCCGGTCAGGTCGACGATCGTGGAGGCGGCACCGTTGGCCGACGGGCCTGCCTCCAGGTACACCTCGACCAGGTCGCCGAGCTGATCGCGGGCCTCGGCGGCCGTGACGGCGGCGGGCCGGCCGGAGATGTTGGCACTCGAGACGGCCATGGGTCCGACTTCGCGCAGCAGCTCGATCGCGACGGGATGCAGCGGCATCCGGAGCATGACCGTGCCCTGTGCGTCGCCGAGGTCCCACTGCAACGACGGCGCCTGTTGCACCACCAGACTCAACGCTCCGGGCCAAAACGCGCGGATGAGCTCGCGGGCCGAGTCGGGGACGGAGTACACCAGTCCGTCGATCGTGTGCCAGGACCCGACGAGCACCGGCACCGGCATGTCCCGGCCACGGCCCTTGGCGGCCAGCAGGGCGGCGACCGCGGCGCCGTCGAACGCGTCGGCGCCGATGCCGTAGACGGTGTCGGTGGGCATCACCACGAGGCGCCCGCCCTTGAGCGCGCTGATCGCCGACGCGATGCCGTTGGGCCGCTGGGTTTCGTCCGCGCAGTCGAACGTCTCACTCATGGTCTCTAGCCTGGACCCTTCCTCGTGGCGGTGACGAACCGGGGGCGACCGGCGAGGTCCCGACGCGACGTCACGTCGGCGAAGGCGCCGGATCGTTCGAAGAGGGCGACGGTCGCCGCCGCCGTCTCGTCGTCGTGCTCAATGCCGACGCATGCACCGGGGCGCAGCAGCCGCGCGGCCAGGGCGACGATCGGCTCGATGACCCGCATTCCGTCGGCCCCGCCGAAGAGCGCGTGGGCCGGATCATGTTCGGCGACTTCGGGATCCAGCTCGGCGCCGTCGGGGATGTACGGAGGGTTCGACACCAGCAGGTCGACGGTGCCGTCGCGCTCGGCGAGCAGGCCGGGGGCCGTGACGTCCGCCTCGACGAGCTCGACGTCGCGTCCGGCGCAGTTGCGCCGGGCGTACGCGAGCGCGTCGGCCGAGTCCTCGACGGCGATGACGTGGGCGCCGGGCGTCGCCTGCGCCAGGGCCGCGGCCAGCGCCCCCGACCCGGTGCACAGGTCCACCACGACCGGTGCGTCGGGAAGTCGTTGCCTGCATGCCCATTCCAGCAGCGCCTCGGTCTCGGGCCGCGGGATGAAGACCCCGGGTCCCACGGTGAGCAGCAACGGACCGAAGGCCGCGGTGGCGGTGAGGTGCTGCAGGGGAATCCGACTCGCGCGGGCGTCGACGATCGCGTCGAAGCGGTCGAAGAAATCCTCGTCGGGATCGTGGAACCGAAGCTTTCCGCGATCCACGCCGGCGACGTGCGCGGCGAGCAGTTCGGCGTCGACGTGGGCGCTGTCGACTCCCGCCTGCGCTAGCGTGCGGGCCGCATCGTCGACGGCCCGCCGCAGGCGCGTCATGTCTCCTGCAGCCTTGCTTGCCGGTCGGCGGCGGCCAACGCGTCGAACACCGGGTCGAGGTCCCCGTCGAGGACCTGGTCGAGGTTGTGCGCCTTGAATCCCACGCGGTGGTCGGTGATCCGGTTCTCGGGGAAGTTGTAGGTCCGGATGCGTTCGCTGCGGTCGACGGTGCGGATCTGGCTGGCGCGGTCGGCCGACGCGTCCGCGGACGCCTGCTCCTCCGCCAGCGCCTGCAGACGGGCGGCCAGCACGATCATCGCGCGGGCCTTGTTCTGCAGCTGCGACCGTTCGTTCTGGCACGTGACGACGATGCCCGTGGGCAGGTGGGTGATGCGGACCGCGGAGTCGGTGGTGTTGACGCCCTGACCACCCTTGCCCGAGGACCGGTAGACGTCGATGCGCAGGTCGGACTCGTCGATCTGGACCGCGGCGACGTCCTCCGGCTCGGGGTAGACCAACACGCCGGCCGCGGAGGTGTGGACACGACCCTGGGACTCGGTCACGGGGACCCGCTGCACGCGGTGCACGCCGCCTTCGAACTTGAGGCGGGACCACACCCCGTCGGCCGTGTCGCCCTTGCTGGCGATCTGGAGGGTGGCGTCCTTGTAGCCGCCGAGATCGGAGAAGGTCTCGTCGAGCACGGTGACGTTCCAGCCGTGCCGCTCGGCGTACCGGATGTACATGCGGGCGAGATCGGCGGCGAACAGCGCAGACTCCTCGCCGCCCTCCCCCGACTTCACCTCCATGACGACGTCGTCGGCGTCGTGCGGGTCGCGCGGGGCCAGCAGGTCGCTGAGCTGCTGTTCGAGTTCGGCCACGCGGGCGGTCAGCCCGGGCACCTCGGCGGCGAAGGACGAGTCCTCCGCGGCAAGCTCGTTGGCCGCCTCGAGGTCACCGCGCGCGGTCTCCAGCTTGCGGTGGGTGGACACGATCGGCGCGAGCTGCGCGAACCGGCGGCCCACCCTGCGGGCCGCGCCGGCGTCGGCGTGTAGCGCCGGGTCCGAGAGTTGGGTTTCGAGGTCGGCGTGTTCGGCGAGGAGCGCGTCGACCCTGGTCGCCGCATCGGTGGCCGCCATCGTGCCTCTCTCCTTCTCGAGCAAACCTTGACCGGAAAACGCAATCGGCGCCCGATCCCGTCGACGAATGCGACAGGACGGGCGCCGATGGGACAGCTACTTGTCGGTGGCAGCCTTCTCGCCGGCACCGGCACGCTTGCCGTAACGCTTCTCGAAGCGTGCAACACGGCCGCCGCTGTCGAGGATCTTCTGCTTGCCGGTGTAGAAGGGGTGGCACTGGGAGCAGACCTCGACCACGATGTGGCCGCTCTCCTTGGTGCTACGCGTCTGGAAGGTGTTTCCACAGCCGCAGACGACGCTGGTCTCTACGTAGTTGGGGTGAATACCCGATTTCATGTTGGTCCTCTTCTATCGGTGGCCGCCGGGTCGCCCGAGATCCTGACCTGATCTGCGAACGTGAACCGGAACCGAGGGGTCGACGGACGATTATGCCAGGTCAGCCGTCAGAGTCATAAACGCATGCACACCGGGGCCTATTCCGCCCTGCTCAGTGGTCGGCCGGGACCACCGCGCCGTAGCGGGTGCGGTCCCGGCGCCACAGCACGCGGCCCGCCGGGTCGACGCCGCGGGCGACCAGCTCCCGCTTGAGGATCTTGTTGGTCGCCGTGGTGGGCAGGTCGTCGGCGATCCAGACGTAGCGGGGCCAGGCCTTCGGTGACATGTCGCGCTGAGCACTGAGGAACGCCTCGAACTCCTCGAGGGTCAGGGTGGCGCCGTCACGCAGTACGAGCGCGGCCATCACCTGGTCGCCGACGTACTCGTCGGGCACCGGATACACCGCGACGCGGCTGATGACGTTGAGCCGCAACAGGATTCGCTCGATGGGAGCCGTCGTCAGATTCTCCCCGTCGACGCGCATCCAGTCGCCCGTGCGGCCGGCGAGGTAGATCCAGCCCTCGGCGTCCCGGTAGGCGAGGTCACCGGACCAGTACATCCCGTGGCGCAACCGCTGGTCGGTGGCCCCGGGATCGTTGTAGTACCCGCGGAAGAGCCCGCTGCCGCTGGTGTTGACCAACTCCCCCGTCGCCTCGTCGGCATTGGCCAGCGCCCCGCTCTCGTCGAACCGGGCGACGGCACACTCGGTGAGCGTCTCCGGGTCGTAGACGGCGACCCCGGGAAAGCCCTGGCCGATCGACCCCGCGGGGCAGCCGTCGGGCCGGGTGATGATGACCGCGGTCTCCGTCGAACCGAAGCCGTCCCACACCGCGCAGCCGAAGCGGCGGCCGAACTCGTCGATGTCGCGGTCGGCGGCCTCGTTGCCGAAGGCGATCCGCAGCGTGTTGTCGTGGTCGTCGGGCTGCTCCGCGGTGGCCAGGATGTAGGCCAGCGGCTTGCCGACGTAGTTCATGTAGGTGACCCCGTGGCGACGCACGTCGGGCAGGAACCGCGACGCCGAGAACGCCGCGGGGACCATGGCTGCACCCGCACCGACCGCGACGCTCCAGCCCGCGTAGACGGCGTTGGAGTGGAACAGCGGCATGGCCAGGTAGCAGACGTCGGACCCGTCGAGGCCGTACTTCTGCACCAGGGCGCTGCCGGCGAAGAGCACCATCGCGTGCGGCACCTCGACGGCCTTGGGCTCGCCGCTGGTCCCCGAGGTGAAGATCATCATGAAGGTGTCGTCGGGGACGACTTCGCGGTGCGGCACCAAGGCCGGCGCCTCGCTCACCCGCCGGGCCCACTCGCCGGTGCCGACGTCGAGGACGACGACGCCGGGCAGGTCGAGGCCGTCGAGCAGATGGCGGTGCTCGGGGTCGGTCAGCAGCAGTTGGCAGTCGACGCGGCCGACGTCGCGGGCGATTGCCTCCCCGCGGCGCGTGGTGTTGATCCCGCACAGCACGTAACCGCCGAGGGCGGCGGCGGCCAGTGCCGTCAGCATCTCGGGCGTGTTGCCCATCAGCACGCCGACGTGCATGGGCCGCGCTGGATCGGTCGCGGCGATGACGGCGGCGGCGTGGTCGCGTGCGGCGGCGACGTGCTCGCGCCACGTCCACGATGCGTCGCCGTACCGGACGGCGACCGTGTCGAGGTCGGCCCTCGCCCGGATGAGCTGTTGGAGTGTCTCCGCCATCGTTGGCTACCTCGATCCGTGAGTGAACAGACTTCGGAAAGTGTCTACCACCATTAGGCCACACGGTACCGTCTGCCAACGGGCAGAATGCACTGGTCTCACCCATCGCGCTGCGAAACGAACAGGAGCCCTCCGTTGACGAGCGCCACCGCACCCCGGCCGGGGGTCAAGACCGTGCGGGACCGGCTCATCGACGCAGCCGAGGTATGCCTGCGCGCCAAGGGGATCCGGTCGACGACGGTGTCCGAGGTCGCCGAGGTCGCCGGGGTGTCGCGGGGCTGGCTGTACCGGCACTTCCCCGACAAGAACGCGTTGCTCGGAGCGGCGATCGTGCGGCTCAACGAGGCCTACTGGTCGGACTCCCACGCGATGCTCGAACGGATCGAGGGCCTCGACCAACAGATCGCCGCGGGCATCCGGCACGGTCGCACCGCGTACGCCGATCCGGGCGCCATCCTGATGAAGCTCCGGATGGAGGAGCCCGAGGAGTTCGCGGCCTGCGCCGGCGCCGGCGTTCAGGGTTTGGTGCCGGATCTGGGCGAGTTCTGGTCCCGATACCTCGTCGCCGCCAAGGAACGTGGTGAGATCCACCCGGACACCGACGTCGCGGAGGCCTCGGAATGGGTTGCCCGCGCGCTGCTTTCGTTGGCGACGGTGCCGGGGCAACGGCTCGACCCCACCGACCACGACGCGGTGCTGGCCCACGTCCGCCGCTACGTCATGCCGGGACTGCGTCAGGATCCGGCACTGGCCTAGAAACGCGAAGAGCCCCCGACCGTGGTCGGGGGCTCTCGCGTACTAGCCGTCTTTAGTCGGAGTCGGTTCCCGGCGTGTTCTTGGACACCTGGACGAGGAACTCGTAGTTGTTCTTCGTCTTGCGCAACTGGCTCATCAGCAGGTCGATCGCCTGGTGCGAGTCGAGCCCCGACAGCACCCGACGCAGCTTGTGCACCACGGCGAATTCGTCGGAGGACAGCAGCAGCTCGTCCTTGCGGGTGTTGGACGGGTTGACGTCCACCGCGGGGAAGACCCGGCGCTCGGCGATCTTGCGGTCGAGCTTGAGCTCGGCGTTGCCGGTGCCCTTGAACTCCTCGTAGATGACCGTGTCACCCATCGAACCGGTCTCGACCAGCGCCGTGGCGATGATCGTCAGCGAGCCACCGTCCTCGATGTTGCGGGCCGCGCCGAGGAAGCGCTTGGGCGGGTACAGCGCCGTGGAGTCGACGCCACCAGAGAGGATCCGGCCGGAGGCGGGCGACGCGTTGTTGTACGCGCGGCCGAGCCGGGTGATGGAGTCGAGCAATACGACGACGTCCTTGCCCTGCTCGACAAGGCGCTTGGCGCGCTCGATGGCCAGTTCCGCGACGGCGGTGTGGTCTGACGGCGGCCGGTCGAAGGTCGAGGCAATGACCTCGCCCTTCACCGAACGCTGCATGTCGGTGACCTCTTCGGGCCGCTCGTCGACCAGCACGACCATGAGGTGGCATTCGGGGTTGTTGACGGTGATCGCGTTGGCGATGCTCTGCAGCACCATCGTCTTGCCTGCCTTGGGCGGGGAGACGATCAGCGCGCGCTGACCCTTGCCGATCGGCATGATCAAGTCGATGACGCGGGTGGTCAGCAGTTCGGACTTGGTCTCCAGGCGCAGACGCTGGTTCGGGTAGAGCGGCGTCAGCTTCTGGAACTCGGGACGGTTCCTGGCGTCCTCGACCGGCCCGCCGTTGACCGAGTCCAACCGCACCAGCGGGTTGAACTTCTGCCGCGGGTTCTGGCTGTTGCTGTTGCCGCCGCCCTCGCCCTCGCGGGCCACCCGCACGGCGCCGGTGATGGCGTCGCCACGGCGCAGGCCGTTCTTGCGAACCATGTTCATGGAGACGTAGACGTCGTTGGTGCCGGCCAGGTACCCGGAGGTGCGGACGAACGCGTAGTTGTCCAGCACGTCGAGGATGCCCGCCACGGGCTGGACGACGTCGTCTTCGCGCAGTTCGGTGTCGCGGTCGTTGTTGCCGCCGCCACCCTGGCCGTCGCTACGCTCGCCGCGACGCCTGCGGTCGCGGAACCGGCGACCGCGCCGCCCGCCCCGACCCTCGTCGTCATCGTCGTCGTTGTTGTTCGCGTTGTTGTTGCCGTTGTTCGCGTTGTTGCTGTTCGCGTTGTTGTTGCCGTTGTTCGCGTTGTTGTTGTTCGCGTTGTTGTTGCCGCGGTTGTTGGCGTTGTTGCCGCCGTCGTTGCGATTGTTCTGACGCTCGCCGCCGCCGTCGTTGCGGTTGTTCTGACGCTCGCCACCGCCGTCGTTGCGGTTGTTCTGACGCTCGCCGCCGTTCTGGCGGTCGTTGGTGCGCGGGGCCTCGACCGGGGCCGAATCCTTCTTCTCGGTGTCGTCGACCGTCTTGACGGCCTTCTCGACGCCCTTGTCGGCGGTGGGCTCCTGGGGGGCCTTCTGCTCGGTCGCGGCCTTCGCCTCGGGAGCCTTGTCTTCCTGCGGCTCGACCTTGGCGGTCTGCTCGCCGGACTCCGTTGCCTCGACGGCGGCACCGGCGCTGCGGGAGGCGCCACGGCGCTCCCGGCGGGCGCGGGCGGGCCGCTCGGGGGCGTCACCGGCGGGTG
>NZ_JACKTL010000024.1 GCF_025822245.1 Mycolicibacterium hodleri
GCGGCCGCGATATCCTGCAGATGCATCCAGTACTAGTATGGCCCGGGGGATCCTTAAGTCGTGTCCTTCTCCTACGATCTTGTGAACGATGGATATTTTCTTTCTAAACTTTAAACAAACAGTGGAGAGATGTTGTTGTGTGTGGAACGACGCTTAGCCTACCGAGGAAGATCCAGACTACAATAGAATATGTGGCCAAAACTCTCCGCAACTTCAGCAGCAAAAAGGATATTATTGACATAACCTCCTCACAAAAAGTACACAAATGGCTAAATAACAGAGCCCCTCTTTTTACTAGGGAAATGGTGGATGTGGACTTTAGAATTTAAGATAATA
>NZ_JACKTL010000025.1 GCF_025822245.1 Mycolicibacterium hodleri
CGGCCGGCGGCGGCCGGCGGCGATGATGGGTGGGCAGTTCCTGCCCGGGGCGATCGCCTGCCGCGCCACGGTCGGGGCGACGATCACCGCGATCGTGCACCCCGGGCAAGCCCCACCGGAACCCCGCTACCGACCCTCAAAGAAGTTGGCCGACTTCGTCCGCTGCCGCGACCTGACGTGCCGCTTCCCGGGCTGCCGCGTGCCAGCCACCCACTGCGACGTCGACCATGGCATCCCGTGGCCCTGCGGGCCGACGGCGGCGTCCAACCTGAAATGCCTATGCCGTCGACACCACTTGCTGAAAACCTTCTGGAGCGGCGAGAACGGTTGGTGCGAAACCCAACTCGACGACGGCACCATCGTGTGGACCGCACCCGACGGCCGCACCCACATCACCACACCGGGCAGCCGACTACTGTTCCCCGAACTGTCCCATCCCACCAGAACGGTTCAGGTGAGCGGCGTTCCAGCACGTCACGCGTCGGGTCTGACCATGCCGCGGCGCACGACCACCCGCGCCCAAGACCGCGCCAGACGCATCCAACGCGAACGCGAACTCAACCAAGAGTCTGAACCCGGGATGGATGAAGTCGAATCTCGAGGCGATCATCCTCCGGATGACGAGTCGCCCCCGCCGTTCTAAGCCGGAATGCGGCTAGCTCCGCTTCCACCAACGTCGCCGAGGCGTCTTGACGGGGTCCTGTGTCGGGATGCTTGGCTTCTTCGGGGAAGCTTCAGCAGATGCGGTGCCTTCGACGGCGGCGTCGTGGACCTCGGCGGCGTCGGCTTGTGCGGCGGTGACTTCGTCGCCTTCGACGGAGCCCAGGCCGTCCTCGGGGTCGGTGGTGGAGTCGTCGGAGGTAGCGTCCGCCGCAGCGGCTTCGGCAGATGCGGTGCCCTCGACCGCGGCGTCGTGGACCTCGGCGGCGTCGGCCTGTGCAGCCTCGACTTCGTCGCCTTCGACGGAGCCGAGGCCGTCCTCGGGGTCGGCGGTGGAGTTGTCGGTCGTGGTGTCAGCGGCTTCGGCGGCGTCGGCCTGTGCGGCGTCGGCCTGTGCGGCGTCGACTTCGTCGCCCTCGACGGAGCCGAGGCCGTCCTCGGGAGCGGCGGTGGACTCGTCGGTGGCGGCTTCGGCGGATGCGGTGCCTTCGACGGCGGCGTGGTGGACCTGGGCGGCGTCGGCTTGCGCGGCGGTGACTTCGTCGCCTTCGACTGAGCCGAGGCCGTCCTCGGGAGCGGCGGTGGTGTCGTCGGTGGCGGCTTCGGCGGATGTGGTGCCCTTGACGGCGGCGTCGTGGACGTCGGCGGCGTCGGCTTGTGCGGCGGTGACTTCGTCGCCTTCGACGGAGCCGAGGCCGTCCTCGGGATCGGCCGTGGTGTCATCGGCTACGGCAGCGGCTTCGGCGGCGTCGGCCTGTGCGGCGTCGACTTCGTCGCCTTCGACTGAGCCGAGGCCGTCTTCGGGGGCGGCGGTGGTGTCGTCGGTAGCGGCTTCGGCGGATGCGGTGCCGTCGAGGGCGGCGTCGTGGACTTCGGCGGCGTCGGCTTGTGCGGCGGTGACTTCGTCGCCCTCGACGGAGCCGAGGCCGTCTTCGGGGGCGGCGGTGGTGTCGTCGGTAGCGGCTTCGGCGGATGCGGTGCCCTTGACCGCGGCGTCGTGGACCTGGGCGGCGTCGGCTTGTGCGGCGGTGACTTCGTCGCCTTCGACGGAGCCGAGGCCGTCTTCGGGGGCGGCGGTGGTGTCGTCGGTAGCGGCTTCGGCGGAGGCGGTGCCTTCGACGGCGGCGTGGTGGACTTCGGCGGCGTCGGCTTGTGCGGCGGTGACTTCGTCGCCTTCGACCGAGCCGAGGCCGTCTTCGGGGGCGGCGGTGGACTCGTCGTGTGTGGCCTCGGTCGCCGTGTCAGCGGCAGCGGCTTCGGCGGATGCGGTGCCCTCGACGGCGGCGTCGTGGACGTCGGCGGCGTCGGCTTGTGCGGCGGTGACTTCGTCGCCCTCGACTGAGCCGAGGCCGTCCTCGGGAGCGGTGGCGGAGTCGTCATGGCCCTCGTCGGCCACGGCCTCGGCGAGGGCTTCGGCCTCAGCGGCTCCGTCGACCGCCGCCTCGTGGGCTTCGACCGCGCCCAGCTCGGCTTCGACGGCCTCGTCACCCTCCACCGAGCCCAAGCCGGCTTCGCGGTGCTCCTCGGCCTTGGCGCCCGCCTCGGCGAAGGCTTCGGCCTCGGCGATGTCCTCCGACGGCGCTGTCTCCACCTGCTCGGTCAGGTCCTCCGCCTCCGCGGCGGCCTCCGACTCGGTGTCCGCGCCACCCGTGAACTTGGTGGCTGCCTTGTCCTCGTCACCGGCAACCTTCGCCGCGGCGACCACACCCGACGTGGCGGCAACGGCCACCAGTTCTTCACCGATGTCGTCGACCAGAGAGCTGTCGGCGTCCTTCCCGCGCAGCGACGCCGGGTCCTCGCGACCCTTGGTCGCGACCATGATGTAGATCACCGCACCGATGAACACGAACGTCGAGGTGAACGTGTTGACGCGGATCCCCGCGATCAGCGAGGCGGTGTCGCTGCGCATCAGCTCGACCCAGAATCGACCAACGCAGTAGCCGGCGACGTACAAAGCGAACAGGCGGCCGTGGCCCAGCTTGAACCGGCGATCCGCCCACAGCAGGACCGCGAAGACCAGCAGGTTCCACAAGAGTTCGTACAGGAAGGTCGGGTGGACGACGGCGTAGACCTGGCCCGTCGACACACCGTCGAGCGAGTGCGGGCTGATCACGCCGGACGGATCCAACCGGTCGTAGATCGTCAGGCCCCAGGGCAGGTCCGTCTCGCGGCCATACAGTTCCTGGTTGAAGTAGTTGCCGAACCGGCCGATCGCCTGCGCCAGCACGATGCCGGGTGCGATCGCGTCGCCAAAGGCGGGCAACGGGATCCCCCGCCGACGACACGCAATCCACGCACCGACGCCACCGAGGGCCACCGCGCCCCAGATGCCGAGACCGCCGTCCCAGATGCGCAGCGCGGCAAGGAAACCCGCACCGTCGGCACCGAAGTACTTCGGCCAGTCGGTCATCACGTGATACAGCCGGCCACCGATCAGCCCGAACGGCACCGCCCACAGCGCGATGTCGTAGATGACTCCGCGCTCACCTCCGCGCGCCTCCCAGCGGCGATCGCCGATCACCAGGGCCGCGACGATGCCGGCGATGATGCACAGCGCGTACGCCCGAATGGGAAGCACGCCGAAGAGGTGCCACACCCCCTGCGACGGACTGGGAATGTAGGCCAGAACGGTTGTCGTCACGCGGAAATCCTCTGTCGCACACCCTCGGCGAGTTCCTCGGTCAGCGCTCGTACCGCGGGGATCCCGTCGGTCAGCGCCGTTACCAGCGCAGAACCCACGATCACGCCGTCGGCATAGGAACCGATCTCGGCGGCCTGCTCACGCGAGCGCACCCCGAGCCCGACGCCGACCGGGATGTCCGAGATCTCGCGGACGCGCCGCACCAACTCCGGCGCCGCATCCGACACTGCGTCGCGGGCACCGGTGACACCCATCGTGGACGCGGCGTAGACGAATCCGCGCGACACCGACGTCGTGGACGCCAAACGCTCCGGCGTCGACGACGGCGCCACCAGGAAGATGCGATCGAGACCGTGGGCGTCCGACACCTGAATCCACTCCTCGGCCTCGTCGGGAATGAGGTCGGGCGTGATGAGTCCGAGCCCGCCAGCCGACGCGAGATCGCGGGCGAACGCGTCCACTCCCCACCGCAGCACGGGATTCCAATAGGTCATGACGACGGCGTTGCCACCGGCGTTGCTGATCGCCTCGACCGCGGCCAAGGCGTCGCGCACGCGCACGCCGTTGCGCAGGGCCACCTCGGTGGCGGCGGCGATGGTGGGACCGTCCATTCCGGGGTCGGAGTACGCGACGCCGACTTCGATGATGTCGCAACCCGATTCGACCATCGCCGTCATCGCCGAAATGGAGGTGGCGACGTCGGGAAAGCCCGTGGGCAAGTAGCCGATGAGTGCGGATCGGTCTTCGGCGCGGCAGGTGGCGAAGACGTCGGACAACCCGTGGGCCGTCACAGCGCCGCCTCCTGCTCGTCGAGCAGGCCGAACCACTTGGCCGCCGTCGCGACGTCCTTGTCGCCGCGGCCGGACAGGTTGACCACGATGACGGCGCCGGGACCGAGCTCGCGGCCCAGTTCGAGGGTGCCTGCGATGGCGTGAGCGGATTCGATGGCCGGGATGATGCCCTCCGTGCGGCACAGCAGCGCGAACGCGTCCATCGCCTGGGTGTCGGTGATCGGACGGTAGACCGCGCGCCCGAGGTCCTTCAGGTATGCGTGTTCGGGGCCGACTCCGGGATAGTCCAGACCTGCTGAGATCGAATGCGATTCGATGGTCTGACCGTCCTCGTCCTGCAACAGGTAGGAGAACGAGCCCTGGAACGCGCCGGGTGAGCCGCCGGTGAAGGTGGCCGCATGCCGGCCGGTCTCGACGCCGTCGCCGGCCGCCTCATAGCCGACCAGACGCACGCCGGGATCGTCGATGAAGGCGTGGAACACGCCGATGGCGTTCGAGCCGCCGCCGATGCAGGCCGTGACCGCGTCGGGCAGCCGCCCCGCCTGATCCAGGATCTGTGCCCGCGCCTCCATGCCGATCACGCGCTGGAAGTCGCGCACCATGGTCGGGAACGGGTGGGGACCGGCGGCCGTGCCGAAGCTGTAGTACGTGTCGTCGGCGTGGGCGACCCAGTCACGGAAGGTCTCGTTGATGGCGTCCTTCAACGACTTCGAGCCGGATTCGACGGACACCACCTCGGCGCCCAGCAGGCGCATCCTGGCGACGTTGAGAGCTTGCCTGGCAATGTCGACCGAGCCCATGTAGATCACGCACGTCAGACCGAGCAGCGCACACGCGGTAGCGGTGGCCACGCCGTGCTGGCCGGCTCCGGTCTCGGCGATGACGCGGGTCTTGCCCATCTGCTTGGCGAGCAGTCCCTGCCCGAGGGCGTTGTTGATCTTGTGGGAACCCGTGTGGTTCAGGTCTTCCCGCTTGAGGAACACCCGGGCACCGCCGGCATGCTCGCTGAGCCGCTTCGCCTCGTAGAGCGGCGACGGCCGCCCGGTGTAGTGGCGCTGCAGACGGTCGAGCTCGTCGAGGAAGGCCTGATCGGTCCTGACCTTCTCGTAGGCCGCGGTGACCTCTTCGATGACGGCCATCAGTGCTTCTGGCACCAAACGTCCGCCGTAGGTACCGAAGTGGCCCTTGGCGTCGGGTTCGTGTGTCGATGGTTCGGCGACGGCTGCGCTGGAACGCGGCAGCTCTGGGCCTACGAGATCTCCCACTAGCTCAGCGCGAGGGTTTCGGGCAGGACGGGTGCGTGCCTGCGGTGACGAGGTCGGCGACGGCACTGCGGGGGTCACCACTGGTGACCAGGCCTTCGCCGACGAGGACGGCATCGGCTCCTGCGCCGGCGTACGCGAGCAGATCCGCGGTACCCCGGACGCCGGACTCGGCGATGCGGATGACGTTGGAGGGCAGCCCGGGCGCGATGCGCGGGAAGCAATCCCGATCCACCTCGAGGGTCTTCAAGTCACGGGCGTTGACCCCGATGACGCGAGCGCCGGCCTGCAGTGCGCGGTCGGCTTCTTCCTCGGTGTGCACCTCGACGAGCGCGGTCATGCCGAGCGACTCGGTCCGGTCGATCATCGACACCAGGGCCGACTGCTCCAGGGCGGCGACGATCAGCAGCAGCATGTCGGCGCCGTGGGCGCGGGCCTCGTGGATTTGGTAGGGACCGACGATGAAGTCCTTGCGCAGCACGGGAATCGTCACCGCCGCCCGCACGGCGTCGAGGTCGTCGAGCGAGCCGTGGAACCGGCGCTCCTCGGTGAGGACGCTGATGACCCTGGCTCCGCCGTCCTGGTAGGCCTTGGCCAGTTCGGCCGGATCGGAGATGGTGGCGAGCGCGCCACGCGACGGGCTGGCCCGCTTGACCTCTGCGATGACGCCGATGCCGTCGGTGCGCAGCGCGGCCAGAACGTCCAGCGCCGGACGGGCGTCCTTTGCGCGTTGCTTCACCTCGACGAAGCTGACCACGGCCTCGCGTGCGGCTGCGTCGACGCGAACTCCCTCGATGATGGAGTCGAGCACGGTCCCCGAACTCATCAGCCGTCGCTTCCCTTCACGCCCTGCGGAAGTACCCACGTAATCACTTCCACGAAGGGTAGTCGCCAGCGCCGCACGGGCTGTCACCGCCCCTCGTTGTCCGGAGACGTCGGGTCGCGGCCCTCGTCGAGCGCATCCCAGATCATTCGTTCCGACAAGCCGTCCTCGGGAGTCTCCCGCCGCGCGGCCTCGCGTTTCGCCGCCGGCGCCAGATACTTCCCCGGGTCCTTCGCGCCGCTCTTGGCCACTGCCGCCGACCGCACCAGCAGCACGGCACCGGCCAGCGCGCACACCGCGGCCACCAGCGTCACGACCGCCCCGGTGTGGTGGCGTTGGGTGTCGATCAGCGCGGTCACCGGGATCTGCGCGAGATCGGCGGCGCGGGCCGCGACGTCGGGGACGACCCACAACCCGATGCCCAGGTACCCCATGCCGACGGTCGCGACCGCGACCAGGCCGCCGACGAGTCGCAGCACCCACCCCCGCACGGCGAGCACGGCGACGGCCGCAGCCAGTGCCACCAGGGCCAGCGGCACCAGTGCCGTCGACCACGTCGCGCCGTTCAGCGACGTCGACTTCGGCTGACCGAGCCCGTCGAACGAGGTCACGTCGACCCACGTCATCCGGGACGCCACCCACAGCGCCAACGCCGAGACGACCAGCAGCAGTTGCGCGGCGCGGGTCATGGCGTCGTCAGGGTTTCCGCCGCCGCGATCGCGTTCAGAACCGCACGCGCCTTGCTGGCGGCCTCGTTGAACTCGTAGGGGCCGTTGGAATCGGCGACCACGCCGCCGCCGGCCTGCACGTAGGCCGTGCCGTCGCGCATCAGAGCCGTCCTGATGGCGATCGCGAAGTCGGCGTTGCCGGCGAAGTCGAGATATCCGAGAACGCCGCCGTACAGACCGCGGCGGGTCTTCTCGACCTCCTCGATGAGCTCCATCGCGCGCACCTTCGGGGCGCCGGAGAGCGTCCCCGCCGGGAAGCAGGCGGTGACGGCGTCGAGCGCGGTCTTGCCGTCGGCGAGCTGGCCGGTCACGGTCGACACCAGGTGCATCACGTGGCTGTACCGCTCGATGTGGCTGTAGTCCTCGACGCGGACGGTGCCCGGGACGCAGACCCGACCCAGATCGTTGCGGCCGAGGTCGACCAGCATCAGGTGCTCGGCGCGTTCCTTCTCGTCGGCCTGCAGTTCCTTCTCG
This sequence comes from Mycolicibacterium hodleri, assembly GCF_025822245.1. Classification (GTDB taxonomy): domain Bacteria; phylum Actinomycetota; class Actinomycetes; order Mycobacteriales; family Mycobacteriaceae; genus Mycobacterium; species Mycobacterium hodleri. Next base: position 7,380 of record NZ_JACKTL010000025.1, read on the forward strand.
AGCAGGACGTCTTCCTCCTCGGTGGCGCCCCGCCAGCGGGTGCCTGCGATCGGATGGGTCGTCGCCTTGCCGTCCTGCACGGTGACCAGCGCCTCCGGGCTGGACCCGACGATCGAGAAGTCAAGTTCCCCAGCCGCATTCGGGACGTTCAGCAGATACATGTACGGGCTGGGGTTCGTCGCCCGCAACATCCGGTAGACGTCGATCGGGTCGGCCGCGGTGTCCATCTCGAAGCGCTGCGACGGCACCACCTGGAAGGCCTCGCCGGCCTCGATGTCGCCGACGAGCTTCTCCACGATCGCCGTGTACTCCTCGACCGTGCGCTGGGCCCGGTGCTGCGGTGCGGGTCTGCTGAACGTCGCCACCGCCGAGGACAGCGGTTCGCCGAGCGCGGCGGTCATCACGTCGAGTCGGCCCACGGCGTCGTCGTAGGCCTGGTCGACGTGTTCGTCGGTGCCGTTCCAGTTGACCGCGTTGGCGATCAGCGTGATGGTGCCCTCGTGGTGGTCGACGGCGGCGATGTCGGTGGCCAAGAGCAGCAGCATGTCCGGAAGCGCCAAGTCGTCGACCGCGAGTGCGGGCAGGCGTTCCAGCCGTCGCACCATGTCGTAGGCGAAGAACCCGACGAGCCCGCTGGACAGCGGCGGCAGCCCGGGCAGCGCCGCCGTGGAGAGCACCTCCAGGGTGGCGCGCAGCGCCTCCAACGGGTCACCGCCGGTGGGAGCGCCTTGGGGGGTGACACCGAGCCACACCGCCTGGTCGTCGCGCACCGTGAGCGCGGACGGGGCGCCGGCGCCGATGAACGACCACCGCGACCAGGAGCGGCCGTTCTCGGCGGACTCCAACAGGAACGTTCCAGGTCGGTTGGCCGCGAGCTTGCGGTACGCGGACAGCGGCGTCTCGCTGTCCGCGAGCACCTTTCGGGTGACGGGGACCACGCGGTGGTCGGCGGCCAGCGCCCGGAAGTCCTCGCGTGAGGTGGTGGTGGCCAGGTCGGCATGAGCGAGCACGGGACAATCCTCCCAGACGGCGTCGAGGACGCGGGCGTAGCGTAGGCGGCCATGAAGCGTGGTGACGAGGTTGCCGAGTTCGAACTCCCCGATCAGACCGGCACCGTTCGCAGTCTGACGAGCCTGCTGGCCGACGGTCCGATCGTGTTGTTCTTCTATCCCGCGGCGATGACGCCGGGGTGCACCAAGGAAGCGTGCCACTTTCGCGACCTGGCGTCGGAATTCGCCTCGGTGGGGGCCAGTCGCGTCGGCATCTCCACCGACGCCGTCGACAAGCAGGCGAAGTTCGCGCAAGCGCAGAAGTTCGACTACCCGCTGCTGTCGGACGCCGACGGCGCGGTGGCGACGCAGTTCGGCGTCAAGCGCGGGTTGCTCGGCAAGCTGATGCCGGTGAAGCGGACCACGTTCGTGATCGACACCGACCGCAGGGTGCTCGACGTGATCGCCAGCGAAGTCAGCATGGACACCCATGCGGACAAGGCGCTCGAGGTGCTGCGTTCCCGGTGAAACCCGTTCTGCAACTTGACGACGTAACGTTCCGCCGCGACGGAAAGCAGATCATCGACGGTATCTCGCTGACCGTTCGCGAAGGTGAGCACTGGGCGCTGCTGGGTCCCAACGGCGCGGGCAAGAGCACGCTGCTGGGCTTCTGCGGCGCCATCACCTTCCCCAGCTCCGGCAGCGTCCGCGTGCTCGGCGAGCAGATGGGCCGAACCGACCTCGCGGTACTGCGACGGTCCATCGGGCACGTCAACCCGCGTCACCGGCTGCAGCACCCGCGGACCGTCCGCGAGGTGGTGCTCACCGGCATCACCGGAACCAACGACCTGCCCATGCGCTGGACGCCCACCGCCGACGAGCTCGAACGCGCCGAGGCGATGGTCGACACGGTCGGACTGACCCGAATCGCCGACAGCACGTGGCCGACGCTGTCCCAAGGTGAGCGGGGCCGGACCTTGATCGCGCGGGCGTTGATCGCGGGCCCGCGTCTGCTGTTGCTCGACGAGCCGTCGACCGGCCTGGACGTCGCCGCGCGTGAGCAGCTGCTGGAGACCGTCGACTCGCTGGGCCAGGCCCATCCCGAGGTGGCGTCGATCCTGGTGACGCACCACCTCGAGGAGCTTCCGACGACGACGACGCACGCGCTGCTGATTGCCGAGGGCCGAACCGTGGCCAGCGGTCCGGCGCGCGAGACGGTCACCACCGACAACGTCACTGCGGCGTTCTCCCACCCCGTTCAGGTCGGCTACGACGACGGCCGATGGACCGCCCGCGCCAAGGCGATCCGGATGGAGGTCTGACCTCGATGGCCCGGCACGACGCACACCATTACCTGACCGAAGACGGCACGGGACTGCCCCACGATCCGCTCAACGCCATCATCGGACCGCGACCGATCGGCTGGATCTCCTCGATCAGCGCCGACGGCGTGCCCAACCTGGCGCCCTACAGCTTCTTCAACGCGTTCAACTACCGGCCGGCGATCATCGGGTTCTCGTCGATCGGGTGGAAGGACACCGTCGCCAACGTCGAGGCCACCGGCGAATTCGTCTGGAACCTGGCGACGGCGTCCCTGGCCGAGAAGATGAACGAGACGTCGGCGTCGCTGCCTGCCGACGGAGACGAGTTCGCGGCCGGCGGCCTGACTGCCGTCCCGTCGACGACGATCGCGCCGCCCCGCGTGCTGGAGAGCCCGGTCAACTTCGAATGCCGACTGACACAACTGATTCAGCTGCGCGACACCGACGGGCAGACCGTGCCGACGTGGCTGGTGCTCGGCCAGGTGGTCGCCGCGCACATCGACCGGCACCTGCTGGTCGACGGCGTGTACGACACGGCTGGGGCCCGGCCGATCCTGCGCGCCGGTGGGCCCGCCGCCTACGCCGAGATCACCCCGGCGGCAATGTTCGACATGACCAGGCCGGACGACCGCGGTTAGCTCTCCGGCGCCAGGAGTTGGTCGGCGTCGAAGCAGGTGTGCTCGCCGGTGTGGCATGCCGCACCAACCTGGTCGACCTCGAGCAGCACGGTGTCACCGTCACAGTCGAGGCGCACGGAGTGCACGTACTGCGTGTGACCCGAGGTCTCGCCCTTGACCCACTGCTCGCCGCGCGAACGCGAATAGTAGGTCGCCCTGCGGGTCGCCAGGGTGTGGGCCAGCGCGTCGTCGTCCATCCACGCGACCATCAGCACCTGGCCGGTGCCGCGCTCCTGGGCCACCGCGGCGAACAGACCGTTCGCGTCGCGCTTGAGTCGCGTCGCGATCGATTCGTCGAGTGTCATCGCACCACGATCCCTTCTGCCGCCATCGCCGCCTTCACCTGGCCGATGGTGAGTTCCTTGAAGTGAAAGATGGTGGCCGCCAACACCGCATCGGCACCGGCCTCGACGGCGGGGGCGAAGTGGTCGACCGCGCCCGCGCCGCCGCTGGCAATCACCGGAACGGTCACCGCCGCCCGCACCGCGCGCAGCATCGCCAGGTCGAAGCCGGCCTTGGTGCCGTCGGCGTCCATCGAGTTGAGGAGAATCTCGCCGACCCCGAGTTCGGCACCGCGCCGGGCCCATTCGACGGCGTCGATCCCCGTGCCGCGCCGCCCGCCGTGAGTGGTGACCTCCCAACCCGACGGCGTCGGCTGCGAACCCGCCGGCACGGTGCGGGCGTCGACGGAGAGCACGATGCACTGCGATCCGAACTGCCGGGACAGTTCGGCCAGCAGCTCGGGGCGAGCGATGGCGGCGGTGTTGACCGACACCTTGTCGGCTCCCGCGCGCAGCAGCACGTCGACGTCGGCGACGGAGCGCACCCCGCCGCCGACGGTCAGCGGGATGAACACCTGCTCGGCCGTGCGCCGGACCACGTCGAGCATCGTCGAGCGGCCCGCCGAGGACGCCGTCACGTCGAGGAAGGTCAGCTCGTCGGCGCCCTCGGCGTCGTAGACCGCCGCAAGCTCGACGGGATCGCCTGCATCCCTTAGATTTTCGAAGTTGACGCCCTTGACCACCCGGCCGTCGTCGACGTCGAGGCAGGGGATGACGCGGACTGCGACGTCCATGCTCAGTACTCCCCCGGCGAACCGACCGCCGCCGCGATCTCCAAGATCCGGGCGTGCACGCTGGGCACCCCGGCCAGCGCCGAGCGCGACGTGGGCGTCCAGTCCTCGCCGGCGAGATCGGTGACGACGCCACCGGCCGCGCGGACCAGGGCCACCCCGGCGGCGTGATCCCACACGTGATGGCCGAAGCTGATGGCGCCGCCCAGCACGCCGGCGCCCGTGTACGCCAGGTCGATTCCCGTCGACCCGTGCATTCGGATGCGCGAGCATCTGCGGCTCAACTGTTCGAGCACCGCCACCCGATACCGGCCGGGGAACGTGCCCCGCGAGTCGACGTTGAACGTGCCGACGCCCACGATCGAGTCGCTCAGCTCGGCGGTCTTGAGGGCGGGTTGCGCAATGCCGTTGGCGTACAACGGCTCTCCCACGATGGCCGTGTAGCGGACGTCGCTGAACGGCAGCCAGGTGAGCCCGGCGACCGGCACGCCGTCCCGTAGCAGCCCGAGCAGGATCGCCGCCGTCGGCAGGCCGGCGGCGTAGTTGAACGTGCCGTCGATGGGGTCGAGCACCCACACCAGGTGCGAGTCGATTGGGGCGCCCCCGAATTCCTCACCGTGCACGCCGATGCCGGTGGCCGTCTCCAGCGCCTGCACGACCTGCCGCTCGATGGCCAGGTCGACCTCGGTCGCGAAGTCGTTGCCCTGCTTCCGCACCGCCGACTGCGCACGGTGACCCGCGACGAAGGGCTTGGCCGCGGCGTCGAGGATCACCGACGCCTCGGCGACGAGTCCTCTGAGGTCGGCGTCGTCCAATGCCATCCCGGTCTACCGACTCACCGCGGCGAGCGCCTCGGGAAGCGTGAACCGCCCGGCGTACAACGCCTTTCCGACGATGGCGCCCTCGACGCCGGCGCCGGTCAGGGTGGCGATGGCCCGCAGGTCGTCGAGGCTCGACACTCCGCCGGAGGCGATGACGGGCGCGTCGGTGCGTTCGGCGACACCGGCCAGCAGCTCGAGGTTCGGACCGTTCAGCGTGCCGTCCTTGGTGACGTCGGTGACGACGAAACGCGAACAGCCCTCGGCGTCGAGCCGCTCGAGCACCGGCCACAGATCACCGCCGTCGGTCTCCCATCCGCGCCCGCGAAGCCGGTACTGCCCGTTCTCGAGCTTGACGTCGAGACCGACGGCGACCTTGTCGCCGTGCTCGGCCATCACCCGTGCGCACCACTGCGGATTCTCCAGGGCGGCGGTGCCGAGATTGACTCGGGCGCACCCGGCGTCGAGCGCGGCGGTCAGCGACTCGTCGTCCCGGATGCCGCCGGAGAGCTCCACGGCGACGTCCAGCTTCGCGATGACGTCGGCGAGCAGTTCGCGGTTGGAGCCGCGGCCGAAGGCAGCGTCAAGGTCGACGAGGTGGATCCATTCGGCGCCGTCGGTCTGCCACTGCATCGCCGCGTCGAGCGCGGAGCCGTAGTCGGTTTCGCTACCCGCCACGCCCTGCACCAGGCGGACCGCCTTGCCGTCGACCACGTCGACGGCAGGCAGAAGAATCAGTGGTGCGTGTGTCACGAGAGCCCCTCGACCCAATTGGCGAGCAGCGTCGCGCCCGCGTCGCCACTCTTCTCCGGATGAAACTGTGTGGCGCACAGCGCGCCGTCCTCCACTGCCGCCAGGAACGGCACGTGATGCGTCGCCCACGTCAGCCGCGCGCCGGGGTCGCCCTCCCACTTCTGGGCGGCATACGAATGCACGAAGTAGAACCGGGTGTCGGCGTCCAACCCCGCGAAGAGCGTGCTGTCCGGCGGTGCGGCCACGACGTTCCACCCCATGTGCGGGACGACGGGGGCATCCAGGCGTACCACCGAACCGGGCCACTGACCGCAGCCGACGCTCTCCACGCCGAATTCGACACCGCGGCTGAAGAGGATCTGCATGCCGACGCAGATGCCGAGCACCGGATGGCCCTTGGCCAGGCGGTCGGCGACGATTCGGTCGCCGTCGACCGCGCGCAGACCCGTCATGCACGCCTCGTAGGCGCCGACGCCGGGGACCACCAAGCCGTCGGCGGCGGCGGCCGCGGCGGGGTCCGAGGTCACCTCGACCTCGGCACCGGTGCGTTCCAGGGCGCGCTGGGCCGACCGGAGGTTGCCCGAACCATAGTCGAGGACAACGACTTTCGTCGTCACAAACTCCCCTTCGTCGACGGCACGCCCGACACCCGCGGATCGGGCTCGACGGCCTGACGCAGTGCACGGGCGACCGCCTTGTACTGAGCCTCGGTGATGTGGTGCGGATCCCGCCCGTACAGCGTGCGCACGTGTAGTGCGATCCGCGCGTTCATCGCCAACGACTCGAACACGTGCCGGTTGATCACGGTGTGGTACGGCACCGAGCTACCCGCAATCGTGCTGTGCACCATGTACTCCGGCTCACCGGTGTGCACGCAGTACGGCCGGCCCGACACGTCGACCGACGCGTGCGCCAGCGTCTCGTCCATGGGGATGAACGCGTCACCGAAGCGCCGGATGCCCTTCTTGGCGCCCAGCGCCTCGCCGAGGGCCTGGCCGAGCACGATGGCCGAGTCCTCCACGGTGTGGTGCGCCTCGATGTCCACGTCGCCGGTGGCGTGCACCAACAGGTCGAAACTGGCATGGGTGCCCAAGGAGGTGAGCATGTGGTCGTAGAACGGGACGCCGGTGGCGATGTCGACCTGACCGGTGCCGTCGAGGTTCAGCTCGACGACGATGTCGGATTCCTTGGTCGTGCGTTCGACGCGGGCACGGCGTGGCGCCGGGGTGGTCATGGGGCTCCTACGGGGCTGCTGTCGGCGGATGAGGTGAGTTCGGACTCGGCGAGGTCCGCGCTGGTGTCGAGCAACACGTCGTTCTCGTCGACCAGGCCGGTGGTGGCGCGCAGAAAACCGGGGATCCCGACGTCCCTGATGAGCACGCCCGCCTCGAGGTACCGTTGCCAGGCCCGGGGTGCGTCGGCGAACTCCCCGAACAGGATGAAGTTGGCGTCACTGGGGATGACGCGGAAACCCATGTCCGTCAACGCCTTCGACACGCGGTCGCGCTCGGCGATCAGACGTGCGACGCTGCCGAGAGTGTCGTCGGCGTGCCGCAGCGCCGCACGCGCGGCGGCCTGGGTGAGCGACGACAGGTGGTACGGCAGCCGCACCAGCAGCAGCGCGTCGATCACGGCCGGATCGGCGACCAGATAGCCGAGGCGGCCGCCCGCGAACGCGAACGCCTTGCTCATGGTGCGGGTGACGATCAGCGTGGCCGGGAACTCCGCGAGCAATTCGACGGCGCTTGGCTGCGACGAGAACTCGCCGTACGCCTCGTCGACGATGACGATGCCCGGGGCGACCTCCAACAACCGGCGCAGGTCGTCGAGTGCGACGCTCTGGCCGGACGGGTTGTTGGGGCTGGCGAGGAACACGACGTCGGGCCGCTCCTCGGTGACGGCCGCCACGGCGACGCCGACGTCGAGGCCGAAGTCCTCGGACCGGCTGGCCTGCAACCACTCGGTCTGCGTGCCGTCGGAGATGATCGGGTGCATCGAGTAGGACGGGACGAAGCCCAGCGCGGTGCGGCCGGGGCCGCCGAACGCCTGAAGCAGTTGCTGCAGAATCTCGTTCGAGCCGTTGGCTGCCCACAGGTTCGCGGTCGTCAGGTCGACGCCGGTCTGGGCGGTGAGGTACTCGGCCAGGTCGGTGCGCAGCAGCACCGCGTCACGATCGGGGTACCGGTGCAGATCGGCTGCGGCATCGCGGACCGAGGCCGCGACGTCGTCGACGAGCGCCTGCGTCGGCGGGTGGGGATTCTCGTTGGTGTTGAGCCGCACCGGAACCGACAGCTGCGGTGCGCCGTACGGCGACTTTCCGCGCAGGTCGTCCCGCAGCGGCAGGTCGTCCAGGCCGATCTTGCGCGCGGTCTCCGTCACTTCTCGAACCTCCGTCGGACGGCCTCGCCATGTGCCGGCAGATTCTCGGCGTTGGCCAGGGTGACGACGTACCCCGCGACGTCCTTCAAGGCCGCCTCCGAGTAGTCGACGACGTGGATGCCGCGCAGGAACGTCTGCACCGACAGGCCGCTGGAGTGCCGGGCGCATCCCGCGGTGGGCAGCACGTGGTTGGAGCCGGCGCAGTAGTCGCCGAGGCTGACCGGTGACCAGGGACCGACGAAGACGGCGCCGGCCGAGCGCACCCGGGCCGCGACGGCCGACGCGTCCACCGTCTGGATCTCCAGGTGTTCGGCGGCGTAGGCGTTGACCGTCCGCAGTCCCGCGTCGAGATCGTCGACCAGCACGATGGCTGACTGGCGTCCGGTCAACGCGGCGGTGACGCGCTCTCGGTGCACGGTGGTCGGCAGTTGCCTGGCGAGCTCGGCGTCGGTGGCGTCGGCCAACTCGGTGCTGGTGGTGACCAGGACCGAGGCGGCCATCTCGTCGTGCTCGGCCTGGCTGATCAGATCGGCGGCGACGTGGACCGGATCGGCCGAGTGGTCGGCGAGGATGGCGATCTCCGTCGGCCCCGCCTCGGAGTCAATGCCGACCTGCGAGCGGCAGATGCGCTTGGCGGCGGTGACGTAGATGTTGCCGGGGCCGGTGATCATGTCGACGGGCGCCAACTCGGCGCCGTCGGTGTCGGTGCCGCCGTAGGCCAGCAGGGCCACGCCCTGCGCGCCGCCGACGGCCCACACCTCGTCGACCCCGAGCAGTCGGGCGGCGGCGAGGATGGTCGGGTGCGGCAGCCCGCCGAACTCCGCCTGCGGCGGGCTCGCGACGACGAGGGAGTCCACCCCGGCGATCTGGGCGGGGACGACGTTCATCACGACGCTCGACGGATACACGGCGTTGCCGCCGGGCACGTAGAGTCCGACCCTCTCCACCGGCACCCAGCGCTCGGTGACGGTCGCGCCGGGCGCCAGTGTCGTCGTGGCGTCGGTGCGACGCTGGTCGGCGTGCACCGCCCTGGTCCGCTCGATCGCGACCTCGAGGGCGGTGCGGACGTCGGGGTCGAGCTCGGCCAGCGCCGAGTCCAGCGCCGCCCGGGGCACCCGGACGGTCTCGGGCGCCACCCCGTCAAACGTCTTGCCGTACTCGAGGGCGGCCTCGGCGCCGCGCTCGACGACCGCGTCGACGATGGGACGCACCTTCGGCACCACCGCGTCGACGTCGACCCCGCCGCGTGGCAGCACGGCGCGCAACCGGGCGGTGGAGAGCCGCTCGCCGCGCAGATCGATGCGGGACATCTGAATGGTGACCATTGCGCCAATTGTCCCTGATGGGTCCAGCGCTTTGAAAATCGCGTCCCACCGGCGGGCGGCCTACTTACACAGGTTGGCGATCTCGGTGTTCATCTTGTCGGCATCCTGCAGGCGCGCGGCTTGCTGGGGATCGGTGTTGGGGATCCCCGCCGTGGCCGCGGCGCCGATGTCCATGAGCTTGAGCGCGAACGGTCGTACCGCGTCGGCCACGGGTTGCGGCGTCGCCGGATCCAGGTTGGCCAACAGGTACTGCCCGCCGCCCCCGAGCGCCACTCGGGCATTCGCCGCAGCGGCCAGTGCCCCCACCGCGTCATCCGGCCCACCCGGCGGTTGCAGGTTCGTGTTCACGTTGACTCCCACGCGAACCAAGCCGTGCGCTGCGCAAACCTTCGACTTGGCGGCAGCTTGCTGGGCGTCGGTGTAGGTGGGCGCGGCCGCCGTCACGGACGAGGACTGCGGCGTCGGCCGCAGGAGCGCCCAGATGGCCAGCCCAAGTGCCAGCAGCGCGACGACGCCCACGACCGCCAGCGCCGGTCGAGTGCGATCTGCAGGGGAGCCGTGGCTGGGGCCAGCTACTCGTCGGGCACTGGGCGTCGGCGCAGTCTTGGAGGTCTCCGGCATGGCGCGAATCATAACGACGGACGTCCGTATTCATCGGCTATTTCGATTGTTCAGCGAGCCGTCAAACGGTCGGACGATATTGATCATGAAATATGACCGTAATGATCTTGAAAGGCTTCCAGCGAGCTCCCAGCAAACAAAAATGACGTTTCTACGGAATTATCGAAAATCATTGACGCGATCTCCTCGGCAACTGTTAGCTTGTCGTCGGCTTGAGCAGCATGGCCGCAGTCGGAATGGGCTTGGGGGCAAGGGGGTCCGCGGTTAAGTCGCGGCGAGGGCGGGACGTGGCAGCCCTCGGCGATGTTCAGCACGCGTCGCTCGGCGCGGAACGGCAACTGCCGGAAGCTGTATTCCGGCTGCGTTGAAGGGGATTTACAAAATGACCACAGTAAACACGGCAGGTCGGCATCGCGCGTCGGTCACGGCCAGGCGAGCTCAAGCCAAGAAAACGACACAGCGCGCGGCGGGTGTGGCCGTCGTCGGCGGTGCGATGGCGGCCGCCATGTTCGGCGTGGCCGGGGCCGCGGGCATCGGTACGGCGTCGGCGGACACCAATCCCGTGGTGAACGCAGCAAGCACCTGCACCACCCCAATTTCGGGATGCCTGTTCGCGCCGACGGTCACAGCCTTGGCGCTTCCGGTCACCGGTGGCGGCACCAGCCTGCTGATCGGCAACAGCGCCAACCCGACGCCGCCCAGCGGCGGCGGTGGAGTGTTCCCCGACATTCCCGGTCTCAAGTTGCTGACGTTCGGATTGATCGGCGACGGCCTGTTCCCCGGTGACAGCGGCGGTCTGTTCGCGGGTGACGGGGCTGCCGGGCTTCTCCCGGGCCAAGCCGGCGGCAACGGTGGCTTCTTCTTCGGCAGCGGCGGTGCCGGCGCCATCGGCGGCGGTGCCGGCGGCAACGCCGGTCTCATCGGCAACGGCGGTCGGGGTGGCGCGGGCCTCATCGACGTGAGCATTCTCGGGATCTCCGCCAACGGCGGTCGGGGCGGCAACGGCGGCCTGATCGCCGGCGACGCCGGCAGCGGCGGTAACGGCGCCAACGGTATTGGCATCAGCGTCGTCGGCGTCGACGTCGGCACCGCACCCGGTGCGGGCGGACAGGGCGGCAATGCCGGCATTGGGCTCGGAAACGGCGGAAACGGCGGCAATGGCGGTTCCAGCGCTACCGCCGACCCGGGCGGTGCCGGCGGCAACGCCGGCAACGGCGCCTTCCTCGCAGGTAGCGGCGGCCAGGGCGGCGGCGGCGGCGACGCCAACAACCCGCTCGGCGCGGGTACCGCCGGTAACGGTGGCACCGGTGGTCAGTCCGGGATCGTCGGATCCGGCGGCGCTGGCGGTGCGGGTGGCGCGGCCACCGGTACGACGGGCGCGACGGCGGGCGGCACGGGTGGCACCGCTGGCTCCAGCACGATCGGCAACGGCGGCACCGGTGGCCTCGGCGGCGGTGCAACCAGCACGGGCCTCTCGGGAATCGCCACCGGCGGCAACGGCGGCGCCGGTGGCGGAACCTTCGCGGGCAACGGCGGTTCCGGCGGCCAGGGTGGCGCGGGCGCTGCGACGGGCCTCAACGGCACGGGCAACGGCGGCAACGGCGGCACCGGCGGTCGTACCAACCCGCTAGGTGGCGGTGGTACCGGCGGCAACGGCGGCAACGCCACCTCGACCGGCGGCGGAGGCAACAACGCCAACGGCGGTACCGGTGGTGCCGGCGGCAACGCGGGCTTCTTCTCCCCGGGTGGAACCGGCGGCAACGGCGGCAAGGGCACCGCGACGGGTGCGGCACCCGGCGTGGGCACCGGCGGCGCAGGCGGCGCAGGCGGCAACGCCGGATTCGGTGGCAGCTCCGGCGCCAGTGGCCAGACCGGCACCGGCTCGCCCAGCGGCGCAGGCCAGAGCAACGCCAGCTCGTCGGGTGGCAGCTCCGACTGACCCAGGAGTGAGGTAGGACGGGCGGGAGCCGACCACCGGGTCGGCTCCCGCTTCGTCGTAGGCGCCGGCGGTTTACGCTCCAGGGCAGACGATCCACGACTCGGGAGCCGCCATGTCACCGTCCGTTCCGCGCAAGGACCACCCCAACGACGCCCCCGGCGTGCCGATGCTCGTGCCGGTCTGGCTCGAGCGCTTTCAGATCAAGTACGTCAACCCGCTGCTGCGGCCGCTCTCGAAGCGGATGCCCGGCTTTGCGGTGATCTCGCACCGCGGCCGCACCTCCGGCACCGAGTACGAAACCATCGTCACCGCGTACCGCAAGGGCAACGTGCTGGCGATCGGGCTGATCCACGGCAAGACGAACTGGGTCAAGAACGTGCTCGCCGCGGGCGAGGCGGACATCCGCGTGGGCCGCAAGGACCTACACCTGGTGAATCCCCGGGTGCTGCCCGTCGGCACCGTCGACGCCACGCTTCCGCGCATCCCCCGGATGTTGGCCAAGCGCCAGGGCACCTTCGTCGCCGACATCGCGTAGGCGCCGATGACGCTCGAGATGTGGCTCGCGTTCGTCGTCGCCGCGATCCTGATCGCCGTCTCCCCCGGCGCGGGCGCCATCCAGGCGATGGCCACCGGCATGACTCACGGGGTGCGGCGTGGCTACTGGAGCATCGCCGGCATGGAGATGGGGCTGATGCTTCAACTCGCGTTGGTCGCCGTCGGGCTTGGCGCCTCGGTCGCCAGCTCGATCGTCGCGTTCAACGTGGTGAAGTGGATCGGCGTGTTCTACCTGGTGTATTTGGCCGTGCGGCAATGGCGTTCGGTGAAGACCGACCTCCGCGCCCAGATTGGCACGGTCGTCGACGGCGGCCGCCTCGGATTGTTCACCAGAGGTTTCCTGGTCAACGCCACCAACCCCAAGAGCCTGGTGTTCTTCCTGGCGGTCCTGCCTCAGTTCGTGGTGCCGACGGCGCCGTTGCTCCCGCAGTATCTGACGATCGCAGTGACGATGGTCGCGGTGGACCTCGTCGTGATGGGGCTCTACACCGGCCTCGCGGTGCGACTCGTCGAGTGGCTGCACACTCCGCGGCAGCAGACCATCCTCAACCGGGTCTTCTCGGGACTGTTCGCCACCGCCGCGGTGGTGCTGTCGCTGATGCGGCGCACCGCGACGACCTGACGGCGACGGAAAACTGACGCCAGGCTCGATTTTGGCAAATGCGGTCCGCATTTGGTAAACGTATGTTTACGACTGCGCGACCCGTGGTACAGGCGTCCAGCCGCCACGGCCACGAATCGATCCGGGAGATCTTCAGCAATGACCAGTGCTCCACGAAAGTCCTTGTTCACGGCCGTGATTGCGACGGGAATGCTGGCCGCCACCACGTCGGCCACGGGAGCCACGGGGGCTCCGCCGTCCGTCGGACCCGACGTCACGACGGCGGGGAGCGGGACCGTCGCGACTCCGCACGTCCACGTACCGACACTCGTGGCAAGCATTCAGCCGAGCGTGCAGCCCACCGCGCTGTCGGCCGCGGCGACCGAGGCCCACGCCGACGCGCCGCCCGCGGCCGAGTTCCACCGCCGTGACACCGCGCCCACCGGACCGAACAAGTTCGTCCCCACCGTGCTGGCCGGCCCGACGGCCGCCGACGTCGGGGACGCGGCGGCGGCCGCGCCGAACCAGGCCGCCATCACTCCGGGCCCGGCATTCGGCGACGTCGTCGGCTCGATGTACGCGGTCTTCGTCTCCAACGGAGCGCCGGGCCAGAACGGCGGCTTGCTCGTCGGCAACGGCGGACCCGGGTTGCTGCCTGGCCAGAACGGTGGCAACGGCGGGCTGCTGCTCGGCAACGGAGGCGACGGGGCGAGCGGCACCCGCGGTGGGTACGGCGGCAACGGCGGCAACGCCGGACTGTTCGGCAACGGCGGCAAGGGCGGCACCGGGTCACTGAGCGTCGTGGCCGGCGGACCGGCGAACGGCGGACGGGGCGGCAACGGAGGCAACGGCGGCCTGGTTTCGGGAACCGGCGGCGCGGGCGGCGACGGCGGCGTGGCCTTCAGCGGCGGCGGCACCGCCAGCGGCGGCGCGGGCGGCACCGGTGGACGGGGTGGACTGGTCTCCGGCAACGGCGGCAAGGGAGGTACGGGCGGCGAGGCCAGTAGTGCCGCCGGATTCGCCGGCGGCGGCGCCGGCGGCGCGGGCGGTGACTCGGGAGTCAGCGGTCGAGGTGGTGACGGCGGGACCGG
>NZ_JACKTL010000026.1:0-305042 GCF_025822245.1 Mycolicibacterium hodleri
CGGCACCCTGCCAGCGCGTCGCCTGCCAGGACCGGCCGGTCGCGGCCGCGACGTCGGCCAGGGCGGCCCGAATGCCGGCCAGCGCCGCCGCGGTGTCGGGGGTTCCGGTGCCGACCGTCGCCTGCAGCTCGCGAAGGGATGCGGTCAGACCGGCCACCAGGGCGCTCGCCACCGGTTACGTTCCGATTCGCGAAATACTCTGTCCGACATGATGTTCGGCGGAGTCGTACGCTTTCGCCGCGCTGCCCGCCACGTGCCTCGCCGCCGCACATCGCTCGGCCAGTTCGGTGGCATGGCGGGCCTCCTGCAAGAGAGCGTCGTTGAGCGCAGCGAGAAACCCCGCCCCGACCGTGCCGAACGCGTCGGCCGCCACCCTCGAGGCCAGCAGGTTGGCCGCCACCGAGGTGAGGTCGTCGGCGTGAGCCCGCTGGGCGACGCTGAGCTCGTGAATGTCGGATGTATCGGCGATCACGGGAGGTATGACGTCGGCCAGACCGGTCAGGTTCCATTAGGGTTCGCCGCATGGACGTCCGCGTTGTCGATCACCCCCTCGCCGCCGCTCGGCTGACCACGCTGCGCGACGAGCGCACCGACAACGCCGGTTTCCGATCGGCGTTGTGCGACCTCGCGTTGATGCTCGTCTACGAGGCCACCCGCGACGCCGCGTCGACGCCCGTGCCGATCCGCACGCCGATGGCCGAGACCGTCGGCTCACGCCTGGCGTCACCCCCGCTGTTGGTGCCGGTGCTCCGGGCGGGTCTCGGGATGGTCGAGAAGGCGCACCAGCTGATCCCCGAGGCGAAGGTGGGCTTCGTCGGCATGGCCCGCGACGAGGAGACCGCCCTGCCCACCCCGTACCTGGAGTCGCTTCCCGACGATCTCAGCGCCACGCCGGTGCTGGTGCTCGACCCCATGCTCGCCACCGGGGGCTCGATGGCGCACACCCTGGGTCTGCTGCACGACCGCAACGCGGTCGACGTCACCGCGGTGTGCGTGGTGTGCGCACCGGAAGGCATTGCGGCACTTGAGAAGGTGTCGCCGAACCTGAAGTTGTACACCGCCGCCATCGACGACGGTCTCAACGAGGTGTCCTACATCATGCCCGGACTGGGAGACGCGGGGGACCGTCAGTTCGGGCCGCGCTGAAGCAGGCCGACCACGTCGTCCCGGAGGGCGGCGAGCATCGCGGCGGCATCCGCCCGGGCGGCGGTGACGTCGTCGCGCGGTGACAGTCGAATCTCCAGATACGCCTTGACCTTCGGCTCCGTCCCCGACGGACGGACGGCGACGCGTACCGACTCGCCGGTGTAGATCAGCGCGTCCGTGCGGTCGCGTCCGGAGCGCGTCAGCAGGTCGGTCACCGCCACCGGTTCGTCGGCGAGCCGAGTGGGGGGATGGGCACGAAGGCGCTCGACGAGGGCCGCGTCCGCAGGCACCGACACCGCGGCGGTGGTGTGCACGCCGTGCCGACGGGCGAGTACGTCCAGCGCGTCGGGCACGGTGCGGCCCTCGTCGCGGAGCACCGACACCAGGTCGCAGACGAGCACGGCGGCGCTGATCCCGTCCTTGTCGCGGACGGCACCGGGGTCGACGCAGTGGCCGATCGCCTCCTCGTAGGCGTAGACCAGCGTGCAGCCCGGAAGGTCCTCGTCGGCGCGCGCCAGCCACTTGAACCCGGTCAGGGTCTCGGCGTGCCGCGCGCCGTGGTGCGCGGCGATGGCGGCCAACATGCGCGACGACACCACGGTGCTGGCGACCATGCTGGCCGCCGTCACCTCGCCGGGATCGATCTGCGACAGGATGTAATCGCCTAGCAGCCAACCCGTTTCGTCGCCGGAGAGCATCCGCCACCCGGTCGGTGTCGGAATGCCGACGGCACACCTGTCGGCGTCGGGGTCCAGGGCGATCGCGACGTCGGCGTCCACGTCGGCCGCGAGGGCCAGCAGCAGATCGGTGGCCCCGGGCTCCTCTGGGTTGGGGAAGTCCACCGTCGGAAAGTCGGGGTCGGGGGAGTACTGCTCGGTGACGACGTGGACGTCGTCGAAGCCCGCCTCCCGCAGTGTCAGAAGAGCGGGCTCCCCGCCGACGCCGTGCATCGGCGTCAGGGCGATCCGGACGTTGCCGGTGCCCCGCCGCACGCTCGAGGCTCGGCGGACGTAGTCCCCGATTAGGTCGGTGGTGGCCGGCGCGACCTCGGTGCGGGCGACGTCGGCAGGAGCCTCGGCCATGGCCGCTTCGATCTCGCGGTCGGTGGGCGGGACGATCTGCAGGCCGCCGTCGAGGTACACCTTGTAGCCGTTGTCCGACGGCGGGTTGTGCGACGCCGTGATCTGCACCCCGGCCACGGCGGTGAAGCGCCGGACGCCAAAGGCGACGACCGGCGTTGGCGCGGGATCGGGCAGCAGGACGACGGAGAAGCCCGCGGCGGCAAGCACTTCGGCGGTCGCCAAGGCGAAGTCGTCGGAGTTGTGGCGGGCGTCGCGGCCCACCACGACCGTCGACCCGCCGAGGCCGCGGTCGTTGAGGACCGTCGCCAGCGCCCACGTCGCCGACGTCACCGTCTCGACGTTCATGCCTCCCGGCCCCGGGCGCATCGGTCCGCGAAGCCCGGCGGTACCGAAGGTGAGACGTTGCGGGGAGGGTTCGGCCATGGGGCTCATTGTGCCGTCACCACCAGGCGTCATCGCTCTTCGCGCAAGCGCTCATCGGGTCTCACGCTCTTCGCGCAAGCGCTCATCGCCGTCGGCGAGCTTGCGCAGTACCGGCGCCACCAGCATCAGCAGGTTGAACTCCAACTCGGTCAGCGATTCGCGCATGGCGGAGTTGAGCCACTCGTCGCGCTCGGCCCGGTCCTGCTCGAGGAGGCGCATGCCGTCGTCCGTCACCTCGATCAGCTGGCGGCGTCGATCGTCGTCGTCGGTTCGGCGAGCCACCAGGCCGCGTGCCTCCAGATGGTTGATGCCGTCGGTCAGCGATTGCACGCGGACGTGCATGCGGGTGGCGAGCTCGGCCGGGGTCGTGACGCCGGCCCGGCTCACCTCGCCGAGGACCTGCTGCTGGCTCAGCGTCAGGCCGTTGTCGCTGCGGTGGCGGCGAAGCTGGCGGGTCAGGGCCATGATGGATTCCCGCAGCTCGGTCGCATTAGCGGTACTGGAGCGCATTACCAAGTTATACCTTGGCATTGGCCAATCTACTGCCAGGTTGAGATCATGAAATCACAAGCGCATACTTGTCTTCATGTGGAAGTGGGTGCTGCTCGTCGCGGTCACGGTCGCGGTGACCGTGCCGCTGGATCTGATCGGTGTTCCCTCCGCGGCGCTGTTCGCCGCGCTGATCGTCGGCATCGTTCTGGCGCTCGTCTCCCTCGCGCCGGCGGGCGTCCCCCGCAAGGCGGGCATCGCGGCCCAGGGCGTGCTGGGCGTCTACATCGGCACGATGGTCCACCGCGACGCGCTCACGGCACTCGGGTCGGACTGGCCGATCGTCCTCGGCGTTGCGGTGTCCACGCTGGTGCTCAGCATCGGCGCGGGCGCACTGTTGGGCTTGCACCGCGACATGAGCCCGCTCACCGGATCGCTGGCCCTGGTGGCCGGCGGTGCCTCCGGACTCGTCGCGATCGCCCGTGAACTCGGCGGCGACGATCGCGTCGTCGCCGTGGTGCAGTACCTGCGGGTGGCGTTGATCACCGCGTCGATGCCCGTCGTGGTCACCGTCGTCTATCACGCCGAGAAGTCCGGGCACGCCGCCGCGCCGGCCACCCAAGGCGACTCGGCGCCGTGGTACCTGAGCATCGCGATGCTGGTGGTGATCGTCCTCGTCGGGGCCACCGCCGGCCGGCTCGCCCGAATGCCGGGATCGGGGCTGCTCGGTCCCATGGCCGTCACCATCGCCCTCGAACTGACCGGGACGTCGTTCGGGCTCGCGGTGCCAATGGCCCTGGTGCAGCTCGGCTACGCGGTGATCGGGTGGCAGGCCGGTGTCGCGTTCACCCGCGAATCCATGCGTGCGATCGGTCGTGCCCTACCGGCGGCCCTGAGCCTCATCGTCGTGCTCAACGTGGCGTGCGCGGGACTTGGCGTCCTCCTGGCCCACGTCACCGGCATCAGCATGCTCGAGGGCTATCTGTCGACGAGTCCCGGTGGCATCTATGCCGTGCTGGCCACGGCCGTCGAGACCGGCTCGAACGTCACGTTCATCGTCGCCGCGCAAGTCGTGCGGGTGCTGCTGATGCTGTTCGCCGCGCCGCTGATCGCCCGCGGACTGTCGAAGCTCACGCAGCGTCCTCACACGCGCGCGAGCACCTCCGACAGCAGGGAACCCATCCGCGTCGCCGACTGACGGCCCGCGTCGAGCACCTCGGCGTGGCTCAACGGCGCACCGGTCATGCCTGCCGCCAGGTTCGTCACCAGCGAGACGCCGAGCACTTCGGCGCCGCCCGCGCGCGCGGCGATCGTCTCGTGCACCGTCGACATGCCCACCATGTCGGCGCCGAGCGTCCGCAGCATCCGGATCTCCGCCGGTGTCTCGTAGTGCGGGCCGGGCAACCCCGCGTACACGCCCTCGGCCAGGGACGGGTCGACCTCGCGGGCGAGCGCCCGAAGGCGGGGCGAGTACGCGTCGATGAGGTCGACGAACTGCGCACCCACCAGGGGCGAGCGCGCCGTCAGGTTGAGGTGATCGCTTATCAGCACCGGCTGGCCCACCGCGTGATCCTCGCGTAGTCCGCCCGCCGCGTTGGTGAGCACCACGCTGCGTACGCCCGCCGCGCAGGCCGTCCGCACCGGATGCACGACGTGCCGCAGGTCGTGTCCCTCGTAGGCGTGGATCCGGCCGAGCAGCACCAGGACTCGCGTGCTTCCGACCGTCACCGCCAGCGCCTGGCCGCCGTGACCCGCCGCCGACGGCGGGGTGAAGCCTGGCAGCTCGGCCATCGGCACGACCGCCGACGGGTCGCCGAGCTCGGCGGCGGCCGGCGCCCATCCCGAACCGAGGACGACGGCGACGTCGAACGCGTCGACGCCGGTGCGGACCAGCAGTGCGGCCGCGGCCTCGTCGGCCAGGGACTGTGGGTCGCTCGCTGCAGTGGTCACGGCGGGAAAGCGTACCGGCGGACAGGGCGACGGCGCCGAGACTGCGCCCACTGCGGAGAAGTGCGAGTAGCCGTCGCGGTGAGCGCAGTCTCGGCGTCACGGTCGGTGATGAGCGCTTGCGCGAAGAACAAACGGTCGGTGATGAGCGCTTGCGCGAAGAACAAACGGTCGGTGATGAGCGCTTGCGCGAAGAACAAACGGTCGGTGACTTGCGCGAAGAACAAACGGTCGGTGAGATACTGCTCCGATGCCAACCGCCACAGCGTCGACGATCGTCGAGGACGTCGTGCAGCGACGTCGTGGCGACCTCGTCGAGCTGTCCCACTCGATCCACGCCGAGCCGGAGTTGGCATTCGCCGAGCACCGCAGCTGCGCCAAGACCCAGGCGCTGGTCACCGAACGTGGCTTCGAGGTCACGCCCGGGGTGGCGGGGCTGGACACCGCGTTCCGCGCCGTCTTCGGCAGCGGCTCACTGGTCGTCGGCATCTGCGCGGAATACGACGCGCTGCCCGGCATCGGCCACGCCTGCGGACACAACATCATCGCGGCCTCCGCGGTCGGCACGGCCCTGGCGCTCGCCGAGGTCGCCGACCAGCTGGACCTGACCGTCGTCCTGCTCGGCACCCCCGCGGAGGAGGCCGGTGGCGGCAAGGCGCTCATGCTGGAGGCCGGCGTCTTCGACGACGTCGTGGCGACGGTGATGCTGCACGCCGGGCCGATCGACATCGCCCGCGCGCGCTCGCTGGCACTGTCCCAGGTGGCCGTGGAGTACCTCGGCCGCGAAGCCCATGCCGCCGTTGCGCCCTATCTGGGCCTGAACGCCGCCGACGCGATCACGGTGTCGCAGGTGGCGATCGGGCTGCTGCGTCAGCAGCTTGCGCCGGGTCAGATGGTGCACGGCATCGTGACCGACGGCGGCCAGGCCACCAACGTGATTCCGGCGCGCACCGAGATGCATTACACGATGCGGGCCAACGACTCCGGATCGCTGCAGGAGCTCGAGGCCAGGATGTCGGACTGCTTCTTGTCCGGTGCGGTGGCCACGGGCTGCGGTCATCAGGTCGAGTCAACCGAACCGTCCTACCTCGAGCTGACGCCCGACAAATGGCTTGCCGACGTCTTCCGCGCCGAGATGGTGCGTGTGGGCAGGACGCCCGTCGCCGCGGAGTTCGAGGCGGCGCTTCCGCTGGGCAGTACCGACATGGGTAACGTCACGCAGTTCATGCCGGGCATCCATCCGATCGTCGGCATCGACGCCGACGGCGCTTCCATCCATCAGCAGGCGTTCGCGGCGGCTGCCGCCGGACCGAGCGCCGACAAGGCCGTCATCGAGGGAGCCGTCATGCTGGCCCGCACCGTCGTGGAGCTCGCCGAGACACCCGCCGAGCGCGACAGGGTGCTCGAGCTCAAGGCGGGGCGGGCTCGCTCGTGAGCATTCAGGATTCGACCAACGCGTGGCTGGCGGCTCACTACGACGAGCTGGTGGCCTGGCGACGACACATCCATCAGCACCCCGAGCTGGGGCGCCAGGAGTTCGACACCACGCAGTTCGTGGCGTCGCGGCTGGCCGACGCCGGTCTGAACCCCAAGGTGCTGCCGGGCGGCACCGGCCTGACGTGTGACTTCGGGCCCGAGCACGCCCCGCGAATCGCACTGCGCGCCGACATGGACGCGCTGCCGATGGCCGAGCGGACGGGGTTGTCGTTCGCGTCCGTGACGCCGGGCGTCACACACGCCTGTGGTCACGACGGTCACACGGCGGTGCTGCTGGGCGCGGGGCTGGCGCTGGCGTCGGTCCCGGAACTCCCCGTCGGGGTGCGACTGTTGTTCCAGCCGGCCGAGGAGTTGATGCCCGGCGGCGCCATCGACGCGATCGCCGCCGGCGCCCTGAACGGGGTGTCGCGGATCTTCGCGCTGCACTGTGACCCTCGTCTGGAGGTCGGCAAGGTCGCCATCCGCCCGGGACCGATCACCTCGGCGGCCGACCAGGTCGAGATCACGTTGCACTCACCGGGCGGCCACACGTCGCGTCCGCATCTGACCGGCGATCTGGTGTACGCGCTGGGCACCCTGATCACGGGCGTCCCCGGTGTCCTGTCGCGGCGGGTGGACCCGCGCAACAGCACCGTCATGGTGTGGGGCGCGGTCAACGCGGGCGTCGCGGCCAACGCCATCCCGCAGACGGGCAGCATCGCGGGCACCATTCGCACCGCGAGTCGCGAAGCCTGGGTAGCGATGGAAGAGCTTGTCCGCGAGATCGTTTCGTCGCTGCTGGCCCCCCTGCAGGTGCAGTACAGCGTGCACTACCGCCGCGGCGTGCCGCCGGTGGTCAACGAGTCGGTCTCGACGCGGATCTTCACCCACGCCATCGAGGCCATCAGCCCCGACGCCCTGACGGACACTCGCCAGTCCGGTGGCGGAGAGGACTTCTCCTGGTATCTCGAGGACGTCCCCGGCGCCATGGCCCGACTCGGCGTGTGGCCGGGCGTCGGCCCCCAACTCGACCTGCATCAGCCGACCTTCGACCTCGACGAGAGGGCGCTGGGCGTGGGCGTTCGGGTGTTCGCCAACATCATCGAGCAGAGCGTCGGACTCACCGACGGCTAGCGCTTGGCTACGTGCCGGGGCCGATGTTGCGTGCCGGCCGGGTGCGCAGATCGTGTACGTATTCCGGTGGTGCGCCTGCGATCTCGGCCGCCTCGGACATCACGCCGAGGTAGCGGGCCGAGGGAATCCCGCCCTCCCAGGCGTCGACGACGTAGAGCCAGGCCAGCACCGGATCGGTGCTGGTGTCGGAGGATTCGCGGTGCACCCGGCAACGGATCTTCTTGTGGAAGCCGAGCTCCGAGCCCTCCCACCGGTCGAGGTTCTCCTCGTCTTCCTTGGTCATGTCGTACAGGACGACGAAGACCTTCGACAGGGGATCCTCGACGAGGGTCGCCAGGGCTCCCTCCCAGCTGAGATCCTCGCCACCAAAGGTCAGTCGCCACCCATGTATCCACCCCGTCCCCGCCATCGGCGAGTGGGGTGCACGCTGCAACATCTGCTCCGGATGCATGTTCGATCCGTAGGCGGCGTAGATCGGCACGGCGGTAAGCCTAAGGGGTCGATCTACGCCCAGTCGGTTAACCACCGGGTTGAGTTGGACACAGCAGACTAGGTTGGTCCCGTGGCTACCCGCATCGTGATCATCGGCGGCGGGCCCGCCGGGTATGAGGCTGCACTCGTCGCCGCGGGCCGCGGCCCCGACGTCGCGCAGGTCACCATCGTCGACTCCGACGGCATCGGCGGCGCTTGCGTGCTGTGGGACTGCGTCCCCTCGAAGACGTTCATCGCCTCGACCGGCGTGCGCACCGAGCTGCGGCGTGCCGACGGACTCGGCTTCGACATCAAGATCGAGGACGCCAAGATCTCGCTGCCGCAGATCCACAACCGGGTGAAGACGCTGGCCCGGTCACAGTCCGCCGACATCGGCTCCAACCTGCTGCGCGAAGGCGTGTCGATCGTGCACGGTCGCGGCGAGCTGGTCGACGACATCCCCGGCATGGCGCACCACCGGGTGAAGGTCACCACCCCGGACGGCAAGGTCGGCGTGCTGAAGGCCGACGTCGTGTTGATCGCGACCGGCGCCCGTCCCCGCGTCCTGCCCAACGCCGCACCCGACGGCGAGCGAATCCTGAACTGGCGTCAGCTCTACGACCTCTCCGAGCTGCCCGAGCATCTGGTCATCGTTGGCTCGGGCGTCACCGGGGCCGAGTTCTGCAGCGCCTACACCGAGTTGGGCGTCAAGGTCACCGTGGTGGCCAGCCGCGACCAGATCCTCCCGCACGAGGACTCCGACGCCGCCGCCGTGCTCGAGGAGACCTTCAACGAACGTGGCGTGAAGCTGGTCAAGAACGCTCGGGCGGACTCGGTGACCCGTTCTGGCAACGGCGTCGTGGTGGCAATGGCCGACGGCCGCAAGGTCGAGGGCAGCCACGCGCTGATGACGGTGGGCTCGGTCCCCAACACCGAAGGCCTCGGCCTGGAGAAGGTGGGGATCGAACTGAGCCAGGGCAACTACCTGTCGGTGGATCGCGTGTCGCGCACGTCGGCGGCCGGCATCTACGCCGCGGGCGACTGCACCGGGTTGCTGCCGCTGGCCTCGGTGGCTGCGATGCAGGGCCGCATCGCGATGTATCACGCGCTGGGGGAGGGCGTGTCGCCGATCCGGCTGCGCACCGTCGCGGCGGCCGTGTTCACCAGGCCGGAGATCGCCGCGGTCGGCGTCCCGCAGACCGCGATCGACAACGGGACGGTCCCGGCCCGCACGCTGATGTTGCCGCTGACCACGAACGCCAGGGCGAAGATGTCGCTGCTGCGCCGCGGCTTCGTGAAGATCTTCTGCCGCCCGGCCACCGGTGTCGTCATCGGCGGCGTGGTGGTCGCACCCATCGCCTCGGAACTGATCCTGCCGATCGCGCTCGCCGTCCAGAACCGGATCTCGGTGACCGACCTCGCGCAGACGTTGTCCGTGTATCCGTCGCTGTCCGGGTCGACGGTCGAGGCGGCTCGGCGGTTGATGGCTCACGACGATCTGGACTGAAGGCACGTAGGCTCGGAACCGTACCCCTACCGACGAGTAACGAGAAGGTGCATGGCCGTGAGCGACGCTCGTGAGCGAACCATCGGCGCAGTCGACCCGATCCCCGGTCCTGGCAACGGCCAGACCCTCCTCGGCCCCGAGTGGCGAGCTCAGGCGTGGGAACGTCTCGGCAGCGAGCAGTTCGACGTCGTAGTCATCGGCGGTGGCGTCGTGGGCGCAGGGGCGGCACTCGATGCCGCCACCCGTGGGCTGAAGGTGGCGCTCGTCGAGGCTCGCGACTTCGCCTCCGGCACGTCGAGCCGCTCCTCGAAGATGTTCCACGGCGGTCTCCGGTACCTGGAGCAACTCGAGTTCGGACTGGTCCGCGAGGCCTTGCACGAACGCGAGCTGTCCCTGACGACGCTGGCCCCTCACCTCGTCAAGCCGTTGCCGTTCCTGTTCCCGCTCACCCGACGTCTATGGGAGCGGCCCTACGTGGCGGCGGGCATCTTCCTCTACGACCAGCTGGGCGGCGCCAAGTCGGTGCCGGCCCAGAAGCATCTGCTCAAGGGCGGTGCGCTGCGCCTGGCGCCCGGCTTGAAGCGCAGTTCGCTGATCGGCGGAATCCGCTACTACGACACCGTGGTCGACGACGCCCGGCACACGATGATGGTGGCCCGGACCGCGGCTCACTACGGCGCGGTGGTGCGAACCTCGACGCAGGTCGTGTCGCTGTTGCGCGAGGGCGACAGGGTCACCGGTGTGCGCGTGCGCGACTCGGAGGACGGTGCGTCGACCGAGGTTCGCGGACACGTCGTCGTCAACGCCACCGGCGTCTGGACCGACGAGATTCAAGCCCTGTCCAAGGAGCGCGGCCGATTCCGCGTGCGGGCGTCGAAGGGCGTGCACATCGTGGTGCCGCGGGATCGCATCGTCAGCGAGGTCGCGATCATCCTGCGCACCGAGAAGTCAGTACTCTTCGTGATTCCGTGGGGCACGCACTGGATCATCGGCACCACCGACACCGACTGGAACCTCGACCTGGCGCATCCCGCTGCCACCAAGGCCGACATCGACTACATCCTCGGGACGGTCAACACCGTGCTGGCGACGCCGCTGAACCACGACGACATCGACGGTGTCTACGCCGGCCTCCGTCCGTTGTTGGCGGGGGAGAGCGAGGAGACCTCCAAGCTCTCGCGCGAGCACGCCGTCGCGACGCCGTCGCCCGGCCTCGTCGCGATCGCCGGCGGCAAGTACACCACCTACCGGGTGATGGGCGAGGACGCCATCGACGCGGCCAGCGTCTTCGTCCCGACCCGGGTGGCGCCGTCGATCACCGAGAAGGTGCCGCTGATGGGGGCCGACGGCTACTTCGCCCTGATCAACCAAACCGAGCACGTCGGCGCGCACTACGATCTGCACCCGTACCGCGTCCGGCATCTGCTGGACCGCTACGGTTCGCTGATCGGCGAGGTGCTGGCGATGGCGGAGGGTCGACCAGAACTGTTGGCGCCCATCACCGAAGCGCCGGTGTACCTCAAGGTCGAGGCCTACTACGCGGCGGCGGCCGAAGGTGCGCTGCACCTCGAGGACATCCTGGCGCGACGCATGCGCATCTCCATCGAGTACCCGCACCGCGGGGTCGACTGCGCCCGTGAGGTCGCCGAAGTCGTTGCCCCCGTGCTGGGGTGGAGCGCTGAGGACGTGGACCGCGAGGTGAACACGTATCGGGCCCGTGTCGAAGCCGAGGTGGTGTCGCAGACTCGTCCCGACGACGAGTCGGCCGACGCACTGCGTGCCGCCGCGCCCGAGGCGCGAGCCGAGATCCTCGAGCCCGTGCCCTTGACGTGAGACAACCTGCGCCCCTTCCGGTTCGGGACGGTCTCGGACCGGTGCGGGTGCGGTTGCGCGGCGGTGCCGTGCTCGTCGAACTGGCCAACCGGTTCGGTGAGGCTGCGGCGGCGAAAGTGCTTGCCGGAGAGGTGGTCTGCGCCGACGGAACCGTCGTCGGCGCGGCGACGGTCCTGCCCCCGAATGCGGACGTCTACCTGTACCGCGACCTGCCCGACGAGGTCCCCGTCCCGTTCGACGTTCCCGTGCTGTATCGAGACGAGAACGTCGTCGTCGTCGACAAGCCACACTTCTTGGCGACCATGCCGCGGGGCGGACACGTCGCCGAGACGGCGCTGGTGCGGCTGCGGCGCTCGCTCGACCTGCCGGAGCTCTCGCCGGCACATCGACTGGACCGGTTGACCGCGGGGGTGCTGCTGTTCACGGTGCGCCGTGAGGTCCGCGGCGCCTATCAGACGATGTTCGCGCGCGGCGAAGTGAGCAAGAGTTATCTGGCCCGGGCGCCGGTCGATCCGTCGCTGGCGTTACCCGTGGTGGTTCGTAGTCGAATCATCAAGGAACGCAGCCGATTGCAGGCGTTCGAGGAACCTGGCGAGCCGAACTCCGAGACGCTGGTCGAGCTGATTTCCGGCGACGGACTGTACCGGTTGACGCCGCGTACCGGCCGCACCCACCAGCTGCGGGTGCACATGGCGTCGCTGGGGTTGCCCATCGACGGTGACCCGTTGTACCCCGAGGTGCTCGACGTCGCGCCGGACGACTTCACGCGGCCGTTGCAACTGCTGGCCCAGCGCCTAGAGTTCGACGACCCGGTGACGAAGGTGCGCCGATCGTTCGAGAGCGCCCGGACGCTCTGACGCGACGTGTTCTACTGACCGTCGTGGATCGCACTGCATTCGACGCACTCTTCGACATGACCGGCCGCACCGTCATCGTGACGGGCGGCACCAGAGGCATCGGGCTCGCACTGGCGGAGGGCTTCGTGCTTGCCGGCGCGAACGTCGTGGTGGCCAGCCGCAAGGCAGCCGCCTGCGAGGAGTCGGCGGCCCACCTGCGCAGCCTCGGCGGCCGGTCGATCGGCGTACCCGTCCACGCGGGCGACGTCGACGGCCTCGACATCCTGGTCGACAGCACGCTCGCCGAGTTTGGCGGCGTCGACGTCGTGGTGAACAACGCCGCCAACGCGCTGGCTCAACCGCTCGGCGAGATGACCGTAGAGGCCTGGGCGAAGTCCAACGACGTCAACGTGCGCGGCCCCGTCTTTCTGACGCAGAAGGCGTTGCCGCACTTGAAGAAGAGCGACCACGCCGCGGTACTCAACATCGTGTCGGTCGGTGCCTTCGGCTTCGCCGCCGACCTGTCGATGTACGCGGCGGGCAAGGCGGCGCTGATGTCGTACACCCGCTCGATGGCCGCGGCCTTCGTCGGTGACGGCATCCGGGTCAACGCCATTGCGCCCGGCCCGGTCGACACCGACATGATGCGCAACAATCCGCAGGAAGCGATCGACGGCATGACCCGCGGCACGCTGATGAAGCGGTTGGGGACCCCCGACGAGTTGGTCGGCGCCGCTTTGCTGTTGTGTTCGGACGCAGGCAGTTACATGACCGGAACGATGATCATCGTCGACGGCGGTGGAACCCCCCGCTGACGGGACCCCGTCCTCGGCGCGAGCGTGCGTGTCTGCACGCCACACGCCGGGTGAAAGCCGCACTTTGCGCACGCTCGTGGGGCGACTAAAACCCTTGTGCTACCTCGGTGTGGTGTGTCCGCTAGGACAGCTGACCGCGTGCTCACGTCGCGGGCGGTCGCATCGACGGTCCGGGTTCCCCTCGTGCGACCGCCCGTCACGATGTGCGCTGCGGATCTCTCCGGCCGAAGGTGGTGTCCCGGTTCCCTTCTTGAGACCGTCCCATGGGAATGTGCGCTTGGCGGAGCTCTCCGTCGAAGGGTAGGTGTGTCCGCCTTTGAGCGAATTGGCGTTGGCTGAATTCCCCTGCGTCACATGAGTTTCACTAGCCACAGCCCGGATTTCTTGTCGGTGGTTCGTACTAATGTTCGAGTATGAGTTCGGATCGGGTCACCGCGGCGGTCGCCTCGCTGATGGCCGCCGTCACCGAACTCGCCGACCTGAATTGTGACCAGTTCACCCACCTCGAATTGGTGGAGTTGCTGGGGGAACTGGAAACGGTGACCTGGCAGCTGCCGACGGTGGGGCATCGGGTGATCGCCCGGCTGCAACGCGAAGCCTCCCCGGTGAAGCTCGGGGTGAAGTCGTTGGGGTCGGTGCTGACGCAGCGGTTGCGGATCTCGGGCAAGGAGGTCCGGCGCCGGCTCAGTGAGGCCGAGGATCTCGGGCCGCGGACCACGCTCAACGGGCAGCCGTTGGACCCGAAGCTGGCCCCTACCGCCACTGCGCAGCAGTCCGGGGCGATCGGACCGGAACACGTGGCGGAGATTCGGTCGTTTCTGGGCAAGCTGCCGACGTGGGTGGACCCCGAGGTTCGGGAGCTCTCGGAGAAGACGTTGGTGCACATCGGATCCTCCACGGGGCCTGAGGAGGTGAAGAAGGTCGCCGAGAAGCTGGCCGCCGCGATCGACCAGGACGGACCCGAACCCGACGACCGGGACCGGGCGCGGAAACGATTGTTGACGATCGGACCCCAGCAGGCCGACGGGATGAGCCGCATCACCGGGCTCCTGGACCCCGAAGCGAGGGCGACCCTGGAGCCTATCCTCGCCAAGCTCGCCGCCCCCGGCATGTGCAACCCGGAGGACTGCGAACCCAGAACCTCCGGCACGCCCTCACAGGAGCAGGTCGACGCCGATGACCGCAGCGTCGGGCAACGCACCCACGACGCCCTCATCGCCATCGGACGGTCGGTGTTGAGTTCGGGCGAGTTGGGTCAGCACAACGGGTTGCCGGTCACCGTCATCGTCACCACCACCCTGCAAGACCTGGAAGCCGCCCGCGGCAGCGGTGTCACCGGTGGTGGCAGCCTGTTGCCGATGGCCGATCTGATTCGGATGGCGTCTCACGCCCATCACTACTTGGCGGTGTTCGACAAACATACGAACGAAGCCCTCTACCTCGGCCGCACCAAACGCCTCGCCTCAGCGGGACAACGGATCGTGCTCCACGCGCGGGACCGTGGGTGCACCAAACCCGGCTGCACGGTGCCTGGGTACGGGACGCAGGTGCACCATATGACCGGGTGGGCCAAGGACGGGCAGACCAACATCGACGACGTCACCTTCGCCTGCGGTGGGGACAACCGCCTCGCCGAACACGGCTGGACGGTCCAACTCCGCGACGGTGTGGTGGAGTGGATCCCACCCCCGCAACTCGACGTCGGGCAAGCCCGAATCAACTACCTCCACCACCCCGAACGACTGTTGGTCACATCCGACGGCTGACGTCGTCGAGGAAGTCGACGAGGTGGTCGGCCATCACGCCACCTGAGCTGTGCCCGACCCCGGGTACCAGGTGCAGTCGGGCGGCCGGCCACTTCTGCGCGAGCTGCCAGGGAATCTCCGACGGGCAACTCAGGTCGAGGCGGCCGTGGATCAGCACCGCCGGCAGGTGGGTGATGCGCCCGACGTTGCGCAGCAGCTCCCCGTCGGGCAGCCAGGCGGCGTGCCGCCAATAGTGGGTCACCAAGCGCGCAAAGCATATTCGGTATGCGGGGTCACCGTAGCGGGCCGGCGGCGGGCGGGTTCCGTCGACGTCGACGTGGCTGGCCTCCCAATCGCACCAGTCCCGGGCCGCCTTCTCGCGCACCCGCACATCCGGGTCCGCGAGCAGGCGGGCATAGCCGTCGGCGAGGCTGCCGCCCCGGTCCTCCTCGGGCAGTTGATCGCGAAAGCGCGACCACGCTTCGGGGAAGAGTCGGCCCACGGCCCGGGTGATCCACTCGACTTCGGCTGGCCCGGTAGTGGTTACGGCCGTCAGCGCGAGGGCGGTGACGCGGTCGGGATGCCGCTCGGCATAGGCCAGCGACAGCGTCGTGCCCCAGGACCAGCCTGCGAGCAACCAGCGTTCCACCCCGAGGTGCTCCCTGAGCTGCTCCATGTCCGCGAGCAGATGATGAGTCGTATTGGTCGCCAAGTCCACCGCGGCATCGGCGGCATGGGGCGTGCTGCGGCCGCATCCGCGTTGGTCGAAGGCGATGATGCGGTATCGCTCGGGATCGAACGACCGCCGCATCCCCGGCACGCACCCCGACCCGGGACCGCCGTGTACGAGCAGAGCTGGTGCGCCATCGGGGTTTCCGGATGTCTCCCAATGGATCTGGTTGCCGTCACCCACCTCCAGCAGTCCCGACGCGTAGGGTTCGACGGGCGGATGGGCGGCCATCAGCTCTTCCTGTGGTTCGTGAAGTCAGAAGTCGCCGCCGTCAGTTCACCGGTAGTGGTCGACAGGGCCTGGCTGCGGTTCTCCAGGTGAAACGCCGCCTGGAGGGCGGGTGCCTCGAGGTTCGCCCACAACACTTGCTTGGTCGACTCATGGCCGAACATGCCGTAATTGCATAGGGTTTCGGCAATGATCAGTGCCTCGTCCAGATCGAGGCCCGAGCAGAATCCGCGGGCTGCCCCGGTCATGACCGCGACGTCGGGGCGCGGGCGGCTCAACTCGAGATGCGGCATGGTGCTCAACCCTATTCGCGGTCCTCAGTCGCTACTGTGCCATCCGCTGATCCCCACGATGATCATCCGTAGCTGCTTGACCGCGGTGTGGCGGATCTCGTCGAGCGCGGCCTGATCGGGCGCGTCTTCGATGGCCTCGGCGATCACGATCATCGAGTTCACGAACAGGCTGGACAGGATGTTGAGGTCTTCGGCACTCCACGCGTTCAGGCCCGGAAAGCGGGTGAGGTCGATGGCCAGTTCCGAGGTGATCAGTCGAATTTCGGTGCGGATGGCGTACCGCAGCACGGTGACGCCACTGTTGCGTTCGCGGGCGATGAATCGCCAGTGCTCACGGCGTTCGGCGACGCCTGCGACCAGGATGTCGACCGTCGACTCGATCACTCGGCTGGGGTCGAGCTTGCCGGCTCGGGCGCCGCGCAGCATGTCGCGCAGGGCGCGGAACGATTCGTCGATGAGGACGAGGCCGAGCGCCTCCATGGAGTCGAAGTGCCGGTAGAAGGCGGCGGGCACGATGCCGGCCTCGCGGGTCACCTCGCGCAGGCTCAACGCGCTGAAACTGCGTTCCTCGAGCAGCCGCAGTGCGCCGGCCACGATCGCGCGGCGGGTGGCTTCCTTGCGTTCTTCGCGGGTCAGCGTGTCCCGGGAGCGAGAGGACCCCGACCGTCCCGACCGGGAAGATCGTGAACTGGGCGTACGTTCGTTCACCGTTGTGAAACCTACCACAACCTGGTCAAAGCTATTGACGGTGCCGTCCGAAGAAGCGCACGGTGTACACATGTTCACTCAAACGAAGACGCTGAGCCTGCGGGACCGGTTGTTGCGGTCGCCGCTCGTCGACCTGCTCACCGGACCCCACGGCGTCGATCGCTACACGGAGCTCGTCGAGCCCACGTGGACGTTGGGGGACTGCCGCGCCAAGGTGGTCGCGGTCCGCAGGCAGACGCCCCGCAGTGTGACCCTCTTGCTCGAACCCAACGCGGCCTTCGCGGCCGGTCCCGCTCTTCGCGCCGGGCAGCACGTCAACCTCACGGTCGAGGTCAACGGACGTCGTCAGGTCCGCTGCTACTCACCTGCCAACGCCGAGGGGGACCGGCTCGTCGAACTGACCATCGGCGTGCACGACGCCGGTGTCGTGTCCCAGCACCTCTTCCGCAATGCCAGGCCCGGCATGGTCGTCGGACTCGACGTCGTCGGCGGTGACTTCACGCTGCCGATGGAGCGTCCCCGCAACGTCCTTTTCGTGTCCGGCGGCAGCGGGATCACCCCGGTGCTGTCGATGCTGCGGACCTTGATCCGCGAAGACGAGGATCGCGACGTCACCTTCATCCACTACGCCCGCACCCCCGAGGAGGCGTGCTATCGCGCCGAGCTGGCCGATGTCTCGGGTGTTCGGATCCTGCACGGTTACTCGCGGACGTCCGGGGCCGGTGATCTGACCGGTTACTTCGGACCGGAGCACCTCGTCGACGCGCCGACTCCGGATGCGGTGTTCGTCTGCGGGCCGCCCGCGCTGGTCGACGCCGTCCGCGCGCACTATCCGGACGCGAGCTTCGAGAGCTTCGTGCCCCCGGTGTTCGAGGTTCCGGCGGAGGCGTCCGGAGGAACCGTGGCATTCGCCGACAGCGGCGTCGAGGTGACCGACGACGGACGCTCGCTGCTCGAACAGGCCGAGGCCGCGGGGCTTTCGCCGCAGAGCGGATGCCGGATGGGCATCTGCCACACCTGCACCCGTCGCAAGACCAACGGCGCGGTCAAGAACCGCATCACCGGCGCCGTCTCGGCGGCCGACGAGGAGGACGTGCAGATCTGCGTCTCCGTCCCCGTCGGTGACGTCGAACTAGCCCTTTAATCCAATCCCACCGAGAAGGAGATCGCCATGACCGCCATGCTCGAGAAGCCCACCGCCGACATCGAGGCCGACGTCGCAGACGTACTGCCCGCACCCATCCGGCAGGCCATCACCAAGGTCGTCGGCGGCAAGCCCGTCACGATGACCCCGGAGATGGCCGACGCCTTCGGCGCCGAGCTCGACGCCCTGCGCGAGCGCGTCGTCGCCGACCTTGGCGAGCGCGACGCCACCTACATCCGCCGAGTCATCAAGGCGCAGCGTGCCCTCGAGGTCGGCGGCCGGGCGATGCTGTTCGCCGGCGTCCTCCCGCCCGCCTGGATCGCGGGCACCGCGATGCTGGCCGTGTCGAAGATCCTCGACAACATGGAGATCGGCCACAACATCATGCACGGGCAGTACGACTGGATGGGCGATCCCGCGCTCGCCGGCCGCAACTTCGAGTGGGACTCGGCCTGCCCCAGCGACCAGTGGCGCCACTCGCACAACTACATGCACCACACCTACACGAACATCGTGGACATGGATCGCGACATCGGCTACGGCATCCTGCGGATGAGCGAGGACCAGCGGTGGACGCCGTACTACTACGGCAACCCCGTCTACGCGTTCCTGCTGATGGTGCTGTTCCAGTACGGCGTCGCGCTGCACGAGCTGGAGACCGAGCGCATCCGCTCCGGTGAGATCAGCATCGCCGACAAGCGCGAAACGCTCATCGGCATCTGGCGCAAGGTCAGGCGCCAGACGCTGAAGGACTACGTGGCCTTCCCGCTGCTGGCCGGTCCGTTCGCGCCGTGGGTGTTCACGGGCA
Organism: Mycolicibacterium hodleri; assembly: GCF_025822245.1. GTDB lineage: Bacteria > Actinomycetota > Actinomycetes > Mycobacteriales > Mycobacteriaceae > Mycobacterium > Mycobacterium hodleri. The sequence continues at coordinate 18,816 of NZ_JACKTL010000026.1, forward strand.
ACCTGACTGCCAACCTGATTCGCAACATCTGGTCCTACGCGATCATCTTCTGCGGTCACTTCCCGGACGGGACACAGGAATTTACCAAGGAGGAGACCGCGAACGAGACTCGCGGCATGTGGTACTTCCGGCAGATCCTCGGCTCGGCCAACCTGACCGGCGGAAAGCTGTTCCACGTGATGAGCGGCAACCTGTCCTTCCAGATCGAGCACCATCTGTTCCCCGACATCCCCGCGTTCCGGCATGCCGAGATCTCGCAGGAGGTCCAGGAGATCTGCGAGCGATACGGCATTCCCTACAACAAGGGTCCGCTGCCGCAGCAGTTCGCCACCGTCGTGCGCAAGATCTGCAAGCTCGCGCTGCCCTGGAACTAGCCGCGCGAAGGGGCGGTGGCGTAGCGCCGGCGCAACCGCTTCTCGCTGCGCGGATTGACTGCAGCCAAACCGATTTCGCCGCCGTAGTGAGCGAGCACCCGGGGATCCATCACCCGGCGCCACAGCGGCGGGAGGCCCGCCAGTATCAGCATTGCGGCATAGCCGGCGGGCAGTTGGGGAGCCTCGTCGTCATGGCGCAGTGCTTGGTACCTGCGCGAGGGGTGTGCGTGGTGATCGGAGTGTCGCTGCAGATGAAACAGGAGCAGGTTGGCGACCACGGTGTTGTTGTTCCAGCTGTGTGAGGGACGCACACGTTCGTAGTGTCCGTCGGGACGCCGCTGCCGCCGCAGCCCGTAGTGCTCGATGTAGTTGATCGCCTCCAGCAGGGCAACCCCGACGATGGCCTGGCCCAGCAGCCACGGCAACACGCCGGGTCCAAAGGCGACGGCGAGCGCACCGAACAGCGCGGCCGTCACGAGCCAGGCGTGGAGCGCGTCGTTGCGAATGTTCCACACGGAGAGTCCCAGCCGTGCCAAGCGCTTGCGTTCCAGCTGCCACGCGGACCGCACACCGCCCGTCACCGACCGGGGAATGAAGGCCCACAGACTCTCTCCCATCCGCGAGCTTGCCGGGTCCCCGGCAGTGGCGACGTTGATGTGGTGTCCCCGGTTGTGCGCGACGAAGAAGTGTCCGTAGCAGGCCTGGGCGAGTGCGATCTTGCTGAGCCGCTGCTCGACCCTGGCTCGCTGATGGCCCAATTCATGCGCGGCGTTGATGGCGATGCCGCCGATCCCGCCGATCGTGATCATCAAACCGACGCGGTCGACGGTGGCGAGGGTGACTCCGCCGCCGCCGCTCCACAGCCAGCAGGCCAGCACCAAGGACACGTACTGGATCGGTAGGTACAGGTAGGTGGCCCACCGGTAGAAGCGGTCGTTCTCAAGGCGCGCCAGCGCGCTGTCGGGCGGGTTCTCGGAGTCCGGGCCCACTGCGTAGTCGAGTACGGGGAGTACGCAGAACGTCAGAATGGGGCCGAGGTACCAGAACACCCCGACACCGGTCGTGTATGCACCCAGCCACGCCAGTGGAAACACCGCGGGGACCACTAGGCCGAGCAGCCACAGGTGCCGTTTCGGGTCTCGCCAGGGCGCCATCGCACGTGCTGCCTCACCGGGTTGGCTAGCCAGCCGATGGTACGTCATGCCACCCCCCCGATCACATTGCGATTCGCGTGGCTAGTTAACTTACGTTTGCGTGGATAGTAGCTTAAGGTCGTGTACGTGCTCGGGTATCCGCTCGGTATTCACGCACTGACCGTTGCCGCAATCGGCCGCGTGCCGTCGACGGTGGGTGCTGTCTTGAACGAGGGCGGTTGCGCTGCAAGCAATTACATCTTCTCGCCGATGTAGTAGGCGCAGGTGACGCCGTCTCGTGGCCCTGCCGAGTGGGAATGCCCGGGTTTCCGAACTAAAGGTATGAATTGATCATGAATAAATATCGTGTTATCGGACAGCTAACACAGCAGCGCAATAGCACGTCGTCAGGTCGGGCCGAGGACATGAATTGCCGGGCGTTGCTCGCGGGTGCCATTCACGGGGTGGGTCGGAATCGTCGGGCGTTCCTGGCACGGCCGGCCCAGTGACTGCTTTTTCTCGTCGTCGTTTCCTCTATGGCACCGCGGCCGCTGCGGCGGCGGGAGTCGGCGCGGTGGCATGCGGCACGAAGCAGGATCAACCACCGCCGGTCCCGCGCGACCACCACTCGGCCATCGTCGTCGGCAGCGGCTACGGCGGCGGGGTGTCGGCGCTGCGCCTCGGGCTCGCGGGGGTCGACACCTTGATCCTGGAAAAGGGCCGGCACTTCGACACTCCGGACGCGGACGGCAAGCGCTTCTCCAGAATGGTGCCGCCCGACACCCGTGCGAGCTGGTTCACCGTCGTCCCCCCGAGCCTGGTTCCCTCGTTCCAGGGCATCTCGGTCGCAGACGTCGTCAAGCAGGTCCCGTCACCGCAGCCGGTTCAGGCCGGGGTGTGCGAGAACCTTACGTTTGGCGCTCACAACGTTTTTCGCGGGGTCGGGGTCGGAGGTGGCTCGTTGATCAACGCCGCGATCGCAGCCGTGCCGACTCCGGGACAGCTTCAGGAGGCGTTTCCCGACATCGCCCCCGCAGAGTTTCTCGACACGTACATCCCGCGGGCCAGGGACACGCTGCGAATCAGTTACCGAGACATGGACTGGTTCGAACAGACGCCGTGGTTCCAGTTCGCGCGGACCGGACGGCAGTACGCAGCGGCGGCCGGATACGGGGTCGACTACAACGGAAGCGCCTATTCCTTCGACTACATGCTGCAGGAAGAGGCCGGTACCGTTCCGCGTTCGGCCTTCGACCTCGAACAGCAGTATGGAAACAACCACGGCAGGTTGGGCAGCGTCGACGTGACCTACGTCGCCGCGGCGCTCGCGACGGGAAAGGTCACCCTGAGCCCACTGACCGAGGTGACCGGCATCCGGCGCGAGGCTGGCGGCGAATGGGTGGTGTCGACCCGAAGGATCGACCGGTGGGGCAAGGAGCTCGAGCGACGTGAATTGGGTTGCGACAAGCTGTTCTTGAGCGCGGGTGTGCTGGGCACCAATACGATCCTGATGCGCGCCAGGGAGTCCGGCGGGTTGAACGATCTCAGCGAGGAGATCGGGCGCGGGTATGGCAACAACGGCGACGTCATGGTGGCCCACCACCTTCAGGACACCGACCCGTCCGGGGCTCAGCAGTCCTCGCTGGGGATGATCAACCTCGACGGCCGCGACGATCCGGACAACCCGGTGTACGCGAGCATGTTCTCCATCCCGCTGCCCGTCGAGACGCACACACTGGGTTACTACGTCATGGTCAAGACGGGCGATCGCGCCACCATGTCCTACGACGCGACGTCCGACTCGATCGACGTCGACTGGCCGCAATCGCACACCGACAACCTGGTGGGGCGGGCTCAGACGGTGTTCGACAAGGTGACTCAGGCCAACGGCGTCGAGTACCGCGATGACGTGTTCGACGGCAAGGTCTTCGCGCCGAACACCGTGCACCCACTCGGCGGTTGTGTCCGCGGTGCTGCGACGGATGCCTTCGGCAGGGTGAAGAACTACGACAACCTGTACGTGAACGACGCTTCGCAGCTACCCGGGTACCTCGGGTGCAATCCCTACATGACGATCACGGCTCTCGCCGAACGCAACATCGAAGGCGTCCTGCAAGGGCGTACGTGATCGGCGTCGTCCCTCACGTCTGGCAGACCGGGCACCAGAACGAGATCCGCTCGGTGCCGGTGACCTGAGCGCGGTCGGATTCGATCGTCGTCCCGCAGCGCCGGCACGGCCGTCCGACGCGACCGTAGATCCACAGGTCGGCACCCGATCTGGTGTTGCCGGTGGTGGTGCGGTTGACCCGGGAACGATTCAGCCACAACATGTCCCGGGCCCGCTGCACGATCCGCAGCGGATCCTTCACCGCGCTCACCGGTGAACTGGGCAGGCGCCCCGACACGAAGCACAGTTCGTTGGCATAGACGTTGCCGACGCCCGCCATCACCCGTTGGTCCAGCAGTGCCTCGGCCAACGGGCGATCCGGATCCGCCATCAGGTTCGCTGCGGCCGTCCTCGGTTCCCAGTCGTCGCCCAGCAGGTCCGGACCCAGATGGGCGACGGAGTCCATGTCGAGGTCGCGCCGCAAGACCTCCAGCACTCCGAGGTCGACGCCGGCGGCCCGAGAGTCCGCGGTTTCCAGGATGATCCGCACCTTGTGCTGAGGCACGCGGCGGATCTGACCGTCCAGCAGCCATGCGCCGTCCATCTTCAGGTGGGAGTGGATGCTCGCATCTCCCACGCGGATGAACAGGTGCTTGCCGCGACTGAGCACCTCGTCGACCACCTGGCCGGTGAGATCCACGGTGGCGAACTTGGGCACCCGCACGTCACACCGCGTCAGCGTCTTGCCGACCAGGGCGGTCCGCAACTTGTCCGCGGCGCGGAAGACGGTGTCACCTTCTGGCATGGGCTGAAACCTACCCGCATCGCGCTGTGTTACACCCGCGTGTCGGCGGTGAGGTCCGGATAACCGAAACGTATTCCTGCGATGACCATTCGGAAACGTGCGGCTTCTCTAATGGGACCAAGCCGATCACGTCCGGCCTGCCGGCAGCGTCGCCGAGTTCCCGAAGAATCTCACCGCAAGAATCCTGGAGTCCGCCATGTCGTTTGACGATTCGATCGCCGAGAAGATCAAGACCTCCCTCGCCGAAATCCCGCACCCGTCGTTGCCCAAGGGGTCCAACATCTACGGCGGCACCAAGATCTTCCCCGACTACCAGGCCGAGGAGGGCGAGAGCTACTTCACGCTGGTGCACGGGATCGCCCACGAATCGTCGGTCAGCTTCGTCGCCGTGCTGCAGGCCACCAGGGCGCTGCGCAAGGGCTTCGAGTCCGCCCTCTACTTCTACGGGCCCGGTTCGATCAACTGCCTGGCCACCCGCGGCTTCCCGAAGACCGGCGACTCGGGGTTCCCCGGCGAGCAGAACATCAACGACTCGCTGGCGACCTTCATCGCCGAGGGCGGCACGGTGTTCTGCTGCCGGTTCGGTCTCGCGCTGCACGGCGGACGCGAAGAGGACCTGATCGAGGGCGTCATCCCGGCGCACCCGCTCGACGTTCAGGACGCGCTCATCTACTACGCGCGCAAGGGCGCGATCGTCAACTCCACCTACATGGTCTAGGCGGCTCGCGATGACGAAACTCGCAGCGGTCGCGGCGAACTTCACCCGCGACCTGGAACAGAACTACGCGCTGATCGACTCGCTGGCGCGGGAGGCCCGGGACGCGGGCGTGGATTTCATGGTGTTGCCCGAGGCCGCCATCGGCGGGTACCTCTCGTCGCTGGGCAACCACGGCGACACGGTGAAGACGACGAACCGGTCACTGCCGCCGGCCATCCGCGTCGACGGCCCCGAGATCGCCAGGGTGCAGCAGATCGTCGGCGACCTGGTGGTCGCCATCGGATTCTGCGAACTGGACGCCGACGGCGAAACCCGATACAACGCAGCGGCGGTGCTCGACGGCAGCCGGGTGTACGGCACCTACCGCAAGGTTCACCAACCCCTCGGTGAGGGCATGTCGTACTCGGCGGGCTCCGACTACGACGTGTTCGACACGCCGGTCGGCCGGGTGGGGCTGCAGATCTGCTACGACAAGGCCTTCCCCGAAGCCGCTCGCATCATGGCGCTCAAGGGCGCCCAGATCATCGCCAGCCTGTCGGCGTGGCCGGCGGCTCGAACGGCGACCGCGGAGAACCTGCAGGACGACCGGTGGACGTATCGGTTCAACCTGTTCGACGCGGCCCGAGCGCTGGACAACCAGGTGTTCTGGATCGCCTCCAACCAGAGTGGCACGTTCGGCTCACTGCGGTACGTGGGCAACGCGAAGGTAGTCGACCCTGGTGGAAACGTGCTCGCCACAACGCTTCTCGGCAGCGGAATGGCGGTCGCCGACGTCGACGTCGACGGAACGTTCCGCGCCATGCGGGCGGGCATGTTCCATCTGCGCGATCGCAGGCCCGACGTCTACGGACCGGTCGCCGCGGCCGACGGCGTCGACCAGTGGCAGGAGCTGGCCCATGCCTGAGATGACGTTCGACGTGCGATGGCCCGACGGGCGGGTGCAGCGTTGCTACTCGCCGAGCCTGGTGATGCACGACTACCTGACCTCCGGCTCGGACTACACCGTGGCGGACTTCGTCGACCGGTCTGCCACGGCGTTGCACGAGGCCAGTGAACGCGTGCGCGCGAAGTTCGGTTTCGCGTGCACCTCGGCCGCCTCCACCACGGAGCACATCCTCGCCGCGGCAACGGAATTCCCCGGTGACGCGACGATCCGCGTCGTCGGCATGCACCCAGGACTGGAGACGACGTCATGACGGGAGAACACGTCGCCGTCGCGGTCGTCGGCGGCGGTCAAGCCGGCCTGTCGGTGAGCTGGTATCTGCTCAAGGCGGGCGTCGACCACGTGGTGCTGGAGGCGCAGACCCCGGTGCACGCCTGGGCGGACACCCGCTGGGACAACTTCACCCTGGTGACGCCCAACTGGCACTGCACGTTGCCGGGTTACGCCTACGACGGTGCCGACCCCGACGGGTTCATGACCCGTGACGAGGTCGTGGCCTGGCTGGACGGCTGGCTGCAGACCTTCGAGCCGCCGCTGCGCACGCACACCCGCGTCACAACGTTGCGTCGGCGTGCCGCAGGCGGTTTCGAGCTGACCCTGGACACCGCGGCGGGCCAGCAGACGCTCACCTGTGATCACGCGGTCGTGGCCACCGGCGGCTATCCCATCCCCGTCCTGCCGGCGTTCGCGGCGTCGCTGGACGGCTCGATCACCCAGATCCACTCCGAGCAGTACCGCAATGCGGACCAGCTCCCCGAGGGGGCGGTGCTGGTCGTCGGCACCGGCCAGTCCGGCGCCCAGATCGCCGAGGACCTCCACCTGGAGGGCCGCCAGGTGCACCTCGCGGTCGGCAGCGCCCCGCGGGTCGCCCGGTTCTACCGCGGTCGTGACTGCATGACCTGGCTGGCCGACATGGGGCTCTACGACAAGCCCGCCCCCGAGTATCCCGGCGGCAAGGCGGCCATCGAGAAGACCAACCACTACGTCACCGGTCGCGACGGTGGGCGCGACATCGACCTGCGCCGCTTCGCCGCCGAGGGGATGCGGCTCTACGGCACGCTCGGCGGCGGCAAGGACGCCCGGCTGACCTTCGAGCCGTCGTTGCGAGGTGCCCTCGACAAGGCCGACGCGACCTACAACTCGATCTGCGCCGACATCGACGCGTTCATCGAGCGCGAGGGAATCGACGCCCCGCCGGCCACCCGATACACCCCGGTGTGGGGGCCCGATGCCGAGGTCACCGAGCTCGACCTTGCCGCCGCTGGCGTCACCAGCATCGTCTGGGCGATCGGCTACCGGCCCGACTACCGCTGGATCGAGGCCAGCGCCTTCGACGGCGCCGGACGGCCGATGCAGAACCGGGGTGTCACCGAAGTCGAGGGCCTGACCTTCGTGGGCCTGCCGTGGATGCACACGTGGGGTTCCGGTCGGTTCCTCGGCGTCGACCGCGACGCCAGGCACATTGCCGAGACGATCATCGACGATCTTCGACACCAGAACGCGCCGCGGCTCGCCGTGGCCCGCTGAGAACGAGGGAAGCCATGTCCGTCTCCACCCGCGTCGACCTCACTCTGCTGGGGATCCGGGGCCGCCCGCCCGTCAGCCGTACCGCCGGCGCCGGCCCCAGCGCCGACGGTCACCTGATGATCGACGGCAGCGCCGCCGCGATCCCGCTGAATCCCAAGAGCCCCTTCGTCTTCGACGGCAGCCGCGTGCTGCTCGACGGCGAGGACTCGGGCCTCGAGGTCGGCGTGATCGACCGTCCCAGGTTCTACGATCTGCAGACCGCCGAGGGCATCTCATATGACAAGATCGCCCGGCTGCACGGCCGAGACGTGTTGGCCACCACCGTCGTCCAGACGTGTATCCGCTACGGCGTCGACGACCGGTGCCGGTTCTGCTCCATCGAGGAGTCCCTGCGGTCTGGTGCCACGACGGCGGTGAAGCGTCCGCACGAGTTGGCCGAGGTGGCCGAGGCCGCGGTGCGTCTGGACGGCGTCCGCCACATGGTCATGACGACGGGCACCTCGGCGGGCACCGACCGCGGCGCCCGGCATCTGGCCCGGTGCGTGCGCGCGGTGAAGGCCGCGGTGCCCGGGCTGCCCATCCAGGTTCAGTGCGAGCCGCCGGCCGATCTGGCGGTGCTGACCGAGTTGCGCGACGCGGGTGCCGACGCGATCGGCATCCACGTCGAATCCCTCGACGACGAGGTGCGCCGTCGGTGGATGCCGGGCAAGGCGACGGTGCCGCTGCCGCAGTACCGGGAGGCGTGGCGGGAGGCCGTCCGCGTGTTCGGCCGCAACCAGGTGTCGACCTATCTCATCGTCGGGCTCGGGGAAGACCCCGACGAATTGGTGGCCGGGGCAGCAGAACTCGTCGAGATGGGGGTCTACCCCTTCGTGGTCCCGTTCCGTCCGCACCCCGGCACGCTGGCCGTGGACGTCGACGACGCCCACGCGCCCGACGCGGCGACCGTCGAGAAGGTGTCCAGGGAGGTCGCCAACGTGCTTCGGATGGCGGGGATGTCCGGGGCCGACCAGAAGGCCGGCTGTGCCGCGTGCGGGGCGTGCGGCGTGCTGCAGAGCGTCGGCGGGTGACGGGCGTGGAGACGCTGTCGATTCTCGCCGGTACCCGCGCTCACGCCGGTCCCAAGGCGGGCTTCCTCATCCGCCGGGCGGACGACGGTGCCGACGTGACGGTCTACCGCAGGCTGCGCCACGAGGCCTTCGTCGTCGACCAGCACCTGTTCGCCGGTAGCGACGCCGACGACGTCGACGACGATCCGCGCACGGTGGTCCTGGTGGCCGTCGCCCCGGACGGCACGGTGCTGGGCGGCGTGCGGCTGGCCCCGAGATGCGAGCCCGACCTCGGTTGGTGGTCGGGCAGCAGGCTCGTCACCAGCGGGGCGGCGCGGGCGTCGGGGGTCGGTCCGGCGCTTGTCCGCGCGGCGTGCGCTCACGCCGAGTCGGCGGGCGTGCTGCGCTTCGACGCGACGGTGCAGCGGCGATACGCGGCGATGTTCGACTCCCTGGGATGGGAGGACCACGGCGATTGCCTGGTGGCGGGCCAGCCACATGCGTTGATGCGGTGGCCGCTGCACCGGATGCAGCGGTTGGCCGACGCGACCAAGTCGTTTCTGGGTGACGCCCTGGCGCCGCTGCGTGCGGTCCCCGGCGGCCTTGGGCCCGACGGCTTCGTCGGCGACGACGGCGTGCCGCTGCCCGACAGCGATCTGGTGGCGGCGTGTGATGCAATCATCCCGTCCATGGTGGAACGCGATCCGGAGTGGGCGGGGTGGTGCTCGGTGCTGGTCAACGTCAACGACCTGACGGCGATGGGCGCTGCGCCGACCGGATTGCTCGACGCCGTCGGGGCACCCACCCGGTCGCTGCTGATCCGCATCGTGCGCGGCATCGCGAAGGCCTCGGAGGCGTGGCGGGTACCGGTGCTCGGCGGTCACACTCAGCTTGGGGTCCCCGCCTCGTTGGCCGTGACCGCCTTCGGCCGGACGTCGAGTCCGATCCGCGCCGGCGGCGGCTCCGCTGGCGACACCGTGCGTCTGACCGCAGATCTGGCCGGTCGGTGGCGCCCGGGTCACCATGGCAGGCAATGGGATTCGAGTAGCACGCGCACTGCCGACGACCTCGCGGAGTTGGCCGCGCTGGTGGCGCGGATGGCGCCGCGGGCGGCGAAGGACGTCAGCATGGCCGGTGTGGTCGGCACGGTGGGAATGCTGGCCGAGGCCAGCGGCACCGGCGCCGAATTGGACGTGGCCCGCATTCCCCGGCCGGCCGGCGCCGACATGGGGGCGTGGCTGACGTGCTTTCCTGGATACGCGATGCTCACCGCGGACCGCGCCGGGGCTCCGCCGCCGCCCGTGCCGCCCGGCGTGGTCACCGAGGCGTGTGGCGAGCTGACCGGTCGGCGTGGGGTCCGGTTGAGGTGGCCCGACGGCGTCACCACGACCGCGGTGGCGGCGGACGTCACCGGGTTGGGAAGGGCCTGACTTGGGACTCGTGACGATCGGTGCGGTCGCGGCGCACTTCGGCCGCGACCTGGACCGTGGCGTCAGCAAGGTGGTCGGCATCGTGGACGCGGCCGCGCGCGACGGCGTGGAGCTGCTGGTGTTCCCCGACGCGTGCCTCGGCGGATACATCGGCGACCTCCGCGCTCCCGACCCCGACGACCGGCCACCCGCCTTGGACCCCGACGGGCCGGAGATCGCGGCGGTGATCGCGGCGGCGGGTCCGATGACGGTCTGCGTCGGGTATGCCGAGCAGGCGCTGGGTGGGCGATACAACGCGGCGATCTGCGTCTCGGGCGACGGCGTTCTCGGGCACCACCGCAAGGTGCACCAGCCGGCGGGGGAGTCGTTGGCGTACTTGGCCGGCGACTCGTTTGCGGCCTTCGACACCCCGATCGGCCGGCTCGGGATGCTGATCGACTACGACAAGACGTTTCCAGAGTCCGCCCGTGCGTTGGCGCTCGACGGCGCCCACGTCATCGCCGCGCTGTCGGCGTGGCCGGCCAGCGTCACGGATCGGGCGTCCCGGCTGCCCGCGGATCGGCAGGCGCGGCTGTTCGACCTCTACGACTGCGCCCGAGCGGCGGAGAACCAGGTGGTCGTCGTCTCGTCCAACCAGACGGGGGTGATGGGGGCGCTGCGGTTCCTCGGCCAGGCGAAGGTCGTCGGTCCCGGTGGGGACGTGTTGGCCAACACCGGTTCCAAGGGCGGCCTGGCCAAGGTCACCGTCGACGTCGAGGCCGAGATTACCCGCGCCCGAAAGGTGTTGAACCACATCGCCGAACGTCGGGTGGACGCCTACGGCGTCGGTGCCGGAAGCTGACCCGATGCGCGTCGCACTGCTGACCTATTCGACGAAGCCGCGCGGAGGCGTCGTGCACACGCTGCACCTGGCGGAGGCGCTGGCGGCGACGGGCGCCGACGTCACGGTCTGGTCGCTGGCCCGTCAGGGCGACCGTGGCTTCTTCCGCGACGTCGACCCGCGGGTGCGGGTGCGGCTGGTGGACTTCGCCGACCGGGGCGAGGAATCGGTCACCTCGCGCATCGTGCGGTCGATCGACTTGCTGCGGGAGGCGTTCACGCCGCAGGCCTACGACGTCGTGCACGCGCAGGACTGCATCAGTGCCAACGCGGTGGGGCGCTGCATCCGGACGATCCACCACCTCGACCAGTTCACCACGCCCGTGCTGGCGGACTGCCACGAGAAGGCCGTCGTCGAACCGTACGCACGCATCTGCGTCTCCGAGGCGGTGGCCGCCGAGGTGCGGGCCGGCTGGGGGTTGTCGCCGACCGTCATTCCGAACGGCGTTGCGGCGCAACGGTTCGCCGCCGCGGCCTCCGACGACCCGGGCGCCCAGTCGCGGCGCGGGGAATGGCGGCGTCGGCTCGGGCGCTACGTGTTGGCGGTCGGGGGCATCGAGCCACGCAAGGGCACCGTCGACCTGGTGGACGCTCATCACCTTCTGCGGCAACGCGTCCCCGACGTCGGGTTGGTGATCGCCGGGGGCGAGACGCTGTTCGACTACCGCGACTACCGGGCCGAGTTCGAGCGCAGGTGCGCCGACCTCGGCGTCGAACCGCTCATCCTCGGCGCGGTCGACGACGACGACCTGCCGAGCCTGGTCGCCGCGTCGGCGGTGTTCGCCTTCCCGTCGACCAAGGAGGGCTTCGGGCTGGCCGCGATGGAGGCGCTCGCCGCCGGCCGTCCCGTCGTCGCCCGGGATCTACCCGTGCTGCGCGAGGTCTTCGGTGACACCGTCGGCTACGGCGCGACGCCGGCCGCGTTCGCGCGACTCATGGCCGACGCCATGGCGCACCGCACGGATCCGGGGCCGGGACGCGCCCTGGCGTCGTCGTTGACGTGGGCGGCCGCCGCGAGCCGTCACCTCGAGTTCTACGCGGCCCATCCGATGCCGGGCTAGCCAAGACCGGTCATTGTCAGCGAAAGGTCCCACAGCCGTTCGGCATTCGCGGGGTCGAGCGCGTACCTCGCGACCCCGCCGCGGCCGGGCCCGGTGCGGCGGTCGACGACCGGGGCTTCGTTGCAGTCCTCGAAGTACCGACCGCCGACACCGTCGAGCAGGGGCGAGGCCGCCAACAACGTCGACGTCGCGGCGCCCTGCTCGACGGTCTTGAAGTCGGTGCCCGCGGCCCGGAACGCCGTCAGGGCTTGCTCGGCGTAGTCGGCGGGGAGGTGACGCTGCAGCGGGGTGGAGATGCCGCCGGGCATCAGCGCGTTGGCGAGGATGCCGTCCGCCTTCCAGCGGCGGGTGGCCTCGACCGCGAAGAGCACGTTGGCCGTCTTCGACTGGCCGTACGCGGCGAAGGGGTCGTAATCGCGGAACGCGAAGTCGACGTCGTCGAACACCACCGGTGAGCGCAGGTGACCCGACGAGCTCACCGAGACGATGCGTGCGCCACCTTCCGAGGCGAGCGCGTCGTGCAAGCCGACTGCGAGCGCAAAGTGTCCGAGGTGGTTGACGGCGAACTGCATCTCGTGACCGCTGGCGGAGATGGTCAGCTCCTGGATCGCCATCACCCCGGCGTTGTTGACCAGGATGTGCAGCGGCCCGCTCCAGGACGCGACGAAGGCGTTCACGCTGCCCAGATCGCCGAGGTCCAGCGCCGCCACGTCGACGGTGCCGCCGATGTCCGTGGCGACGCGATGCCCCGCCTCGACGTCACGGACGGCCAGCGTCACGTGGGCGCCGGCACCGGCCAGGGCGCGCGCGGTCTCGACGCCGATGCCGGACGACCCCCCGGTGACGATCGCGCGACGACCCGAGAGGTCGACACCGGCGATCACCTCCGCGGCGGTCGACGCGAATCCGAACGGGGTGCGTAGTGGGGTGTCGGTCACGACTGTGCCCAACCCGTCTCAGGGCGTCGATGTTCCCGCGTGGCCGCAGGCAATGCGTCCGTCAGGCGGGAATCGACGTCACCCGCGCGGCGGTCCTCTGATGGCGGTGCTGACGTTCGACCACGGCGAAGTAGAAGGCGTAGGCGAACGCGCAACTGGTGAACAGGCTGGCGACGAAGAACAGCCACGGCCGCCGGATGCCCCGTCGGTGCCCGTCGACGATGGTGAACAGGGGAAGCAGGACGACGTTGACGATCGTGTAGTCCTGGCTGGCCGACGCTGCCGCGGGGTTGACGTAGCCCAGGGCGATGAACTGCTGCCAGCTGCCGGGGCCCCAGAACGGGTTGCCGCCGGCGACGGCGTACTGGTCGACGAACTGGTGGTTGAAGAAGTAGCCAAGCGCGATGGACGCGACGCCGACGACGTAGAACGCGATCTCCAATGCCGAGAACGCGGGCCCGTCCGCGGGACGGGTGAAGACGTGCGGGTTGGCGCGGACGATCCACAGGATGACGAGGACACCGAGGATGGCGTGGACGATCAGCGAGACCATGTCCCGAGTATGGAACCCGGCCGTCGAAGTTTTGTCACTTTTGCCATTCCGGCGGCATCAGTGGTGTTTCAGTCCGTCGATCATCAGGGTGAGCGTGAAGTCGAACCTGTCGTGCCCCTCGCCCGCGGTGAGTTCGGCGGCGTACGTGGACGTGTGGGGAAATCTCGCGGCCGGCAGGGTGGCGAACCGGCGACGCAGCTCGTCGCGGTCGAGCACCCATGCGGTGTCGTCGTCGGCGGCCCGCTGACGCGCGATGGACGCCTCCAGGCAGTACGAGGCCACGTACAGGAAGAGGGCGTCGATGGCCCAGGCGGCGGCTTGGGGCGCGATGCCGCCGGCGAGCAGGATGGCCAGCATCCCCTCGTTGACGCGGACGATCTCGAGGTCGGTGGGCGCCATGGCCAGCGCGGCGCGGGAGATGCCCGGGTACCGCAGGTACTGGTCGCGCATCTGCGTGCACACGCTGCGAATCTGATCCCGCCAGGTCGCGGGGTCGGGATCGGGTAGGTCGAGCTTGGCGCACAACCGGCCCATCAGCAGCTCGTCGAGGTCGGCCTTGTTGACCACGTGGGCGTAGAGCGACGCGGGACCGGTGTCGAGGGCATCCGCCAGTCGGCGCATCGTCAGCGCCTCGAAGCCCTCTGCCGCAACGACTTTCAGGGCGGTGTCGACGACGTGCTCCGGTGTCAGCGGAGTCTTGCGGCGCCGCGGTCGTGCGACGTCGGAGGCCCCGGGACTGGGCGGCTGATGGCGTGCCGCGCGTCTCTCCTTGGGATTCACCCGCTCAGCTTAACTTGACACGAACACCGTTCGCTAATAGAACGGTGTTCGTGAACATGATCTCGAATCGGAAGGCCGGTGTGATCGTCGTCGGAGCCGGTCCCGTCGGTTTGGTCCTCGCCGCGGAGCTGGCGCTCGCCGGAGCCGACGTCCTGGTGCTGGAGCGGCTGACCGAGCCGGACCAGGCGGTGAGGGCACAATCGGTCAACGTTCCGACGGCCGAGGCGCTCGACCGCCGCGGACTGCTGCCCGCCGCCGAGGGGCCTGCCCCGCGGTTCACCGGTCACTTCGCCGGGATGGTCCTCGACCCCGACCTCGTCGACTGGTCCGATCCCGACGTGGTGGCGCACACCGCCGCCGACCGATGCCGCATGATGGCGCAACCCTGGCTGGAGGCGCTCCTCGCCGAACACGTCGCACGCCTCGGCATACCGGTGCGCCGCGGCGTCGAGGTCACCGCGCTGGACGACACCGGTGACGGCGTGCTCGTGGGCACCTCGGCGGGGGCGATGCGCACCGGGTGGCTGGTGGGGTGCGACGGCGGGCACAGCACCGTGCGCCGCCTCGCCGGCATCGAGTTCCCCGGGACCGAACCCGAATTCACCGGATACCAAGCGGTCGTCGACGTCGACGACCCTGCGAAGCTCGCGGACGGTTGGGTGTGGTCGGCCGACGGGGTGTACCGCTACGGGCCGCAGCCGGGCCGGGTGGTCACTCTCGAATTCGGTTCGGCCGGTGCACGATTGGCCCGCGCCGATCGCGCTTCGCCGGTCACCCTCGACGAGGTGCAGGCCAGCCTGCGCCGGACCTCGGGTACCGACGTCACGGTGACGGCCCTGCGCGCCACGCCGACCCGCTGGACCGACAACGCCCGCCAGGTCGCGGACTACCGATCGGGCCGCGTCCTGCTGGCCGGCGACGCCGCGCACGTACACCCTCCGTTCGGCGGCCAGGGCCTCAATCTGGGGATCGGCGACGCGATGAATCTCGGGTGGAAGCTGGGCGCCGTGGTGGCCGGACGGGCGCCCGAGTCGCTGCTCGACACCTACGACGCCGAGCGTCGGCCGGTCGGCGCCTGGGTGCTGGATTGGACGCGCGCGCAGACGGGCCTGATGCGGGGCGACGCCAAGTCGGCCGCTCTCCGCGGGATCGTCGCCGACCTGCTGGGCACCCCGGCGGGCGCGACCTACGCGGTCAAGAAGATCTCGGGGGTCACGCAGCGCGTCGGCCCGGCCGGCGACCACCCGCTGGTCGGGGCGCTGGTGCCCGATCTGTGGCTAGGCGACGGCTCCCGGCTGGTCGACCACGGCCACGGCGGCGGTTTCCTGTTGCTCGACCGCACGCCAGACGGCGCGTTCAGTCGCGTCGCCGCGCCGTGGGCCACGGGCGTCACGGCCGTCCCGGACGCCGGCGGGACGCCCACCGGCGTGCTCGTCCGGCCCGACGGCGTGGTCGCCTGGGCCACCGACACCACCGACGACGGGGGCCTGGTCGGCGCGCTGCGGCGATGGGCGGGAGTTCGATGACCGCCACGACCACACTGCCGCTGCGGCGTGCGGTGCCGGTGCTCGTCGTGGTCTTGATCGCCGACCTGATGGACCTGCTGGACACCACGATCGCCAACCTCGCGGGCCCGTCGATCCGCGCGGACCTCGGTGGCGACGAGACCACGCTGCAGTGGGTGCTCGCCGCATACACCACGACCCTGGCGATCGGGCTGGTGACGTCCGGCCGCCTGGGGGACATCCTCGGCCGACGACGGCTGTTCCTGGCCGGGATGGCCGGCTTCACCGTCGCCTCGCTGGCCTGCGGGTTCGCGCCGGGGGTGGCGTCGCTGATCGCTGCCCGCGCGGTGCAGGGCCTCGCCGGGTCGGTGATGATTCCGCAGGGCTTCGCCCTCGTGAAGGTGGTGTTCCCCCCGGATCGGTTGCGCGCGGCGTTGATTCCCTTCGGGCCGATCATGGGCCTCGGCACCGTCGCCGGGCCGATCCTGGCCGGCTGGTTGCTGCACCTGGACCTGTTCGGCAGCCAGTGGCGGGCCATCTTCCTGGTGAACGTGCCGATCGGCGTCCTCACCGTGATCCTCGGTTGGTTCCTCTTGCCGAAGCATGCCGGTGAGGACCCGGATCTACGCGTCGACCTCGGTGGAGTGGCCCTGCTCACCCTCGCCTCCCTCCTGCTAATCGTGCCCTTGGTCGAGGGTCGCGAATTCGGTTGGCCCACATGGTCGTTCGTCATGTTCGCGGCCGCTCTGTTGGCTACGGCACTGTTCGTGACGTGGGAACGCCGCAGCAGTCATCCGGTGCTGCCGCCGTCGCTCTTCGCCCGGCGCAGCTTCGTGGTCGGACTGGTGATCACCGGTGCCTTCTTCGCCTCCTTCACCGGCTTTCAGCTCGCCGTGAACCTGCTGCTTCAGCTCGGGCTGGGTTGGACGCCGCTGAACACCGGAATCGCCCTCATTCCATGGGCATTGGGCACCGCGATGGCCATCGGCCTCAGCGGCGCCGTCCTCGCCGAGAAGTTCGGCCGCAGCTCGATGCAGGTGGGGCTCGGGGTCGCCGCGGCAGGCCTGATGGGCCTGTGGTGGATCCTCGGCCACGCCGGCGGGCAGTTCAGTGCCTGGTCGGCGGCGCCCGCTCTGCTGATCATCGGGTTCGGGTCGGGCCTGGTGTTCGTCCCGAGTTTCGACTACATCCTCGGCGATGCGACCGTGGAGGAGGCCGGCGCGGGTTCGGGAATGCTCAACGCGGTGCAGCAGTTCGCCAACGCCATCGGCTTTGCGGCCCTCGGCACCCTCTTCTTCGCCCGTGCCGACGCCGGCGGCAGGGATGCGATCTTCTCGGCAGCCGAGCTCGTCATCCTGGTCGCCACGGCGCTGTACGTAGTCACCCTGCTGTTGGTGGGGTTGCTGCCCAAGCACATTGGGGTGTCGGAGCCAGTCGCGGACGCTACATCCCGCTGATCTTCACCGTCTGCTCGGCTTGCTGGCCCATCAGGGTGGTGAACGCCTCGAGCACCACCTCGCCGTCGTCGTTGGTGCAGACGTTCCTGGTCACCACGATGTCGGCGCCGAACCGTTCGTCGACGGAGTGGATCTCCAGCCGGGCACGCAGTCGGTCGCCCGCGTAGATCGGCCGGTGGTAGACGAAGCGCTGGTCGACCTGGACGATGTTCATCGTCTCGATGCCGACGTCCACGGCGCGGAAGAAGTCCTGCTGGACGAGCAGGGCGTACACCGCGGTGAACGTCAGCGGCGCCATCAGCGCGGGGTGGCCGAGCTCGGACGCGTCGTCCTCGTCGTAGTTGGCGCCGTCGGCGGACTTGACGGCCTTCGCATACTCGCGGATCTTCTCCCGGCCCACGACGAAGTAGTCGGGGTAGTGGTGCACCATGCCGCGAATGTCGGTCTTCAGAGCCACGAGACACCTCCGGTGGCGTGCCTGGTGGCGAAGGGACGGCGACGGGGTTCTAGGTCAACTGCCTTCACGACGTTCAATTCAAGCAAATTATCTAGCGCAGCTCATCTTGAGCCCGTGAGCTGCGGTGACGACGCGGCCCCAAGCTCCTCAGCGCAGTCGCAGGCCGCGGGGGGTCCGGGAGAAGCCGCTGGCGGTCAAGGCGTCCTGGACCGCAACGTGCTGCGGGCCCGCCCCGGTCTCCAGGACGGGAACGCCGTTGATGCGTTCGACCAGGAGGGCCCGTAGCCGCCCCGCGCCGACCAGCTCGACCAAGGCCGTCGCGGCGGCGGCATGCGCCTCGGCGTCGGGCGTGAAGGCCAGCAGTGACCGGCCGCCGCGCTCGAGGAACCAGGTCAACTCCCCGTCGACCAGAATCACCAACGCGCCGGCCTTGCGGCCCGGCCGGTGTCCGGTGTCGGCTTCCGTCGGCCACGGCAGTGCGGCGCCGTAGGGGTTCGCCGGGTCGGCGGCCGCGAGCACCACCGCGTGATACTCGCGACGTTGGCGGTCCAGGTCGTCGAGGTACGTGCGCAGCCGGTCGACCGTGGACGCCACCGCGAATTGGGCGCCGCCGAGTGATTCGACGAAGTAGCCGCGCTGGCACCGGCCCACGTCCTCCAGAGCGGTGAGCACCTTGTACAACATGGCGAACCCGCCGGGCGCACCTTCCGATGCGCCCTTGGTGAGCACGCCATAACGGTTGAGCAGGAGCTCCGCGGTGAAGTGCGCCCGGATCGTCGAGTCGGGCTCGGGGTGCGGCAGCGCCGACCAGCGGCCGGCGACGGTCGCGTCGGTGGTGCGGGTCTGAGCGTGGGCGACGCTGTAGCGGCTCAACCGAGGCGGTCGTTGGCGCTGTCGATGGGCGCCACCCCGTTTCCCCGATCCCGCGAGCAGGGCGCGCACGGGGGCGAAGGTGTCACCGGTGATCCGGCCCGCCCAGATCAGTTCCCACAGCGCGGCCTTCGTGTCGGCTTCCGACGCACCGGCGGTGAGTTGTCGGAAGAAGTAGGCACCGCCGTTCCCGAGGGTGTCGAGGACCTCGCGGTGCACGTCGGTGAGGTCGAAGTCGGTGGGGGTCCCGAGGCTCAGCGGAGCGGTTTCGGCGCTGTGGAAGGCGATCCAACCGTCACCGCTGCCGATTTCACCGGCGCCGGACCACGTCACCTCGCCGGCGGCGAGCAGTTCGTCGAGCATCGCTGGCTGATAGTTGCGCACCCGTTGGCCGAACACCAACGGCTCGATCGCCGAGGCGGGGATCGGCACGCCGGACAGCTGCTCGATCACCGACGCCAATCCGTCGACGCCCAGGCTCTTCTCGACGCCGACCTGCTGCCAGGCGGGCAGGAACCTGGCGTATGCGGCGGTGCTGACCGGTTCGACCTGGGCCCGCAGCGCGGCCAGCGAGCGTCGCCGCAGGATTTTGAGAACGTCTGCGTCGCACCATTGTTCGGTGTCCGCCGGTGCGGCGGTGGTGAATTCGCCGCGCACCAAACGCCGGTCGGACGACATCCGGCCCAATACGTCGGCGGTCACCCGCAACCCGAGCCCGAAGCGTTCGGCGGCGTCGGCGGTGGTGAACGGACCGCGGGTGCGGGCGTATCGACCGAGGAGCTCGCCGAGCGGATCGGCGACCGATTCGGTGAAGCTGGCCGGAATGCCGACGGGTACGGCGATGCCCACGCCGTCGCGCAGCAGTCCGATGTCCTCGATTGCGACCCACCACGTCCGGCCGGCGAAGGACACCGTCAGGGCGCGCCGGCTCGCCCGCAGTCCCTCCAACCAGCCGCCGACGTCGTCGACGGTCGACCGCTGCGCCACTTCGACGTCGGTGAGCGGCCCGAGGAGACGCAGCAGGTCGGCCACCCCCTCGGCGTCGCGCACCATCCTGTCCGCGGCGAGGTGCTGCAGCTGCGCGACGGTCGACTCGATCACCTTCTGGTCGAGCAGCTCTCGGAGCTCGACGCGTCCGAGCAGCTCGGCCAGCAGCGTGCTGTCCAGCGACAGGGCCGCCGCCCGCCGCTCCGCCAGCGGACTGTCGCCCTCGTACATGAAGGCCCCGACGTAGCCGAACAGCAGCGACGCCGCGAACGGCGACGGGGTGACGGTCTCGACCTCGAGGATGCGAATGCGCCGCTGCGCAACGCGACCCATCAACTCCCTCAGCGTCGGAACGTCGTACACGTCTTGCAGACACTCGCGGACCGTCTCGAGGACGATGGGGAAGTCCGGGTACTTGCGGGCGATGTCGAGCAGCTGCGCCGCGCGCTGGCGCTGATGCCACAGTGGCGAACGCTTGCCGGGGTGGCGTCGCGGCAACAGGAGCGCGCGGGCGGCGCACTCCCGGAACCGCGACGCGAACAGTGCCGAGCCGCCCACCTCGTCGGTGACGATCGGGTCGATCTCGTCGGCGTCGAAGACGAAGAGTTCGGCACCGGGCGGGGTGTCCTCGGTGTCGGGCAGGCGCACGATGATGCCGTCGTCGGAGGCCGTCGGCTTCTCGTCGATGCCGTAGCGCTCGCGCAGCCGTCTGGCCACCGCCAGCGCGAGCGGCCCGTGTACCCGCAACCCGTAGGGGGAGTGCAGGATCACGCGCCAGTCGCCGAGTTCGTCGCGGAAGCGCTCGACGACGAACGTGGTGTCGGTGGGGACGGTGCCGGTGGCCTCCTTCTGGTCGAAGATCAGCTGCCAGAGGTTGTCGGTGGCAAAGTCGTTGAAACCCATTGCCGCACAGCGTGCGTCGAACTTCTCCCGATTCATGCCCGCCAGTTCGCCGGTGAACGCGCCGATGGCGGCGCCCAGCTCGGCGGGTCTGCCCACTCCGTCGCCACGCCAGAAGGGCAGTCGGGCGGGTTGCCCGGGGGCGGGCAGCACCAGCACCCGGTCATGGGTGATCTCGGTGATGCGCCAGCTGGTGGCGCCGAGTGAGATGACGTCGCCCGGACGCGACTCGTACACCATTTCCTCGTCGAGTTCGCCCACCCGCGAGGGCTTGTCGGTGTCGGCCGAGGACGCCAGGTACACGGTGAACATCCCACGGTCGGGGATGGCACCGCCGGAGGTCACCGCCAGCCGCTGGGCCCCCGGCCGTGCGGTCAGGGTGCCGGCGTCGCGATCGTAGACCAACCGGGGCCGCAACTCCGCGAACTCCGTGGAGGGGTACTTTCCGCTCAACAGGTCCAGCGTCGCCTCGAACGCGCTGCGCGGCAACGTGGCGAAGGGGGCACTGCGCCGCACGGCGTCGAACCAGCGATCGGCGTCCAACGGCTCGAGAGCGGCCGCGGCAACGGTGTGCTGGGCCAGGATGTCGAGTGGGTTGGTCGGCACCCGCATGGTCTCGATCTGCCCGGCGAGCATGCGCTGGACCGTCACGGCGCAGTCGATGAGGTCGGTGCGATGCTTCGGGAACAGCACGCCCTCGGAGATCTCGCCCACCTGGTGGCCCGCGCGGCCGATGCGCTGCAGGCCGCTGGCCACCGAGGGCGGTGACTCCACTTGGATGACGAGGTCGACGGCACCCATGTCGATGCCGAGTTCGAGGCTGGAGGTGGCCACGACGGCCTTGAGTCGGCCGGTCTTCAGATCGTCCTCGACGATCGCCCGCTGTTCCTTGCTGATGGATCCGTGGTGGGCCTTGGCCAAGAGCGTCTCGGCGCCCATCGCCACGCCGCTGCCCATCATCTGGGCGGGAAAGCCGCCCCCGACCTTCGGATTGGGCGTCTCGACCAGCTCGGTTCCCTGCCGCTCGGCGTGAATCTCGTTGAGCCGAGCCGTGAGTCGCTCGGCCAGCCGCCGGGAGTTGGCGAACACGATGGAGGAGCGGTGCGACTCGATCAGGTCGACGATGCGTTCCTCGACGTCGGGCCAGATGCTGTTGTTCTCGAGATTGGCCATGTCGGGCACCGGAACCTGGACCGACAGGTCGAATGTCTTGGCGGCCATGGGCGCCACGATGGTGGTGGGGGACTGGCCGGACAGGAACCGGGCGACCTCCTCGGGTGGCCGGACGGTGGCCGACAGCCCGATGCGCTGGGCAGGCCGGTCCATCAGCTGGTCGAGCCGCTCGAGGGACAGGGCCAGGTGGGCGCCGCGCTTGGTGGCCGCGACGGCGTGGACCTCGTCGACGATCACGGTCTCGACGTCGGTAAGGGTCTCCCGGGCCGCCGAGGTCAGCATCAAGAACAGCGATTCGGGCGTGGTGATGAGGATGTCGGGTGGCCGGGCGATCATCTCGCGGCGGCGATTGGGTGGGGTGTCACCCGAGCGAACGCCGACGCTGATGCTCGGGGCGAGATCTCCCCGACGTTCTGCGACGCGGCCGATGCCGGTCAGCGGCGTGCTGAGGTTGCGTTCCACGTCGACGGCGAGTGCCTTGAGCGGGGAGACGTAGAGCACCCGGGTGCCCGTCTTGGTTGCCCCCTCCCTGGGGACCGACGCCAGTCGATCGATGGCCCAGAGGAACGCCGCGAGTGTCTTGCCCGACCCCGTCGGGGCGATGACCAGGGTGTTGTCGCCGTTGGCGATGGCCTCCCATGCCTCGGTCTGGGCGGCGGTCGGTGCCGCGAAGGTACCGGTGAACCACTCCCGCGTCAGGTCGCCGAAGCGGGCCAGCGGTGCTGCCGGTGCTGCGGACTTGCGGGCCATCTAGCCATAGTGCCCGCACCCACCGACACGACACCGTCCCCCGAGCCATTTCGGGCGCGGTGGTTCTCCGTCAGCGCCGGGGGACGCCCTCGAGGATGAGGTCCACCGCGGTCTCGACTCGTTCCGCGGCTCGCTGGAAGGTCATCGTGCCCGCCGCCGCCTGAATCAGGGCTCCGGAGAACACCAACTCGAGCGTGGCGATGACTTCGGGCCACGACCCGGGGCCGACGGCGGAGGCGATGAGGCGATGGATCTCCAGCCCGATCTGCTCGCGGGCCCGGTCGGCGGTCGGCCCGCTGTCGAGAAAGACCGCGGCACAGGCCGACGCTATCGCGGGTTCCTCGGAGACGACCAGCATCATGTGGCTGAGTTGCTCCGCGACCCGGGTGAGCGAGCCGTGAGTGGCGGCGGTGCTCAGCGCGACCCCACGGATCCGACGAAGGCACGTCTCCACGACCAGTTCGTCGGTGCAGGAGAACAGCTGTTCCGCGGTGGCGGGGGGCACGCCGGCCCGCGCGGCCACCTCGCTGACCGCGAGGGCGTCCAGCGAGGACTCGCGCAGCATGTCGACCGTCGCTTCGATCAACTTCGTCGACGCCTCGGCGTTGAACCGTTGGCGGCGCCGGACCTCCAGCTCGGTCACGCCCGACGAATCATTGCTGGACATGTGTCCAAGGTATCCGTGCCCGGCTGCCCTGGGCAAGCTGGTGCAAAAGCCCAGCCGATGCGGACATTTCGCCGATCGGCCACCACGGCCCGTTCTTCTACCCGTCCCCCGTGGTTCCTGGCGCAGGACCGAACCAGACATATGTCCAGGACGTGGGTGCCGGCTGATCCTGCGCTGTGGCTAAGCTGTGGACGCCAGTCACCTCCGCACGGAGTAGGGAACCCGGTGCGACTCCGGGACTGACGCGCAGCGGTATGGGGATGACGAGGCGGGCCTCTCGGATCGTCGAGAGCCACTGGAAGCGACGCTTCTGGGAAGGTGGCCCGCCGAGGACGACCCCCGAGTCCGAAGACCTGCTGGCGCCTGCGGTCCTCCCCGCAGGCTACTCATCGGGTCTCGCTGACTGGACCCCTGACGCAAAGGCTCGTCATGCGTTCACTCCGTCGTGCGTCGATCACGACGTCCCTTCTCGCGGTGGCACTGGCCGGGTGTGGTCCCGCCGCCGAACGACTCTCGGCCGCACCGCAGTCCGGCTATCCCGTCACCGTCGACGACTGCGGGCGCACGGTCACCCTGGAGCGCCCGCCGGAACGGATCGTGTCCCTCAACCAGGGCAGCACCGAGATGCTGCTGTCGCTGGGCGTGGCCGACCGGGTGGTCGGCACCGCCGGCTGGACCGATCCGATCCGACCGGCACTCGAGGCCGACAACGCCGGCGTCCCGCGACTGGCAGATCAGGCGCCGTCCTACGAAGCGGTGTTGAACGCCCAGCCCGACCTGGTGACGGCCTCGTTTCCGGACACGCTCGGCCCCGGCGGTGTCACGACGCCCCACGAGCTGAACCGACTGGGCGTGCCGTCCTACGTATCGGCCGTCGAGTGCACGAAGGAGGCGGGCAGCTCCGACGGAGCGCGGTCCGAGACGCTGGAGCTCGACGCCGTCTTTCAGGAGATCCGAGACCTGGCGACCCTGGTCGACCGTCGAGACGAGGGTGACGCCATCATCGCCGACATGCAGGACCGCGTCGCTCGCCTGTCGACGGCCAAGGCCACCGACGGCACGACCGCGATGTACTGGTTCGCCAACGCCGAGTCGCCCTATCTGGCCGGTTGTTGCGGAGGGCCGGGCATCATCTCGCGCACCCTCGGACTGACGAACGCGTTCGACGACGCCCGGGAGGATTGGCCCCAAATCGGCTGGGAGACCGTGGCGCAGCGCAACCCCGACGTGCTGATCCTGGGCGACCTCACCCGCAAGAGTCAGACCGCCGAGAACGCCGCCGCCAAGATCGCGTTTCTCGAGTCGAACCCCGTCACCCGGGAGATGACGGCGGTCAAGAACAAGCGCTTCGTCACGCTGGCGGGAGCCGAGCTCAACCCGTCCATCCGCATCGTGGACGCCATGGAGGCCGTGGCGGACGGCCTGCGCCGACACGGCTTGACCCGCTGACCGATGGTCACGTTGCGACGACGCACCCCGCTGGCCGTCGTGTGGCCGGTCGGGGCGATCATGCTGGTCGTCTCGATCGCTGCGGCGACCACCGTCGGGCCGTCCGACCTGGGGCCGTCCGACGCCTTCGCGGTGGTGCTAGAGCGGCTCGGCGGTCCGAGATCGCAGTTGACGATGCTGCACCAGAGCATCATCTGGGATCTGCGACTACCGCGCGCCGTGCTGGCGGCGGCGTGTGGTGCGGGGCTGGCGCTGTGCGGTGTGATTCTGCAGTCGTTGCTCCGGAATCCACTGGCCGATCCGTTCATCCTCGGCGTGGCCTCGGGTGCGTCGACCGGCGCGGTGTCGATCGTCGTGCTCGGCATCGGTTCGGGGACAATCGGTTTGGCAGCCGGCGCCTTCGTGGGGGCAGTCGTGGCGTTTGGCCTCGTTCTGGTGCTCGCGGTGGCGGCGGGCAGCGGCATGGACCGGATGATCCTGGCGGGAATCGCCGCCACCCAACTCTTTTCGGCGCTCACGTCGTTCATCGTGTTCACCTCCGCAGACGCCGAGCAGACGCGGGGTGTGCTGTTCTGGCTGCTTGGTTCGCTCAGTAGCGCCTCGTGGAACGACGTGGCACTGTGCGGCGTGGTGGTGGCCCTCGGGGCGGCGGTCTGCTGGGCGTTCGCCTCGACGCTGGACGCCTTCCTCTTCGGGCAGGACGCCGCCGCGGCACTGGGGGTGTCGGTGGTCCGGGCCCGGATGGTCTTGCTTGTGGTGACGGCCCTGGTGACCGCCGTCATCGTGTCCACCTCGGGCGCAATCGGTTTCGTCGGTCTCGTCCTTCCGCATGCGGCACGCGCTCTGGTGGGCACCCGGCATCGGGTGTTGGTGCCGACCGCGACGATCCTCGGCGCGATCTTCCTGGTCTGGGTGGACACGGCGGCTCGCCTCGTCATCGCGCCGCAGGAGCTGCCGGTGGGGGTCGCCACCGCGATCGTCGGCGTGCCCGCGTTCGTCGTCATCCTGCTTCGGCGCAGGAGGGTCGCGTGAGTCTGACTGCCGATCGCGTGTCCTGGCGGATCCGCGACGAGCTGATCGTCGACGGCGTCGACGTCTCCGTCGCGACCGGCAGCACGGTCGGGCTGCTCGGCCCGAACGGCTCCGGCAAGTCGTCACTGCTGCGGTTGCTGGCGGGATTGCGCCCCACCTCGTCGGGAGTCGTCCGGCTCGACGACCTCGGCGTGGCGGACCTGAGCCGCCGCCGACTCGCCCGTCGGCTCGCGGTGGTGGACCAGGACGTCACCACCGACCAGGACCCGACGGTCCGTGACGTGGTGGACCTCGGTCGTCTTCCGCACCGTCCGGCATGGGCTCCGATGTCGGCCCGGGATCGCCACGTCGTCGAATCAGCCGCTGCCACAACGGGAGTTGCCAACCTGCTCGAGCGACGGTACTCGACTCTGTCCGGAGGCGAACGTCAACGCGTGCAGATCGCCAGGGCGCTGGCGCAGGAGCCGTCGGAGCTGTTGCTGGACGAACCGACGAATCACCTCGACATCCGGCACCAGCTCGAGCTGCTCGAACTGGTGGCCGCGGCGGACACCACCACCGTGATGGCGCTGCACGACCTCAACTTGGCGGCGACCTACTGCCACGAGTTGGTGGTGCTCCGCCGCGGCCGCGTGCACGTGGCGGGACCGCCGGCCGCCGTCCTGACACCCGAGGTAATCGCCGAGGTGTACGAGGTGGAGGCGACGGTGGTCCTGGAGGACGGCCGGCCGAACATCAGGTTCGGCAGGCCGATTACACAGACCGGCCGCGTCGGCCCGCCTCGACCAGGGGTGCGCGCCTAGCCGACGACGACGGGTGCGACCGAGAACCCCGGCGGCGCCGACGCACCGAGCACTTCCCGCAGCCGGTGGCCGAGTCGGTCGAGTCGGTCGCCGTCCATGCGGCTGCTCGGTCCGGTGACGCTCACCGCCACGGGGCGTCCCGTGGGTCGGCGCAGGGCCACGCCCACACAGCAGATTCCGGTTTCGTTCTCTTCGCGCTCCATGGCGAACCCGCGCATCCGGGCCTCGCCGACGGCCCGGCGGAATCTGTCGACCACGACCGGCTCTGCGTCGGCGGTGTACGCCGACAGCTGCGCGTCGGAGGCGCCCTCGCCGGCCACCATCGCACGCCCCAGCGCGGTGGTGAGCACGCTCACCTGGCGGCCGACCCGGGACCACACCCGCAATGCCCGGTCGGGTTCGACCTTGTCCAGATAGAGCACGTCTCGCCCCTCGAGGATGCCCAGGTGCACCAGTTCCTGGACCTCTTGGCAGATCGCGAGCAGGGTGGGGCGGAACAGCGTGGGCAGGTTCTCCTCACGCTGGAACCGCTCGACCAAAAGCGCTGGACGAGAACCCAATCGGTAGCGTTGGTTGTCGGCCTGTTCGGCGAAGCCACGGTGCTGCAATGCTTGCAGTGTTCGGTGGGCCGAGGCCTTGTTCAGCCCGCTCGCCTCGACGACGTCGCGCAGCGCCATGCCCTCGGGTCCGGCCTCGGCCAGCAATTCGACCAGTGCGAGGGCCTTGTCCACGCTGCCGACGGGGGAGGGCGAGTCGCCATTGGTCATCTCGTTCCCCTCCTCTTGCGGCGTCATCGAGAGCTTGGCACATCGCGATGGTGACGCTTGACACACATGTGAGCCGCGTGTCACTGTGGTTCGCATAACGATACACCCGGTTCACAATGCGGAACGTTTAACGCGGAAGGACACGATGCTCAGACTGTCTCGTCAGACCACCCCGACGGGCGCCGTGCTCGGCGCATCGGCCGGCGACGCCTCGGGCATGGTCCACCTGGGTCTGGGCAATTTCCACCGGGCCCACGCCGCGGTCTACACCGCGCAGGCCCTGGCAGCCGAGCCCGGCCAGTGGGGGATTCACGGCTTCGCCAATCGGTCCCGCGACGTCGTGACGGCGATGCGCGACCAGGACGGCCGCTACAGCGTCCTGGAGTTGTCCGAGACGGGTCGCCGGGCCGCCGTCGTCGACGTCCACCGCGGCCTCGGGGTGCTCGCCGACGAACCCGAGGCGTTCGTCGCCGCCGTGGCCGCCCCGGCCAATCGCATCCTCACCCTCACCGTCAGCGAGGTCGGATACTGCCGCTCGCCACGCCACGGCCGTCTCGACGTCGACCGCGACGACGTCCGCGCCGATCTCGCCGACCCCGCCCACCCCCGCAGCACGATCGGACTCGTCGCCCGCGGCGTGGCCGTCCGCGCCGAGGGAGGCGCCCCGATGACCGTGTTGTCCTGTGACAACCTGCAATCCAACGGACACGTCACCCGTGCCGTCCTCACCGAGTTCCTGCACGCGAGCTCCGCCTCCGACGACGTGCTGACCTTCGTCCGCGACCACGTCACGTTCCCGAACTCGATGGTCGACCGAATCGTGCCCTCGACCACCAGTGGAACCGTCGCCGACGTCGGCGAATTGCTCGGCGTCGACGACCGCTGCCCGGTGCCCGCCGAAGACTTCACCATGTGGGTCCTGGAAGACGAGTTCGCCGCTGGTCGGCCCGCCTGGGAGCGCGCCGGAGCGATCCTGAGCGACGAGGTCGAAGCCTACGAATTGGTGAAGCTGCGCCTGCTCAACGGCTCTCACTCCCTGATCGCGTATCTCGGGATCCTCGACGGCCGCGGCACCATCGCCGACGCGTGGGCGCAGCCGTTCGTTCGTGACGCGGTGCGGGCCTGCATCTCGCGCGAGTACCTGCCGACCATCTCGCTGCCCAGGGGTTTCGACGTCGACGCCTACGTCGACTCGCTGTCGCATCGCTGGGCCAACACCGCACTCGGTCACCGGACCTCACAGGTCGGCACCGACGGTTCGGTCAAGCTGCTGCAGCGCGTGCCAGAGCCGGCGTTGATTGCGTTGCGCAACGGGAGGACTCCGCATCTGCTGGCGTTGACCGTGGCCAGCTGGATCGTCTCCGTCGCCCCGCCTCCCGGCGTCGACGCCGGCCCCTACGCCGACGAGATCCGGGAACCCGCTCGAGACGGGTTGGCCGAGGCGACCCGCGGGACGTCCGGCCCCCGCGACCACGCAATGGCCGTGCTCCGTGGCGGATTCCTGCCCGACGACCTCGTCGCCCACGACGCGTTCGTCGACCGGGTGG
This sequence comes from Mycolicibacterium hodleri, assembly GCF_025822245.1. GTDB lineage: Bacteria > Actinomycetota > Actinomycetes > Mycobacteriales > Mycobacteriaceae > Mycobacterium > Mycobacterium hodleri. The sequence continues at coordinate 47,477 of NZ_JACKTL010000026.1, forward strand.
CCGATCTGGTCGAGGTCATCGCCCACAGTGGCATCCGCGCGGCGGCCCGGGAGGCCGTCGAGGCGGCCGACGACAGGAGGATGTCATGAAAGCTCTTGCCATTCACGGCAAGGAGGACATCCGTTGGGAGGACCGGACCGAACCGGAGCCCTCCGATGGTGAAGTACGACTGCGTGTCGGGTACGTCGGGATCTGCGGATCGGATCTGCACTACTACTTCCACGGAGCCAACGGCGAGAACGTCGTCCGGGAGCCGTTCACCCCAGGCCACGAGTTGTCGGCGGTCGTGGACTTCGACCCGTCCGGCCGCTACCCGGCGGGCTCACCGGTGGCGGTGCACCCCGCGCGTTACGGGGCGCCGGTGGCCGGCTTGCACGAGCGTCCCCACCTGCGGCCGGGAGGCGACTACCTCGGCAGCGCAGCCACGTTCCCGCACCGCCAGGGCGGTGCGGCCGAACTGCTGATCGTCGAAGACCACATGATCCGTGCGCTACCCGAGGGACTGCCGCTCCTGCGGGCCGCGTTGGCCGAGCCGCTCGCCGTCGCGCTGCATGCGGTCAACCTGGCCCCCGAGCTGTCCGGCCGCCGGGTTCTGGTAATCGGCGCCGGCCCCATCGGCCTCCTGGTCGTCGCGGCCGCGGCCGAACGCGGTGCCACCGACATCGGTGTCACCGATCTGCGTCCCGAGCCGCTGGATCGCGCAGTCGCCCTGGGCGCCAACCACACCGCACTCGTCGGCCGCGATCGCGTCGACGACGAGTCCTACGACGTCGTCTTCGAATGCTCCGGGGTCGGCGTCTCGGTCACCCAGGCCGTGCGGGCCGTCCGGCGGGCCGGCACCGTCGTGCAGGTCGGCATGCTGCCGAATGCCGAGATCGGCGTGAACCTCGCACCGATGCTGGCCAAGGAGGTCAGCCTGATCGGTGCCTTCCGCTTCTCCACCGAAATCGACGACGCCATTGCGCTTCTCGCCGTCTCCGACCGCTTCGACGCCGTCATCTCACACGTGATCCCGGCGGCTGACGCCGTGAACGCCTTCGCCGTGGCTCGAGACGCCTCGGCGTCGGCCAAGGTCATGCTCGAGCTCTGAAATCCCGTCCACTGCAACGTTGCAACCATCCCGAGGAACGTCTATGACTACAGCACAAACCCCCGAACCGCGCGCGGACGAACATCCGCCGGTCGCCCAACGCAGCACCGCCGACCTGGTCCGGGCCGCCGTCTCCGGATGGTTGGGCACCGCACTGGAGTTCATGGACTTCCAGCTCTACTCGCTGGCGGCGGCGTTGGTGTTCAGCCAGCTGTTCTTCTCCGGCGAGAGTGCCGGGATGGCCGTGGTTCTGTCGATGGCCACCTATGGCGTCGGGTACATCGCCCGTCCCCTTGGCGCCATCTTCTTCGGTCGGCTCGGTGACCGCATCGGACGGCGAAAGGTGTTGTTCTACACCATTCTTCTGATGGGCGCCGCCACCACGTTGATCGGCGTCCTGCCGACCTATCAGCAGGTGGGCGTGCTGGCACCCATTCTGCTGGTGGCGCTGCGACTGCTGCAGGGCTTCGGGGCCGGCGCTGAGATCAGCGGTGCGGGCGTGATGCTCGCCGAGTATGCACCCGTCAAGCGGCGCGGTTTCGTCGCCTCCCTGGTGGGCCTCGGCACCAACTGCGGAACGCTGTTCGCCTCGGGCATCTGGGCGATCCTGCTTGGCGTGATGGTCGAGAGTGACGTCATCGCCTGGGGCTGGCGCATCCCGTTCATCGCCAGCGCCATCGTGATGGTGTTCGCGGTGTGGGTGCGGTTGAACCTCAAGGAAAGCCCTGTCTTCGAAGAGCGCGAGGACGTCGTCGACGGGCGGGCGATGTCCCGCGAGGAGATATTGGCCCAAGCCGGGCAGGTCGAAACCCGGACCGTGGAAGCGTTGCAGCGCAAGCCGATCAAGGCAACCGCCGTGGCGTTCTTCCTTCGATTCGGCCAGGCCGGCAACTCGGGGCTGATCCAGACCTACCTCATCTCGTTCATGACCCTGACGCTCGCACTGCAGAAGAGCCTCAGCGCCAACATCGTCATCGTGTCCTCCCTCGTCGGATTCCTCACCATCCCTCTGATCGGTTTCCTCGGAGACAAGTTCGGCCGACGCAGGATGTACATCATCGTCATGTCGTCCGCACTGGTCGTCGTCGTTCCCGCCATGATGGCGATCGACTCGAAGAACCTGCTGTGGGTGTTCATCGGCTACGTCGTGCTCCACAACGTCGCAGTGCTCAGCCCGGCCTCGCTGGAGAACGTGTCGATTCCCGAGATCTTCGGTTCCCGCAACCGCTACACCCTCACCGCCGTGGTCCGAGAGATCGCCGCGGTGATCGCCACCGGTATCGGACCCGTCCTCGTCGCCGCCTGGGTGGCCGCCACGACGGGCAGCCCCATCCCGATCATGGTGATGCTGGTGCTGTACTCGCTTGCGGCGCTGATCGTCGCCGTCTGGGCCAAGGACTGGACCGGACGCGACCTCACCGACCCGCTACCCGCCATGTGACGGAATTGAACCGAAACAGCCTCCGTCACAACGAAAGAGAATCATGACCATCCAGAGCATCGACGTCAACGTCTGCAGTCCGGGCCGCAACTTCGTCACCCTCAAGGTCGTCACCAGTGACGGTGTCGTCGGGTGGGGTGACGCCACGCTCAACGGGCGCGAACTGTCCGTCGCGGCATACCTGTCCGAACACCTGGCCTCCATGTTGATCGGTCGCGACGAAGATCGGATCGAGGACACCTGGCAGTACCTCTACCGCGGTGCCTACTGGCGCCGCGGGCCGGTGACCATGGCCGCGATCGCCGCGGTCGACATGGCGCTGTGGGACATCAAGGCCAAGAAGGCCGGGGTACCGCTGTACCAGCTGCTGGGCGGCGCCAGCCGCGACCGCGTTCGGGCCTACTGCCATGCCTCCGGCACCGACTATCCGGCGCTCAAGGACGCCATCAGCGGCTACCTCGACGCCGGGTACACCGCGGTGCGCGTGCAGACGGGGGTTCCCGGGCTCGGGCAGATCTACGGGGTGTCCACCGCGAAGGCGGGCGGCCGATACGACTACGAGCCGGCCCACCGCGCCGCGGACGGAAGCGCGGCGACCGCGCCCATCGAGGAGGTCTGGGACACCCGCGCCTATCTGTCGCACATGCCCTCGGTGTTCGGCCGCATCCGGGAGGACTTCGGTACCGGAGTTCGGATACTGCACGACGGGCACCATCGAATGACACCCATCGAAGCCGCGCGGTTCGCGAAAGACGTTGAACCCTATGACCTCTTCTGGCTGGAGGACTGCACACCGGCCGAGGATCAGGCGGCGTTGCGCTTGGTGCGTCAACACTCCACCACGCCACTGGCCATCGGCGAGGTGTTCAACTCGGTCTACGACTACCAGACTCTCATCACCGAGCGGCTGATCGACTACGTGCGGTCTGCGGTCACGCACACCGGCGGAATCACTGCGATGAAGAAGCTGCTGGACTTCGCGGGCATCTACGGCATCAAGTCCGGCATGCACGGGCCGACGGACGTGTCGCCGGTCGGGATGGCGGCAGCGCTGCACCTCGACATGGCGATCCACAACTTCGGCATCCAGGAATACATGCCGCACAGTGACCTCACCCTGGACGTGTTCCGCACGTCGTACACGTTCGATCGCGGCTTCCTGCATCCTGGCGACGCGCCAGGCCTTGGTGTCGAACTCGACGAAGAAGCCGCCTCGGCCTTCCAGTACACGGCGGCGTACCTGCCAGTGAATCGACTGCAGGACGGGACCGTTCATGACTGGTGACACGCTGACCCCGGTACGGCTGGACCTCCCGGCTCGCACCGCGGCCGCCAAGCTCATCGTGGTGGTGCGGGCGTCGGACGCGGCCGACTACGACGGGGTGCTCGACGTGTTGGTCGAGGCCGGAATCCGCAGTGTCGAACTGACTCTCACCACACCGGACACCTTGGCGCGGTTACCCGAGCTGCTCGAACGATTTGGCGACGTCGCCGACGTCGGCGTCGGCACCGTGGTCGACCGCGCACAGGTGGACGCCGCCGTCCGAGCCGGGGCGCACTACCTCGTCACCCCCGTTGCGGACCCCGATCTGGTCACGGCGGCCACCCGCGCCGGGGTGCCCATCGTGCCCGGCGGGCTGACGCCGACCGAACTGTTCGGCGCATGGCGCGCCGGTGCTGCGGCCGTGAAGATCTTCCCGGCCAACGTGGTTGGCCCCGGCTACCTGAAGGATCTGCGCGGGCCGTTCCCCGGCATCGCCGCGGTTCCCTCCGGTGGCGTCGACCTGGCTGGCGCCGCGGCGTGGCTGAAGGCCGGTGCGGCAGCGGTCAGCGTCGGCGGTCCGCTGCTCGGCGACGCGCTGCGCGGCGGTGACCTGGCCGCCCTCCGAGACCGTACGTCGCAGTTCGTGTCCCTTTGCGGGGAGACGACGTGAGTGCCCGGGTCGCCACCCTTGGCGAGACCATGGCGTTGTTGCGCACTCGCGACGTCGGGTCGCTGCGGCACGTCTCGGAGATGGTCCTCGGCATCGGTGGAGCCGAGAGCAACGTGGCAATTGGGCTGCGCCGCTTGGGCGTCGACGTCACGTGGCTCGGCCGGGTCGGCGACGACCCGCTCGGGGAGCGGGTCACCCGTGAGATTCGCGCCGAGGGGGTGGACGTCCGGGAGGTCGTCGACGCCGACGCTCCCACCGGGTTGATGCTCAAGGAGCGGCCGTCGTCCAGCTCCACCGCGGTGTTCTACTACCGCGCCGGTGCGGCCGGTTCGCGACTGCAGCCCGAGGACCTGCCGCCCGGCTGGGTCGAGGACGTCGAACTGCTTCACGTCACCGGCATCACCGCGCTGGTGTCCGACAGCGCGCGGGATTGCTTGCTGGCCGCGGTGAGTCGTGCGCGGGCCGCCGGTGTCCGGGTCAGCTTTGACGTGAACTACCGGTCGACGTTGGCACCGCCCGACGTCGCCGGTCCGCTGCTGCGCAAGATCGCCGAGAACGCCGACCTGGTCTTCGGGGGCGCCGACGAACTGCGGTTGCTGTTTCCGGACGGGGACGCCACCGAGGCCGCCGAACGCCTGGTGCACGGCGGCTGTGGCGAAGTGGTGGTGAAGAACGGAGCCGACGGGGCCGCCACGCATTGCCCCGGCGAGGTCGTGAACGGCCCCGGCTTCTCGGTGGACGTGGTCGACACCGTCGGTGCGGGTGACGCATTCGTGGCGGGCTACCTCAGCGGACTCCTGCAGGGTGTGGACGTGCCCGGTCGGCTGCACCGTGCCAACGCCTGCGGAGCCATGTTGTGCATGACGCCGGGGGACTGGGAGTCGAGCCCGACGTTGGGCGACGTGGAGCGGTTCTGCCAACCGGGCACCGATCCCGTCCTGCGATAGCGCGGGAAGTGGGTCAGGCGTAGCCGACCCAGCCACGGAAGGTGAACGCGGAGAAGAACTGCGTGACGCCGGTGAAGCCGGCCTCTTCCAGGACGGCCTGGTCCTCGTCGGGGTTCAGCGCCGGCATGTGGTGGCGGAGCATGGTGCCGGCCCTTTCCACGTGGGCTGGTTCGACCCCCGAGGCGGCAAGGTATGCCTCGTGACGTGTCAGCCACAGCTCTCGCTCGGCCGGGTCGCCCTGCCGATAGCTGACGTGCATGACCACGAGCGGTGCGCCGGGCCGCAACCGCCGGTGCACGTCGGAGAGGGTGTTCACGCGCTCATCGCGATCGATCAGATGCAGGAGCAGCAGCGCCGTCGCGGCGTCGAACGGTCCATCCGGCGCGTCGTCGACGTAACCCCGGTGCACGCTCATCCGGGTCGCAAGCGGCCCAAGGGTGGTCATGGCGAGGTCGAGCATGGCCGCCGATGGATCGACGGCGAGGAACGTCCAGTCGGGATGCGCTGTCGCCAGGGCCTTCGTCTCGAGCCCACCCCCGGCCCCCAGCACCAGCACCCGGGCATCTTCGGGCGTCCCCTCGGCGAGCAGCACTGATGCCATGGTGTGGACGTCGTGGTAGCCGGGGACCGCCTTGGCGGCCTGTTGGGGATAGGTGGCCACCAGAGCGGGATCGGCGAAACCATGTGGAGATTCGGCATTCATGTGGGCTATCGTGTCGCCGTTTTGCGTGATGTGGCAAGTAACTTTGCCAATGTGGCAAGTCCTGACGGCTGCCGACGTCACGTATGTCGGAGCGACGTTCGGAGGCGGGCTGGCACTTTGGCGTACGACGATCGGGTGTAGAGCGAAATCATCCCGCCCCATGATCATTTGCGGTACCAGGGCGTGTGGTAGAGCTCGCCTTCGGCGTAGCCCTGAATCAGGGCGAGGATCAGGTCTTTCGCCTCGACGAGTTGGGCTAGGAAACCGTCCCTGTTGTCGGCGGGATGTTCGGCGCCACCGGCCGCTTCAGGGTGACGACCTGGTCCACGTCCACGTCCGCGTCCCCGGCCGCCGACCGCCTTCACTCGTCGATCACTGCAGGGCGATCGGCACGAGGGCCAACAGACCAGGGACGATCAGCGCCAGGCTGCCGGCCAACGCCAGCAGTCGGCGGAACAATGAATCTTGGTATTGCACAGCGCTGTTGCCGATGATCAACGTGCCCGCGACGTGGATGGGGTTCATCACCATGAGTGCGGCGGGAACGCATACCGCGGCGGCGACCCAAAAGACGACCTGGCTGTGGGCGAAGGCACCGAACGCGATCGGCATGACCAGACCCAGGACGCCGAGGGTAGAGCTCTCGACGTTGCACAGCAGGGCCGTCAGATACGCGAGCACCAAGATCAGCAGGGCACCGGTTCCGAGGTGACTCAGCAGACGTCCGATCGAATCCATCGTTCCGATCTGTTGAAGCAGACCGAGATAGGTCAACAATCCGCACAGCAGCAGGATCGAGTTCCACGGGATGCGGGTCAGCAAGGTCCGCTCGTCGGGTCGGAACACGAATTGCTGCAAGACCGCCACGCACATGGCGGTGACGCCGACGTCGGTCTTGAGGACGACGACGAAGAAGACGAACACCAGCAGCCCGACGCCCGAACAGACCATGTAGGCAGTGCTGGAGTGCGACCGTTCGTCACGCGGCTCGCTGGGGAGGGGCTCGATCTGGGAGCCGGGACCACGACGCCGGCCCAGGGCGTCGAGCGTCTGCAGCGCCAGCACGACCACGACGGCGACGCCCACTGATACTGCCCACAAGCCCCATCCGGGATAGCTGACACCCGCCTTGGTGGCTGCCGCCCGCACGACCGCGCCCGTCGGATTCAGCGGCGACAGTCCGGCGGTGTTGGCGCCGATGACGACCGCCAGCTCGGACATCAGGAACGTTCCGCGGTAGCGGCTGCTCACCTGGGCCACCATCGGTACCATAAAGGCGATCACGGCCGTCGAGAACGCGCCCGCGCTGGACAGCGCGCTGGCGATGACGAATCCGGCCCACGGCAGCAAGACGCGTCGGTTACCGACTGCGCGATAGACCCGGTCGACGAGCCATCCCAATGCGCCGCTGCGGTCGAGGTGGGCGAATAGCAGCGAGACTCCGGCGATGAGGACGAAGAGGTCGCCGGGAAAGGCGGTGTACATGGACTTGGCAGGTAGGCCCGACAACGCGAGAACCGGGAGCGCTGCCCCCAGTGCCAGTACGCCGATGTTCATCCGTCGCGCGATCGCCAGGACCAGGACGACGAGCAACAGTCCGATGGCCAAACCTTGAGCTGGGGTCACCGTGTTCTCCCGTCGTGGTCGGCGCGGTCACGCTAGCCGATGCGAGGTCCGGCGGAGTCCGCACCCCGAGAACGTCCAGGCAATCCCCAGCAAGGACGGCTGTCGGCCCGGCGACGCCGACGTAGGTCGTCGAGTCGTGGTGTCGCATCCGCCGTCTCGTGGCGGCGTGATCCGGAGCGGCCCTCGTGCGGTGTCGGCCAATCAGTGCAGGAAGTCCGATACCAGCTCGACGAAGGTGGCCGGGTCGTCGTCGTGGACGTAGTGACCGGCGCCGGGGACCTCGGCCCAGCGCACCAGCGGTTGACGTCGGACCATGTCGGCGCAGATGCTCTCCGGCAGGAAGTCCGACTGCCCGCCGCGGATCACCAGGGTGGGGCAACGGAGCGATTCGACGCACTCCCACAGGTCGACCGGACCGGCGGGATCGCCGCTGAGCCGGGCCGCACCGATGCCTTCCATGTCGAGTTTCCACCCCCACCGTCCGTCTCCCAGCGGGCGGACGGTGTGCGCGACGCGGGAGGCAAGTGCCTCGTCGCTGATGGCCGGTCGAATGCCGCGCCAGTAGGCGTGCACGGCCTCCAGCGACTCGAAGTCGGTTGGTGTCGAGGTCATCTCGCGGATCACCCGGTCGGCCCCCGCCGTCGCGGTCGACGATCCGGGGCCGAGGTCCTCGACGACGAGCTTGCTCACCCGGTCGAGATGACGGGCCGCGTAGGCATACCCAACCGAGCCGCCCATCGAGTGTCCGATGACGGCGAACCGGTCAAGGCTGAGGTGGTCGACGAGGGCCTCCACGTCGGAGACGTAGGCGCCTGTGAAGTAGTCCCGTGTGGGGTCCCAGTCGCTGTCGCCGCGGCCGCGGAAGTCCGGCGCGACGACCAGATGGTCGCCGGCCAGCGCAGTCGCGACGGTGTCCCAGGTGTGGGCGTAGCTGCGCAGTCCGTGCAGCGCCAGGACCGGTGGCGAGGCGGCGTCGCCCCATGTGAGGTACCGCTGGTGCAGGCCGTTGAGGAGGACGGTGGTGCTGACAGGTGGCTCCACGACGTCAGTGCAGGCCGTCGTCGCCGCGGATCGCGGCGGCGTCGAGCCCACCGAGACGGGCATGCAGTCGGCCCCGTGAGGCGAACGCGAAGGCGATCACTACCTCGTCGGCGCGCGGCGCGTCACCGTAGCTGACCGACACCGTGTCGTAGTGCGACCGGACGTACAGCGCGTCCTTGTGAGCCAGCGGAATGTCGACGGTGGCTCCGGGGCCCGCGACCTTGCCGGTGGACGGTACCCACGACTTGCCGCCCCCGATGGCTTGGCGCACGGGATCGGCGAATGTCTGTGTCAGAAAGGCGTTTCCGTGCTCGTACTCGCCGCCGATGCCGACCATGGCCGCCTTGCCGTAGCTCTGGACGCCTGCTGTTCCGGCGGCCTCCCTGGCTCGGCGCCCGAACTCGTGGCCCAACTCCTCTGAGCCGTCGACGATGTCGCCGAGGTCGGCGCTGAAGCGATTGGCGTAGGGATTGTGGATCGCCGCGGAGACGACGAACTTGCGCACCGGTGCGCCGTCGGGCAGCTGCCCCGTCTCGTTGGCAAGGGTCTCCTCGACGTGGAGGAACCACTTGCGGATGTGGTAAGCGCCAAAATTGTCACTGGGCACGGTCTTTTGATCCTTCCGATGTGAGATGGTCAGCGGTCGTAGAGCGGTTCGAGGTCGATGGGTGTGCTTGGCGCGTTGTGCTCGCCAAGCACGCGTTGCCCCTCGGCGTCGTCCGCGATGGTCTCGGAGAAGAACTCGAAGCGATTGCCGTCGGGATCCTCGAAGTACAGGCCGATTCCGACGCGATGGTCGGTGGTCTTGACCACCTCCACCCCCTTCGACAGCAGCATCGCGTACAGCCGCCGCAGCTCGTCGACGTCTCCTTGGATCTCGAGGCCGTAGTGCTGCATGCCGAGGCCGCCCTGTTGCGCGCCCTCCTCGGCGCGGATCAGGGCCAGGTCGTGGTGTTTGCGGCCGAACGAGAGGAACACCCACTGCGGTCCGCGCGCGGTGATCTTCATGTTCAGCACGTCGGCGAACCACTGCCCGGAGGCTTCCGGGTCTCGGACGTACAGCGAGAGGTGGGTGCGCACGACGACGGGCGTGGCGGTGGACGTTGGAACGGTTTCGGTCATGGTGACTCCGGTTCGGTCGACTTAGTGGTGAACGGCAGGCGGGTCGGCGGCGACGGCCGGAGTCCACGCCACGTCGGTGATCTCGGGGAAGTCTCGCCACTCCTTGGTGAAGCTGCGGCCACCGTCGGTGGACCGGAACAGGTTGCCGTACTTGGTGCCTGCGAAGACGAGGTCCGGATCGCAGGCGTGCTGGCCGAAACCCCACACCGTCGACGTCGCCGGGACGTCGAGGGTGGCCTCGGTCCAGGTCTGGGTGAGGTCGTCGGATCGGAAGATCCTCGTGGTGGTGCCCGGGGTTCCGTCACCGATTCCCAGCAGCAGCGAGTTGGTGCCGGGGATGCGTGCCACCAGACGGGTGTAGTAGATGCCCCAGGTCGACTTGGTGCCGGTTCGCTTCCACGTCAGTCCGTCGTCCTGACTGACGAAGAAGGCGTTGACGACCACGACGACGATGGTCTTCGGTGGGCCGTCGAGGACCACGATGCAGTGCACGTCGGAGTGGGTGACGCGAAAGGGTAGCGCGTCCTCCGCACCGTCGAGACGTTCCCAGTCGTCGCCGCGGTCGCGGCTGCGCCACAAGCCGCCCTCCTCGACGCCGAACCAGACCGACTTGCCGTCGACGTGGTCGTAGGTGATCGTCAGGATTCGTGGCTTGCTGACCCCGGCGCACTTCTCGGGAAGCTCCGGGGAGAGTCGGTCCCAGGTGACGCCGGCGTCACCGGTGCGGTACATGACGGCTCGAGACGGCGCTCCGGTGCCGACGGTGATGGAATCCGGATCGTGGGGGTCGACGGCGATGGCCCAGACCTGCTGGTCGTTGAACGGCGAATCGACTCGGGTCCAATGTGTTCCGGCGTCGTCGCTGCGGCCGAGTCCGACCTCGGCGCCGGCGTAGACGACGTTCGGCTGTTCGGGGTGCACGGCCAGGGTGCGCACCACCGAGTCGAATTCGAGCCCCTGGTCGAGGGGGATGCGACTCCAGGTGGCGCCGTCGTCGTTGCTGCGTAGCACGCCCTGTCCGGCGGTCGCTACGAGAATGGTGCCCAACATGTGAAGGTTCCTTTCGGCAGTGGTGCGGTTAGAGGAAGATGCCGCGGGTGAGTCCGCCGTCGACGCCCAGCGACTCGCCGGTGATGCCGCCCGCGGTGGGACCGGCGAAGAAGGCCACCGCGTCGGCAACCTCGGCTGCGGTGAGAATGCGGCGGATCGGGGTTCGGTCGACGAAGTTCTGCTCGACCTGTTCTGCTGTGATGCCCTGAGCCGCAGCGTTCTTCGCATACAGCTCGTGAATGTGCTCGGTCTCCACCACACCCGGGTGCAGGGTGTTGACGGTGATGCCGTCCGGACCGAGTTGGTCCGACAACGCCTTCGTCATGTGGACGACCGCCAGATTCCGCATCCCCGACAGGGCGTGACTGGAGCGCCCGGTGAGCCCGCCGATGTTCACGATGCGGCCGTAGCGGTGTTCTCGCATCTGGGGTGCGACCGCCTTGATGCAGCGGAAGTACCCGACGACCTTGGTGTTCAGATCGGCCAGAAGTGCCTCGGGATCTGCGTCGCCGATGTCGTTGCGCACCAACCCAGCCGGTGCCGCGGCGCCGTTGACGAGGATGCTGAGCCGCCCGACCTCGGCGGCGGCCTCGGCCATCGCTTCGACCGATTGGGTGTCGGTGGTGTCGGCGACCACCGGCACGATCCTGGCACCGGTCTCGGCGGTGATCTCTGCGGCTGTCGCCTCCAGGATCGCCATGCGTCTGGCGGCGATGACGACCGTCGCGCCGCGCAGTGCAAGGGCCCGTGTGACGGCCTTGCCGATGCCGAGGCCGCCGCCGGTGACGATCGCAACCTGATTCTTCAAATCCGTTGTAATCACGTGAGATTCACCCATACGCTCTTGGTCTCGGTGTAGTGTTCCAACACTCCGCGACCCATCTCGCGGCCCCAGCCGGACTGCTTGTAGCCGCCGAATGGTGACGCGGGATCGGTTAGGTTGTAGCAGTTGATCCAGACGGTGCCCGCCTTCACGGCCGCGGCGATGCGGTGTGCGGCGGTGATGTCGTTGGTCCAGATGCCGGCCGCCAGCCCGTACGGCGAGTCGTTGGCCTTCTCGATCAGGTCGTCGACGTTTCGCCACGGCATCGCCACCAGGACGGGTCCGAAGATCTCTTCCTGCACCACCCGCATCGACTGGGTGGTCTCCGACAACACCGTCGGGGCGAGGAAGTAGCCGCCGCGGTATTGCTCGTCGAGCCCCGCCGGAGTGACGCCGCCGGTCGCGAGCGTCGCACCCTGGCTGAGGCCGGATTGCACGTAGCCTCTGACGGTTTCGAGTTGGCGCCCGGACACCAGCGGACCCATCTGGGTGGCGGGGTCCTGGCCGGGGCCGACCACGATGTCCCTGGCCTTGTCGATGAGGGCGGACATCACGTCGTCGTAGACGTCGGCGTGGACGTACAACCGTGATCCCGCGGTGCACGTTTGGCCCTGGTTGAAGAAGATGCCGTCGGCGGCCGCGGCGGCCACCGCCACCGGGTCGGCGTCGGCCAGCACGATGTGTGGTGACTTCCCGCCGAGTTCGAGGGAGACCTTCTTCATGTTCCCGGTGGCAGCGGTGGTGATGCGCCGTCCCACCTCTGTCGAGCCGGTGAAGGCCACCTTGTCCACGCCGTGGTGCTCGGCGATCGCCGCGCCGACGACCGTCCCGAGACCTGTGACGACGTTGACCACCCCGGGTGGGAAGCCAGCTTCGGAGATCAGCTCGGCCAACCGCAACGTCGACAGCGACGTCTCCTCGGCAGGCTTGAGCACCAGGGTGTTTCCCGTTGCCAGGGCGGGCGCGAGTTTCCAGGACGCCATCGACATCGGGAAGTTCCACGGCACGATGGCGCCCACGACGCCGACCGGCTCGTGCACGGTGTAGTTGAGGATGCGCATCCCGTTGCGGGGTGACAGCGGGATCGTCGAGCCCTCGAACTTGCTTGGCCAGCCGGCGAAGTAACGGAACAACTTGGCCGTCGTCCCGGCGTCGACGGCGCGGGCGACCGAGAGGGGCTTGCCGTTGTCGAGCGATTCGATGAATGCGAGCTCGTCGGCGTTGGCCTCGACCAGTTCGGCGAGCCGGTGCAACAGCTCGCCGCGCTCCAGGGGATTGATGTCTCGCCAGGCCGGGTTGGACAGCGCGCGCCGTGCGGCGGACACCGCCGCGTCGACGTCGGCGCCGTTGCCCGCGGCGATGGTGGCGAGCGGCGCACCGGTGGCGGGGTTGACGCTGACCAACCGTTCCCCGGAATGGTTTGCGCGCCAAGCGCCGTCGATGAAGAGCCCGTGTTCGCGCGAGATGAACTTGGCCACGGCGGGCGGCGTCGAGGCCGGGAGTGTCGGGTGTTCGACTCTGGTCACAGCGCCATCTCGATCAGGTGGGGTCCGTCCGAGGCGAGGGCGTCGAGCAGTGCCGCGTGCAAGGCTCCGACCCGGTCCACCCGGCGTGCCGGCACTCCGAATCCGGTGGCCAGTGCTACCCAGTCCATCTGCGGTTCGGCCAGGCTGGTCAGGGCGCTGGCTTGCGGGCCGAACTCGGCGTTGTCGTGGCGCGACAACTCGGTACGCAGCACGTTGTAGGTGTGGTTGGCCGCGATGAGGACGACGACGTTGGTGTGTTCCCTGGCCATGGTCCACAACGCCTGCAGGGTGTACAGGCCGCTGCCGTCCGACTGCAGGGCGATGACGCGACGGTCGGGCGCGGCGATGGCGGCCCCGAGTGCGACGGGGAGCCCCTGGCCTATCGCGCCACCGGTGTTGGTCAGCACGGTGTGGGCGGCCGCCCCCGCCGACGCGGTGTAGAAGGGGTAACCGCAGGTGCCTCCCTCGACCGAGACGATCGCGTTCTCGGGCAGGCACGCTGCGACGGTGGCGCCGACGCTGGGGCCGGTCAACGGCTGGTCGGCGGCGGGCAGCCCGGGCGGAGCTGGTGGGGTGGAAGACATTGCCCTGCCGACGAGTTCGGCGAGCGCCACGAGCGCCGCCTCGGCGTCCTTGTCAGGGTCGGCGAGGTGGACGACGGTGTGCGGGGGTGCCAGCTCGCTGGGAATGCCTGCGTAGCCGAAGTAGGCGACCGGCTCGTCTGCGCCTGCCACGACGACGGCGTCGGCCTCCTTCAGGGCGGCTACGGCGTATTCGGGGAAGTAGGGCAGCCGGTCGACGTCAGGTAGCCCGCCGCCGCGTTCGGCGCGCGCCGGGAACGTCTCGCAGTACAGTCTGGCCCCGGTTCCGGCCGAAATGCGCGCCGCCGCAAGCTGTCCTACCTGGCTGAGGGCATTGCCGCCGAGCAGGAGGACCGACCGCGGACCCGCCGCACGGAGCCGGTCCGCGACCTCGCGCACGTGGGCGTCGAGTACCTGCGCGTATCGGACGACGTCCGTGCTGGGTGTCGCCGACGGCTCGACGATGTCTTGCTGATGGTCGGCCGACACGACGATCGTCGCGATGCCTCCGGTGTGGTTGGCCTGATCGACTGCCGCACTGGTGCATTCGTCGACGCTCGCGGCACTGGTGGTGGTGTGTACGGAGCCGACGGTGCCAGCCAAGGCGGCGATGTCGGAGGTCAACGGGGCGTCGTAGGGCAGGTGCCAGCTGGCGTGGTCACCGACGACGTTCACCACGGGCGTGCGAGCGCGCCGCGCGTTGTGAAGATTGGCCAAGCCGTTGGCCAGGCCGGGGCCCAGGTGCAACAGCGTGACCGCGGGTCGACCGGTGATCCTGGCGTAGCCGTCGGCGGCTCCCGTGCAGACGTTTTCGTGCAGGCCCAGCACCGCCCGGACGCCGGGCACCTCGTCGAGCGCGGCGACCAACGGCATCTCCGTGGTGCCGGGGTTGGCGAAGCAGACCTGGACGCCACGTCGGGCCACTGCCTGAATCAGTGCGTCGGCACCGGTCGTCTCTTTCGCGGGCACGAGCCGCCTTTCGATAATCGAACGTCGTGAACGAATATCGTCAAGAGTAGCGGACGCAAAGCCGCCACGGAACCCCCACGGGTCGAGTGGCGGAAGAACCGTCAGCGGCGGGTTGGGCGGGGCTCGCCTGCGAGGACAGGCAAAGTGCTTGCGGGACTGATGTTTACGCTGGGCCTGTGCTCAACGCGACGTCGCCGAGCAGCCGGCGGGTGGCGTCGGCGGCCGCGGTGGTCACGGCCCCGGTCACGCTGGTATCGATGTCCGCCTCGTCGTCGCCGAGGCGGACGATGCCGATGCTGGCCGTCGCCCAGTCGGAGGTGGTGATGGGTGCGGCGATGCCCGCCGCGCCAGCCTGCAACGCCCCGATGCTGACGGCGTACCCCCGTTCCCTGGCTCGACGTATTTCGGCCGTGTCGGTGGGCGCGGGTGGTCGGCCCGCGAGGATGGCCAGCCCGTCGGCGCCGAGGGCCAGCGGATGGCGGGCGCCCTGCCGAATCGCCAGGTGCAGTGTGCTTTCGGCGGGTTCCACGGTGAGCAGGATCAGGGCTTGGTCACCGTCCGCGATGCTCAGAAGCGCGGTGCTGTTCGTGGCTTCGGTGAGGCGGCGCAACACGGGAAGGACGGTGATCTGCAGCTGTGGCCGCAGTCGACTGGCCAGCTCGGCGATCCCCATTCCCAGCACGTACCGGTTGTCGATCCGCCCGACGAGGCGATGCAACTCCAGCGTCCGCAACAACCGGTACACCACGGCGCGCGCGGTCGACAACTCCTGCGCCAACTCCGCGGCGGTCAACCCGTCGGTGTTCTTGGCGAGGAGGGTCAAGACGGTCAAGCCTCGGTCCAGGGTCTGAGAGGTCTCGCCGCCAGCTGCGGAACTCGCTTGTGCCTTCGGCTCTTTGGCCATCGAAACCCCTCGCTCATCGGTGCTGCTCGCGCGCGCCGCGCCTTCCCTGTATTAGACACCACCTCTGTTCGGTTATCGGACGCTCCTAGCGTGAAACGGACGGGGATGCGGTTGACGGCCGGCGGCACGATGGTTATCGTTCGATAATCGACCGAGAAAGACGGTAATCGAACATGACGAATCGCGAAGCCGCCGAGGCGCTCGCCCGCAGTCTGCCAGCTCACCCCTATCTTGCCGGTCGATGGCACACGACGTCCGCCGCCGAACCCTTCGACGTCGTCGACCCGGTGACCGAACGTTCGATCGTCACGGTCGTCGAAGCCGACGCGGCGACCGTCGACGCCGCGGTGACCGCCGCCCGTGCCGCGATGGCCGAGGGGGAGTGGGGGCGCCTCGACGGCCCCACCCGGGGTCAGCTGTTGAACCGCCTCGCGCAACTGATCGAAGACCGCACCGAGGACTTCGCGAACCTGGAATCACTCGACGTCGGCAAGCCCGGGTTCGAGCCACGCGTCATCGACCTGCCCCAAACCGTGGCCACCTTCCGTCATTACGCCGGGTGGGCCGACAAACTTGAGGGCCGCACCATCCCGACCCCCGGCTACATGGGGCGCGCCACCCTGAGTTACACGGTTCGCGAACCGATCGGCGTGGTCGCGGCCATTACGCCGTGGAACTCGCCGACGATGATCGGTGCCTGGAAGATCGCACCGGCGTTGGCAGCCGGGTGCGCGGTGATCCTCAAGCCGCCGGAGGATGCGCCGCTCACCTCCCTACTGCTGGCGCAACTGGCCGAGCAGGCCGGCTTTCCCGCCGGAGCCTTCAACGTCCTTCCGGGGCGTGGGCCGACGACGGGCAGCGCGCTGGTCAACCACCCCGGCGTCGACAAGATCTCGTTCACCGGCAGTCCGCAGACGGGTCACACGGTCGCCATCGCCGCGGCGAACGGATTTCGGCCCACGACACTGGAACTCGGCGGCAAGAGCCCGCAGATCGTCTTCGCCGACGCCGATCTCGAGGCGGCCGCCGACGGCGTGGCGGCGGGAATCTTCGCCAACCAGGGCGAAGTGTGTGCGGCCGGAAGCCGAATCCTGGTGGCCCGCGAGATCCACGACGAATTCGTCGACCTGCTTGCCGTGCGCGCCGCAAAGGTGGTGTTGGGTGACCCGTTCGAGGCGAGCACCACGATGGGCGCGCTCGTCAACGCGAGACAACGCGACCGGGTGGCGCACTACGTCGACCTGGGGCGTTCCGAAGGTGCCCGCGTGGTGGTCGGCGGTGGCCGCCCGGACCGGACCGGCTTCTTCGTCGAGCCGACACTGTTCGCCGACGTGTCCAACTCCATGACCATCGCCCGCGAGGAGATCTTCGGACCGGTGGGCGCCGTCATCGGCTTCGATGACGACCAGCAGGCCGTCGCCCTTGCCAACGACAGCCGCTACGCGCTCGCGGCGACGCTGTGGACCCGAGACCTGACCAGGGCGCACACCGTCGCCCGGCGGGTGCAGGCCGGTGCCGTGGCCGTCAACGGTTGGTCACCCTTGGATCCTCGCTTGCCCTGGGGCGGTTCGAAGTTCAGTGGGCTGGGCCGCGAACTCGGCCGAGCTGGACTCGACGCCTATACCGAGGAAAAGACCATCACCGTCGTGCTGTGAGCGCGACGTTCAATCCATCCTGTTCGACCTAGAAGGGGCTTCACCCATGGCACGCGTACTCGTCACCTATTACAGCGCAACCGGATCCGTCCACCGCCTTGCCGAAGCGGTCACAGCGGGCGCGGATTCCGCCGGAGCCGAGGTCCGGCTGCGCCGGGCACCGGAGCTCGCTCCGGCCGAAGCGATTGCGGCCAACGAGGATTGGGCCAGCCATGTCGCGGAGACGCACGGCTCGATTCCCGAGGTCGAGCTGGCCGACCTGGAGTGGGCCGACGGCTATGCGTTCGGCACCCCGACGCGCTTCGGTGGCCCGGCCGCTCAACTCAAGCAGTTCATCGACACCGCCGGAGGACTCTGGCAGGAGGGCACGATGGCCGACAAGCCCGTCACGACGTTCGTCTCCGCCGCCGAGCAACACGGTGGCCTCGAATCCACCATCTTGGCCCTCAACAACGTGTTCTATCACTGGGGCGCGATCATCGTGCCGGTCGGCTACACCGACGACACCGTCTACGCCTCCGGCGGCAACCCCTACGGCACGTCGTGGGCCGCCGGCTTCCCGTCGTCGCTGCCCGACGAGGCGACGCTGGCGTCCGCCCGTTACCAAGGCAGTCGGCTCGCGCACTTCACCTCCGTGCTGGCTGCCGCCAAGGCCAAGGTCGTGGCGTAACCTCGTCCCCGCTGACCACTGATCGGGGGACCGCCGGTGACCACCACCGTCGACGTGTGGTCGGACATTCATTGCCCCTGGGCGCTGGTTGCCGTGCACCGGTTGCGCGCGGCGCGGGAACGACATGGCCTCGACGTCGTCTTCGGGCCGCGCGCTTGGCCTTTGGAGTGGGTCAACCGGCACGGCACGCCACGTGACGTCGTGGTGACCGAGACCGCCGCACTGGCGAGCCACGAACCCGACCTCTTCAGCGCCTACACCGACGCCTCCTGGCCCTCGACGTTTCTCCCGGCCTTCGAGATGGTGGCGGCGGCGCGGCGCATTCATGGGCTCCGCGCGGCCGAGGACGTCGACTACGCGCTGAGGCTGGCGTTCTTCCGCGACTCGGTCGACGTCAGCGTCAAGGCGGGGTTGGAGGCGGGCCTGTCCGTCGCCCGCGAGAATGGCGCCGACCTCGACGTCGAACGACTGCTGCGAGAGTGGACGATGTCCAACCCGCGTGCGGACGCGTACGACGACTTCGTTCTAAGTGCATCGCTACCGATTCAGGGCAGCCCGCAGATCTTTTGGCCCGACGGCTCCACTACCCACAATCCCGGAATGACCGACCACGACTGGCATGGCGGTCTGGTGCGCATCGGCGCGGTCGACCCGTCTGCGGCCGAGCGGCTCCTGCTGGCCCAGATGGGTCGTGACGCAGAGTAGTCAGTCTCCGGCACCGGGAACGGGCAGCAGGATCCGGTTGTGCTGGCCGACGAGTAGACCGCGCACCTCCCCGCGAAATGCGGTGAACCGGGGATCGTTCATCAGGTGGGCGCGGCGGTCGGCGCGGTCGGCGACGGATGCGTACTGCCACAGATAGGTCAACGTGTTGAGATCGCCCACTTCGCAGGTGAAGACGCCGAGGGGCGAACCGAGGGCTTCGATCTGGGCCTCGCGGCCGTGCTGGTTCCACGCCGCGAGATACCGCGGCACGCCACCGGGAATCATGGTGTAGACGCGTTCTTCGACGATCACGCAGTTCTCCTGTCGGGTGGGGGTGTAGCAAGAGGTGCTGCCAGCGAGAGCAATTCGGACACCTGGTGCCCGAGGTCGAAGCGCGTCGCTGCGGCGGCGACGTAGCGATCGGGGCGTAGCACCACGTAGTCGGATCCGGTGTCCTCGAACCATTGCCTCAGGTCGTTGTCGCGGTCCTCGAGCACCGTCGTGGCGATGTCGTCTACGGCACGGTGTGATGCCGGCGGGCACGAGCCGACCACCTTGACGATCGAGACGCCCATGACCCTCAACTGGTCGAGGACGACGGGAGACAGGTCGACGGCGGGGTCACGCTGCCACCCGAGCACGGTGATCCAATCACCCAGTGCATCGTCGAGTTTGGCGATGTCGCCGGTGGCGGTGCGTACGTCGGGTTGGATGAACATCGTCCCGACACCGGCCGCAGCCACACCTCCGGTGACGGCGAGGCCCTTGTCGTAGCAGGGCATGGGTTTGAACTTCATCTCCAGCGCCCACCGCTTCACCGGGGGCAACCACCCCGAGGCGTGCAGGAAGAGGTCACGGGCGACCGCGACGCTGCGGTGGGTGGGGCTCAGGATCCGGCCAAGCATCGTCGACATGGCGACCATGGCGGCGGCGTGGGGCCTTCGCTCGGTGTCGTAGGTGTCCAACACCGAGCTGGCGAGCTGGCCCCGCAGGACACCGGCCAGCTTCCACGACAGGTTGACCACGTCGCGTATTCCGGTGTTCAGTCCCTGGCCGGCCCACGGTGGCATCAGGTGCGCGGCGTCACCGACGAGAAACATGTTCCCAGAACGGAAGCGGGTGGCGACCCGGGAATGATGGGTGTACACCCGCGCGCGGACGACCTGAACGTCGGCCGGATTCTCCACTCGCCCGGCGAGCAGCTGGCGCACCATGTCGTCGGCCAGAAACGCCTCGGCGTCCTCGCCGGGGAAGAGCATGAACTCCCACCGCCGGAAGCCGTGCGGCAGATGGATGCAGACGTAAGGCCGGGCGGGGTCGCAGTGCAACGCGGTGAACGGAGCGTCGACCGAATCGTTCTCGCAGTCCACGACGACCCACTTGTGCGGGTGGGTGTCACCCTCCATCCGGATCCCCGCCCAGCCGCGCACCGAACTGCGTCCTCCGTCAGCGCCGATGACGAATCGCGCTCGCACGGTGCGTGTTCGACCGTCAGGACCGGTCAGGTGTAGATCGGCGCCCGAGTTTGTCGTGGCCAGCTCGACGACGTCGTGGCCGAGGAGTTGGTGAACCCCTTCGAATCGGGTCAGGCCGCGGCGAAGTTCGTGTTCGAGGTTCTGCTGCATGAAGATGTTGCGCCGCGACCACCCGAACTCCTTCGTGCTTGGCCGGACGTCGGCCACGCATCCGCCCTTGCGGTCGAATAGTCGCAGCGGCACGTTGGAGATGACGTCGTCGACCACGTCGTCGACCAGGCCGGCCAATTGCAGGGCGCGCAGGGACTCGTCGTCGATGCCTACTGCGCGTGGGTATTCCACGATGTCGGTGCTGCGGTCGATCAATGCGGTTTCGATGCCGTATTGCCCCAGCATGTTGGCCATTAGGGCGCCGCAGGGGCCGGCTCCGACGATCGCCACGTCGACGCGCAGCGGTGCTGCTGCTGGCGAACCTCGCATCATTTGGTCCTCGTAAACAGATCGTCCCCGGGTGCAGTTCCGGAGTTGGGCCGGGTCACCATATTGTTCAGTAACCGTACGACATGTTCGCAAATCGAACAATGCCGAGGGCGGCATTGGTCGTCGAGCCGTCATGACGTATGGCCCTGCGGAGTTCGTGTTCTACGAGTCGCTGCCGGAGCGAGGGAACCGACGATCGATGATCGACAGGGCGTGCTCGGCCCAGCGGATGTTGTCCTGTTCGAAGGCGATTCCCCGAAGCAGGGTGAGGTAGGGGCCAACGGCGTTCGTCGTTGCCAGGTGCTGGTCTTCGGAGTCGTCGCCGAGCATCCGGGTCCTGATGCGTTCGAGAAGTACCAATTTGTCCGTGGCCCGATGGATTTGGTTGGCCACGGCGTCGCGAACCGCCGTTGCATCACCTGCGTCGAGGGCTTGCACCATGACGAGCAGATCGTCGCGGATGGCGGTGGGCTTTGGCTGCTGGCAGGTGAACACGCGGATTGCGTCGTGGCCCGCGGTGGTCAGGGTGTAGAGCCGCTTGGTGGGGCGACGTTCCTGAGGGACCACCCGAGCTTCGATGAGGCCGTCGGCGGCCAAGCGGTCGAGCTCACGGTAGAGCTGCTGCGGAGTGGCGGTCCAGAAGTTGGCGACTGAACGGTCGAATCGCTTGGCCAAGTCATAGCCGGAGGCTTCACCCTCGAGGAGCGCTGCCAACACCGCGTCGCGAAGCGCCATCCGACGACACTACCTGTTCGCTAGTCAACGAAGTGAATAGTCGCATCTAGACATTTTGCCGGCACCGCGGTTAGTGTCGCTATCGACTAATCAACTTTATGACTAGGTAGGAGTGGTGGCATGCAGCAGTTTCGCCGGGCAGTCGAGGCGCGCGACGAAGAGGCAATCGCCGCGCTCCTCGCCGAAGACGTGGTGTTCACCAGCCCGGTCGCCTTCAGTCCGTATCCGGGCAAGGCGACCACCGCGGCGATTCTGCGGGCGGTACTGCGGGTGTTCGAGGACTTTCACTACGTCCGCGAGATCGCCGACGCCAACGGTCGGGATTCGGCGCTGATCTTCAAGGCCGTCGTGTCCGGCAAGCAGGTCAACGGCTGCGACTTCCTCCACGTCAACGACGAGGGCTTGATCGACGACTTCACCGTCATGGTCCGTCCACTGTCGGCCGCGGTCGCCGTATCGGAGGCCATGAGCGCCCAATTCGACCGAGTGCAGCGAGAAGCCGCGGCCGCGGCCACTGATCACTCCGACATGTAAGGAACGGCAATGGCATTCAGCTTGGATCTCACCGAGGAGCAACTCGACCTGCAGAAGTGGGTGCACGGCTTCGCCACCGACGTGTTGCGTCCGGCCGCCGCCGAATGGGATGAACGCGAAGAGCTGCCTTGGCCGGTGCTGAAGGAAGCCGCCCAGATTGGCCTGTACAGCTGGGAGGCGCTCAACCAGTTCTTCGCCGATCCCACCGGATTGCTGATGTGTCTGGTCGCCGAGGAGCTGTATTGGGGTGATGCCGGTGCGGCAATGGTGATCTTCGGGACCAACCTTGCGCTGGGCGGCCTGTTGTCGGCCGCGACCCCCGAGCAGTTCGCCGAATGGGGTCCGCAGTGCATCGGTGATGCGGCCAACCCGAAACTCGGGGCCTTCTGCGTATCCGAGCCCGACGCCGGATCCGACGTCTCCAACCTGCGTACGCGCGCCCGCTACGACGAAGCCACCGACGAATGGGTGCTCAACGGGCAGAAGGCGTGGATCACCAACGGGGGAGTGGCCGCAGTGCACGTCGTGGTCGCCTCCGTCGACCCCGAACTCAAATCCCGCGGACAGGCCACCTTCGTGATTCCGGAGGGCACCCCCGGCTTGATCGGCAACCGCAAGATCCTCAAGCTAGGGCTGCGCTCTTCACATACTGCCGACGTCTTCCTCGACGACGTGCGAGTGCCCGGTCGGTGCCTGCTGGGCGGCAAGGACCGGCTCGACGAGCGACTGGCGCGGGCGCGGGAGGGCACCCGCACCGGCACCCAGAACGCGATGCGCACCTTCGAACTGACCCGGCCCATCGTGGGGGCCCAAGCGTTGGGCATCGCCCGCGCCGCATACGAGTACGCGCTGGACTACGCGAAGGGTCGGCACGCCTTCGGGCGGCCCATCATCGACAACCAAGCCATCGCATTCGCCCTGGCCGACATGCGCACCGAGATCGACGCGGCACGTCTGCTGGTGTGGCGCGCGGCGTGGATGGCGGCCAGCGGCAAGACGTTCGAGGCCGGCGAGGGATCGATGTCGAAACTCAAGGCGAGCGAGGTCGCCGTCTGGGCTACCGAACGGGCCGTGCAAATCCTCGGCGGCGCCGGCTACAGCCGCGAACACCCAGTCGAACGTTGGTACCGAGACGCCAAGATCTACACCATCTTCGAGGGTACGTCCGAGATCCAACGCCTCGTCATCTCCCGGGCCATCTCCGGAACCAAGATCCGCTGAATGACCGGCACCATGCATCCGTTCCAGTACGCCGTCGAAGCGCGTGACGCCGCGGCGGTTGAGAGGTCACTGGCCGACGACGTCGTCGTCATGGTCGGGCCGCTGTCGGCGGCCAACGCCTTGCAGGTAGCCATGGGAGCCGACATGGAACGGATTCAGCACGAAGCTACGATGACCGTCGAGTCCGATCGGAAAGAGGCATGATGCGTATAGGCCTGGGTATCAACTACGCCGGTGGGTTCAAGGAAGTCGCCGCTGAAGTCGCGGATCTCGAACGCGCCGGCCTGGACATCGTCTTCGTTCCCGAGGCCTACTCCTTCGATGCGGTCAGCGCGCTGGGGTATCTCGCGGCCAAGACCGATCGCATCCAACTGGCGTCGGGAATCCTGCAGCTCTACACCCGGACCCCCACCCTGACGGCGATGACCGCCGCCGGATTGGACTACGTCTCCGACGGCCGCTACATCCTCGGATTGGGAGCGTCGGGACCGCAGGTGATCGAGGGCTTTCACGGAGTCCCGTACGACGCTCCGATCGGGCGCACCAGGGAGGTCGTCGACATATGCCGGGCGGTGTGGCGCCGCGAGCGGCTGCAGTACGACGGCAAGCACTATCAGATTCCGTTGCCCGCCGATCGGGGAACTGGGTTGGGCAAGTCGCTCAAGCTCATCAATCATCCCGTCCGCGAACGCATTCCGGTTCTTCTCGCAGCCCTGGGACCCAAGAACGTCGAACTGGCCGCTGAGATCGCCGAAGGGTGGCAGCCCATCTTCTTCCTGCCGGAGAAGGCGGAGCAGGTGTGGGGCCAGCCGTTGGCCGCGGGTAGGGCCAAGCGAGATGCCGCGCTGGGCGACCTGGAGGTGTTCGCCGGGCCGCCGCTGGCCATCGGCGACGACGTCGACGGCCTGCTCGAGTGGGTCAAGCCCCACCTTGCGCTCTACATCGGTGGGATGGGCGCCAAGGGGAAGAACTTCTATCACACGCTGGCCGTCAAGTACGGCTACGGCGCCGAGGCCGACCGCATCCAGGAGCTGTACCTGGCCGGCGAGAAGGAGCTGGCCGCCAAGGCCGTACCCGATGCGCTGGTGCGCGACGTGTCACTGATCGGTTCGGCGGCCTTCGTGAAGGAGCGTGTCGCAGCGTTTCGCGAGGCCGGCGTCACCGCCTTGAACGTCGTTCCCTTGGCCGGCACGGCCGCCGAACGCCTGAAGCTGGTCGAGAAACTGCGCGCGATCTGCTGATTGCGTGCGTCGTGCTCGGATGCGGTCGAGAGCGTAATCCGGCTGCCCCGCTTCGCCGTTCGTGACGTGACGTCGTCCGAGGATACCTGCCGCACGATGACGTTGACGTATTCGGATTCGATTTCCAACGTACGTGCGGCCGCTTCGTGTACCGCCTACGTGTGATCGATGGATCCCAGGTAGAACTGGCTCGTTCCGGATGGCGCGTGGCCGTGCGCGACCGCCGACTCGATGATGCTCGCCGTCCGCGGTGCGGTCGACATCGCGATTCTTCTGCCCAATATCGCCGTGGCGCAGGCGATCACGTCGTCCACCGGGACCACCAACTGCGGGGCGGGCAAGGATTCGTCGTCGATGCCCACCGCGCGCGGGTAATCAGCGTCGACGCGCAGCGGTGCGGCTCCTGGTGAACCTCGCGTCATTTCGTCCTCGTGAACAGATCGTCCCCCTGTTGACTTTGGGGGTGGGCAGGGTCACTATTTTGTACAGTAAACGAACGATGTGTTCGAAAATCGTACAGCGATCGTCTTCGGACCTCGAGATGGCAGCCCAAGGAGCGGTATGAGTCAGCCTGCAGTCAACCCGCGAGAGCGCGGCACGGTCTCGATGACGGGAGTGATGGCCCAGTCGGTCGGCTTCATGGGGCCCGTCTTCTCGGTGGCCACCCTGCTGCCCCTGGTCGTCGGCCTCTCGGCCACCGGGCACGGTGCCGGTGTCGCCACCCCGGTGGCGATCATCATCGCCGGCATCGGCATCTTCGGGGCCGGGTGGATCATTGCCCAATACGCCAAGCGAATTCACCTCTGTGGCTCGCTCTACGAGTACATCTGCGACGCGTTCGGACCAGGCCTCGGCGTGGTGGCGGGCTGGCTGTACTACGGCGCGATGCTCGTCCTCGCGTCGGCTACCTTCCTGGTACTCGGCGGCATGACCTCGGATCTGATGCTCAGTGCCTTCGGCGTCGATGTGCCCTGGTGGCCGCCCGCGCTGGCGTTCGTCGTGGTCGTGGTCGCCGTGGTGATCGTGGGCGTACAGATCTCGGTGCGAGCCCAACTGGCCCTGGTGTTGATCTCGTCGGCCGTGATCCTGCTGTTCTCGATCTACGTCATCGCCAAGGGTGGTGCCGGTGGACACAGCCTGTCAGCTCAGCCGCTCAACCCGCTCGCCGTCGCACCGATGGATCTGCTCTACGGCGTGCTCTACGGCATCAACATGTTCATCGGCTTCGAATCGGCGGCGAACCTCGCCGAGGAGACCGACGACCCCAAGCGCCACATACCCCGGGCGGTGCTGTGGTCGCTGACCATCGTGGGCGTGTACTTCGTCATCACCGCATATGCCCAGGCGGTCGGCTTCGGTCTCGACGCCGACGCCTGGAAGACCAGTGTCTTTCCGCTGCAAGCGTTGTCGAACGACTCCGAGTTCGGCTCGACGTGGTTCGGCAACCTCGTGTCGGTGCTGATCATCCTTGACGTGCTGGCCGTCGCCATCGGTGTGGGCGTGGCCGCCACCCGAGGCATGTTCGCGATGTCGAGGGCTGGCCGGCTACCGGCCACGTTGGCCACCCTGCATCCCTCGCGGGGCACGCCCGTGGTGGGCGCGGCCGTGGTCGGCGTCGCCGCCGTCGTCTCGATTGCGCTGGTCGTGCTTGCCGACGGCGTCTTCTCCCGGGCGACCGAGGACCCGACGGTGCTGAGCCCCCAGTGGGCCCCGATGTTCGGCTGGATGGCCGGTTTCGCAGGCACCGGTCTTGCCTTGATCTATCTGGTGGTCAGCTGCGCAGGCGCCAGGGGGTTGTGGAGCGAGGTCAACCGGGTGAAGCTGGTTCTGGCGGCCGGCGCTGGCGTCATCGTGGCGGCCGGGGCCGTCTTCGGCGCCCTCTACAAGACGCCGCTGACGAGTTTGCCGTGGGCCCTGTGCATTTGGATCGCACTCGCGCAGGATGGTCCGCCTACGTGGCCCGACGGCGAACAGTGCTACCCCCGCAACCGGTCATGACCGACAGCAAGTCCGCCTGACCCACCTAGTCCTCAAGGAGCTGGACCTCACCGTGACCGCAACGCAACCGCGCATCTCGACCGCGCATCCCTATGATCCACTCACCGCCGCCGAGATCACCGGCGCAGTGGGCACCCTCAAGGCGGCGCATCCCGCCCTGACCGCACTGAGATTCCCGATCGTCCGACTGGACTATCCGGACAAGCAGGCCGTCCGGGAGGGCATCGCAGGGCCCCGGATGGCGTTCGTGGTGGCCTACGACCGGGCCAGCCGTGCCACGTACGAAGCGCGGGTCGACCTCGGATCCGAGTCGGTGGTGAGCTGGGATCGGATCGAGGGGGTGCAACCCGCCATCATGATCGAAGAGATCATGGAACTCGACGGCATCGTCAAGGGCGATCCGGCGGCGGTGGAGGCGTTGACGCGTCACGGTGTCACCAATCTCGAACTGCTGCAGATCGACCCGTGGTCTACGGGCACCTTACCCGTTCCCGGGGTGGACGCCCGGCGCCGCATCATCCGCGCGAGTGCCTACGTTCGGGAGTTCCCAGAGGACAACGCGTACGCGCGCCCGGTCGGCAACCTGGTCTTCGTCATCGACTGCGACGAGAAGTCCGTGGCGGCCATCGAGGAGGAGGATCCGGTGCCGTTGCCGCCCGAGAGCGGCAACTACGACGTGTCCAGCGTCGGTCCGTTGCGTACCGACGTGCGGCCGTTGGAGATCCACCAACCAGACGGTCCGTCGTTCACGGTGTCGGGCAACGTTCTCGAGTGGCAGCGCTGGCGTCTCCACGCGCACGTCGACGCCGTCGAGGGCTTGGTGATCAGCGACGTGTCCTATGCCGTCGGCGACCGTCGGCGCTCGATTCTGCACCGGGCGGCCATCAGCGAAATGGTGGTGCCCTACGGGGACACCAGCAACGACTTCTACTTCCGCAACGTCTTCGACGCCGGCGAGTACAACCTCGGCAAGACCGTCGGATCGCTCTCACTGGGCTGTGACTGTCTCGGCGAGATCCGCTACCTCGACGCCACGTTGGCCGACGAGTCGGGCAACCCGCACACCATCGTCAACGCCATCTGCATTCACGAGGAGGATTACGGAATCCTCTGGAAGCACTGGAACTTCCGTTACCAAGAGAAGGCCGAGGTGCGCCGCTCACGGCGGCTGGTGGTGTCGGCCATCCACACGATCGGCAACTACGAATATGGCTTCTTCTGGTACTTCTACCAGGATGGCACCATCCAGTTCGAAGCCAAACTGACCGGCATCGTGCAGACCAGGGCCATCGCGCCCGGAGCCGTTCCCGAGTTTGGCACCCTCGTCGCGCCGCAACTCGACGCGCCCAACCACCAGCACCTGTTCAACATGCGGCTGGACCTCGAGGTGGACGGTCCCGGCAACACCGTTGTCGAGGTGGACGCCGTCGGCAGGCCAATCGGACCGGGTAACGAGTACGGAAACGCCATCGTCGCGCAGAAGACCGTCATCGCCAACGAACGTGACGCCCGCCGGTTCTGCAACACGGCGACCGCACGAACGTGGAAGGTGGTCAACCCGAACTCGCACAACAGATTCGGTGAGCCGGTCGCCTACAAGCTCGTTCCGTTCGCCGGGCCGCTCCTGCTGGCCGCGGAGGGGAGCGACCTCGCGCGCCGGGCGGAGTTCGCCCGCACCCACCTCTGGGTGACCCGGTATGACCCACGCGAGCTACATGCCGCGGGAGACTATCCGAACCAGCATGTCGGCGACGGGATCGGGGAGTGGGTCAAGCAGGAACGCGATCTGGTCGACACCGACGTCGTCCTGTGGCACACGTTCGGGACGTCTCACCTGCCCCGGCCGGAGGACTGGCCGATCATGCCGTGCGAGTACGTCGGTTTCACGCTGAAGCCGGTCGGGTTCTTCGACCGAAATCCGTCGCTCGACGTGCCGCCACCGTCATCCGGAAAGCCCTGTCACTGACGACCGACTAGTGCCGGCTCCTCGTCAGCGCACCGGCGTCAGGGGAGCGTTCCCGGACAACACCGCCGCGACGTTGTCGACGGCGAGGATGCCCATGGTGTCGCGGGTCGCCTCGCCGGCACTGGCCGTGTGGGGAGTCAGGACGAGCCCGGGGGTGTCCAGCAGGGCCGGGTTGACCCGGGGTTCGCCCTCGAAGACGTCCAGTGCGGCGCCACGAATCTGGCGCCGGTGAAGGGCGGCCATCAACGCGGCCTCGTCGACCACGCCGCCGCGGGCGGTGTTGATCAGATACGCGGTGGGTTTCATCGCCTCGAGAGCCGACGCGTCGATCAATTGTCGCGTTTGGGGCGTCAACGGCGTGTGCACGGTCACCACGTCGCTGTCGCGCAGCAGGGTGGCCTGGTCGACGAACGTGACGCCGTCTTCGACGCTGCCGGGGGTGCGACTGCGCGAGCACGCGATGACCGTCATGTCGAAGGCGTGAGCGCGGCGAGCCACGGCCTGGCCGATGCGCCCGTAGCCGAGGATCCCGAGGGTCGCACCGGCACTGAGGTCGAGGCCCACCAGCATCCTCGGCCCCCACACCCACGGCTCCTGGCTGCGAATCAGCCTGTCGCCTTCGGTGATTCGACGGGCAGCGGCGAGAATCAGGGCGAAGGTGTGGTCGGCGGAGGCCCGGTCGAGTACGCCGGGGGTGTTGGTGACGGTCACGCCGGCGGCGTGGGTCGCCGACAGGTCGACGTTGTCATACCCGACCGCGACGTTGGCGATCACCTTCAACTGTGGGCCTGCCACGGCGAGCAGTTCGGCGTCGACGCGTTCGGTGAGGGTGATGACGGCGGCGCTCGCACCCGCGATGCCCGCCTCGAGCTCGGAGCGAGACGGTGGCGCCTCCGACCCGACCCGCAGCGGGGCGCCCAGCGAGTGCAGGTGACTCATCGCCCGGTCGGTGAGAAGTCGCGACAGGTAGATCATCCCGGTGACGGGACGGGCTGTTGCGGGGAACGCGGTCACGTGAGGACCCTTCCGGTCTGGGTGCGATATGGCAGTTGGGAGGCGGACGGAGGCGGTTGTCGTACGGACTCGTCCAGGGTGCTGGGCGGCGGCGTCCCCGTGACGCTCGACCAGACGTGGCGGTAGCGCTGCCATCGGTCGGCGACGGGGTCGCGCCATTCCGGTCGTGGCGTCACCAGTCGCGCTCGCGGGGGAGCCACGACGGCGCCCTCCAGCACCTCGACGCACATCGCCGCGGCGCCGATGGCGGGAAGGTGGCTCTCGTCGACCACGAGGATGTCGCGGTCCAGGGCGTCGGCGAGCAGTTGCGGGAGTTCGGGCTCGAAGCCGAATGCTCCACTGGCGTAAAGGGTCCGCTGTTGGTCGCCGATGCAGGATTCGACGATGATCCGGTCGGCGAACAGCACGCCTTCGACGACGCCGCGGGCGGCAGCGGCGGTCGCGGGATCGGGGATGTCGCCGATGAGCGCGGTTCGCGGTTCGGCGAACCACAGCGGACCTCGCTCTGGCCGCGTGTGCGGTATGAACACCGGGGCG
This sequence comes from Mycolicibacterium hodleri, assembly GCF_025822245.1. Taxonomy (GTDB): domain Bacteria; phylum Actinomycetota; class Actinomycetes; order Mycobacteriales; family Mycobacteriaceae; genus Mycobacterium; species Mycobacterium hodleri. The sequence continues at coordinate 77,465 of NZ_JACKTL010000026.1, forward strand.
TCCGTCACCTCCGTGGGGTGTGCCTGAAAGGCCGTTCCCACCAGTGCTTCGACGGCGATGTCACCACGCCCGTAGCCCAAGAGCTCCGCCCCCTCGGCCAACGCGTCGCCGCCGTTGATGACCCCGTTGATGAGCCAGCGGCCGGCATGCACGTCCACCCGTTGCAGTGCCTTCGCGCGGAAGTCCGGCGCGGCAAGGGCATTGGACACCACGTGCGTGGTCCCCATGATGAGCAGCGGACGACCACCCGGCTCGGTCCCCAGTGCGTAGGAGGCGGCGGGGGTGTCACCCGATCCGACCATGACGGGAATGCCGGAGGGGAGGCCCAATGTCGCCGCGGCGGTGGCCCGTAGGGGGCCGAGCACGCTCAGCGACGGCCGCACCGGCGGCATGTGGTGCGGTGGAATCCCCAGTTCGTGCAGGACTTCGGTCAGCCAGCGGCACGACCCGTCGGTGCTGGCCATCAAGCCGGTGTAGGACGCCTGGGTGGGGTCGATGGCCCGCTCTCCGGTCAGCCACTGACCCAGCCAGGTGCCGGCGAGTCCGAAAGTCGTTGCCGCCAAGACCGCTTCGGGCTCGATGAGTTGCAACAGCCGATGAGCAGCCCCCATCGCGGTGGCGGGCATCAGGTGGTTGCCGACCAGACGACGGTGTTCGGGGTCGAGCGCCGCGATCAGCTGCGCGGTGGGCTCGACCAGTCCTGGGTGATCCCAGGTGACGCCCGCGGTCAGCGGTTCGCCGTCATCGTCGAGCAGCAGAGCGGTCGGACAGTGGGTGTCCATTCCCACGCCTCGGACGGTCGCGGTGTGCGGGGCCAAGGCGAGGACGGCAGCGGTGATGCTGGTTCGCCATGCCGACGGGTCGGCCCGCCCGGCCCTCGCTCCGCGTGCTGCGGGATGCGGAACCCGGGACCGGGCGACGACCGTTCCGTCCGAGGCCAAGACCACTGCCTTGGTGGCGGACGTGCCGACGTCGATTCCGAGGTAGGTCGCCTCAGCGGCGTGCTGATCAGGCATATCGGAACCCACTCCTTCGGGGGTCGCGCACGTGACGGTCGGCGGTGGACCAGGGGGTGTCGTCAGTCGAGCAGCTTGGCCGCGACCTCGGGGCTGTCGCCACCGTGGATGACGGCCTTGAGGGCGGCGACCATCTTGCCGGGCTCCGGTGCCTGCCAGATGTTGCGGCCGGCGGTCATTCCGTGAGCGCCGGCCTCGACGACGGAGGCTGCCTGCTTGAGCACGTCCAGCGGGCTCTCGGCGGGGGCGCCGCCTGCTGCGACGACGATGGCCGGGGTTCCCTCGACGACCTTGGCGAACTCAGAGGTGGATCCGGTGTACCAGGTCTTGACGATGTCGGTGCCCAACTCGGCCGCGGCGCGGGAGGCATAGAGGACCGATTCGGTGGAACCCTTGCGGTCGCCCCACATCTCGCCGGACGGGTAGGCGTGGCACACGACGGGGAGTCCCCAGGTGTGAGCCTCTTCGACGACGCGGGTGAGCATTTCGAACATGGCGACCTGGTTGGAGGACCCGGCCGAGATGCCGACGGCGACGGCGTCCGCGCCCAACCGCACGGCGTCCTGCACGGTCGCGATCGTCGCGTCGTAGGTGGGGTGGAACTCCACCGAGAACATGGACGCCTTGAGGATCCACGGCATCGGCGAGCGGTTGCCGCCGAGCAGCGGGCCGGCGAGGCCCTTGGTGATGGTGACGGCGTCCGGTTCGCCCTCTGCGATGCTGGCGAACGTGGAGCCAATCGTCGCGAGCCGCGGAGCGACGCCCCGGGGCACGGCTTGGTCGAGCGCGACGGTGAGGGTGCGGCCGTCGGCGGCGAAGAGCCTGCGCAGCCGCAGGTTTCGGCCGAGGGCGGCAGTGGTTCCGGTCGGGTTGACGTCGAACGCGGGTGTGAAGGTGGCGGTCATCGTGGGTACTGCTCCTTTGAGTGGTGGGACGGGGCCGGGGACGAGCCTGTGATCAGGCCCAGGGGTTGACGCCGACGCGCATGTCAGCGCCGGAACCGGCGAGGTCGAGGGCCTCGACGGCACGGTCGAGCGGCAACTGGGTGCCGATCAGGTCGGCAACCGGCAGTGCGCCGGAGGCGACCATGGGGGCGACGGCATGGAAGCCGTCGAGTCGGCATGACGAGGCACCGACGATGTTCCACTCGTTGTAGTGCACGTCGTTGGCCGACACGGCCAGATCGGCGTCCGCACCGAACCCGGCGAACACCGACACGCTGGCACCGGGGGCGAGGCAGCCCAAATACGGTGTGAACGCGTCGATTCGGCCGATGGCCATGACGAGCACGTCGATGCCGCCGTCGCTGAAGTCGTTCAGTTGATCGGCGGTGTCTTCGCCAGGCTCGAGGACCAGGTCCGCTCCGAATCGGGTGGCCATGGCTCGCCGCTGGGCGATGGGGTCGACGGCGGCGACCCGTTCCACGCCGAAGCTCTTCGCCAGCCCGGTGTGGATGAGGCCGAGCGGCCCACACCCGACGATGAGTGCCGTCTCGGCACGCGCCATGTTGGCGAGCTTCTGCCCGTTGTAGGCACACGCGACGGGCTCGATGATCGCGGCCTCGGCGGCGGTTACTCCTGGCACCGGAACGAGGTTCTGGCGGGCGGCGGCCGGGACGTGGACGTACTGCGACAGTCCACCGGTCAGCTGATAGCCGAACGCCTTTCGGTTCTTGCAGATGTTCTCGTGTCCCTTGCGGCAGGCCGCACACTCGCCACAGGTGACCAGTGGGTAGACCGCGACCTGGTCGCCCATCGACACGCCCTCGGGCAAAGGACCGTTGACGTCGACGACGGTGCCCGCGAACTCGTGGCCCAGGACCGTGGGGAAGGTGACGTTCTTCTGCTTGCGTCCCTCGAAGATGCGAACGTCGGTGCCGCACAACAGCGCGGCATCGACGCGGAGTAGGACGTCACCGGGTTCGAGTCGCGGCATTGCCACCTCCTCGATCCGCAAGTCGTTGGGCCGGTGCAGGATTGCCTGGCGAAGTGTCGTCCGTTCGGAGGCCGGAACCGACTGCGCTGCCGCAACCGAGTCCGAGGTGGTCGTCACGATGGGGAACCTTTCAGAGTGGTTGGCTCGGTGAGAGCCCGGAGGGGTGAGACGAGATCCACGTCGGCGCCGACGGCGCGCAGGTCACTCAGCGCCTTCGCGTCCGCGTCGTCGTCGGTGATCAGCCGCCACCGGGTCGGAACCGGTGACCAGTAGTTGAATTGGTCGGTGTTGATCTTGCGTCGATCGGCGACGACCACGATCTGACGTGCGCGTTGCATCATCAACGTCTTGAGCCGGCTCTGCTCCAAGGTTCTCGACGCGACGCCGTATTGCGGATGGACCGCGTCGGCGCCGATGAACGCGTAGTCGGCCACGACGGAATGGAGCATGTGCTCGGCCTCGGCCCCGCTGATGGTCTGATTGACCGCGCGCAGCCGACCGCCAAGGACGACGACCGAGACGTCGTCGTTGCCGAGGAGGACGTTGATCGCACCGATGCCGTTGGTGAAGACGGTCGCGTCGTCCGCGTCCAGATGCCGCGCCACGAATTCGGTGGTGGTGCCCGCGTCGAGTATCACGACGGCGCCGTCGGCGACCAGTTCGGCGGCGCGGCGGCCGATCGCGTCCTTCTCCGCAGTGAACTCGAGGTGCCGTTGATGGATCGACAACTCCGCCGGACCGGTCAGGGCAACGCCGCCGTAGGTGCGGGTGATGTGGCGGTCTTGATGCAGGCGGCTGAGGTCGCGGCGCACCGTCGCGAAGGAGACGCCGAACCGCTCGGCGATCTCCTCGACGCTCAACGCCCCGGATTCGACCGTCTGCAAGAGCTGCAGGATCTGCTCGCGCCGCTTGCCGCCGCGAACGTCGCGGCGGCGTGCCACGAGCTCGTCGTCAGTCTGCTCTGCCGTGGTCTGGGGCTCGAACTGCTCCGTGCCGTCCGGCTCACCTGCGTTCGGGTCGTCGATGCTCACAGTGACCCACGCTACATGCGCGGTATGAACGCGTCAATATTATATGCGCATATCAATCATCGAAGGTCCGCCGTTGATCATCTAACTGCCAGATATGCGCACTCAAGCGTGTCCGACATCACTTCTTGACAATGTCGATGATTGGTCCAATCATGTGGAACGAGGATTCTGATTGTGTCGCGCACCACAGCGGCGCCCACTCAGCGTCCGCCTCTCACCTTCAGTGAGCGAAACGATCACGAGTCCACCCTTGGAGACACAGATGACTAGCAGTTCGGCTACGAAATCGGATACGCCGGCAGATCCCTCGGGCACGAGCCGCGCCACCAAGGTGCGCTGGGCCGTAGCGGTGTTTTGCGCGCTCGGTCTCGCCATCAACTACATCGACCGCTCGGCGATCTCGGTCAGCCTGCCGTTCATGACCGCGGACTTCCACCTGACTCCCACCGAGAAGGGTCTCGTTCTGAGCGCCTTCTCGTGGAGTTACGCACTCATGCAGATCCCGGCCGGACGGCTGATCGACCGGTTCGGTGAGCGTGTGATGTTCGGCGCCTCGGTGCTGGTGTGGTCGCTGTTCACCGCCGCCACGGCCGGCGTCTCGAGCTTCGCGGCCCTGATGGGCCTGCGCCTCGGACTGGGCGTCGGTGAGGCCGGCGCCTACCCGGCCGCCGCCAAGACGGTGTCGCAATGGTTCCCGTTGCGGCTGCGCGGTCGCGCCACCTCGGTCTACGACAGCGGTGCCCGCATCGGTAGCGCCGCCGCGACGCCGATCATCGCGCTGATCATCGGGTTGTTCGGATGGCGCGCCGCGTTCGTCTTCGCCGGTGGGATCGGTGTGCTTTGGGCGATCGGCTGGTGGGCGTGGTACCGGCGGCCCGAGAACAAGGCCGGCGTCAACGAACTGGAACTGGAGATCATTCACGAGAGCCACCGTGAGCAGAGCTCCGGCAACCTGCACCCCGACGCCAAGCCGATGGCCATTCTGGACCTGTTCAAGCAGCGCACGGTGTGGGGCATGATGCTGGGCTTCTTCTGCCTAAACTTCATGATCACGTTCTTCCTCACCTGGTTCCCGTCGTACCTGGTCGAAGAACGCGGGTTCAACATGCTCAAGCTCGGCGTCTTCGGCATGATCCCGCCGTTGGCCGCCATCCTCGGCAGCTGGGCGGGCGGCATCGTCGGCGACCATCTGCTGGCGCGCGGCTGGTCGCTGAACAAGGTCCGCAAGACGTGCCTCGTCGGCGGCATGATGGTGTGCTCGGTCATCGCCTTGGCCGCCGTCGCACCCGAGGCGTGGCAGGCGTTGGTGCTGATGTCGATTTCCTATGCGGCAGCAGCCTTTACGATTGTCTCGATCTGGTGCCTGCCGGCCGACGTCGTCGACTCGAGCACCGTTGCCACCCTGGGGTCCACTCAGAACTTCTTCTCCAACATCGGCAGCGCGCTCAGCCCGATCGTGATCGGGGCGCTCTACGGCGCGACGGGCTCGTTCCAGGTCCCGCTCCTGCTCACGGCCGCGATCATCGTCGCCGGGGCATTGTGCTTCGGATTGTTGATCAAGAAGGTCGAGCCCATCCGGCGTCGCGAGCTGAGGGGCACCACGGCCTGACCGCGTCACGTTGGACGGCTACGCCCCCCCGCTTCGGCGGGGGGGCGTATGCGGTACCGGTCAACCGACGCTCAGAGCTGCCAACCGTAGGGTCTGCGGGCTGGTGACGACGTGTGCCTGCTCGACTCCGCGCAACCACGGCTGAGCCACCATGAAGTCGTTGACGTCGGCCATGTTGAGCCAGCAACCGGTGTCGGCTGCGCTACCGGCCGCTTGGGAGAAGGCCTGCGTGTCAGCGCTTTCCAATCCTCGCGCCAAATCTGAGGTGATCGCCGGAGCGGAGCAACCGAAGTAATTCAGTGCGCCGTCGGCGTCCCAGGAGATGTGTCCCCACATGTACGGCGAGGCCGCATCCGGCCAGCCGGTGTAGGTGAGGATGTCGGGTGCATCCGCGGCGTCGGTGCCGATCCACCCGAAGATCTGTGAGGTCGGGTAACTCTGCACCTTGACGTCGAGACCCGTGGCGGCAAGCTCAGCTTGCAACAGGTTGGAGATCAATTGGTTGTCCGGCATGCTCGAGTCGTATCCGACGACGATCGACTTCTGGTCGGCTGGCAGACCGGCGACGACGGTCGTCAGAGGTGCCGGGTCGTGGGTGACGTTCTGCTTCCCCAATTCTGGGGCAATGACGTTCGGCGGAAACATCTGTGAGGCGACCGTGCCGCGCCCCGCATAGGTCTGCTTGACCAAGGTGTCGAGGTCGACCGCCTGCAGAAGGGCCTTTCGGCGGGTGGCGTCGGTCAGCATTCCCCTGCGTGGATTGACGTACAGGTAGTTGGACACCATCGTCGGCAACGAATAGTGGGAGAACTTCGGGTCGTCGAGGTAGGACTGGACCGCCGAGGTGGGGAGATCGTGCAGTACGGCCGCAAGTTGGCCGCTGTTGAATTGCAGCTGCTGAGAAGACGTGTCGGTGACTACCGGTACGTCGACGGTGTGGAAGTACGGCTTTTGTCCCCAGTAGCCGTCGAAGGCCTTCAGCGTGTACTTCGATCCCACGCTGGCCTCGGCGAGCGTGAACGGCCCCGTTCCCAAATCGTGCGTGGTGAGGTAGGTCTCGGCATGGTCGGCACCGGCGTTGGACTTGAGCCCCTCGGGGCTGAGCATGCGCGGACCGTAGGCCGATGCCAGATAGTCCAGGAAGGCGGAATTGGGAGACTTCAAGGTGATGGTGACGTGGTAGTCGTCCTGCGCGACGACGGAGTCGACGCCGGTGACCATGTACGCCGGTCCCTGGTTGACGGCGAGTCGCCGGTCGAACGAGCCCTTGACCGCCGCGGCGGTGAAGGGTGTGCCGTCGTGGAACTTCACACCCTGCCTCAGGGTGAACGTGAAGACCTTGCTGTCCGGCGACTTCGTCCACTCGGTGGCCAGTAGTGGTTCCAGTTCCGGGGTGGCGGTGCCACCCTTGTACTGCAGCAGACCTTCATACAGGTTGGTCGTGAGCAGCAGGCCCTGTCCGGCGTAGAAGATGTCGGGGTCCGGTGGCTGGCCCGGGTCCTGAAGGAATGACAGGTGCAGCACCTTGTCGGTGGGTGCGGCACTAGCGGCCGAGTTCCCGGACTCCGATCCGCTGCAGCCAGACAGGCTGACGACGGCGGCGAGACCGGCTGCGGCGAATGCCCGAGCGCGAGAGCTCATTTGGCGGCTACCTCGAGCCCGGGAGCATCGACGCTGGACAGCTGCTCGAAGGCGCCGAGAATCTCCTCGGAGGTGCGCAACGCGCCCGTCTGCAGGTACTCCATGGCGTCGAGCGCCGCGTCGTGGCGGTACGTCGAAGATCCGCCCACGCAGTCGGTGACCACCCGCACGTAGTAGTCGCGTTGGTGGGCGTCGGCGAAGGTGTAGTGCACGCACACGTCGGTCAGTCCGCCGAGCAAGATCAGGGTAGAGGCCTTGAGACCGCGCAACACGATGTCGAAGTCGGTCCCGATGAAACCCGAGTATCGCCGCTTGACGATGTGGAACTCGTCGTAACCGGGTTCGGGCTGCAGGCTCGGCTCCAGATCGGTGCCGGGACGGCCCTCGACGCAATGAACGCCCTCGGTGCCGTCGAGCTCGCGCCCGAAGTCGACGCCGCTGGGCCGGTGCACCTCTTGAAAGAACACCACGGGCACCCCGGCGGCTCGCGCGGCGGCGACCAACCGCTCGGCGATCGCGACGCGGTCGGAGTGACCCGGCATGTGGACGATGCCGACTTCGTCGGCCGGCATGGCCCCGCTTCGTTGGATGTCGACCACGACGAGAACGGGGTTGCCCACGAGGAGCGGTTGCTTCGGCATGTTGCCCTTCCTGATGTTCGTCCTGGTGTTCGTCGCAGTCCCGACCACTGACCAGAGCTCGTTTAGTTTCCTATCGCGCTATAGTTTATTGGCAGGCAAGGCCAGTGGGTGTCGGGCGTGTTACAGCTGTTGAGAAGTGTATTAACGCGAGGTTTCGTACGTTCCGATCAAGCGAACGAATACATTGTCCTGGCCTTGGGTTCGGACGTCGGGCACGATGAGGCGATGGGTGCGAATGCCGGACAGTCGGGGGCGGCGGTTCAGCGGCGACTGGGAGCGGGGGCGCGCGATCTCATCCTCGACGCCGCCGCGGAACTCTTCACCGATCTGGGATACGCGGGAACGTCCACCAGAGCGATCGCCGACGCCGTCGGCATCCGCCAACCGTCGCTCTACAACTACTTCAAGACCAAGGAGGACATCGCCTGCGCCTTGCTGAACCAAACGGTCACGCCGACCTTGGACCTCATTCCCCACCTGTTGGGCACGACGCCGACGGGTCATCTGCACGCGCTGGCGGTCTTCGACGGCGGTCGCCTAATCAATCGGCGGTGGAACCTCGGCACCCTGTACCTGCAGCCGGAACTGCGTAGCCCCGGTCTGAGCCCGTTCTGGCAGGGCCACGACCGGCTGCGGTGGCACTACCTCAACCTCAGCCAGAGTGTGCTCGCCGAAACCGAGATCGGCCGGGCGGCAGCGGAACTACCGTTTCGGATGGTGGAGTCGTTGGTCTTCATGTGGGACACCGAACCGGGGCCCGACCGCGACGACCTGCCGACTCAAGTCGCGGATGCGTGCTTGCGGGTCCTCGGCGTCGAGGAATCCCATATCGCACGGATCCGTGCGACGAGCCACGAACTGCTCGACCGCTACGCCGCCTCACAGTCGGCCACATAGAGCTGGGCCGGTGGGCGGCGCGCGCGGCTACGGCGCCAGGCCGCGCAGCACGACGAGCGCGCGTGCGACGGCTGGCGGTGCCGCGTCCCCGAGGTGGGCCGCCACCAGGTCGACGCCCAGCGTTGACGGCTCGAGCGGCCGGTAGGTGACCCCGGCGACGTCCAGATCGGCCGTAGGAGCCGGGACCACCGCGACGCCGAGACCGGCGGCGACCAGGGTGACCAGCGTCGAGGTTTCCGATACCTCCTGCCGGATCCGTGGGACGTATCCGGCGTCGGCGCAGATTGCCGACAAGAGGCGTCCCATCACCGAGCGGCCTTGTCCGGCGTGGGCGATGAAGTCCTCATCGCGCAGATCCGCCATGTCGAGGGCGTCCCGTCCGGCGAGCGGATGTGCCGTCGGAAGGGCGACGATCAGCCGGTCCCGACGGACGAACTCGGTCTGCACCTCGGGATCGTCGACCGGCGGCCGCAGCAGGGCGATGTCGACGTCACGGCTGCGGAGAGCGTCGAGTTGGGCGGGGGCGAGCATCTCGCCGCGGATGCTGATCTCCACCAGCGGCAACTGTTCGCGCAGAGCCCGCACCAAGCGGGGCAGCACCGAGTACGTCGCCGAACCGACGCACCCGATCGACAGGTGTCCCTCGAGGCCCTGCGCCACCCGACGGGCCTGGTGACCGGCGTCGTCGACGGCGTCGAGCACGGCAATTGTTCGCCGCAGATACGCTTCGCCGGCCCTGGTCAGTTCGACCCGGCGGGTGCTCCTGGTCAACAGGCTCACGCCGAGTTCGCGCTCCAGTTGGCGGATTTGTTGGGACAGCGGCGGCTGGGCGATGTGCAGCCGCTCGGCCGCCCGCCCGAAGTGCAGCTCCTCGGCGACCGCCCGGAAGTAACGCAGGTGGCGCAGTTCCATTATTGAAACCTCTCACCTATCAATGGCGACGATATGAGTATTTCAGAATACCTATGAGTGGCTTTATGGTCGAGGTATGGACGAGGTGACCTCATGAGCCGCACGACGATCCACGCCGATGCCGCCGACGCCGTGGCGGGGATCGGCGACGGGGCGACCGTTCTGGTCGGCGGGTTCGGCATGGCCGGCATGCCCACCACGCTCATCGACGCCCTGATCGAGCAGGGGGCCACCGACCTGACCATCGTGAGCAACAACGCCGGCAACGGGGACACCGGGCTGGCCGCCCTCCTGTCCGCCGGGCGCGTCGCCAAGGTGATCTGTTCGTTTCCGCGACAGTCGGATTCCTACGTCTTCGACGAGCTGTACCGCGCCGGCAAGGTCGACCTCGAAGTGGTGCCGCAGGGCAACCTCGCCGAGCGCATGCGAGCCGCCGGCGCGGGCATCGGGGCCTTCTTCTGTCCCACCGCGGTGGGGACTCCGCTGGCCGAGGGCAAGGAGACCCGCACCATCGACGGCCGGGAGTACGTCCTCGAATATCCGATCCGGGGCGACGTCGCCCTGATCGGCGCCTGGCGGGCCGACACCGTCGGGAACTTGTTGTACCGCAAGACCGCCCGCAACTTCGGACCCGTCATGGCCACCGCCGCCGAGCTCGTCATCGTCGAGGTCGCCGGCGTCGTCGACGCCGGCCAGATCGATCCGGAGACGGTGGTGACCCCCGGAATCTACGTCGACCGGGTGTTGGACCTGTCCGTGCTGTCCGACGCCCAGGAGGCGGCATCATGACCCGTGTACTCGACGCGACCGTCGAACACCTCGACCGCGGGCCGCTGGACCGCGACGAACTCGCGGCCATGGTGGCCAGCGGCATCCCGCCCGGCTCCTACGTCAACCTGGGCATCGGTCAGCCGACCACGGTGGCCGACCACCTCGACCCGGCCGCCGGCATCGTGCTGCACACCGAGAACGGCATGCTCGGCATGGGCGGGCAGGCCTTCGGAGACGAGATCGACGGCGACCTGACCAACGCCGGCAAGATCCCCGTCACCGAAACTCCTGGCGCGTCGTACTTTCACCATGCGGACTCCTTCGCGATGATGCGCGGCGGTCACCTCGACGTCTGCGTGCTCGGGGCCTTTCAGGTCAGCCGGCACGGCGATCTCGCGAACTGGCACACCGGAGCCCCCGACGCCATCCCCGCCGTCGGCGGTGCCATGGATCTGGCCATCGGCGCCAAGCGCGTGTACGTCATGATGAACCTGTTCGCCAAGGACGGCACTGCCAAACTCGTCCCGCAGTGCACCTACCCGTTGACCGGAGTCCGCTGCGTCAGCCGGGTGTACACCGAGGTCGCGACCTTCGACATCGATTCCGCCGCAGGCGAAGTGGTCGTGCTGGAGACCTTCGGCGTCGACGTCGCAACCCTGTCCGAACGGGTCGAGGTCGCGCTGACGACCCGATGACCGATCAGCCCAGCGTGCCCTGGTAACGACGCATGCCCGCGATCCATCGCTCGTAGTCGTCGCCCTTGCGGCGGTACATGTCCAACACCGCCGGGTGCGGCAACACCAGGAACCGGCCGTCGCGGACCGCGTCCACCGTCATGGCCGCCACCCGATCCGCGCCGATGACCTCTCCTGCGGTGGCCACGGCGGCGCCGGCCATCCGGGCCACGGGGTCGGGAGAGTCCCGAATGCCGCTCAACAACGGCGTGTCCACGCCCATCGGGCACACGCACGACACGCCAATCCCGCTGTCGCCGTAGGTGATCGACAGCCATTCGGCGAAGCCCACCGCCGCATGCTTGGTGACCGAGTACCCCGCCGCTCCGAGCTGGGTGAGCAGGCCAGCCGCCGAGGCCACGCTGACGAAGTAACCCTCGCCGCGCTCGACCCAGTGGGGCACCAACGCCTTCGCCGCCCGCACGTGCGCGCGCAGGTTCACGTCGACGACGGTGTCCCAGGCGCCTTCGTCGTCGCCGAGACCGGGCGGACCCATGATGCCCGCGTTGGCGACGAAGACGTCGACCGGGCCGAATTCCTTCCGCGCACGGTCGATCAGGGCGTCGACGCCGTCGACGGAGGCCACGTCGCCGACCACGGCCACCGCCGATCCACCAGCCGCCGTCACCCGTGCGACCGTCTCCTCGGCACCCTCGGCGGCGAGGTCGCCCACCACCACGGAGGCACCCGCCGCGGCGAAGGCGACGGCCAGTTCACGCCCGATCCCCGAACCGGCACCCGTGACGGCGGCGACCTTGCCCTCGATCTCCACGACGGCGGCTATACCGTCCGGGCCAAGCGGTCGGCCAGCAGCGCCGCGAACCGGGCCGGATCGTCCAGCACCCCACCCTCGGCGAGAAGGGCCGTGCCATAGAGCAATTCGGCGGTCTCGGTCAGACCGTCGGAGGGCTCGGCGGCGGCGCGGGCATCCCGCAGGCCGGTGACCAACGGATGATCCGGGTTCAGCTCGAGGATCCGCTTGCCCACGGGAACCTCCTGGCCCGACGCGCGATACATGCGCGCCAACTGGGGGGTGATGCCGAACGCGTCGGTGATGAGGCACGCCGGCGACGACGTCAGCCGCGTGGAGAGCCGCACCTCCTTGACGTGCTCGGCCAGCGTCTCCTGCAGCCAGGTCAACAGTTCGGCGAAGTCGCCGTGCCCGGCGTCGTCGGAGTCGTCGGAGGCACCGAGGTCGACCTCTCCCTTGGCCACCGACTGCAACGCCTTGCCGTCGAACTCCGGCACCGACCCCACCCACACCTCGTCGACGGGGTCGGTCAGCAGCAGGACCTCGTAGCCCTTGGCCTTGAACGCCTCCAGGTGCGGTGAACGCTCGAGGAGCTGCCGCGACTCGCCGGTGGCGTAGTAGATCTGCTCCTGGCCGTCCTTCATCCGTCCCACGTAGTCGGCGAGAGTGGTGGGAGCAGCGTCGCTGAACGTGGACGCGAACGACGACAGCCGTAGCAGGGTGTCGCGGTTGTCGGCGTCGGAGATCAAGCCCTCCTTGACGACCCGGCCGAACTGCGTCCAGAACGTCTGGTAGTCGTCCGGACGGTTGGCCTGGATGTCCTTGATCGTCGAGAGCACCTTCTTGGTGAGGCTGCGACGAATCACCTTGATCTGGCGGTCCTGCTGCAGGATCTCGCGAGACACGTTGAGCGACATGTCTTGTGCGTCCACGACGCCCTTGAGGAACCGTAGGTACTCGGGCACCAGCTCGTCGCAGTCGCCCATGATGAACACGCGCTTGACGTAGAGCTGCACCCCGGTGTGGCCGTCGAGGTTGAACACGTCGAACGGCGCCATCGAGGGGATGAACAGCAGCGCCTGGTATTCGAAGGTGCCCTCGGCCTTCATCGCGATGACCTCGAGCGGCTCGTCCCAGGCGTGCGCGACGTGCTTGTAGAACTGGGCGTATTCCTCGTCGGAGACCTCGCTCTTGGGCTTGGCCCACAACGCGGTCCGCGAGTTGATCGTCTCGGTCTCGACGGTCACCGTCGGCTCGCCGCCCTCGTCGGCCGCCGGGACGGTCTTCTCGACCTCCATCCGGATCGGCCAGGAGATGAAGTCGGAGTACTTCTTGACCAGCTCCCGGATCTTCCACGGCGACGTGTAGTCGTGCAGCTCGTCGTCGGCGTCCTCGGGCTTGAGGTGCAGCGTCACCGAGGTGCCCTGGGGGGCGTCGTCGACCGCTGCGATGGTGTAGGTGCCGTCACCGCTGGATTCCCAACGCGTGGCGGTGCTTTCGCCGGCCTTGCGGGTCAGCAGCACGACGGAGTCGGCCACCATGAACGTCGAGTAGAACCCGATGCCGAACTGTCCGATCAGCTCTTCGGCATCGCTGGCCTTGTTGGCCTCGCCGAGCTTCTTGCGCAGCTCGCCGGTGCCGGACTTGGCGAGGGTGCCGATCAGGTCGACCACCTCGTCGCGCGTCATGCCGATGCCGTTGTCCCGAATGGTCAGCGTGCGCGCACCCTTGTCGACCTCGATCTCGACGTGCAGATCCGAGACGTCGACGTCGAGGTCCTTGTCGCGGAACGCCTCGAGCCGGAGCTTGTCGAGCGCGTCGGACGCGTTCGAGATCAACTCCCGCAGGAACGAATCCTTGTTGGAGTAGATGGAGTGGACCATCAGCTGCAACAGCTGGCGGGCCTCGGCCTGGAATTCCCTCTGTTCGACGTGCTCGCTCACGTCGCGATGATACCTAGGCGCGAACGTCGAGTTGACGTCGCCGCCCGGCGTCCCGGGCGACGTCAACTCGACGTTCGGCGAGGATGTGTCTAGCCGAAGTGCACGCCCTGGGCCAGGGGCAGCTCGGAGCTGTAGTTGACGGTGTTGGTGGCCCGCCGCATGTAGGCCTTCCAGGAGTCCGACCCCGACTCGCGGCCGCCGCCGGTCTGCTTCTCACCGCCGAACGCGCCGCCGATCTCGGCGCCCGAGGTGCCGATGTTGACGTTGGCGATGCCGCAGTCCGACCCGTCGGCGGCCATGAAACGCTCGGCTTCGCGCACGTCGGTGGTGAAGATGGCCGACGAAAGACCCTGCGGCACGGCGTTGTTGAGCTCGATCGCCTCGTCGAGGGTGTCGTAGGTCAGGACGTAGAGGATCGGCGCGAACGTCTCGTCGTGGACGACGGCGGTCTGTGCGGGCATCCGCACCACGGCGGGCTCGACGTAGAACGACCCCTCACCGAGGTCGCGTCGGTCGCCGCCGGTGACCTGGCCGCCGTCGGCCGCCGCCTTCTCCAGCGCACCGACCATGTCGCGGTAGGAGCGTTCGTGGATCAGCGGCCCGACGAGGGTGCCGTCGGAGGAGGGGTCGCCGATCGGGAGGCTGCGGTAGGCCGCGGTGACGCGCTCGACGAGGGCGTCGACGACCGACGTGTGGGCGATCACCCGTCGAAGCGTCGTGCACCGCTGGCCCGCCGTGCCTGCGGCGGAGAACACGATGCCCCGGACGGCGAGGTCGAGGTCCGCCGACGGGGTGACGATGGCCGCGTTGTTGCCGCCGAGTTCCAGCAGCGACTTGCCGAACCGCTGGGCGACCCGAGGTCCGACCTGCTGACCCATCCGCACCGAACCGGTCGCGCTGACCAACGCGACGCGGGAGTCGTCGACCAGCTGCTCGCCGATCTCCCTGCCGCCCTGAATCAGTCGTGCCACGTTCGCCGGTGCGCCGACGTCGGCGGCGGCCCGCTCGATCAGCGCCTGGCACGCGAGGGCCGTCAACGGCGTGAGCTCCGAGGGCTTCCAGACCACGGTGTCGCCACACACCAGGGCGACCGCGGTGTTCCACGCCCAGACGGCGACCGGGAAGTTGAAGGCGGTGATGACGCCGACGACGCCCAGCGGATGCCACGTCTCCATCAAGCGGTGCCCGGGCCGCTCCGAGGCGATGGTCCGCCCGTACAGCTGCCGCGACAGGCCCACGGCGAACTGGCAGATGTCGATCATCTCCTGCACCTCGCCGAGGGCCTCGGAGGTGATCTTGCCCGCTTCGACGGTGACCAACGTGCCCACGTCCGCCTTGTGCTCGACGAGGAGCTCTCCGAGGCGTGCGACCAGCGCGCCGCGCACGGGCGCGGGCGTGACCCGCCACGCCGTGAAGGCGGCCGCCGCTTCGGCGATGGCCGCGTCGGTCTCGGCGGAGGTGGTCTCCGCGACGGTGAAGAGGACGTCCCCGGTGATCGGGGTGCTGGCCTGCCGGCCGGTACCGCCCGGCTGGCCGAGTTCGACGGCGGAGCCGACGGCCTTCAGCGCGGCGCGCGCCCGGTCGCGGAGCTCGTCGGCGGTGGGAAGTGCGGTCGTCGTCGGGGTGAGCGTCACTGTGCTGCTGCTTTCTCGTAGAGGTCGTACGGGTCGTGCACGTGCTGGCCGATGGCGCTGGCCAACCACGTTGCGTCATAGATGAAGTCGTTCTCGGCATCGGACGGGGCGGAGCGGCCGGTGGTCGGCTCCGCGTCGAGGTTGGACCGGAAGATGCCCGCCGCCGAGATGGGCAGGAAGTCCTCGTAGACAACGGGTTTGGTGGGGTCACCGCCACGGTAGTAGGCCAGACCCTGGGCGGCCAGTTCGGCGTGGCTGGACGGGAAGTGGTCGGACCAGGTCGACGCGGGGTCTGGGGCGTGCATCGCCGCGTCGTAGCGGTCGCGGCCGGCTCGGGTCAATGCGACGCCGCGGGACTCGACCTCGCCGAAGCGCACCCGCAGGGTGCCCTCTGTGACGACGCCCCGGGCGTCGCGGAAGCGGCGTGGTTCGGCGAGCGCGCGAAACGACGTCTGGCGCAACAGCACGTCGGGGCCGTCGGTTCGGGGCGGGCCCTGGATGGCTTGGGTCATGGCGACGCCCTTGGCGACCATTCGGCGGTACAGCTCGTCGATGTCGAGCACCCGCGGGGTCAGATGGTTGACGTGGGTGGTCCGCACGCCGGCGATGTCGGCTGCCACGGCCGACACCCGCGACAGTTCGTCGTACCAGCCGGCGTCGATCGGCTCGCGCGACAGGGCGAACGCCGACACCGCGCGGGTGACGAACTCGTCGGCTTGCTCGGGTCCGCACCCTCCGTCGGCCGCGATGGTCCGTGCCGTGGCGATCAGCTCGGGGTCGAAGAGCTCACGTGCGCCGAGGAATCGTTCGACGCGGGCCCGCAGCCCGGGGTCGAAGAACCTGGTGTCGGCGGTGGCGAGCATCGAGGTGAACACGCGAAAGGGGTTGTGCGCCAATTCGTCGGCGTCGACCGGCCGGAATGCGGTGGAGACCACGGGGACCGGGGAGGCCGCGTCGCGCAGGTCGTAGAAGCCGACCGGGTACATCCCGAACGCGGCGAACAGGTCGGCGACGTCGGCGAGCTCGCGAGGGCTGCCGACGCGTATCGCACCGTGGCGTTCGGCGGTGACGCGCTCCAGCGAGCCGAGACCGTCGTCGCGTCGGTGGTCACGGTTGACCTCGGTGCTGACGTCGACCAACGTCGTGTAGGCGGGCACCTCGGCGCCGTACATCCGGGAGAGCGCCGCCGCGAAGCGACTCCTCAGGTCGGCGGTCATGACGTTCATCCCCGGGACACCCTGCGATAGTCTCCGGCCATGGCCGACGCGTCCGACGAGCTCGACGACATCGACAGGACGCTGGTTCGTGAGTTGGTGGCCGACGGTCGGGCCACGCTGGCGCAGCTGGCGGTGAGTGCGGGTTTGTCGGTGTCCGCGGTGCAGTCCCGCGTCCGACGGCTGGAGACGCGCGGGGTGGTGACGGGGTACCACGCCCGGATCGACCCCGAGGCCGTCGGGAACATGCTCTCGGCGTTCGTGTCCATCACCCCAATCGACCCCTCTCAACCCGATGACGCGCCCGCGCGGCTCGAACACATCGACGCCATCGAGTCGTGTCACTCGGTGGCCGGGGACGAAAGTTACGTCCTCCTGGTGCGTGTCCGGTCGGCGCGGGCGCTCGAAGACCTGCTGCAACAGATCCGGACGGCAGCCAACGTCCGCACCCGAAGCACCATCATCTTACAGACTTTTTACGAGGACCGCGACGTCCTACCGTAGAAAATCCTGCTTTAGGTCGCGCACGCCGTAAATGTTCCGTTAGGATGCCGGTATGACCGCTGTCCTGCCTTCCCGCGTCCGCACGTCCGACCACTCCGTGGCACCCGACGACGTCCGAGAGGTGCTGAGCCGCAGCATCCTGGCCGACGGGCTCGACTTCGTGCTCGACGTCGACCGGTCGACCGGCTCGCACCTCGTCGACGCCCGCACCGGCGAGAGCTATCTGGACATGTTCACCTTCTTCGCGTCCTCGGCCCTCGGCATGAACCACCCGTCGATCGCCGATGACGAAGCGTTCCGGGCCGAGCTCGCCGCCGCGGCGGTGAACAAGCCCAGCAACTCCGACGTCTACACCGTGCCGATGGCCCGGTTCGTCGAGACGTTCGCCCGCGTCCTCGGCGACCCGGCCTTGCCGCACCTGTTCTTCGTCGACGGTGGCGCGCTCGCCGTCGAGAACGCGCTCAAGGTCGCCTTCGACTGGAAGAGCCGGCGCAACGAGAGCAAGGGCGTCGACCCGGCACTGGGCACCAAGGTGCTCCACCTGCAGGGGGCGTTCCACGGCCGCAGCGGCTACACCCTGTCGCTGACCAACACCGACCCCAACAAAGTGGCGCGGTTCCCCAAGTTCGACTGGCCGCGGATCGACGCGCCCTACCTACGGCCCGGCGCGAACGTCGACGAGCTCGAGGCCGAGTCGCTGCGTCAGGCCCGCGCGGCATTCGAGGCCAACCCGCACGACGTCGCGTGCTTCATCGCCGAGCCGATCCAGGGTGAGGGCGGCGACCGTCACATCCGCGCCGAATTCTTCGCCGCGATGCGCGACCTGTGCGACGAGTTCGACGCGCTGCTGATCGTCGACGAGGTGCAGACGGGCTGCGGAATGACCGGAACCGCTTGGGCCTATCAGCAATTGGGTGTCATGCCCGACGTCGTCGCCTTCGGCAAGAAGACCCAGGTGTGCGGTGTGATGGCCGGGCGGCGGGTCGACGACGTCGCCGACAATGTGTTCACCGTCAGCTCGCGGATCAACTCGACCTGGGGCGGCAACCTGACCGACATGGTCAGGTCGCGGCGCATCCTCGAGACCATCGAGGGCGACGGGCTGATGGCGCGCGCCGCGGAACTCGGCGGGTACCTGCTCGGTCGGCTTGAGGATCTGGCTGTCGAGTTCCCCGGGCTCGTCGTCGACCCGCGTGGTCGTGGCCTGATGTGCGCGTTCAGCGTGGCAACGGCAGAACAACGCGACACGCTCATCGCCAAGCTGTGGGACCGCCGGGTGATCATGCTGGCCAGCGGACCCGACAGCGTGCGCTTCCGACCCGCGCTCACCGTCTCGCGGGACGAGATCGACGCCGCGGTCGAGGCGGTGCGCGCGGTGCTGGCCGAGCTCTAACCGCCGCGTCGGCTATCGGGCCGGTTCGGCGTTCACCAGCCGGCGGATCGTCGAGCCGAGCCGCGTCAGACCGTCACCCCCCACCAGGACGCAGCCGTGCCGCTCGGCAAGGCGTCGGGCAGCGGGGGTGAAGTCGTGATTGGTCACGACCATGGTGTGCGCGCAGTCGTGCATCGCGGCCCCGGCCACGACTTCCTGGACGGCGCCCGAGCCGACCGGTCGGGACTGCCGTTTGCATTGAATGGCAAGGCGATTGGGCCGTCGGCCGACCACGAGGTCGACGCCGAAGTCACCCGTCGCCGCCGTCATGATCACCGAGGCGCCGCTAGACCTGGCGATCCGCGCCACGTGGTCCTCGAAGTCGGTGCCGGTCATGGACTGCTTGGCGACGGCGGGATCTTCCCGGGCGGCGGGGGTGCGTGCACCCCTCAGCATGCCCACCAGGAACGCCGGCAGCGCGGGCACCACAACCGCCGCCGCCACGCTCCAGGAGAGATCGAGACCCGCCACGTGGGCGGCGATTCCGGCTGCGACCGCCACGACGGCGTAGACCTTCCGCACGGGGGGAATGGTAGGCCGCCCAACCGACAAGCCGACGACGTTGGCGTGCGCGAACTCGCGAAGGTGACCGGCGTGTCTTCCCCGGACACGCACGCTCGCGGGGAGGGGGATCAGGCGTTGAGTGCGCGCCACACCCGCGCGGGCGTCATCGGCAGCTGACGCAGGCGGGCGCCACATGCCCTCGCGATCGCGTTGGCGAGCGCCGGGGCCACCGGGTTGTAGGGCGACTCGCTCATCGACTTCGCCCCGAACGGCCCGAGCACGTCGTACGTGTCGGCGAAGTACACCTCGGTCACCGGGAGGTCGGCGAGCTGCGGAATGTGATAGTTCCGCAGGGCGTCGGTCGTGACGGCGCCGTCGGGCCCGGTGCGCACCTCCTCGTACAACGCGCTGCCAATGCCCTGGGCGACACCGCCTTCGACCTGGCCGCGGCATTGCTCGGGGTTCATCACCACGCCAGCGTCGGCCGCGTGGACCGACTGCAGGATCCGCACCTCGCCGGTGGTGACGTCGACCGCGACGCGGAATCCCTGCACGTTGAACGCCACCGACCGGGGGGTGCCGTCGTGGCGTCCGTAGCCGGTCAGTGGCCGGGCGTCCGGGGTGGCCTCGAGGGCGGCGCGCAGGTCCCGGCACGCCGCCTGGACCGCAAGCCCGGCGACGACGGTGCCCGCCGAGCCGAACGCCCCGGTGTCGTAACTGGTTGCGTCGGTGTCGGATTGGCGAATGCGCACGCGACTGACGTCGACCCCGAGCTCGGAGGCCACAATCTGCCCGTGCACCGTGGACGTTCCGTTGCCGAACTCGGCGGTGCCGACCGAGAGGGTGAAGTCGCCGTCGACGTCGAGGGAGATCGACGCGTCGGCGAAGTGACCCCGTGGGGGAATGGTGGCGATCATCGCGAGGGCCACGCCCTCGCCGACCCGCCAATGGCCTCCCTCGGGCGGGGCCGCACCCGCGCCTGCGGTCAGTGTCCCCTGGACGAGGTCCAGGCATTGGTCGAGCCCATAGCTGCCGTAGGTCAGGTCGTCGTCGGCGACGTGGGCGTCGGTGAACGGGTCCCCGGGGACGACGACGTTGCGGCGCCGAAGGTCAACCGGGTCGACGCCCAGTTCCTCGGCCAGTTGATCCAACGCCGACTCGACGGCGAAGATGACCTGGCCGAGGCCGTAGCCGCGGAACGCACCGGAGGGAATGTTGTTGGTGTACACCGCCTCTGCGTCGACTCGCTTGTTGGGGCAGCGGTAGACCGACACCGACTCGCTGCACCCGTGAAACATCACGCCGGGGCTGTGGTTGCCGTACGCGCCGGCGTCGACCAGAACGTCGACCGACAGCGCGGTCAGCACCCCGTCCGGCCCTGCCGCGACGGTGGCGTCGACCCGGAACGGGTGGCGGCACGGTGCGCCGGTGAACTCGTCGGAACGGCTGAACTCGTAGCGCACCGGCTGGCCCAGCCGCAGCACCGCCATGGCGACCAGGTCCTCGGTCAGCATCTCCTGTTTGCCGCCGAAGCCGCCTCCGAGCCGGCGGGTGAACACGTGGACGTCGGCGCGGTCCAGGCCGAAGACGTGGCACAGCTCGTCGCGCACCAGGAACGGTACCTGCGAGCTGGTGCGAATCACCAAGCGTCCGTCGTCGTCTCGCCATCCGGTACACCCGTGCGTCTCGAGGTGCACGTGCTGCACGCGCTGGGTGTTCCACCGCCCGCGGACGACGGCGCCACCGGAGCGCACCGCCTGGGCCACGCCCTCGTCGACGTCGCCGACGCCACCGTGCACTTCGGCGACGAGATTGCGCGTCGGGTCGGCAATGCGGGCCTCGGTGGACTTGCCGTCGTGCAGCAGTGGTGCCCCCGCCGCCCGGGCCTGCTCGGGGTCGAACACCGCGGGCAGTTCGTCGTACTCGACGATGATTGCGCGGCAAGCCGTTTCGGCGACGGCCAGGGTGTCGGCGACGACGGCGGCGACCCGCTGACCGACGAATCGGACCGTGTCGTCGAGGACGAAGGAGTCGTCGGGGTCGTCGAGCCTGCTGTCGTGGCGCGCCGTCGAGAACGCGACGGCAGGGCTGTCACGATGGGTGAGCACCAGCCGAACGCCGGGAATCCGTTGCGCCGCAGCCGTGTCGATCGACGCGATCCTGGCGTGCGCGACGGTGCTGCGCAGCACCGCGAGGTGAAGCAGCCCGTCGACGGCGTGGTCCATGGTGTACTGCTCGGTTCCGGTGACCACGCGCATGCCTGCGGGGGCGCCGACGGAATCCCCGGCGCCGCCGACCTTCTTGGTGTTCACCGAGCCGGCGAGGGCATCGGTGATCGCGCGGTAGCCGGTGCACCGGCACAGATTGCCCTTGAGGTTCTGCGGCAGGTCGGCCAGTTGCCCTGGGGTCAACGTGGACGCCGTGGTGATCATCCCCGCGGTGCAGAATCCGCACTGGAACCCGGCGGCGTCGACGAATTGTCGTTGTAGGGCATGCGGTCGATCGGGGGTGCCGAGGCCGGCGACCGTCGTGACGTCGCGGCCCGCAGCCCGGAATGCGGGGTAGATGCACGAATGCACCGGTGCCCCGTCGACCAGCACCGAGCATGCGCCGCAGTCGCCTCCGTCGCAGCCCTTCTTGACCTCGAAGTGGCCGTGGTCGCGCAGGTAGGTCCGCAGGCATTGCCCGGGCCACGGATCACCCTGCAGCGCTTGGCCGTTCACGGTGGTGGTCACGGGCCCAGCTCCGCGCAGATCTGCTCGGCCAGCACCAACGACACCGCGCGGCGCCAATCCGGATCACCGTGCGGATCGACGGTCCAGGCGTCGTCGGGAATGTCGGCGTGGGCCCGCCGCACCGCGTCGACGTCGACCGATGCCAGGGTGAAGACGTAGGGCCGCACCGTCGCCGCGGTGATCGACAGCACGAATGTCCCGTCGCGGTCGACGCGGCCGATGACGACGATCCCCGAGCGACCCAACGGCGAGGGGGCCAGCTTGCGGTATGCGGTGCGCCCCCGCAGGGCCGAGGCCGGCAGATGAATGGAGCGCAGCACGTCGCCGACGGACAGCACGTTCGCCGAGTTGCCGGTCACGAAGTCGGCGACGGGCATTCGGTAGTCGTCCCCATCGGGCCGCCACACCAGGACCTCGCCGGCGAGAGCAGAGCTCAGCGAAATCATCGAACCGGCGGGGAAGGACAGACAGAGGTTGCCGCCGACGGTCGCTTCGGCCCAGACCTTGAACGACGCGAGCAACGCGGTGCAGCACTGGTGGAACAGTGGCGCGGCCAGCCAGTCGGGGTGGGTGAGCGGAAGCTCCGCCGACAGGGCGGACACCTGGGCCACGGTGCAGGTCGCGGCGAGCTCGATCCCGTTCGCGTCGACGAGGACCGGTGCCCACCCCAGCTGGGTGAGGTCGACGAGGCGGCGGGTCCGCAGCTGCGGTTCGGAGAACAACCAGGTGCCGCCCGCCAGGACGGCGTCGGACGCACCGATCGGCCACAACTCGTCGCGCTGACGCGGCGTGCTTACCGTCTCGACGGTGGTCAAGTCCACTCTTCGAAGGTAGTCAAGCTCCGCGACCGCCGCACGTTCTCGTGCGCGACGACCAACGGGCCCGACCGGGGATGCACCCCGGCCGGGCCCGTCACGGTGTCGTAGCGCTACTCGGCGGCCTTCTGGCGCGCCTCGGCTGCCGCGGCGCTGCCGCGGGCGGCCTCGGCCTCGGCTTCCTTCTTCGCGACGTCGCGCTGCGCGTCGGCCTTGTCCTGCTGCGCCTCGCCCTCGCGGGAGAGGTCGTCGTTGCCGGTCACCGTGCCGGCCACTTCCTTCGCCTTGCCCTTGACGTCCTCGACGACGCCCTTGATGCCTGCTTCTGGTCCACTGTCGCTCATGGTTGCCTTTCGATCGTGGGTGCAATGGCGGTGACGCGGGTCACGCCATCCTCGGTTGGGGCGATCCAGCTCTACTCACCCCGTGCACTGAAGGCTGCCCATCGAACCAACGGGCTAAACGAGCACCACGCCGGACGACGGCTTCGCGCCAATTGCGTTGTTTTCCGCCCGAATTGAGACGTGCTGCGACGGGTGGCCCGAGTCGGCAATGGTTTAGTCACAGACGCGCTGGGCATCCCCACCGGGAACGAGTCGTAACAACCTAGCGAGAGGCGGGACGTCATCGTGGCCACACGTACGATCACACCGCCCACCCGTGGTTCCCGTTCGTCCGCATCTCGTGACGGGAGTGCTGGTGGTTAGCTACGAACCACCTCGGGGTAACCTCGCGTGGAGATCAGATGGAGGGCGCGTGTCAGACGGTGAGTACGGCCACGACAGTGGGCATCGAAGCCCCAGATCTGTCGAGGTTCGAGTCGCGGCAAAGCTGGAGAATCTGGCGGTGTTGCGCACCGTGGTGGGCGCAGTCGGTACCTACGAGGACCTCGACTTCGACAGCGTGGCGGACCTTCGGCTGGCGGTGGACGAGGCCTGCACCCGGCTCATCCGATCCGCGACGGCCGACGCCACCCTCGTGCTGGTGGTGCATCCGCTCGAAGAGCAGCTCGTGGTCGACGTGTCGACTGCATGTTCGTCACCTGACATCGTGGTGCCGGGCAGCTTCAGTTGGCACGTCCTGAGTTCCTTGACCGACGACGTCAGTACCTTCCACGACGGTCATGGCCCCGAAGACTCGCACATCTTCGGCATCTCCATGACGACGAGACGAGCGAGCTCGCTGAGGTGACGACGTCGTCCTCCCGGGGTTCGGCGTCACGCTCGAATTCCGAATACGCGGACGTGGTCGACATGTTCCGCACACTGCAGGGGCTCGAAGAGGGCTCGGCCAAATTCCTTCGTCAGCGCGACTCGATCGTGGAGCGGTGCCTGCCGTTGGCCGACCACATCGCCCGCCGATTCGACGGCCGCGGCGAGCCGCGTGACGATCTGGTGCAGGTGGCCCGCGTCGGGTTGGTGAACGCCGTCATCCGGTTCGACGTCGACGCGGGGTCGGACTTCGTGTCCTTCGCGGTGCCCACCATCATGGGCGAGGTTCGCCGCCATTTCCGTGACAACAGCTGGTCGGTCAAGGTGCCCCGGCGCCTCAAGGAACTCCACCTCCGGTTGGGAGCCGCGACCGCGGAGCTGTCGCAGAAGCTCGGGCGTGCCCCCACCCCGTCGGAGCTCGCGGCCGAACTCGAGATGGACCGCGACGAAATCGTCGAGGGCCTGGTCGCGGGCAGCTCCTACAACACGCTGTCCATCGACGGCGCAGGCGGCGGCACGGAAGAGGCCCCCGCCATCGCCGACACCCTGGGCGACGTCGACCTCAACCTCGACCAGATCGAGAACCGGGAATCGTTGCGGCCCTTGCTCGCCAGTCTCCCGGAACGCGAGCGTCAGGTGCTCCTGCTTCGCTTCTTCGAATCGATGACCCAGACGCAGATCGCCGAGCGGGTCGGGATATCGCAGATGCACGTCTCGCGCTTGCTCGCCAAATCCCTGATGCGCCTGCGCGATCAGCTCGAGTGACGGCGGCCTAGGAAAGCCAGCCCTGATAGACGTCCCACGCCGCACCGGCGGGGGGAGCGTCGTCGCGGGTGACCGTGGCCTGGATGAGCCCGTACGGTCGGTCGTCGGCGTTGAACACTTCGTTGTCGTTGGTCAAGCCGAACGGTGACAGGTCGTAGATGAAGTGGTGCTTGTTCGGCGCCGACAATCGGATCTCGGCGATGAACGGATAGGCCTCCAACACGGCCTTGCCCATCTCGAACAGGGTCTGTTGCAAGGCAAGTGACTGCACCACGGCGAACTGCTTGACCAGGTGAGCCTTGATGCCGACATAGGTGGGCTCCCAGTCGACGTCGGTCGTGGTGAACCGCCACTGAGCCACCAGCGATGTCGCCATCACCCGGTCGTGCGTCGGCTGTAGCACGGTGTAGCGATCCTCGAGGAAGCCGGCGAACTCGGAGCCCGTCGACTTCAGGATGACCATGTCCTTGAGGCCGCCGACGACCGTCTCGCCCCGGGCGTCGACGGTGATCGCGGCGGTGCGGACCTCCTGGCCCTTCCGAACCCAGGTGTGGTCGTGCTCGCTGCCGTCGACGATCGCGCGTTCCCAGGCGTACTCCTCGAGCTCGACGCGGGCGCCCTCCACCGGCTCGACGTCGTGAACGAAGTGCCTGGCCAGGGTCAGACCGTAGTCCTCGACCGACGACAACCCCTTCTCCTTGGCATAGGCGTACGCGGTCTGCTTCTGCGTGTCGGTGGGCAGCACCTTCGACTGATCGCCGGTCAAATATGCCTGGCTGAAATCACCACGCAGGCAGGTGGTTACGTTGACGTCGTGGATTTCGTGACGGTGGGTGTCGCGGTAGATTCTGACGACGCGGGTCTCGGCCTTGCCGTACTGGTTGCCGCCCAAGACGATCTCGGACACCGGCTCAACTCCCTCGGTAGGTGGAATAGGCGAACGGCGAGAGCAGCACCGGCACGTGGTACTTGCCTCCCGCGTCGGTGATCTCGAAGGCGACGATCACCTCCGGGTAGAACGTCGCGACGTCGCGCGCGGCGAAATAGGCGCCCGTGCCGAAGTGCAGCCGATACACCCCGGCGGGCAGGTCGACGCCCAACTGCGCGATGCGGCCGTCGTCGTCGGTGGTCGCGGTGGTCAGAGGCCCACCGTCGCGGTCGGTGAGCGTGACGGCGACGCCGGCGGCAGGTCTGCCGGTCGTCGAGTCGAGGACGTGCGTGGACAGACTCATGTGGTCATCTTGCCCCGGGGTCGGCTGGCGGCTCGCTCAGGAGACGTTCGAGCCGAAGCCGGTTGATCTTCGCGAGCTCGTTGCGCATCACCCGGCGCTCGGTCTCGGGATCGTTGTGGAGGCGCTCGGTGAGGATCGCCAGCAGTTCCTCGGCGGAACGCCCGCTGGCGCACACCAGGTAGACGTAACCGAACTTCTCGTCGTATTCGGCGTTCTTCGTGGCCAATTCGGCCTTGACGGAGTCCGCGGCGGTCACCACGGCGGCTTGTTCGCGCGCCGAGGACGCGTTGTCGACCTTGGCGCCGATGCGTGGATGACCGTCCAGGGCGGCGTCGATCTCGGCGTCGGGAAGCTCGGCCAACACCCGGTCGGCGCGGTCGAGCAGGGCGTCGACGTCGCGAAACGGCCCGCCCGCGAGGACCCGTCGCGCCCAGATGGTGGACGAGCAGACGCCGAACAGCACGTTCATCCGCTGCCGCTCGCTCAGCCGGGTGAAGCCGTCCAGGCCCAGTCTCTCTCGGGGCAACCCCACGCCAGGCACCTACTGCAATTCGTTGAGCCGGCCAAACCGCGCTGCGGCAATCGGATTGGCGTCGGCCACCAGGTCGTCGAAGCGGTAGTTGGCGATCTTGGCGATCTCGATGAGCGCGAACGCGCGTTCGGCGGCGGGGGAGTTGTCCATTCGCGACCACCCGTTCTTGAGGACCCGGTCGAATCGCTCGGTCTCGCGCGCGCAGATGATCAGCGGGAAGCCGAAGTGCTCGCGATACGCGCCGGCCAGGTCCACGACGTCATTGTGGTCGTCGTCGTCGAGGCTCGACAGGGCGACGTGGTCGACGGCCAGTGCGTGCCCCGTCTCGTCTTCGGCCCCGAGATCGTGGAAGGCGTTGAGGAGTTCGTCCTGTTGTGCGGACGTGCCCGTCAGCACCGCGTCCTGGAAGGCCTCCCGCAGCGCGGTGGTGCCGGCGAACGGCCGCTGCTCGAAGGCGCGTTCCACCGCCCACGGCACGTCCTGCACCACGTGGCCGAACACCTCCGTGAAGCGGTCCTTCGTCATCGAGTTCACCTCGTCGAGCGTGATCGCACCGCCGCCGGCCACGCGCGGACCCCGCGAACCGGTGTGGAAGAACACGATGTTGAGCAGGATCGCGGCGACCGCCCCGATGCTGATGCCGCTGCCGAAGATCAGGTTCAGCCCCGTCGGCATGGCCTTGGCCAGGTCCGGGTAGGTCGTAACCCACAGTGCGAGAGCAAGACTGGTAGTCACGATGATGAGGTTGCGGTGGTCGGTGAAGTCGACCTTGCCGAGGGTCTGGATGCCGACGACGGCCACGGTGGCGAACAACGTCAGCGCGGCGCCGCCCAGCACGGGATTGGGGATCGACGCGACCACCGCGGCCACCTTGGGAAGGAAGCCCAAGATGATCATGATGACGCCCGCCGCGGCAACCACCCACCGGCTCTTGACGCCGGTGAGACGCACCAGGCCGACGTTCTCGGAGAAGGCGGTGTACGGGAACGAGTTGAAGATGCCGCCGATGGTGGTCGCCACGCCGTCGGCCCGCAGGACGTTGCCGATGTCGGAGGCCTTGACGCGCTTGCCGACGATCTCCCCGGTCGCGATGGTGCTGCCGGTCGACTCGACCGCGGTGATCAGCAACACGATGATCATCGTGAGACAGGCGACGAAGTCGAACTTGGGCAGGCCGAACAGGAACGGCGGCGTGAAGCCGAACGCCGACGCCTCGGCGACCTTGCCGAACGTCATGTCGCCCAGCGCGTAGGCCACCGCGCAACCGACGACGAGACCGAGCAGCACCGCGATGGTCGCCAGGAATCCCCGGAACAGCCGTTGGATGCCGACGATGATCGCAATGGTGCCCAGGGCATACAGGAACCACCGGATGTTGGTCGGGTCGGGTTGGTGGGTGCCGGGATTGGTGACCGCGTCCAGTGCGCCCACCGGCACCAGGCACAGGCCGATGATGGTGATCAGCGTGCCGGTCACCACGGGTGGGAAGAACCGCAGCAGCTTGATGAAGATCGGCGCGATCAGGAACGTGAACACGCCCGCGACGATCACTGCGCCGTAGACGTACAGCAGGCTGGGCGCGCCGCCGCCGTTGGCCAGCCCGATGGCGATGATCGGGGAGACCCCGGCGAACGTCACACCCTGCAGCAGTGGCAGCCGCACGCCGATCTTCCAGAACCCGACGGCCTGGATGATCGACGCGATCCCGCAGGTGAACAGGTCGGCCGTGATGAGCTTGACGAGTTGATCCGCGGGCAGGTCGATGGCGCCCGCGATGATGATCGGCACCAGCACCGCGCCTGCGTAGAACGCGACGACGTGCTGGAACCCGTAGGTCGCGAGCTTGGGCAGCGGCAGCACCTCGTCGACCGGGTGCACGCGCTTCGCGCCGGTGGTGAGTGGCGGGGCCGACCTTGGGGTGGACACACTCCAAGAATCGACCAGGTTGAGACTGTTCGCATGTCGAAAGCTCGCGCCGTGGTCGGCGTCCTGCTGGCCGCCGGGGCGGGAAGTCGCTACGGCATGCCGAAAGTGCTTGTCGGACAGGGTCAATGGTTGCGCATCGCGGTCGGCGCGCTGGCGGGCGGTGGATGTGACGACGTGGTGGTGGTCTTGGGCGCCGCGGTGGTCGACGTGCCACCGCCGAGCCGCGCGGTGGTGGCCGAGGACTGGGCGGCCGGAATGAGTGCGTCGCTGCGCACCGGGCTGGGCGCCGCGGGCGACGCCGACCTGGCCGTTCTGCACCTGGTCGACACCCCCGACGTGGGCGCCGACGTGGTCAGACGCGTCCTTTCGGCGGCAACGGATTCGGAGCCAGGGCTGGCCCGCGCGACCTACGGCGGCCGTCCTGGTCACCCCGTGGTGATCGCGCGGCGGCACTGGGCCGCGCTGTCGGCGACGCTGCACGGCGACGAGGGAGCCCGCACCTTCCTCAGGGGCACGCCGGGCGTCGTCCTCGTCGAGTGCGGCGACCTCGCGACCGGGGCCGACGTCGACGAGCCGTAGAACGGAGGTGGTATACACCTCGTAACGCAAAACTGGGGAGTTCTGCGGACGGTCGCCGACACCGGCTTCCGGGGGGCTGGCGCTTGACGGCGTCATGGCAAGGGGGGCGTGTGGCCACGAGCAAGAAGAAGACAACCGGGTCGGTCGACGCCCTGGACGGCACGACCGCCGACGAGACCGTCCACTTCGGTCTCGACGGTCAGATGTATTCGATCGAGCTGTCGGCGGACAACGCCGCCGAGCTCCGCCGGATCGTCGGCGAATGGGCCGAATGCGGGCGACGGGTGCGGGCCGCGCAGCGACGGCACCTGGCCCGCGTCGACCCGTGGCGAAAGCAGGTCAGCGGTCAGGAGCGCATTCAGATCCGGGAATGGTGCCACGACAACGGCTATCGCGTCGGCAGCCGCGGGCCGCTGCCGTTCGACGCGGTGGACGCCTTCCGGACCGCGAACTCGGTGGGCTAGAGCAGACCGAGCGCGGCCACGGCCGCGCGTTCGGATTCGAGTTCGGCCACCGACGCGTCGATGCGCTGCCGGGAGAAGTCGTTGATCTCGAGGCCCTCGACGATCTGCCACACGCCGTCGACCGCGCGCACGGGCAGCGACGCCACGACACCCTCGGGGATGCCGTACACGCCCGGTGAGGGAAGCGCCACGGACGTCCAATCGTCGGCGTCGGTGCCGTCGACCCAGTCACGGACGTGGTCGATGGCGGCGTTGGCTGCCGACGCGGCCGACGACGTGCCGCGGGCTTCGATGATCGCGGTCCCGCGCTTGGCGACGGTGGGGATGAATTCGGTTGTCAGCCACTCGGTGTCGGCAGCGAACTCGGCACCGGGTCGGCCGCCGACGACGGCGTGGAAGACGTCGGGGTACATGGTCGGGGAGTGGTTGCCCCACACCGTCACCCGTGAGACGTCGGTGACGTGGACGCCCGCGTGCGCGGCGAGCGCGGCGACGGCGCGGTTGTGGTCGAGACGCGTCAGTGCGGTGAACCGTTCCGCCGGGACGTCGGGTGCGTGGGCGGATGCGACGAGGGCATTGGTGTTGGCCGGGTTGCCGACCACCACGATCCGGACGTCGGACGACGCGCCCGCGTTGATCGCCCGCCCCGCGTCGGCGAAGATCGCGGCGTTGGCAGCCAGCAGGTCGGCGCGCTCCATGCCCTTGCTGCGGGGCTTGGCGCCGACCAGCAAGGCGACGTCGACCCCGTCGAAGGCACGGACGGGATCGTCGTGGATCTCGACGTCGGTCAGCAGGTCGAAGGCGCTGTCGACGAGTTCCATCACCACGCCCTCGGCCGCCCGCATCGCCGAGGGTAATTCCAGCAGCCGAATAGTCACCGGCACCCCGCGGCCGAGCAGGGCGCCGGCACCGATGCGGAAGAGGGCGGCGTAGCCGATCTGGCCGGCGGCACCGGTGACCGTGACGACCTTCGGGCGGGCGGAGCTGGGTGGGTGAATGTTCGGGCGGGCGGAGCTGGTCACGTGTGCACCCGGATGTTGAGTATCTCGGAGGCGTAGCGGCGCACGGTGTCCTCGGACATTGCCGCCGCGTCTTCGTGGCCGGGCCGCGCCCTGCTCTGCATGAACCCGGTCTTCGGATTCAGCGTGATCTCGGCGAGCAGTTCACCGGTCGAGGGTTCGCACACCGCCCAGGTGTACATGCTGTCGTCGGCCCAGCCGTCCGCGGCGTCGTGGACGTAGTCGAGGTCGGTCTCGCCGAGGTCAGCGAGCTCGGGACGATCGTCGACGCGGTCGTCGTAGCGCAGCCCGCGCAGATACCACGTGCCGTTGTTGATTTCGACGGGTTCCATGATGGTCAACCGGTCGAGTGGCCACTTACTGCGCGCACATCGCGAAAGTGCGTGCGGCAAGTGGCCACTCGGCGGGTCCTCAGTCCTTGATCTCGGCGAGCACGGTGCCCTGGGTGACGGCGGCACCCGCCTCGACGGCCAACCCGGTGACCGTGCCGTCCTTGTGGGCCGTGACCGGGTTCTCCATCTTCATGGCCTCGAGCACCGCGATGAGGTCGCCGGCGGCCACCTGCTGTCCCTCTTCGACGGCGACCTTGACGACGGTGCCCTGCATCGGCGCGGTGACCGCGTCACCCGAGGCCGCGGCACCGCCCTGCGCGCCACGCTTGCGCGGCTTGGGCTTCTTGCGGATGACACCGGAGGCCGCGCCACCGCCCCCGCCGCCGATGGCCAGATCGCCGGGCAGCGACACCTCGACGCGACGACCGCCGACCTCCACGACGACCTTCTGGCGGGGGAGGGCGTCCTCCTCGTCCAGCGGTGCGCCGGAGGTGAACGGTTCGATCGTGTTGTCCCACTCGGTCTCGATCCACCGCGTGTGGACGGTGAACCCGTTGTCGTCGCCGATGAAGGCGGGATCCGAGACGACGGCGCGATGGAACGGGATGACCGTCGCCAAGCCCTCGACGGTGAACTCGGCCAGCGCCCGACGCGACCGGTCCAGGGCCTCCTCGCGGGTGGCGCCGGTGACGATCAGCTTCGCCAGCATCGAGTCGAACTGGCCGCCGATGACGGAACCGGTCTCGACGCCGGAGTCCAGGCGGACGCCCGGACCCGTCGGCGGGTCGAACAGGGTGACGGGTCCCGGCGCGGGCAGGAAGCCACGGCCCGCGTCCTCGCCGTTGATGCGGAATTCGAACGAGTGCCCGCGCGGCGTCGGATCCTCGGTGATGTCGAGGGCCTCGCCGTTGGCGATGCGGAACTGCTGGCGCACGAGGTCGATCCCCGAGGTCTCCTCGGTCACCGGGTGTTCGACCTGCAGACGGGTGTTGACCTCGAGGAAGGAGATCAGCCCGTCCTGGCCGACCAGGTACTCGACGGTGCCTGCCCCGTAGTACCCGGCTTCCTTGCAGATGCGCTTGGCCGACTCGTGGATCTCCTTGCGCTGCGCGTCGGTGAGGAACGGCGCGGGCGCCTCCTCGACCAGCTTCTGGAACCGGCGCTGCAGCGAGCAGTCGCGGGTGCCGGCGACGACGACGTTCCCGTGCGTGTCGGCGATGACCTGGGCCTCGACGTGGCGCGGCTTGTCCAGGTAGCGCTCGACGAAGCACTCGCCGCGACCGAAGGCGGACACGGCCTCACGGGTGGCGGAGTCGAACAGTTCGGGGATTTCCTCGATGGTGCGGGCGACCTTCATGCCGCGGCCGCCACCGCCGAAGGCGGCCTTGATGGCGATCGGAACGCCGAATTCCTTGGCGAAGGCGATGATTTCGTCGGCGTCCTTGACCGGCTCCGACGTCCCGGGGACGAGCGGTGCGTTGGCCTTGGCCGCGATGTGGCGGGCGGTGACCTTGTCACCGAGGTCGCGAATCGACTGGGGGCTCGGCCCGATCCAGATCAGGTTGGCGTCGAGCACCGCCTGGGCGAAGTCGGCGTTCTCCGACAGGAAGCCGTAGCCGGGGTGGACGGCGTTCGCGCCGGACTTCTGCGCGGCGTCGAGGATCTTGGCGAAGTCGAGGTAGGACTCCGCGGAGGTCTGTCCGCCGAGGGCGAAGGCCTCGTCGGCGAGGCGGACGTGCGGGGCGTCGGCGTCGGGATCGGCGTACACGGCCACGCTGGTCAGCCCGGCGTCCTTGGCGGCCCGGATCACCCGGACGGCGATCTCGCCCCGGTTGGCGACGAGCACCTTGGAGATCTTCGAGCTGGCGTGACTTGGCACTGCGCCTCCTGATGGCATGTTCTCTAAGAAACCTCTTTAAGAATGTATCGGAGGCAGTTTAAGCGGCGCGCTAGGCCCGTCGGCGCGCCGGTCCCCTACTGATGAGTAGGTATGTTCGGCCTGCCGGGTGTCGCCGCTGATCGCCGGGGTTCGCCGCCTGCGCATCGCGTTCCGCTCCGCCCGTGCCGACTGACGAACGCGGAGCTGGGCTCCGGAGGCGCTCGGCAGCGCCGGCGACGACGTCGGTGCGAGGGACGCTAGGGCGCGCTCAGCCGACGCTTGATGCGAGTGAGCATGGCCGACATGCCTCGCAGGCGCAGTGGACTGATCAGCTTGGCCAGGCCGAGTTCGGCATAGAAGTCGTCGGGCACGGCGAGGATTTCGTCGGCCGAGTGCTCGTCGAGGCCCGCGGACAGGATCGCCGCGAAGCCGCGGGTGGTCGGCGCCTCGGCGGGGGCGCTGAAGTACAGCCGGACGCGGTCACGGTCGGAGGCGTCGACGTGGAGGAACAACGGCGACTGGCACTCCGGCACCGGTTCCATGGCGGCCTCTTCGAGGTCGGCCGGGATGGGCGGCAACTCGTTGGCGAACTCCAGCAGTAGCTGCAGTTTGTCTTGGCCCTGCATCTCCGCGAAGTCGGATACCACCTCGGCGAGTGCGGCCGGCATGGCACTCATCCCCGGCCGGGAGCCTCTCCGGGTTCGGAACCGACCGCCACGGGCACGCGTACCGCGTTGCCCCACTCGGTCCACGAGCCGTCGTAGTTGCGGACGCCCTCCTTGCCGAGAAGGTGGGTCAGGACGAACCAGGTGTGGCTCGAGCGTTCGCCGATGCGGCAGTACACGATGGTCTGGTCGTCGGGCTTCAGGAAGCCGTACAGCTCGTCGAGTTCGTCCCGGCTGCGGAACTGCCCGTTGTCCTTGGCGGCCTTGGCCCAGGGGATCGACATGGCCGTGGGGATGTGACCGCCGCGCAGGGCGCCCTCCTCCGGGTAGTCCGGCATGTGGGTGCGTTCGCCGGTGTACTCCATGGGGGAGCGGACGTCGATCAGCGGCTGTCGGCCGAGGGTCGCGAGCACGTCGTCCTTGAAGGCGCGAATCTGGGCGTCGTCACGCTCGACCACCGGGTAACCCGACGTCGACTTGGACGGGACGTCGAGGTTGGTGTCGCGGCCGTTCGACACCCACAGGTCGCGGCCGCCGTCGAGCAACCGCACGTCCGGATGCCCGAACAGGGTGAACACCCAGAGGGCGTAGGCCGCCCACCAGTTGCTCTTGTCGCCGTAGATGACCACGGTGTCGTCGCGGCTGATGCCCTTGCGGTCCATCAACGCGGCGAACCGTGCGCCGTCGATGTAGTCGCGAACGCGGTCGTCGTTGAGGTCGGTGTGCCAGTCGATCTTGACGGCGCCGGGGATGTGCCCGGTGTCGTAGAGAAGGACGTCCTCGTCGGACTCGACGATGGCGAGCCCTGGCCTGCCGATGTTGCCGGCCAGCCAGTCGGCGGTCACCAGCCGTTCCGGATGGGCGTAGGCGGCGAGGGAGGGATGCGGGTCTGCGGGCAGAGACACCCCTAGAGCCTACTTGCTCGCCCCGGGCGGGTCAGACCCTCAGTGCCGACGGGTGGGACCGATACCACGACACCGTGTCGCGAATGCCGTCGCGCAGCGAGATCGTCGGCTGCCAGCCGCTCGTGCGCAGGGTGTCGACGTCGAGCAATGTGCGTGGCATGCCATCCGGCTTGGAGCTGTCCCGGTCGACGCGGCCGGTGTATCCGGTTGCCTCGGAGACCCTTTCGACGATCCCGGCGATGATTTGGGCGCGGCCGCATCACGGCCCATCCATCGGAATGTGCTCAGTCGGTAAGGGGGTTGGCCGCCCACAGGTCGGAGACCGACACGCCGACGCGCTCCAACAAGGTCCTGGTCAACGGAAGTCCGATGCCGATCACCGCGGACGGATCGCCGTCGACGCCGTCGACGAACCACCCGCCGAGGCCGTCGAGGGTGAAGCCGCCTGCGACGGCGGTGGGTTCACCGCTACGCGCGTACGCATCGAGGTCCGCCGCCGACGGGCGACCAAACCGGACGGTGGTCACGGCGTGCGCTGCCGCCCTGTTCTCGATCCTGTTGCCGCTCACGCGAAGTACGCAGTGTCCCGTGAACAACTCGCCCGATCGGCCCGCCATCGCCTGCCAGCCCTGGACCGCCGCGGCTTCGGTGGCGGGTTTGCCCCACAGCCGCCCGTCGCGGTAGAGCATCGAATCACAGCCGATCACAACGCAATCCGCGCCCACCTCGGCGTCGAGCGCGTGAGCGACGGCCTCGGCCTTGGCGGTCGCCAACGCCGTCGTCACCTCGCCCGGGCCTGCGCCGTCGGGGAGGGCCGCCACCAAGGCGTCTTCGTCCACCCCGGACACCAGCACGACGGGGTCCATGCCTGCGCCACGGAGCACCTTGCGGCGGCCGGGGGATGCGGACGCCAGGACGAGCCGCGTCGAACCCGTCACTAGCGTCGGAGGTGCGAGCGTTCCAACTGCGTGATCCGCTGCCAGCTGATGAGCGAGTAACGCAACTGGTCCACCGGAAGTCCCCACCGGTTGAGTTCCTGCGGGCCCGGCTCGGCGGAACCGCCACCACTGCCGGCGAGCACCGTGACCAGCGCGGCGAGTTCCTCGTCGCTGGGATTGCCCTTGAGGATCTTGATCTCGGGAACCGACGTCACGACGGGCGCGTCGATGGTCAGGTCGTCGGGATCGGAGACTTCGGTGATGTCGACGTCTTGTGACACGAGTGTTCCGTTCGTCGGGGAAGGAGAGCGGATCAGAGCGGGATGTTGCCGTGCTTCTTGGGCGGCAACTGCACGATCTTGCGTTCCAGCAGGCGCAACGCGGCGGAGATGTAGCCGCGGGTGTGCGACGGCGGGATGACCGCGTCGACGTACCCGCGCTCGGCGGCCACGTAGGGATTGACGAGGGTGTCCTCGTAGTCCTGCTGCAGCTCGAGGCGCAGCGAGTCGACGTCCTTGCCCTCCGTGGCGGCCTCCTTGAGCTGAGACCGGTAGACGAACCCGACGGCACCCGAGGCGCCCATCACGGCGATCTGCGCCGTCGGCCATGCCACGTTGACGTCGCAGCCCATGTCCTTGCTGCCCATCACGCAGTAGGCACCGCCGTAGGCCTTGCGGGTGATGACGGTGATCTTCGCGACGGTGGCCTCGCCGTAGGCGTACAGAAGCTTCGCGCCGCGCCGGATGATGCCGTTGAACTCCTGGTCGGTGCCGGGCAGGAAGCCCGGGACGTCGACCAACATGATGATCGGGATGTTGAAGCAATCGCAGGTGCGAACGAACCGGGCGGCCTTCTCGGAGGCGTTGATGTCGAGGCAGCCGGCGAACACGGTGGGCTGGTTGGCCACGATGCCCACGGTGCGGCCGTCGACCCGCCCGAATCCGACGACGATGTTGCCTGCGTAACCGGCTTGCACCTCGAGGAATTCGTCGTCGTCGAGGATGCGCGTGATGACCTCGTGCATGTCGTACGGCTGGTTGGGCGAGTCGGGGATCAAGGTGTCGAGCTCGAGGTCCTCGTCGGTGAGGTTGTCCTCGATGGCGCCGGGATGCGGCGGCGCCGGGTAGCGCGGCGGCTCGGAGGCGCTGTTGGGCGGCAGGTAGCTCAGCAGGTCACGGACGTACTCGAAGGCGTCCTGCTCGCCGGAGGCGACGTAGTGGGCGGTGCCGGACTTGGCCATGTGGGTGTGGGCTCCGCCCAGTTCCTCCATGGTCACTTCCTCGCCGGTGACCGTCTTGATGACGTCGGGGCCGGTGATGAACATCTGGCTGGTCTGGTCGACCATGATCACGAAGTCGGTCAACGCGGGGGAGTACACGTGTCCGCCGGCCGCGGCACCCATGATCAGCGAGATCTGAGGGATGACACCCGAAGCCAGAATGTTGTTGCGAAAGATCTTGCTGTACAAGCCAAGTGAGACCACGCCCTCTTGGATGCGCGCGCCGGCTCCGTCGTTGATGCCGATCAGCGGACGGCCGGTCTTGAGGGCCAGCTCCTGGACCTTGACGATCTTCTCGCCGTAGACCTCGCCGAGGCTGCCGCCGAAGACGGTGGCGTCCTGGCTGAAGATGCAGACGTCGCGACCGTCGATGGTGCCGTAGCCGGTGACCACGCCGTCACCAACGGGACGGTTGGATTCGAGGCCGAAGTTGGTGCTGCGGTGCTTGGCCAGCGCGTCGAGCTCGACGAAGGTCCCCTCGTCCATCAGCGCGTAGATGCGCTCGCGAGCGGTCAGCTTGCCCTTGGCGTGAACCTTGTCGACGGCCGCCTCGCCCACCGGGTGCAGCGTCTCCTTGGTGCGCCTGCGGAGGTCGGCCAACTTGCCCGCCGAGGTGTGAATGTCGATCTCGGGTGCAGCAGCCGGGGCGGAGGGATCCGAAACGCTCGTCATGGTGCTCGATCGTAGCGACAAGAGGGCCGGAACTCTTAAGCAGCCCTTAAACACGCCGCGCGGTCACGGCGTAGGGCCTTAAGGACAGATCCCGTCGAGCGTGCAACGATTCATCGCAGCGCATCTCGCCATGCGATTGGGCGCGGTTGTTCGAAGTCACGACGGAGGTAGCGAATGGCATCGGTGTTGGGCGAGTCCGGCGCCCCGAAGAGGGCGTTGATCACCGGCATCACCGGGCAGGACGGCATCTACCTGTCTGAGTTGCTGCTGTCCAAGGGCTACGAGGTCTACGGGTTGCTGCGGGGACAGAACAATCCCAAGGCGGCAATGCTGGAGGAAGTCCTGCCGAAGGTGCACGTCATCGCCGGGGACCTCTTGGACATGTCGAGCCTGATGCGGGCGATGACCATCGCGCAGCCCGACGAGGTCTACAACCTCGGCGCGGTCTCGTTCGTCGCCTACTCTTGGCAAAACGCGCGCCTGACCACCGACGTCACGGCTGGCGGCGTGCTGAGCATGCTGGAATCGGTGCGGCTATATCAGGAAGTGTCAGGCAAGCGCGTCCGGTTCTATCAGGCGTCGAGTTCAGAGATGTTCGGCAAGGTCCAACACGTTCCGCAGACCGAGTCGACGCTGTTGTGGCCGCGGTCGCCGTACGGCGTCGCCAAGGTGTACGGGCACTACCTGACGATCAACTATCGCGAGTCCTACGACATGCACGCCAGTTCCGGGATTCTCTTCAACCACGAATCACCGCGCCGCGGTGTCGAATTCGTCACTCGCAAGGTGTCCCGCGCGGTGGCGCGGATATCACTGGGGTTGCAGGACACCCTTACCCTGGGCAATCTCGACGCGGAGCGCGACTGGGGTTTCGCCGGCGACTACGTGGAAGCCATGTACCTGATGCTGCAGCAGGACGTCGCCGACGACTACGTGATCGCCACCGGTGAGACGCATTCCATCTCCGAGCTTCTCGACGTCGCGTTCGCGACGGTCGGGATCGACGATTGGAAGCCGTACGTGCTGACCGACGCGGCGCTGTTGCGCCCAGCCGAAGTCGATCGGTTGATTGGCGATGCGACGAAGGCGCGCAACGCCTTTGGGTGGGAACCCAAGGTGACGTTCCAGAACCTCGTCGAGATGATGGTGCACAACGACCTCGCCCTGCAGTCCCGCGACGCAGGCCTCGCCGCGCCGTGATGCGTTGATGCACCCGGACCAGCCCATGAAGGTCGCACTCGTCACCGGCGTCACCGGCCAGGATGGCTACTACCTGTCGCGGCTGTTGGGCGACTCCGGGGTGGCCGTTCACGGAGTCGTCGGACCCAACGAGGGGCCACAGTCGGTCGCGATACCGGAGGTCACGGCGCACGCCGCCAACCTGACCGACGGCGACGCCGTGCTCGACCTGGTCACGAAGGTCTCGCCCGACTACGTCTTCCACTTGGCTGGAGTCTCGTCGGTGGCGCTGTCGTGGGACCGGCCGGTCTACACGGCCGACGTGAACGCCGTCTCCACGACCGCATTGCTGGACGCCTGCCTCAAGGTGCAGGACGCGACGGGCCGCAGCATCGCCGTGGTGAACGCCTCGAGCGCGGAGATCTTCGCCGGGTCGGCGGGCTCGCGTCAGACCGAGGACACGCCCGTGCGACCGACGTCCCCGTACGGGGTGTCCAAGGCGATGGGCCACATGATGTGCCACGTCTACCGCGACAGGGGATTGCAAGCGTCCAACGCCATCCTCTTCAATCACGAATCTCCGCGGCGGCCAACGTCTTTCGTGACACGAAAGATAACCGCCGCCGTGGCAGCGATTTCCCGGGGCGAGCAGAGCTCGGTCAGGTTGGGCAACATCGCGGTGCGGCGAGACTGGGGCTGGGCGCCGGACTACGTCGATGCGATGTTCCGCATGGCCACGCACGAAACGGGCGACGACTTCGTCGTCGCGACCGGTGTCGACCATTCCATCGCCGACTTCGCCGCCGCCGCGTTTGCCTCCGTGGGCATCACGGATTGGCAGACGAAGGTGGACGTGGACGCCGACCTGATCCGGCCCGCGGACGTCGACGTCATGGTCGGAGATGCGACCAAGGCCGCAACCGTGCTGGGCTGGCGCACGACGAAGTCATTCGACCAAATCGTGGCAGCCATGGTCGAGTCCGACTTGGGACGGGAGCAGCCATCGTGAGTACGGACCTTTCTCAGACTCGGCTGGTCTACATCGCGCCGAGGGTTGGCATCGGCGGCGTCGGAGATTTCGCGGAGGCGTTCGTCGACGCCGTTCGGCCGCACTTCGCCGACGTCGTCGAGTACCGCCACGGCGGCCCCGGCGACGACAGCGTGTCGGACCTGCGTCGGCATGGCGCCGCGATCCGCAAGCTGGTGGCTGAGGCGCCGGGTGGGCGAGTGCTGGTGCACGCCGAACTGAGTGGAGGGGCCGTCGTCCCGTTCTGGGCGACGGCGAAACTGCCCGATCACGTCCCGGTGACGGCCACGATTCACGACCCGCCGCATCCGATCTGGTGGCCTGCCCGGACGCGGTTCATGGCCCAGCACTGGCTGGTCAACCATGCCGTTCACTTCCCCTTCCGCAGGGTGTCCTACGCCGTCCAGCGAAAGTGGCTTCGAGCGACCACGCTGTTCGTCCTCACCGAGAGCGGCGCACAGTCCATCAGACCCGCCTATCCGCACGTTCGAGTGGTTCGGGTCCCACACCAGGTTGCCGATCGGCCCGACATCC
Source organism: Mycolicibacterium hodleri (assembly GCF_025822245.1). Lineage (GTDB taxonomy): Bacteria > Actinomycetota > Actinomycetes > Mycobacteriales > Mycobacteriaceae > Mycobacterium > Mycobacterium hodleri. Next base: position 117,322 of record NZ_JACKTL010000026.1, read on the forward strand.
GGCCGCCGGAGCAGCGACCACTCGCGATCGGTCTCTTCGGGCTGGTCTACCGCGGCAAGGGATTCGAGCAGATTGGCGCCCTCAGAAAACTGCTACCACCGGAGATCGCCATTCGCGTCGCCGGGCGCGGTACCGAGGACCTCCCTCGAGTCGAGGGGATCGACGTCGTCGGAGGCATCGAAGGTGACGCCGAGGACGCGTTCTTCGAGTCGGTTCGCGCCATCGTCATGCCGTACGGCAAGCGCTCGCCCTATGGCATGGGCTACCCCTCCTCGGCGGTGATGGCCCATGCCGTCGCCTACGGGACGCCGGTGATCTGCACCGACCACGGCGCGCTCGGTGATCTGGGGGAGGATGAAGGCGTCGTGGTGTTGCGCGGGCTGTCTCACGCACCGGACGACGTCGCTGCGGCGTTCGCGGACGCAGTGACGGCCCTCGTCGATGACGAAGCCAAGCTGGCGACCTTGGGTGAACAGGTGCTCGTCCAGCGAAAGGCGCGTTCGGCCGTGGAGATCGCCAAGGCGTTCACCACCGTGTGGTCGGAGTTGCTCGAGAGCTCGGGATGATCGGTCGACCGACACCTCTGGAGGGACACGACAGTCCTTGGTCTGGGTGATCCGGGCGGCAGGTGTGACGACGCGAACCAAGGGAGCGTCGCCGGACGCTACGGTGTCAGCAAACAGAGACGGGAGCAATCAGTGTTCGTCGAACCCCAGCAATCCGATCCCGAGGTCATCGCCAAGAAGCACGCCGTCAATCCGAAGGTTCGATCGCCAGGTCGGATGGAGTGGATCACCGACGACGACGGGCGCATCGTCAACTTCCGGATCGCCGGCGAAACGGTGTGGTCAAGGGCTCGCGACCTCTATGCGGCCTGGTTCTTCAACAACGTCGTGACCTACATCCCGCTCCACTTCGTCCGGCAGGCCTATCTGCGCCTGTTCGGTGCGACGATCGGGAAGGACACCGCCATCAACCGGGGGACCCACGTCTGGTCCATCCCCTACATCGTCATCGGGGACCGGGTGTCCATCGGCTTCAGATGCTTGCTGGACGCCAGGGCGGGGATTGCCATCGGCGACGACGTGATCATCGCCAGCGACACCCACATCATCGCGGGCGGCCATGATTTCAACCATCCCGACTTTCCGCCCGCGCCAAATCCGCCCGATCCGATAGTCATCGACGACCACGTGTGGATCGCGAGTCGCGCGATGATCCTGCCGTGCCTCATCGGCCGTGGTGCGGTGATCGCAGCGCATGCGGTCGTGTCCAAGGAAGTGCCCCCGCTCGGCATCGCCGGCGGTGTCCCCGCCAAGGTCATCGGCAAACGAAATCCGGACGCTCTGCAGTACAGCGGAAAGTTCAAAGTGCCGCTGTTCTGATACCTAAAGTGACAGCAGAAGACATGTTTCGAACATTTTGCTGACGATCAGGTCTCGAGTTGCGGACGTTTTTCTGGCAACCGGTGAAAACGCGACAGCCGGTGTACAGTTGTCGGCGGCGTACCCCACCTGCGGAGGTGCGCATACCTCCTGTCCCGCCCAGCACGCATGTTCAAGTGCCAAACATCGTGAGGATTACTGACGGTGCCCCGAGAACTCTTAGCGCACGCGTCGACTCGCCCTCGAGTGGCCATCGCGCATGACTACCTCACCCAGCTCGGGGGGGCTGAGAAGACCGTGTTGGCCATGAGCAGGGCGTTTCCGGACGCTCCGATCTACACCATGCTCTACGACCCCGACGCGACGTTTCCCGAGTTCAGGGATCTCGACGTTCGGGTTGCGCCCGTCAACCGGGTGGCGGCGATCCGCAAGCATCACCGCGCCGCGCTTCCGCTCTTCCCATTCGTCGCCAGTGGTGTCCACATCGACGCCGACGTCGTCCTTGCCAGCAGCAGCGGCTGGGCGCACGGATTCCACACCACCGGCCGCAAACTCGTCTACTGCCATTCGCCCGCTCGCTGGCTGTACCAAGGCGACAGCTACCTGGGGGACCACGGCAACTTGGTGGCGAAGCTGGGCCTTCGCGCCATGTCTAGCTACCTCACCAAATGGGATCGGCGCGCCGCCGAGTCCAGCGACCGGTACCTCGCCAACTCTGCGGTGATCCGCGAGCGCATCCACGCTGCCTACGGAGTCGAGGCCGAGGTCGTCTTCCCGCCGGTCACGATGGCCCAGGCGGACACCGTGCAAGCGATCCCCGGAGTCGTCGACTGGCTGGGCGTCGACGCGGCCAACGTCGGTTCCGTCGACGGCGCCTTTTACCTGGTCGTCTCGCGGCTACTGCCCTACAAGAACGTCGACGCGATCGTCAGCGCGTTCGCCGGCTCGACCCGACGACTGGTCGTCGTGGGCCGCGGCCCACAGGCCGATCGTCTGCGCGCCATGAAGACGCCCAACGTCACGATGGTCTCCGACATCTCCGACGGCGAGTTGGCGTGGCTCTACCGGAACTGCCGCGCCATCCTGGCGGCCAGTTACGAGGACTACGGCCTCACTCCGCTCGAAGCGGGGATCTGGGGCCGGCCGGCGATTGCGCTGCGATACGGCGGATTCCTCGACACCATCAACGAGGGTGTCAGCGGCATGTACTTCGACGAACCGACCCCCGGCGACATCGCCGAGGCCGTCGACCGGTTCGAGATGACCAAGTTCGACTCGGACAAGATTCGCGACCACGTCAAGCAGTTCAGTGAGACGTCGTTCTCGGAGAAGCTTCACGGCGCCGTCAACGGCCTCGTCGCGCTGTCCCGGTGACCGCTGTCACCGCTGTACCCTGACACCCCAAGTTGCCGAGGCGGCGTCACAGCGCCGCCGTCCAAACCCATGGCAGGAGCCACACCGGTGAGCACCGAACCCGCAAAGGCGGACCCGGAAGACGTAGCCAGGAAGGTCGGCGCCGCACCCGGATTGAAGTTGCCACCCCCACCGTCGTACGAACTACAACCCGACGGAAGGGTCGCGAACTACCGGATGCAGAGCATGGGCTTGCAGCGCAAGCTCCGCAACCGCGTCGGCCAGGTGCTCTACAACCTGGTGATCACCCACATCCCCTTCCACTTCATCCGCCAGGGATTCCTGCGACTCTTCGGCGCCACCATCGGTGGAAACTCGTGCATCATGCTCGGCACGACGATCCTCGACATCGAGTTCCTCACCGTGGGCGACAACACGTCGATTGGCTCGCGCTGCCTGCTCGACGCCCGTGCCGGTCTCTCCATCGGCGACAACGTCACCATTGCCAGCGACGTTCAGATCATCGGCGGCGGGCATGACGTCAACCATCCAGACTTCCTCCCGGTGCCGATCCCCACCGTGGTGGACGACTACGCGTGGATCGCCAGTCGCGCCATGGTGCTGCCGTCGTTGATCGGACGCGGTGGGGTCGTCGCCGCCCAGGCGGTGGTGACCAAGGACGTCGCCGAATGCGAAATCGTCGGCGGAGTCCCGGCCAAGGTAATCGGCAAGCGCGATCCGGAGGCGCTGAAGTACACGGGTGGCTACCGGCCCCTGTTCTGCTGATGACGACGCTCGAGACGAAGGGCTCGTGACCTGACGCTCCCCGAATCAGCGCCTGAATCAGCCCCGGACGGCGCGTCGCGCAACCTCTTCAAGACGCTCGTTGGCGTCTTCTTCATGTACGGCAGCCGAGGACTCGGCCTGCTTCTGACCCTCGCGATCATCGCCCGCCTCGGAATCTCCGACTACGGTCTGTATGCCCTGGCGTTCTCATTCGCAACGATTCTCGGTCCGCCACTGGACAATCCGTGGGCCGTCCGCGCCATCCGGGAGTCCGACGACGACTTCAACCGGGATCGCTCCAGTCGTTACCTGGTGGGCGTCGCGCTCGTGGTCGCCGGACTCGTTCTTCTGCCGTTCGACAGGCTGTACCTCCTGTGGTTCGGCCTCGTGATGGCCGGCGGCGAACTCGTCTTCAACAGCCTGAAGAGTCGCTCCGTGCGGGACGGACATCCCGACCTCGTCTGGCGCTACGACGCCATTAGGCAAACCACCAGTGTCGTGCTGGTGTGTGCCTATCTCTTCGCGGTGGACGATCCCACACTGAAGGTGACCAGCCTCCTCTACTGTGCGCCCTACGCCGTCATCCTCATCGTGGCCGGCGCGATCGTGCGGGGCCACCGACCGGGGCTGCCGGGATCGCCACGACAAATGGCCTACCTCAGTGCCGAGATGGGTTTGGGCACAGCCGCTTACCTGCAGGGCGACGTCCTGCTGCTGGGCTTCCTGACCAACAGCACGGTCGTCGGTTACTACAACATCACGCTGATGCTGGCCACCGCGCTGGCCGGCATCGGGCAGTCGTTCGCGATGACCTATCACGAACCGCTACGCAAGAGCGGTGGCGACCTGAGGACCGGTCCGAAGCTGCGGCTGACGCTGACCATCGCGTCCGCCGTCGGCGCCATCGTTCTCGTCACCGGCGTGGTCATGCTGTTCACGCCTGCCCCCGCGCCCATGGCCGAGGCCATGGTGATCATGGCTGGATTCTGTTTTCTGCGGACCGTCATCTGTGTCTTCCAGGTCATCCTGTACGCCCAACGGCGGGACCGGTTTCGGCTTGCGTCGTCGATCGCCCTGCTGCCGGTGAAGTTCGCGCTGCTGACCGTGCTGGTGAAGCTGGGCCTCGGCGCGGTGGCTGCGGCGCTCGCCACGACCGCGTCGGACGCGATCCTGTTGGCGATCTTCGCGACGGCGCTGTACCGAAAGGGGCGACGATGACCTCCGTCGTCTTCCTGCTCTCCAAGGACCCCGTCGTCGAACACGGTGGCGACGTGGCCTTGTCGCGCCTGTTCGTCGAGCTGGCCGCGGAGAACTTCCAGGTCTCCGTCATCTGCCTGGCGGCCGAGAGTGGTTCTGTCACGGCCGACTTCGTGCCCGGCGGCGTGCAGGTGACGCGGGTGCGCAAACCTGCCGTCCGGCCGCTGAACCTGCTTGCCGCGGCGGCCAAGTCGCGCCGCAGCCTCGTCCACGTTCGGTTCGACGGCGACGAACTGGTCGCGGCGATCGAACGTGCCGACGCCGACGTCTACGTCGCCGAGCACAGCTACATGGCCGAGTCGTTCCTGCGCAGCTCGTTGTTCGGCACACGCAGCCTGGTGGTCGACACCCATGTCAGCGAGGCCCTCGTCTGGGGCGCCAGCCGTGGGCTGCTGGGACGGGTGCAGGCCAAGCAGCTGGTCCGGGACGAGCTTCGGGTCGCCATGGCCGCCGACGCCGTGGGCACCTTCGACGCCGAAGAGGCAGAGCAATACCGCCGCAACGGCGTGCGCGCAGCCCGCTGGTTCGAGCTGACGTTGCCCCCGGCCGAACCGGTCGACGTCTCGGCGACGCCTCCTCGGCTGGTGCTGATGGGGACCAGGGATTGGCCACCGAACCAGGAGGCCTTCCTGCATGCCCTGAAACTGTGGCCACGCATCTCGGCGGGCGTGCCGGACGCCGAGCTGTGCGTCATCGGCGCAAAGAAGCCGAATGCGCCGGAGCCGGCCCACCCTCCCGGAGTGCGAGACCTCGGCTTCGTCGACGACCTGCATGCGTTCCTCGCCACGTGCCGGGCGATGGTGGCGCCGATCAAGACTGGGGGAGGGGTCCGGGTCAAGATCCTCGACGCGGCTCGCATCGGACTGCCGGTGGTGGGGACGAAAGCCGCGGTGGGGTCGCTGGGGGAGGTCTTCGGCCTGGACGTCTACGACGACGACGACGCCTTCGTCGGTGAGTGTCGGCGCATGCTCACCGATCCAGCGGCCGCCGTCTCTGCCGGCCGGGCCGTCTACCGGGCGAACGAGGAGCATTGGCGAAGCGGGAGGGTGCGTGACGCCGTCGACGCATTGATCCTCGGCGGCCAGCGATCGTCCTGACGGTCGCGGTGAATTCGTTCGGGAGGGTTCAGGCCGGTCGCCGTCGGCGTCGTGGCGCCGACCGGCCCTCGCCGCGGCGGCCCGAATGCGGGTGGGCTCGTCTCGGTTCCGAAACGGCTGCGGCACGTGCCATCCGGCCAGTCGAGATGGTTGGCTAGGATGAGTCGTCGTGCGCCGACACGTCACCGTCGACCGGCGCGGTTCGGGATTTGCGGAATGCGGATGAGCTGTACCAGGGCGCGTTGCCAGCAATCCGCCGGCAACGTTGATCGACGGGGGTGGATTGGAGAACGCCACGGTGGACGTCGACCGACAGACGAAGACCGGCGTGGACGGATGAGTCGGCGCCGCGCCGCCATCGCCGCGATGATCGCGGTGGCCATCACGTCGACCGCGTGCGACAGACCGTCCACCCAGTCGGCCGCGCCGCCGCCAGACGCCGGAATCTCGCTGCCCGCCGATCTCAGCGGTTCGGGACCGGGCACCGTCGTCGCCGCCAACAGCATGCCAACGCTAGACCGACGGCTGACCGGCACCACGTCGGTTGCCGCGAAGGTCACGTACGTGTCCACCTCCGGGGTGACAAACCAGCCCACCCGGGTAACCGGAACGGTCTTCGCGCCGAAGGGCAAGCCGCCAGAAGGCGGGTGGCCGATCATCGCGTACGGCCACCCCACTACCGGTGTCGTCTCGGGATGCGCCCCGTCGTCGTCGACGACGCTGTCGAATCTGTCCTCCACGGTTCTTCAGCTGGTCGAGGCCGGCTACGTCGTCGCGATGTCGGATTACCAAGGCCTGGGCGACGACTCGACCTATCATCCGTACCTCGACGCCACCACGGCTGGCTACAACCTCGTCGACTCGGTGCGCGCTGCGCGCAAGGTGGTCGCCGACACGTCGAACCGGTGGGCGGCGTTTGGCCTGTCGCAAGGAGCGCAGGCGGCATGGGCGGCCAACGAACTCAATGCGGCGTACGGAGCCGGACTCGATCTGGTCGGCACCGCGAGTGTGTCTCCGCCGCTCAACGTTTCGAGTTTCGTAGACGACGCCGCGAATCGGGCGCTGTCGAAGGAGCAGGAGCCGGCGTACCAGGCACTGCTGGCCTCGCTGAAGAACGAGGATCCGACGCTGAACCTTGACGACTATCGCCGTGGCGTCGTCGCGGAGAAGTGGGACGTGTTGTTGCAGTGCGACTTCCGCGACATCGACGAGCGAACCAGGGCTGTCGGCGAGATTACCTCTGACGACCTCGTACCGTCGTCTCCCGCGGCCGCGGACGCGCTGCGGGACCTCCTGCGGGCGGACGACCTGCCCCGTCGACCCCTGACGGCTCCGGCGTTCGTCGTCTACGGAGGGCAGGACGTCCTCATCCCGCCCAGCTGGACCGACGCGGCGCTGCAAAACGCATGCGACATGGGTGACGTCGTCCGCGTCGACATGCAACCCGACCGCGGGCACTCCGACGTCGACGTCAGCCCGGTGCTGCCGTGGATCGCCGACCGGTTCGCGGGCGATCCCGCGCCGAACAGCTGCGGATCCTTCATCACGTCGCCTCCGCGAACCGGGCCGGACGAGACGTCCGCTCAGGTGCGGGACGGCGGCTGACATGAGGCACCGAGCGCGGACCGCGGCGGTCGCCGTGGTAGCGCTGATCGCCCTGGTGGTCGTCGCCCTCACCCTGCCCGTCGGCTTCCGTCTCGCGACCAAGGTGGTCGACGCGCTTCGCGGCGACGTGCCTGCGGCGCAACCGGTTCCGATCGAAACCGCCGACCTGGGCGGCACCGGCCCTGGCACCGTCGTCAGCGCGACGACCATGCCCGCCCTGCAAGGGGAGCTCACCGGACACCAGCTCCAGGCGGCGCGCGTGGTGTACCGCTCGACCAACGGGGACACCGGTGCTCAGACGGTCGTCTCCGGATCGGTGTTCACACCCGTCGGTGACCCGCCGCAGGGCGGATGGCCGATCCTCTCCTTCGGTCACGGCACCACTGGCATCGACGAGGACTGCGCTCCGTCGGTCTCCGGTTCGCTGCTGGGGCTCTCGGATCTGGTCGTCGGGTTGGTCGAGACGGGTCACGCGGTCGCGCTGGCCGACTATGAGGGGCTGGGCGAGAAGGGCGTCCACCCCTACACCGACGCCAAGACCGCCGGGCTCAACATGATCGACGCCGTCCGGGCGCTGCGGCACACCTTTGCCAACACCTCCACGCGCTGGCTCGCGTTGGGCGGATCGCAGGGCGGGGGAGCGGCGTGGGCCGCCGACGAACAGGCGTCGACCTATGCCCCCGAGCTGGATCTCGTTGGGGCCGTGGCAGAGTCGCCCGCCGCCGACGTGACCCGCGTGGTCGACGGCGCGGAGGCGCGAACCCTGACTGCCGACCAGCGGCCGGCCTTCCTGGCCATCGTGGAATCCCTGGCCCGCCTGCATCCTCAGGTGAACCGCGACGACTTCCGGCGCGGCGCGGCGGCGCGCTACTGGGACGTGACGGTGTCCTGCGCGGGCGCCACCGCCCAAGCCAGGAACGACGCGCTGGCGCAGGTGACCGCCGACGACATCCGGCCGGCCTCACCCGCCGCCGCGAACCAACTGCGGACGATGTTGTCGGCGTGGGCACTTCCGGAACGACGCCTGTCGGCCCCCCTCTCCGTGGTCTACGGGGGCGCGGACACGCTCGTCGACGCGCAGTGGACCACCGACGCCATCGCGCGGGCATGTGCTCTCGGCGGGAACGTGGAGTGGGACCTGCAGCCCTCCAAGGGGCACGGTGACGTCGACGTGTCCCGTCAAATCGCTTGGATCGCCGATCGATTCGCAGGAAGGCCCGCAGCCAATGAGTGCCACTAGGAACCCTGACGGCGACGTCGCCACGTGGCGTCGCCTCCTGTACGAGGCCAAGTCGGTGGTCAAGCGCAAGCTGGCGTCACCGGGGACGCCGGTAGACCCGCCGGCGTCGCCCTATCTGGTGGTACCGATTCTGGGCCAGTCGAACGCGTTCGGGATGGGTATCGGGCTCGACCCCGGCGGGCTGGACCGCGCCCACCCCCGGGTTCACCAATACGCCATGAGCGGGCCGTCGAGGGGCACCGTCGTGCTCGCCGAAGAACCGCTGATGCACGAGATCCCTGGATACGGCGTCGGATTCGGCATGACCTTCGCCAAGTCGCTCGCCGAGGAGACCGGTCGGCACGTCCTCCTGGTCCCCGGCGCCCGCGGGGACACGTCGTTCGCGCCGAAGAACGGATACACGTGGGATCCGGCCGACACCCGCACCAGGGTCAACCTCTACGTCAACGGCGTGCGCGCGATCGACGCGGTGCTCCGGCTGCACCCGGGAAGTACGGTTGCCGCGGTGTTGTGGCACCAGGGTGAAAGTGACGTGCCCCTGATGTCCGGTCCGACGTATCGGGACAAACTCGATTCGGTGATAGACGATTTACGCGCGCGCCATGGAAACGATCTTCCGTTCATCCTCGGTCAAATGGTGCCCGAGGAGATGGAACTGAGTCGCAAGGACTATTCGGTGATCGACGCCGTACACGCCGACACACCGCAACGCAAGCACCGCACCGCCTTCGTGACGGGCACGCGGGGATGCGTCAACGGTGAACACGACAGGCACTACAACGCCGACGGACAGCGTGCGATGGGACGGGGCATGTGGGCCGCCTATCGCCAGATGTGCCCCGACGATCTGGCGGAGTATGCCCGCGAGTAGACGACTCCTGGCGGCGCTCGAGGCCTTCGTGCTCGTGGTGACGATCATCCTGGTCGACATGGGCATCAGCGGACACTTCGTGTTCGCCAACGCCAGGGTGGACCAACTCGAGCGGGCCGACGCGATCATCGTCCTTGGCGGCGAGCACGACGGTCGCGAGGACTATGGACTGCAGTTGGCCCGGGAGGGCTGGGCCCCGACCGTGGTGTTGTCCAATCCCTACTGGGACGGGGACCCCGTGATGCGTCGGGTGTGTCGGGAACCGGACGACGTCGAGGTGATTTGCTTCAAGCCCGATCCGGGGACCACTCGCGGTGAAGCCCAGGAGATGAGACGCCTGGCCGACCAGCGATCGTGGAGCAAGATCATCGTCGTCAGCTGGCGCTATCACCTGCCCCGAGCGCGGCTGGTGTTTCAGCAATGTTTCTCAGACCATGCCGACGCCGCCGTCATGGTCGACGTCCCCCGCCGCTATCGCTATTCGCTGCTCGGGTGGGAGTTCGTCTTCGCTTATCAGTGGGGTGGTCTCGCCAAAGCGGCAATACAAGGCGCATGTAGGTGAGCTGCGCATATGCTGTACGCGTGGCGTTGGCTGGCTAACGATGACATAGTAGGCGCGAGGCGGGGGCCTTGTTAACGCGCTTAACTGCCAGCAAACAGAAGGGGTGGGGAACGTTGTCTTTGACCGAAGAAACCGTGGCGCTCACTGGAGCACCCGTGACGGCTTCGCGCCGGAACGGTGGCCCCCGCTGGCAGCGGCGGTACGTCAAGGTCCTGGTCGTCTCAGACATCCTCGTCGTCGCTCTTGCGCTGGTAGGGGCCCAAACCGTCAGGCTCGGCCGACCCATCACGGCCACTGATCCGGCGTCGATCTACTTCTCCATTCTGTCGGTGCTCATCGCCGGTATCTGGCTGAGCTTGCTCGCCGCCTACCGCACCCGCTCGCCCCGCATCGTGGGGGCCGGCGTCGAGGAGTATCGGCGGGTCGTCTCGGCCACCCTGGCAACGATTGGCGTCGTAGCCGTCGCCCTCATGATCTTCCGGCCGGAGTTCGCCCGCGGGTACCTCGCGGTGGCCTTTCCGCTCGGCCTCGCCGGTCTCGTGGTCGGCCGGAACGTGTGCCGCCTGTTCCTGTCCCGGCAGCGCAAGCGTGGCCGCTGCGTCGTGACCGTGTTGGCCGTCGGCGACGCCAGGGCCGTTCGCAGCCTCGTGCAGTCCCTCAACCGCGGCTGGGGATACGGATACTCCGTCGTCGGCGTGTGCCTCACCGGGCGGAGCTCGGGCGGCACCATCGAGATCCCCGGGGTCGGCGCACTGCCCGTCTTCGGCGACGAGAACAACGTCCACGACGCGATCCTCAAGACCAACAGCGACACGGTCGCGCTCACCACCACCGACCACCTCGGCCCCGAAGGCGTTCGGGAGCTGTCCTGGGACCTTCACAAGTTGGGCGTCGACCTGGTGGTCACCCCCGGCGTCGTCGACGTCGCGGGCCCCCGGTTGACGATGCGACCCGTTGCAGGCCTGCCCCTGATCCACGTGGAGAAGCCGCAGTACAGCGGCACCAAGAAGATCCAGAAGCTCGCATTCGACTACTTCATGGCGATCTTCGCGCTCGTCGCGGCGCTACCGGTGATGATCGCCGCGGCCATCGCGATCAAGCTGACCAGCAAGGGTCCCGTCTTCTACAAGTCCGAACGCATCGGCTTGGACGGCGAGCCGTTCCAGATGATCAAGTTCCGTACGATGGTCGACGGAGCAGATCAGCAGGTCGTCAACCTGATGGACGTCAACGAGAGCGTCGGCGGCGTGCTCTTCAAGATGAAGGAAGACCCGCGGATCACCCAGGTCGGCAGCCTCCTGCGCAAGTACAGCATCGACGAGCTGCCCCAGTTCTTCAACGTGCTGCGCCGCGACATGAGCGTCGTCGGGCCCCGGCCGCCGCTGCGCCGCGAGGTCGACACCTACAACGACCAGGTCCGTCGCCGGTTGCTCGTCCTGCCGGGCATCACCGGCCTGTGGCAGGTCAGCGGCCGCTCCGACCTGTCGTGGGAGGACTCGGTTCGCCTGGACCTGTCCTACGTCGAGAACTGGTCGATCACCAACGACGTGCTGATCGCGGTCAAGACCGTCCGCACGATTGCCACCGGCTCCGGCGCGTACTGAGCTCTCAACCGCCGTCGGGATAGCCGCCAGCAAACCAAGGTCGACCACCTTCAGGGCCCGTTCGTCGTTGCGAACCGGTCCATCGACGCGTGCCACGAGCGAATCTCCGACGGCCGGCCGTGCCGCAACCGCCCCGTCGCTATCGGGGGAGTAACTCTGACGTGGAGGGAGCGGCAAGTCCGTCATGCTCGGTAACCGCCGCATTCTTTCGGGCGTCGTCGGCGTACAGGACGAATGCCAACAAAATGGACCACAAAAGCACGTTTTGCGGAACGTCGGAGACGTTGTGGTCCAAATTAAACTGTACGACGGTCAAGCCAATCGCGATGCCGCCGTACGTGGCCAGCGGCAGTGAATTGGAACGGAGCGCCCGGTAGGACATCGCAATACTGATCACCATCACGGCGACAAAGGCGATGAAGGGTAGAAACCCGCCGCGGTAAAGCGTGATCAACGGAGCGTTGGACGGGAGGTTGAAGACATATGAATACGCGGGGTCCAAGAATTCCGGGCGACCCCAGCCCCAGCCAAATTGCCAATGATGCGCCATTTGGCCGGGAAACACCTTCAGGGCGTCCGCGCGCGCGATCGAACCGACGTCGCGGCCGGCGAATGCCGACGTCAGGCGGTCACGCACGGCGGGCGTGAGCAGTGCGCCCGCGGCGACCACCAGTCCCAGGCCAATCGTCGCCCCACGATCACGCGCCCGCATCGCGCCGAACAGCAGGACGAGGATGACACCGGCGACGATGCTGAAGATGGAGGCGCGGCTCAGGGTCAGGAGCAGCGAGGTGGTCAAGATGAGGACCAGGACGGTGCGTCGCCAGCCCGCGAAGAGCAGCACGCTCAGGCCGACGGCCAGCGCCAGGTTGAGGGCGGCGCCGTTGGCGTTGACCCACGTGCCGCCGAGTCGGATGGTGCCGGTCACCCCGTCGCCCCCTTGAGCGAAGATCGGCCCGATCGCCTCCGGCAGATACCCGAACGGCTGAAAGATGCGCAGCGCGGTGTTGTTCTGGTCGAAGGCCACCATGTACATGCCGAAGACGCCGTTCGCCGCCGCGACGACGGCGAATATCTGACCGAAGCGCTTGAGGTTCTCCCGCGGCAGTTGAATGAGGGCGAACAACATCATCGAGGGAATCAGCCAACGAATGTACAGCGAATAGTCGGCGAACCCATGGGCGTTGACGACCATGGTCACGCCGCTGGTGATGATCAATGCGATCCATGCGAATTCGAGCGGATGCTTGGACCGGGCCAGTCGAGGGTGGAAATAGGATGCGACGACGGCGCCGAATGCCAACGGCAAGTAGATGGGGAGACTGACACCCGGAATGCGCCCGAATTGCAGACCGGCCATAATCGCCGCCAGCGCATAGTAGAGCCAGAGTGGATGACGAACACCGACATAGGCCGCGACCAATAATGCGAGTGCGCCGATGACGCCGATGAACGCGAGCTTTCCGAACGAAATTGCCACCCACACCGCCGCCAGGGTCACCGCAACGATCACGACGGACCCCAAGATGTTGCGAATCGTTTCCCTGTTGGGGTTCACGATGACCATGGTCGCAGGTCGACCAGCTAAGCTCAACACGCGGGTGCGGCCGCGTCCCACGGCTCTGCGGGGACCGCGGCGACTAACCTCTTGACACGTTGCACGGCAATCACCGAGGAGTCCGACGTTGGAGATCAAGGAATACCTGCGAATCTTGAGCAGGTACTGGTGGGTGATCGTGGTCCTCGCCGTGATCGGTGGCGCCATCGGCTGGGCCACGTGGCAGTTCGGCACCCGCGAATACCAGTCCACCTCGACCTTGTTCGTGGCGACCCAGAACGGCACCACGGTCACCGAGGCCTATCAGAACAACCTGTTCTCCACCGACCGGGCCAACTCCTACGCGAGCCTGGCAACCAGTGAGCAGGTGGCAGCCAGGGCGGCCGATCAACTGAAGGGGTCCATCACCCCGGACGAGCTCCGCGGCAAGATCACCGCGGTCGCCGCCCCCAAGACCGTACTGTTCACCGTCAGCGTGACCGATTCCGATCCCGCGATGGCGCAGACGTACGCCAACGCCGTCACCGATCAGCTGGTCGGCCTCATCGGCGAACTCGAGACCTCACGTCGAGGCGGCACACCCGCCGCTGGTGCCGTGGTCGTGGACGAGGCGAACTATCCGATCAAGCCGGTCGGCTTGGGCATGCCCATCCGGGTCGCCGTCGGCGCCGCGGGCGGGGTGCTTCTCGGCATCCTCGCGGCGATCCTGGTCGGGGTTCTCGACCGGCGCGTCCGCGGGCGCGAACCGGTGGCCGACAGCACCGACGCCGCGGTGATCGGCGGCCTGCCCGCCGACCCGTCACGGTCGAAGGTCGGGGTGGTCGACCTCGACAGGGACGGTCTCTACGCCGAGCGGCTGCGCGAATTGCGCACCAATCTGCGGTTCGCCAGGCTGTCCGACGACCCCGAGCCGCCCAAGGTGATAGCCGTCACCAGTCCGTCGTCGGGGGAGGGGCGCACCACCTTGGCGATCGACCTCGCCGCCGCGCTCGCCGAGGCCGGCCGCTCGGTCATCCTCGTCGACGGCGACTTCCGGGGTTCCGCGCTCGCCGAACGACTTCCGCTCGACGCCTCGATGAAGGAATCCGCCGCGGCACGCGGCCTCAGCACCACGATCGCCGGAGAGTCCAACATCGTCGAGGCCATCATCCCCGACGTACCGCTGGGTCACCACCGCGTGGCGTTGCTCCCCACCGGGCCGATCCCGGCCCGGCCCGGTGAGCTCTGGGCGAACGACCGGGCGACGGAGCTGCTCGACGAACTGGGCGACACCTACGACTACGTCGTCGTCGACACGCCCCCGCTGGGGCAGTACAACGACGGGGCGCTCGTCGCGGCCCTGTCCGACGGCGCCTTGCTGCTCGCCAGGATTCGCCGCACGACCAGTGCGAAGTTGCGACGCGGCGTCCAGACGTTGCATGCGGCGAACGCCATCCTGATCGGGACCGTCGCGACGTTCGAACCCGGGCATCGCCGGCAGCTGAACGCGCCGAAGTCCGCCACGTCGAACGCGGCGCCGCCGAAGTCGGCCGACGACGAGGACGACGCACCCACCGAGGGGCTCGTCGAATCGTCTCAGCAGTCAGCCTCCAGGCACGGGTCAGACTGACCGTGCGGTCGCGACTCCTGGCCGCGGTGGTCGTGTCGGCGGCCGTTCTCGCGGGCTGCGCGCCGTCGCCATCGGGACCGTCGGTCGCACGCGACCTTCCGCCGCGGGCCGACCTGTCGCCGGACTTCGCGGGCGCGCCGGTTCTGCCGCCGCCGGATCTGACCGACACCGGCCCCGGTTCGCTCGTCGACTCCAAGCCGGTGACCGGCATGGTGGCCTTCGAGGACGCCAGCGCCAGCGCCGTCAAGGTGACCTACCGCTCGACGGCGCACGATGGCACGCCGAGTCAGGCCACCGGCGTCGTCGTCGTGCCTGCGGGGAAGCCGCCCAAGGACGGGTGGCCGATCGTCGCGCTCGGCCATGCCATGACCGGCACCCAGCCGAAGTGCGGTCCCACCCTGGCCGACAACTACTACGGCTATACCTCACCCATCGTGACGCTTCTGAGTCGCGGGTTCGTCGTCGTCTTCCCCGACTACCAGGGCCTCGGGCTCGACGGCCAGGCTCCGCACTCCGTCGTCGACGCGACGACGTTGGGCAACACCATGATCGACGCCGCCCGAGCGGCTCATCGGGTGCTGCCGACGAGCAGTACCCAGTGGGCGGCCTACGGGCTTGGCGAGGGCGGACTAGCCGCCTGGGCGGCAGCCGAACGGGCCGGCGTCTACGGCGGCGGAATGACGTTGGTCGGCGCCGTCGCCATGTCGCCGTTCGCCGACATGTCACCGTTGGTGGACACCGCCGAGCGCGGCGACCTGACCGGGCTCGCCGACCTCCGGACCTACATCTGGACACTGCAGAGTCTGGCCAACCTGGATCCCAGCCTCGACCTGGATCTCTATCGGTCTGGGCTGGCCCGCGAACAATGGGACGTGCTGGCCGACTGCGTTCCGCCCGACCCGGACGCGGCCCGACGAATCTACGAGGAGCTCAAGCCGAACGACCTGCGACCACGCGACCAAGCAGCGGCAGACGATCTGCGCCAACGCCTTTCGGCCGCGGGTGTGCCCGTCCGGTATCCCACGCCGGGGGCGGCGCCGGTCCTGGTGGCCTTTGGCAGCTTGGACACCAACGCCCCGCCGGCGGGCATCCGGCTCGCCGTCGACGCCGCGTGCGCCAAGGGCGACCAGATCGAGGTGCTCGAGCGGGTGGGGGCCAGCGAGGCCTCCAACGACCAGGTGGTCGAGAGCGCCCTCGGGTGGCTGTACGCCCGATTCGCCGGCCAGCGGCTAGGCAACGTCTGCGTGGGCGTCTCGTGATTCCCCCCGCGGACGCGCCACGGCTCGGGGACTACGCCCGGATCGTCGGCCGTGGGTGGCTGGTGATCGTGTGCGCCACCGTGCTGTCCATTGGGATGGGCTGGCTCGCCTGGCAGACCACCACGCCGGTGTACGACTCGAGTTCGAGGGTCGTCGTCAAGGCGATCGGCGACGCCACTCCGCTCGACGCCTTCTATGGGCAGGCCACCGCGGAGTCCCGCGTGCTCACCTACCAGTACCTCGCGCGCAGTGCGCGGGTGACGGGGCCCACCGTCGACCAGTTGCGACTCCCTCAGACCATCGACGAGCTGGCCGGTCGCATCAGCATCACCCCGTCGTTGACACCAGTTCTCGACATCGTGGTCAAGGGCACCGACCCCGACGAGACGCGGGAGGTCGCCAACGCGGTCACCGCCAACCTGATCGCCGTGTCGAGCGAGCTGGCCAAGGTCGACGGCGGCGGCACGGAATTGGTGTTGGTCGACGAGGCGGGGACCCCGAAGCGGGAGGGCTCGCTCGTGCGCAACCTCGTCGAAGCCGGCGTCGTCGGCCTGTTGATCTCGGTGGTCCTCGTGCTGGCCTGGGGTCTGGTGCAGGACCAACTCCTGGGACGCCGCCAGCTGGGGCGCGTCGTGCACGGCGGCGGACGACCTGAATGACCGACGTCCGCGGCCGCACGACGTCGACGTGGCTGGTCGCCCTGCTGGTCCTGGTCGTCGCGATGTCGTCGGCCTGCGGTGCCACGGGCGACACCGGCGCGCTCGCCGACCAGCCGACTCCCATCCCGAACGCCGACGTCTCCGGATCTGGACCGGGGTCGCTGATCAGCGCGTCGTCGATGCCCGTGTTCAGTCGCTCGCCGGGGGGCCGCTCGGTCGACGCGGCCCGGGTCGTCTACCGCTCGACCAACGGTGACACCGGCCAGCAGACCGTGGTCTCGGGGTCGGTGTTCGTCCCGAAGGGCGACGCGCCCACTGGCGGCTGGCCCGTGATCTCCTTCGGCCACGGCACCACCGGTCTCGACGAGCCTTGTGGGCCTTCGCTTTCCGACAATCTCCTGGGGTTCTCCACGATCGTCGACGCCTACGTGAGCAAGGGATACGCGGTCGCCTTGGCCGATTACCAAGGCCTTGGTTCGCCTGGCGTGCACCCCTACACCGACTCGAAGACCGCCGGCCTCAACATGATCGACGCCGTCCGCGCGTTGCGGCACACGTTCGACCACGTGTCGACTCGTTGGGCCGCCGTCGGCGGGTCGCAAGGCGGGGGTGCGGCATGGGCCGCCGACGAGCAGGCCGCAACGTACGCCCCGGAATTGGACCTCGTCGGCGCCGTCGCCTACGTGCCCGCGGCCGACGTCACCGGACTGGTCGACAAGGCCGTCGCCGGCACGATGACCAACGATCAGTCCCTGGCGTTCGAGGCGATCGTCGAGTCGTTGGCACGTTTGCACCCCGACGTCGACCGAGACGACTACCGACGAGGCGCGGCCGTCACGTACTGGGACGTGCTGTCGGCATGTTCTGGGCCCAAGGCGGCGAGTCGGGCAACTGCCGCCGCCGCGGTCGGGTCCCGCGACTTCACTCCCGCCACGCCGGCGGCGGCGGAGCACCTGCGGGCGTTGCTGCGCGCGTGGGCGCTACCCCAGCAACGGCTCGCGGCGCCGCTGTCCGTCACCTACGGTGGCCGCGACGAATTCATCGACGCGCAGTGGACCACCGACGCGATCGCTCGGGCATGTGCGCTCGGCGGCAACGTCGTGTGGGAATTGCAACCGGACAAGGGGCACGGCGACGTCGACGTGGCGTCTCGATTCGATTGGATCGCAGACAGATTCGCGGGTAAGCCAGCGGTCAACCAGTGTCCTCCGAGCGGTGGCGGCTAGGGTGGCTCGACATGACTGCGACCACGCGGACGTCCGCGTCGAGCCCGAAGGGATAGCGTGACCGGCGTGCTGAAGCGAGTGGTCCTGCCGGTGGTGATCGTGGTGCTCGTCTTCGGAACGGCGTACGCGGCCTACCCCTTTGCCCCGGTCGTCGCGGCGTGGGCGTACGACCAGCTTGCGCCGTCGGCTGGGCCGCCCGAGAAGGTGCCGACGGCGCAACTGAACGGATCCGGGCCGGGCGCGGTGCTCCAGGCGTCGACCTTGCCGTTGGTGATGCGCAAGTGGGAGGGCCGCGGCGTGCAGGCCGCACGGGTCGTCTACCGGTCGACCTCGGGAGACGACATGTCACCGACGATCGTGTCGGGTTCGGTCTTCGTGCCGAAGGGGAACGCCCCCGACGGGGGGTGGCCGGTGGTGTCGCTCGGGCACGCAACCCTCGGCATCGACGTTCCCTGTGCACCGTCACTCGATTCCAGCCTGCTCGGATTCCTCGGCTACGTCGGCGTTTTCACCGGCATGGGATATGCGGTGGCGCTCGCCGACTTCCAGGGTCTCGGCGCCAAGGGCATTCATCCCTACTCCGATTCCCGCACGGCTGGGCTGAACATGATCGACGCCGTGCGCGCGCTGCGACACACCTTCCCCAACGTGTCCGACAGGTGGGTGGCCTTCGGGGACTCGCAAGGCGCCGGTGCGTCCTGGGCGGCCGACGAACAGGCCAAGGACTACGCGCCGGAACTGAAGCTGCTCGGAGCGCTGGCCGCGTCACCCCCGGCCGACATGACGGGAATCGTCCAGAAGGCTCAGGACGGCACCCTCACCAAGGAACAGCGCGGCGTCATTCAGGCAATCATCGAGTCGCTGGCACGCTTGCATCCCGACCTGGACCGTGACGACTTCCGCTCCGCCGGGGCAAAGACCTATTGGAAGGTGCTCACCGACTGCACCCCGGCCAACGCCTACGCTCGGGGCCAGGCCGCCGAAGGCATCGGGCCCCGCGACTTCACGCCGAAGACACCGGCGGCCGCCGATCGGCTGCGGGGGCTGCTGAAGGACTGGGCGCTGCCGCAGAAGCCCCTGTCGGAACCGCTGTACGTCTACTACGGCGGCAAGGATCCGTTCATCGACGCCGCGTGGACGACGGCGGCGATCAAGCGGGCCTGCGCCCTCGGTGGGACCGTCACCATCGCCTATGACCCCCAGGGTGGGCACAATCCGAGCGACGCCCTGGATGCGATCCAGTGGATGACCGAACGGTTCGAGGGAAAGCCCGCCAAGAATGACTGCTGACGTCCGCCGCCCCCCGCTCGACGCGGCCGCCCTGCGTGCCGCCGCCGTCGGTCCGACCGGCTGGCGCTCGCTCGACGTCGTCGCCGAAACCGGTTCGACCAACGCCGATCTGGTCGCGAGGGTCGCCGCCGGCCAGGACATCGCCTGGAACGTGCTCGTCGCGGAGGACCAGATCGCGGGACGCGGTCGCAACGGCCGCATCTGGTCGGCGGTGCCTCGGGCGCAGATCAGCATGTCGGTCGGCGTGCCCACGCAGGGACTGCCCGCCGCCGCGTGGGGCTGGGTGCCGCTGATCACCGGCCTGGCCGTCGTGGATGCCGTGGCCGAGGTCACCGGGATCGACGTGGGCCTGAAGTGGCCCAACGACGTGCTCGCGGTGCGCGACGGTCGCAAGCTCGCCGGCATCCTCGCCGAGGTGGCGTCCCCGGCTGCGGCCATCGTCGTCGGAGTGGGAGTCAACGTTTCCCTGGGCGCCGACGAGCTCCCCGAGCCCAGGGCCACCTCGTTGCGGGTGCTCGGTGCCGACGAACCCGATCGCGGCGCGCTGGTGCTCGCCCTGTTGCGGCAGCTGCGGCGCCGGTTCGACGCCCTGACCGCGGCAGGCGGGGCGGATGCCGGCCTCCTCGCCGACTACGTCGCCAACAGCCTGACCATCTCCTCGCGGGTGCGGGCGACGCTGCCCGGTGACCGGGAGGTGGTCGGGGACGCCGTGTCGATTGACGACCAGGGTCGGCTCCGCATCGACACCGGAGGCGACGTCACCGTGGTCTCCGCGGGCGACATCGTGCATCTTCGACCCGTCTAGCTGGGTAGAGTCGCGCCGTGGGATATCCCGACAACGTGCTGGCCGGTGACGAACGCATCGTCCTACACCGTCATCCGCACTGGAAGCGGCTGATCGGTCCGGTGTTCGTGCTCCTGCTGGCGACTGCGGTGGCGGGTTTCGGTCTGGGCGTGGTGAACCACATGACCTGGGATCAGACGGCGAAGAACATCGTGATGATCGTGATCGGCGTGATCTGGCTGATCCTGGTCGGGTGGCTGGTGGCGTGGCCGTTGTTCAACTGGCGCTCGACGCACTTCGTCATCACCGACCGCCGGGTGATGTTCCGGCACGGGGTCATGACGCGCTCGGGCATCGACATCCCGCTGGCGCGGATCAACAGCGTCGAATTCCGGCACGGCCTCGCCGACCGCGTGCTGCGCACCGGAACCCTGATCATCGAGTCGGCGTCGCAAGATCCCCTGGAATTCCACGACATTCCGCGCGTGGAACAGGTTCACTCACTGCTGTATCACGAAGTCTTCGACACCCTCGGTTCGGAGGAATCGCCGAGCTGATCGTCCCGGCGTGCGCGTCGGTCGCGAAGCGGGGTGACCGCACCCCCGTCGTGAGCCTTCTCGGCTTCGTCCTCGAGGGCTTCGGCGATGCCGCCCGCGGTGATGGCCGCCTCGACGGCCTTGTCCGGGTTGCGGCCGAACTCGTCGGGGAAGACCCAGCGGCGGAACGCCCAGAACCGGAACGCCATCTGCAGCAGGTTGCCGATGACGTAGGCGGAGACGAAGTCGGCGACGTTCTCCATGGTGAGGCTCACCATGGGCACGCGAAGCTCAAGGACGTAGCTCGACACCCACAGCGGCGCCATGCTCAGCAGCACGCCGACGGCGCTGACGCCGAAGAACAGCAGGGCCTCGTGGTGCCGTTCGCGGCCACCGCGGTCGCGAAAGCTCCACTCCCGGTTCAGGATGTACGACGCGATCACCGCCACGACGCCGGAGATGATCTTCGCGGTGACGGGCTTCGGCTCGAGGATCGTCAGCTTGAGCGTGAAGAAGATCGCGGAGTCGATGATGAACGTGGTGCCGCCCACGATCGCGAACTTGATGAGCTCGTGATGCTGCTCGGCAAAGGGCCGAATCGCGCGCGGTAGGCGCGCAATGGTGGCATCGGTGAAGGACACGATGGGCCATTCTACGGAAACCGGACATGCTACGTGTAGTCGCGCAGGTCGCGACGGGTGCGGCCGGCGGTTTGGGCCGTGACAACATAGGGGACGTGAGTGCACCTCCCGTCGTAGCCATGATCGGTGGCGGACAGCTGGCCAGGATGACCCACCAAGCCGCGATCGCCCTCGGCCAGACGCTGCGAGTGCTGGCCGCGTCACCCGGTGATCCCGCGGCCCTGGTGGCCCCCGACGTGGTCATCGGTTCGCACACCGACGCCGAGGCGCTGGCCCGTGTCGCCGAGGGCGTCTCGGCCCTGACGTTCGACCACGAACACGTCCCCACCGAGCTGCTGCAGGCCCTCGTCGACGCCGGCGTGAACGTCGCGCCGCCGCCGCAGGCGCTGATCCACGCGCAGGACAAGCTGGTGATGCGTCGCCGCCTCGAGGCGCTCGGGGCACCCATTCCTCGATACGCCGAAGCCACCGAACTCTCCGACGTCGACGCCTTCGCGGCGCGCGTCGGTGGGCCGATCGTCGTCAAGACCGCGCGGGGCGGGTACGACGGCCGCGGCGTGACCCTGGCCAAGGACCTCGCCGAGGCGCGCGCGGTGACCGAGCGCTACCTGGGCGACGGCGTCGAGGTTCTGCTCGAGGAGCGGGTCGACATGCGCCGCGAGCTGTCCGCGCTGGTCGCGCGGTCGCCCTTCGGTCAGGGTGCGGCGTGGCCCGTCGTGCAGTCGGTGCAGCGCGACGGCATCTGCGTCGAGGTGATCGCCCCGGCGCCCGACCTCGACCGCGAGGTGGGTGCCGCGGCCGAGCAGTTGGGTCTGCGGCTGGCGGGTGAGCTGGGAGTGGTCGGCGTGCTTGCGGTGGAGTTGTTCGAGACCGCCGACGGCACGCTTCTGGTCAACGAGCTGGCGATGCGACCGCACAACACCGGGCACTGGACCATGAACGGCGCCGTCACCAGCCAGTTCGAACAGCATCTGCGGGCCGTCCTGGACTATCCGCTCGGGGCCACCGGACCGATCGCCCCGGTCACGGTGATGGCCAACGTGCTCGGAGCGCCCGATGCGCCCGCGATGACCATGGACGAGCGCCTGCACCACCTGTTCGCGCGACTGCCCGAGGCCCGCGTGCACCTGTACGGAAAGTCGGAGCGCCCGGGACGCAAGCTAGGCCACGTGAACGTGCTCGGCGCCGCCGGCGGTTCGGTCGACGACGCGGCGTACGTCGCGGAGGTCAGGGAGCGCGCGGTGCGCGCCGCGCATTGGTTGTCACACGGCGAATGGACGGACGGATGGGATGAGCATGGCACCTGAGAGTGGACCGCGCGTCGGCGTCATCATGGGCAGCGACAGCGACTGGACCGTGATGGAGGACGCCGTCACCGCGCTGGTGGAGTTCGAGGTGCCCTTCGAGGTCGGCGTCGTGTCGGCGCATCGCACGCCCGGCCGGATGCTCGACTACGCCCGCGGCGCCGCCGGCCGGGGGATCGAGGTCGTCATCGCCGGCGCCGGCGGTGCCGCCCACCTCCCTGGCATGGTCGCCGCGGCCACTCCGCTTCCGGTGATCGGCGTCCCGGTGCCGCTGGCGCGGCTCGACGGCTTGGACTCGCTGTTGTCGATAGTGCAAATGCCCGCCGGAGTCCCCGTCGCGACCGTGTCGATCGGTGGCGCCCGCAACGCCGGTCTGTTGGCGGTGCGCATCCTCGGCGCCTCCGACCCAGGTTTGCGCGGGCGGATGGAAGCCTTCCAGGCGAGCCTGGAAGAGATGGTGCTGCAGAAGGATGCAGCGCTGCGGGATCGGCTCCTGGGAACGTAGGATCAGCGTCGATGAAGCGCACATTCGAGCGGTACAGCAACGTCGGCTATCGGTTCGTCAGCGGCTTTCTCGAGCCGGGCAACCTGCCGGTCCTGAAGGTTCTCGACGACGCGCAGCGGGCGCGCAACGTCGCCGGCGCCGTCGCCGAGATCGGGGTGCACCACGGCAGGCTCTTCATCCCGTTGCACCTGCTGCAGCGGGGGACGGGCAAGTCGGTGGCGATCGACCTGTTCGGCGACCAGGAGCTCAACGTCGACAAGTCCGGCAACGGCAACCTCGACAAGTTCACCGACAACGTGGCGCTCTGGTCGACGACCGACGGCGTGGTGCTGCACCAGGGTGACTCGACCAAGCTCGAGCCGACCGTGCTGACGGAGAAGGCCGGCGGCCCGATCCGCTTCTTCAGCGTCGACGGCGGACACACCGCCGAAATCGTCTACAGCGACATGCGTTTGGCCGAGGAGACCCTCGCCGAGGGTGGCATCGTGATCGCCGACGACATCTTCAACCAGCAGTGGCCGGGCGTCGCGGTCGGCACGCTGAGATACCTCGACGACGGCGCCAAGCTGGCCCCGTTCGCCATTGGCTTCAACAAGGTGTACTTCACCCAGCCCGAGTTCTGCGACGTCTACCGCGCCACGCTCGAGGCGGCCTTCGCCGGCAGCCTGCGCATTCAGTCGGACTCGACGGTGTTCGCCGCCCACCCCGTGCTGTACCTGGCGCCGGTGACTGCCGTCGATCTGCTGCGTCGCAGCGAGACGGCACGCTCGGTCTACCACGCCTCGTACAAGCAGTTGGTGCGTGGCATGCAGCTCGTCTCGGGCAAGAGCACACCGGGCCGATAGCGGCTTCCGCGGGCGCCGCGGGTAAAGTTACCGGCGAGTAGCGAGGAGTCGTACATGTCCATCGGTAACCCGTCCTTCGACGTCTTTCAGCTGTCCGACGAGCACGTCGAGATGCGCAAGGTCCTCCGTGACCTGTGCGACAAGGAGATCGCACCGTACGCGGCCGACGTCGACGAGAAGGCCCGTTACACCGACGAGGCGCTCAAGGCGCTGAACTCGTCGGGCTTCTCGGCGATCCACATCCCCGAGGAGTACGGCGGCCAGGGTGGTGACTCCGTCGCGGCGTGCATCGTCATCGAAGAGGTCGCCCGGGTGTGTGCCTCGTCCTCGCTGATCCCGATCTGCAACAAGCTCGGCACCATGGGCATGTTGCTCCGGGGTTCGGAGGAACTGAAGAAGCAGGTGCTGCCGTCGATCGGGTCGGGCGAGGCGACTGCGTCCTACGCACTGTCCGAGCGCGAGGCGGGCAGCGACGCGGCGGCGATGCGTACGCGCGCCAAGGCCGACGGCGACGACTGGGTGCTCAACGGGTCGAAGTGTTGGATCTCCAACGGCGGCAAGTCGACCTGGTACACGGTGATGGCCGTGACCGATCCCGACAAGGGCGCCAACGGGATTTCGGCGTTCGTCGTGCACGCCGACGACCCCGGCTTCACCGTCGGCGCCAAGGAACGCAAGATGGGCATCAAGGGGTCTCCGACCACGGACCTGTACTTCGAGGACTGCCGCATCCCCGGTGACCGCATCATCGGCGAGCCGGGAACCGGTTTCAAGACCGCACTGGCCACGTTGGACCACACCCGTCCGACGATCGGCGCGCAGGCGGTCGGCATCGCCCAGGGCGCGCTCGAGGCGTCCATCGCCTACACCAAGGAACGCAAGCAGTTCGGCAAGTCCATCAGCGACTTCCAGAACACCCAGTTCATGCTTGCCGACATGGCGATGAAGATCGAGGCCGCCCGGCTGATGGTGTACACCGCAGCAGCCCGCGCCGAGCGCGGAGAACCGAACCTCGGCTTCATCTCCTCGGCCGCCAAGTGCTACGCCTCCGACGTGGCGATGGAGGTCACCACCAACGCCGTCCAGCTGTTTGGTGGGTACGGCTACACCGTCGACTTCCCCGTCGAGCGGTACATGCGCGACGCCAAGATCACCCAGATCTACGAGGGCACCAACCAGATTCAGCGCGTGGTGATGTCACGCGCCCTGCTGCGCTGAGGAGTTCGGAGCCGGTAGCCCGGCGTCACGTTCTAGTAGTGTGATGCCGGTTACCCCGACTCCCGAACACTGGAGACCTCGATGCTCCGAGCGCCACTGCCGGGCCTTCGACGGTTGGGCGTGGTGATCGCGGCGGCCGCGGTGTTGGTGTCCGGCTGCGGTCACCCCACGGACGCGCCGCGTCCGGCGGCCGAACCCACGACGTCGGGCGCCTCCTCGGCGGTCGACCAGCGCTCCACCACGGTGGGCATCGCGGACTCGGACCTGCTTGGACTGCCGCAGCCCCAAGTGGTCGACGCCGTCGGGCGGATGAAGCAGTTGGGCGTCACGACCGTGAGGTTGTTGGTCCCGTGGGCGGCGATCCAGCCCAGTCCGGACGTGTACGACTGGAGCATGGTCGACAAGACGGTCAATGCCGTTTCCTCCCAACACATGTCGATTCTGGCTACGTTGAATTCCCCGCCGGGATGGGCCGTGGCGCCGGGCCAGCCCGCGATCGCGGGGCGGCCCGCGTCCCCGGCGGCGTTCGGTCTGTTCGCAGGCAAGGTGGCCGAGCACTTTCGCGGCAAGATCTCCGCCTACGAGATATGGAACGAGCCGAATTGGTCGGCGTTCTACGCACCCGCCCCGGATCCGGCGGGTTACGCCGACCTCCTCAAGGCTGCGTACCCGGCGATCAAGGCCGCCGCTCCCTCGGCACTGGTGGTCGCCGCCGGATTGGGCTCCGTCGTGGACCATGCGATGATCACCATGGATCCGGTGAAGTTCGTCTCGGGGATGTACACCGCTGGTGCGCGGAACTTCTTCGACGCGTTGGCCTTTCACCCCTACCAGTACTCGATGAAGTTCTCCGAGAGCTGGCATCCCGACGCCCCGCTGAATCAGCTGAGCGAAATTCGCCGGGTGATGCTCGCCAACGGTGACGGGGAGAAGAAGATCTGGGCCACGGAGTACGGCGAACCGTCCTCCGAGGTCGGCGAGAAGGCACAGGCGGAGTATCTCGACGACATGCTCGGCACGTGGCGCAGCCTGTCCTACGCCGGTCCGGTGTACGTCTACACCATGCGCGACCGCAATTCCGACAGTCGCGAGCCCGACGACACCCTCGGGATCTTCCGTTCCGACGGCACCCCGAAGGCTGCGCAGAGCGTGGTGACGTCCTACCTGGGCATGCCGGACGTCGGCGAGGGGCCTATCCCAGCTCCGCGGTGACCTTCTCGGCCTCGCGGCGGCGTACCTGCGCGGCGGGATCCGGATGGGCGACCTGGACCAGGGATCCGCCCGCCACCAAGACCGCGAGTACGCGGTCGACGACGGCGTCGGCCGTGTCCCAGGGCGCCGACGAGAGCACCCTGCTCCCCGAGTTCAGCCCACGCGCGGTGGCGGACGCGGTTGCGGCCGCGAGGACGTCGCCGGTGGAGACCCCGTCGAGCGCGGGGCCGGGCTGGCGCTCGGGGACGATCTGGTCTCCGTGCGCACGGACCGAGGTGGCGTAGTCGGTGATGCCGAACGGGAGGTCGGCGACCGGCTTGCCAAACGCGTCGAGGGAGAACGCCACGACGGCGCCCATCTGCCCGACGGCGGCGTCCGCCTCGTCCAGGCGGTCGACCGTACAACAGGCGACGTCGCAGTCACCTTGTCCGAGAACGACTTCCGCGCCGATGAACCAGACTCCGAGCAGTACGCCAAGGGTCTGCCAATGGGCGGGCAGTTGGACGGCCACCCGGCTGCCGGGCCCGGCGCCAAGCTCGTCGCGCAACAGGTTGCCCGTCTTGGCCGCCCAGTTGGCCAGGGTCACCGTCGACAGCTCGATGCGCTCGCCCGTGGCGTCGTCGTAATGGGTGATGCGGGGTGCGGAGGGGAGGGCCAGTAGCGGATCAAGTACCGCCGAGCCAAGATTCGTCAGGCCACACACTCCGGTCCGTCGGCGCCCGCGGTGATGATGGGCGGCGCGGGCAGGGGTGCGTCGGTCGACGAGGCGGCCGCCGGGTCGACGGTGGAACCGGTCGCGTCCCCGCTGGCGACCTCGTTGCCCAGTCCCGATCCGGGACCGGTGTAATCGCTGGCGAGCACGACCTTGACCGACCCTGGCGCCATCGACGGATCTTCGACGACGGGCAGGTTGCCCAGCTCCTTCGACACCGCCTGCGCACCCAGGTCGTCGGTCTTGGCGGCGCGGATCTGGCTACTCGCCACGCGTTCGGCCTCGTTGTTGCCGACGTTGCCCGCGACGAACCCCTTGCCGGTCAGCACCTCCGACACCGAGGCGGCCAGACCGTTGATGTCGGAGTCGTTGACCACGTCCGCGGTCGTCTTGCTCGGCGAGTACGCGAGCACCTCGGTCTTGCCCTCGTCCTGGTCGTGGAGCAGTCCCGTCACGAAGTCCTGCACCTGGGTGGGGTCGACCCGCACGACGCTCTGCATGCCGTCGTCGCTCCAGCCGTCCTCCTGCAGCACCGGGATGGTGGCGAAGGCGACCTTGCCGCCGGCCAGCTTCTGCATCTGGGTGACGAAGTCCATGATGTCCCAGCCGTCGGACAGCACGACCGAACGTTGCACGGCGTCCTGCAGCCGGTTGAGCGTGGCCGGGCTCGACAACGTCTTCCCTGAAATCACCTCGTGGGCAAGGGCTGCCATCACGGCCTGCTGGCGCGTCACCCGATCGAGGTCACCCCGTGGCAGGTCGTGGCGCTGGCGGACGAAGCTCAGCGCCTGCGGGCCGTTCAGCTTCTGCGGGCCTGCGGGAAAGTCGGCGCCGGAGAGCGGCTCGTAGACGGGATCCTTGAGGCAGACGTCGACGCCACCGAGGGCGTCGGTGATGAGGGCGAAACCGAGCAGTCCGATCTCGGCGTAGTGGTCGACCGTCACGCCGGTCAGGGTCGCCACCGTCTTGATCAGAGCCTCGCGACCCGCTTCGGTGGCCTTCGGCTCGGCGACGGCGGGGTCTTCGCCCTGCTGTTCGACGAGCTCCTTCATCTTCTCCAGTTTGACCTGGCCGAAGACGCCGTTGATCTTCGTCTTGCCGAGGTCGCCGGGCGCCTCCACGTAGGAGTCGCGGGGGATGGAGATCGCCGTGGCGGACTCTCCGTTGTTCGGGATGCGCACCAGGATGATGGTGTCGGTGTTCGTCGAGACGTCGTCGCCGGCGCGCAGTGTGGCCAGCTCCTCGGCGGACAACGGGTTGCCGTGCGCGTCGGTTCTGCTGTCCATGCCGACGAGCAGGATGTCGATCGCACCGTCCTCGCCGCCGCCCCCGAGCGACGCCGACGACACGTGGTTGATGCCGTTCTCGAAGGACCGAATCTTGCCCCAGGCGACACCGGTGCCGATGACGATCACCGCTGCTGCGACCACGGCAACGATGCGGGAGAGGCGACCTGGCATCAGCCCAGGCTACTGGCGAGTCGCCCGAAGACGGGGTAACGCACCGCGGCGTGCCAGACTCTCCAGACATGTCTGAGCGTTTGGTGATCACTGGGGCCGGCGGTCTCGTCGGGCGAACGCTGGCTGCCGAGGGGCGCCGGCGCGGGTTCGAGGTGCTGGCCTTGAGCTCCGCGGAGTGCGACATCACCGACCCTGCGGCACCGGAACGGCACTTCGGCCCGGGTGACGTGGTGGTCAACTGTGCCGCGTACACCAAGGTCGACGACGCCGAGGCGGACGAGGCGGGTGCCCGGGCAGTGAACGCCGCCGGTGCCGAGAACGTCGCACACGCCTGCGCGAGGGCGGGCGCCGAACTGGTCCACGTCTCCACCGACTACGTGTTCAGCGGTGACTTCGGGGGAGCGCCGCCGCGTCCCTACGAGATCGGTGACGAGACCGGCCCGAGGAGTGTCTACGGACGCACGAAGCTCGAGGGCGAGTTCGAGGTGCTCTCGGCGATGCCCAATGCGCACGTCGTGCGCACCGCGTGGATCTACGCGGGTACCGAGGGCGGCAGCGACTTCGTCTCCGGCATGCGGAAGTTGGCCGCCGGAGAGGGGACCGTCGACGTCGTGGCCGACCAGATCGGCTCGCCGACCTACGTCGGCGACCTCGTCGGTGCGCTGCTTCAGGTGGTGGGCGGGTCGATCGAGGAATCGGTGCTGCATGCCGCCAACCAGGGCGCGGTCAGCCGGTTCGACCAGGCGCGCGCGGTGTTCGAATTGGTTGGCGCCGACCCGGAGCGGGTCAGGCCCGTCGGGACGGATCGGCATCCCCGCCCCGCACCGCGGCCGACGTACTCGGCGTTGGGATCCGAGCAGTCCGCCGCCGCCGGGCTGAGCCCGCTCCGCCCCTGGCGCGACGCGCTCGCCGCCGCCTTGTCGGACGGCGCACTACCCTCTACGCCGTGACTCCGGGTCTGATCGTGGTGACGGTGACGTATTCGCCGGGTCCTCACCTCGACCGGTTCCTGGCCTCGCTGGGTCATGCCACGGAGCGCTCGGTCACGGTCGTGATGGCCGACAACGGGTCCACCGACGGGGTCCCCGAGGAGGCGCTCGAGAAGTACCCGAACGCCCGGCTGCTGCACACCGGCGCCAACTTGGGCTACGGGTCGGCGGTCAACCTGGCGGTGCGGAAGTACGTCGCGGACGGCGCGGAAGACGGCTCGGCGGACGGCGATCCCGAGTTCTTCATCGTCGCCAACCCCGACGTGGTGTGGGGCCCCGGCAGCATCGACGTCCTTCTCGAGGCGGCCCGGCGGTGGCCGCGGGCGGGTTCGCTGGGTCCGCTCATCCGCGATCCCGACGGGTCGGTCTACCCGTCGGCACGGCATCAGCCGAGTCTGGTCCGAGGTGGCATGCACGCCGTGGTCGGTCCGGTGTGGAAGTCGAACCCGTGGACGGCCGCCTACCGCCAGGAGCGATTGGAGCCCAGCGAACGTCCCGTCGGCTGGCTGTCCGGGTCGTGTCTGCTACTGCGCCGAGAGGCCTTCGACGCGATCGCGGGGTTCGACGAGCGGTACTTCATGTACATGGAGGACGTTGACCTGGGTGATCGTCTCGCCGCGGCGGGTTGGCAGAACGTCTACGTGCCGTCGGCGGAGGTGCTTCACGACAAGGGGCATTCGACGGGCCGCGACCCCGCCCGCAACTTGGCCGCCCACCACACCAGCACCTACACTTTCCTGGCCGACCGGCACCCTCGCTGGTGGCAGGCTCCGCTTCGGTGGGCCATCCGGTCGGCGCTCGCCGCTCGGGCCGCACTGGTGGTCGGCAGTTCTCGGCGCAAGACCAGAAGACGATGAAGAGATGGGGCTGGCGATGGGGAGTTCGGTCAATCCGGCACAGGTCGACGCCGTGGTGCTCGTCGGTGGGCAGGGCACGCGCCTTCGCCCGCTGACGCTGTCCGCGCCGAAGCCGATGCTGCCGACGGCAGGGCTTCCGTTCCTGACCCACCTGCTGTCGCGCATCGCGGCAGCGGGCATCCAGCACGTCGTGCTGGGGACGTCCTACAAGGCCGAGGTGTTCGAAGCCGAGTTCGGCGACGGGTCCAAGCTTGGGCTGCAGATCGACTACGTGGTGGAGGACGAACCCCGCGGCACCGGCGGCGGCATCGCCAACGTGGCGTCGAAGCTGCGGTATGACACCGCCCTAGTGTTCAACGGCGACGTGCTCTCCGGTGCCGACCTCAACGCCCTGCTGAACAGCCACCACGACCGCGACGCGGATTTGACGCTGCACCTGGTCCGGGTCGGCGATCCGCGCGCCTTCGGCTGTGTGCCCACCGATTCCAATGGTGTCGTCACCGCGTTCCTCGAGAAGACGCAGGACCCGCCGACCGATCAGATCAACGCGGGTTGCTACGTGTTCAAGCGGGAGGTCATCGACCGCATCCCCACGGGGCGGGCGGTGTCTGTGGAGCGAGAGGTGTTCCCGGCGCTGCTGTCCGACGGGCTCAAGGTGTGCGGTTACGTCGACGCCACCTACTGGCGCGACATGGGTACGCCCGACGACTTCGTGCGCGGCTCGGCCGACCTCGTCCGGGGCATCGCGCCGTCACCGGCCCTGAACGGTCACCGGGGTGAGGAATTGGTGCACCACGGCGCCGCCGTGGCCCCGGGCGCGCTGCTCATCGGCGGAACGGTCGTCGGTCGGGGCGCCGAGATCGGTCCCGGCGCGCGGCTCGACGGCGCGGTGATCTTCGACGGTGCCCGAATCGAGGCCGGGTCGGTCATCGAGCGGTCGATCATCGGCTTCGGCGCGCGGATCGGCCCGCGGGCGCTGATCCGCGACGGCGTGATCGGCGACGGTGCGGACATCGGTGCGCGGTGCGAGCTGCTTCGCGGTGCCCGGGTGTGGCCGGGGGTGCGCATCCCCGACGGCGGAATCCGCTACTCGACGGACGTCTGAGCCGCTCGCACCAATTGCCGCAGGCCGAAGTCGGACCCCTCGGGCAGGGCGTCGAGCGGCCACCAGCGAAGGTCCAGCGACTCGTCACTGATGGCGACGTGGGCGTCCGGCGACGCGCGGGCCACGAACTGTAGGTCTAGATGATGCGTCGGTGCGCCCAGCGAACAGGTGAGCGCGTGCACGTGCAGGGCGACCGGTAATTCGCCGACGGTCAGTCCGTCGATCCCGGATTCCTCGCGCGCCTCCCGTGCCGCCGCCGCCATGACGTCGACGTCGGACTCCTCGCAGTGGCCACCGAGCTGAACCCAGCGGCCGATCCGCGGGTGCAGGGTCAGCAGCGTACGGGTGCCGGTGTGGTCGAGCACCAGCGTCGAAGCCGTGACATGGCCTGGGGCGCATGATCTCCTGCAGGCGTCGTCCCTGGCGAGGACGAAGGCGAGTACCGCGTACCGCAACGAATCCTGTGCGGGATCGCTGGGTTGCCAACGGGTCAACGCGTCGACGACCGAGGCGTGCAGGGTCATCGGATGGTCAGCAGCCCGTCGGTCGGCACGGGGTCCCGTGGCGCCAGGGGTTCGGCGGGATGGCCGACGGCGATGGCGCCCAACGGCTGCCAGTCCGCGGGCAGCGCCAGCACGTCGCGCGCCACGTCGGCGGCGAAGATGGTCGACCCGATCCAGCAGCTGCCGACCTCGCGGACGGCGAGCGCGACCAGCAGCGCCTGCACCGCCGCGCCGGCGGCGACGGTGAACATCGTGGTCTCGGCGGCCGTCCTGGCGGCATCCGGGTATTCGTGGGCCCCGTCGGGCACCATGAACGGGATCACCAGCTCCGGTGCGTCGTAGAGGATCTGGCCGCGGCCGACGCGTCGGTCGACGGCGTCCGCTGGCCTGCCGTCGGCCAGCAGGTCGGTGCGCCACCGTTGCTTCATCGCGTCGAGCAAGCGTTGGCGAACGTCGCCGTCGCGGACCCACACGAACCGCACCGGCCGCGTGTGGTGTGGGGCCGGTGCGGTAAGCGCCTCGGCGACAGCGGCTTCCACCACGGCCGGGTCGACCGGTTCGGCGCTGAAGGCGCGGACGGAGCGGCGGAGCAGCTGGGCTTGTCCACGGCCCACGGCGATCGCCTCTTCGGTCCCCAGCCAGAAGAGGTCCTCCTCGCCGGCTCGGACGAGGCTGCGGCCGTTGGAGCCGTCGTCGCGCAGCGTCAGTCCGCGCACGACGGCCACCGGTATGCCGGTCAGCTTGCCCTTCACCAGATCCGCTGCCGCGGCGATCTCGTCGGCGACGGCGACCTCGGTCACCACCAGTTCGTTGCCGAACTCGTCGTGCGCTCCGCCGTATCCGTGCAGCACGGCCAGACCCGCGGCCCCGATGGCGGTGTCGGTCTGGCCGTTGCGCCAGGCCCGCCCCATCGTGTCGGTGACGACGACGCCGACGGTGACGCCGAGCATCGTGGCGAGTCGGTCGCGGAGCAGCGCGGCACTTCCGTCGGGATCGACTGGCAGCAGCGCCAGTTCGGCGGAGTCGACGTTGGAGCCGTCGACGCCCGCCGCGGCCTGGATCAGGCCGATCGCGTTCTCGGTGATCAGTGTCCTGCCCTTGCGGGCCAGCACCCGGACGGCTTCGGCGTCGACGAGCCTGCGCCGCAGGGCGTCTCGTTCCTCGGGGTCCGACGGTGCGGCGACGATGCGGCCCTCGCTCTTGGAGAGCACCTTGCTCGTCACGACGACGACGTCGTCGTCGCGCAGCCAGGGAGCGGCCGCGGCGATCGCGGCGGCGACGTCGTCACCGGGCCGGAATTGGGGCAACCCGGGTACGGGCAGGATCTCCAGGGCGGCCGCAGCCCCGTGGTCGGCCATGTGATCGGAGTCGGTCACGCGCCGCCCACTCCCGCGAGTTCGATTCCGTGGCGCACCATCTCGGCGGTCGCCTGCGGGTCGGTCATCAACAACGGCACGGAGCGCACGGCGATGCCGTCGACGGCGGCGGTGTCACCCTCGTCGACGAGCCACCCGTCGAGCAGGCCCGTGCCCGAACGCGGCCCGAAGTGGGCACCGACGGCCTGCGACGAGGTCTCGACTCCGATGACGGTGAGGCATTCGTCGGCCATCCCCCGCAGTGCTCGCCCGGCGACGATGGGGGAGTAGCCGATGACCGGGGCGGCGGTCGACCGAAGGGCGCCACGGATTCCCGGCACGGCGAGGATCGCACCGACGCTCACGACCGGATTGGACGGGGCGAGGAACACGACGTCGGCCTCGGCGATCGCGTCCAGGACACCCGGTGCCGCCGTTGCCTTGTCGGCGCCGACGAAGGCGAAGTCGTGGGTGGGGACTTGGGCGCGATAGCGAACCCACCACTCCTGAAAGTGGATGGCCCGTCGACTGCCGTCGTCTGCGTCGGGATCGGTGACGACCACGTGGGTTTCGCTGCGGTCGTCGGTGACCGGCACCAGTCGGGCACCCGGCTGCCACCGCGCGCACAGCGCCTCGGTGACTTGCGACAGCGGGTAGCCCGCTCTGAGCATCTGACTGCGGACCAGGTGCGTGGCGAGGTCCCGGTCGCCGAGTCCGAACCAGTCGGGTTGCACGCCGTAGGCGGCGAGTTCCTCCTTGGCATGCCAAGTTTCGTCGGCGTGGCCCCAGCCCCGGTCGGGATCTATACCTCCACCTAACGTGTACATGCAGGTGTCGAGATCCGGGCAAATGCGGACGCCGTGCATCCATGCGTCGTCGCCCACGTTGACGATTGCGGTGAGATCGTGCTCACCCGCAGGCCCCGTTGCGGTGCCTGCGAATTGACCTAGACCCAGGTACTGCTGGACGCCGAGCAGAAAGCGCGCGCCGCCGACGCCGCCCACCAGAACTGTGACCTTCACATCGATCGACACTAGGCGCTTCGGTGCGGACGTGGTCCACTGGACTTTCATTTGAGCGCCGACTTGGTCACTTTCGCGACACGCCAGGTATCCGACGCGCCGACGTTTGGTCACGGGATGGTATGAAATCGCGTCCCTGCGCTTGACCCCTGCAGCTAACGCGTGTCTAATCACATCAGTGTCATTTCCCGGTTGGCTTCCGGTTCCAGTGTCGCAGACCGAGATTCGATCACTTGTTCGAATTACTGGGGCCACTAGGGTGCGTGGTGGGGATGAAGCAGGGAATTTCCAAGACAGGTGAGGAGGCGGAAGATGTCTTATGAGCACGTAGATTTCGATCGTGTCATCCGATTCGACAGTCGGATGCTCGGCTCAGTAGGCAACGAACCGCATACCAATACCGGGCCGGCGCAGGGTGGGGTGATCGGCCGTCCGCAGTTGAGCGTGGTCCCCGATCAGGCTGGTGCCTTCGGCGATCCGGAACTCGACGACGAGCAATGGCAGGAGCGCGCGCTGTGCGCGCAGACTGACCCCGAGGCATTCTTCCCGGAGAAGGGTGGCTCGACCCGCGAGGCGAAGCGCATTTGCCTCGGGTGCGAGGTGAAGGACCGGTGCCTCGACTACGCCCTCGCCCACGACGAACGCTTCGGAATCTGGGGCGGTCTGTCGGAGCGGGAGCGGCGTCGCCTCAAGCGCGGCATCATCTGATCCTGCGCTGACCCCGCGCCGGGGTCAGTCGTCGTCGTCGACCGTCGGGTCGATGACGGAGGGTTCCACGCCGAGATACGTGGCCACCTGTGCCACCAGCACGTCATGAAGCAAGTCCGACAGGTCGACGGTGTCCTTGGCTCGTCGCTCGATGGGCTTGCGGAACAACACGATTCGCGCGCGAGTGCTGTTTCCTCGCACGTCGACGCCGGCCGGTATCAGCCTGGCGAGGGCGATGGGCCCGTCGGCGATCACCTCGGGTGGCCATTGGATGTTGTCTGGATCCTTCGGCGAGATCCGGGGGATCTCGTCGACCGCCACGTCGAGCCCGGCGAGTCTCTCCTGCCATTGGCGCTCGATCGGTTCGTAGGCCTCCAGCACGGCCATGTCGAAGCGTTCGGCCCGACTGCGCCACCCCGGCACGGTGGGAGGAAGAAGTGGGCCGCGCATCTCCCGGCGTCCGCGATGTGCACGTGACGGCTGCCGGTCGACCATGCGGCGATCGTAACGGTTGGAGATCGGCGCGTTGCGTGCTGCGCGTGTCGCGGACCCGAGGGGTTTCTGCGCGATAGCCTCGTGTCCGTGAACGTTCCCCGTCGCTGCTGCAGGCCCGGGTGCCCGCACTACGCCGTGGCGACGCTGACCTTCGTCTACAAGGACTCGACCGCCGTCGTAGGACCGCTGGCCACCGCATCCGAGCCCCACTCGTGGGACTTGTGCGTGATCCATGCCGGACGAATCACCGCGCCGCGCGGATGGGAACTCGTCAGGCACGCGGGTCCGCTGCCGTCACATTCCGACGACGACGACCTCGTGGCACTCGCCGACGCGGTGCGCGAAGGTCGTGACGCTGGCGTGGCAGCCGCGCCCGTCGGGTTCTCCGATCCGGTCACCGGTGTGCGCGGAGGCGCGCTGATGGCACCCCCGGTTCAACGCGCCGAGCAGAACGGCCGTCGACGTGGCCACCTGCGCGTGTTGCCGGACCCCCTGGACTAAATGGAAGCCGGCCCGATGCTCGTCGCCGGAGCTCGTGCGAGAGCGCGAGTGATCCTCGGGCATGACCCACCGGCGCGTCGGTTGCCGAGCCGATAGGCTTGCGCCAAGAGTCCCCTGTGCGAGGAGATCAATGTCGAGGCCTGCTGCGGCTGTCAACCGTGTCATCAAGGCGTATGACGTCCGTGGACTCGTCGGCGAACAGATCGACGAACAGTTCGTCGCCGAGGTCGGTGGCGCGTTCGCCAGGTTGGTTCGCGGCGAGGGAGCCGACCGGGTCGCGATCGGCTACGACATGCGCGACAGTTCCCCGTCGCTGGCCGCGGCGTTCGCCGAGGGCGTGGTCGCCCAGGGCCTGGACGTCACCAGGATCGGGTTGGCCTCGACCGACCAGCTGTACTTCGCCTCCGGGCTTCTCGACTGCCCGGGCGCGATGTTCACCGCGAGCCACAACCCGGCCGCGTACAACGGCATCAAACTGTGCCGCGCCGGTGCCAAGCCCGTCGGCAAGGACAGCGGACTGACCACCATCAGCGACGAGGTGATCACCGGCGTGCCCACCTACGACGGCGCGGCCGGAACCGTCGAGGACCGCGACGTGCTCGCCGACTACGGACACTTCCTGAGGTCACTGGTCGACATCTCCGCGCTGCGCCCGCTGCGCGTTGCCGTCGACGCGGGCAACGGCATGGGCGGCCACACCACGCCCGCGGTGCTGGGGCCGCTGACGCCGATCACGCTGCTGCCGTTGTTCTTCGAACTCGACGGCACGTTCCCCAACCACGAGGCCAACCCGCTGGACCCGGCCAACCTCGTCGACCTGCAGCGCCACGTCGTGGAGTCCGGAGCCGACATCGGACTCGCCTTCGACGGTGACGCGGACCGCTGCTTCGTCGTCGACGAGCGCGGTCGGCCGGTGTCGCCGTCGGCGGTGACCGCCCTGGTGGCCGGCCGGGAGCTCGGTCGTGAGATCGGCGCCACCGTCATCCACAACTTGATCACGTCGCGCGCCGTACCCGAACTCATCGTCGAGCGGGGCGGCACCGCCCTGCGCTCGCGCGTCGGGCACTCCTACATCAAGGCGCTGATGGCCGAATCGGGTGCCATCTTCGGAGGAGAGCACTCGGCGCACTACTACTTCCGCGACTTTTGGGGCGCCGACTCCGGGATGCTCGCCGCGCTTCACGTGCTCGCCGCCCTCGGTGAGCAGGACCGACCGCTCTCGGAGATGATGGCCGACTACCAGCGGTACGAGGAGTCAGGCGAAGTCAACTTCACCGTGGCCGACGCCCCGGCATGCGTAGACGCGGTGCTGAAGTCGTTCGGCGGTCGCATCCAGTCGATCGACCACCTCGACGGCGTCACCGTCGACCTCGGCGAAGGCACCTGGTTCAATCTGCGCACCTCCAACACCGAGCCGTTGCTGCGGCTCAACGTCGAGGCCAGAAGCGCCGACGACGTCGCGACGCTGGTCGACGACATCGGTGCCCAGATCGCCGCCAAGACGAGCGAAGGCGGGACCGCGACGTGAGCGCTCCGCACGCGACCGTCGACCTCGACGACGTCGAGGGTCTGCTCGCCGCCGACCGAGAAGGTTTGCTGCGTGCGGCGTCGATGGCGGGTGCGCAGATGCGGGCCACCGCCGCCGCCCTGGACGAGGGCGCCCTGGCCGCCCTTGCCGGGGACCACGCCCCGCGCACCGTCATCTGGGTGGCCACCCGGGGTGCTGCCGAGGCGGCGGGCGCGATGCTCACCGCCGCGTTCGGCGGCTCGACGGGCGCTCCGATCGTCGTCGCCTCGGAGGTGCCACCGTGGATCGGCGCCCTCGACGTGATGATCGTCGCCGGTGACGACGCCGCCGATCCCGTGCTGGTGGCGACCGCCGCGAGTGGGATCCGCCGCGGCGCAAGGGTTGTCGTGGCCGCCCCCGACGAAGGTCCCCTTCGCGAGGTCGCCGCTGGCAAGGCCGTGGTGCTGGCGCCACGGCTGCTGGTGTCCGACGAGTTCGCTCTCGTCCGGTACCTCGCCGTCGGCCTTGCCGTCCTGCACGTCGTCCTTCCGGGGATGAGCGTCGACCTCGCCGAGCTGGCCGACGCGCTGGACGCCGCGACCTTGCGCAACAGCGCCGGGCGCGATCTGTTCACCAACCCGGCCAAGTCGCTCGCCGAACGGATGTCGGACCGCGACGTCGTCCTGGCCGGTGGCACCGCGGCCAGTGTCGCGCTCGCCCGGCACGCGGGCTCGACCCTGCTGCGCGTCGCTCAACAGCCGGCGGCCGCGGTGGGCCTGTCCGATGCCATGACGGCCCTGCGTCGGGGGTTGACCAGTGCTGCAACGAGTTACGAGTCGTCCATCTTCCACGACGACGAGATCGACGGTCCGCTCGGCAAGAGGGTGCGGGCCATCGTGTTCGCCACCGACGAAGAGCGGCCTGCCATGGTGGCGGCGCTCAACGGCTACGACGACGTGGACGTGGTGAGCGCCGACGACGTCGGAGAGGACGTGGTCTCTCGTCCGGCTGGTCGCCGTGAGCAGCAACTCCTCGTCCTGGCCGTCCGCCTCGAGATGGCCGCGGTCTACCTTCGATTGGTCCGAGGTTAGCCAGTGGACGTGTTACGTGGTGCGCTGCGCACCTACGCGTGGGGATCCCACACCGCCATCGCCGAACTCACCGGAAGGCACAGTCCCACACCACATCCGGAAGCCGAACTGTGGTTGGGCGCCCACCCTGGAGACCCTGCGCGGCTCGAGGGCGACGGTGGCGAGCGATCGCTGCTGGACACCATCACCGAAGATCCCGACGGCCAACTGGGCGCGGCCACGCGTCAGCGATTCGGCGACGCACTACCGTTCCTGGCCAAGGTGCTCGCGGCCGAGGAACCGTTGTCACTACAGGCGCACCCGAGTGCCGAACAGGCCATTGAGGGGTTTGCCCGCGAGGACCGTCTGCACATCCCCGTCTCGGCGCCCACCCGAAACTATCGCGACCGAAGCCACAAGCCCGAGCTGCTGGTCGCGCTGGGCCCCTTCGAGGCCCTGGCGGGGTTCCGACCGGTCGCCCGCACCGTCGAGCTGCTGCGGGCATTGACGGTCGCGGACCTGGATCCGTACATAAACCTGTTGTCGGGTCAGGCGGACGCCGACGGGTTGCGTGCCCTGTTCACGACGTGGATCACCGCACCGCAGGCCAACCTCGACACGCTGGTGCCCCTGGTGCTCGACGGTGCCGTCAACTACTTGCGTTCCGGTGCAACGGAATTCGTGAGCGAGGCCAAGACCGCGTTGCAGCTCGGCGAGCTGTACCCCGGGGACGCCGGCGTGCTGGCCGCGCTGTTGCTCAACCGCATCAGCCTGAAGCCGGGGGAGGGCATCTACCTGCCCGCCGGCAATCTTCACGCATACCTGCACGGCATGGGGTTCGAGGTGATGGCCAACTCCGACAACGTGTTGCGCGGTGGTCTGACGCCCAAGCACGTCGACGTGCCAGAGCTGCTGCGGGTCCTCGACTTCACCCCCACCGACGAGTCCGAACTTCGGCCACGGTCCACGCGCGAGGGAGTCGAGATCGTGTACGACACGCCGGCGCCCGAGTTCGCGGTGTCGATGCTGCGCCTCGACGGCGACGACCTCGGCCACGAGATCGACGCACCCGCGCGCCACGACGGTCCCCAGGTGTTGTTCTGCACAGAGGGGTCGGTTCAGATCCACGCGAAGTCGACTGTCTTGACCCTCGATCGGGGGGCCGCTGCGTGGGTGGCCGCCGACGACGGGCCCATCCGCCTGGTGGCCGAGCAGCCCGCGGCGTTGTTTCGCGCCACCGTCGGAATCTGACGGGGCAGGCGATGTCGGCATCGGGAAGCAAGCGCGCGATCGTCGCCGCCCTGCTTGCAAACGCGGGCATCGCAGCGGCCAAGTTCATCGGCTTCTTCATCACGGGCAGTTCGTCGATGCTCGCGGAGGCCGTGCACTCCGTGGCCGACACGTCCAATCAGGGTCTTCTGCTGTTTGGTCAGCGGGAGGCGTCCAAGAAGCCCGACGCGCTGCATCAGTTCGGGTACGGCCGTAGCCGCTACTTCTATTCGTTCGTCGTGGCGCTGGTGCTGTTCTCCCTCGGCAGCGCCTTCGCCTTGTACGAGGGCTACGAGAAGATCGTCCATCCCCACGAGCTGACCTCACCGGTAATCGCCGTGGCCATCCTGGGTGTGGCAATCTGCTTGGAGTCGTACAGCTTTCGCACGGCGATGGTCGAATCGCGGCCGATCAAGGGCACCGGTAGTTGGTGGCGGTTCATCCGCAGCTCGCGCAACCCCGAGCTGCCGGTCGTCCTGCTGGAGGACACCGGCGCACTCATCGGTCTCGCGTTCGCCCTGGCCGGTGTCGGTCTGACGATCCTCACGGGCAACCCGGTCTGGGACGGCGTCGGCACGGTGTGCATTGGTGCATTGTTGGGGGTGATCGCCGTCATCCTCATGATCGAGATGCACAGCGCGCTCATCGGGGAGGGAGCGACCCCGCAGGAGGACCAGGCGATCCGGGCCGCGCTGGAGCAGACCGCCCACGTCGACCGCGTGATCCATCTCAGGACGCAGTACATGGGTCCCGACGACATGCTGGTCGGGGCGAAGATCGCCCTCGCTGCGGAGACCGACCTCGCCACGATGGCCGTCGCGATCGACGCCGCGGAGGCGGCGATTCGTGCCGCGGTGCCCGCGGCCACGGTCATCTACTTGGAGCCGGATCTCGACCGTGCAGTGACGTCCTGAACCGATTGGTCCGGATGAACGTCCTGGCCCGGCCGTACTTCTCGGACACCAGCAGACCCATGTTGTGCCGGACGGTCCGACCCAGCGTCTTGGCGTCCGGCACCATGTAGAGACTGTCCAGCAGGCTGAACCGGCGTAGGAACCACTCGGCGAGATCGGCGTCGGTCTCCGCCGCGCTGAGGAACTGTTCGAATAGGTTGCCGACGGTCAG
Source organism: Mycolicibacterium hodleri (assembly GCF_025822245.1). Taxonomy (GTDB): domain Bacteria; phylum Actinomycetota; class Actinomycetes; order Mycobacteriales; family Mycobacteriaceae; genus Mycobacterium; species Mycobacterium hodleri. The sequence goes on from NZ_JACKTL010000026.1 coordinate 158,406, forward strand.
GTACCACCACGGCGCGTCCTCGGCGGTGGCGTTGTGCAGCGCCACGTCGCCGATGGCGTTCATCGTCCACACCGGCCAGGTCGTCTTCTTCGTCGCGCGTGCCAGCGCACCGGCGATGTCGTGTTCCCCCGACCGCAACACGGAGTGGAGGTTGCCCGCCTGGATGGAGGTCATGGTCATGCCCTGGCCGTAGGTCGGGTTGAAGCTCACCACCGCGTCGCCGAACGGGATGACGCCGGCGGGGAATCGTTCCATCAGGTCGTAGCGGCGCCATCGGCTCGCGGGATACTTGTGAAATGCCATGTCGCCCACGGGTTCACCGGCCCGCAGTGCGCCGCTGAGGTGCGGCGGCAGCAGGTCGTCGGCCGCGTCGCAGATCTCGGCGAAGCTCTGCGGCGGCGCCACCTTTCCGGTGCCGTACGACGTGGCGCTCCACAGTCCGTCCTCGTACAGCAGCATGCCGAGCCCGACGGGATGCCCGTGCGAGGCGCCGGCGACCACGACCTTCTCCACCAGCGCCTCCTCCGGGATGCGCACCCGCTGCGTCGCGTAGTCGATGCCGACGTCGACGGTGTCCTCCGTCGGCCGGCCGAAGCCCCACTGCTCGAGCCACACCGGCAGCCGGGTGCCGCGTCCGGTGGCGTCGACCACCAGGTCGGCTGGCACGGCGGTCGACTGGTCGCCGGCGTCGAGGAGGACGCCCGTGACGCGTTCCTCCGTTGAGGCGTACAGCAATTCGGCGACCCTGCCGCGCACCAGCTCGACGTTGTCGATGGCGAGCGCGCGTTGGCGGATCTGCCATTCCAGATGCGGTCGGCTTGGCACGTAGGCGGTGAACTCCCGCTTGAGCGTCGTGTTGGTCCCCAGCACGTGTCCCGCGGCGCCGAAGTGGATGCAGTCGGGTCGGTTCTCCAGTTTCGGCACCCCGGCCGCCACCATGTCGTCGAGCAGACCGGGAAACAGCCGTTCGAACTCCGCCGCGCCGCGCGCCATCAGCAGGTGCACGTGCCGGCCCTGCGGCACCGCGGTTCGGTTGCCGGGTTCTTCGGGGAGCTCGTCGCGTTCGTAGAGCGTCACCCGGTCGTAGAAGTCCGACAACACCCTGGCGGCGCAGAGCCCGGCGAGGCTGCCGCCGACGACAATCGCATGTTCGCCCATGGCTTGGACGGTAGTGGGTAAGTTCCCGGGGATACGACCGGAAGGGGCGAAGAAACAATGACGGATCGGTGGCGTGTCAAGTCCGTCGAGCAGTCGATTGCCGACACCGACGAGCCCGACACCCGGCTCCGAAAGGACCTGACCTGGCGTGATCTCACCGTCTTCGGCGTCTCGGTCGTCATCGGCGCAGGCATCTTCACCATCACCGCGTCCACGGCGGGCGACCTGACCGGTCCGGCCATCTCGGTGTCGTTCGTCATCGCCGCGATCACCTGCGGTCTGGCGGCGCTGTGCTACGCCGAGTTCGCGTCGACGGTCCCCGTGGCGGGCAGCGCATACACCTTCTCCTACGCCACCTTTGGCGAGTTCACGGCGTGGATCATCGGCTGGGACTTGATCTTGGAGTTCGCGGTGGCGGGGGCGGTGGTGGCCAAGGGGTGGTCGTCCTACCTGGGCACCGTCTTCGGCTTCTCGGGCGGCACCGTCGACCTCGGTCCCGTCACGCTGGATTGGGGCGCACTGCTGGTCGTCACGGTGATCTGCCTGCTGCTGGCGCGGGGGACGAAGTTGTCGTCCAACGTCAGCGCCGTCATCACCGCGGTGAAGGTGGCCGTCGTGCTGTTGGTCGTCTGCGTCGGTGCCTTCTACGTCAAGGCGGCCAATTACACGCCGTACCTTCCGCCCGCCGAATCCGGTGGCGACACGGGTACCGGCATCGACCAGTCGGTGTTCTCGCTGCTCACCGGTGCCGAGGGCAGTACCTATGGCTGGTACGGGCTGCTCGCCGGCGCGTCGATCGTGTTCTTCGCGTTCATCGGCTTCGACATCGTCGCCACCACCGCCGAGGAGACCAAGAACCCGCAGCGTGACGTGCCGCGGGGCATCCTGTACTCCCTGGGGATCGTGACGTTGCTCTACGTCGCGGTGACGGTGGTGCTGTCGGGCATGGTGCCCTACACCGACCTCAAGACCGGCCCCGACGGACAGGCCAACCTCGCGTCGGCGTTCTCCGCCAACGGCGTCGACTGGGCCGCCACGGTGATCTCGATCGGCGCCTTGGCCGGGCTGACGACGGTGGTGATGGTGCTGCTGCTCGGGCAGATCAGGGTGTTGTTCGCCATGTCGCGCGACGGACTGCTGCCCCGTCAGCTGGCGAAGACGGGTGCCCGCGGCACGCCGGTGCGCATCACGGTCCTCGTCGGGGTCGTCGTCGCGCTGGCCGCGTCGGTGTTCCCGATCGACCGTCTCGAGGAGATGGTCAACGTCGGCACGCTGTTCGCCTTCGTGCTGGTGTCCGCGGGAGTGATCGTGCTGCGCAGGACGAGGCCCGACCTGCAGCGCGGGTTCCGGGCGCCGTGGGTTCCGGTGCTGCCGATCGTGTCGATCGTCGCCTGCGTGTGGCTGATGTTGAACCTGACCGGGTTGACGTGGATCCGCTTCGGCATCTGGATGGTCGTCGGCGTGGTGCTGTACCTGCTGTACGGCCGCCGCAAGTCGGTGCTTGGTCAACGCGAAGGCGCCGACGCAGCGGTCTGACCCGCCGTCGCCCACTTCTGCGGGATCGCCGTGCCTCCCGCCATGTCACGACCCATGGGTAGATTTCGGCGCTCGCCTACGTTCGGCTGCTTTACAAAACCCGCCCTTGTGTCTAGACATCGGACAAATGCCTGTCTATAGTCAAGCGCAGTTGGTGATGACACTCACATGGAGGTGAAGCGGTGACGATTCACGTGGAATCCGCGGACGGCACGACGCCCGTCGACCGGTGGCGGGACAAGAAGCGATACCTGTGGCTGATGGGACTGATCGTGCCCACGGCGGTGCTGGTGATGCTGCCGGTGGTGTGGGCGCTCAACCAGCTCGGCTGGCATGCCGCGGCGCAGGTGCCGTTCTGGATCGGCCCGATTCTGGTGTACCTCGTGCTGCCCCTGCTCGACCGGCGCTTCGGGCCCGACGGGGAGAACCCGCCCGACGCCGTGATGGAGCGGCTGGAGAACGACAAGTACTACCGCTACTGCACGTACAGCTTCATTCCCTTCCAGTACCTCACCGTCGTCCTCGGTGCCTACCTCTTCACGGCGTCGGACCTGGGCTGGCTCGGGTTCGACGGCTCGTTGGGCTGGCCCGCGAAGATCGGCCTGGCGCTGTCGGTCGGCATGATGGGCGGCGTCGGCATCAACACCGCGCACGAGCTGGGCCACAAGAAGGACACCCTCGAACGCTGGCTGAGCAAGATCACCCTGGCGCAGACGTGCTACGGCCACTTCTTCATCGAGCACAACCGAGGCCACCACGTGCGGGTCGCGACGCCGGAGGACCCCGCGTCGGCGCGCTTCGGTGAGACGTTCTGGGAGTTCCTGCCGCGCAGCGTCTGGGGCAGCCTGACGTCGTCGTGGAAGCTCGAAGCGCAACGCCTGCGACGGCTCGACAAGAGCCCATGGCATCCGACCAACGACGTCCTGAACTCCTGGGCGATGTCAGTGGTGCTCTACGGCGCGCTGATCGCGTTCTTCGGCGTCGCGCTCATTCCGTACGTGGTGATCTCGGCGGTGTTCGGCTTCGCGTTGTTGGAGACGGTCAACTACCTCGAGCACTACGGTCTGCTCCGGCAGAAGACCGCCAGCGGACGCTACGAGCGGTGCGCGCCCCAACACAGTTGGAACTCAGACCATTTGGTGACCAACCTGTTCCTGTACCACCTGCAGCGGCACAGCGATCACCACGCCAACCCGACGCGTCGCTACCAGACCCTGCGCAGCATGGACGGCGCACCGAACCTGCCGAGCGGTTACGCCTCGATGATCGGCCTGACCTACTTTCCGCCCTTGTGGCGCAAGGTCATGGACCACCGCGTGCTGGCGCACTACGACGGCGACATCTCCCGCGTGAACGTGCATCCGCGGATGCGCGACAAGGTGCTCGCCAAGTACGGGAAGCCCCAATGAGCGCCTACCGCTGCCCCGGTTGTGACTACGTCTACGACGAGGCCAAAGGTGCACCGCGCGAAGGCTTTCCGGCGGGGACGCCCTGGGATCGAGTGCCCGACGACTGGTGCTGCCCGGACTGTGCGGTCCGGGAGAAGGTTGACTTCGAGGAAACGGAGGTATCGGCATGAGTGACTACAAGTTGTTCGTCTGCGTGCAATGCGGATTCGAGTACGACGAGGAGAAGGGGTGGCCCGAGGACGGCATCGCCCCGGGCACCCGCTGGGACGACATCCCGGAGGACTGGAGTTGCCCGGATTGTGGTGCGGCGAAATCGGACTTCGAGATGGTCGAGGTTGCGCGAGGCTGACCGCCCTTGCACCCGATAGTCTCGCGCGTATGAACAGTCCGAGCGACCGGCGTACGGCCACGCGCGTGCCGTACGCCGAGGCGTCTCGAGTGCTGCTTCGCGGGTCGATCCTCGACGGCATGCGGGACATGCTGCTGGCGCGGGACTGGTCGTCCATCACGCTCTCGGACGTCGCGAAGGCGGCCGGCATCAGCCGCCAGACCATCTACAACGAGTTCGGGTCGCGACAGGGCCTGGCCGAGGGCTACGCGTTGCGGTTGGCCGACCGGCTGGTGGACGCGGTGGACGACGCGATCAAGGGCAACGTCGGAAACGTCTACGCTGCCTTCCTCGAGGGTTTCCGGGCCTTCTTCGCGGAGTCGGCGTCCGACCCCTTGGTCATCTCGCTCTTGACCGGCGCGGCGAAGCCCGACCTGCTGCAGATCATCACCACCGACAGCGCGCCGATCATCACGAGGTGTTCGCAGCGACTGACCTCGACCTTCATGGACAGCTGGGTCCGGGCCAGTGAGGAAGACGCCGGGGTGCTGGCCAGAGCCATCGTCCGGCTCGCGATGAGCTACGTGTCGATGCCGCCGGAAGCAGATCACGACGTTGCCCGTGACCTGGCCCGTTTGATGACACCGTTCGCCGAGCGATACGGTGTCATAGACACCTCCTAGCCGGCAGTGCGCCGTCGCGCCTGTCCCGCGAGTCCGCAGGCTTCGGGTGTCGCCGGCGCACCATGCGTGCGCACATGGCATTTGACGACCCGAGAACCAACGAAGTAAGGGCTCTACATGACTGCACCAACATTGACCGCCGACGTCCGCAACGGCATCGACTACAAGGTCGCCGACTTGGAACTGGCCGAATTCGGCCGCAAGGAGATCCGCCTCGCCGAGCACGAGATGCCCGGCCTGATGGCGCTGCGTCGCGAATACGCCGACGTGGCACCGCTGAAGGGTGCCCGGGTCTCCGGCTCGCTGCACATGACCATCCAGACTGCCGTGCTGATCGAGACCCTGGTGTCTCTCGGGGCCGAGGTCCGCTGGGCATCGTGCAACATCTTCTCCACGCAGGACCACGCCGCCGCGGCCGTCGTCGTCGGCCCGCACGGCACCGTCGAGGAGCCCAAGGGCGTTCCCGTCTTCGCCTGGAAGGGCGAGAGCCTCGAGGACTACTGGTGGTGCGCCGAGCAGATGCTGACGTGGCCGGGTGAGCCCGCGAACATGATCCTCGACGACGGCGGCGACGCCACGATGCTGGTGCTGCGCGGCGCGCAGTTCGAGAAGGCCGGCGTCGTGCCGCCCGAGGACGACGAGCACTCCGACGAGTACAAGGTGTTCCTGAACCTGCTGCGTCGTTCGATCGAGGCCGACAAGACCAAGTGGACCACGGTCGCGGAGTCCGTCAAGGGCGTCACCGAGGAGACCACGACCGGTGTGCTGCGGCTCTACCAGTTCGCCGCCTCCGGCGAGCTGACGTTCCCCGCCATCAACGTCAACGACTCGGTCACCAAGAGCAAGTTCGACAACAAGTACGGCACCCGTCACTCGCTGATCGACGGCATCAACCGCGGCACCGACGTCCTCATCGGCGGCAAGGCCGCGCTGGTGTGTGGCTACGGCGACGTCGGCAAGGGCTGCGCCGAGGCGCTCAAGGCGCAGGGCGCCCGCGTCGCGGTCACCGAGATCGACCCGATCAACGCCCTGCAGGCGCTGATGGACGGCTTCGAGGTCAAGACCGTCGAAGAGGCCATCGGCTGGGCCGACATCGTCATCACCGCCACGGGCAACCAAGGCATCATCACCCTCGACCACATGCGGTCGATGAAGCACCAGGCCATCCTGGGCAACATCGGTCACTTCGACGACGAGATCGAGATGGCTCGCCTGGAGCGGGACAAGGACATTCGTCGGATCAACATCAAGCCGCAGGTCGACGAGTTCATCTTCCCCGACGGTCATTCGATCATCGTGCTGTCCGAAGGTCGTCTGCTGAACCTGGGCAACGCGACCGGGCACCCCTCGTTCGTGATGAGCAACAGCTTCTCCAACCAGGTCATCGCGCAGATCGAGCTGTGGACCAAGAACGACGAGTACGACAACGAGGTCTACCGCCTCGCCAAGCACCTCGACGAGAAGGTCGCCAAGATCCACGTCGAGGCCCTCGGCGGTTCGCTGACCAAGCTCACCAAGGAGCAGGCCGAGTACATCGGCGTCGACGTCGACGGCCCGTACAAGCCGGAGCACTACCGCTACTAGCGGCACTCGCCGAGTGGCCAGTTACCGCGCGCCTCACCGTGTTTGGCGTGTGGTGGCTGGCCACTCGCGTGTGGGGATAGATTGACGGCCGTGCTCATCGCGATCGAGGGAGTCGACGGCGCCGGCAAACGCACGTTGACCAACGGCCTGCAGGCGTCCTTCGAGTCGACGGGCAGGACGGTCGCCCGCCTGGCCTTTCCGCGGTACCACGAATCGGTGCACGCCGACATCGCCGCCGAGGCGTTGCACGGCCAGCACGGCGACCTGTCGTCCTCGGTGTACGCGATGGCTACGTTGTTCGCCCTCGACCGGGCGGACGCCAAACCCGAGATCGAACGGCTCTGCACCGAGCACGACGTCGTCATCCTGGACCGCTACGTCGCCTCCAACGCCGCCTACAGCGCGGCCCGGTTGCACCAGGACGTCGAGGGCGGCGTCGTGGCCTGGGTCGGCAGACTCGAGTTCGGTCGCTTCGCCCTCCCACGCCCGGACTGGCAGGTGCTGCTCGACGTGCCCACCGAGTTGGCCGCCGAGCGGGCGTTGCGGAGGGAGGCGGCCGACGCCGACCGCACGCGCGACGCCTATGAGCGCGACGACGGTCTTCAGCGTCGCACCGGGGCGGCCTACGCCGCGCTGGCCGACGTGAATTGGCAGGGGCGCTGGGTCGTTGCCGGACCCGACGTGGTGCCGCAGAACCTGGCGCAGGCTCTGACGTCCTGATCTGCGGGCAAAACGCCCGGTGTGGTAACCCAGGTTTATCGCGTTTCGGTGACACGATGGGCACCATGAGGCAAAGGATTCTGGTCGTCGACGACGATCCGTCGCTCGCCGAGATGCTCACGATCGTCCTGAGGGGCGAGGGCTTCGACACCGCGGTCATCGGTGACGGTAGCCAGGCGCTCACCGCGGTCCGCGAACTGCGACCGGATCTGGTGCTGCTGGACCTCATGTTGCCCGGCATGAACGGCATCGACGTCTGCCGCGTGCTGCGCGCCGACTCGGGTGTCCCGATCGTCATGCTGACGGCCAAGACCGACACCGTCGACGTGGTGCTCGGCCTGGAGTCCGGCGCCGACGACTACGTCATGAAGCCGTTCAAGCAGAAGGAACTCGTCGCGCGCGTGCGGGCCCGGCTGCGCCGCAACGACGACGGCCCGGCCGAGATGCTGTCGATCGCCGACGTCGAGATCGACGTGCCCGCCCACAAGGTCACCCGCGGCGGAGAGCAGATCTCCCTGACGCCGTTGGAGTTCGACCTGTTGGTCGCGCTGGCACGTAAACCGCGGCAGGTGTTTACTCGGGATGTGCTGCTCGAACAGGTGTGGGGTTATCGGCATCCCGCCGACACCCGTCTGGTGAACGTGCACGTCCAGCGGTTGCGCGCCAAGGTCGAGACAGATCCGGAGAACCCGCAGGTGGTGCTCACCGTTCGAGGAGTGGGGTACAAGGCCGGACCCCCGTGATCTGGGGTTCCCGCCGACGCATTCGAAGCCGCTCGGCTCCGATGCTGCGGGGCCTCGGCACCTTGGGCCGAGCGCTCGGCTTCGCGTGGCGTCGTTCGCTGCAACTGCGGGTGGTGACGCTCACCATCGGGTTGTCCCTGGCCGTTATCATGGTGCTCGGCTTCGTGCTGACCAGCCAGATCACCGACCGCATCCTCGAGATCAAGGTGCGCGCGGCCACCGAGGAGATCGAGCGCGCCAGCACGACGGTCAGCGGGATCGTCGGCGGCGAGGAAACGCGCTCGCTGGACAGCAGTCTTCAGTTGGCGCGCAACACCCTCGTCGACCGCAAGGTCGACTCGGGGGCGGGACTTGCCGGTGCCTTCGACGCGGTGTTGGTGGTGCCGGGCGACGGACCGCGGGCGGCGACCGCAGCGGGTCCGGTGCAACAGATCCCCACCGCGCTGCGCGACTTCGTCAAGGCCGGACAGGTCAGCTACCAGTACGCCGTGGTGAACACCGACGGCTTCTCCGGCCCGGCGCTGATCGTCGGCAGTCCGACGTCGTCACCGGTCACCAATCTCGAGCTCTACCTGATCTTTCCGTTGAACAACGAGGAGAGCACCATCGCGCTGGTGCGGGGGACGATGGCCACCGGTGGCATCGTGCTGCTAGGCCTCCTGGCCGCCATCGCGCTGTTGGTGGCACGCCAGATCGTGCTGCCGGTTCGCTCGGCGTCGCGCATCGCCGAGCGGTTCGCCGAGGGCCACCTGACCGAGCGGATGCCGGTCCGTGGCGAGGACGACATGGCCCGCCTGGCAGTGTCCTTCAACGACATGGCCGAGAGCCTGTCACGGCAGATCACCCAGCTCGAGGAATTCGGAAACCTGCAGCGCCGCTTCACCTCCGACGTCAGCCACGAACTGCGGACGCCGTTGACCACCGTGCGCATGGCGGCGGACCTCATCTACGACCACAGCGACGACCTCGAACCCGCGCTGCGACGCGCGACGGAGTTGATGGTCAGCGAGCTGGACAGGTTCGAGACGTTGCTCAGCGACCTCCTGGAGATCTCGCGCCACGACGCGGGTGTCGCGGAGCTGTCGGTGGAGTCCGAGGATCTGCGCCTGACGGTGGGAAGTGCCCTGGAGAACGTCGGTCACCTCGCCAAGGACGCCTCGGTCGACCTGGTGGTGGACATGCCCTCGGAGGCCGTGATCGCCGAGGTCGACGCGCGGCGGGTGGAGCGCATCCTGCGCAATCTGATCGCCAACGCCATCGACCACGCCGAGCGCAAGCCGGTGCGAATTCGGATGGCCGCCGACGAGGACACCGTCGCGGTCACGGTGCGCGACTACGGCGTCGGGCTGCGCCCCGGCGAGGAGAAGCTGGTGTTCAGCCGGTTCTGGCGGTCCGACCCGTCGCGGGTGCGCCGCTCCGGTGGCACCGGACTGGGGTTGGCGATCTCCATCGAGGACGCGCGGCTGCATCAGGGCCGGCTCGAGGCGTGGGGCGAGCCGGGCAAGGGTGCCTGCTTCCGACTGACGTTGCCGTTGGTCCGTGGTCACAAGGTGACGGCGAGTCCGTTGCCGCTCAAGCCCATTGGTCCGGACAAGCCGTCGGCCACACCGGCCCGCGACCGCGAACCCGCGGGGGAGCGGGCGTGAGACGCGCGCTGGTCGCCGTCACCCTGCTGCTCACCATCGCCTTGACCCTGGCCGGGTGTGCGGGCGTACCGAGTTCGTCGGCGCCTCAAGCGCTCGGCACCATGGACCGGCCTGCGCCGCCGAGTCTGCCGACGCCGACCCCCGGCATGGATCCCGACGTCCTGCTGCGCGAGTTCCTCAAGGCGACGGCCGATCCCGCGAATCGGCATCTGGCCGCCCGTCAGTTCCTCACCGAGTCGGCGTCCAACTCCTGGGACGACGCCGGCAGCGCCCTGCTGATCGACCGGGTGGTGTTCGTCGAAACACGCCAGCCCGAACGTGTTTCGGTGACCATGAAGGCCGACATCCTCGGATCGCTGTCCGACATGGGGGTGTTCGAAACCGGTGACGGCGCCCTGCCGGACCCCGGCCCGATCGAACTGGTGAAGACCCCGGGTGGCTGGCGCATCGACAAGCTGCCCAACGGCGTCTTCCTGGACTGGCAGCAATTCCTGGCGACCTACAAGCGCAGCACGCTGTACTTCGTCGACCCGACCGGCAAGACCGTCGTCCCCGATCCGCGCTACGTCGCGGTGTCCGATCCCGATCAACTGCCCACCGAACTGGTCAGCAAGTTGGTGGCCGGCCCGCGGCCCGAGATGATCAACACCGTGCGCAACCTGCTCGGTGCGCCGCTGCGGTTGCGGGGTCCGGTCACCCGGGCCGACGGCGGCAAGACCGGTGTCGGACGGGGCTACGGCGGCGCGCGCGTCGACCTGGAGAGCCTGTCGACCACCGATCCCCATTCGCGGCAATTGCTTGCCGCGCAGATCATCTGGACTCTGAACCGGGCGGGGGTCAACGGGCCGTACGTGATCAACGCCGACGGTGCGGCCCTCGACGACCGATTTGCCGCGGGGTGGAACTCCTCCGACGTCGCCGCCACCGACCCTGGTGCCGATCCCGGAGCCGCGGCGGGATTGCACGCCCTGATCGGTGGGTCGCTGGTGTCGCTGGACGGGCAGAAGGCGCCGCGGGTGGCGGGTTCGTTCGGGAACTTGCCGGGGCAGACGGCGGCCACCCTGTCGCGCAGCGGGCAAGAGGTGGCGTCGGTGGTGACGCTGCGCCCGGGTGCGCCCGACATGGCGTCGTCCCTGTGGATCGGCCAACTCGGCGGGGACTCTTCGCAAGCCATCGACGGCCGCACGCTGTCGCGTCCGAGTTGGTCACTCGACGACGCGATTTGGGTGGTGGTCGACGGCAACAACGTCGTCCGCGTCATCCAGGAAGCGGCATCCGGTCAGCCCGCGCGCATCCCCGTCGACGCGACGGCGGTGTTCACCAAGTTCCCTGGACCGGTGACGGAGTTGCAGCTGTCGCGGGACGGCACCCGCGCCGCGATGGTCGTCAACGGGCAGGTCATCCTCGCCGGGGTCGAGCAGACGCAGGGCGGGCTCTACGCGCTCACCTATCCACGACGGCTCGGTTTTGGGCTGGGTGACACGGCGGTGTCGCTGTCCTGGCGCACCGGCGACGACATCGTCGTCAGCCGCACCGATCCGCAGCATCCGGTGTCCTACGTCAACCTCGACGGCGTCAACTCCGACGGTCCGAGTCGTAACCTGCTGGCCCCGGTCTCAACCGTCGCGGCGAACCCGTCGACGCTGTACGTCGCCGATCAGCGTGGGGTGCTGCAGCTTTCGGGGTCAGCCGCCGAGAACGATCTGATGTGGGCCGAGGTGCGCCCGCTCATGGTCGCCGGGGCCATTCCGGTGCTCCCCGGCTGACCGTTACCCATGAACATCCTGTGAGTTCGCTGTCAAAAGTGTTCTGAATCAGTGCATTTGGGCCTCCGCGCCCCGCGTTACGCTGAATTGGTCGGCGATCTAGCGGGGGGTGAAATTCGATGTCGGATTTGCGCGTGACCGCGTCCGTGCTTGCCACGGTGGCGGGTGAGTTGGAGTCGGTGGCCACGGGCTTGCGCACGGGTCTTGGCTCGCTGGACGGTGAGGTGTCCGGATTGCTGGGGCCGGGATGGTCCGGCGAGGCGGCGTCGGCCTACGACGCGGTGTGGCGGGAATGGCACGACGGCGCCCAGCAGGTCGTCGACGGGCTGGCAAGGATGTCGGCACTGCTGGACGACGCGGCCCAGCGATACGACGCCACCGACGCGTCGGGTGCGGCTCGCGTGTCGGAGGCCGGTCTGTGAGCGGCTTTCAGGTCGACCCCGCGGCCCTGCTCGCCGTCGTCGACCGGATGTCGGAGTTCGACTCCCAACTGGAGGCACACCTGGCCCACGCCAGGAGTTCGGTCGCCGCGCTGGGCACGTCCTGGTACGGCGACGGCGGGGAGGCCGAACGCTCGGCGCAACGCCGTTGGGAGCAGGGCGCCCAGGAGATGCGAGATGCCCTGGCGCGCTTGCGTCAGATCGCCGAGGGCGCACACGAGAACTACTCCGGGGCCGCGCAGACCAACGTGCGCAACTGGGGCTAGGGCGTGGCACCACCCATCTCGGTGGACCCGGCCGCGTTGGCGGCGATCGGTACCTCCGTTGCCGGCGAGGGAGACGCGATCGCCGCGGCCGTCGGCTCACTCGACTCGTCCCTGTCGGGTGCCGGCGCGCTGTTCGGACACGACGCGGCGGGTCTGATGTTCTCGCAGGGATACACCTCGTCGGGCAAGGCGCTGCTCGACGCCGCGGCATCGGCCGTCAACGCGGGACGTCGGGTGGGATTCGGCATTCAGACCTCCGCCGCGAACTACGGGCACGCGAACGCCTCCTCCACGGTCGGCGGAGGCACGTCGGCGGTCCCCGTGCCGGCGGCTCCGGCGGGGTTCAGCGCACCCGGCATGCCGCCGCCGCTGGGGTCCGGCGTTGCCGCACCGTTGGGCTGGTCGTTGGTGGAGGCCTTCGTCGGCGACGTATGGCCCGACGGCAACCCCGGTGAGATGCGCGCCGCGGCAGGCGCTTGGCGAAGCTTCGCCACGACCATCGGCGGCCTCGCCGGTCAGGTCGAGGCGGCCGGTCCCGGCCTGGGCGCCCAGCAGATCCCGGAGTCGGGCCAGATGACCGACGCCCTGGGAAAGATCAGTGGCGGCCTGACGCAGATCGCCGCCGAGGCGCAGAAGCTGGCCACGTCCGTCGACGGATTTGCCGGCACGGTGGAGGCCACCCAAAACGCCGTGCGCAACCTCCTGCATCAGCTCAGCCCGTCGGGGGTGCTGGAGACCATCGGCGGCATCTTCACCGGACACAACCCGATGGACGAGATCCGCAAGATCGCCGACGAGATCAAGACGGTCCTGAACAACATGAAGCGCGAAGCCGACGCGATGACCCAGCTCTTCAACCAGGGCATCAACGAGTTGGATTCCGCGACAAACTCCCTCGAGGCGTGGGCGACCAAGGAGTTCACCAGCGTCCTGGGTCAGGACGTCGGGGGCGCGCTGGCCTTCGAGTTCAACGCGCTCGTGGACGGGTCGGAGGGTGCGTTCAAGTTCGTCGCCGAGACGGCGCAGGGCATCGGTCAGCTGGATCCGACTCGGTTCCTCTACGACCCGTCCGGTGCGGCGAAGACGTGGGAGGGACTGGGCGAGACCGCCGCCGTCTTGACGAACCCGGCCCTGCTGGCGCAGAAGATCGCCAGCGATCCGCAGGGCGCCCTCGACACGGTCAAGGGCGTCGTCGACTGGAAGGACGTCGAAGCCGGGCATCCCTTCCGCGCCTTGGGGTACGACGTCGCCCAGGTGGGGTCCTTCTTGATCCCCGGGGCCGGCGAGGCCGACGCGGCAGCGGACGGTGCGGGGATCGCCGGACGGGCGGCCTCGGCCGAGGAGCGAGCGGCGGCCGGTGCGGTGCGCGAGGGCGTCGCGGGGGCGGCGTCGGAGAGTGTCGCCACCCAGGCTGGTCGCGTCGCCAAGGACCTCGACGGCATCAAGGTGCCCGAGAGTTCTGCGCCCGGGGCGGCGCCGGGGGAATCGGCGCCAGTCGGCCGGCCGCCGGTGGACCCCCCGGCCGCTCCACGTCCGGATGCGCCCGGCGGGCGGGCGCCGGTCGACACCGCGCCACCTCGGGCTCCCGAACCCGAACCGCGCGTGGCAGAGCCGGTTTCACCGTCGTCGGCGGACCCCGCGCCGCCGCATTCGGGGGATTCCGTCGCGCCGCACGCCTCGGAAGCGCCCGCGCCGCACGCAGATGCGCCGGCCGCGCCTCCGCATTCCGCGGATCCGCCGCCCCCGTCGCACGGATCTGAGCCGGCGCAGGTCGCCGAGAGCAATCCGCGCTCATCGGGCGGACCCTTCGAGACCGGTTCCGCTGCAAGCGAACCCGCGGCGGCGGCCGGCGACGGCGGTGGGCTGTCGTCTGCTGCGGGGGCCGACGACAAGGTCCCTGTCAGCGTCGGCGCGCACAGCGGGGAGGTCGGAGACGGTGCCGGGGGTTCGGGACACGCGTCTGGCGACCACGGGTCCGGTGGATCTGGCCATGATTCGAGCGGGTCCGGGCATGGATCGGATGGTGGGTCCGGGCATGGGAGCCATGACTCTTCGGGGTCGTCGGGAGGCGATCAAACCCACGAGGATCTGGGTCACCACGATCACCACGATCATGCGCATCCGCACGAGAACTACGAGTTGCCGCCGCTGGACGCGGACGGCATGTACCCGCAGGGAAGCTTGCCGTCACTCGAAGACCTCCGTCATCTCACGACTACCGATCCGAACTCGGCCTATTACTGGTCGGGGCGTGATGCCGACGGTATTGGTGTTGGACCAGACTGCTCAGGTATCGCTGAACGGATTGCGGAGGGCACCCACGGCACGACGTTGGAGATGACGCTCACCGAAAACGGAATGAACGAGCTGCCGATCTGGAATCGTCACGATCCGGAGTCGGTGAGATTCTGGGAGGATGCGTCGACCGCGTACGCGGACAATGCACGCGGCGACGTCACAGCGATCGTTGGAAGTGATCTGCGGCCGGGCAACATATGGCAAAATGTCGAAATACCGCGCCTCATGGAGAACCCTTATGTCACCCGTATCGTGCAGATTGACCCGGATACGGGCGAAATAACCATAATTTTCGAGCGAGGAGGCTAATGGGTGGCTGACAAACAATTTGATGTGAGTGAAGCAATTGTGCTTTATCTGAAGAAGTACCCGGGTAAGAACACCGACGAGTTCGAATCAAAGTACGGGTTTGAGGCCGGGGTTGCGAAAGAGTCGGTTCGGGCATTGCTCGACGAAGCAATGCGGGTGAACCCCGATTGGTCGACGATGGATTTGAACGGTGCTGGAGATTTCGTGGAGTCGGTCATGTCCGAGCGCCATTCGGATTTGACCGCTAAGGCCTTGACTGCAATAGGAAACTACTACACTTATCAAATGCGCTAATTGTGGATTGCGGGTTGGGCGGTCGACGATCGGATTCCGTCACCCGCTACGTGGTTCCGCTGACGCCATCGCGTCGGACGAACTACTGGTCGGCCTGAGCAGGCGCAAGACTGCGTGCAATAGCTTGTTGGGCGGTGTGCGTTAGGGCAATGGAATTCATTATCGGGCGCCCGACACCCTGAGGCGCCGGGCGAAATCAAGTGGCGTCCCGAGGTGGATAGTGTGCAGATCTTCAATGGGCTCACCGAATGGGCGGCACTGGCAGGTTACGGTTTCACACCTGTAGGATCGCCAGACTCCGCGATATCCTGGACCGATCCGGGCGGTGAAATCCGGTTTTATATCCGGGGCGACGGGGCGGAGTCGTTCACGCTCTCCGTGGCGGAACGATTGCTTCCAAAGCAATTCGAGCTGTGTGGCATGTCATTGCGGACCATTGAGCGGTATCTTTTCGGTGTCTTCGGAACGAGTCTGCGTGCGAAGCGCGGGCGTCTTCGTCTGAAGGTTCGCTTCACGCGAGGATCAGCTAGCGCCCGGGTATTCAATCGGCGAAATGGACACAGACGGTTATCTGTCCCTTCTGAACCCGAAAGGTTTGGTGGCCAGAGCGAGGGGACGGGTAGGCCTCGCGGTGCTGGTGAAGCTTTCGCATCTGTTGTCGGCATCGGTCGAGGATTTGGAGGCGACTTTCAAAGCTCCTGCGGGGCATCCACCTTTTGATGACTCGTTCCGCTGCTGATTCGCCTTCTCGCCTCAACGACAGCACACGTGCCGACTTCGCTGTCTCGTTCTACGACGCCGATGGTTGCCGGGTGTTCGGGATGCGTGTGAACTCAGTCCGGTGGTCGATGAAGTTTCGTTCGAAAACCTAGCGTTGTAAGGACCCGCCGCAGGACGTAACTTGAGCAAGAATCAAGGACGATGGCCGAGACTTTCTCGAAGGCAGTAGAACGCATCATAGGACCTTCACTGCGCAGTAAAGGCTTCGTCCTCGACGCAATTGACGACGCCGCCGACGAAGGGGGACGCATGGCGTCCCTCGTCTATTACCGCGCGGCAGACTGCCGGCTCCAGGAACTGACAGCGACTTCGAGGTCGCCCACTTGGCCGTGGTGACGAGGTACGGCTAGGCCCAACGAGCCCCCGCGAGCGTGGAGTTGTTGGCGCGAGATCGCCGAGAAGTAGTGGAAAACTCCACGTTCGGGGAGAAAGAAATGAGTGTCGGACCCCGTCGCGACACTTGACCCATGCTGCTCGACCTCGTCCTTCCGCTGGAGTGTGGTGGCTGCGGGGCGCCGGGGACGCGATGGTGCCCGACGTGCGCCCAATCCCTCGCGGTGCACACCGACGAGCCACTCGTCATCACGCCCCGCCTCGATCCGGGCGTGCCGGTGTTCTCGCTCGGCCGGTATGCGGGGTCGCGCCGCGCGGCGATCATCGCGATGAAGGAACACGGCCGCACCGACCTCGTCGAGCCGCTCGCGGTCGCGGTGGCCGCGGGGCTGACCCGGCTCCTGACGTGGGGCGTCGTCGAGGCCCCGCTGACGGTGGTTCCCGCGCCCACCCGGCGGTCGGCGGCGCGGCGACGGGGTGGCGACCCGGTCACGGCCGTCGCGGAGGCCGCCGCCGTGCCCGGCACCGTCGTCGTCGCCGCCCTTCGGATGCGGGCCTTCACACGGGACTCGGTCGGGCTGTCGCCCGGGCAGCGGCAGCGCAACGTCGCGGGGCGAGTACGGGTCCGCGAGCGGGTGGGCGGCGAGGTGATCGTCGTCGACGACGTCGTGACGACGGGTGCCACGGCATGTGAGTCGGTCCGCGTCCTGCAAACCGCCGGTGTGCACGTTGCCGCGATCCTTGCCGTCGCGCACGCCTGATCCGCAATCCGCGGCGCCGTCAGATTTCCACGAGATCAAACCGGAATGAAGAACTGAGAACACGTGTGCCGAATATGTGGCACAGGCGGGTGAACACGGACTACCGTCGGGGCCAACCACCCGTGAACGACTCACGGCGGCGTCTAGAACCAATGGCGCCACATCGCCCGAAAAGCGAGGAGGTGAGCACTCGACACCTTGCGCCGCGGGCGGACTTCTATCGGGCTTCCCCCGGCGCGCTCCCGTTTTATGCCGGCACGCCGTTGCGCGTGCGACGCCGAGAGGAAGCGAGTTGCCAAGTATGTCAATACAATCCATGGACACCAACCAGTCAGCGATGGTGGGCGCCGAGGAGGAGTCGCACGACGGCCCCCGCGCCGAGGTCGTCGTCAAGGGCCGCAACGTCGAGATTCCCGACCACTTCCGCACCTACGTCTCCGAGAAGCTGGCGCGCCTCGAGCGCTTCGACCGCACCATCTACCTGTTCGACGTCGAACTCGACCACGAACGCAACCGCCGCCAGCGCAAGAACTGCCAACACGTCGAGATCACGGCCAGGGGCCGAGGGCCAGTTGCGCGCGGCGAAGCCTGCGCCGACAGCTTCTACGCTGCGCTGGAGTCGGCGGTAAGCAAACTCGAGAACCGCCTCCGGCGCAGCAAGGACCGCCGCAAGATCCACTACGGGGACAAGACGCCCGTGTCTCTCGCCGAGGCAACCGCACTCAACCACCTCCTCGAGCCGCTGTCCGCACCCGCCGAGGAGGAGACCCCGGCCCTCGACGATCACGAACCCGGCCGGATCGTGCGCACCAAGGAACACACCGCCACGCCGATGACCTGTGACGACGCGCTCTACGAGATGGAGCTCGTCGGCCACGACTTCTTCCTCTTCCACGACAAGGAAAGCGACAAGCCGACCGTCGTCTACCGCCGTCACGCCTACGACTACGGACTCATCCGCCTGTCGTAGCCGCGAGGCGCCGCGCAGCCGGCGCGACCGCCCCGTGCGGCGCGTCGGCTGTTCGGCCCGGCCAGTCACCTACGATGGACCTCGTTTGAAGTATTACGAGTTCCATCGAGCCCACAGGGGAAATTAGCGTGCTGTCGAAGTTGCTCCGTCTCGGTGAAGGCCGCATGGTCAAGCGCCTCAAGAGGGTCGCTGACTATGTCAACTCCCTGTCCGACGACGTGGAGAAGCTCTCCGACGACGAACTGCGCGCCAAGACCGACGAGTTCAAGAAGCGCGTCGCCGGTGGTGAGACGCTCGACGACATCATGCCGGAGGCGTTCGCCGTCGCCCGCGAGGCCGCCTGGCGGGTGCTGAACCAGCGGCCGTTCGACGTTCAGATCATGGGTGGCGCCGCGTTGCACTTCGGCAACGTCGCGGAGATGAAGACCGGTGAGGGCAAGACCCTGACCTGCGTGCTGCCCGCCTACCTGAACGCCCTGTCCGGCAACGGCGTGCACGTGGTGACGGTCAACGACTACCTGGCCAAGCGCGACAGCGAGTGGATGGGCCGGGTGCACCGCTTCCTAGGCCTCGAGGTCGGCGTGATCCTCGGGCAGATGACGCCCGACGAGCGCCGCGTGGCGTACGCGGCCGACATCACCTACGGCACCAACAACGAGTTCGGGTTCGACTACCTGCGCGACAACATGGCGCACACGGTCGAGGACATGGTGCAGCGCGGCCACAACTTCGCCGTGGTCGACGAGGTCGACTCGATCCTCATCGACGAGGCCCGGACGCCGTTGATCATCTCCGGCCCCGCCGACGGCGCGTCCAACTGGTACGTCGAGTTCGCCAGGCTCGCTCCGCTCATGGAGAAGGACGTCCACTACGAGGTCGACATCCGCAAGCGCACGGTCGGCGTCCACGAGATCGGCGTCGAGTTCGTCGAGGATCAGCTCGGCATCGAGAACCTCTACGAAGCCGCCAACTCGCCACTGGTCAGCTACCTGAACAACTGCCTGAAGGCCAAGGAGCTGTTCTCCCGCGACAAGGACTACATCGTCCGCGACGGCGAGGTCATCATCGTCGACGAGTTCACCGGCCGCGTGCTGGTCGGGCGCCGCTACAACGAGGGCATGCACCAGGCGATCGAGGCCAAGGAGCACGTCGAGATCAAGGCCGAGAACCAGACACTGGCCACGATCACCCTGCAGAACTACTTCCGCCTCTACGACAAGCTCTCCGGCATGACCGGTACCGCCCAGACCGAGGCGGCCGAGCTGCACGAGATCTACGGCCTCGGCGTGGTGCCCATCCCCACCAACCGCGAGATGATTCGCACCGACCAGTCCGACCTGATCTACAAGACCGAAGAGGCCAAGTACATCGCCGTCGTCGACGACGTCGCCGAGCGCTTCGAGAAGGGTCAGCCGGTTCTCATCGGCACGACCAGCGTCGAGCGCTCCGAGTACCTGTCCAAGCAGTTCACCAAGCGCCGGATCCCGCACAACGTGTTGAACGCGAAGTTCCACGAGCAAGAGGCCAACATCATCGCCGAGGCGGGTCGGCGCAACGCCATCACCGTCGCCACCAACATGGCCGGCCGCGGCACCGACATCGTGCTCGGCGGCAACGTGGACTTCCTCGCTGACAAGCGACTCCGGGAACGCGGTCTGGACCCGGTGGAGACGCCCGAGGACTACGAAGCCGCCTGGGACGACGTGCTGGCTCAGGTGAAGGCCGAGGCCGAGGCGGAGGCCAAGGAGGTCCGCGACGTCGGCGGGCTGTACGTGCTTGGCACGGAGCGCCACGAGTCCCGCCGCATCGACAACCAGCTGCGCGGCCGGTCCGGCCGTCAGGGCGACCCCGGTGAGTCGCGCTTCTACCTCTCGCTCGGCGACGAGTTGATGCGCCGCTTCAACGGCGCGACGCTCGAATCGCTGCTGACCCGCCTCAACCTGCCCGAGGACGTGCCGATCGAGGCCAAGATGGTCTCGCGGGCCATCAAGAGCGCGCAGACGCAGGTCGAGCAGCAGAACTTCGAGGTCCGCAAGAACGTCCTGAAGTACGACGAGGTGATGAACCAGCAGCGCAAGGTCATCTACGCCGAGCGGCGGCTCATCCTCGAGGGCGAGGAAGTGCAGCAGCAGGCCAAGCAGATGGTCGAAGACGTGGTCAACGCCTACGTGGACGGTGCGACGTCGGAGGGCTACTCGGAGGATTGGGACCTCGGCGCACTGTGGGACGCGCTCAAGCTGCTGTACCCGGTGGGCATCGACTACCACGACCTGGTCGACTCGGATGCCGTCGGCGAGCCCGGTGAGCTGACCAGTGACGAGTTGCGCGAAGCCCTCATCGAGGACGCCCGGCGCGCCTACGCGGCGCGGGAGGCCGAATTGACCGCCATCGGTGGCGAAGGTGCCATGCGTCAGCTCGAGCGCAGCGTGTTGCTTACCACGATCGACCGCAAGTGGCGCGAACACCTCTACGAGATGGACTACCTCAAGGAGGGCATCGGCCTGCGTGCCATGGCCCAGCGCGATCCGCTCGTCGAGTACCAGCGCGAGGGTTACGACATGTTCATGGGCATGCTCGACGGGCTCAAGGAGGAGTCGGTCGGGCTGCTGTTCAACGCGCAGGTGCAGGCGGCCCAGCCGCCCGCCGCGCAGGTGGGTGCCACCTCGGCGCCCCCGAACCTGGCTCAATTCGCCGCCGATGCCGCCGCCGCCGCGAAGGCGCGCCAGGTCGACACGGTGACCGACGTCGACGCCGACGAGGACGAGGTGGCTCCCGAGCCGGTTCGACAGGCGCCAGCTGCGTTGCGCGTCAAGGGAATCGACGAAGAGCAGTCACGTCCGATGACGTACTCCGGTCCGGCCGAGGACGGCTCGGCCGAGGTACAGCGCGAGGGTGGTGGCGGCCGGCACGCGGCGCCCGCCGGTGGCTCTCGCCGCGAGCGGCGGGAAGCCGCGCGTCGCCAGACCCGTGGTGGGCCGCCCAAGGCGCGCCGCGGCTGAACCGGGTCGGCGGAATCAGCCGACCTGGAGGGCGACCATCACCCACCGGCCCTTGACCAATTCGACGCGGCCGGCGATGGCGCGGACGCGGCGTCCCCGCGAGTAGGTGGCGAAGACCTCTGCGGCCGCAGCTTCGCCGTCGAGCACGTGCACGGGCCGCAGCCGGACCCGTCGGAGCACGGCCGCGCCGTCGCGCGACCCCGCCGTGGTGAACGCCGCCACCGCGTCGAACAGTGCCGGTGCGACCAGTGGGCGGAGTTGGGCGACCGGGCGCCGCCGGTCCGACACCTCCAGGACGCGGCGCAGCGTGGTCTCGGCGAAGACGGCGGCGGCCCGTGGCGGCGGCTCCACGGCGTGGTCTGCGCCGGGCGGGGCCGTGGGCACCGATCGCAGTGGTCGCGACGTGTGGCGGTGCATGGCCGCGGACGAGGGCGGCGGGCAGGTGCCGAGCGGTGGCGGTTCGTAGTCCACGACCGGCGAGGTGAACGAGGTACGACGAGTCGGTATGCGTGATGCGGTCACGGCTGCTCTCCAGCGGTCGAGGCGAATGGACGACATCTGCTGGAGAGGCGCAGACGATTCATGATCCCACGGCGTGGGGACACCTCCGCGCACCCGTAATGCGGCGCTCGGGTTTCGCCGGTTACCGTGGCTGGGATCGGGCGTGGAACGAAGGGAGGTGGGCGGGTCATGGTGACGAGGTTGTCGGCCGCCGACGCGTCGTTCTATCGCCTGGAGAACACGGCCACGCCGATGTACGTGGGGTCGCTGTCGATCCTGCGAAAGCCGCGCACCGGGCTCAGCTACGAGACTCTGCTCGAGACGGTCGAACGGCGGCTGCCGCAGATTCCGCGGTACCGGCAGAAGGTGCGCGAGGTCGCCCGCGGACTGGCTCGCCCGGTGTGGATCGACGACCGTGACTTCGACATCACCTACCACATCCGCCGGTCCGCGCTGCCGTCTCCAGGCAGCGACGCCCAACTGCACGACCTCGTCGCACGGCTCGGCTCGCGGCCGCTCGACAAGTCCCGTCCGCTGTGGGAGATGTACCTCGTCGAGGGTCTGGCCAAGAATCGCATCGCGATCTACACGAAGTCTCATCAGGCGCTGATCAACGGCATGACGGCGTTGGAGATCGGCCACGTGATCGCCGACCGCACCCAGAAGCCGCCGGAGTTCGGCGAGGACATCTGGATTCCGGCCCGAGAACCAAGTGACGCCCGGTTGGCCCTCGGCGCCGTGGGCGAGTTCGTCGCCCGGCCCGGGACGCAGTTGGAGGCGGTGCGCTCTGCGGTCGTGGAGACCGTCACCAGCACCGGGCAGCTGGCCGAGGCGGGGCGCAGGTTCGCCGTCGTCGCCCGCACGCTGGCGCGCGGCACCGCCCCGAGCAGTCCGCTCAACACGACGGTCTCGCGCAACCGGCGCTTCACGGTCGCCGGGCATCAGCTCGACGACTACCGGAAGCTGCGGGCGCGCTACGACTGCGACGTCAACGACGTCATCCTCGCGGTTATCGCCGGCGCGTTGCGCAACTGGCTGCTGTCCCGCGGGGAGCCGGTCACCACGTCGTCGACGATTCGGGCGATGGTGCCCATGTCGGTCTACCCCGAGGCGGAGTTCGACGTGGCGGGGCCGGGTCAGGCGATCAGGGAGGTCTCGCCGTTCCTCGTCGACCTGCCGACGGGCGAGGGCAACGCCGTGGTCAGGTTGTCGCAGATCGCCCATGCGACCGAGTCGCACTCGACGGCGGCCAGCCTGGTCGACGCCAGGACCATCGTCACCTTGTCGGGGTTTGCCCCACCGACCTTGCACGCCATGGGAACTCGGGTTGCCACCAGCTTCTCGGCGCGGCAGTTCAACCTGTTGATCACCAACGTGCCCGGCGCGCAGAAGCAGATGTACCTCGCGGGGACCAAGCTGTTGGAGACCTACTCGGTGCCGCCGCTGCTCAACAAGCAGGTCCTCGCCATCGGGGTGACGTCCTACAACGGCATGCTCTACTTCGGCGTCAACGCCGACCGTGACGCGATGAGCGACGTCGACATGTTGCCCGCCCTGCTGCGGGAGTCGCTCGACGAATTGCTCGAATCGGCGCAGTAGGTGCCGATCGAACTACGATCTGGCGATGGGCAAGAGCAAGGCCGCGAAGAAGTCGAAGAACCCGAAGATTCCCACTGCCGTCTACGAGGCCGAACTGTTCCGCCTCCAAACGGAATTCGTGAAGCTGCAGGAGTGGACCCGCCACACCGGGGCGCGCATCGCCGTCGTCTTCGAGGGGCGCGACGCGGCGGGCAAGGGCGGCACCATCAAACGCATCACCGAGTACCTGAGTCCTCGGGTCGCGAGGATCGCCGCCCTGCCTGCGCCCAACGACACCGAACGTGGGCAGTGGTACTACCAGCGTTACGTTGCAGAGCTGCCCGCCAAGGGTGAGATCGTGCTGTTCGACCGCTCCTGGTACAACCGGGCCGGCGTCGAGAAGGTCATGGGTTTCTGTACGCCGGAACAGCATTCGCTGTTTCTGCGTCAGACGCCGGTCTTCGAGCAGATGCTTCTCGAGGACGGCATCCTCCTGCGCAAGTACTGGTTCTCCGTCTCCGACGACGAGCAACTGCGCCGGTTCACATCCCGGATGGACGATCCGCTCAGGCGGTGGAAGTTGAGCCCGATGGACTTGGAGTCGGTGTACCGCTGGGAGGACTACTCGCGGGCGAAGGACGAGATGATGGCGCACACCGACGTCCCGCAGAGCCCCTGGTACGTGGTGGAGTCCGACGTCAAGAAGCACGCTCGGCTGAACATGATGAGCCATCTGCTCTCCACCGTCGACTACCACGAGGTGGACCTTCCGAGGGTGACGTTGCCGAAGCGGCCCATTGTCAGCACGTCCTACGAGCGACCGCCGCGTTCGGCGGCGACCTACGTCGACGACCACGTCGCGACCTTGATCGGGGACCGGGAGTAGACCGCTAGTCTGCCCTGGTGCGTGTCTACATTCCCGCGACCCTGGCGATGCTCCAGCGGCTCGTCGCCGATCAGTCCATGCACGCCTTGAGCGGGACGGCCTTCGCGGTCACCCCGACACTGCGCGAGTCCTATGCCGAGGGCGACGACGACGAGCTCGCCGAAGTCGCGTTGCGTGAGGCGGCGTTGGCGTCGCTGCGGCTGTTGGCCGCCGAGGAGGCTGACGACGGGCAGGAGCGGAGCGACCGGGGAAGTGACGACGGGCTCCCGTTGCGGCGCGCCGTGTTGGTCGCCGACGTCGAGGGGGCGACGATTCGTCCGGATCTCGACGACGCCGTGGTGCGGTTGGCGGGGCCGATCGGCGTGGGCGACGTCGTCGCCGCGTACCTCGACAACGCTGCGGCGGAGCCGGCCGTGCGGGCCGCGATCGCGGTGGTCGACCTGGCCGACTTCGGGGACGAGGACGCGGAGTTGACCGTCGGTGACGCCCAGGACCACGACCTCGCCTGGTACGCCACGCAGGAGCTGCCGTTTCTGCTCGAACTGCTCTGACGCCTGGCTGCCAGAGCGCAGGTTACGGTACCGTAGGTTGCTGGCCGTGAGCCGTTTCGCGGACATTCGGGCATAGGTGAAGCAGGAGCCGTCATGGCCAAGAACGAGATCAAGGTCGCGGCCAACGTGGCCGACACGATTCGCCCAACTCTCAAGGGCGCCAGCAAGCATCCGGGTCTGCAGGCCCTGCGTTCGGTGGTCGGGCGCATCACCACGCCCCTTCTGCCCGACGACTACCTCAAGCTGGCCAACCCGCTGTGGTCGGCGCGCGAACTCCGCGGCCGCGTGGTCGAGGTGCGGCGCGAGACGGTCGACTCCGCGACGCTGGTGATCAAGCCGGGCTGGGGTTTTCACTTCGACTACCAGCCCGGTCAGTACGTCGGCATCGGGGTGCTGATGGACGGTCGGTGGCGTTGGCGGTCGTACTCCCTGACCTCGACCCCGGTCACCCGGGATCGGACCATCACCATCACGGTCAAGGCGATGCCCGAGGGCTTTCTGTCCAGTCATCTGGTCGCCGGGGTCACTCCGGGGACCATCGTGCGGCTGGCGGCACCGCAGGGCAACTTCGTCATGCCGGATCCGGCGCCGGCCTCGGTGTTGTTCTTGACCGCTGGGTCGGGCATCACGCCGGTGATGTCGATGCTGCGCACGCTCGCGCGGCGCGACCAGATCACCGACGTCGTCCACGTGCACTCCGCGCCGACGCGGTCCGACGTGATGTTCGCCGACGAACTGGATCGGCTGCACGACGCGCACGACGGGTACCGGCTGACGGTGCGACCGACGCGCACGGAGGGCCGACTCGACCTGTCCAAGCTGTCCGACGTGGTGCCCGACTGGCGCGAGCGCCAGACGTGGGCGTGCGGTCCCGAGGGCATGCTTGACGACGCCCATCAGATCTGGTCGGCGGAGCGCATCGGGGACAGGCTGCACCTGGAGCGGTTCGCCGCCACGCGCGCCGCGGCGCACGGCACCGGCGGCACCGTCACGTTCGAGCGCAGCGGCAAGACCGTCGACGTCGACGCCGCCACGTCGTTGATGGACGCCGGGGAGGACGCGGGCATCCGGATGCCGTTCGGATGCCGGATGGGCATCTGCCAGTCGTGCGTCGTCGGGCTGGTCCAGGGGCACGTGAGGGACCTGCGCACGGGTGTCGAACACGAACCCGGGAGCCGCGTGCAAACGTGTATTTCCGCAGCGTCCGGCGATTGCGTCCTGGACGTCTGAGCTTTACTGGCTAGTAACCTACGGGATCGTAGGTTACGCTAGCGTAGGCAGTAGACAGGAGGCTGACGATGGCAATAACCGACGTACCGGCGTTCACGCATCTCACCGAAGCGGACATCGAAAATCTGGGCAACGAGCTGGACGCGATCCGGCTGGACGTCGAAGACTCCCGCGGTGAACGCGACTCCCGCTACATCCGTCGCACCATCGCCGCGCAGCGCGCCCTCGAGGTCGCCGGCCGGCTGATGCTGGCCGCGGGTTCGAAGCGCTCGGCGTGGTGGGCAGGCACCGTGACCCTCGGCGTGGCGAAGATCGTCGAGAACATGGAGATCGGCCACAACGTCATGCACGGCCAGTGGGACTGGATGAACGATCCCGAGATTCACTCCTCGACGTGGGAGTGGGACATGAGCGGGGCGTCCAAGCACTGGCGGTTCACCCACAACTTCATGCACCACAAGTACACCAACATCCTCGGGATGGACGACGACGTCGGCTACGGCGTCATCCGCGTGACCCGCGACGCAAAGTGGACGCCGTTCAACCTGTACGGCAACCTGCTGTTCAACACGCTGCTGGCCATCGGGTTCGAGTGGGGCGTCGGGCTGCAGCACCTCGAGCTCGGAAAGATCTCCAAGGGGCGTGACGACCGCGCCGCCACGATGCAGCGCATTCGCGAGTTCGGCGTCAAGGCCGGTCACCAACTGCTCAAGGACTACGTCGCGTACCCGGCGCTGACCTCCGTGTCGCCCGGAGCCACGTACAAGTCGACGCTGACGGCCAATGCGGTGGCCAACGTCATCCGCAACGTCTGGGCCAACGCCGTGATCTTCTGCGGTCACTTTCCCGACGGCGCAGAGAAGTTCACCAAGACCGACATGGTGGGCGAGAGCAGGGGCCAGTGGTACCTGCGACAGATGTTGGGCAGCGCCAACTTCGAGGCGGGTCCCGCGCTGCGGTTCATGAGCGGCAACCTGTGCCACCAGATCGAGCACCACCTGTTCCCGGATCTGCCGAGCAACCGGTACGCCGAGATCGCCGTCCGCGTGAGGCAGATCTGCGACAAGTACGACCTGCCGTACACGACGGGCAATTTCGCGGTGCAATACGGAAAGACGTGGCGCACCATCGCCAAGCTGTCGCTGCCGGACAAGTTCCTCCGCGACACCGCTGACGACGCCCCGGAGACCCGAAGCGAGCGGATGTTCGCCGAACTCGAGCCCGGCGAGCGTCGCGGACTCAAGTCGGCGATCGCCGCCGTGCGTGCCCGGCGCCGCGCCAAGGTGACGGCCTAGGCTTCGAACGGACAACGGCGGGGAGATTGCGATGAGCAATCTCCCCGCCGTTTGGCGTTCTCGGTGATCAGTCCGGGATGTAGTCGAACGTGTCCGGGTTGGGCCCGGTCCGGCCGTCCTCACCCTTGTCGAGCGCGGTCAACGCCTCGACGTCGTGGTCGCTCAGCTCGAAGTCGAACAACGCGAAGTTCTCTTCGATCCTCTTGGGCGTCACCGACTTCGGGAACACGATGTCACCGCGCTGAATGTGCCAGCGCAGCACCACCTGCGCCGGCGACTTGCCCGACGCCTCGGCGATCTGCGTGACGACCGGGTCGTCGAGCACCTTGCCCTGGGCGATCGGGGACCAGGCCTCCACGGCGATGCCGTGTTCGATGCAGTACTGGCGCACCTCGTCGTTGACGAAGTAGGGATGCACTTCGATCTGGTTCACCGAGGGCACGGTGTCGGTCTCGTTGGCCAGTCGCTCGAGATGCGCGACCTGGAAGTTCGACACCCCGATGCTGCGGGCCCGGCCGTCACGCCGGAACTCCTCCAACGTCTGCCACGTCGAGACGAAGTCGTTGTTGTAGCGCGTCGGCAGTGGCCAGTGGATGAGGAACAGGTCCACGTAGTCGAAACCAAGCTTGCTCAGCGTCTCGTCGAACGCCTTGCGCGCCGCGTCGGGTTCGTGAAATCCGTTGTTGAGCTTGCTGGTAACGAACACGTCCGCGCGGTCCAGCCCGGAATCGCGAACACCCTGGCCGACACCGGCCTCGTTCTGGTACATCTCGGCGGTGTCGATGTGCCGGTAGCCGATGTCGAGTGCCGTCTTGACCGCACCCGCGGTCTCGTCGGGATCGATCTGGTAGACGCCGAAACCGAGCTGCGGAATGTGTGCGCCGGTACTGAGTTCGATCGTTGGAACGTTCGTCATGTATGTGCCTCCTTTGGCAATTTGCCCTTGGGTGCGTGCCCGTTTCGGCCGGGCCGCAAACCGCCTCCGACGCCGTGCGGGACCTCACCGCGAGATGACGTCGAACGTGTCGGGATTCGATCCAACCCGCCCGGCCGGGCCCCGGTCCAGGCCGTCGACCGCCGCCACGTCGGCGTCACTCAACTCGAAGTCGAACACCGAGAAGTTCTGGGCGATGCGGTCCGGCGACACCGACTTCGGGAAGACGATGTCACCGCGCTGAATGTGCCAGCGCAGCACCACCTGAGCGGGCGACCTGTTCACCGCCTCGGCAATCCGGGTGACGACCGGGTCGTCGAGCAGCGTGCCGCGCGCGAGTGGCGACCAGGCCTGGAACGCGATGCCGTGCCGAGTGCAGTAGTCCCGGACCGCGGCGTTGGTGAAGTAGGGGTGCGCCTCGACCTGGTTGACGGCGGGCACGGTGTCGGTCTCGGACGCGAGCCGCCGGAGGTGCGGAACGTGGAAGTTCGACACCCCGATGCTGCGCGCGCGACCGTCGGCCGCGAACTCCTCGAGGGTCCGCCAGGTGGAGACGAAGTCGCCGCCGTAGCGGGTAGGCAGGGGCCAATGGATCAAGTAGAGGTCGACGTAGTCCGAGCCGATCGCGGTCAGGGTGTCCTCGAATGCCCTTCGCGCCGCGTCGGGTTCGTGAAATCCGTTGTCGAGCTTGCTCGTGACGAAGACGTCGGCACGGTCGACGCCCGCCTCGCGAATGCCGCGGCCGACGCCTTCCTCGTTGTGGTACATCGCCGCGGTGTCCAGGTGTCGGTAGCCGACCGCCAGCGCCGTCCGGACCGCGGCGGCGGTCTCGTCGGGTGCGACCTTGTAGACGCCGAACCCGAGCTGGGGTATCTGCGCGCCGTCGTTGAGCGTGATCTCGGGTACCGGAGTCATGACCGTTCCAGGCTAACGAGCACGGCGCTTGCGCGCGACGAGGAAGGCCTGCGGGGTGGCGTGCACGCCGTGGTCGTCCGGTTCGCGCACGGTCGTCGAGTAGACCGGTAGCCCGGCTGATTCGAGCTCGGCGGCGACGACGTCGGGGGTGCGCCGGACGAACTCCAGGTCGAGCGCCACCCCGAACGCCTCGGTCAACCGGCGGGGCCGGTCGCCGACCTGGAAGGCCACCAGCGCCACTCCGTCGTCGACGAGCACGCGGTGGAACTCCGAAAATGCTTGCGGCAGATACGCATCGGGCAGGTGAATGACCGAGTACCACGCACAGACCCCGCCGACCGTCCCATCGGGGAGGTCGAGTGACGTCATCGAGCCTACCTCGAACCGGATTCCCGGAGCCCGCGCACGGGCCTCGTCGATCATGTTGGGGGACAGGTCGATTCCCGTCGGGGTCACACCGAGCTCGGCCAGGATCCTGGTGGTCACGCCGGTGCCGCAACCGACGTCGGCGATCGCCGGGTTTCCGGTGGCGCGGACCAGCTCGGCGAACGCCCCCAGGAGGGCCCTCTCGACCGGCTTGTCGTCGAGGTGGTGTTCGAACATCGCCGCGAACTCGGCGGCGGCCGCGTCGTATCCGGCGCGGGTGCGGTCGAGGAAGTCCATCCCGCTAGTCGGCGGCCATCGCTGCCAGCAGTCGCCGGGTGGCGGCGACGCGGTCGGCGGCGTGGCCGGTCAGTTCGTCGAGCGCGCAGTCCGGATCCGACGGCGGGCCGAGGTGACCGCAGCCGCGGGGGCACTTCTCGATGGCCTCGGCGAGGTCGGAGAACGCCATCATGACGTCGGACGGGGCGATGTGGGCCAGTCCGAACGACCGGATCCCCGGGGTGTCGACCACCCACCCGGAATCGTGCAGGGGGAGGGCCACCGACTGCGTCGAGGTGTGCCTGCCCTTGCCGACGCCGGACACCACCCCGACGGCCCGCTTGGCCTCGGGCACCAGGCGGTTGACCATCGTCGACTTGCCGACGCCGGAATGACCCACCAGGACGGTCAGCTTGCCGACGAGGAGGTCGTCGACCACCGCGAGGTCGTCGTCGCGGCCGGCGGTGACGACGGTCAGGTCCAGCCCGGCGAACTGCGCCGCGAAGGGTTCCGGTGCCGCCAGGTCGGTCTTGGTCAGGCACAGGATGGGCTCGAGTCCGCCGACGTAGGCGGCGATCAGGGACCGCTCGACGAAGCCGGTGCGCGGCGGAGGGTCGGCCAGGGCGACCACCATCAGCAGCTGGTCGGCGTTGGCGACCAGGACGCGTTCGGTCGGGTCGGTGTCGTCGGCGGTGCGCCGCAACACGGTTCGTCGTTCCCCGCGTCGGACGATCCTGGCCAACGTGTCGGGTTGGGCGGAGAGGTCGCCGACGACGTCGACCTCGTCGCCGACCACGATCGGGGTTCGGCCGAGCTCCCGGGCCCGCATGGCGGTGACGACGTGATTCGGATCGCCGCCGAGCGCGCACCCCCACCGCCCGCGGTCGACGGTGACGACCATCGCCGGCCGGGCGTCGAGGTGTTCGGGCCGGGTCTTGGTGCGCGGCCGTGATCCCCGGCCCGGGCGTACCCGGACGTCGGATTCGTCGTAATCGTCCGCCCTCAACGTATTTCGGGTGCCTGCCCGGCCAACATGTCCGACCACATGCCCGGGAAGTCGGGCAGGGTCTTGGCAGTGGTGCCGATGTCCTCGACCTCGACTCCGGGCACCCGTAGCCCGATGACGGCGCCCGCGGTCGCCATCCGGTGGTCGGCGTAGGAGTGCCACAGCCCGCCGTGCAGGGGCACGGCGGTGATGGTCAGCCCGTCCTCGGTCTCCTCGCAGTGGCCGCCGAGGCCGTTGATCTCGGCGGTCAACGCCGCTAGTCGGTCGGTCTCGTGACCACGCAGATGCGCGATGCCGGTGAGGTGTGACACCGAACCCGGCTCGGCCAGGGCCGCGAGCGCCGCGAACGCCGGTGCCAGCTCGCCGACGTCGTGCAGGTCGGCGTCGAAGCCCGGGTACCCGTCGACCGGGCCCTTCACCTCGAGGTGCGAATTGCCGTGCAGCACGGACGATCCCGTCTTGGAAAGCAGCTCGAGGATGCTCCCCGAGGGCTGCACGCTGACCTCCGGCCAGCCGACGATCCGCACCGTGCCCGCGGTGACGGCCGCGGCGGCCAGGAAGGGCACCGCGTTCGACAGGTCGGGTTCGACGTCCCAGTGGCGGGCGGCGACGGGTCCTGGTTCGACCACCCAGCGGTTGGGCGTCGCGTCGTCCACCGACACACCCGCCTCGCGCAGCATCGTCACCGACATCGCCACGTGCGGTGCCGACGGCACGGACTCGCCGGTGTGCACGACGGTCAGCCCGTCCCGGAACGTCGCACCCGAGAGCAGTAGACCCGAGACGAACTGGGACGACGACGAGGCGTCGATGTGCACGGTGCCCCCGGCCACGCCACCTTCGCCGCGGACCTGGAACGGCATGGCGTCGCCGTCGACGCGCACACCGAGGCCGCGCAGCCCGTCGAGGAGGGGAGCGATCGGCCGCGAGCGGGCCTGCTCGTCGCCGTCGAAGGTGACGACCTCGGTCCCCAGCGCCGCGGCCGGCGGCACGAACCGCAGGACGGTGCCCGCGAGGCCGCAGTCGATCCTGGCGTCGGGCGCCGGCGAGATCGATCCGCCGACCGTCAACTCGGTCCCCGCACCGTCGAGGGTGAGCCCCAGCGTCCGCAGCGCGCCGATCATCAGCTCGGTGTCCCGACTGCGCAGGGCCCCGCTGATCGTCGACGTCCCCTGCGGACTGGCCAGCGCGGCGAGGATCAGCGCGCGGTTGGTCTGGGACTTGGAACCCGGCACCTCGACGGTTGCGTGGATGGGCAACGTCACCGACGGCGCCTGCCATCCGCCTCCGTTCTCGGTCATGCCGTCCATCCTGCCTTGTCGCATGTTTCTGCCACCATGGGACGTATGTGTGGGCGATTCGCGGTGACGACCGATCCGGCACTCCTGGCCGAGAAGATCAAGGCGATCGACGAGACCATTGCGGCGACTGAGGCCGCGGGGCCGCCGCAGCCCAACTTCAACGTCGCGCCGACGACCACCGTCAGCTCGGTGGTCAAGCGGCACACCGACCCCGACGACGAGTCGACCCGACGGGTGCGTTCGATGCGGTGGGGACTGGTGCCGCCGTGGGTGAAGGCCAAGGCCGACGGCACCCCCGAGACCAAGGGGCCGCTGCTGATCAACGCCCGCGCCGAGACGGTCACCACGTCGGCGGCGTTCCGCGCCTCCGCCAAGACCAAGCGGTGCCTGGTTCCGATGGACGGCTGGTACGAGTGGCGTCCCGGCGCGGAGGGCGCCGGCGGCAAGAAGGGCGCCAAGACGCCGTTCTTCATGCACGGCGCCGACGGCGAGCCGCTGTTCATGGGCGGTCTGTGGTCGACGTGGCGGCCCGCGAAGGACGCCCCGCCGCTGCTGACGTGCACCATCATCACCACCGAGTCGGCGGGCCAGCTGGCCGAGATTCACGACCGCATGCCGCTGAGCATCAGTGAGGCCGACTGGGATCGGTGGCTGGATCCCGACGCGCCGATGGACGAGGGCCTGCTGCGCGGTCACGGGGATCTGGACCGCATTGCGGTCCGCGAGGTGTCGCGGCTGGTCAACAGCGTCCGCAACAACGGACCCGAGCTCGTCGAACCCGTCGAACCGCGGGCCGAGCAGGGCACGCTGTTGTGACCCATCCGCTTCACGCGACCAGCGTCGTCGACGCACTGGCCGCCGATCTGCGCAGCGCGGCCTACACCACCGACGGTGTCGCCGCCCTGCTCGGCGCCGACGCCAACGCGGCCTTCAGCCGCGGGCTGTGGTGGTCGGCGATGCGCGTCACCGACCGGCCTGGTCCCGGTGACGAACGCCTCGCGGTGCTGGTGCGGCTCTTCTTGCTGGGCGCCGGGGAGACGCCGGAACGGGTCGCGCTCGCCATGCCGACGGCCGGCGTCGACGCCCTGGTCGCCAACGGTGTCGTCGAATGCACCGACGACGGCTCACTGCGGGCGGTTCTGGACATCCGTCCGCACGGTGACGGCGTGCACGACTTCCTGGTGGTCTCCGATCAGGACGCCGCGATGCATCCCGCTCCCGTGCGCCACGACCACGTCCTGGGCATCGGCGGGGCCTCCGTGACGCTGGCCAACGCGGTGGTGCGCTCGCCGGTCGGGCGCGCCCTGGACGTTGGCACCGGCAGTGGCATCCAGGCTCTGCACCTGTCGGCGCACTGCGAGCAGATCGTCGCCACCGACACGAACGAACGGGCGCTGGCGCTGGCCGCCGCGTCCGCGCGGCTCAACGGCATGCGATGGGACCTGCGGCATGGAAGCCTCTTCGAGCCGGTCGCGGGGGAGCGCTTCGACCTCATCGTGTCCAACCCGCCGTTCGTCGTGGGCACCGGTGCGCTGGACTACCTCTACCGTGACTCCGGAATGGCCGGAGATGCGTTGTCGCAGAAGTTGATCGAAGAGGTCGGCGACCATCTTGAACCGGGTGGCACCGCGCAGATCATGGCCAATTGGATGGTGCGCGACGGCGAGGACTGGCGCGAGCGGGTCGAAGGCTGGCTGGCGGGCACGGGTCTGCACGCGTGGGTGGTACAGCGAGAGTTCGCCGATCCGATCAGCTATGTGTCGTTGTGGACGTCGGACGCCGGCGAACGGCCGGAGGACGCCGCCCGTCGGGGTGGGTCGTGGCTGGACTGGTTCGCCGACGAGGGGGTGGCCGGGGTCGGCATGGGAATGATCACGGTGCGGGCACCCCGCCGTGGGGAGCATCGCCCACCGGATCGAATACTGGAGGAGATCACCGAGGCCGACGAGGGCCTCACCGGACCCGAGGTCGAGGCCTTCTTCGCGCGACGGCAGTACCTGTACGACACCGATGACACCGCGCTGCTGGCTGCCAAGCTGTCCACCGCTCCGGTGGTGCTGGAGGAGCACTCGCTGCCGGGGGCAGACGGCTGGCAGGTGGTCGGCGCCGCCGTGCGTCGTTCCGGGGGTCCCGGCGCGACGCTGGGCGTCGACGAAGTGTCGCGGGCGTTGTTCGCCGGGTGTCGGGGAGAGGTGCCGTTGGGCAGTCTCGTCGAGCTGCTGGCCGCCCACCACGGGGTCGACGCCGGCGCGCTCGCCGAGGCTGCCATGCCCGTGGTGCGCGAGGCGATCGGCCGCGGAATCCTGTACCAGGCAACGTGATCACGGAGCCCCGGCGCGCAGTCGTGGACCGGCCGGCCGCGCCGAGCTAGCGGCGGTTGGCGGTGATCACCGCGTAGGGCGCGTCGAAGCGCACGCCGCCGTCGTCGCCGACGTGGGGTGTGAGCGCCTCGGTGAACGCGGCCAGGAGGCGATCGTGCTGGTCCCCGCCGAGGCGACCGAACAGGTCGACGTGCATCGGTGACTCGTGCCGCACGAAGTGCCGGGCGGCATCCAGCGAGTCGAACGCCCACACCAGCATTCCGTCGTCGACCTCGACATCTGTGAAGTCGGCGGCCAGCCGGTCGCGTGCGACCGCGGGATCGCCCCACTGGTCGGGGGTGAACCCCCGGTCGGGCGGGGGCCCGAGCACCTCGACGATCGGATCGAAGAACGGGTTGCCGTCGTTGCGCACCCAGGCTGAGAATGCAAGCACGCCAGCCGGTTTCAGCACGCGGGCAATCTCGGCGACCTGTCGCCGCGGCTCCACGAAGAT
This sequence comes from Mycolicibacterium hodleri, assembly GCF_025822245.1. Taxonomy (GTDB): domain Bacteria; phylum Actinomycetota; class Actinomycetes; order Mycobacteriales; family Mycobacteriaceae; genus Mycobacterium; species Mycobacterium hodleri. Next base: position 193,082 of record NZ_JACKTL010000026.1, read on the forward strand.
GACGCCCATGTTTGACACCGCGGCGTCGAACGACTGCGCGGGCAGCGTCGTCTCCGTCGCGTCGGCGACCACCCAGGTGACGTCGTGCCCCGCGCTGCGCGCCTTGCGCTCGGCGATGGCGACCAGTTCCGGCGTCAGGTCGACGCCGGTGACCACCGCGCCGCGCCCGGCCGCGGCCAGGGCGGCGCTGCCGGTGCCGCAGGCCAGGTCGACGAGCGTCGCCCCGTGAAGCGACCGGCGGCGCTCCGCGGCCGCGACGGTCTCACCGGCGATGACGGCGATGCGGTCGGCCACCGCCTCGTAGCGGCCCCCGGCCCACATCAGGCGCCGTACCCGGGCGGGTTGGGCGTCTCGACCCACAGGTCGACGCCGAGCTCGGAGCCGGGCACGCAGTCGTAGACCGACAGGTCGGTGACGCCGGACTCGACCAGGACGTCCTCGCACAGCACGCTGTTGCCGGTGTACTCGCGGGCCGGCTTGTTGAAGATCACGTAGGCCGCGTCGGCGTACACGTCGGGCTTGCGGGCGCGACTCATCGCCTCCGCGCCGCCGAGGAGGTTCTGGACCGCCGCGGTGGCCACCAGGGTGCGCGGCCACAACGTGTTGGAGGCGATGCCGTCGGCTCGCGTCTCCTCGGCGATGCCGAGCGCGCACAGCGTCATGCCGTACTTGGCCATCATGTACGCGGTCGGCTTGAGCCACTTGGACTCCAGAAGGATCGGTGGCGACAGCGTGAGGATGTGCGGGTTGTCCCGACCCACCATGTGCGGAATGCAGGCCTGCGACACGGCGTAGGTACCACGGACGTTGATGCCGTTCATCAGGTCGAAGCGCTTGAGGGGCACCTCGGTGATCGAGCCCAGGTTGATCGCCGACGCGTTGTTCACGCAGAGGTCGATGCCGCCGAACTGCGAAACCGCCTGCGCCACGGCGGATTCCACCGATTCGCCGTCGCGGACGTCGCCCAGGATCGGCAGGGCGTGGCCGCCGGCGTCCTCGATCTCCTTGGCGGCGGTGTAGATCGTGCCCTCGAGCTTGGGATGGGGTTCTGCGGTCTTGGCGACCAAGGCGACGTTGGCACCGTCGGCGGCGGCCCGCTTGGCGATGGCCAGGCCGATACCGCGGCTGGCGCCGGAGATGAACATGGTCTTTCCCGAGAGCGACATGGGATCACCCTAGAACCGTCACGACGCGAGCACGTCGACGGTCACCGCGTTGGTGAGACGCACCAGATCCGCGGGAGCCAGGGCGACCTGCAGCCCGCGCCTGCCCGCACTGCACAGCACGCGGTCCCAGGCGTACACCGAGTCGTCGACGACCGTCGGCAGCGTTCTGCGTTGACCGAGGGGCGAGATGCCGCCGACGACGTAACCCGACGACCGTTCGGCGGCGGCGCGGTCGGCCATCTCGGCGCGCGGCGCGCCCAGAGCGGCGGCGGCGGCCTTCAACGACAGCTTGTAGGGCACGGGCAGTACCGCGACGGCCAGGCCCGACGGCAGTGCGATCACCAGCGTCTTGAACACCTGCTCGGCGGACACCTCGACGCCGGCGGCGCTCAGGGCGGCGACGGCCTCGTCGCCGAAGGCGTCGTTGCGGGGATCGTGGTGGTAACTCAGCACCTCGTGCGGGACGTCCGCCGCGACGAGGGCGGCGATCGCGGGAGTTGCAGCGCGGACCACGGGCCTCACGATAGTGGGGGATTCCCCGGGAACATTCGTGGCCGTCCACGCTGTTGTTCTGCATCGATGGGCCTCGTGGGGCGACTCCGTCGGTACGAGCCACTAGGATCGGAAGTTAGGAGACACCTCGGTGCCAACGCTTTGCCTGGAACGGCCGGTCGACGAGCCGGTTCTGTTCGCTGGTGCCGCGAGAGAAGGGACGGTGTCGATCCAGATGACCGACCTCGACGGAGCAGCGCCCGCGACGGCCGAAGAGCCGGCAATCGAGACTGACGCCGAGCTCACGGCTCGTTTCGAACGGGATGCCATACCGCTGCTGGACCAGCTGTACGGCGGCGCGTTGCGCATGACTCGCAATCCGGCGGATGCCGAGGATCTCCTGCAGGAGACCATGGTGAAGGCGTACGCGGGTTTTCGCTCGTTTCGCGCTGGAACGAACCTCAAGGCGTGGCTGTACCGCATCCTGACCAACACCTACATCAACAGTTACCGCAAGAAGCAGCGGCAGCCGGCGGAGTATCCGACCGACGAGATCACCGACTGGCAGCTCGCGGCCAACGCGCAGCACACGTCCACCGGACTGCGGTCTGCCGAGGTCGAGGCGATGGAAGCCCTGCCGGACACCGAGATCAAGGCGGCGCTGCAGGCGTTGCCCGAGGAGTTCCGGATGGCGGTGTACTACGCCGACGTCGAGGGATTCCCGTACAAGGAGATTGCCCAGATCATGGACACGCCCATCGGAACGGTGATGTCCCGGTTGCACCGTGGCCGCAAGCAACTCCGTGAATTGTTGGCCGACGTCGCGAGGGATCGCGGCTTCATCAGAGGTCAGATCGACGAGCCAGAGGAGGTGTCTTCGTGAGCGACTTCGACCGCCCCGAAGAGCACACGTTCCGTCCGCCGGTAGGTCCCGTAGACCCCGATCACCCAGAGTGCGCGTCGGTGATCGCGGAGGTGTGGACGCTGCTCGACGGCGAATGCACGACCGAGACGCGGGACAAGCTGCGTCATCACCTCGAGGAATGCCCCACGTGCCTTCGGCAGTACGGCATCGAGGAACGCGTGAAGCGCCTCATCGCCACCAGGTGCAGTGGCGACAAGGCGCCTGATTCACTTCGCGCGCGGCTGCGAGTGGAGATCAGCCGCACCACCATCATCCGTGGTTAGGTAACTGCCTTCGAACCGCAGTTGGGGCGCTTGCCGTGATTGGCCTTGGTGTGCTTACGGTCACGCTTCTTACGACCACGCTTGGCCATGGGTCCTCCAATGAGTCAATTGCTTGCCCGTCAGTGTCTCACGCTCGCGCCACTGCATTCCAATCCCGTGCGTGTGGTTCGATAGACAGCGCAGGGGCGGCTCTAGAGACGAGTGGGTGAAGATGGCCGAGGACGTTCGCGCTGAGATCGTGGCCAGTGTGCTCGAGGTCGTGGTCAGCGAAGGCGACGACATCAACGAGGGTGACACCGTCGTCCTCCTGGAATCCATGAAGATGGAGATCCCCGTGCTCGCCGAAGCGTCCGGCAAGGTGACCGCGGTCAACGTCGCCGTCGGCGACGTCATCCAGGCCGGCGATCTCATCGCCGTCATCAGCTAGGTCAACGACACCGAGAGGCAACGCCCGTGTCGACCCTCGGTGACCTCCTCGCCGAGCACACCATGCTGCCCGGCAACGCCGTCGACCACCTGCACGCCGTGGTCGGGGAATGGCAGATGCTGGCGGACCTCTCCTTCGCCGACTACCTGATGTGGGTGGGGCACGACGACGGCTCGCTGGTGTGCGTGGCGCAGGTCCGGCCCAACACCGCACCCACCGTCCTACTGGCCGACGCGGTGGGCACCGTCAACACCGCCGACGACATGCCCGTCGTGGTCGCCGCCTTTGCCTCCGGCGCGATCGGCCGCGAAACCGATGCGGCAAGCCGAGATTCGCCCGAAGGCCGGTGGCTCAACGTCGAGGCGGTGCCCGTCCGGCACGGCGACCGGGTGGTGGCCGTCCTCACCCACCAGACGGCACTGGCCGACCGGCGCAAGGTCAGCCCGCTGGAGCGGGCCTATCTGGACTGCGCCGCCGACATCCTGCACATGCTCTCCGAGGGCACCTTCCCCAACGTGGGCGACCTCGCGATGTCGCGGTCGAGCCCTCGCGTCGGCGACGGCTTCATCCGTCTGGACGAGGTCGGCCAGGTCCGCTTCGCCAGTCCCAACGCCATCTCGGCGTATCACCGCATGGGGCTCAACGCCGAGCTCGAGGGACACAACCTCGTCACCGTGACCCGACCGCTGATCTCCGACCCGTTCGAGGCCCAGGAACTGGCGAACCACGTCCGCGACTCGCTCTCGGGCGGATCCAGCATGCGCATGGAGGTCGACGCCGGGGGAGCGGCGGTGCTGCTGCGCACGATCCCGATGGTGGTCGACGGCAAGGCGGCGGGTGCGGCGGTGTTGATCCGCGACGTGACGGAGGTCAAGCGGCGCGATCGAGCTCTGCTGTCCAAGGACGCGACCATCCGCGAGATCCACCACCGCGTGAAGAACAACCTTCAGACAGTCGCCGCGCTGCTGCGCCTACAGGCCCGCCGAACCACCAACGCCGAGGGGCGAGATGCGCTCATCGAGTCGGTGCGGCGGGTCTCGTCGATCGCTCTGGTTCACGACGCGTTGTCGATGTCGGTGGACGAGGAAGTCAACCTCGACGAAGTGGTCGACCGCATCGTGCCGATCATGAACGACGTCGCCTCGGTGGGCAGGCCGGTCCGGATCAACCGGGTCGGCGATCTCGGCGTCCTCGACGCCGACCGGGCCACTGCCCTGGTCATGGTCATCACCGAACTCGTCCAGAACGCCATCGAGCATGCCTATGACTCGACGTCGGACAACGGCAGCGTGACCATCCGGGCGGAGCGCTCCGCGCGGTGGCTCGACGTCGTGGTCCACGACGACGGCCGCGGCCTGCCCGAGGGGTTCAGCCTGGAGAAGTCCGACAGCCTGGGCCTGCAGATCGTGCGGACGTTGGTGGCCGCGGAACTGGACGGATCGCTGGGCATGCACGCCGTTCCGACCGGCGGAACCGACGTCGTCTTGCGGGTCCCCGTGGGTCGACGCGGCCGGCTGGCGCAGTAACACGCTCGAAATATCCCGGAAATAATCCTGGAAAATCCCATCAGGACAAAAATTTACGGCCCCGGTAAAAGCCGGGGCCGTAAATCTGAAGAAAACGAGGGGGCTATACGCCCGTACGAGCCTTGGTCCGTGCGTTGCGGCGCTTGAGCGCGCGACGCTCGTCCTCGCTCATGCCGCCCCAGACGCCGGCGTCCTGTCCGGACTCCAAAGCCCAGCTCAGGCACTCGGTCGTCACCGGGCACCGGTTGCAGACGATCTTTGCATCGGCGATCTGGGCGAGTGCCGGGCCGCTGTTTCCCACCGGGAAGAACAGTTCCGGATCCTCGTCACGACAGACCGCCTTATGCCGCCAATCCATTTTAATTACTCCTATTCCGGTGCGCAGCAAGGCGCACGAGCTTTTCTTCGGCTGTTAACGCGTGCACACCAAATGTTTCTGCACTGTTGCAAACGATGCTTCCACAGGCTGAACAGATGTCAATAGAGGCGCGTTCACACGTGGGCAATCTCACTGGCATCGCTAGAGGGGACCGGGTGGCCGGACCCCCCTCACGTTTGTACTACACTCACATCACTTGCGCCCTGATTCGCGCGAGTTCACAAGGCTTTCGCAGGTCAGACGTTTTTCGGCGGTGGCGCAACCACGCCGAGCGCATCCCGAACCGACGTGAACGTCATCCTTTCGCGCTGGCCGACGTAATCTCCGTCAATCTGGCAGGCGACGGGCGTGTCGGCCGTCACCCGCACCCATGACACGTCGTCGTCGCGCACCAGATGCTTGGCGTCCAGGCGCGGCTTCTTCGACAGCATCTGGCGTACCAGCCCCAAGTTGGCGCGAATGTTCATGCTCGTCGTGGCGAAGACGCCCAGGCCCGTCTCGAAGCTGGTGTCGGGGTTGGTCCACACCGGTCGGGTGTTGGCGTAGGTCCACGGGCTCGAGTTCGACACGAACGCGAAGTGCACCCCGGTGACGGGGGCGCGTCCGGCGAGCTCCAGCGTCATCGACGGATCGCGGCGGGCGCTGGCCAGGACTTCGCGGGTGGCGACCTTGATGTAGCGCGACGCGGTGACCTTGCGGCCCTTCTCCCGCTGCGCCTCCACGGCGGCCACCACGTCGCCGTCGACGCCCATGCCCGCGGTGAAGACGCCCCATCGATCGCCGCAGTCCATCAGTCCGATGCGGCGCCACTTGACGCCGCGACGGTAGGCGCCGAGGAGGTCGACGAGTTGGTTGGTCGCCTCGACGGGATCGGGGCTGATGCCCAGGGCGCGGGCGAACACGTTGGCCGAACCGCCGGGCACCACGGAGATTGCGGGGCCCTTCTTGGCCGGGGTCTGGCCACAGTCTCCGAGGATGCCGTTGACCACCTCGTTGACGGTTCCGTCGCCACCGTGGACGATCACCACGTCGGTCCCGTCTCGCGCTGCGTCCCTTGCGATTTCAATCGCATGGCCGCGGTGGTCGGTGTGCGCGACGGTCAGTTTGACGCGGCTTTCGAGGGCATGCGCCAGAAGATCACGTCCCGCCGGAGTGGTCGACGTGGCGTTGGGGTTCACGATCAGGACGGCACGCACGGGGCTCAACCCTATCGGCATGCCGCATCGTCGCGCTCTACGCTCGTCGATGTGATCGTGCCCTCGCCCTCAGCCATTCGTCAGGCGGCCGCCATCGTGGCGTTGGAGGGCCTCGCACTCGTGGTCGTGGCGGTGGTGTTCGTCGTCCGCGCCCTCGAGGGCGCCCACGAGGTGTCGATCAGCGGCTACGGCACCGCGCTCTGGTACGTGGTGATGGGCGCCGCGGTGCTCACCGCGGCATGGGCGCTGTGGACGGGGCGGCGGTGGGGCCGCGGGATCGCGGTGTTCGTGCAACTCCTGCTGCTGCCCGTGGCGTGGTACGTCGCGGTGGGCTCGCAGCAGTGGTCCTACGGCGTTCCGGTCGCGCTGGTGGCGGTCGTGGCGCTGGCGTTGCTGTTCAGCCCGTCGGCGGTGCAGTGGCTGGCTCAGAGCCCCGACGACGAGGTCTGAGGGGCCGAATCGCCGGGTCCCGCGGCCAGCGCCGACAGCTCCTCACCGGAGACCCGGTAGGTGATCCACTCGGTTTGCGGGTGGCCTCCGACGGCGTCGTAGAGGGCGATGGCGTTGGAGTTCCAGTCGAGGACCGCCCACGTCAGCCGCGAGTAGCCCTTGTCGACGCATTCGCGGGCCAACGTCGACAGCAGGGCCCGGGCCAGGCCGTGGCGGCGAAACGCCGGCCTGACGAAGAGATCCTCCAGGTAGATGCCTGCCACGCCGTCCCAGGTGGAGAAGTTGTAGAACCACAACGCCATCGCGGCCGGCTGGCCGTCGACCTCGGCCACGTGGGCCTGCACCGTGGCCGGGTCGCCGAACAGCGCCACGTGCAGTTGTTCCTCGGTCACGGTGCACTCGTCGGCGGCGTGCTCGAACTCGGCCAACTCGCGCACCATGGCGACCAGTTCGGCCTCGTCCCCGGGTCGGGCCCGACGGATGTCCACGCTCATGTGCTCACTCCCAACGCGCTCAGAATGGTGCGGAACTTCGTATTCGTCTCGGCCACTTCGTCGTCCGGATCGGACTCGGCGACGATGCCACCGCCGGATCTGGCGTGGGCGACGCGGCGGTCGGCGGACAACTCGGCGCAACGGATGGACACCACCCAGGTGCCGTCGCCCCGTTCGTCGCACCATCCGACGGCCCCGGCATAGAACCCACGGTCACCTTCGAGTGCGGAGATCAGGCTGACGGCTTCGGCGGTGGGCACGCCGCCGACGGCGGCCGTGGGATGCAGGGCGATCGCGAGATCCAGTGCGGTCGTGGACGAGTCGCGCAGCCGCCCGGTGATCGGGGTGTTCAGGTGCCACACGGCCGAGGTGCGGCTCAGCTCCGGGGTGGCGGCGATGTCCAACTCGACGCACAACGGCTGCAACGCCGTCCGCATCTGGTCGACGACGAGTCGATGCTCGTGGAGGTCCTTCGCGGACTCGGCCAGCGCGGCACCGTTGGCCCGGTCCGTGGCGGGATCGGCCGAGCGTGGTGCCGACCCCGCGAACGGTTGGCAGGTCACCACGTCTCCGCGGCGGGCCACCAACAGCTCGGGGCTGGCGCCGATCAGTGCGGTGCCGACGTGGCTGCCGCCCGCCGCGCTCAGGTCGACGAAGTAGGTTGTCGCCGAGGCGTCTTCGGCAAGTCGGCGGAGGAGGGTGCCCACGTCGAGCGGGGCGTCGGCGACGAGGTGCAGCGCGCGTGCGAGCACCACCTTGTGCAGCGCGGAACCCGGATCCCTCAGATGTTCGAGCGCGGTGGCGATCCGGGCGCGGTGTTCGGCGGGGGCGGGCACCGTCTCGGTGGTGCGTACGGCGGGCATCGTCCGGGTCGGCCAGTCGGGCAACGCGCCCGTGCGACGAACGTGCGTCGGGCTCGTCAGGGCCACCGGCTGGGTGACGTCGAATGGCAACGCGCCCACGATCATTGGGCATTCTCGCGCGGCCAGGGCGGCGCGCGCGTCGTCGAGCGCGGGGTACGCGACCTCCACGCCCTCGGCGACGAGGGTGCCGTCGCGACCGGCGAGGACGAAGGTCGGTTCCGTCACGTGGGTAGGCAGGGGTTGGGGTGCCCGGTCAGGCCGAGTGCGCCGATCTGCCGGACACCGTGTTCGAAGCCGAGGACCGCGATCGACGCCGCGGCCATGGACACCCTGATGCCCTCGGAGATCGGCAGCTCGATCCACCGGGTCATCACCGAACGCGAGAAGTGGCCGTGCCCCACCAGGACCACGTCGCGCGACTCCATGTGCGACAGCGCGAGGGCGACGGCCCGGTCGGCGCGTTCGCTGACCGCGGCGGTGCTCTCCCCGCCCGGGCAGCCGTACTTCCACACCGTCCAGTCCGGTGTGGTCTCGCGGATCTGCGCGGTGGTCAGGCCCTCGTAGTCGCCGTAGTCCCACTCGGCCAGCAGGGGGGTGACCTCGTCGACCCCGAGTCCGGCCAACTCGGCGGTGACCAGTGCCCGGTGTCGAGGGCTGCTCACCACGATCGGGTCGTCCAATTGCAGGTCGGCCAGCGCCTCCCTGGCCAGCGTGGCCTGGTGGCGCCCCTCGTCGGTGAGTTCGAGATCGGTGCGCCCGGTGTGCCTGCCGCTCTTGGACCACTCGGTCTCACCATGTCGTAGCAACAGAAGGCGATGCCCTTGGACGCTCACACCCGCGATTGTGCCGCACGCGCCTTTCGGGGTTGCGCGTGCCAGGATGAAGCCCATGACGCGAGTACTGGCAGTCGCCAATCAAAAGGGCGGGGTTGCCAAGACGACGACGGTGGCGTCGTTGGGTGCGGCGATGGCCGAGCAGGGCCGACGCGTGCTGCTCGTCGACCTAGACCCGCAGGGGTCGCTGACGTTCTCGCTGGGCCACGACCCCGACAAGTTGACGGTGTCCATCCACGAGGTGCTGCTCGGGGACGTGGAGCCGGACACGGCGCTGCTCGAGACGCCCGAGGGCATGACGCTGATGCCCGCGAACATCGACCTGGCGGGTGCCGAGGCGATGCTGTTGATGCGGGCGGGCCGCGAGTACGCGCTGAAGAGGGCACTGGCCAAGATCGGCGACCGGTTCGACGTCGTCATCGTCGACTGCCCGCCGTCGCTCGGCGTTCTGACGCTCAACGGGCTGACCGCCGCCGACGACGTCATCGTGCCCCTGCAGTGCGAGACGCTCGCGCACCGCGGCGTCGGGCAGTTCCTGCGCACCGTCGACGACGTGCAACAGATCACCAACGCCGACCTGGTTCTGCTGGGCGCACTGCCCACCCTCTACGACTCACGGACCACGCACAGTCGCGACGTGATCCTCGACGTCGTCGACCGCTACCAGCTGCCGGTGCTGGCTCCGCCGATCCCCAGAACGGTGCGCTTCGCCGAGGCGAGCGCCTCGGGGGCGTCGGTGCTGGCAGGACGAAAGAACAAGGGCGCCATGGCATATCGTGAGCTGGCCGCCGCGCTGCTGAAGCACTGGAAGTCGGGGAAGGCGCTGCCGACGTACACCCCGGAGGTGTAGTCAGGCCAACGCGACGAGGGTGTCGCCGCGTTGCTCGAGCACGGTCGTGCCGGCCACGTTGGGTATCACGGCGTCACGGCTCGGCGGGCGCGGCACCGCGATGTGGAATTCGCCCGCGCCGGAGTCGGGGTTGAACACGTCGTAGCCCGTCGTGACGGGGACGAGCAGCCGTCCCGCCATGAGCGTCGTCGGACCCACCGGAGCCTGCCCGTTGACGGGTGACACCGTGTACTTGTACCGCAGCCCGTTGGCCTCGAAGACCATCACGGAGTCACCGGTCCACCAGGTGATGAGATCACCGGCGCGCGACGCCACCGCCTGGGGCGACACCGGTCCGGGCAGCGCGGTGCTGGCGATCGTCGTCCCGGTGTCGTCGATGACGTTGACGACCGGCGTCGGCTTCGACAGGTAGACGGCGGTCGTGGTGTCGGAGACCGCGATGACCCGCGCGTCGGCGTCGGCGGACACGCCGGGCAGCTGGACGATCTTGGTGGTGGGTTCGTCCTCCTGGTCGGCGGGCACCAGGAGGGTGAGGCGCAGATCGGCCTGGCCGGGGCACTTCTGGAGCACCGACACCGCGTTCGAGCTCGCCGCCGCGGACACCATGGCGCACAGCGGCTGGGCGGGAACGCCGGGCTTGATCCGGGCGTCCAGCGCGCCGTAGCCGATCATCCGGACCATGTCGGAGCGCCACAGTTCCAGCCGGGTGGCACCCGTCGACAACACGGTCGACCCGTCCGACGACAGGGACACCTCCGGGTCGGCATAGGCAGTGCGGGAGTAGTGGCGACGTCCGGTCTGCCCGTCGACGGTCGTCACCTGGCCGCAGCCGCGGTCGTCGGGGTAGACCGCGACGGCGTCGTTGTAGACGTAGGTGACGCCGCACAGCGGCACGCCCCGGGCATAGCTCCAGAGCACTCGTCCGCTGGCCGGGTCCCGGCCGTCGACCTGGTTTCCGTCGCCCGTGACGACGGCGCCGCCGGCGACGACGGGTCTGCGCGTCTTCGGGCTGGCGGCGGTCCACACCTCCCGCAGCGAGGTCGGAACGTCCCGCGCCGCCTTCAGCGCGGGAACCGGCTCGGCGGCCGGCTTGCTGATCGTCGCCCTGGCGTCACTGCTCCACCAGATCAGTCCCGCGGCGACGGCGAGGACCATGACGATCGCAGCAGCCGCCAGCAAGTCGCCCCTGGTACGGCGTTCCGGTTGAACCATCGGGAGGTGCGTGCTCCGGTCAGCCGGCGGTCGGCGCGGATGCGCTGCTGGGGCGACGACGCCGGCGACGGCGCTTGGCCGGGCCGGTGGAGTCGCCGGAGGGAGAGGTCTCACCGTCGTCGGACGTCGTCGTGACCTGTGCGTTCTCGGTGACGTGGACGGACTCGGTGGTCGACTTCGTGGCGCCACGGGTGCGCTGACGGGTCCGGTCCCGGTTGCGCGACGGCCGGTCGCTGCTCTCGCGCTTCTCGCCGTCGCGCGACTCCCGCTTGGGCCGCGACTCGGTGGAACGCGACGCGCGGCCCACCGAACCGCCCGCCTCGGCGGGGATGCTCAGTTCCTCGTAGAGGTGCGCCGAACTGGAGTACGTCTCCACCGGATCGGGCGTGTCGAGCCCGAGGGCCTTGTCGATCATCGTCCAGCGCGGCAGCTCGTCCCAGTCGACGAGGGTGACCGCGATGCCCGTCTTGCCCGCGCGGCCGGTGCGGCCGATGCGGTGCACGTAGGCCTGCTCGTCTTCGGGGATCTGGTAGTTGATGACGTGGGTGATGTCGTCGATGTCGATGCCGCGGGCCGCGACGTCGGTGGCGACCAGCACGTCGACGTCTCCTTTGCGGAAGCCCTTGAGTGCCTTCTCGCGGGCCGCCTGGCCCAGGTCGCCGTGCACGGCGCCGACCTTGAAGCCGCGCTCGGCAAGTTCGTCGGCGACCTTCTGTGCGGTGCGCTTGGTACGGGTGAAGATCATCGTCGCGCCGCGGCCCTCGGCCTGCAGGATGCGGGCCACCATCTCGACCTTGTCCAGCGCGTGCGCGCGGTAGGCGTGCTGCTTGGTGTTCTCGTGGGTGGCGGCCGAATGCGGGGCCTCGGCGCGGATGTGCGTCGGCTGGTTCATGAACGTGCGGGCCAGCGTGATGATCGGGTCGGGCATCGTCGCCGAGAACAGCATCGCCTGCCGGTCGGTCGGCGTCTGCTTGAGGATGCGCTCGATGTCGGGCAGGAAGCCCAGGTCGAGCATTTCGTCGGCCTCGTCGAGCACCAGCACCGACAGGCCGCCGAGCTGCAGGTGGCCCTGCTGGGCGAGGTCAAGCAGGCGTCCCGGGGTGCCGACGACGACGTCGACGCCCTTCTGCAGGGCTTCGATCTGGGGCTCGTAGGGGCGGCCGCCGTAGATGGAGGTGACCACCATCTTGCGGTCGCCGACCCTGAGGTACTTCGCGGCGTTGGCGAGGTCGTCGTAGACCTGCAGGCACAGCTCGCGGGTGGGCACGACGATCAGGGCGCGGGGGATGCCGGTGAGCGGCCGCGTCTCGTCGGTGACGATGCGGTGCAGCAGCGGCACGCCGAAGGCGAAGGTCTTGCCCATGCCGGTCCTGGCCTGACCGATCAGGTCGTCGCCGGAGAGTGCCAGCGGCAGCGTCAGTTCCTGGATCGCGAAGGTGTGCTCGATGCCGCCCTCGGCCAGTGCGCGCACGATCTCCTCGCGCACGCCGAGCTCGGCGAAGGTGGTGGTCTTCGGCGCGGCCTCGGGTGCGTCGACGACGACGTCGATGTCCGGGGTGAAGGATTCGGTGGTGGTGTTTGAAGTCGTGGTGATTTCAGTCATGCGTTTGCCGACGTAACCTTTCGTTTGTCAATCTCGCGGCGTCCACACGCGCACACGGGTTCGACGAAGGAACGTTGGGGGCCTCGGCTTCTGACGAAGCGGACCGACACGTGCACGCACATTTCTTGGTAGCGGCGGGTACGAGATGTGCCGCTTCCGCCCACCATGATAGCTGGCCGGGATTTCGGTGCCCTTGCCGCGCCGATCGGCGCGCCGGGCCCGTCTAGAGTCGAGCCATGACTCCGACGCAGCCCGGGGCCTCGCCCGAGCAGACGGTGGCCCCCACGCTGGCAAGGCATGCAGGCGTCGACCAGCTGTTCGCGCTCCTGGCCTACGGCGAGGTGGCCGCCTTCTACCGACTCACCGACGAGGCGCGGATGGCCCCGAATCTGGCGGGCCGGATCAACATGGCCAGCATGGCGGCGGCCGAGATGAACCATTACGAGCTTCTTCGTGAAGCGCTGGCCAAGCGTGGCGTCGACATCGTTCCCGCGATGACCAAATATGCCTCCGCACTGGAGAACTACCACCGCCTGACCACGCCGAGCACGTGGCTCGAGGCGTTGGTGAAGACCTACATCGGCGACGCCCTCGCGGCCGACTTCTACCTCGAGATCGCCGACGCGCTCCCCGAGGACGCGGCCGACGTCGTCCGGGCGGTGCTCTCGGAGACGGGGCACTCGCAGTTCGTCGTGGCCGAGGTCAAGGCGGCGGTCACCGCCAGCGACAAGCAGCGCCACCGGCTGGCGCTGTGGTCCCGCCGGCTGCTCGGCGAGGCCATCACACAAGCGCAATACGTGCTCGCCGAGCACGACGAGCTGGTCGACTTCGTCGTCTCCAGCGGCGAGGGCCTCGGCCGGCTGACCGAGTTCTTCGGCCGGCTACAGGACACCCACAACGCCCGGGTTCGCGAGCTCGGTCTCGGCTGAGCCGGGCGGGTCCCTACTTGGTGCAGGTCGCGATCATCGAGTTGGTGTTCTGGGAGACCAGGGTCACGCCGTTCGCGTCGGTCACCGAGCAGTTCAGATGACCGGTCAGGCTGGTGGCCGTGACCGACGTCAACGAGACTCCCGGATCCAGGGTCACCGAGCGCACCCACGGCAGCGCGACGTTGAACTGCGTCTGCAGGGCGCCCTGGCCGTCGGTGTAGACCACGGTGACCAGGTCAAGCAGTGGCCGGTCGCCCGTCACCTGGTAGGTGACGGTGCGCGGCGAGACGGCCGGAACCGGGGCGGCCGCGGCGGGTGCCGGAGCGACGGCGACGGTCGAACTCGGCGGGATGGTGGTCACCGTCTCCGGTGAGAGCGCGGCGGCCGGCGGCGGGGGAGGAGCCACCGACGTCACCGCCGGTGGTGCCGTCGTGGCCGGGGTGGTGACGGCGTCCTGGGCGGCCGTCGTCGGGGTGGTCGCGGCAATCGTCTTGGACACCGAGCCGCTGTCGCCGCCGCCGAGGATCACCACGGTGCAGATGATCGCGACGAGCAGGATAGCGGCGGCGACGCCGGCGACCCAGACCCATCGGCGGTCGATGGATTCTTCGTATTCGTAGACGTCGTCGTCCAGATAGTCGTCGGACTGCGCGTCGTAGGCGTCGTAGTCGTGGACTGCAGCTCCGGACCGGTCGTCGTACCCGTATCGGGATCCGGACCGGTACTCCGAGCCGTACGACGTGCCGCGGTCGGAGCCGTACGACGTGCCGTAGTCGGGGCCCGACGACGTGCCGTAGTCGGAGTCGTAGTCGGACCGACGCCGGTAGGTCGCGCCGCCGTCGACGACGTCGGTCTCGACGGCGGTGTAGCCGCTCGAGCGTGCGCCGCGCGTCCCGGCTGCGCCAGCGTTGCGCGCCGTCGTCGACGTCCTCGAATACGTTGCGTAAGGCCTGTCCATGCTCACTATCCCGTGCGTTGTCTTCTGGTGTGTCAGCGATGCTAACGAGGCTGAAGTGACGCACGAGGTTGACGCGCCTGGGGTCAGATCACGGTCCGGACTCGGTTGGCTCACGGGCCGTGACGTGCGAACCGAGCCGGTCAGCGCTGCGCTGTCCGCGAAGTGGCGCCACCGCGGGCGCGGGTGATGCGGCCCGTCCACTAGCCTTCTCAGGGGAAAGACCATCGAAGGAAAGGGTTCACGTGGAGGTCAAGATCGGCGTCACCGACAGTCCGCGCGAGCTGGTGCTCCAGAGCGCGTCCACCCCGGCCGAGGTGGAGGAGCTGGTGACCGCGGCGCTCGGCAAGGACTCGGGCGTGCTCGCACTGACCGACGAAAAGGGTCGTCGCTACCTGATCCAGAACACCAGGATCGCCTATGTCGAGATCGGCGCCGCCGACTCGAGGCGGGTCGGTTTCGGCATCGGAGCCACGGCCGCGGCCGTGGCCGACAAGCTCAGCTAGAAGCGGGTCAGCGGCACGTGTGACAGTCCGCCCCAGGCGAACTGCACCGTGCCGTCGACCGCGGCCTCCTTGGAGATCGGCCGGTCGGAATTCAGCCAGTACCGCGCGCAGTCGACGCTCGTCGACACCAGGCCGACCGCGATCATCCTGGCCCGATGCGCTTCGAGCCCGGAATCGCTGCTGATCAATTCGAACACTGCATCGGTGCACGCCTCGGTGGCGACCTTCACCTGAGCCGACACCTGAGGCTCGGTCACGTAGTCGTTCTCGAAGATCAGCCGGTAGCCCTGGCCGTCGTGCTCGATGAAGTCGAAGAAGGCCCCCACGGCGGCACGAAGTCGCTGGCGGTTGTCGGTGGTGGTGCGCAACGCCTGCTGCACGCCGGTCACCAGGTTGTCGACGTGGCGCTCCAGGACCGCGAGGTACAACTCGAGCTTCGACGAGAAGTGTTGGTACAACACTGGTTTGCTGACGCCGGCCCGGTCCGCGATCTCGTCCATGCCGGCGGCGTGGTAGCCGCGGTCGACGAAGACGTCGCTGGCGGCGACGAGCAGTTGCCCGCGCCGCTCGTCGCGGGGCAGGCGGTTGCCACGCCGATTCCCGCCGGTGGTTCCGGTCGAACCGTCACCACCGCCCGACTGGGCACCCTTCCGCTCGGCGATGTCGCTCATCACTCCTCTATCCGGATGTGGAACTGCGGCCCGGTGCAGGCCGCCCCGATGGGAGCCGTTGATCCGGCTGGTCATCGAACCGACACTACTACCGCCGATCGGGGCCGTGCGTCATGTCACGCCGTGTACGGGTGGCGCGCCACGGCCTCTCCGCGGCGGGCCTGTGCCATTCTGGTGCGGTGACCTACGACCCGGGGCGTCGCGGGGGCGGTCGTCAGCCCGTGCTGCGCAACGAGTTCAGGGAACCCTTGCGCGCACAGCGCGACCCGTTGGCCGAGGCCGGCGGCCGGACGCGCTCCAACCGAGACGACCGTCAGCGCTGGCGAAAGCAGTCGTGGCTCGGACGGTTCGTCTCCACCTACGGGTGGCGCGCCTACGCGCTGCCGATCTTGGCCGTCATCACCGTGCTGGTGGTCTACCAGGCCGTCACCGGAACCACCGCCCCGACGCCGGTCAACGCGGAAGGGCCCGTCCAGGGGCCGCCCACCATCGGTGCCACGGGTACGGGCATCATCGGCGCCCCACCAAAGGGCATGACCCAGTTCGACGCGAACCTGCCGACCGGGATCCTTCCGGACGGCGGACCGTTCACCGAGTCCGGTGCCAAGACCTGGCACCTCGTTCCCGGTACGACACCCAAGGTCGGCACCGGCACCACCAAGTCCTTCACCTACACCGTCGAGGTGGAGGACGGCGTCGACACCGCTTCCATCGGTGGCGACGAGGCCTTCGCCCGGATGGTCACCGAGACGCTGGACAACCCCAAGAGTTGGACGCACAACCCGCAGATCGCGTTCACCCGCATCGACGACCCGGCGCAGACACCGGACTTCCGGGTCTCGCTGACCTCGCCGATGACGGTGCGTGAAGGGTGCGGCTACGACATTCCGCTCGAGGCGTCCTGCTACAACCCCGCCTACCTCGGCGACCAGGCCAGGGTGTTCGTCAACGAGGCCCGCTGGGTGCGCGGCGCCGTGCCGTTTCAGGGCGACATCGGCTCGTATCGTCAGTACCTGGTCAACCACGAGGTGGGGCACGCGATCGGGTACCAGAAGCACGAGCCGTGCGCCGACAACGGCGCGTTGGCCCCGGTGATGATGCAGCAGACGTTCTCGACCAGCAACGACGACGACGCGCGATTCGATCCGGAGTCCGTGCAGGCCGACGGAAAGACCTGCCGCTTCAACCCGTGGCCCTATCCGATCGCCTGACCCGTCGGGGAACGGAGCCGGCGCGATCGCCGTTGAACGAGCCAGGTGTCACGTCGATTCGAGGGGCGGCAAGGTGTCCACTTCGCTACCACCGCTGGTCGAGCCGGCCGCGGAACTCACCCGTGACGAGGTCGCCCGCTACAGCCGCCACCTGATCATCCCCGACGTCGGCGTCGACGGGCAGAAGCGCCTCAAGAACGCCCGCGTGCTGGTGATCGGCGCCGGCGGCCTCGGCTCGCCGACCCTGTTGTATCTGGCCGCCGCGGGTGTGGGCACCATCGGCATCGTGGACTTCGACGTCGTCGACGAATCCAACCTGCAGCGCCAGATCATCCACGGCCAGTCCGACGTCGGCCGGCCGAAGGCCCAGAGCGCCCGTGACTCGATCATCGCGATCAACCCGCTGGTCGAAGTGCGGCTGCACGAGGTTCGACTGTCCGGCGACAACGCCGTCGACCTGTTCGAGCAGTACGACCTGATCGTGGACGGCACCGACAACTTCGCCACCCGCTATCTGGTCAACGACGCGGCGGTGCTGGCGGGCAAGCCGTACGTCTGGGGGTCGATCTACCGCTTCGAGGGGCAGGTGTCGGTGTTCTGGGAGGACGCGCCCAACGGACGTGGTCTCAACTACCGAGACCTGTACCCGGAACCGCCGCCCCCCGGGATGGTGCCGTCGTGCGCCGAGGGCGGCGTGCTCGGCATCCTGTGCGGCTCGATCGCGTCGGTGATGGGCACCGAGGCGATCAAGCTGCTCGTCGGCATCGGTGACCCCCTGCTGGGCCGGCTGCTGATGTACGACGCACTGGAGATGACCTACCGCACCATCACGATCCGCAAGGATCCCGAGACACCGAAGATCACCGAGCTGATCGACTACGACGCGTTCTGCGGCGTGGTGTCCGACGCCGCGGCCGAGGCGGCCGCCGACTCGACCGTCACGCCCCGGGAATTGCGCGCCATGCTGGACTCCGGCCGGAGGATCGCGTTGGTCGACGTCCGTGAGCCCGCGGAGTGGGCCATCAACCACATCGGCGGGGCCGAGCTGATCCCGAAGTCGGCGATCGACGCCGGCGACGGCCTGGCCAAGCTGCCGCACGACCGAACGCCGGTGCTGTATTGCAAGACGGGAATCCGGTCGGCGGAGGTGCTGGCCGCGGTGAAGGGGGCGGGTTTCGCCGACGCGGTGCACCTGCAGGGCGGAATCGTGGCGTGGGCGCGGGAACTCGAACCCGACATGGTCATGTACTGACGGCTCGTTGGCCAGCCCACGCCTTAGGCTAAGTCTGTGAGTGCCGACATGCCGCCCGATCACGTCCTGGCGGCGTTTGGTCTCTCGGGTGTCCGGCCCGTCCCGCTCGGCTCGAGCTGGGAGGGTGGTTGGCGCTGCGGCGAAGTGGTGTTGTCGATGGTCGCCGAGCACGCCAGGGCGGGCTGGTCTGCGAAGGTCCGAGAGACGTTGTTCGTCGACGGCGTGCGCCTCGCCCGCCCCGTGCGCTCGACCGACGGCCGCTACGTCGTGGCCGGGTGGCGCGCCGACACGTTCGTCACCGGAACGCCGGAGCCGCGCCACGACGAAGTGGTGTCCGCCGCAGTCCGACTGCACGAGGCCACCGCGAAGCTGGAACGCCCGCGGTTCCTGACCCAGCCGCCGTCGGCGCCGTGGTCCGACGTCGACGTGTTCATCGCCGCCGACCGCGCCGCGTGGGAGGACCGTCCGATGCACAGCCTGCCGCCCGGTGCGCGGGTCGCGCCTGGTGGCGCCGACGGGCAACGCTCGGTCGACCTCATCGCCCAGCTGGCCACGTTGCGCCGGCCGACGCGCAGCCCGAGCCAGCTCGTGCACGGCGACCTCTACGGCACCGTGCTCTTCGCCGGCACCGCGGCTCCCGGCATCACCGACATCACGCCGTATTGGCGGCCGGCGTCCTGGGCGGCCGGTGTCGTCGTCGTCGACGCCCTGGCCTGGGGTGAGGCCGACGACGGACTCGTCGAGCGGTGGGCCCCCCTGCCGGAGTGGCCGCAGATGCTGTTGCGCGCGTTGATGTTCCGGTTGGCGGTCCACGCGCTGCATCCGCGCTCGACCGCGGCGGCGTTCCCCGGGCTGGCCCGCACCGCGGCACTGGTGCGCCTGATCCTGTAGGCGTCCGTCGTCAGAACGCGTGCCGCGCCTCGCGCAACGCGATGCGGCCGTCCTTGGCGAGCACGCCCTCGGCCCGCAGCAGCTCGAGCTGGCGCGCCTGGAGGTGCGGCGCCGGCCGGCCCGACGCCCTGATCACCCGGTGCCACGGCAGATCCGACGAATCGGTCCGCATGATCCACGCGACGATCCGCGGGCTGGGAAGCCCTGCGGCGTCGGCGATGTCGCCGTACGTCGAGACCTTGCCCGTCGGGATGGACGCGACCAGCGCGCGGACGGTCTCCACCTGCTCGTCGGTGATGGCGGCGATCGCTCAGCCCACCAAGTCCCGGATCAGCTGCGCCGTCTCGGCCGGTCTGGAGAGCGGCACCATGTGGTCGCAGTCGAACTCGAGGAGCGTGAAGTGCGAACCCAGCGCGGCGCGCAACGTCGCGACCAGTTCCTCGGTGACGTACGGGGGTTCGGTTCTCCTCGCCCGCACCACCGTCGTCGGCGTGCCCTCGCTCGGCACGGCGACCGGTCGCGCCAGCTCGCTCCAGTACGACATCACCGCAGGAATGCCGATGCGCCAGCCCACCCGACCGTTCGGCAGGGTGATGAGGTGTTCGTCGAGTTCGCGCTCCAAGTCGGCCTCGTCGACCTCACCCCAGGACCCCGAGGACTTGTCGGCTCGCGCCTCGTCCCGGTCGGCGAAGTCCGGGGATTGCAGCATGGCGTCGGCGATCTCGCGCATCCAGCCGCCGTCGAGGCCCACGGCGGGGTCGAGGAGGATCAGTCCCTCGACCAGGTCGGGCCGGGACTCCGCGAGGCTCAGCGCGACGGCGCCGCCGAAGGAGTGGGCCACCACCCAGACCGGCCCGTCCGCCTCTGCGTCGAGGAGGTTGGCGAGCGCCTCGACGTTGGCGTCGACGGTCCAGGGTGCCGCCCACGACGATCGGCCGTGGCCCAGCAGGTCGGGTGCCAAGATCGGGTACTCCGCGAGGTGCCGTTCCGCCAGGGTCTCCCACCGCTGGCCGTGCCCGGTCAACCCGTGCAGGGCCAGGATCCGGGGCGGTGTGCGCGGGCCGAAGCGGCGCACGCTCAAGACGTCGGTCATGGTGTCGATGCTGCCAGCAGCGCGGCGGCCGGTCTTGTCGTACCCCCGTGGTGACATGTCTTCATGCCCGCCCCACGCACCGCACCGACGTCCACCGTGCTGACCGATCTCGGTCTCCGCGGCACCGTGCGCATGGTCGGCGGGCCCGGGACGGGGAAGACGTCGCTTCTCGTCGACGCCGCCGCGGCGCGCATCGCGGCGGGCGTCGCGCCGGAATCCGTTCTGTTGCTCACGAGTTCGGCACGGCTCAGCGCCACGGCCCGTGCCCTGGTCACGGCCGCGCTGCTCGAGAACGGCCCGGCGGCGGTGCGCGAGCCCATGGTGCGCACCATTCACTCCTACGCCTTCGCGGTCCTGCGGATGGGGGCCCAGCGTAACGGTGACCCGCCACCGCGGCTGGTCACCAGTGCCGAGCAGGACGGCATCATCCGTGAGCTGCTCGCAGGTGACCTCGAGGACGGTCCCGACGCCTCGGTGAGGTGGCCACGCCACCTCGTGCCCGCCCTGGGCACCGTGGGTTTCGCCAACGAGCTGCGGGACCTGCTGGCGCGATGCACCGAACGGGGCGTGGAACCGGCTGCGCTACAACGCATCGGTCGGCGCGCGGGCCGCCCGGAGTGGGTGGCGGCCGGCCAGTTCGCGCAGGTCTACGAGCAGGTGATGCTGTTGCGGTCCGCGGTCGGCATGGCGGCCCCGCAGGCCACGGTGCCGGCGTTGGGGGCAGCCGAGCTGGTCGGCGCCGCCCTCGACGCCTTCGCCGCCGACCCCGCGTTGTTGGCGGCCGAGCGCACCAGGATTCGGCTGCTCCTGGTCGACGACGCGCAGAACCTCGACCCGCAGGCCGCTTTGCTGGTGCGGGTATTGGCGGGCGGCGCCGAACTCGCCGTCATCGCAGGCGATCCGAACGAGTCGGTCTTCGGCTACCGCGGCGCCGACCCGGCCCTGCTCGGTGCCGCCGGGGACCATCCGACGATCGTGCTCGGCGAGTCGCACCGATGCGCCGCCGCCGTGGCCCGCGCCGTGACGGGCATCGCGAGTCGGTTGCCCGGGGTCGACGCCGCCCGGCAGCTGATCTCGGCCGACGACCGGGTGGGGTCGGTGGCGGTGCGGATCGCCGCCTCGGAGCGCGCCGAGGCCGCGGTGATCGCCGACGCGCTGCGCCGGGCCCATCTCGTCGACGGCGTGCCGTGGTCGCAGATGGCGGTCGTGGTCAGGTCAGTACCCCGCGCGGGTGCGGGGCTGGCGCGTGCCTTGACCGTGGCGGGCGTACCCGTCGCGCAGCAGGCGTCGACGGGCCCGCTGGCCGAGATGCCAGCCGTCGCAGCGCTGCTCGCGGTGCTCGACGTGGTCTCTGACGGCCTGGACGGCGAGCGCGCGCTGGCGCTGCTGACCGGCCCGATCGGCCGGGTGGACCCGGTGTCGCTGCGCCAACTCCGCCGCACGCTGCGTCGCCTGGACCCGGGTGACGTCTCGCGGGACTTCGCCGACCTGCTCGTCGACGCCCTCGACCCGCGCCGCCCCGTCCCGGGCGACGTGCCCGACCAGTTGGCCAGGGCGCTGAAGCTGGTGCGCAAGGTGTTGGCCGCCGCCAGCCGCAGCCAGGCCGACGGGCTCGACCCCCGGTTCACGCTGTGGCAGGCATGGCATCAGACCGGTCTGCAGCGACGGTGGCTGGCGGCCGCCGAGCGGTCCGGCACCGCGGGGATCCAGGCCGGCCGGGACCTCGACGCCGTGACCGCGCTGTTCGACGTGGCGGAACGGTACGTCACCCACACGACCGGGGCCTCGCTGACGGGATTCGTCGACCACGTGCGGTCGATGGTGCTGCCCGTCGGCGGTGGCGAATCGGTCGCCGGCGACGCGGTGGCGGTGCTGTCGGCACACGCCTCACTGGGCCGGGAGTGGGAGTTCGTGGTCATCGCGGGTCTGCAGGAAGGCTTGTGGCCCAACGTGGTTCCACGTGGGGGAGTGCTGGGTACCCAGCAGCTCGTCGACGTCCTCGACGGGATCGTCGACGGCACGTCCACCAGAGCGCCGCTGCTCGCCGAGGAGCGCAGGCTGCTGGTCGCCGCGCTCGGCCGGGCGCGTGCACGGGTCTTGGTCACCGCGGTCGACGGCGACGAGGGCGACGACGCCCTGATGCCGTCGCCGTTCTGTGACGAGCTCGCGGCGCTGGCGACCGAGCCGCCCGATCGAGACGCCGAGCCGGTTCGCGCCCCTCGCGTCCTGGCGCCCGCCGCGGTCGTCGGCAGGCTGCGCGCCGTGGTGTGCGCACCGCACGGGGTCGTGACCGACGACGTCCGTGACTGTGCGGCACGGCAATTGGCCCGATTGGCCGCGGCGGGCGTCCCGGGTGCGGACCCGGTCCACTGGTACGCCAGTACGGCCGTGTCGACCGATGGGCCCCTGTGGGACGGCGACGAGCACGTCGTGACGCTGTCCCCGTCGACGCTGCAGACGCTGTCGGACTGCCCGCTGCGGTGGTTGCTCGAGCGCCACGGCGGCAACGACGGACGCGACGTCCGCTCGGCTCTCGGCACGCTGGTGCACGCATTGGTGTCCGACGGTGAGAAGACGGAGGGCCAGATGCTGGCGCAGCTCGAATCGGTGTGGGAAGAGCTTCCCTTCGACGCCGCGTGGTTCGCGGCCAACGAGTTGGACCGCCACCGGACGATGCTGACGGCATTCCTCGAGTGGCGGGCCCAGACCCGGCACGAACTCACCGAGGTGGGCACCGAGGTGGAGGTTGAGGGAGTCGTCGCGTCGGCCGGGGGTGACCAGCCCGGCGTGCGGGTCCGCGGGCGGGTCGACAGGCTTGAGCGCGACGCCGAGGGCAGACTCGTCGTCGTCGACGTCAAGACCGGCAAGAGTCCGGTCAGCAAGGACGACGCGCAGCAGCATGCCCAGCTCGCCATGTATCAGCTGGCGATCGCGGAAGGTGTTCTGCCGCAGGGTGACCAGGCCGGCGGTGGGCGACTGGTCTACCTCGGCAAGATCGGCGTGGCCGGCGCCACCGAACGCGACCAGAATCCGATGACCGCCGACGGGCGTGACGAGTGGCGCGAGCGCGTCCAGCAGGCCGCCGGTGCGACGAAGGGACCGGAGTTCGTGGCGCGCGTCAACGACGGCTGTGCACACTGCCCGGTGCGGGCGACGTGTCCCGCGCAAGCGGCGCTGGGTGGGCGACAGTGACCGCTCGGTACAGCCCGGCCGAATTGGCCGACGCCCTCGGCATCTTCGCGCCCACCGAGGAACAGGCCGCCGTGATCGCGGCGCCCCCCGGCCCTCTGGTGGTGATTGCCGGTGCGGGGGCGGGCAAGACCGAGACGATGGCCGCCCGCGTCGTCTGGCTCGTCGCCAACGGGTACGCGCGTCCCGGCGAGGTCCTCGGGTTGACGTTCACCCGAAAGGCGGCCGGGCAGCTGCTGCGCCGGGTCCGCACCCGACTGGCGCGGCTCGCGGGCGCGGGTCTGGTACCCGGCGAACGGGCCGAGGTCGACGAGCATCCGGCCATCGGCACGTACCACGCCTTCGCGGGGACGTTGCTGCGCGAGCACGGGCTGCTGCTGCCGGTGGAGCCGTCGACCCGTCTGATCGGTGCAACCGAGCTGTGGCAGTTGGCCTTTCGCGTCGTCTGCGACCACCCCGCACTCGACACCGAGAAGTCCCCGGCCACCGTCACCGGGATGGTGCTGCGGCTGGCCGGCCAGCTGGCCGAACACCTCGTCGACACCGACCAGCTGCGTGACACCCACGTCGAGCTGGAGCGGTTGGTGCACACCCTGCCGGCCGGGCCACGCCAGCGCGACACGGGTCCCAACCAATCGCTGTTGAAGCTTCTGACCGTGCAGGCCGAACGCACCGAGCTGGTGCCCATGATCGACGCGCTGCACGAACGGATGCGCGCGGAGAACGTGATGGACTTTGGCATGCAGATGGCCGCGGCGGCCCGCCTGGCCGCGACGTTTCCCCGAGTCGGCGAGCAGCTGCGTCAGCGCTACCGAGTGGTGCTGCTCGACGAGTATCAAGACACCGGTCACGCTCAGCGGGTGGCCCTGTCGGCGTTGTTCGGGGGCGGCGTCGACGACGAGCTTGCCCTCACGGCGGTGGGGGACCCGATCCAGTCGATCTACGGCTGGCGTGGCGCGTCGGCGACCAACCTGCCACGGTTCACCACCGACTTCTGCCTCTCCGACGGCACGCCCGCGCCGACGCTGGAGCTGCGCACCAGCTGGCGCAATCCGCCGAGCGCGTTGCACCTGGCCAACGCTGTCTCGATGGAGGCGCGGCGCCGATCGGTGGCCGTCCGCGAGCTGCTGCCCCGCCCGGGCGCGCAGGCCGGCACCGTGCGGTGCGCGCTGCTGAGTGACGTGAGCGTCGAACGGGACTGGCTGGCAGACCAATTGGCCGAGGTCTACCACGGCGCCGTCGACTCCGGTGCCGACGTTCCGACCACGGCGGTGCTGGTGCGCCGCAACGCCGACGCCGCCCCCGTCGCCGACGCACTCACCGCGCGCGGCGTGCCGGTCGAGGTCGTCGGAGTGTCGGGTCTGCTGTCGGTGCCCGAGGTGGCGGACGTGGTCGCGATGCTGCGGCTGGCCGCGGATCCCACCGCCGGTTCGGCGGCGATCCGCGTGGTCACGGGTCCGCGCTGGCGGTTGGGCGCCGCCGACGTCACCGCGCTGTGGCGTCGGGCGGTGGAACTCGACTCCGCGAGCAAGGGCACCGTCGACCGGTCCTCGACGACGCACATCGTCGCCTCCGCGAGTCCGGACGCGGACACCGCGTGTCTGGCCGACGCGATCTGCGATCCAGGCCATCAGGACCGCTATTCGCCGGTGGGCTACGGCCGGATCGTCGCGCTGTGCCGTGAGCTGACCGCGTTGCGGGCGCAACTGCACCACCCGCTGCCCGATCTGATCGCCGAGATCCGGTGGATGCTGGGCGTCGACGCCGAAGTTCGTGCGGCGCAAACCGTCTCGGCGGGGTGGTCCGGCACCGAACACCTCGACGCGTTCTCCGACGTCGTCGCCGAGTTCGCCGCGCGCCCCTCGGCGTCGGTGGCCGGGCTGCTCGCGTTCCTCGACGCCGCGATGGAGGTGGAGAACGGGCTGGCCCCCGCGGAGCTCACGGTGTCGAAGGACCGGGTCCAGATCTTGACCGTGCACGCCGCCAAGGGCCTGGAGTGGCAGGTCGTCGCGGTGCCGCACCTGAGCGCCCGGGTGTTCCCGTCGTCGGGATCCGCCCGCACCTGGCTCAGCGACGCCGGCGACCTTCCGCCGCTGCTGCGCGGCGACCGCGCCGAGGTCTCCGAACACGGCGTACCCGTGCTCGACACCTCGGACGTCAACGATCGAAAGGCGTTGTCCGACAAGGTCACCGCTCACCGCAAGACGCTCGACCAGCGCCGGATCGACGAGGAGCGCCGACTGCTGTACGTGGCGCTGACCCGCGCCGAGGACACCCTGCTGCTGTCCGGTCATCACTGGGGGGCGACGGAGTCGAAGCCGCGCGGTCCGTCGGACTTCCTGCTCGAGATCAAGGACGTGATCGACCGGGCCTCAGCGGCAGGGGACCCCTGCGGAGTCGTCGAACAGTGGGCGCCGGCTCCCGCCGACGGTGAGTCGAACCCGTTGCGGGACAACGTTCTGGAACGCATCTGGCCCGTCGATCCGGCCGGCGCCGAGCGCGGCGTCGTAGACCGTGGCGTCGAACTCGTCCGGCGGGCCATGGCCGTGGCGCCGTCGGACGACCCCGAGCCGGCCGACCCCGACGGGTGGGTCGCCGACGTCGACGCCCTGATCGCCGAGCGCGAGTTGGCACTGGTACGGCCCGCACCGGTGCTGCCGGTGCAGCTCTCGGTGAGCGCACTGGTGGACCTCGGACGCGATCCCGACGGGGCGCTGAGCCGGCTGCAGCGTCGGGTGCCGGTACGCCCGGATCCGCACGCGTTGCTCGGCACGGCGTTCCACGACTGGGTGCAGCGGTTCTTCCACGCCGAGCGGCTGTTCGACCTCGAGGACCTGCCGGGTGCGGTCGACGGCGAGTTGGGTCTGTCGGAGGCGGAGCAACTTGCCGAACTTCAGGAGGCCTTCGCGGTGTCGCCGTGGGCGTCGAGGACGCCGGTCGACGTCGAGGTGCCGTTCGACATGGTCATCGGTGGCACGGTAATCCGCGGCCGGATCGACGCGGTGTTCGCCGACGACGACGGTGGGGTGACGGTGGTGGACTGGAAGACCGGCGATCCGCCGGCGAGCGAGGAGGCGTTGCAGCAGAACGCCGTTCAACTCGCCGTGTACCGGCTGGCGTGGGCGGCGACGGCCGGGGTGTCACCCGAGTCGGTGCGGACGGCATTCCACTACGTGCGGAGCGGGCGCACGGTGACGCCCGACGCCCTGCCCGACGCCGACGAGTTGGCCGGGCTGCTCGGGGCCGCTAGCGAGGCGCGGTGCGGTACACCTTGAGCGCCTGGGTGATCATGGGGATCTGCAGCGGCAGGCGGGCGATGGTGCCGATCCGGGCGGGCCAGCCCTTGTTCCACAGCACGCGCACGGAGTTGACGTTCGCGGGGAACACTCCGACGTAGAGCGCCACGGCGGCGACCGCGCCGAGGCGACGCGTGCGCGGGGCGATCAGCAGGGCGCCCGTGGTGGCCTCGGCGACACCGGAGGCCAACGTGTAGAACCGTGCGCTGCCCGGTAATTCCGCCGGCACGATCATGTCGAACGGCTTGGGCGCGACGAAGTGCAGCACGCCCATGCCGATCAGCATCGCCCCCATTCGCTGGGCCGTGACCTGGCTTGGTGCGTTCTCGGATGCTGCGGTGAGGGAGCTCATGGTTACATTGTGCTGTGCGGCGAGTTGGGCGGATGACGGGCCCTCGTGGCCAAGGGTAGGTTGCGGCGCCGGATGGAGGCGCTCGATCAGACGTTGACCACTCAGCCCGACCACGCGTTGGTCGGGACGCTGCGCATCCCCGAGCAGCCGGTGAGCCCGGCCCGCAAGATCGCGATGCGGGTGCTCTACGCGCTGCTGGCACTGTTCGCAGCGGTGCTGATCGTCTATCTGGACCGCGACGGCTACCGCGACGTGCAGGACAACCAGCTCTCGTTCCTGGATTGTCTGTACTACGCGACGGTGTCGCTGTCGACCACCGGCTACGGCGACATCACCCCGTTCACGCCGTCGGCCCGCCTCATCAACGTGCTGGTCATCACGCCGTTGCGCGTCGCCTTCCTGATCGTGTTGATCGGTACCACCGTGGAAACCCTGACGGAGGCTTCGCGTCAGACCCTCAAGATTCAGCAATGGAGGAGAAGAGTGCGCGACCACATCGTCGTCGTCGGCTACGGCACCAAGGGCAAGACGGCCGTCTCGGCCATGATCGGCGACGGCGCCAAGAGCGGTGAGATCGTGGTCGTCGACACCGACCGCGCCGCACTCGACCGTGCGGACAAGGCCGGGCTGGTGACCATGCACGGCGACGCCAACCGCGCCGACGTGCTCCGCCTCGCCGGAGCCCAGCACGCCAAGGCCATCGTCGTCGCCACCAACAGCGACCCCACCGCCGTACTCGTCACGCTGACCGCCCGCGAGCTCGCGCCCAAGGCCAAGATCATCGCCTCGATCCGGGAGTCGGAGAACCAGCATCTGCTCCTCCAGTCGGGGGCGGATTCGGTGGTGGTGTCCTCCGAGACTGCCGGTCGACTGCTCGGCATGGCGGCCAACACCCCGACGGTGGTGGAGCTCATCGAGGATCTGCTGACCCCCGACGCCGGGTTTGCCATCGCCGAACGCGACGTGACCGCCAAGGAGGTCGGCGGTTCCGCGCGGCACCTGTCCGACATCGTGCTCGGGGTGGTGCGCGAGGGCAATCTGGTGCGCGTCGACGCACCGGGAGCCGACGCGATGGAGCTCGGCGACCGCTTGCTCTACATCCGCAACGCGGACTCGGACCGATGACCGGTCCCGGCGCGTTCACCCTGCGCAACGTCCCCCTGCTGTCACGTGTCGGTGCCGACCGCGCCGACGAACTCCGGACCGACGTCGACGCCGCGCTGGCCGGGTGGAGCGACGCGCTGTTGTTGAAGGTCGACCGACGCAATCAGGTGCTGATCTCCGGCGGTCGGGTGGTTCTGGGCAGCGCTGCGAAGTACTCGCCGACGCCGGACGAGCACGCGGTGTTCCTGGGCCGGATGCCGGACGGCAGACACGTGTGGGCGGTGCGCGGCGCGCTCGACGGGCCGGAGGATCCACACGCCGAATCGGAGGTCCTCGACCTGCGCCGCGCGGGTGCCGTCTTCGACGACGTCAGCGCACAGCTGGTCGCCACCGCCACCGCGCTTCTCAACTGGCACGACAGTGCGCGCTTCAGCGCGGCCGACGGCTCGCCCACGAAGAGCCACAAGGCGGGGTGGGCGAGGGTCGACCCGGTCACGGGCCGCGAGGAGTTCCCGCGGATGGACCCCGCGGTCATCTGCCTGATCCACGACGGTCACGACCGTGCAGTGCTGGCGCGCCAGACCGTGTGGCCGGAGCGGCTCTTCTCGCTCATCGCCGGGTTCGTGGAAGCGGGCGAGTCGTTCGAACAGTGCGTGGTGCGCGAGGTGGCCGAGGAGATCGGCCTGACCGTCACCGACGTGACCTACCTGGGCAGTCAGCCGTGGCCGTTCCCGCGCTCGCTGATGGTCGGCTTCCACGCGATCGGCGATCCGGAGCAGGAGTTCGTGTTCAGCGACGGAGAAATCGCCGAGGCGGGGTGGTTCACCCGCTCGGAGGTCCAAGCCGCCCTGGCCGACGGCGACTGGAGCAGCGACTCACCGTCGCGGCTGCTGCTGCCGGGCTCGATCTCGATTGCCCGGGAGATCATCGAATCCTGGGCGTTCAGCCCTTAGACACAGGCGCTCGCGGCGCAACTCAGCTGGCGAGCTTGGCCTGGACCTGCTTGAGGCTGGGGTTGGTCAGCGTGGAGCCGTCGGCGAACTTCACCGTCGGGACGACGTGGTTGCCCCCGTTGACCGAGCCGACGAACTCGGCGGCGCTGGGATCGGCCTCGATGTCGACTTCCGCGTACCCGATGCCGGCCGACTTCAGGGCGGTCTTGAGCCGGGCGCAGTAGCCGCACCAGGTCGTCGAGTACATGGTCAGCTGCGCGTCTTTACCTGTCATAGCGGTCTCAACGTTACGGAAGCCCCGCCTATTGCACCAACCTGGGCGGTGGCGCCCGGGGATGTCGGAGCAGCGCGTGTCACCGGTGCCTGACAGGATGGAGGCCATGCCGTCCCAGGCTCCCGAGGCCTCCTCCACACTGCTCGATCGTCTGATCGAGGACCTCGACGACGAGCAGCGCGAGGCGGTCCAGGCGCCGCGCGGGCCGGTGTGCGTGCTGGCGGGCGCGGGCACCGGAAAGACGCGCACCATCACCCGGCGCATCGCCTACCTGGTGGCGGCCGGTCACGTGGCGCCTAGCCAGGTGCTGGCGGTGACGTTCACCTCGCGGGCGGCCGGCGAGATGCGGGGCCGGCTACGGTCGCTCGACGAGCAGGGCGCCGACGGCGTCGGCACGGGTGCCGTGCAGGCCATGACGTTTCACGCGGCGGCCCGGCGGCAGCTGCAGTACTTCTGGCCGCGGGTGGTCGGCGACACCGGGTGGGAGCTGCTCGACAGCAAGTTCGGCGTGGTCGCCCAGGCGGCCAATCGCGCGTCGATTCAGGCCAGCACCGACGACGTGCGCGATCTCGCCGGGGAGATCGAGTGGGCCAAGTCGTCGTTGATCAGCCCCGAGGCCTATCCGGCGGCGGTGGCCAAGGTCAGCCGGGACATTCCCCTCGACGCGGCAAAGGTCGCGAAGGTCTACGCCGGGTACGAGGCCATGAAGGCCCGCCGCGACGGCACCGCGCTGCTGGACTTCGACGACCTGTTGTTGCACACCGCGGCCGCCATCGAGAGCGATGCCGCCGTGGCGCAGGAGTTTCGCGACCGGTATCGCTGCTTCGTCGTCGACGAGTATCAGGACGTGACGCCGCTGCAGCAGCGGGTGCTCAACGCCTGGCTCGGCGACCGGGACGACCTCACCGTCGTCGGTGACGCCAACCAGACCATCTACTCGTTCACCGGTGCCACCCCCGGCTATCTGCTCGACTTCTCCCGCCGCTTTCCCGAGGCCGCGGTGGTCCGCCTCGAGCGTGACTACCGGTCGACGCCGCAGGTGGTGTCGCTGGCCAACCGAGTGATCTCGATGGCGCGCGGCCGCATGGCGGGTAGCAAGCTGCACCTCATCGGTCAGCGCGATCCGGGGCCGACGCCGACGTTCAACGAGCATCCCGACGAGGTCGCCGAGGCCACCGCCGTCGCGAAGGCCGTCAAGAAGCTGGTCCGCGAGGGCACCGCCCCCGCCGAGATCGCGGTGTTGTACCGCATCAACGCGCAGTCGGAGGTGTACGAGGAGGCGCTGACCGCGGCCGGGGTGGCGTTCCAGGTGCGCGGCGGTGAGGGCTTCTTCAGCCGCCAGGAGATCCGGCAGGCGCTGGCCGCACTGCAGCGCGCGGCGGAACGCATCGACGCGGTCGGGGCGGATCTCCCGCCGGTGATCCGCGAACTGCTGGAACCGCTGGGCCTCACCGCCGAGGAGCCGCAGGGTGTCCGGGCCCGTGAGCGGTGGGAAGCCTTGGCCGCCTTGGTCGAACTGGTCGAGGAGGAGGTGGCCCTGCGGCCGTCGCTCGACACGCGGTCGCTGCTGGCCGAG
This sequence comes from Mycolicibacterium hodleri, assembly GCF_025822245.1. Taxonomy (GTDB): domain Bacteria; phylum Actinomycetota; class Actinomycetes; order Mycobacteriales; family Mycobacteriaceae; genus Mycobacterium; species Mycobacterium hodleri. Next base: position 224,013 of record NZ_JACKTL010000026.1, read on the forward strand.
CTGCGTCAGCGGGCCGACGCTCGGCACCCGCCGGTGGTGCAGGGCGTCACGCTGGCGTCGCTGCACGCGGCGAAGGGCTTGGAGTGGGACGCGGTGTTCCTGGTCGGGTTGGCCGACGGCACGCTGCCCATCTCGCATGCCTTGGCGCGTGGCGCCGACAGTGAGCAGGTCGAAGAGGAGCGTCGCCTCCTCTATGTCGGAATCACCAGGGCGCGTGTGCATTTGGCGCTGAGCTGGGCATTGGCGCGGACACCGGGCGGTAGGCAGGGCCGTCGCCCGTCGCGCTTCCTCAACGGCGTGGCCCCCCAGGCCACCTCCGAGGACGGGCCCAGCAAGCCTCGGCGACAACGCGGCGTCAGCCCTCGCTGCCGGGTCTGCAACACCGCGTTGACCAGTTCTGCGTCGATCATGTTGCGCCGCTGCGAGACGTGTCCGTCCGATCTCGACGAGGAGCTGCTGGCCCAGCTCAAGGAGTGGCGGCTCGAGACGTCCAAGGAGATGAAGGTGCCCGCGTACGTGGTGTTCACCGACAACACCCTGATCGCGATCGCCGAGACGCTGCCGGTCGACGAGGCCGCGCTGGTCGCGATTCCCGGCATCGGCGCCCGCAAGCTCGAGCAGTTCGGGCCCGACGTGCTCGCGTTGGTGAAGGGACGCCGGTGACGGGCAAAGTCGCAGGTCAGAAAATTGCTTGTCCAATTACGCTGTGAGCGTTTAGTCTCATAACCGTCTAATCCGGTCGAATCGAAGGGAGGGGAGTCACGTGATCATTACTCAGAACTCCGGCGTAGCCGTCGCCAACGCCGTCGTCACGTCGTCGCCCCTCAATGTCGCCGGGCCCGCCGCGCCGGCAGGGCATCCGATGGCCGCGATGCGTGGCGCCATTCCGGCGTACAAGCGACGCGCCGCCGCCGCGACTGTCGCGTCCGTGAATCGGGGCACCACCTAGGTACCCACAAAAGCCACATGGCCACGGACCCGACATTCACCGGATCCGTGGCCAGATTGCTTTCGGGGGACACCCGAACTTCTGGTCTCAGATCCATCAGACGTCACTCTGATCGACTTTGGACTAGGAAGAAGGTGATTCGGACATGTCCCCGCAGACATGCCGCGAGAGAACGTTGGCAGTACCTTGCCATCTGAACGACCCGGACCTGTGGTTCGCCGAGAACCCGATGGAGCTCGAACGGGCCAAGGTGCTGTGCGCCGAGTGCCCGATCCGCCGTCAGTGCCTCGCCGAGGCACTGGAACGTCAAGAGCCCTGGGGAGTTTGGGGTGGCGAGATCATCGACCGCGGCACGGTGGTGGCGCGCAAGCGGCCGAGGGGCCGCCCGCGCAAGGACGCGAAGGACCCCGTTGCGAACCCCGCCGCCGCGTAGTCGGCGCGAGGTGTCCTAGCCCCACGTATTGCTGAGGCTAGGACACCTCGTCGGCGAAGCCCGGAATGAGTTTCAGCGCAAGCGCTTTGGTCGGAACGTGGGCGTCGAGCTGACACGAGATCGCCACCACCGACGCGATGACCCGCATCGGGATGGCCAAGTTGGCCGGCAGGTCCATCGCTCGGGCGGTCCTGATCGCGTCAGCAGAGATGTCCATGTTGGCCGCCGCCATCTTCTGGAGCCACTTACGGGTGTAGTGGAATTCGTCGACCTCGACGGGTTCGACGTACTGGCGCAGCATTTCGTCGATCTCGCGGGGTGAGACCTGCTCGCCCTTCTGGCCCTTTTGGATGAAGCCGATCTTCTCCATGGTGGGCAGCAGGTTGTCGTAGTCCTTGGCCAATGCGTAGCGGACCATGAGGCCGAGTTCGACCGGCAGGCCGTCGGGCATCGGTGCGACGGCGCCGAAGTCGAGGATTCCCATCTTGTCCCCTGGCAGCAGCATGAAGTTGCCGGGGTGCGCGTCGCCGTGCATCAACTTGATGCGACTCGGTGCGTCGTAGGTCAGCTCGAACAGCCGTGTGCCCATGACGTCGCGCTGATCGGGGGTGCCGTTGCGGATGATCTGGGCCATCGGGATGCCCTCGATCCACTCCGCGACGACGACCTTCGGGGCGCTCGCGACCACCTGTGGCACCACGAAGTGCGGGTGGTCGCGGTATCCCTTGGCGAAGGCGCGTTGGTTGGCCGCCTCCAGCCGGTAGTCGAGTTCCATCTCGGTGCGTTCGATCAGCTCGTCGACGACGCCTTGGACGTCGGCTCCCGGGGACAGTTGCCGGAAGACCGACACCATCCGACGCATGGTCTTCAGGTCGGCCCGCAAGGCCTCGTCGGCGCCCGGGTACTGAATCTTGACGGCGACCTCGCGGCCGTCCGACCACACCGCCTTGTGCACCTGGCCGATGCTCGCCGACGCGATGGGGGAGTCGTCGAAGGAGGTGAACCGCTCCCGCCACTTGGTGCCGAGCTGGGCGTCGAGCACGCGGTGCACCTTGGCCGCGGGCAGCGGCGGGGCGTCCTTCTGCAGTTTGGTCAGCGCCTCGCGGTAGGGCTCGCCGAACTGCTCGGGGACGGCGGCCTCCATGACGGACAGGGCCTGGCCGACCTTCATCGCGCCGCCCTTGAGTTCGCCGAGGACGGTGAAGAGCTGGTTGGCGGCCTTCTCCATCATCTCGGCGTTAACCTCGTCCTTGGACGAGCCCGTCAGTCGCTTGCCGATTCCCAGTGCCGCTCGGCCTGCGATGCCGACCGGCAAGCTGGCGAGCTTGGCGTTGCGAGCTGCTCGTCCGCGCTTGATGTCTGCCACCCCACCATCATCCATCACGACGCTGCGGCCGGCCCATCGCGCCTGGCTACGGAACTATGACTCGGTCGTCCGGCGGTTGCCAAGAGCGTCGTCGGTTGCGGACTCGGTCAGGTCGTCGCACGGGTCCCGATGCCATTCGCCGAACGGATCGGGGTAGCCGCTCCACTCCTGCGGGGCGGCCATCTCGGCGTCGGACAGCAGCGCCCCGTGCAGTGCGCCGCGGATCTCGTCGGCCCTGGCTCCGCACACCAGGACCGTCATGGAGGTGTGCCGGTCGCCGTGGTCGCCGGACCAGATGAGGTTGGCCAGGGCGCGGCGTTCCGGCTCGACGTAGGCCAGCTCGGACGGAGTCATCGCGGCGAGCCACGTGCCGGCGGCGTCGACGCGCAACCCGCCGCCTGCGGATTGCAGCCACATCGCCTGCCGTGGCTGGGTGGCCAGCCAGAGCCTGCCTCTGGTGCGGATCACCCCGTCGAGCAGCACGTCGACGGCGGCGTGCAGCCGCTGCGGGTGGAAGGGCCGCCGGGCAGAGAACTCGACGAGCTGCACGGCTCCGTCGACTGCGAGCGGTGGCTGGCCGGCGAGCAGGGGGCCGTGCGGTCCGTCGCTGCGACCGCGACGGGCGTCGGGTTCCAGGTGGGCGAGGGCCATCTCGAGGCGGTCGGTGCCGACGGTGATGCGGGCGCGGGGGGTCAAGCGCCGCAGCACGGCCAGCGTCGTCGCCTCGGGGTGGGACGGGACGAGGACGTCGGCGAACTCGGCTTGCCCGACGACGACCTGGGCGACGGTGCGGCCGTCGTCGAGTTCGTCGTCCCCGAGGGCGTCGGTGAGCCAGCGGTCGGCGTCCAGGCAGGTGATCACGGCGTGGACCTCGACGTCGCGGGCGGCGGGTCCGTCCACGTAGCCGGGGCCGACCCTGACCCTGACGTGGTTGACCGCCCAGCAGATGGGCTCGGGTTCCAGCCAGGGCGCCAGGTGCACCACGATGCGGTCGACGTCGTCGCGTCGGTGCAGCCTGCGCAGCAGCACCAGCAGGTCGTTGCGGACGGTGCAGGCGACACAGCCGTGGGCGAGTTCGAGGACGGTCTCCGACGTGTCGAGGACGCCGTTCCTGAGCATCGTCAGGTGGCGTCGCACCACTGGGCCGTCGACGCGGTGTGCGACGACGAGGGTTCCCGGCTGGCGCATCAGCGTGCCGGTCACCGCCTCGGTGTCGCCCTGACCGGCCGTCAGCAGCACCGGGGTCCGAAGCATGCTCCTCCTTATTGGTAATCATTGTCATTAATGTCGTTTGGACAGTACAGTCCACGGCGGGGGTTGTCGAAAATGATTGTCGATAAGGAGTAGAACGTGTCCGCACATTGTCAGGTCACCGGCCGCACACCTCACTTTGGCAACGCGGTGTCCCACTCGGGGCGTCGCACTCGCAGGCGCTGGTCGCCCAACGTGCAACGCAAGACCTATTACCTGCCGTCGGAGGGCCGCCGCATCACGATTCGGGTCAGTGCCAAGGGCATCAAGGTGATCGACCGCGACGGCATCGAAGCGGTGGTCGCCCGACTGCGGGCGAAACGATGAAGCCCTACACGGTCGTCGTATGCGGGGCCTGCGCGTCGGACGGAGGCTCGGCCGCCCTCGACGCCCTGCGGGCCGCGGTCCGCCGCAGCCGGCACGGAATGCTGATCACCACCGGCTGCCCGTGGGAGCGCCACGCCTGCGCCGGGTCGGCCCCGGGCCGTGTCACCGTCGTGGTGCAACCCTGCGACGTCGACCGCAGGCCCGACGGGCCGGCTCGACGGCTCGGGCCGGTCGGCTCCGGTGACGTTCTCGCGGTGTGCCGATGGCTCGAACGCGGCGACTGGGACGCCCCGCTGCACGTGTGGTGGGACGCGAGACGCCATGTCGGCAGCCACAACTGAGGCGTTCCGTTCCGAACGACTCGACGAGATGGCCTGTGGGACAGTTGAACTCAGTGTGCCGCTACGCGACGGCGTCATCCAGATCGGTGCCGGCGGCCAGGCCGACGTGGGGCGGATCCGGGTGTCGAAGAAGCGACGGGCGATCACGGTGTTTCGCGTCGACGGCCGGCCGATGCAGGTCGACATCGTCGCCGACGCGCAGTCGAGCACCCGCGTGTTCGCCGTGCCGGTGCGCGTACTGAGGCTGGCGCGGTCGGAATCGCGGTGGTCGGTCGTGGGCAAACTCGTTGGCGCCCATCGGCTCTCGGACGTCAAGAGGTTTGCCGACGTGGTGGGCACCTTCGCCGTCGCCAAACAGGCCAGGGCTCAGCAGGCGCACCGCGGGTGACGCGTCCACCGTCGGCTGGTCGTCGACCCGGTGCGCACGTCGAACTCCAGGGTGGTGTCGAGGGTGGGCGGTGGATCGCCTGCCCGGCTCGGGTCCCCGGATTCGCGCACGGCCGCCATCACGCGGTCCACCTGGCTCAGGGCCAACGCCGCGGTGCCCAGCATCGTGGCGCGGTCGGCGCTGCCGACGGCGTCGCGCAACTGCGCGGCCACCGCCGGCCACGCCGCGTCGCGGTCACTGCGATAGAGGTCGGCGCATCCGAGACAACTGGTCACCCCGGGGATCACCAGGGGACCGACAAGCCCGGTGCCGTCCCGCACGTAGACGGGCAGGTGCGGTATCCGGTCCCGATGCAGCTCACGTAGCAGATGCGGGTCGGCGGCCAGGAAGTCCGACAGCACCACCAGGTCGGTGGTCCCCGGCGTGCCACCCGCGTGGTTGAGCCTGCTCTGCGTCACGCGGGCCCCCGAACAGCGCAGCGCGCCCGCCAGCAGGTCCGACAGGGGACCGCGGCCGTGGATGCGAATGAACGCCGATCGGGTGCGCGGCGGCGTCGCCGTCGCGAGTCCCTGCTCGACGAGCGAGCTGACCAGGTCGGTCACCGCGGTGACGTCGGCGATGCCCCGGTCGACCGCCAGCGCGCACAATTCCCGGGCGCTCACCCCGCATTGCATGGCGCGCAGAAGATCGGCCAGGGCGGTGGCGGACAAGCCGTCGGGTGGCTCTACGAGCATGGCGCGCCGCGGATCCCAGCCCACCTGCACCGCACCGTCTGGTCTGACGAGCACCGGCATGGCCGGATTGAGCGTGTGGCTCGACATGCGCCGACTCTGCCACGGGACCGCCCAGCGGCGCTTTAGTTATCCACAGGCCCGGTGTCGGGGCCCAGCTCGCCGTCGAAGTCCTTCTCGAGGTCGGCGATCGCCTGGTCGATGCCGCTGGTGTCGCCACCCACCACGCGGTCGATGAAACCGGCGGGTTCGTCGAGGTCGTCGGAGCCCGGCAGCAGGTCGGGGTGCTGCCACACCGCGTCACGGGCGTCCGCGCCGACGGCTTGGGTCAGCCGCTCCCACAACACCGCGGCCTCCCGCAGTTTGCGGGGTCGCAGTTCCAGACCGACCAGCGTCGCGAACGTCTGCTCGGCGGGTCCGCCGGTCGCGCGGCGGCGGCGGAGCGTCTCGCTCAGCGCGACGGTCCCGGGGATGCGGTCGCCGAGGGCGTCGGTCACCACCGTCTGCACCCACCCCTCGATGAGGGCCAGGAGCGTCTCGAGGCGTTCGAGGGCGACGACCTGTTCGGGGGTGGACTTCGGCTCGAAGATGCCCTGGTTGAGCAGCTGCTCCATCGCCGTCGGGTCGGACAGCGACGCGGGGTTGAAGCCCTGCGCGAAGTCCTCGATGCCGCTCATGTCGACCTTCATCCCGCGGGCGAAGGCCTCGACGGCGCTGAGGAGCTGTGTCGCCAGCCACGGCACGTGACTGAACAGTCGATGGTGTGCCGCCTCCCGGGCCGCGAGGAACATCATGATCTCGCTGCGCGGCTGCTCGAGCCCCTCGGCGAGCGACTCGATGGCCTCCGGCATCAGGGCGGCCACGCCCTTGGGGCCCAGCGGCAAGCCAATGTCGGTGGAGGTCAACACCTCTCGCGACAACGTGCCGAGTGCCTGGCCGAGCTGCGACCCGAAGGCCATGCCGCCCATCTGCGTCATCATCGCCATCAGCGGGCCGGCCATCGCCCGGGCCTCCTCGGGCAGGGCCTGCGCCCACACCGTCGACATCTGCTCGGCGACCGGGTCGCACAACCTCTTCCAGGTGGCGAGGGTGTTGTCGACCCAGTCGCTGGGCGTCCACGCGACCGAGCTGGTGGTGCCCGCGGGCAGGGGAGTGACGCCGTCGAGCCACGTGTCGGCCAGCCGTACCGCGTCGGCGATCGCCGCGCTGGTCTGCTCGGGCACGGGCTTGACGAACCCGATCGAACTGGACGCGAGCTGACGCGCCAGGTCGTAGTTGACGGGGCCGGACTGCGCGCCGCCGGCCATCGAGGTGCCTGCGCCGCTGAACATCTCGCCGAGCTTGGAGAAGATCTGTCCGAGGTTGTTCATGTCGAAGTCGCCGCCGCCGAATCCGAACGGATCCGGTGACGACCCCGCGTTGGGATCCTTCTTGCGGTCGTCTCGGTCGGGGTCGTCTCCCTTACCGTCTGAGGAAGAGAAGCCGAAAGGCTGGTCAGGCATGGCGTCCACGGTACTCACCGGACGCGCTCGGCGTGGGCTCGCGGTCACGCCGAGAGTGAACGGGTCCGAACGGACCCCTACTGTGGGCACCGTGATGGGTGGATTGAACCGGCGCATGATGACGCTGGTGGTGGCGTTGGTCCCGATCGTCGCCTTCGGTCTGCTGCTCTCGGCGGTGCGGGTGCCGTTCGTGGGGCTCGGTCCGGGTCCGACGTTCAACACCCTCGGCGAGGTCGAGGGGAAAGAGGTCGTCGATGTCAAGGGCACGGACGTGAGACCGACGTCGGGCAACCTGAACATGACGACGGTCAGCCAGAGCGACGGCCTCACGCTCGGGCAGGCGCTGCGACTCTGGATGTCGGGCACCGAGCAGCTGGTGCCCCGCGATCTGGTCTACCCGCCGGACAAGAGCAAGGACGACATCGACAAGGAGAACACCAGCGACTTCAAGCGGTCCGAGGACAGCGCGGAGTACGCGGCGCTCGGCTACCTGAAGTACCCCAGGGCGGTCACCGTCCAGACCGTTTCCGACCCGGGCCCCTCTGCGGGCAAGTTGGAGGAGGGCGACGCCATCGACCTGGTCGACGACAAGCCGGTGGCCAACCTCGAGGAGTTCACCGCCGTCCTCAAGGCCACCAAGCCCGGTGACCAGCTGGTGGTCGACTACCGCCGCAAGGGCGGTTCCATCGGCACCGCGACCATCACGTTGGGCAAGAACCAGGATCGCGACTACGGGTTTCTCGGCGTCGGTGTGGTCGACGCGCCATGGGCGCCGTTCACCGTCGACTTCAACCTGGCCAACATCGGCGGCCCGTCGGCCGGGCTGATGTTCAGCCTCGCGGTCGTGGACAAGCTGACCACCGGTGACCTCAACGGCGGCAAGTTCGTCGCGGGTACCGGCACCATCAGCGTCGACGGGAAGGTCGGGCCGATCGGCGGCATCACCCACAAGATCTACGCCGCGAAGGAAGCCGGGGCGACGGTGTTCCTGGTGCCCGCCGAGAATTGCGACGAGGCCAACACCGCCCACGAGGACGATCTGAAGTTGATCAAAGTGGAGAACCTGACCGGCGCCGTCGACGCATTGAAGACCTATTCGGCTGGTGGCGAACCACCCCATTGCTGAGAAACCGCTTTGGTGCGGATGCGTAGAGTTATGGCACGCCGAACCGCGGCGTGACGACCGACTGGAGTTGACGAGTGGGGATGCGGCCTGCGGCGCGAATGCCGAAGCTGACTCGACGTAGCCGGATTCTGATCGGGTTCGCCCTTGCGGTGGTGCTCCTGCTGCTGATCGGCCCGCGCCTGATCGACACCTACGTGGACTGGCTGTGGTTCGGCGAACTCGGATACCGGTCGGTGTTCACCACGACCCTGATGACCCGGGTGATCGTGTTCCTGGTGACGGCGCTCCTCATCGGCGGCGTGGTGTTCGCCGGGATGGCGCTCGCCTATCGCAATCGCCCGGTGTTCGTCCCCACCGTGGGACCCAACGACCCGGTCGCCCGGTACCGCACCTCGGTGATGGCCCGGCTGCGGCTGTTCGGCGTCGGCGTGCCCATCTTCATCGGTCTGCTCGCCGGACTGGTGGGGCAGACCTATTGGGTGCAGGTGCAGTTGTTCCTGCACGGCGGCGACTTCGGGGTGGCCGATCCGCAGTTCGGCATGGACCTCGGCTTCTACGCCTTCGACCTGCCGTTCTACCGGCTGGTGCTGAACTTCCTGTTCGTCGCGACGTTCCTCGCCCTGGTGGCGAATCTGCTGGGGCACTACCTCTTCGGTGGCATCCGGCTGGCCGGTCGCACCGGCGCGCTGAGCCGCTCGGCGCGCATTCAGCTCGTCACCCTGGTCGGCACGCTGGTGCTGCTCAAGGCGTTCGCGTACTGGCTGGACCGCTACGAACTGCTCAGCCACACGCGCGGCGGCAAGCCGTTCACCGGCGCCGGCTACACCGACATCAACGCCGTGCTGCCCGCCAAGTTGATCCTGTTGGCCATCGCTCTGATCTGTGCGGTGGCGGTGTTCTCCGCCGTCGTACTCCGCGACTTGCGAATTCCCGCCATCGGGGTGGTGCTCTTGCTGCTGAGCTCGTTGATCGTCGGTGCGGGCTGGCCGTTGATCGTCGAGCAGTTCAGCGTCAAACCCAATGCCGCGCAGAAGGAAAGCGAATACATCAGTCGCAGCATCACCGCGACTCGGCAGGCCTACGGGCTCACCGACCAGAACGTCACCTACCGCGACTACACCGGCGACGCGGCCACCACCGCGCAACAGGTGGCCTCGGACCGGGCGACGACGTCGAACATCCGACTGCTCGACCCCACCATCGTCGGCCCTGCGTTCACGCAGTTCCAGCAGGGCAAGAACTTCTACTCGTTCCCCGATCAGCTGTCGATCGACCGCTACGACTCCAACGGGAACCTGCGTGACTACGTGGTCGCGGCGCGGGAACTCAACCCCGACCGGTTGATCGAGAACCAGCGCGACTGGATCAACCGCCACACCGTCTACACCCACGGCAACGGCTTCATCGCCTCCCCAGCCAACACGGTCCGCGGCGTCGCGAACGATCCCAACCAGAACGGCGGCTATCCCGAGTTCCTGGCGAGCGTCGTCGGCGCCAACGGCAGTGTCGTGTCGCCGGGGCCGGCACCGCTGGACCAGCCGCGCATCTACTACGGCCCCGTCATCGCCGACACGGCCGAGGACTACGCGATCGTCGGCAAGAACGGCGCCGACCGCGAGTACGACTACGAGACCAACACCGACACGAAGAACTACACCTACAGCGGCAGCGGTGGCGTGCCGGTCGGCAACTGGCTTGCGCGCAGCGTGTTCGCGGCCAAGTACGCCGAGCGGAACTTCCTGTTCTCCAACGTGATCGGCGAGAACAGCAAGATCCTCTTCAACCGCGACCCGGCGAAGCGCGTCGAGGCGGTCGCCCCGTGGCTGACCACCGACACCAGCGTGTACCCGGCCATCGTCAACAAGAGGATGGTCTGGATCGTCGACGGGTACACCACCCTGGACAACATCCCGTACTCGGAGTTGACGTCGCTGTCCTCGGCGACGGCCGACTCCAACGAGGTGGCGCTAAACCGCCTGGCGCTGGACAAGCAGGTGTCCTACATCCGCAACTCGGTCAAGGCCACCGTCGACGCCTACGACGGCACCGTCACGCTGTACGCCCAGGACGAGACCGACCCCGTGCTCAAGGCGTGGGAGGCGGTCTTCCCCGGCACGGTGAAGCCGAAGTCGGACATCTCGCCGGAGCTGCAGCAGCACCTGCGCTATCCCGAGGACCTGTTCAAGGTGCAACGGGCGCTGTTGGCGAAGTATCACGTCAACGACCCGGTGACGTTCTTCTCGACGTCGGACTTCTGGGACGTGCCGCTGGACCCCAACCCGACGGCCAGCAGTTTCCAGCCGCCGTACTACATCGTCGCCAAGGACATTGCGTCCAACGACAATTCGGCCTCGTTCCAGCTGACGAGCGCGATGAACAGATTCCGCCGAGACTTCCTGGCGGCCTACATCAGCGCGAGTTCGGATCCGGCCACCTACGGCAAGATCACGGTGCTGACCATCCCGGGTCAGGTGAACGGTCCGAAGCTGGCCTTCAACGCGATCAGCACCGACACCGCGGTCAGCCAGGACCTCGGCGTCATCGGCCGCGACAACCAGAACCGCATCCGCTGGGGCAATCTGCTGACGTTGCCGGTGGCGCAGGGCGGTCTGCTCTACGTCGCGCCGGTCTACGCCTCGCCGGGTGCCAGTGACGCGGCGTCGTCGTACCCACGCCTGATTCGCGTGGCGATGATGTACAACGACAAGGTCGGCTACGGCCCGACGGTCAGCGACGCGCTGGACGAATTGTTCGGTGCGGGTGCGGGAGCCACGGCGACCGGTCCCGCCCCGACGCTGCTGCCGAACGGTCAACCGCCGGCCGCCGCGGCGGCGAACCCGCAGCCCGGCCAGCCGCCGGCCCCACCGCCTGCCAACCAGCAGGGTCAGGCCCCCGAGGTGCCCACTCCGGTGGCCGTCCCGGGCGGACCGACCCAGCTGTCGGCGGCGAAGGCTGCGGCGCTGCAGGGCGTTCAGACGGCACTGGACGCCATGCAGACGGCTCAGCAGAGTGGCAACTTCGCCGAGTACGGTCAGGCGTTGCAGAACTTGGACGACGCCATGGCCAAGTACCGCGAGGCGAAGTAGTCCCCTAGGGTCGTTCGGTGCGTTATCGGGTGCTCGGGCCACTGAGGGTGGTGCGCGGGGACTCCGAGGCGCCGGTCGACGTCGGCCCGCTCAAGCAGCGCGCCGTGCTCGCGGTGCTGCTGCTGGCCCAGGGGCGGGTCGTCTCCGTCGACCGGCTGGTCGACGCGGTGTGGGGCGACGAGGTCCCGGGGAGCGCGACGGCCAGTCTGCAGGCCTACGTGTCGAATCTGCGTCGGGCGCTTCGCGGCGGCTCGGGAACCGCGGAGGCGGCGTCCGCCTCGCCGATCGTTCGGCAGTCGCCGGGGTACTACTTGGCCGCCGACCCGGACGACGTCGACCTGAGCGTCTTCGCTTCGGCGGTCGGACGCGCGGCGTCGGCGGTGGAAGCGCACGACTGGCACGTGGCGCTCGAGCGGACCGACGCCGCAATGTCGTTGTGGCGCGGGAACTTTCTGGAGGATCTCCGGGACCAGCCGTGGGTCGGCCCGGAGGCGTCGGCGGCCGAGGCGATGCGGCAGGACTGCCTCGACTACCGCATCACCGCGCTGTTGGCTACGGGTCGGGTGCCCCTTGCGCTGGCGGCGGCCACTCGGCTGAACGCGGCGGATCCGTTGTCCGACCGCGCCTGCTGGTTGCACGTCTTGGCGCTCTACCGGGCCGGCCGGACCTCCGACGCGCTGGAGGCCTACACCCGCCACGCCCGCACGCTGGACGACGAGCTGGGGCTGCAGCCGGGTTCGGAGCTGCGAGAGCTGCAGACCGCCATCCTGCGGCAGGCGCCGGAACTCGCCGCGTGGCCGCGACCTCCGGAATGGACGGGGGCCGCCGAGGTGGCCACCCCGACGGTCACGACGCCGGTGGCGGCCGAACCGGTCGAGTCGCCGCGGCACGGCACTCTGGTCGGACGGCAACGCGAGTTGGCCACGGTCGCCGGACTTCTCGCCGACGTGTCCGGCGGTGCGACGCGGTGGCTGGTGCTGTCGGGTCCGCCGGGGATCGGTAAGACCCGGCTGGCCGAGGAGGTGGCCGGGCGGGTCGCCGAGGTCGACGGCCGGGTGGTGTGGATCAGCTGTCCCGACGAGTCGGCGACCCCGCCGTGGTGGCCGATGCGCCAGCTGGTGCGGGCGCTGGGCGCCGACGCCGACGAGTTTCTGCAGGTGCCGGATGACGCGGACCCCGACACGGCGAGATTCCGTGTCTACGAACGGGTTCAGAGCCTGCTCGAGTCGGTGCGCGACGTCCGGGCCGTCGTCGTCGACGACGTGCAGTGGGCGGATTCGGCGTCGACGAGCTGCCTGGCCTACGTAGCAGGCGCCCTGCGGGACCATCCCGTCGCGATCGTGGTGACCGTCCGCGACGGCGAACACACCCCCGAACTGAGGCGGCTGCTCGGCACGGTCGCCCGCGGCGCGCGCAACCGGCACGTCGAGGTGCCCGCACTGTCGACGCTCGACGTGGCCGCGCTGGCGACTCAGGTCGCCGACGAGACCGTCACCCCGGCCGAGGCGGCCACCCTCGCCGAGCGAACCGGGGGCAACCCGTTCTTCGTGTGCGAATACGCGCGGCTGCCGCGAGACGAGCGGCAGGGCAACGAGATTCCCGTTGCGGTGAAGTCGGTGCTGGACCGGCGCTTCGCCGGGCTGGACCCGGCCGTCCTGCAGATGCTGCGCACCGCGGCGGTCGTCGGCGACGACGTCGACGTGGCGGTGCTCGCGAAGGCCACCCGCCTCGAGGTGGACACCCTGGCCGACTACCTCGACGAGGCCGCCGACGAACGCATCGTGGTGCCGTCACACACCGGTGACGGGTACGCCTTCGCCCACGGACTGCTGCGCGAACAGCTGATCGCCAGCATGCCGGCACTTCGCCGACAACGCCTGCACGCCAGGGTCGCCGAGGTGTTGGCCGACGGCGTGGGGGCCGACGCGCTGACGCGGCGGGCGGTGCACCTGGTGGCGGCGCAGCCGTTGGTGGAACCCGACGTCGTGGTCGAGGCGTGTCGTCGCGCGGCCGAGGAGGCCACCGAGCGGTGGAGTTCCGACATCGCGGCGACGTGGTGGCAGGCCGCGCTGGACGCCTACGACCGACTGCCCGCCTCGGCGCGCGACGAGGGCGAACGGGACGCGCTGACGGTGGCAATGCTCGAGGCCCATTCCCGTGCTGGCAGAGGACGATTGGTCCTCACGACCGTAGAGCGGTACCTGATCGAGGCGCTTCGGGCGGGGCGGACGACGACCGCGGGCTTGGTGGCCAGTGCGCTGCTGCGGGCCAGCGGTGCGTGGCCGTGGCTCGCACCGGGGGAGGACCCCGGCGACCTGCTGAGGGTGCTGGAGGATGCGGCGGAGGTGGCCGACCGGGATGTCGGTGCGGGCGCTCGCGTACTGGCCGCGCTGGCGGTGGGACACTGCTACAACCCGGACCCCGAGGTGCCGGCGGCGTATCTGGACCGGGCCGAGCAGCTTGCCGAGTCGACCGGCGATCCCGACGTCCTCGCCGACGTGCTGACGGGACGCCTGATCACCTACTCCGGGGTGGCGACCGCCAGTGAGCGCACCCTCGTCTGGGCTGAGCGCCTGAACGCGCTGCGGCACAGTCGCTCCCGCGAGGATCGGGTGATCTCGAATTCCGTGTGCACGATGTCCGAGATGAACCTGGGCGACGTCGACGCGGCGGCGCGCCGCTTGGCGGTCGGCATCGAGGGCAGCGAGGCGCTGGTGTTGCCGGTGATGCGGGCCCAGTTGCGCTGGATGGAGGCGGTGCTCGCGGTGTGGCGCGGTGACTTCGCCGAAGCCGAGCGGCACCACCGCATCGCGGCCCACGTTCACGAGCAGACCGAATTGTACGGCGCCGGTAGCGGTTTGATGGCAGAGGTGTCGTTGCTGCGGGAGACCGGCGGTCCCATCGACCCGCAGTGGCTGACGATGGCGGCCACGCCGGAGACCGGGGGGCAGAGCATGGCGGACCTGGTCAGGACCTCCCTGCTGACCGTCGCCGACGGGCCGGAGGTGGCGTCGGTCGCCGAGGCGTTGCTGTCGGACTGGCTGGCCACGCGGGTGCGGCCCCACGTGTGGACGACGCTGGGGCACCTCGTGTTGCTCGCCCACCTCGCCGCGGACAGCGGGCTGACGCGCTACGCCGACGCGCTCCTGGAGGAGCTGCAACCGTTCGGCGACCGGATCGCCGTGGTCGGCCAGATTGGCGTCGTGGGGCCGGTGGCGCTGGCGACGGCCCGGCTGCACCTGCTCGCCGGTGACCGCGACCAGGCGCGGGCCGACGCGGCGCGGGCCAGGGACGTCGCCGAGCGGACCGGTGCGACACCGACGTTGGTGCGGTGCGCGCTGCTGGCCGCGGAGTTGAGCGAGTCGGCTGTCGAGCGGCGCGCCCTGGCGGCGGAGGTCGCGGTCGACGCCCGGCGCCTCGGAATGCTCGGGGTGGAAGCCGCCGCGCTCGCGCTCGCCTGACCGCCGTTGGTCGATTCTTGGAGCCGCGGGTCCAAGAAACGTCCAAGCGCCGCGCGTGATCCTTTCGGTCGACGACAGAGTCCCGTTGAAAGGATCCCCGATGAATTCCGTGACCATGATCGACGCCGACGGCCTGGAGCTGTTGCGCAGCTACGTCAGCGCACCCGTCGCGCTGCCTGGAGAGCGTGTCTACGACCGGGCGGCGCCGTGGAACGTGGCGGTGCCCGTGCGCCCCGCTGCGGTGGTCCTGGCGGCCACGGCGACCCACGTCGCCGAGGTCATGCGGTTCGCCGGTGAGCGAGGCTTGCGGGTGGCGGTGCAGGCGACCGGTCACGGCGCCGTCCCGATCGGTGCCGACACGGTGTTGGTGTTGACCGCCGGGCTGAGCGAATGCGTGGTCGACCCCGACGCGCGGACCGCTCGCGTGGGAGCCGGCGTCCGGTGGCAGACGGTGTTGGACGCGGCCACGCCGCACGGTCTGGCGCCGCTGTGTGGTTCGGCTCCCGCGGTGGGCGTCGTCGGCTTCCTCACCGGCGGGGGAATCGGTCCGCTGGTGCGCACCGTGGGGCTGTCCGCCGACCACGTCCGGGCCTTCGAGCTGGTCACCGGTGCCGGCGAGGTGCTGCGCGTGACGCCCGAGGAGCATGCCGACCTGTTCTGGGGCGTGCGGGGCGGCAAGTCGACGCTGGGCGTGGTCACCACGGTGGAGATCGACCTGCTGCCGATCAGCGAATTCTTTGGTGGCGCACTCTTCTTCGACGGGGGGCACGCCGGCGACGTCATGGGGGAGTGGCAGCGGTGGACGGCCGACCTGCCCGACACCGTCAACACCTCGATCTGCATCCAGCAGCTGCCGCCGCTGCCGGGCATCCCCGAGCCGCTGGCGGGTCGGATGACGGTCGCGGTGCGGTACACGGCGGTGGGTGACGTCGCGGAGGCTCAGCTGCTGCTGCAGCCGATGCGCGAGGCCGCACCGGTGCTGATCGACGCCGTCGGGGTGCTGCCGTACGCGGCGATCGGTGCGGTCCACGCCGACCCCGTGGACCCGATGCCCACCCACGAAGACCACGCGCTGCTGCGCGAGCTGACCGCCGAGACGGTCGACGCGATCCTCGCCGCGTGTGGGCCGGGGTCGGGGTCGCCGCAGACGATCGTCGAACTGCGGCTTCTCGGTGGGGAGTTGGCGCGCGAGCCGCGGCACCGTAGCGCGTTCTGCCATCGCAACGCCGCCTACGCGCTGTCGGTCATCGGCGTGCTCGCCCCGCCGGCCGGTGAGGCCGTCGCCGCCCACGCCGCCGACCTGGTCGCCGCGGTGGCGCCGTGGGCGACGGGTGGGCAGATGCCCAACTTCGCGGCGTCCAACGATCCGGGCCGTCCCGCGCGCTGCTACAACGAGGACGCGCTGCACTGGTTGAGGGCACTCGCCCGACGCTACGATCCGGCCTCCGTGATGCGCTGAGCAGCCGATTTGGAGGTATGGGGGCTGCTCGGTAACCTTGTGTTCACCCGTCGCGGGGTGGAGCAGCTCGGTAGCTCGCTGGGCTCATAACCCAGAGGTCGCAGGTTCGAATCCTGTCCCCGCTACTAGGCAAAACGGCCCTCGGAGATCCCTCCGGGGGCCGTTTTCATGCCACTTGTGAACGGATTTGTGAACGTCACGTCTCGTGAACGCCGTCCGCGGCGGGATACAGGTCTGGACCTAGCAGGAACGAGGCTGCCTGCTCTGCTGCCTCGCGATCGTCCTTCTTGAGGACATGGGCGTAGGTCTCCAGGAAGAAACCCACGTTGGCGTGACCGATGCGGTCACTGACCACCTTGGGGTTCACGCCAGCCTTGAGAGCCGCCGTCGCGTACGAATGGCGGAGATCGTGGAACGTGATGCGGGCGAGGCCGTTGGCGGCCGCCAGGCGGTCGAATCGCTGTCTGATGGTGTCCGGGTGAGGTGGGCGGCCGTCCTCGAAGGTGAACACGTAATCGCCGGCGTGGTAGTCGGTGCCGAAGAACGCCCGCTCGCGATCCTGGATCTCCTTCCAACCGCGAAGAGCCGCGACCGTCGCACGGTCGATGGAGATCGTCTGGTCGGCGTTCTTGGTCTTGCCGCCGGATTCGTTGCGCACGCGTCCTCCGACGACGACTCGATTGTCGTGCACGGTGATCTCACCGGCTCCTAGGTCCACGGAGGACCATTTCAGCCCGCACATCTGGCCGCGGCGAATACCGGTGGTCAGCTCGAGGAGGAACAGGGCGGCGAACCGATCACTCTGAATCGAGGCGAGGAACGTCTGGATGTCCTCAGTCGTCCATACCTTTCGACGGGTTCGGGCAACCTTGGGCGGCTTGACGTTGCTCGCCGGATTGTCGGTGATGTACTTCCATGCGACGGCGTCCACCAGCGCGCGATGGAGCATCGCATGGACGTTGCGAACCGTCTTGGGCGCCAGGCCTGGCGGAGTCTTCTTGGGGATCACGCCGGACTGGTAGCGCCGTACCGCTGCGCGTGCCGCGTGGATCGTGACGTCACAGGCCACCGCGACCGCTCGCGGCGTCGGAGCCTTCCCCTTGGCGGCCTCGCTCGTCCAGTAGGCGTACATGTCGGAGTCGCGGTCGCGCTTCACCCGTCCCTCGGCAAGGAGCTTTCCGTAGAGCTTGAGCAGTTCCGGTTCGTTGAGACCCTGGAGGCGGCTGCCGCCGATGCGAGGAATGACGTATGCCCGCGCGTAGTCACGCCAGCTTTGCCAGGTGCTCGCGTCCACCGTCGGTTCAACGGCGACCAGCCACTCGTTCAAGAATTCGGCGAGAGTTCGGTTCGAGGGTTTCATGATTCGGCCACGGTCGGCCTCACGCATTGCCTCGCGGCAGGCTTTCCAAGCTTCCTTTTCGGTCGGAAACCCACCCTTGGTCACCCAGGGGAACTCACCGGTCGCAGAATCGCGTTCTGGAGCACGAAACCTGTAAGTCCATGTCCTACCACGCGAGTAGACGGCGCCCTTCATGACGCCATCAGATCGCGCAGTCCCGAGGTCACGACGTAGACCCGGCCGCCGAGACGGCGAGTCGGAATTTCGCCCGTGGAAACCAGCCGATAGGCCGCGGCGCGACTGATACCGAGGAGCTGCGCCGCACGCGGCACGGCAAGGAGCAACGGGAGTTCGTTGAATACGTTGTCTTCCATTGGGTCTCATCACTCTCAGGTGTGTCGAATTGTCGCGATGCGTCTCTGCGATCTCCCCAGTGTGCGTCTCGTCGCCCCTATGCGGATCCTCGTCGCGAGCCCGCTTCAATCTCAAGAGTGGGCTGACACAACTGTAAATCTCACGGCTGACACTCAATGCAGAATTGTGCGTGCTGAGGCCATTCGTGATACCGGCGTACCAGAAACCGCTTTGCCGGCCAGTCCTTCGCCATGCTTCACCACACATCCACTGGAAGCCATCCACAGGCCTCCGCTTATCCACAGCCTCTCAGCCCACTTCCACGGTCAAATTCCCCTCACCTCAGACTCTTCCGGACATTCGACCCCTCACCCCCAGTCGCCAAGAAACTGCAGTGGCACATTTGCACATGGTGCGATACTGGTGGTGGTTGCGTGTGGGGCGTGGCTGAAAGTGACGGCGGGGCAGTCGTTCTGACTTGGGGTTTGATACCTGGGTTGGTGGCTGCGGTGTTGACGATCTCGAAGTTGAAGCGGTGGTCGATCAGCTATTACCTGGACACCGCCCAATCGGCGCAGCGCGCCACTGCTGACTTTCAGCGGGCCGGTGGTGGGTTGGGGGAGTACTACTCCGAGCACGACACCCGCACCCCGGTGTGGTTGTGCGCGGGTGACACCCGCACGTCGGCCGGGTTGGTGGGGCTTTCGGACACCCAGCGCGCGGGGGGTGAGGCCGATGCCGGGGTGGTGGCGCGCTGGCTCGACGACGGGGTCGCCCCGAACGGGGCTCGGGGCCGATCGCTGGGTGCGCAAGGGGTGCATGGCTATGACTTGACGTTCGGCGCGCCGAAGAGTGTGTCGGTGATCCGTGCGGTCAGAGCTGACGACGTGGTGTCGAAGGGGATCGCCGACGCGCACACCACCGCGATGGCCGAGGCGATGGAGTACCTCGCCGCCCACGCCGGGTACACCCGGGTGCACAACCCGGTCACCGAGCAGAAGGACCTTGTGCACCTCCCGGGTCTGGTGGCGGTGGCGTATCAGCACGAGACGTCGCGCTGCGGGGATCCGCACTTACACACCCACGTCATCGTCCCCAACCGGCAAGCCCGCGCCGACGGCGCCTTGGTGTCCATCGACGGCACCTCGCTCTATCACGAAGCCAAAGCCGCCGGAGTGATCTATCAGGCCACTCTGCGGCGAGAACTGCACCAGTCGTTGGGGTTCGAGTGGGAACCGGTGGACCCACACACCGGGATGGCCGAACTCGCCGGGATCGACCGCACGTCGATCACCGCGTGGTCGCGGCGGTCGTCTCAGTTGCGGGAGTGGGCCGCACGGAACCTGCGCGTGCAAGACGGACCGTTGAGCGCGGCGCAGCTCGCGGCCGCGCAGAAGGCCACCCGACCCACCAAACCCGAAGAGCTGTCGTGGCCCGAGCTGTTGCAACAGTGGCGGGCCGATGCGCGGGGGGTGCGTCTGGACCGCGCGTCCTTCGACTGGGCGCGCGCGGCCCGCCGCGCGGCCGCACGCACCCCGTTGGACCGCACGCGCCTGGCCGATGCGGCTGAGAAGATTGACAAGGCCGCGTTCACCCGGGCGGATCTGGTGGAGATCATCGGCGCGCAGCTCCCCGTCGACGGGGACCGCTCACCGCGGGAGGCGGTGGAAGCGGCGGTCGACGAGCTCGGCATGCGGCTGACCGCTCCCCGACAGAAACACCAGATGGAAGGCCACGAGCGGTTCACCCTGAGTCGGATCTTGGCCGAGGAAGTCGCGGTGCTGGATCTGGCCGACGCCCGGGATGACCGGGCACAGCTGTGGGTGAAGGAGGAGGACACTCGCGGTCTCTCGCCGGACCAGAGGGTCGCGGTGGAGAACATTGGTCGGTCGCCGTGGTTGGTGCAGCCGCTGTCGGCGCCGGCGGGTGCGGGCAAGACCACTTCACTGCGAGCGTTGCGTGCCGCCGCGCACCGGCGTCCCGGAGCCCGCGTGCTGGTGCTTGCCCCGACCGGGCGGGCCGTTGACGTCGCGGTACGTGAGGGCGCCGGCGATAAGGGGTTCACCATCGCCAAGGCCCTGCAGGATCTCCGGAGCGGCACCCTGACACTCGATCGCGGGACGCTGGTGGTGGTCGACGAGGCCGGGATGGTCGGCACCGACGACCTCCGCCAACTCCTCACCGCCACTACCACCGCCGGAGTCAAGACCGTCCTCGTCGGCGATCCCCACCAACTCGCCCCGGTCAAAGCCCGCGGCGGGATGTTCGCCCAGCTGTGTGCCGATCTGCCGTGGACGCAGCACCTCTCGGAAGTCTGGCGGATGCGCAACCCAGAGGAACGTGCCGCGTCGCTGGCGTTGCGCAATGGCGAGCCGGAGGCGGTCGGCAGGGCCGTCGACTGGTACCGCGACCATGACCGGCTGCGGTGCGGGGATCAGATCGCCATGGCCACCGATGCCCTCGACGGTTACCGGAAGGACGTCGCGGTCGGCAAGGACGCACTGCTGCTGTGCGACACCACCGAGATGGCCGACGCGCTGAACCGCCGCATTCACGACGACACGATCCCGGCGGGCGCGCCGTCCGTGATCGCGACGCGTGGGCAGCGCATCGCCGCAGGGGATCTGATCCTGTCCCGCCGCAACGACCCCGCCGTCGACGTCCGGCGGGCCGACGACCACGACGCGGCAGCAGATCCGGTGCGCAACGGCGACCGGTGGCGCGTCGCCGCCGTCGACCCCAGCTCGAATCGGATTGCCGCCGAACGATTGTCCGACCATGCTGGTGCGGTGTTCGACGCCGACTACGTCCGTGAGCACGTCACCCACGGCTACGCCTCCACGGTGCACTCGGCGCAGGGGGTCACCGCCGACGCCACACACGCTGTGCTCGGGGAGAACACCAGTCGTTCCTTGCTGTACGTCGCCATGACCCGCGCCCGCGACGCCAACACCGCCTACCTCTACGAACGCGCCACCGAACAGGAATACCGCCCCACGACCGACGATGGCCCGCACGTCCTGCAGCGCGGCACCAACTTTCAAGCGGGCCAACTTGCGCGCGCCATCATCACGATTCGCGACGACGTCCCCGTCACCGCCCATCAGGTCGCCGCTCACACGCCGCGAAAACTCCTACCTGACCGCATTGCGGGGCTACTGGCCGAACGGGAATCGGCGGTTCAGCAGCGGGTCACCGCGTACGCCGAATGGCAGAAGGCGGTCGACGGAGTGGCTCGCAGCATGGGCGCCGCGAATGGGCGGGATCGCGCGCGAGCGTCGAGCCAGGATTGGAACTCCAGCCGCGACGATGGGATCGGGATGTAGTAGGTGCAAGGCGTGGCGTCAATGACGCCCACTCACAAGACGATGGGCTGCGCGGTAGCCACCCAGTCGCCGTTGCGAACCATCTTGACGCATTCGTCGCCGTCGAGAACGTGGCGACCGTGTCACATCCATGGTCCCGCGTACACTCTCCCGCGCTGCCGGGTTCCACCGTCGTCATCCCGGAGCATCGGTGCAGCAACCGAATCGCCATTCCACGACGCTAACGTCTCCCAGCCAGCCTCCCGGCAGAATCTTGGACGGCTGCACAGTTCCGGTGGGTCGGTTTGGAAGAAGGTCCACCGACTCGATGTCGCTTCGACCTCGGGCCATGTACCCCTCCTGCGTCCTGGACACGCTGAGGTGGCCGAGGTGTCGGCGCGAAGCTGTGCGGACAGGCCGCCGCCGTTGGTGAGGAAGCGACGGTCTTGCGGAAGCTGTCGGTGGCCACGCCAGCGTCCCCGACCCCGTCCTGCACCCGGCGCCGATGCCTGTTGAGATCACTTGGGTCGCAGTGGTTTCTTACGACCGCCGGCGTGTCGGCGGCCGGCAGCAGGCTCGGAACTTCTGGAATTCCACAGTCCGGTTCGATCCCTCATTACAGAGCGTTATTAGAACGGTTGTTCATCGCTACCTCGAAATGCCGCCCGACATAACGCATGTGGCGGCCGCGGTGCCTCACCATCGACTCTTACTTACAAGCAGCAGGGCCACGGCGCACGATCGCCCCACACCAGGCTCGACCGCAGCGGGAGGCTCACATGCGCCAACTCATGGTCACAGTCTCAGTGGCGGTCGCCTGCGTTCTTGTCGTCGCCGGCTGCGACGACGCCACGGTCAACGCCGAGACGGCGACCACCGAGACGATGATTCCCCGTCCTCTCGTCGCGCGTGAGTTGGCTGCAGTACTGCTCGGCGCCAAGCAGGTGAACGCCGCCATGGGTGCAACGGCGATGGCGTGATACGCGACCAGACCTCGATGTCGGACAACAGCGCCACGATGGCGCCAGCCGAGTGCCTGGCCCTCGACGGCGCGGCCGAGGCCGCCGTGTATGCCGATAGCGGATCATGGGCGGAGCACGATCAAAGCCTCAACGACGGCGATGAGTTCACGCACTACCTCAAGCAGGCAGTGGTGCTCTTTCCCACTCCCGAGAAGGCCGGTGCCTTCCTCGACGCCTCCGCCCAGCAGTGGTCGGCGTGTCGTCAGTACACCCATTTGGAGAGCGGGACGACGTGGTCCGTCGGGCAGATGTCCAACGCCAACCGCGCACTGAGTACCACGACTACCGAACACGATGCTGCCGCCCCCGGTTGGGGCTGCGGACGCGCATTGGCGCAGCGCAACAACGTGGTCATCGACGTAAACACCTGCAGCGCCGCCCCCATGAATTCGGCGTTGACGATCGCCGACCAGATCGCCGCCAACATTGCCGCGCGATGGTGACAAGCGGTCACGGCCAGACCGCCCACAGCTGCAGCAGGCGCAACGTCGCAGCAGTAGTCGAACTGATCGGATGGCGCGGTCGTCCGCTGCTGGATCGACGACACTTGGCTCCCCGGCCATGGTGTCCGCCTGCCTCATAGGCTGCGCACACCTACTCGTGTTCCGAGCGATTGCAGGGAGTGGGTGTCGCGCCTACGGTCCGTTCCGTTGCAGTCCCGCATGGTCGGTTAGGGCGACACCAAAAGGTGCTGCAGCAGCGCCTGCGCCGAGCCTTTGGCCGATGCGGGGTTCTGACCGGTGATCAGCAGACCGTCCGTCACGGTGTACGGCTCGAAATCGCCGATCTTCGAGTACTTGGAGCCGAGCTTGATCAACTCCGTCTCGACGAGGAACGGCACGACGTCAGTCGAACCCATCGCGTGGTCGAGGGGAGAGCGACCACTGCCCAATGCCAGAAGCCCGACGCGGTCGGCGCGTCCGGGTCGAAGACAGTCACCGCGAAGCTGCGCGTTCAAAGGCAACTCAGTGTCCGTATGGGGGTTGACCCGGGAAGTCCTCGACGCGTGGGGTTGGCTACGCAGAGGTTAGGCTACCCTAGATGCTACGTCCGAAGGGTGGTCATGGCCGCCTTGGATCCCGAGGAGAGCCGCCGCCGTGTCACCCGCCCAGATCGCCGTTCTAGGCCTGATCGCCGGGGCCACCATTTTCCTCGGGCTGCCGATCGGTCGACTGCGGGCACCGAAGCCGCAAGTCAACACGGCCCTCAACGCCGTCGCGACCGGCATCCTGATTTTCCTGGTCTGGGATGTCCTCACCCACGGATGGCAACCCGTTGACGAGGCCCTTGGGCGCCAAGACTTCGGCGCAGCACTGGTTGGCGGTCTGGTTCTGGCGGGCAGTATCGGCGTGGGCTTGCTCGGGCTGGTGTGGGTGGACCGACTCGTCAACCGTGACCGCGCAGCGACGGTGCGCGGCCCGGGCGCTGCGACGCTGGCGGACGTGACGGGCACAACCTGGGCCGACGCCTCGGGTCGGCTGGCACTGATGATTGCGGTCGGCATCGGGTTGCACAACTTCGCCGAAGGGCTGGCCATCGGCAACTCCGCCGCAGCAGGCGATCTCAGCCTGGCCGTGATGTTGGTAATCGGGTTCGGCTTGCACAACGCGACCGAGGGCTTCGGCATCGTTGCACCGCTGACCGGCCAGCGGCCCAGCTGGGGCTTCTTGGCGTTGCTCGGGCTCATTGGCGGGGGCCCCACCCTGATTGGCACGTTGATCGGGCAACGATTCGTCAGCGACACAGTCTCCATCGGGTTCTTGGGACTGGCCGCTGGCAGCATCCTGTACGTCGTCATCGAACTCCTGGCCGTATCGCGTAAGGCCAACCTCAAGACCATCACCACATGGGGCATCTTCGCCGGACTATTTCTCGGCTTCGCCACCGACGCCATCATCACCGCCGCCGGCGCCTGACGTCAGCCACCTTTCTGTCGTGGGGGGTGGGGGTATTCGTCCGGGTGCGGGCCGGGACACCCAGGATCAGCCCCAGCTAACGAGTCGATTGCGGCGCGACGGACGGTGGTTTCGATGCTCGTCAGGGTGCGACTGGACAGCCATCAGGCAAGGGTACGGGCGCTTCATCGGAAGGGCCGCCCTCCTCGGCGCGTTTGAACAGCGCGGTCAGCTGGTCGTCGAAGGGCGGTGAGTAAGACACATCGTCCGCACAACCGCCCCCGTGAGGGCCTCCGGTGAGGCCAACGACTGTGGATCTTCCCGAAACCCATGGCGCGCCACTGGTTCCGGCGACCAGGCCCTCGCAGGGCAGCGACAGGAAGCCGCCCGGAGCTGGTCGCGTGCCAGCTTGGCAGTGTATCGGCGAATCGTCTCCCAGACCGTAACCCGTGACAGCGACGACGCTGGCTTCGGCCGGCCGCGGCGACAACAACAGTCCATCACCCACCTGCGACTCAATCGATGCGCTCGCCTTCGATCCGACCCGTGCGACCGCGTAGTCGGCATGCGGATCCTGAACATTCACCCAGCGGGGATCGAGATAGACCGCTTGAACGCCCCACGCGTCGTCCAGCCCGGCGTCGCCACTGAAACCGGGCACGAACGTGGTGTCCACACCGTCCTGGAGGCAGTGAGCGGCGGTGAGAATCAGATCACCCGAGTCTGAGTGGAGCACCGATCCGGTGCACGTGGGCGTCGGGCTGTCACCGACAAAGATTGCACCCACCCTAGGATCGGGATCGGAAGGGTGCGCGATCGCCTGTGGTTCTGCGCTCGCCGTCGCGGGCGCGACGACAGTGGGCACCGCGGCCACACTTGCCGTCGAAGGCAGCGCCGCAGGTGCAAGCCGCCCGCAGGCAGACACATCGACTGCTGCAACGACGAGCATGGTGGTACCGATCACCACCAAAACCGCTTTTCGAGTCAACCGGGGCATCATCCCACCGTCACTCCCTGGCCTAAGTCCGGGCGCCCCGAGTTCGTCGTCATCGAACACCATGATTGCGTAGATAGGGCGCAAGTGCTTTCGGAGTGGACGGGCCCCGCCGCACCACCTTCAATCGCCGCACCTGTCAGGAAGGCAGTACGACACCCGTTCGGCGCGCCAACTCTTGGACGCGCGTTGATCACAGGATCGGCAAAACACAAATGTGGATGCACGCACGCGCGTACGGCTCGACTGCTGGGCTCATCACCGACCAGCCTGCGGCGAAGTAAGTGGATTTACCCCGCGGCGAGGGGAATCGGAGGGTCGCTCAGCCAACCTTCAACCGCTGGGTCGCACAATGGTCGTCGGTTGAGCGTCGACGTGATGAAGGGCTGAGCACAGTGGTGCGTCCTAGGGCAAAGTTGCCCCTCACGTTCGGTGCGCCCGGCGGCGCGCTTTGCCGAGCGTCTGGTGTCGGTTCGACGTGAGCTGGCTGGGGGATGCGGCCGCCTATGTGAGCCACCGGATCGCGGACGTGTCATTGATGCACGGCTGGTTCCCGTGGACGGTTCAGGTGACGGCGGCGGTGCTGCTCGTGTTTGCGATCGGTCTCAGTTTCCGCCGGTGGTGGACGCCACGTCTGGCAGCCGCAGTCCTGGTGGGCGTGCTCACCGCCGCCGGAGCGCACCACTACGTCTACTCAACCGGTCTGGCCAACGACGCGTCGCCGGGTCCGCTGTGGTTCTGGCTTGGCCTGGCAGCGTCCGCCGGTGTGGTCACGGCGACGTCATGGCGCGGTGCGCGATGGTGGCGGCGCGGCTCGGCTAGTTCGGCCGTAGCGCTGTGCCTGCTCAGCGCAGCGCTGCTGCTCAACAGCTGGGTTGGTTACGTGCCGACGGTGTACTCCGCCTGGAACCAGTTGACCGCTGGACGTTTGCCTCATGAAGCCGACCCGGCGTCCATCGCCGCGATGCAACGTGCTGCGGTGCTGCCGGCCAACGGCGCGGTCGTAGCGGTGTCGGTCACTGACGAGGTGTCCAAGTTCCGGCACCGCGGCGAACTTGTGTATCTTCCGCCGGCGTGGTTTGCCACCATGCCACCGCCGTCGCTGCCCGTCGTGATGATGATCGGCGCTGAAATCAACACCCCGGCCGATTGGCTGCGGATCGGCGGGGCGGCTACCTCCGCCGACGAGTTCGCGGCGGCGCACGGGGGAAACGCACCGGTTCTAGTGTTCGTCGATACCGGAGGCGCGTTCGGCATCGACACCGAATGTGTGAACGGGGTGCAGGGCAACGCCGCCGATCATCTGACCAAGGAGGTCATCCCGTTCATGATCGCGCACTACGGGGTCAGTGCGGATCCGACGCACTGGGGAGTCGCCGGTTTTTCCACCGGCGGCACCTGCGCGCTGGACCTCACCGTGATGCATCCTGATTTATTCAGTTCCTTCGTGGACATCGCAGGTGACGCCGGTCCGAATGCGGGTTCCAAGGAGCAGACCATCATCAGGCTGTTCGGCGGCGACGCCGCTGCATGGGCGTCGTTCGATCCGGCCACCGTCATCATCAGGCACGGCCCCTACCGGGGGGTCTCGGGCCGGTTCGTGATCGCACCAGCCGCCGACCGTGACGCCAACGTCGGCGGCCAGGACGTCGCCGCGCACACACTGTGCGATCTGGGCCGCAGCCGCGGCATCGACTGCGCGGTGGTCACACAATCGGGCAACCACGATTGGTTGTATGCGGCTGCCGCCTTTCGGGATGCCCTGCCCTGGCTGGCTGAGCAACTCGGCACCCCGGCAACCCAGCACGTTGGCCGACCGGGGCAAAGTCTTCCCCTTCCACCGCCGTCCGTCAGTCCGCCGCCCGATGTCGATCATCACGCCGTCCATGGCGGACACAGCACATGAGTCGAGTGAACCCGAGACGGGTCTGATCGACCCCAGATGATGTCAGACGCATCGTCGTCGGATTGTTTGGACCAACGACGCGAAGACCAAGCGGGACGACGCGTGTCGCCGTGGTTCGACTTCGAGACGACGCACCGCTCGACGATGGCGATTTTGGGTGTGGACTTCCACCCGCCTTCCTGCTCGCCAGATCTGGCAGAGAATGCGGTCACGACTTTGGATCGCCACACCCGCCGCTGCCAACCTTCTGAAGTGGATCGTCCCCTGCGGCCGCGGTGCGGGTTACGCAATCGCCGCTGCCGACGTGGCCAGAACGACGCGTCCCTCGAGGCGGAACCCCGGTGTGTTAGGAGAACACGTCATTGAGGGTGACGGTCTGTAGGCCGCGCTCCGCGATGATGCTGGCCAGTTGCGGCAGCACGTGGCTGATTGGCGGCAAGTTCGCGTGCGCAAGCACGATCTGTTGTGCCAGAAGCGATCTGTGGGCGTTGGAGATCATCGCGCCCTCGCCGATGGGCCGGGAGTCGCCGATTTCGGCGCTCCACAGGGTAATCGTGGTGTAGCCGTGCTCGGCGGCAACGCGGTCGGTGTCGGCGTCGTGTTGGCCGTAGGGCGGCCGGAAGTACGGGGTGCCGTCGACGCCGTAGGTCTGTCGCAGGAAGTCTGCATTTCGACTGATCTGGTCTGTCAGCGCGGCCGGGCTGATCGTTGTTATGTGGGGATGAGACCAGGTGTGGTTGCCCAGCTGGATCTGACTCGAGGCGACCATCGGTTGCAGCAGGGCTGCGTTCTCGGTCCACGACGGGTTGATCCCGTTGACGAAGAACGTCAACCGCATGCCGGTATCGGCACAGAAGCGCCCCAGTGCGGCGACATCGGCGGTGCTGCACCCATCATCGACGGTGAGGGCCAATTGGTTGCCGTCGCCGGGCAGTCGGGTGAGGGTTCCGGGTGCCGGAACCCGAGCGGTCGAGATCGGCGCTTGCGGGGATGCACCCGCCGCCACGGTGGGGACGCTCGTTGCGACCGCGCCGAGCGCACACGCGCCCAGGAACGTCCGCCGAGTCAAGTACGCCATGCCGAATGGTAGTCAATCCCGCCGGGAGTTGGGACGTAATCGAGTGAATCCCATGCCACAGTGTGGCGGTGTCGGTCCGCACGACGATGAGTGCGCGGTCAACCGCTCGCAGAGCGCCCGTTCATGCACGGCAGTGGCTTCAGACAGGTCAGCGACACGGTACAGGTCTACCTCGACTGCAACGCAACTGTCGCCACCGAGGAAACCCAGGGATTCCGCTGCCGGTCCAGAAGGCCGTGCGGCGATCGCCGCCACGACGGCGAAGCACGGCTCAATTCAGTGCTGGCCAAGCCGATTCCGTCGACGAGCAGGGCGATGTGGGCAAACTTGTTGGTTCGGCCAGCCACGGTAGTGCGGTGGCGAGAGTCGCAGCGGCGAACTACCTGTCGTGCTTGCCCGGGTCGAAGCTGCACGGCGCAGGTGATGCCGCGCACCCGCCCCAGCGCCGCCGGAACGGCTGCAGGCCCATACCGGAAAGCCACGAGTCCTCCCGAGCTTGGGTGTCGCGCAGCACTTCGTAGCCGTTCATTCCTGGCGTCCTGGACGATCACGTCGAACGTGTTGTCCGTCCCACAAGCCATCGACGCCATTGCCGGCATGCACCATCACGAAGCCCTCGGCTCGCAGGCTCCGGGCCAAATTTGCGGCGAAACGGCGTTCGTCTCGGGTCAGTGCGGCGCCGACTAGAAGCCGCAGTGGCAGCATGCGCCGGAGAGGACGCCGAGGCGATGCGACAGGCCCCGCAGTAGCTAGGGAGGTCACTGCTTCCACGCCCATTGTTGCCTTCGCTGCTTCGAAGCAGTTCGGCCTCAACAAGTCTGCGCCACTATCCACGGTTCGGCAGGAGGCAGCTTCTCATCGTTTTCTCAGCGAGGTGCGCTTACGTTGACGACGCGCTCGTCCGACGAGATGCCACGTCGAGGCATCGACTGGACGACGCGCGATCGCGAAAGGGCACGCCATTTCGATCCGTCCGGTCGATGGTGTCGAGGAGCGGCTTTGGCTAGGGAGGGCGTGGTGATGGCTCTCGCAGCATCAGTGTGGGCGTCCGGGACGATCGGCGTCGATGTCTACGGCGCCACCGGAGCGAACTGCGTTGAATCCTTCAGTAGAGGTTCGGCAGGCTATTCGCTCGTATCCGAACCATGGTTGCCGGTGCTCACCACGTCGGGAATGCGCAGCTGCGGGCTGAGCGGCGTGTTCGACCCCGACGTCATAGCGATCGCCACCGGCGACGACCTAGAAGACGCTGCGCTGACGCGGCTTCTGCTGGCCATTCACATTGCCGCCACGGAATGTGGGCTGGTTCCCCAGGAGTGGGTCGACGTGCATCGTTCAGGCTTCGACCTCTTCGACGTGCACCGGCCATTCTGGCAGAACCCCGGCATGGCACAGTTTGCGAAATTCCCCGGGGCGGTGCGGCCGCTGGTATCTGCGTCGTATCGACATGCGGGGCGCGGCTCCACGGCGGTTAACGTGTGGCACAACGCCTCTGAGCTCGTGTTCGACTCGGGGGCGGCAGCACGACTACTCGTCGTCCGGCAGCAATTCTCGGTGGGCGGCAAGCAGCCCTTCACGACCGCCGCCTACGGGAGCTCGCCGATGTCGGCGAAGACCTCGGTGGCCACCATCCGGCCGTTTCTGTGGCTGGACGACGGTCGGCTTGCCTCATCGCTCGCGGCCACCGCCGCACTGAGCGGCACGCATCCAGTCGGCCAATTCTGGTTCACCTGGCCACGTCACGCGCGCCCGGCCGACACTGGGTGCCCCTCCGGCGTGCTCGACGGACTCACGTGGCAGTCCCGTTCCATGCTGCTGTTCCGGGGGGGCGGTGACATCGGGCCGGGCATCATGGTGTGCGATGGGCTGCGCTGGCCTGAGTTCGGTGACGTCGACGCGCCCCTGGAACCTGTACTGGTACCGCACACGATCTACTGTCGCCCAGACGGTTCCGACCGATACGTCCCGCAGCGGGTACACCCGGAGCGTCCGGCGTGGCATCAATTA
This sequence comes from Mycolicibacterium hodleri, assembly GCF_025822245.1. Lineage (GTDB taxonomy): Bacteria > Actinomycetota > Actinomycetes > Mycobacteriales > Mycobacteriaceae > Mycobacterium > Mycobacterium hodleri. Next base: position 254,333 of record NZ_JACKTL010000026.1, read on the forward strand.
GCGGTCATGTGTGCCGACCCGCACTATCCAGGCGGGCAGTCAGTGTCACGTCCCACGTCGCCCTCGGGATACCCACGATGGCGCCTGGGTGGACTCGGTGCATACCAAGCGGCGATCTCCGGGCCGATTACCGCGTCCTTCCCCGTTCCCGCTGATCCATCCGGGCTGCGCGACGTCCTCACCGAGATGAGTCTTGCCTACCGAAGGATCGGATCGGTCACCGCCGCACTCGCCAAGGCCGTCAGCGGCTTCGCCGGCTACCGGGCGGCCATTCCTTCCCACACCGGCTGTCAGGCCGAGTTAGAAGTCATCGCCGCCGATGTTGCGACAGGCCGTCTTTCGCCGTCTCACGCGGTGACCCTCATCGAAGCCATCGCGGATTCAACGATCTCGCAGGCGTACCAAAGTGTCGCCCAGGTCCGACCAGTGGCGGCTGCCCGAGTGGCGGTCCAGAAGCCTCGGCACCACGCCTCGAAGAAGCACACGACGTGATGGACGAGGACATTGATCACCTCGCCAATCGCGATTTCGTAAAGCGCCTCACGATGGCGCACTCAAGCGAGTCGCCACGGCTGGCCTCGGCGGCTCGGTGGCGCCCCGGTGACGTCGCGGGGGACGTCTTCGCATTGGTAGGCATCACGCCACCCGGGAAATATCGGAGCTTCCTGATGATGGCGAAACTCTTCGCCATCTGGCATCGTGGCCGGTCGGTGGCGCCGCCGATGCCGCAACCACCCACCGTTCACGGTATCGGGCGGTGGGCCCGTCAGCTGGGTCCCAAGAACCCGAAGGCCAGGCGGTTGATCGACCGGATCATCGCGGCCGACACCGACGACGACCTCACCTCTGCCCTTGCTGCGTTGGCCGCCACGCGTACCCGGCACCCCCCACATTGGGAAGTGGTGCTCGCCGAACTTCAGCGGTGGGCTGATCCTGCAGCGCGGACCGACATGCGGTTCGTCTGGGCGCGTGACTTCCACCGCCACCGTCCGCCTCGAGCCCGTGAAGGGGCCCCGACCACCGTGTCACGAACGTTGGAGATGACATGACCGTTGTCGACGTCACGCACATGCCGTTCATCACATTGCATGCGCTGCAGGCCTTTCCGCCGTCGTTGTTGAATCGCGACGACAACCACGCGGCGAAGCAAATCGTGTACGGCGGCACCGTCCGCGTGCGCGTGTCATCCGGAGCGGGCAAGCGCGCCATCCGCGTGGCGATGCGCGACGCCGCGATCACGGGCGGTCAGTACGGACTTCGCACCACCCGATTTCCAACGCTCACGACCGAGCTCCTGGTGACCCAATACGGCCGACCGTTGCCCGAGGCCGCCGCCAAGACGGCGATGGTATTCGCCGAATTGAAGCTCAAGGCGAACAAGTCTGGGAATACGGCGGCACCAATATTCGCTTCACCACGATTTCCTGCCGCGACGGCCGCCGCGATCGACTCCGACTGGGACCGCATCGGAGCCGCCGTGCCCCCTGCAATTACGTCGGCTGCGCGGGCGGCATTGGACGTGCACGACACCGTCGATCTCGCGCTGTTCGGACGTATGCTCGCCGAGATACCCGGCAAGCGCGTCGACGGTGCTGCCGGTGTTTCCCATAGCTTTTCGGTCGACCCAGCGAGCATCGAGCCCGACTTCTGGTCGACAGTCGATGATGCCGCGCTGGACGGTGATGCCGCGTCGAGCAATCTCGGCGAGTCCTTCGTCACTGCCCCTGTTCTGTATCGCAGCGCGTTTCTCGATCGCCGACAACTGCGCACCAATCTCAGTGCCGCTGCCGACCCAGAGCAACTGGCGGTGGCGGCCGAACGCTCATTCATCGAGTGGTTCGTTCGCGCGGTACCGGTGGCCAAGCAGCGCAGTAGCGTTGCCGCGACGCTACCGTCGTTGGTAATCGCCACCTGCGGTAGCCAGGTGTTGTCGGGCGCCGCGGCCTTCACCTCGCCGATCAACGGCTCTGAGATCTTGAAGTCGGCGGCCGCGAGCTTACTGGCCACCCTGGGTCGTTCCGACGAAGTGATCGAGAACCAAACTCACGTCATGCTGTCCACCGATCCCGGACTCGACGCCGTCATCAACGGAGCGCACCATACCAATCTCCGCGACTTCATCGACAGCGTCGGTGTGCGATGACGCCGTTCCGGTGCTGTGTGTACCTGCGTCTGGAAGGTCCGATGCAGTCATGGGGGAATCACGCTCGCGGCCCCAATAGGGCACATCGAACAACACACACGCGTCCGACCAAGAGCGGTGTCGTTGGCATGGTCGCAAATGCGCTTGGTCGGGATTTCACCGACCGCATCGACGACCTGGCTGCCATGAGCTTCGGTGTCCGCGCTGACATGCCTGGCCGGCTCGAGGTCGACTATCACACTGCGGGAGCGGGAGGTTTCCCCCTGTTGCCTGGAAACGCTTACCGCAACCCAAAATGGTTCTCGCGCTTGCGTCGAGATGACATGACCCTGCACGACGACCAGTACGCCGCTCCCGCGGACGTGACGTGGGACGTTGCGACGTCGACTTTGGTCAGCGGCTCCGGAAAAGTCGTAGTAACCCACGATTGGTACCTGTCGGACGCGAGCTTCCTTGCCTCACTTGCCGGCCCACGGGCATTGGTCGAAGAGATCGCTGAGTCCCTGACACACCCTCGCCGCCCCATCTATCTCGGGCGGCGCGCGTACCTGCCCAGCCGCTCCGTGCTTGTCGGCACCGGCGATGTACTCGAACCGGTTGAAGCCCTTGCTATTCCACCCCGTACCCCACGCGGTCGTCGAGGGCCGCTTCAGGCTTGGATCGAGCCGTCGCCGCCGGTTCAGGGGAGTGTGGGCGAGGCGCTTGTCGTAAGCGACCAGCCCTTGAGCTACGGAGGTCCCACCGCCCGTGCCGCGCGCTTAGAACTCGCGGTCACCGTGAACCCGCCTGAAGCATCCGGGCATCCCGTGACCGGCGTCGACCACGACGATCTGACTTCTAGATGACGGAGGGAACCATCACTGCAACGGAAACGCACGCCGACTCGACGATGCAGGTTCTGACCACAGTGCTCACTCTCGACCACGAGCATCCCGCAACTCGCGCGATGATGGCTGACGCCCACGTCGCCCACCGGCTGACGATGAGCGGGTTCGCACACCTGCTCCAACAGCACGACTTCTTCACCGGTGTTGCCCACGGTCATGCCGACCACCGTCGTTCGCTCAACATCTTGTTCGCCGTGTCCGTTCGCCCAAACGACGCCATCATGGTGCGCATCCAGTCGGACAAACCGCCTGACTTCACCCAGCGGGCCTGCGATTCCTGGCGCGCCGCCATCATTGGGGCACAGCCGCCGGTGACGCGCTCGTGGTCCGTCCCGGTCTCCGGTCACATCCGGTACCAGATTCGCGCCAACCCGACCATCAACACCAATGGGCGCCGACGGGCGATCAACGGCTTCAGTCGCCAGTTCGACTGGTGGACAACCAAGGCCGAATCCGCGGGCTTGGTCCTGCGACCCGCAACGCTGACAATCGACGAGCCGCTCACATTGGAATTTCCCAGCAAGTACCAGGCGTCCTCCGTCGGCGGAGGTCGGTGGGTGATGCCGACGCAACGCTATAGCGGAGCGGCTACCATCGTCGACCAGGTCGCCTATCGCCAGGCAGTCGGGCGGGGTATCGGGCGCGGCCTGGCCTACGGTGCAGGACTTCTTCTGACGATGCGCGCCAGCTGACCTCTAGCAGACACGGCGGCAAGGTCTTTGACAAGTGAACAACAGCCATCCCAACCACCCGCAACCTCGGCGAGTTGGGTAAGTCCCCGCTAAAGGTGCGATAGAAGTGCAGGGGCGCAGAAGAACTGTCCAGACCGCCCGAGAGGGTAGCGTGCAGGTAACCCCGATATGGGGATCGCTCGCTAGGCAGATCGTGATGATTGACCAGTGAGTATGTCAATCCCCGGGTCACCGGGGACGCAGGACTGCAGCGTGTCCGGGTATGACCCCGGGATTGCACTGCGTTGCGGAATGACAACGGCCCCCTGATGGACTCAGGGGGCCGTCTGACTGATCTGATTCGCTTACTTCATGTCCCAGGGTTCGCCGTAGGTAGTGACGCTGTCCCCCGTGGAGGCGATGAGTCGCGCGAACGGACGCAGCAGTACACCGCCGGCTGCGCCGGTAACGGTTCCGTGAGCGTTCGAGACCGCGACGCCGCCGGCGGCACCGGAAACGTCGACCGAGAAGGTCGCGACTTCCTGAATGCCGGGGCCGTTGCCCAAATCAGCGCTGAAGGACACACCGGGGAACAGGTTTGGGGTAATCACCTGGGCGTATCCATTGGTGGGGTTACCGTCGTCGATCAGGATGTTTGGCGTCGTGTAGCTGAAGTTGATGCCTACGCCCAGCGACCACGGGAACCCGATCTGGTAACCCAGTTCCAGTGTGCCTTTGAAGTCTCCGGCGCCGGGACCGGCGACGGTGTACTTGGCCCGGCCGGAGTGGAACCACTCCCTAGTGAGGCGGTTGCGGTCCAGGGGATATACACCGTTGAGGAAAGTGTCCCACTGTTGGACGGTGAGGGTCCGATCCTGGCCGTCGACCAAACTCAGTTCGTTGTCCAAACCGGCGTGTGACGTGCCCGTGCTCATAAACAGAGCGGCGACGGCCGCGATCAAAGCGACCAGCACCCGACTGAATGCCTTCATGTTCTCCCTAGCGCCTCGTTGTGAAGTGCGAATCCGGGGCCCGGTCGCGCGCCCTCGACGAACCAACAGAAATGAGACTTTCCCAATGCTGCTCTTAGAGGTCGTTCATCTTGACGCTAGGAAACATAACGGGGCCATGTCACTTCCGCAACACGAATGCGAAGAATTGCCTGAAACATTTTGGGTTCAATTCGTCTCCAGCGCTTGTGGATTCATATTTGATAGCTAGGAAGATCGTGTGCACCGAGCAACCTGTATCCCCATCGCAGATCGCGGGGGACCAAGGCATGCGGCGGACTCTCGCGATGGAGGGGCCCCGAGTTGGCACGACCGGAGGGGGCACTGGCAGGAGCCAGAACTGCTGACTCAGCACTTCATCTCGCCCGTTCCGGTGCACTTGCGTCACGCTCACTTCCACTATTCGGCGCCGGTTCATGAAGCGCTCGGCCCGGTAACTTGCAGGTCGACTCGGATGAGCATGTCGCTTTTACTGGCGCGAACGGTGCAGACAAGACGACGTCGATGGTGGTGCTCGCCTGCACGCCAATCCGAGGCCGAGGCCAGGAATGGCCACGACACCGGAAGGCGGTGGGGCGCAACCGCGCTGCGGGGTGTGACTCCGAGATCCACGAGCGCGACATTTGAGGCTGCACGGCGACGCCTTCGTCGTTAGCTCCGAGACCAGGTGGTGACGTCGAAACGCCCGATCAAGGTGTGCCAGCTGAACGGAAGCACTAACGCTGTCGAGCTGCACCAACGCCAATGACTACGAAGGGCCGGGCCTTCGCCACATCTGGCTAAACGCACCGAGGAGTTGATCCCATCGTGGTTCCGGGGACGTCAGGCGGTCTCGCTGGGCGGCTGCTTGCCGCGACGGTGTGCGGGCGCGTCTGGCCCGGGTTCTGGAAGTTTAGGCGTTGCCATGGTGAGGGGCGGTCGAGCCACCACTTCAACGCGAGCGGTGCGAGCAGGACCATCGCGAACAGCCGCAGCGTCTGCTTGGCGTAGACCAGCGCGACGTTGGCGTCGACGCTGGAGGCGAGGGCCAGCACGGCGTTGATGCCGCCCGGCATGGTTTGGCAGGTAGGCGTTCGCAGGTGAGATGCCCGTGGCAAGCGTCACCGCATACGCCGAGTCCGCGCAGCTGCCGGTGATCAGTAGGGCGATGTCACTGGCGGCGATCGGTGCGAACTGGCTGCCGGCCGCGATTGGAGACTTTGACAAGGGATGGACCTTCGTCGTTCTGCAACACACCGACTAGGGGATTCTGCGCATGCAGGGCGAACGGGCCAGGCTCGCGGGCTTCTTCGGCGTCGACGATGGGGCGCTCGACGCGAGGAGTGTCGCAGACCCCGATGCCGCGGCAGGGGTCGACATCGTTGCCATCCTAGGTGCCGACGGCCTCCCCAAACGGAATGCTCTGCGTAGGAATGGTTTACGAGGTCGATACGGGGCTCGTCGAACTTACGGTGGGCTGGGAATGATTGTCTCAACGTTCCCGCGTCGTCTGCCGCAGGTGGGCCCAAGGCAGCATCAGCACGAACACGCGCTGTTGCAGGTGACTGGTCGGCAGTAGGTCGGTCGGTCCACCCCCTGAAGCCCGCATCTGCGTTGCGATCCCGCCGAGAATTCTGCCGATGATTGCGCAGCGGTCGTGGATCGATCCCCTCCGCGCCGACCCGAATCCATCCAGGAAGGGCCCCTGAGTGGGTCCGTCGAGGTGCCTCGTGCAACCTCCCGTTTGTGCCGAACGGTTTCGCACGAGCGCACAGTGGGCGAGGGATCGGATGGTTACGAAGTTGGCTTCGCTGCGGCAGCGTCGGCAGCTGCCTTCGCCGCTCGACCTTCCGGGCTCGCCGCGGAGAATCCCGCTTTCGTGGCCGAGGCTCGTGAGTTCTCGCAGTTCAGTGACAGCGCAACGGTCTTGCCACTCGTGGAGTGGCTTCCCTTCTGAGCGACGCTCTCGTCGCGCTGGTTGACGACGAGACACTTGTCCTTGCGCAGTTGGTCGCCGAAGGTGGCGGAAACGATGGGCTTGAACCCCGCGTTGCTCAATGTCGACGAGGCGTCCCCGAACACTTGGCCCGTCACGGAGGGTGATGCGCCGGCTTCGCCACCGGACATTGCGAACATCGACAGCGTCAACGCCACCGGGCATGCGATCCGGACGATCGTGGTATGCAACATGTCGGCCTACTTCCCGCGCTGATTTGGTACGGCATTCACCGGTTTTCTCGGCGCATCTGGAGTGTGCGCGCCGTCGGCTTAAGAAACGCTGAAACGGCGCTGGACTCCAGATACGGTCATGCACAGCGACATCGCAGAAGACGCTCGTGCTTCAGCAAGCCCCGGCGAGCTTCAGCGGTTTCTCAGGACTCCCTGACTAGCTTGGGTGGTGAACGTTGGTCGGGTTCAGCGCACACGAGGTTGGGATGGAGAAATGCGGTCGATTTTCGCAGAGGCACGTTGGCCGTCTACGCGGATTCGCTACGCGGCCGCCGGGGTCGGCGGTTTGGCAGTGGTGGCCATGGGAGCCCTTGCCTTGCAAGCGAACGGAGCAGATGTCGGCAATTCGAACCCCCGCAGCGCTGGTTCGATGCAAACCGGCGTGACGATGAGCGAAACGGCCGCGACGGCGTCGGTCGCGGCGACTTCTCTCGCGACGTCAGTTGCCTCGCCGACGGTGAAGGCCATCCCTCAATGGGGCCAGCCAGCAGAGCCGTGACATACCGAAGACGTTGGTGCGCCGCGAAGTTCGCCGCAAACCGACGCCAAGATCCCGTCGGCCGGGCCCAAAGGATTGCGTCACGGGCAGACTTCGCCACCGTTGGTGACCCCGGCGAACGGCCCGAAGACTAGCCGATCCCGTTCATCCCGACGGAGGGTCCATGTCGACGATCGTGCAAGAGGTCGCCCGATGACGGTCACACTGAAGCGATGAGGACATCACTGTCGGGTTTTGCATCACCCTCGAAGTGGACGGTGCGCACAAGGACCACGGTGGCGGCGACCGTCGTCGTCACGCTGTGCCTGTTGCTTGCCGGTGGCGCGCTGTTGGTGGTGTTGTTCCAGTCCCTGGAGTCTTCCGCGCGGCTGACCGCAGACGCCCGCGCGGCTCAAGTGGCAGAACAGCTGACCACGGAGCCACCCAGCCAACTGGACGAATCCCTGCTTGCGACCGACAGCCAAGTCGGCGTGGTGCAGGTCGTCGACCCGGCGGGGAAGATAGTGATCGCGTCCGCGGGTAGCCCCGCGACGCCGCTGTCGTCGGCGAAGGTGCCCGCGGGCTTCCGGAGGTACCTCGGTCGGGTCGAACTCGACCACGCCGACGACTTCTGGGTCATCGGCGCCACGGTCCAGACGCCCGACGGGCCCGCGCTCGTATTGGTCGGCGCGGACCGGGAGCCGGTCGAGACGGTCGTCACCACCATCGCCGGTCTGCTCGCCATCGGGGGGCCCATCGTCGTCGCCCTCGCCGCCTGCGGCACGCACTGGCTCGTCGGAGCAGCCCTGAACCCCGTCGAGCGCATCAGGGCGCGCGTGTCCTCGATGACCAGCGGCAAGCTCGCCGAACGGATTCCGGTCCCCGCCGCCGACGACGAGGTTGCCCGCTTGGCCGTGACGATGAACGAGATGCTGGACCGCCTCGAAGCCGGTCAAACCGCTCAGCAGCAATTCATCAGCGACGCATCGCATGAACTGCGAAGCCCGCTGGCCACGATAACCGCGGCGCTCGAGCTCGCACAAGGCCGGCCCGAATTGCTGGATGACGCACTCATCGACGAATCCCTCCTGCCGGAGGCGCGCCGCCTGCACCGCCTGGTCGAAGACCTTCTACTGCTGGCCCGTTCGGACGAGCAGTTCGAGGCGCACAGAGACGTCGACGTCGACCTCGACGACATCATGGATGCCGAAGCGGACCGGGTTCGGGCGATCACCGGATTGACGGTGTCGACCCAGATCAGCCACGTCCGCGTCGCCGGCGACCCGAGGGCGCTCTCACGACTCGTGCGCAACCTGGTCGACAACGCGATCCGCTACGCCGAGAACACTATTCGCCTAGAGTGCCACGGGTCCCGGACCCACGCGACGATCGTCGTCGCGGACGACGGGCCTGGCATCCCGCCGGACGAGCGACGTCGGGTCTTGGATCGCTTCGTGCGGTTGGACGCACCACGTGCCCGCGACGCCGGCGGTGCCGGACTGGGTCTGGCGATTGTCGCGCAGATCGCCGAGGCCCACCACGGCTCGATCGACGTCGGTGAATCGGCCAGTGGTGGAGCACGTTTCGCCTTGCGTCTACCGTTAATCGATGGCGAGTCGGTATCCGACGCCACGCACCGTCTCGATTCCGTGATCAGAGAGCGGTGAGCTGAGCTTGCGCCGCAGGTATCCGATGCACACCTCGAGAATGATGTCGTCGCCGTCGTACTGGCTGTCCCAGACCGATCGGACGATGTCGCCCTTGGTGACGACGGACCCACGTTGGCGCATCAGGCATTCCAACACGCCGTATTCGCTTGGCGTCAGCGACAGTCGTTTCCGGCCTGAATGACGCGGTGGGGTGCGGGGTCCAGCTCCAGGTCAACGACGGTCAAGACGGCGGGGCGCACTGGTACGCCACGGCGCACCAGTGCCCGAAGACGCGCAACCATCACTACGAAGGAGAACGGTTTGACGAGGTAATCGTCGGCTCCGAGATCGAACGCATCGGCCAAGTCGTACTCCGCGTCCTTGGCCGACAACATCAGCACCGGCGTCCACACTCCCCGTGCCCGCCTGCCCCGGACGATCTCGCAACCATTCATTCCGGGCAGCATGATGTCGAGGACGATCGCGTCGAAGCCTTCGGCGACCGCGGTGTCGAAGCCGTCGTCTCCACGGTGTTCAACGTCGACCACGAACGCCTCCGAACCAGCCCGCGGCGAATGGTCTCGGCGAGGTGGACCTCGTCCTCGATCACCAACACACGCATCGCGGGGACCTCCCATGGCTCGAAGCTCAGTACGACAGAGTCGGTGGCGCCGACGCCACGCGTTTTCAGCGCCCCCACAGCGCGGCACCGTCACACTGACCTCGTGAAGGACTCCCAACACGCGCTGTACGAGGTGGTGACGAACTATGTCGCCGCACACGGTCATGCCGAGATCGCCTCCAGTGCGGCATTCGCCGCGACGGCGTTGGTGGGCGTGGGGTGGTTCTTCCGCGAGCGGATTCCGGCATGGCTCTCCGTTTGCGCTCGAGCCGTCGGCCTGCTGTGGGGGGTGGGCATCCTGGCTGGGCCCCCAGGCCACGGCGGGCAACCCTGGGCCGTCGACCGCGCGGTCTCGGCGTCGCTCATTGCCCACCGCAGCCCGACGACCGACCACGTGGCGCTCGCCGTCAGCAACAGTCTCGGGCCTGCCGAGATCGCCGGGCTCGCCGCCGTGGCCGCGCTGGCCGTGGGGCTCACGTTTCGGTCGTGGTTGTGTGGTCTCACGGTGCTCGCCACCGTCGGCGGGGCCGTTTCGGCGTGCTGGTGCATCGAGCTGCTCGTCGGGCGTGCTGGTCCGCCCATCGCCGTTCAGGAGGCGCTGGACTGGGGTTATTCGTTTCCGTCTGGGTACGTCACCGCAACGGCGGCGCTGCTGGGAATTCTCGTGGTGGGCGCCGGTATCGGTGGTGTCCGCGGGGTGACGACGTTGGTCACGGTGATCACTACGCTCGCCGTGCTGGCGGTGGCGTGCAGTCGGGTTTACCTCGGGATGCAATGGCTTACCGACGTCATCTCCGGCGTATTACTCGCCGCCGCGGCGGTGACCGTCGCAGCGAGCGCACTGCACGTGCTCGCGGACCGGGCTTCCTTCGCCGCGCCGGCCATCGCACCGTCACCATGGGCGGCACCGCGGACTGGCGCATTGCGAATGGAGAGGACGCCGTGAGGAAACCGGAGCCCGCCACCTTCGCGACGGCCCTGGCCGTCATCGCTGGGGCCGCGCTTACCGGGTGTGGCGGTGGCGCTACGACCGCGCCCGCCGGCACGCCGGCGACTGCGGCCAGCTCCACGACAGTGGCACCCGAGACCAATCCCGCTGGTGACATTCCCGATTCGCAGGTGTTCGTGCCCTATAGTCCGCCTTCAAGACTGTTCGTCGTCTCCGTCCCCGAGGGGTGGGCGCAGAGCACCGACGGTTCGGCGACCGTCTTCACCGACAAGCTCAACTCCGTTCGAATCGAGACGCCGCCGGAGCTCATCGCCCCCACGGTTGACACCGTCCGACGGGACTTGCCCGCACTGGATGCCGCCACTCCCGGCTATCGCCCGGGCTCCATCTCCACCGTCGACCGCAAAGCCGGACCCGTCATCCTCGTCACCTATGAGGCTGCGTCGCCACCCAACGCGGTGACGGGCAAGGCCGGGGTCGACGCCGTCGAACGCTACTACTTCTGGCGCGACCAACACGAAGTGATCCTGACTCTTTCCGGGCCCGTCGGGGCCGACAACGTCGATCCGTGGCGGACGATCACCGATTCGCTGCAGTGGCAGTAGTCGAGGCCGGGCGTGTGGTGACGAGCCCCGCCGTCCAGGCACGTTCGTTGTATCGGTTCTATCGCGCCGGAGAAGAGGAAACCCCTGCTCTGCAGGGTGTTTCGCTGTCCGTGCCGCCCGGTCAACTCGTCGCCGTGATCGGGCGTCGGGATCGGGCAAGTCGACCCCTGCTCGCGTGCCTGGCCGGGATGGACGACCCGGATGGAGGCGTCGTCCGCGTCGCCGGTCAGCGGATCAGTCACCGTAGGGACCGCATGCGCGTCCTCATCCGGGCACGCCAGGTCGGCATGATGTTCCCAGGAGCCAACCTGATGGAGCACCTCACCGGCAGGCAGAACGTGGCGCTGGTCCGTTCGCGGACGTCGCGGTCCGCCCATGGTCCCGCCCTGCTGAGTTCCCTTGGCCTATAGAGTCGTGCCGGGGCATATCCAGGTGAACTGTCCGGCGGGGAACTCGCTCGGGCGGCCCTGGCCGTCGCGTTGGCCAACGCGCCCACGGTCCTCCTCGCCGACGAACCCACCGGCGAACTCGACAGCACCACCGAAACCCTGGTGCTCGATCTCCTACTCGCCGCTGCACACCAGGGCACTGCCGTCGTCGTCGCGAGCCACAGCGCGGCAGTCGCCGCCGCCGCGACGCAGATCCTGCGACTCGCGGACGGGAAGGTGTGTTGACGACCAACGCCGAATCACACCTAGGCCCCGACGTTGCGACGTACATCGTTGCCGAGTGCATCGACGTGGGTCGGTCCTTCGGCGACGGCGCGACGGCCGTTCGGACTCTGCGCTGCGTCAGCTGCCGGATTCGAACGGCACGTCCTACACCGCGTCTAACTCCGTGCAATTGAACGACGACTTTGCGACGCTGCAGGATCAGATCGGTTTCGAAGTCATCAGGGGTGACGCGAGCAGCGGTTGGCTACGCCTCGGTGCCTTCGCGCTTGCGCTGACGGCGGTAGCGGCTTTGCTGATCAACCGCCGGCTCCCCGGATAGCGCGGCGGTACGATCGGACCTGCTGACATGGTCTAGCAGCCAAAGCCGTTGAGAGTCAGAGCTACTCAACGATGGCGGCCGCAGCGGTTCTCACCCTCCGGGGATGTGACATCAGACGATTTACCGTCATCGGCGGGCGCGAAAGCGATGCAGCGACCCATCACACATGACCTGAAGAACCGCTGAGAGATCACGGCCGCAATTCGTTCCACGTTCACAACCCGTTCATCGCCAGCAGTGAGGATTCGGCGGACTCGCAGCCCAAACCGACCGGAGAAAAGAATGCCCAGACTCCGTTACGGACGGGCCGCTACACATGCCTTGGCCGCGATGATCTTCGTGGTCGCCGGCTGCGCCAGCGACAAACCCGCTCAGGGCGCAGCGCCGGGTGACGGCCCGCACGTTCTCCTCCGCATCTGGCACTGACCGAATCTATGCGGGCGCCGACGCGGCGGCATTGTTCGGCGCGTCGCCCGGTGATCCGCGGGTACCGGACGTCTACGCGACGGCTCAGCCGGGGCACGGTGTTCACCGTCGGTACCGCGAAGATCGCCGAACACGGGGGCGACAGCCCTGCGACCGGAACGTTCCGCTGATCGTGGTCGGCCCAGGCATCAGCCATCGCGCCGACGGGTCCGCTGTCGCGACCGCTCAGATCGCGCCAACCATCCTTGCCCGTTTGCATCTCGACCCGCAGAGCTCGAGGCCGTCGTGGCTGAGCGAACCGCAAACCTCCCCGGCTTGTAGCTCGAGTCTGACGCAATCGCAGATCGCGCTGATCCGAAGGGCTTTTGGAGATCGCGGCCGAGGCGCTGATCGCTCAGCCGGGTCCTCTGGGCCCCTCGCCGCCATCTTGGTGGTCGGACCCGTCGGGGCTTTCCTCGCCGGACGAGTCGCCGCCGGACTCCTCTTGGCGCGAGTCGCGCGACTCCCCATCGCCGTGATGGTCCCCTTCGCCCTGGCTGTATGAGCCTTCGCCGTGACCGTGGTGCTCGCCGCCGACTTCGGAACCCAATGCGAAACCTGCGACGAAGATCGATCCCACGATGAAGGTCGCGGCGGCAATCGCGACGAGTATTCCCGCCAATTGGCCGATCCGGCCGTGGGGACGTGTCCGGTCCCACCGCGAAGTTGACTGTGCAGGAACGGACTGACCGGCTGCTGGCGCCGGCTCGCCGACTGGGGTGGTTGTGGTGGGTTCCACGGGCGTGGTTTCGTCGTGCGGAGGTTGCTCGGTCATGAGTTTTCCTTAGTTGAAGAATTTCATCGAATGCCGTCAGCAGGTCGCTGATTATTTGCAGTCAGTCGTCGGCCGGGGCGTGATGTGCGACGAGTTTCATGGATTCCGAACGACGGCGTCTACGGACGACCACCACGACGGTGGCGATGATCGCGAGGACCGCGGCACCGCCGATCGCGTAGCTCGGACCGCGCATCGCCTCCTCCGCCGTTTGCCAGTTGGCCCCGATCGCGTACCCGACGATGGCGAGGGCAGCAGTCCACGGTAAGCAACCAGCGATGGTGTAGAGGCCGAAACGAATCGGTGGCATGCCCGCGATTCCAGCGGGCAAAGAGATGAATGTGCGGATGCCGGGCAGCAAGCGGGCCCAGAACACTGAATACGCCCCGCGACGCACGAACCAGGCCTGAGCGCGGTCGATCTCGCTGGGGCGCAGCAGGATGAAGCGTCCCCAGCGGTGGAGCGCTGGCCGGCCGGCGTAGCGACCGGCCAGCCATGCCAGATAGCTCCCCGCCACGTTGCCCAACGTGCCCGCCGCGATGACCGACACCAGGCCGGGGTGCGGCCCGCTCACGGCGCCTGCGGCAAGAGCGCCACCAAGCAACATCGTCACCTCGGAAGGGACCGGGATGCACGCGGACTCCGCGGCCATGAGGACGAAGATCGCGATTAGTCCGTAGGTGACGATCAGATGCTGCATGGTCTCCACCGTGGATGATGCCCGCTGAGACGTCGCTGAGAAAGCCCGAGCCACCACACCATCGGCTCCATCTCAGAGAATTCGAGAATCCGTGCGCTGCCGGACCGCTTTGGGCTACAACGGCATTGCCGAAGTCAGCTTTATGTACAATCTACGTCGAGGTACTTCGCCTCGTCGGCGCGCTGCCGGCCTGCGCTCAGTCCCAGGTCTGTTCTGTTAGTTATCGGCGCCGGCCGGGTCGGTTTTGCTGCCCACGACGTGGAACGTCGGATCGAGGTTGACGTCGGTCTGCCGGCCGTCGGGCAGTGTTACCTTCACCTAATAGAAGCTTTCCTGGTCACCCACCTCGGTCTGGGTGACGGTTCCTCCGCCGGTCGCCGCCAGCGCAGCCTGCGTTGCCTGTGCTAGCGCGTCACCGGTGATCGGTGTGCCCTCGCCATCGTCGGGCTGGCCCGACGCAATACCGGTGCCCAGTGCGATCGCCGCGATCGCGGCCGCGGCGACGATTGCAATTCGTGTCGGTTGGTTCATGCGGTCCAGCGTGCGCCGTGGCACCTGAGAGCAGGCTGAACGGCGGTCAGTGCTACCGCTCCTCCACCGTGTATCAAACGTCGTCGAGCCGAGGATAGAGGACTTCGACGGTGATGAGCTGGAGGGCCGCGGCGATTGGAATGGCTACCAGTGCGCCGACAATCCCCAGTAGCGCACCGCCGACGAGGACTGCGAGCACGGTGGTGAGTGCGGGCACCTTCACTGCGCGTCCGATGATCCGTGGAACCAAGAGGTAGTCCTCGAGCAGGCGGAACACGATGAAAAACGTGACGGTGGCTATGCACACGGGCAGCGAAACGGTCAGTGCGACTGCGGCAACCACCACACCGGCGATGGTCGACCCGACGACCGGGATCAGGTCGAATAGCCCGACGAAGATGCCCAACAACAGGGGATAGGGAACACCGAAGGCCATCAACCACACGAACGTTCCCGCCGCGGCGATGACCGAGACCACCACGTTCCCCAGAACGTACGCGCCCACCTTTGCGAAGACCTCGTCGCCGATGAGGATTGCCCGCGGCCGGCGGCTGTGTGGAATGAGCCGGTAAAGGGTGATGCGGATGCGTGGCAAGTCGATGAGGAAGTAGACCGTCAACACAATGACGATCAATACGTCGGCGATCGCTCCGAACACGGCGGTTCCGGCGGTGACGACGTCTTGTAGAAACGATCCGCCGGAGCCGTTGACCGCGTCGGTGATGCGCTGCTGCACGTGGAATCGATCGTTGACTCGACCGATGAGCGAGGAATGATCCTGCGCCTGTTGGACGTATTGGGGTGCCTGGGTGATGAGTTGGGAGGCCTGCTCCGATAGCGGGGGGATCGCCGCTGCCACGAACGCGCCCAACAGGAGCATGAAGATCAGGAACACCAGCGTGGTGGCGGCCCGCCGCGGCAGCTTGCGCTTCACGAACCAGGACGCCGCGGGTTCCAGTCCCAAAGCAAGGAAGAATGCGACGCCGATCAGCACCAGAATCGATGACAAAGACGCGAGGACTTGGACCAACCCGTAGGTGACGGCCACACCGGCAGAGGCGGTCAGACCGATGAAGAACGGAGATCGTCGGTCGAACCGGCGCCCGGGTGAGCCCATCGGCTGTGCCTCGGTGCTGAGTTCCGCCGCGCGATGCTCGGCCTCGGCGACGGGACTGTCCTCTTCGCCATGGGGTTGGGCTACCAGGTTGTGGTGGCCCTCGCCCGCGAGGCCGGTGTCGACTACCTGTTCTCGTTCGCCGTCAGACACTGGAGGACCCTCCCACATTGTTCGTTCGCGCTGGTACGCGACCGTCGTCTCATGATGCAGGTGATCGCAAGTCGTGCGACGGTGTTGCGCGACGCCCGCGAAATGGTGCCTCTGCGACCGTACCGGGCTCGGCAGGCTCCGATCAGAATCGCTAGTCACCACGCGTTGCTTCTGGAGAACTGGCCCTGTCGATCGATCCGCGGCGCTACGCCCAGACGTTCATGATCGCAGGCGCGTTGGCAGCGAGCCCGGTCTTGGGAAGCCCGTAGAGGTCCTCGATGGTGGACAGCAAGTTGTAGTGATTGAGCGGAGCGGCGTCGGTGGCCACAGGCACGTGCGCGCCGTAGAAGATCGTCGGTATCCGGTTGCCGGCGCTGTCGTCGTCTTCGTCCCAGGTCACGATCAGCAGGCTGTTGTTCGACTTCGCCCATGTTGCATACGTCGCCAGGTTTTCCTGGAGCCAACCGTCGGCCTGGGTGATGCTGCCATCGTGCATGTCGTTGCCCAGGTTTGGGATCACGAAGGATACGGTCGGCAAGCTGGCGTAGTCGGAGCGGGCGCCGAACGCCGACAACGGCATGGACGCGTCTGCTGGCACATTGCTGAAGTCGACCCAGGGCACGTGCTTCCGCGCGTACTTCCCAGCGGAGCAGACCGTCGAGCCGACGGTGGGCAGGTCCTCGGAGAAGCCGCCGAACGTATGGCCGCCCGCCAGGAGTTCCGACGCAAGGTTCGGCGCGGCGCCCAAGTCGAGGGGGCACACGTCCGAGGTGACGCCGAACGTGTTGCCCGCGAACATCGCCAGATAGTTGGGCTCACTGGGGTGGCTGACCGCGTATGACTGCGTGAGGAGCGTGCCGTTGAGGGCGAGTGCATTCATGTACGGCGCGGATTCCTTGCCCACGATGCCGGTGCTGGCGTGGTTTTCTTCTACGACGATCACGACATGCGCCGGCGGCGGGATGGGCGGCGCCGCCGCGGCCGGTACCGCGGGACACGCCGCGCACGCTGCGAGCGACACGACGAAGCGAACCCATGGCGTCAAGTGCCCGATTGTAGAAGCCGCGGCACGCGACTTGGTGGCCGTCGCGACCAGCATGGTGGGGAGACTGCGGTGTTCCAATTCAGACACCGTCATCTCCCGGGTGACGTGGGGCTGCGACGCGCGGCCGCGGCAGCCGCCTGTTGACGCATCGGCAAGGGACGGGTCCCGACCGGTGTGCCGATGTGGCCCATCAGCCACGGCAGTGTGGTGGCAAACGCCGTTGCGGCGCTTGGCCAGTCGTGCTTGCCCACGACGGCCGTGATGCCGCAGTCGATGTCGTGGCTCGCGCCAAGACCACACAGCTCGACAGCCGCGTCGTACTCGCCGTTGTGCTTGGCGACGGCGGCCTGGCGGCCACTGTCCACACCGGCCCCGGACACGACGAACAGTCCTGACAGTCCGACGTAGGGTCCGTGTCGGGTGATCGCGGTGCTGGGGTCGAAGTCCTCCCAGGCCGCGTGGCTGCCGCCGAACAGTCGATCGATGGTCTCGGAAGTCGTCCCGGCGTTGGGGCGAGCATCCCCGGCGATGTCGATGAAGGAGCCGAAGAGGTCGGGGTGCATCACCGCGAGATCGACCGCGCAGGTGCCGCCGGCGGAGAACCCCACAACCGCCCACTGGGCAGCGGCCGCGCTGACACCGAACGCGCCGATGAGGTAGGGCACCACGTCCTTGGTCAGGTGATCGGCGGCGTTCCCGCGGGGTCCGTTGACGCATTCGGTGTCGACTTTGAAGTTGCCGGTTGAGTCGACGAACACGACCACCGGGCCCTGGCCGTCGTGGGCGGCGGCAAAGGCGTCCAGCGTCTCGATGGCGCGGCCGGCGCGCAGCCAGTCCGCGGGGGTGTTGAACTCCCCGCCGATCATCATCACTGCCGGCAGGGGCGGCGGCGGGACACTCGCGAACCAGGCCGGTGGCAGGTAGACCAGCTCATCGCGGTGTCGAAAACCCGAGGCGGTCGAGTCGATGTTCACCGACACGACGCGTCCCCTGGCGGGAACGATCCCGCTGCGCTGCAAAGCGCTAAGAGCGCGGTGGTCGGTCTGATCGGGCAGTGGCGCCGAGGTCAGTTGAGCCCACGCCGCGTCCACGGTCGGCACGTAGCCGACCCAGCCGTTGAGGGTCACGCCCGCACACGCCAGCGACAGGGGCACCGACAGCAGGGACAGGCCCCGGCGCCACCACTGAGCGTCCCGCCAGCCCGTGACCAGTGCTGCCACCGCCAGGCCGGTCACTGCGATCCATGCCCACAAGGCCACCGGTGCCGATTCGCTCACGATCCCGGCCGAGCGGACGTACCAGTACGCCGCACCCCCCAACGCCGCACCGCATGCCGCGGACAGCGGCATCCACAGAAGTCGCCAGCGCCGCGTCCGCCACCCGACCGCAGCGACCAAGGTGATCGCCGCGAGCACTTCAAGACTCAGCGGGATCCAGCCGTGCATCAACGACAGCCGGGGTTCCATCACGGCACGACCGTCGGAAAGCGCCGCGTAACCGAGTCGTAGGCGTAAGGGGACACGACAGTATCGTTGCACCGTGGTGCTGATAGTTTGCTGAACGGCAGGTGGCGGGTCAGTAGCGGACGTCTCCGCGACCGTGTCGTCGTCGGCGCCCCGGTTGTGCGCCAAGGGTGTGCCGAGACGTGCGCGCACTGCAAGAGGCCCGTGGACGGTCTAGACGAACGCACGCCGATGGGCTGGACCAATGGGTAGAGACTAGGCACGCTGAGACGACATAAAAGCAGCTCAATGGCATTCCGATTTAACGGCCGTCGTCTCGGCCGCTGCACGCGAGGGCTGTCAAAGATCGAGACCGCTTGCGCGAGGCCGCGTCGTCGTGACCACAGTCTTGACGACAACACTGACGACAGTAGCGCTTGCAACCACGCTCACTACACGGTGTTCCACAAGCTAAACAGCCTGTTCACGGCGCCTGCCCGCTCCTGGCCGGCTGAGGGTCGACCGACAACGTCCTATCGCGACGCTACCGGTGTATGGCACTGAGCTGCAAAGAGATTCGCTACTGGTCGCAGCCCTGTCTGACAGGCACTGGGTTGACGGAATCCGGTGCAATCGGCGACCGAGAGGTGTCTGTAACACCGCAGCCGCTGCTTCCCACGTCCTCATGTCTCCTCGCGCTGGCTGAGACGCTGCTGATACGGAGCGAAGACGGCGCCGAGGAGTCTGGCGATGACGCGCCTCAGCGTTCTTTCAGCGACGCGGACTTACCTTGGCGCCGTGCGCCGCCGGCGCGCGTCATGACTAGGAGAGGCGGCCCCTCATGCCACGTGCGGCGCCTTCCCTGCGCGGGCCGTTGCGGCCAGCCGAGATCGCCCACGCGGCGGTGATGGCAGCGTTGTGTGCGGCGACGTCGATCATGACGGCGCTGATCCCCCCGGTAGCCGCATTGTCGGTGGTGGGCACCGTCCCAATGGGCTTGCTTGCCTACCGCCATCGCTTCCGTGCCTTCGTGGCGGCTGCGGTGGCGGGCAGTGTGATGGCGTTCGTGGTTGCGGGCAACGGCGGTGCCAGCACGGTACTCAGTTGCGCCTACATCGGAGGCATCACGGGCTTCGTCAAACGGCGGGGTCGGGGTTTCGCGACGGTCATGATTCTGGCGCTGGCGGCTGGCGTGGTCGCCGGGATCGCCTCGGTCGGCGCCTTGATGGTGTTGTCCCGGCTGCGGGAGCTGGCATTCGCCTCGATGCAAGCCAACGTCGACGGGGTCGCGGCGGTCATGGCCCGCGTCCCGGTTCTGCATGGCCTCGGTGATTGGATTCACCGCAATTTCGCCCTGGCGCTGCACTTGTGGCCGTTGTTCGTCGGCGGTAGTGCGATCGCGGGAGTGCTCGGCATGACCGTGGTCGGATGGTGGGCACTGTCGCGGGTACTCCGCCGACTGGGCGAGATCCCGGACGTACACAAACTGGACTCCGGCATGGACTCGGGACCGGTCGAGCCAGTTCCCGTGCACTTGCGCGACGTCGCCTATCGCTACCCGGGAATGGGCCGGAACGCCGTCGGTCCACTGACCATGAGTATTTAACCCGGCGAGCACGTCGCCGTGACCGGGGCGAACGGGGCGGGCAAGACCACGCTGATGCTCGTGCTGGCGGGATGTGCGCCCTCTGCTGGCACGGTCGAACGGCCGGGTGCGGTCGGGCTCGGCCAGATCGGCGGAACCGCGGTGATACTGCAGCATCCGGAGAGTCAGATTCTCGGCAGCCGAGTGGCCGACGACGTGGTGTGGGGGTTGCCCCCGGGCTGCAGCGTCGACGTCGCCCGCTTGCTCACAGACGTCGGTCTCGACGGACTCGCCGATCGTGACACCGGCGGCCTGTCCGGCGGCGAGTTGCAGCGCTTGGCCGTCGCTGCCGCATTGGCGCGCAAACCGGCCCTTTTGATCGCCGACGAAGTGACCTCGATGGTCGATCAGCGCGGTCGCGACGCCCTTGTCGGACTCCTCTCCGATTTGTCCCGGCGACGGGGCTTGGCTCTAGTGCATATCACCCACTACAGCGAGGAGGCGCGATCTGCCGACCGCTCCATCGCACTCGCTGGTACTCAGCCGACTATGAACGCCGACATGATCGAGACGGTGAGGCCGCCGCTCCCGCCCGCCATCGGTGACACCGTTGCGGGGACGGTGCTCGAACTCCGTGGCGTCGGCCACGAGTACGGCAGCGGAACCCCGTGGGCGAAGCGCGCCCTGCACGGCGTAGACCTCGAGGTACGCGAGGGCGATGGGGTATTGATCCACGGTAGCAACGGATCGGGCAAGTCCACGCTGGCGTGGATCATGGCCGGATTGATACGGCCCACCGCGGGCAGGTGTCTCCTCGACGGCACGCCTTCCTTCAATCAGGTCGGGGCGGTGGCGGTCTCGTTCCAGGCCGCGCGTCTGCAGCTCATGCGCGGCACGGTGAACCGCGAGGTGGCATCCGCCGCCGGTATCTCACTCGACGACGCCGACGAGATACGGTCGATATTGGCCGCGGTGGGCCTACCTCCCGAGTTGGCCAGCCGCCGCGTGGACCAACTCAGCGGAGGTCAGATGCGCCGAGTCGTGCTCTCCGCGCTGCTCGCTCGCTCGCCGCGTGCACTGATCCTGGACGAACCCCTCGCCGGATTGGACGCTGACGGGCAGCGCGATCTGGTTCGGCTGTTGCGAACCCTGCGCAGGGGAGGGCTCACGGTGGTCGTCGTCTCCCACGACTTCTCTGGCCTGGACGAGCTGTGCCCAAGGTCCGTGCATTTGCATGGCGGCGCGAGGGAACGCGCCACCGAGACGTGCGGACGACGCCCATGACGATCCGAACTGACCCACCTGCGCGGCGACCGCTGGTACTCATGCGCCCGGTACCGAATGCGTCGGTGATACACGACCTGTGGGCCGGTACGAAAATCGTTACTGCACTTGCAGTTTCGATTCTGTTGGCGAACCTTCCCGGCTGGGGCCCGATCGGACTGACGGGTGGACTGCTGGCGGTCGGCGCTCGGTTGGCGCACATTCCGAGGGGGGTACTGCCGACTGTACCGAGGTGGGCGTGGGTGGTCACCGTCCTTGGCGGACTTCTGTCGGCGGCGGCGGGCGGCGCCCCCTACCTCGACGTTGGTCCGACGACGGTGGGGCTCGGTGGGCTGCTCGAGGTGCTCAGGTTCGCGGCGCTTACGGCTGTTTTGCTCGGCCTCGGCGGAATGGTGTCATGGACGACCGAGGTCGCCGACGTAGCGCCGGCCGTCGCCGTTCTTGGCCGTCCATTGCGGGCGTTGAGAATTCCCGTCGACGAGTGGGCCGTAGCGATTGCGTTGGCGATGCGGGCCTGTCCCATGCTCCTCGACGAGTTCCGGATCCTGTATGCGGCCCGTCGCCTGCGACCGAAGGAATTCCCGCCCCGCTCCCGGCGTGGAAGGCTCCGTTACTACGCGGTCGACCTGATCGATCTCCTGGCGGCCGCCATCACGGTGGCCCTTCGGCGCGCCGACGAGATGGGCGACGCGATCACCGCGCGGGGTGGAACCGGTCAGCTCTCCGCTGGTGTGTCGCGACCGAGGGCCAACGACTGGGTGGCCTTGTCGATCGTTTCGGCGGTCTGCGGCGCCGGTGTGGTCTGCGAATTGTTCGTCTTGCCGACGACCATGCGTTAGCCGATGCCGTCCACGCTTTCGACGCTGCCCGATCCGAACAGGGTGCCGTCCAGGGGCGCGGTGCTAATCGTCGACGATGACCCGCACGTCCTTGAACTGTTGGCGGACGTGCTGCGAAGTCGCGGATTCACGGTGCATGGAGCCGCCGACGGGCTCGAGGGCCTCCGCCGTGCTCGGGAGATCCGCCCCGACGCCGTGATCATCGAGGTCGAGCTGCCCGGAGTCGATGACTTCGAACTGCTGCCTCAGTTGCGTGCCCACGGGATTCGAGCTCCGTGCATCTTCCTTAGTGGCCGAACAACGCTCCATGACAGGCTTTCTGGTCTGTCGGTCGGCAGTGAAGACTACGTCACCAAACCATTCAGCCCCGACGAGGTCGCCGCGCGGCTCACTGCCATCCTGCGCCGCACAGAGCACCTGAGCTCTGCACCACCCCGGTCGATGCTGCGGTATGCCGACCTCGAACTGTACGAGGACTCCCTCGAAGCCTGCCGGGCGGGAAGGTTCGTCGCGTTGTCGGCTACGGAGTTCGAACTGCTTCGCTATCTCATGGTGAATGCACATATCATACTGTCCAAGAATATGATTCATGAACACGTCTGGCCTTCCAACGTCCGCCGCAAGGCCACCATTGTCGAGTCCTACGTCTGCCATCTACGACGCAAGGTCGACTGCGTTGACAGTCCCTTGATCCACACCGTCCGTGGGTGGGGATACGTGCTCAGGGAAGGTCAATGACGCGTCCCCGCCCCTGCCGGCCGCCGCCGGTGCGGCCACGACGACCGCCAGGGCGAGCCTTCGGCCCGATCGTCGTCGCGATCATCGTTCAATTGTTCAGCCAGGAGACGCATTCGCGGCACATCAATGAAGGGATCACACAGGTGACCGACCAGCCAAATCAACCACCAGACGACGCCACCGCATTACCTGGCCCCACCGAGCCGATCGCCTCCGACCGCGTCCCGACCGCACCGGCCCCGGGGGTGCACGCCGACAGAGCGTCCCGTTGGGAGGGGCTTCGACCCCGAGGCCGCCTCAATCGGGTCGCGGCGATCCTTGTGTCCATGGCCGCCGCTGTGTTCATCGTCGGAGCCATCTTCGTCGCCGGGTTCGCGGCGGGATCCGAAGGTGCCACCGACGGCGGCGACGGTTACGGCTACGGTCACAGTGAGGGTGAACGGCACCGCGTCGGCGATGAGTCTGGTGACCGCGGCTCGAGCCGCGACGGGTTCGATCAGGAGGATCCGGTGCGGGGGTCTCCCACTCCGGCGATGGGTGCGGCCCCGGCTGACCGACCGCACTGGCGGACGGTCGGCCCGACGGGCAGCGGCGTGTCGCTCAGAGTGGACTCGGTGTGCGGAACCGCCACTGGGGACCGAACGAATGAATCGGACCCGGCTTGGCAATTGCGTCCGTGCGGCTCGGTCTCAGCGGTTCTACAGCATTCTCGATGAAGTATTGCGGTCATGGCACCGAGGCGCTGGTCACGAAGCGAAGGTCACCGGGCCGCAGCAGGGAGGGGGGCCCACGTGGGCGTCCTAGCCGCCACCGTCGCGGCGGCCGTGACCGCGGTCGGCGTGGTCTCCTGCGGCCCGCGAACCCCCGGGCCGGTCACCCCACCGGCTTCGTCGCAGCAGGCGGGACCGCAACCAACCGCCGATGTCAGTCCCGCGGGTGACATCCCAGACAACCAGGCCTTCATCACCTACACCGCGTCCGATTACTCGTTCACGCTCAAAGTGCCTGAGGGCTGGGCCAAGACGGACGTCGCAGATGGGGTGACCTTCACCGACAAGTTCAACGCCATCACGGTCACCAGCCGGCCGACCGTGATGGCTCCGACGGTGGACTCCGTCCGCCGCGACCTTCCCGGCATCTTGAAGGCAACTCCCGGGTATCAACCCGGTGCTGTCACAGAGGTCAATCGCGTTGGTGGACAAGCGATCTTGATCACCTACGGCGCGGATTCGCCACCGAACCCCGTCACGGGCAAGGTCATCAAGCAGTCGGTGGAACGCTACGAGTTCTACCGCAGCGGACACCAGGCGACGGTCACGCTGGCGGCTCCGGTCGGCGCCGACAACGTCGATCCGTGGCACATCGTCACGGATTCGTTCACGTGGATGAAGTGACCGCTGCCGTCGAGGCCACCACGCTCTACCGATTCTTTCGAGCAGGCGACGAGGAGACTCTCGCACTTCGGGGCGTTTCGATGACGCTTCATCCTGGTGAGTTCGTCACCGTCGTCGGGCCGTCGGGCTCGGGGAAGTCGACGCTGCTCGCGTGTCTGGCAGGCATTGACGAACCCGATGGCGGCTCGGTCCGCGTCGGGGGCAAGCGGATGAGCCATCAACCCGAGACAGTACGGGCTCGGCTGCGCGCCGACGAGCTCGGCCTGCTGTTGCAGAATCGTAATCTTCTGCCGCACCTGACGGTTCGGCAAAACATCGGACTGGTTCAGCGGATAATCAAGCACCCCCAGCCGAAATCGATCATGCCGCTGCTCGATTCGCTCGGCATCGGCAACCGGGCAGATGCCCTTCCGCACGATCTCTCCGGCGGCGAGTTGGCGCGAGCAGGCTTGGCGGTGGCGCTGGCCAATGATCCGATCGCGGTGCTCGCCGATGAGCCGACCGGCGAGCTGGATGGTACCTCCGAGCGAGAGGTCCTGCAGGCGTTGAAGGATCGGGCCGCGCACGGCACGGCGATCCTGGTCGCGAGCCACAGTTCCGCCGTCGCCGACACCTCCGATCGCGTGATCCGGCTCTCCGACGGCCGGGTGACCACATGACCCGTGCCATGGTGACGTGCCGCGGCGTCACACGGACCTATGGCGCGGGAGACACCGCCTTCACAGCGGTCCGCGGCGTGACGTTCGAGGTGGAACTCAACAGCCGCATCGCGCTAACCGGTCCTTCGGGGTCTGGGAAGTCCACGCTGCTGCATCTGATGGCGGGACTGGACACCGCCACCTCGGGGTCGATCGATTGGCCCGAGTTCGGCGGGCACCCGTCGGCGCGCGCGGACCTCGTCGGTGTGGTCTTTCAGGGGCCCAGCCTGATCCCCGCATTGAGTGTGGTCGAAAACGTCGGACTCCCAATGATTCTGAGCGGACTGGACACGACGGACGCCGACATGCGCGCCACAGCGGCACTGCAGCTTCTCGAACTCGACCAATTGGTGGACAAACTCCCCGACGAGCTGTCGTCCGGTCAAGCCCAGCGCGTGGCCATCGCGCGGGTGCTCGCGGCGGGACCCCGACTGATACTGGCCGACGAACCCACCGGACAGCTCGACCGCGGCACTGCCGCCACGGTGATCGACGTGCTTCTCAAGGTGTGCGATGAACTCGGAGCGGCGCTGGTCGTCTCGACGCACGATCCGCTGGTGTCAGATCACCTATCGATTCAGTGGGCCATGCACGAGGGTGTTCTCTGGCCATGCGACCGCACCGACCCCGCAAATCAGCGATGACCTGGCAGTGGCTGGCGGCGCTGTTGCGCAGGCGACGGGCGCGACTGTTCGGGGCCGCTGCGGGCGTGGCGATCGCCGTCGCGATGCTGGCCAGTCTCGGTGCATTCCTGGCGCATTCGCAGGCGACGATGACCGACAGGGCGGTTCGGGGAGTGGCCGTCGACTGGCAGGTCCAGCTGACGCAGGGAGCGAACTTGGCTGAGGTCGCCAAGGTCGTCGATGGGACCACGGGTGTCGTTGCGTCGGCTCCGGTGGACATCGCGCAGAGCACGGGTCTGTCGGCGGTGACCGGCGCCAGTACACAAACGACCGGGCCGGCAGTAGTCCTCGGCCTTCCCGACGATTACGCGGCGACGTTCCCCGGCGAGATCCGGTCACTCGTCGGTCCGCAGACGGGTGTGTTGCTCGCTCAGCAGACGGCGTCGAACTTACACGCCGTACCCGGTGACAGCGTGACGATCGGGCGGCCCGGACTGCCGCCAGCCACTGTGACGGTGGCGGGAGTCGTTGAACTACCACAGGCGAATTCGCTCTTCCAGACGGTTGGAGCACAGCCTACCGCTCAGCCCGTGGCGCCCCCCGACAACGTCGTGCTACTGCCAGCGTCACAGTGGCACGGCCTGTTCGATCAAGTGGCCGCCGCGCGACCCGATCTGGTGACGATGCAGATCCACGTACGCCTGGACCACGCGCTGCCCCGCGCTCCCGCGGATGCCTACACCGCGGTTACCACCTCGGCCCGCAATCTCGAGGCGCGAAGCGTGGGCGGGGCGCTGCTCGGGGATAACCTCGGCGCCACGCTGGACGCCGCGCGGCACGACGCCGCCTACGCCCAGATCCTGTTCGTCTTCCTCGGACTGCCTGGCGCGCTGTTGGCGGGAGCGCTTACCGCAACGATCGCATCGGCCGGAGGTGACCGCCGACGCGGTGAGCAGGCGCTGCTACGAACTCGCGGCGCCTCGGCTCGTCAGCTGTTGGCCATGGCGGGCGCCGAAGCATTCTTCGTCGGGGTCGTCGGGGCTGGGGTCGGCATCGCGGTCGCGGCGGTGATCGGGCGGTACGTCTTCGGGTCCGTGGGGTTCGGAAACTCGGCGACCGCGGCGACCGGGTGGCCACTGGCGGCGGCGGGGGTAGGAATGCTGATCGCCGTGGCGGCCGTGGTCCTCCCGGCCCGTCGCGACCTTCGGACGCATACGGTTGCCGACGATCGACAGGAAATCGGGCCACCCGGTGGTCCGCGCTGGGCGCGCTTCGGACTCGACGCCCTCCTGCTCATCGCCGCGTTCATCGTCTACCGCGCGACCAGCGGTGCGGGTTACCAACTGGTCCTGGCGCCAGAAGGTGTCCCGAACATCTCGGTGTCCTACTGGGCGTTCGCCGGTCCCGCGCTCTTGTGGACCGGGAGTGCGTTGGCGACGTGGCGCATCGCCGACCTGGCGCTCGGCGCGGGGAGGCCTCTACTCGCGCGGCTGCTCCGACCCGTCACCGGTCGACTCGCCGAGACGGTGGCTGCCATCCTGTCGCGGCAGCGCAGACCCCTGGTGCGGGCGATCGTACTGTTGAGCCTCGCGATTGCCTTCGCGACGTCGACCGCAACGTTCAATGCGACCTATCGGCAGCAGGCGGAGGTCGACGCCCAACTGACCAACGGTGCCGACGTCACCGTCATTCCGTCGCCGGGAGCTCCGCCGCTGCGTGGAGCGCCGGCGTCGTTGGCCGCGGTGCCCGGTGTTGCAACGGTGGAGTCGATCCAACACCGCTTCGCCTACATCGGAGCCGATCTACAGGACCTGTATGGTGTGAATCCCGCGACCGTGACCCGCGCAACCCCGTTGCAGGACGACTACTTTCGCGGCGGGAAGGCAGCCGACCTGATGCGCGCCCTGCTCGAGCATCCCGACGCCATCCTGGTATCCGCCGAGACGGTCCACGACTTTCAGTTGCAACTCGGAGATCCACTGACCTTGAGACTGGTCGACGCGAAGACGCATCAACCGAAGGCGGTGGTGTTCCGATACGTCGGCGTCGTCACCGAGTTCCCGACCGCACCAAAGGACAGCTTCCTCGTCGCCAACGCCGAGTACGTTGCGAAGCAGACGGGTTCAGGAGCGGTGGGCGCCTACCTCGTGAGCACCGCCGGACAAGACTCCGGTGCGGTGGCCGCACGCATCCGCGACGTCGTAGGAACCTCGGCCGCCGTCACCGACATCGCCGCCGTTCGCGACTCCGTGGGTTCGAGCCTGACTTCCGTCGACTTGGCGGGGCTCACGAGCATCGAGCTGTCCTTTGCGGTGGTGCTAGCGGTCGGGGCGGGAGGCCTGGTCTTCGCGCTCGGATTCGCCGAGCGGCGTCGCACGTACGCCATCTTGGTGGCCATCGGTGCTCGGCCGCGTCACCTGCGCGCGTTGATCTTCAGCGAGACGGCGGTGCTGGGAGTGCTTGGAATCGGCGCCGGTGCAGTGACCGGATCGGTGCTGTCACTCATGCTGATCCGTGTTCTGAGCGGTGTGTTCGATCCGCCGCCCGACGTCATGGCGGTGCCCTGGCCGTACTTGGTCACGGTCGTTGGGCTGGCGGGGGCGGCGCTGCTCGCCGTCGGCGCCGTCGAGGGCAGGCTCGCCCGGCGCCCCGCGATCCCGATCCTGCGCGACTCTTGAACGGAGACATCAGGTTCCCGGCAGTGGCTGGGTGTGTTCCGCGACGACCGCCTGAAGCTTCTGTGGGTCGAGGTCGAGTCGGCCGAGGATCGTCGGCGCAATCTGTGCCGTGCCGACCGCCGACGCGTCGTCACGATGTGAGATGCCGGGCCCTGCGACGACGAGCGGTACGTTCCGGTCAGCAGGTGTGACCCCGCCATGCTCGGCGATCTTCGTTCCGGTGGTGTAGACGGTTCCGGGTTTCGTGCTGGCGTAGACGTCGGGGACCCGGAGGTCGGACGCGGTGGTGCCGAAGAAGCCCGCAGCATCGGCACCTGCGTAGATCTTCTCGGTGCCCGATGCGGTGAACGGCTTCGGCTTACCGCCGATGTCGGTTCCCATCCCGGCGCGGGCCGACAACCGGTCCTTGACGAAGGCGACCGCTTCGGGGGAGCGGTCGGCGAGCCACATGATCATCGCGTCATCGTTCACCGAGTGGACGATCAATTCCTTGGTGTCCGGATGTCCCTTCGCCCATTCGGCGTTGATGTCGTCGATGATCGCGCCGTCGTCGATTCGGGTAAGCGTCTCCGGTTGCATCGGTGACTGGCCGTGTTTCGCCGACAGGATGACCGTCGTGGTGCCCGTCGCCCCGGCCCGATCGACGGCGTCGATGATGCGTCCGACCTGTGCGTCGACGAAGTCCAACGCCGACGCCAGCACGGGACCGGGTGTCCGACCGTCGGGCCCGTATCCGCCGGCGTGCCCACCGGAGGTCGCCAGCTTCTCGGCAGTGGAAACCGACTGGAAGTTCATCCCGAAGAGAGCCGGCACGCCGACCTCCTTGCTGCCCGAATGATCCCTTCCCGCAACCTCGTTGACCACCGCATCGACCTTGTACCTGTCATACCGCTGGGTCAACGCGTTGTCGTCGACCCAACTGTCACCCTCCTTAGCTCCAGCGGGACTGCTGTCGACCTCCGGGGTGAACAGATCGTCAATGGTGGTCCCGTTGGCGCCGTTGAGGATTGCGTACGCGGGGTGCTTGTCACTCCACGCGGTACGGCGACCAGCGTCGTGGATCACCGAGAACACGGTGTTGACCTTGAGGTAGCCGCCCGGTGTCAACGGTGCGCAGGTGGCCGGGCTCACCGGAAGCTTGGCTGGGTCGATGACCTGAGTGGGGTCGGCGGTCATCTTGAGGACACCGTCGGGAAGGCCGGGCAGCCCCTGTCCGCCGTCGATCTTGGTGACGTCCTTGTCGAGTTCCTCGGTGAAGCTCACCGAGGCGCCGGGCTTTACACCGGTGCAATTCGTCGTACCTGGCTCGAGGAGGTCGTGTGCGTAACTGTCGTCGTAGTACACGCCGGTGGTCTTCGGGGTTCCCCCGGTTACCTGCGCCAGCAGACCCGGAAAGGAGTCGGAGGGAACGGGTGTCTGGGCTGCGGTGTAGCTGATGCCTCGGCCGACGAGTGTCGCCAGTGCCGACTGCGGGTGAGTGGTGACGAACCCGGCGAGGTCCGACTCGTGCATGCCGTCGACCGACAACAGGACGACGTGCTTGTCGGAGCCTGCGGTCGGGCCCGTGTCTGCGGTTCCCGGGCTTCCGTTGCTGCAGCCGGCAATCGCCGCGCATAGGCATAAGGTCGCCGTCGTGACGCCCACTCGACGCATGACCACCAGAACTCCGTTCGTCGTACGACAGTTTGTCCTGAGGGATCTAACGGCACCGGTCGGCCGTCACGGTGAACACGAAACCAACACTGGGCCAACTATGTTCTGCCGAGAGCGGGTCGAAGGTGCGCGATGCAGCGCCGCCGACCATTCACGTGTCGCTGGCGAACTCTCCCGATTCGAGTCGGTACCCGGCGCCTCGAATGGTCTGAATGGTATTGGTGCCGAAAGGGGTGTCGATCTTGCGGCGTAGGTAGCCGACGTACACCTCGACGACGTTGTCCGGCCCGGCGTGGTGGGCGTCCCAGACGTGTTGAAGCATGTCGTGCTTGGTGACGACGGTGTCCTTATGGCGCATCAGGTATTCCAGCACGCCGTACTCGCGGGGGGTCAACTCGATCGGGATGGAGTGGCGACTCACGACGCGGCGAGCGGGGTCGAGCGACAGGGTGCCGGCGGTTAGCACGACGGGACGCTGAGGTGCTCCGCGTCGGACGAGCGCGCGAAGCCGGGCCAAGAGGACGATGAACGCCACCGGCTTGGACAAATAGTCGTCGGCACCCAGGTCGAAGGCGTCGGTCTGATCGTAGTCACCGTCCTTGGCGGTGAGCATGAGCACCGGCGTCCACACTTCCCTGGCGCGTAGCTTGCGCAGTACCTGATAGCCGTTCAGGCCGGGAAGCATGATGTCGAGGACGATGACGTCGAAGTCGTTCTCAGTGGCCTCCCACAGTCCGTCGGGACCGTTGTCAGCGTGCACGACCACGAAGCCCTCGGCGCGCAGGCCCATGGTCAGGGTGGCGGCGAATCGGGGCTCGTCCTCGACCAACAGGACCTTCACTGTTCATCCTTCGCCGATCATGGGGTGTGGATGGAGACGATGCTAGTGGCCACGGCATGGTCGACACGCCGCGATGGGCACGATGCGTCGACCAGGACCGGACCTCCTCTGCCCTATGGGGTTGGCGGTGCGGCCGGCGGCGCTGCGTCCGGTGTGTCGCCTGGCTCGAGAAGATTGGGCTGCCCCCACGTCCGGGGTGTCGCCAGGCTCCGGAGCATCGGGCACGGGCGGTACCGCGGGGTTGCTTGCGTTGGGACCCTGTGGAAGTGGTGCGTGGCATTTCGCCCGACACGCATGCCTCCGAGAAGACCCGGGACGCTAGGCCTTGCGGATGGCCCGGTCGACGCTCGCCGGCAGCGCGAGGACTACCGCCGCGACCATTATCCACCATGGCGCGGTTCCGGTGAGCCGGTCCACCACGACGGTGACGGCCAGAGTCGCCGCGACGGTCACGGCCACCCGCCAGTCATCACCAACGATGAAGTCGTACCAGAACGCCAAGAACGCCCGTAGCTTCGCCACGCTCAATCTCCCTCCACCGCAATGACACTGCCGGCAATAGCTGATCGTCGCTTGAACAGCCCGACCAGCACGAGCGCGTACAACGCCACGGCTGGGATCAGCACGAGGAGCGCGATGTCCTCGCCGGGCCACCGCGCCCCGGCCCCCTCGACGCCCCAGAAGATGCCGAAGGCGGTGAGCATCACCCCAACCGCGAATTTCATGGCGTTCTCGGGTACTCGCGCCAACGGTGCTCGGATTGCGAAACCCGCGACCGTCACCAGCAGAACGGCGGCCAGCGCGGCGACGGCGGCGAGGGTGATGTCGCCTTGGTTGGCGCCGAACGTCAGGGCGATGAACGCTACCTCGAGGCCTTCCAAGAAGACGCCCTTGAACGACAGTGTGAAGGCGTACCAGTCAGGCACTGCGGCCCGGCCGGTGGCTGGCGCGTTCTGCACCTCGGCAAGGGTGGCCTGGTACGCGAGGGTCTCGTCGTGAAGCGCCTTAAGGCCGCTGGCTCGAAGGATCGCCTTGCGCAACCATTGCAGCCCAAAGATCAGCAGAAGCCCACCAACGAACAGCCGTAGACCGTTTAGCGGGATCACCGATATCGCGGGCCCGAGTACGGCTATCACGGCGCCGAGCACAAGCAGTCCGGCGACGGCCCCGGTGACGGCCGAGCGCCAGTCCCTCGCGGTGCCCGCTGCCAAGATGATGGTGAGCGCCTCGACGGCCTCCACCAGGCAGGCGAGGAAGACCGTGATGAACAGTGCCGCTGAGCCGCTCACCAACGTCCTCGGTGAAGGGTCCGGGCGCAGACGCCGACGGACGTCACCGCACGGTGAGCCACAGCAGGCTTCCCACCCCGGCCAGTACGCAGTACACCGCGAACGGCGTCAGCGTCTTGGTATGGAAGTACTTGGTCAGGAATCGCACGGCGAGGTAGGCGCTGATGAACGACGCGACGCTGCCCGCCAGTACCTGTCCACCAATGCCCGCGCCCAAGGGGCCAAAGAGGTCTGGAATCTTCAAGATTCCCGCCGCGAGGATCACCGGAGTCGCCAGCAGGAACGAAAACCTGGCAGCCTCGTCGTGGGATAGGCCTCGCAGCAGACCGGCTGTCATTGTGACACCTGACCGGCTGATTCCCGGCAGTAGCGCCAAGGTCTGCGCCGCCCCGATCAGGATCCCCTGCGGGAGAGAAGTGGCGGCGAGCCGGTCGTCGACCTCGTCCGCAACGGCGGTCGCGGCATGCCGCTGCTCGGCGGACCCGCCGGCGGGAGAGGCCAACATCGGGTTGGCAGTCGTGGCCAACGTTGCGCCGTGGCGTCGGCGTAGACGTTCACCGGCGTACAGCAAGACGCCGTTGACGGTCAGGAAGACCGCCGCGGGGATCGGCCGGCCCAAGGTGGTGCGGAAGGTGTGTTCGAGCGCCAGGCCGCATACCGCCACCGGAATCGTGCCGAGGACGATGAGCCAGGCCAGACGTTCGCCGGTGGTCTGAATCCTGCGGTGACGAATCGACGTGTAGAACCCGATGATGATCTGTACCCAGTCGCGCCAGAAGAACAGCAGCAGCGCCGCAGCGGTCGCCACGTGCAGGCCGACGATGAATGCCAGATACGGCGACTCTGGCGACGAAACGTTCAGATCTCGCGCCCACCGGCCGCCGATCAAGGCGGGAATCAGCACCGAATGTCCGAGGCTGGAGACGGGAAAGAGTTCCGTCACACCCTGAAACAGTCCCACGACTGTCGCCTCGAGATAGCTCAAGCTGCTCAACTGGGGTTCCTCTGCGTTCGTCGAATGAAGGCACGCGGTCGCGCGACCGCGCCGCGAACAGGTTCAGGCAACCGCACTGTTGCGTCCGATCTGAGAAATGCTCGCAGGGCGTCGCTGAGAGGTTGCTGAGGGTAGTGGTCAGATCGGCAGAACGGCACGGCCCTGCGCGCGCCCTTCGCCGGCACTGCCTGACACGGGAGGGACACCGCATCAAGCGGAGTCCGGGTGTGCCGGACTCGAATCGTCACCGGGGGTCGGCGTGAGCAGCCGCAGGCACGGATAGAAGTACAGGTATCCCAACGCCCAGCCGGCCAGCACGTCGGACGGGTGATGCACGTTCAGTACCACCCGTCCCACGCCGATGGCGGTCACCACGACCGCTCCGAGGGCGAACGAGACCACCCGTCTCCATCCATCGACGGATGGCGGGAGCAGCGCCAGCAAGGCGAGCACGCCGACCATCACGCCGACGGCGTGTCCAGACGGAAACGAACTCGACGGTGCAGCCACCAAGTAGGTGGAGGGTCGCGGACGATCGGCGAGGCTCTTGGCGAGTACGGACAGCGGACCGCTGAGACCGATGGTGACCGCAACGAAGATCGCCACCCGCCATCGGCGCCGCACCAGCGCCATGACCGCCACCACCAACCCGACGAGCCGGAAGGCGCTCGGCCCGAGGACGGTACAGAAGACGTTCCAGCTCGTCACCCAAGATGGGTGCTGCACACCGTAATCGTGCAAGGCGTTCAACATCGGCGAGTCCAACCGATCCAGCCAGGCCCACTGTTGCACCCACGCAATCCAGAGCAGGGCGTACGACACGACGGCGAGGACAGCCAGTGTTGCCATCGACGAGTTGGCCTTCGTCACGCCGATCACCTTCCGCATCGCCGACTCATCGGCCCGACCTGACGAATGCGGAGAGCCGCAGCCCCGGATGCCATGGGATGCCTTCCGTGCGCGGACTTCCTCGGGCGGCCGATGTTGCTCGTGCGCTCCAAGCGACGAGACCCATGCGAGGTAGGCGTCGGCGCCTCAGCCGAGCGCCGTCTGCAGGTCCACCAGGGCCTTCTTCTCGGTGCCGAGGTCGGGATTGCTGGCACGCATGGACTTTAGGACGGTGTCGATGCGACCGTCGATCGCGGTCCAGGTGGTGCCGTCCATTGCTTGAAGGGTGGGCTGATCGTCGTCCCAGGCCGTTTCGAGGTCTTTGATCCGGTCGGTCGCTCCTGCTTGATCGCCCGCTTCGAGCTTCGCGAGCGTGTCGGCGGTGATGGTACGGAAGTTGGTGACGTCGGCTGCCGGAAAATGCGCCGTTACCTGACCAGGGGCGATGGCGGCGGTACTCGCCGGGGGCGCACCGGTCTCCTCCTCGTTGGCCGCGGTCGCATGTGGCTGCCCGGCGGCCCACACGAGCAGGGCGCCAGTGGCCACGGCGACGACGACGAAGTACCCCAGCATGATCGGCTCCCTCACCGGGCCGGAAGTTGCGGTCGGCGGATCACTCGGCGCGTCGGCGGGGCCCTGCACGTCGATGACGTCGACGTGGGTGACGCTGAGGTACACCACCGTTGCGAGGATCGCGGCGAGAAAGATGACGCTGGTGAGGGCGGTACCCAAGCCGAGACCGTGCTCGCTGGTCGGGGTAGCGAACCAGTCGCCGAGATTTGCGCCCAGCGGCCGGGTGAGAATGTACGCCAGCCAGAACGAGAGGACTGCGTTCGCGCCCAGTCGCCAGCCGATCACGACCGCGACGATCAACCCGGCGGGCAGCAACACCGAAACTCCGGGTGCCCATCCGGTCAATTCGAGGGTCCAGTCACCGGCCGCGGTGCCCAGAGCAAACGTCACGAGCACGGCGAGCCAGTAGAACGCCTCTCGCGGCAACGTCACGATGCTATGAATCGACAGCGTCCGCTCGCGCGCCCACCAGATTCCGAAAACGACGATCAATATGACCGTGAAGACGCTGGTGCTCGCCGCGAGCGGAACGCCCTGCGTGTCGGTGAGGATGTCGGTGTAGAGCGTGCCGGTCACGCTGACGACGACGACCGCCAGCCAGTAGACGAATGGTACGTAGCGGTTCAGCCGCAGCTGCCACGCCAATACCGCGACGAGGACCACGGTGAAGATCAGCGCCGTGGCATTCAATCCGACATTCAACGTCATGTTGATCCAGTCGGCGAAGCTCTCACCGACGGTGGTGCAGAGGATCTTGATGACCCAGAACCACACCGTGATCTCGGGGACCTTGCTCAGCATCTGCCTGGGGGTTGCAGCACCGGGAGGATTCGTAGTCTGGCTCACGGCGACTGACGGTAGACACCTCTAACTGAAAGCACGCTGAGAAGGCACTCGGCGGTGGCAGTCGGCCGCGGACCGCTACGTCCTCACCACCCTCCACCCTCCGGGGCTTCACTGCGAACGCAACGTAGGTCCGTGACCTCCACAGGTGAAACGCTGGATCGTCTCAGCATGGTCACAGCTGGACTGCCTCACCATCACACGCGTGACTCACGATTTCACCAATCGCTGCGAAGCGTACGCACGCCGCCCCATCGCGGCACCCCCCTCATGACTCCGACGGTCGAGCCGCGACGTGTGCGGCGTCAGAAGTGGTGGCCGCCGCGGTACTGGGGAATCGCGGCGCGTTCGGCGTTCGTGTCCGCGACGGTGGTGCTGGTTGCAGTGATGGTGGTCGGAGGGTTTCTCGCAGCCATCCTCTACCGCTCGCTGCTGTCCGGCGTGGACGACGCGGCTGCGGCTCGCGTTCGTGATGTGGTTGCGGCCTTGAAGTATGACACTGCCGGGGAACTGGACCCGGCTCTGTTGGCCACCGATCAGCGCATCGTCGCGGTTCAAGTCATCGACCGCAACGGAACGGTGGTTCAGAATTCACAGACCGCAACCGACCCGCCTAACGCACCACTGATCGAGAAGGACTCGATTGCAAGGAAATTGACCGTCGGCTTGCCCGATCACTCGTCCCCGGACGGCGACACGAGGATCAGCGGCCAAGTCGTGGACAGCCCCGGCGGCCCATATACCGTTCTCGTCGGGGCAGGAAGCGAATCAGTCGAGACGACCGTCAAGACAGTCCTAGTTCTCCTAGCCGGGGCCGCACCCATCGTGATTGCGGTCTCGGCCGCAGCCAGCTATCGATTGGTGGCGCGATCACTTCGATCAGTCGACGCGATCCGAGCGCGGGTGGCCGACATCAGTAGCTCGGACTTGGGTGAACGCGTTCCCGTGCCGATCGCCTTCGACGAGATCTCGGCGCTCGCGATCACCATGAACGAGATGCTGGCGCGCATCGAGGCCGGCCACGAGGCTCAGCGGCGATTCGTCGGGGACGCGTCGCACGAGCTTCGCAGCCCGTTGGCGGCGATCATCTCTGCTCTCGACGTCGCCGCGGCGCATCCGGAGTTGTTCGACGAAGAGCTCGCGTCATCGACCCTGCGGCCCGAGGCGCGTCGAATGGAGTCCCTCGTCGAGGACTTACTGTTGCTGGCCCGCGCCGACGAACGTGGCCTTGCCATGCAGCACAAGGACGTCGACCTCGACGACGTCACGTCGAGCGAGATCGGCCGAGTGTTGCGGGAGCGGGGCGTGTTCATCGACGCCGACCTGGCTCCGACGCGCGTCGTCGGCGACGCCGGCAGCTTGTCGCGGGTCCTTCGCAATCTCTTGGAGAACGCGGCCCGGCACGCATCGTCGAGGATCGAGGTCTCCCTGTCTTCGCACGGGTCCGAAGCGGTGCTGACGGTCGGTGATGACGGACCGGGCATTCCAGAGGCAGACCGGGCCCGTGTGTTCGGCCGGTTCGTGCGGCTGGACTCAGATCGTGCGCGTAGTGGTGGGGGATCTGGTCTCGGGTTGGCGATCGTGTCGGAAGTCGTTGCCGCCCATGGTGGAATCATCGCGATCGGAGAGCGCGCGGCAGGGGGAACGGTGGTGACGGTTCATCTACCGTTGGCGTACTCGTCCGAGTCGAGCCGGTAGCCGACGCCGCGGACCGTGTGGATCGTGTGGGTGCCGAATGGTGCGTCGATCTTGCGGCGCAGGTAGCCGACGTACACTTCGACCACGTTGTCGGGCCCGGCGTAGTGGGCGTCCCAGACATGTTCCAAGATGTCGTCCTTCGTGACCGCGGTGTCCTTGCGCTGCATGAGGTATTCGAGCACTCCGTACTCCCGTCGAGTCAACTCGATCGTGGTCTGACCGCGTCGCACGACGCGGCGGGCGGGGTCGAGTGACAACGTGCCTGCCAACAGCACTGGAGGGCGTTGGGGTCCGCCGCGACGAACGAGCGCACGTAGGCGCGCCACCAGGACGACGAAGGACACCGGCTTGCTGAGGTAGTCGTCGGCGCCGAGGTCGAACGCGTCGGCCTGGTCGTAGTCGCCGTCTTTGGCGGTCAGCATCAGCACCGGGGTCCACACCTTTCGCGCTCGGATCTCGCGAAGTACCTCGTAGCCGTTGATGCCGGGCAGCATGATGTCCAGCACGATCACGTCGAAGCTGTTCTCCGTCGCCTCCCATAGGCCGTCGACGCCGTTGGCCGCGTGAACCACCACGAAGCCTTCCGCACGCAGGCCCATGCCCAGCATGGCGGCGAAACGCGGCTCGTCCTCCACGATCAACACCTTCACGTGCGTTGCCCTCCATCGCTCGAGTGGGCCGCGCCAACGAGACTCGCCCCGGCGCCGAGACTGGCGTCGACGAGCCGGCAGGTCGGTGCCATTTGATCAACAGTCATGCTTCGGCACATTCACCGATGGTGACCCGCGCCGCCCGATGACTGGGAGCGTGGCATTCAGACCCTGAGAGGACGCTGAGGCGAGCGGCACGCGGACCGCACGTCGAGCCGAACCGTGCACCACGCCAGGTGGTTTGGCCCGTGAGGCCGCCACAAAGCTCGTTCAGTGAGCCCGCACGACGGCAAACCGCCTCCCGACGGCTGGAGAGACACCTCCGCCGTCCGGCTATTAGCTGAGGCTGTCGTGTGCGTCGTCTGACTGTGCTGGGTGCCGCCCGCGTGATGGTGATGCCCGCTCCTGGCGCCGCCGGCAAAGCCGGTCCAGAACGCCACCGCGGCGATGGCCACGACGCCGACGATGACCAGGACCACAGCCGCAACGCGAAACGTGCGGCCGCGCCCTAAGAGCCACTGCCGCCGCAACTGTTTGACTGATTTTGCCGCTATCGGTGTGGACTCGTCAGGCGCATCGCTCACGTCGCCGATGATGCCCGACGGCTCCTGAGAATCCGTGGAGAGACGAAGACCATTGTTGTGCCGGAATGGGCCTCAGAACCCCTTGGGACGCGGCGCCTTGAGGACCGGAGCGGCAGCCGGAACGACGACGACCGTCGACGGGGTCAGGCTCACGTGTTGGGCCGTTTCTGTCGTCGTCTGTCCCATCGTCATCGTCGATGCGGTGACCGCTGCTGGGCTTGTCTCATCCTGCGCCACCGCCGCCAGCCCGAGAACGACTAGTGCGGCGCCTCCCATGACGGCCGCAAGCGACTTCAGGCCTGTTCGCGTTCTCGTCGTCATCTCCACCCCTGCCTTCCTGTTTGCCGCGCCTCCCCGGGTGCGCGGAATCGCCCGCCGTGATTCGGCATGTCCCACAGGTACACCCGCGGCGCTGAAGGTTTGTTGAGGAAGGAAGGGAGACCTGCGTCCCCTTGGTCGTCCATAACCAAATCGCGATCGCGCCGTTGGTCGTCTCAGCTGCGGACCTCGAACGTGCGCTCGTGGGGGTTGAGCGACCGGATTCAGACCGGTAA
This sequence comes from Mycolicibacterium hodleri, assembly GCF_025822245.1. Classification (GTDB taxonomy): domain Bacteria; phylum Actinomycetota; class Actinomycetes; order Mycobacteriales; family Mycobacteriaceae; genus Mycobacterium; species Mycobacterium hodleri. The sequence goes on from NZ_JACKTL010000026.1 coordinate 293,179, forward strand.
TCGAAGGTTCGGGTGAGCGTTACGGCGTATCCCGCTGGGAAAGTTCTCGCGACTCGAGGGGTCCGCGGTTGCCGGGCAAGGACACCTATCCCAGGCCGCCGGAACCGAGTTGGGCGTGACCGTTTAGCCGGCGATCTCAATGGTCTCCATATGCCGTGTGTGGCCGGCGAGCCGACGGCAGTACCCGCGCGTGCTGTAGTACCGGTGCCGGGCCCACGGGTTGCGAGTCGTGCCGCGGCTGCAGGCGGGTGTGTGAACGGATTTGTGAACGAAACGCTGCAAAATAGTCGGGACGGATCGACACCGGCCGCGACATCGGTGACGTCCGGTGCGGCTTGAACTGCACATATGCAACCACCCGCATCTCGTGAAATGTCCACCGGCTGTCTCATAACCCAGAGGTCGCAGGTTCGAATCCTGTCCCCGCTACTAGTAGGAACGGCCCCCGGAGATCACTCCGGGGGCCGTTTTCATTCCGTTTGGGTACAGGTTTGGGAACTTTAGCAAGCCTAACGGCCTGGACACCGCGAATGGCGAAGGTTCTCCTGTAGCGGGGCGCCCGACATCGAGAACCTGAGACAAGCGGCGCGGGACAACTAGATCCCGTAGTGCTGCCCGGTGGCGACCGCGGGAATCATTCGGGGGTGGAGTCGCGGGTGTTCCGGTTCCGCCATTCGCCGGGTGTGAGGCCAAATTCGGCGCGGAAGGTGCGGCTGAAGCTGGACATGTCGGAGAAGCCGTACTGGCGGGCCACCGCAGCGATCGTCGTGGTTGGGGTGGCGTGGGTCAAGGCTTGGCGGACGGCTTCCAGGCGGCATGCGCGTATCCAGTCGGCGAGGCTGATACCGCTGTCGGCGAGGACCTTGTAGAGGTAGCGCACCGAGATGTAGTGCGCGGCAGCGATTTGTTCGCCGCACAGGTTCGGGTCGTGCAGATTGGCGCGGGCGTATTCCAGAATGCGCATCTGTAGGGTTGCGGCCAGAGGGGCGGCGGCGACCTCGTCGGCGCGCAGGTGGGTGGCGATGACGGCACGAACCAGTTCGATGCTGGGGTGCCCGATCAGGTCAGTGTTTGGCGCGGTGACCAGGGCGGGATCGTCGGCCAGGCGGCGCAGGTAGTCGTAGGTGAGCGACGCCACCGGGTGACCTGGACTCAGCGTGGCCGCGCAAGCTCGACGAATCATGTTGTGCGGCAGGGCCAGGGCTGAATGCGGTATGCGAAAGAACTCCCCGGTCATGCCGGCCTCGTTGAGCAGGGTGTAGGGGGCAGTGGAGTCGTAGATGACCAGATCTCCGGGGTGCTGCACGGCCTGGCGTCCCTCCTGGACGACCATGCAGGAACCGCTCACTTGTACGTTGACGAAGATGCACGGTTCCATAGCGTCGCGGGCCAGCGCAGGGGTGCGTTCCACGCGGTGCGAGGTGGTACGTCCCCGGCAGACCGTGAGGTCCCCAAGGTCGGTGATGATGCCGTGCGCGGCGACCCCGCGGAGCTGATCCGACCAATGTAGTTCGATGGGCACCATGGTCATACCCAGTGCCTCGTGCACGAATTCAGCGCGGTCACCCTCGTCGACCACGTCCGTGTCCAAGATGAACGACATGTCCCTGCTCCTCGTCGCTCCTACCGGTGTCCGTCTGCGCGTTCTTCGTGCAAGGACCGATCGGTCCCATTGTGGGGGAGTCGGCCCGCGTCGGGCGAGTACTCCCAGGTGACCCACAGGTGCTGGATGAAAGCTGACTGAGGTGGCCAAGCCGCGTGGATTCGACTACGGCGAGGTGGTGCGCGCCGCGCGTGACTTGTTCTGGGAGCGTGGCTACGTAGCGACGTCGTTGTCGCAGCTGCTGGCCGTGACGGGTTTGAGCAAGTCGACGCTGTATCAAACCTTCGGCAGCAAGCGTGGGCTGTTCGCGGTGGCGGTGGAGAGCTATCTAGCCGAGGTGATGAGCCCGCTGATCACGCCGATGGAGGCCGACGGTGCGGGCAGGGCTGAATTGGTTGGCTATTTCACCGGATTGGCAGAGATGATCCGAACGTCGCCGCATGACAAGGCGCGCCGGGGCTGTTTCATGCTCAACACGTTCATGGAACTGGAGGACCTTGACGACGCGGCGCGGGTGGTGTCGGCCGCCTACCGCAACCGGGTTCGCGACGCGATCCACCGCGTCCTGGTCACGATGGCCGACACCGTTCGCGACCCGGTGAGCGCCGCGGAGGTGCTCACCGCGGCCAAGATGGGGTTGATGGTGACCTCGCGGGTCGATCCCGGCCCGGGCCATCATGCTGGCCGAGACGATCGCCGCCGACATTGCGCAGTGGGCGCCGCGTGCCCGCTGACCGACCAACCGGGGCGGTGCAGCCGGTGCACATCGCCGTGCAGCTGGTGCACATCCTTGCGTTCGTCCGATCACGGTGCGGGCGCAGCGCGGTCGGAGGCACGGTCACCCTTCGGGTGCCGCTGTCAACGTCGTAGACCAGTCTGGCAGTGCGGTGCAGGGGCAGCGCTGCGCGGCGGCGACTTTCGACGTCCACCCGCACCGAACCGTGCGGATCGGTGATCGACTTGGTGTCCAAGGCGACGCCGGGGACCTCTAAGGAGGCGACGAGGAGGTCGGGATTGACGGCCGGTCGTTCGGCCCGCAATCGGTGTGGCGCAGCACCACCAAGGCACGGGGGCGGGCGCCCTGGTGGGGCTGGTGTGGGCATGGCGAATCTTGGGCCAACCTCGCCACGGTGTGCCGGGCCGCGGGTGTGACGCGTCCGCCGACGTTGCGAATGACCCGCGGCTTCACCGTTGTCCAGGCCGAGCACGCGGGCTGGGTCGATACGGGAGTCCGCGCAGCCGACCTATTGAGATGATCGGGCGTCCGTGGTCAGTTCGATGCGGAAGTCCTTGACCGCCGAGGCGGCGTCGTGATGGGCGAGGTCTTCGATGCCGTGCATGGTGGATCGTGTTCGGGCTGAGCGGGTTTGACCCGTCTCGGGGTACGCGTGACGCGTCAGTGTTGGGTTGGGACGCCGAAGAAGTCGAGCAGGAGTTCGCTAGTACGTGCCGGGGCGTGAATGGGGATGTAGTGCCCGACGCGGGGGATGCGCTCGTAGCGCCATCGGCCGGTGACGTAGCGGGCCGAGTCGGTCATCTGTCGTTCTGTCATGGTGACGTCGCGATCACTCCAGATGCCCATCACCGGGCACTGCACAGCGGGTAGTCCGGCGCCGCGGGAGGCGAGAGCGTAGAGCTCGGGGGGCATGTTGGCGCGGTACCAGTTCATGGCGCTGGTCAACGCGTCGGGACGCTGCAGGTCGTTGAGTTGGCGGTTCAGGTCGGGGTCGCTGTCGCGCGACGCGCCATCGAAGGCCCAGTCGCGGTACCACTGCCAGTCCTGGGCGGGCATCTGAGTCTCGGCGACGCCGGGGAAGTTGAACCACAGCATGTACCAGGTGCGCTGTTTCTGCTCGAAGCCCGCGGCGCCAATGGCGGAGGGATGGCCCACTGAGAGCGCTGCGTACTGCAGTACCCGGTCTGGGTGCGTGCTAGCCAGCACCCATCCCACGGTGGCGCCCCAGTCGTGGGCTGCCAGCCGGAACTGCTCGACTCCCAGGGTGTCGAGCAACCCGAGAACGTCTGCGACGCTGTGGGACACCGCATAATCGGCGACGTGGGCCGGGCGGTCGGTGTCACCAAAGCCACGCAGGTCTGGTGCGATGACGCGGTAACCGGCCTCGCGCAGGGCCACGATCTGGTGGCGCCACAGCAGAGCGCGGTCCGGGAATCCGTGCAACAGCAAGACGGGGGGTCCATCACCGGTGTCGATGACGTTCAGCGTGATGTCACCGACAGGGATGCTACGTGCGGCAAGTACGTCTTCGGACACTTTGGTGCCTCTCTCTTGGGAACAGATCTGTTTCGTAGGGGTGTGATGACCTGTCGCGCGAGGGGATTCGCGAACATCCTGCCGCGGCGGCGGGTTGGTACCCGTAGTCGGCAGGGGTTCACCCCACGTCATCCTCTATGCACGTGGTGCACAGCGGCGACGGCCGGGCTTCGCTGAGATCAGAGGATGACCCCGCCGACGGCCCGATCCTCGAAGCGGCTGGGGCCGGCGTCAGGGGCGTTCGTCGAGGACGATGGCGGCAACGGCCGCGGGTTGGTCCCACTGCGGCCAATGGCTGGCGTCGTCGATCAAATGCAAGGTGGCGTGGGGGAATTGGGCGGCCAGATGAGCGGCGACTGTGGCGTTGAAGTAGGCGTCGTTGCGGCCGAAGGCGACGGTGACCGGCACGTCGAGGGCGCGCAGGTCGCCGTCGGCGATGTGGCGGTCCTGGCGACGCAGCTCCGGGTAGAGGGTCTTTAGCCAGGCGCGGATGGCGACCAAGGCGTCGGGGTAGTCGTCGTCGCCGAAGAACTGCGGGACGATGGACGTGGCGGCCACCCCGTGGGGATCATCGACCGGATACCCGAATTGGCGCCGGGTGTGCGCGAGCAGCCAGCCGCGCATCTTCGGATCACCGACCAGGGCGTCGGCCAGCGGGGTGAAGTTCGGATCGCCCAACAGGCGGATCATCTCCGGCAGCCGCAGCACTGGGTCGTTGCCGTAGTAGCAGTTCAAGAGCACCAGGTGGTCGACCCGCTCCGGGTGGGCCAAGGTGTAGGCGATGGCCACCGCGCCGGAGGCGTCATGGGCGATCAGCGTCACCGTCGGCAGGTCCAGCGCGTCCAGGGCGGCGCCCACCTCCTCTTCGCGGCGCTGATCGGGCAGATGGGTGTAATCGACGCGGTCCGAATGCCCGAAACCGCCGAAGTCCAACGCCAGGACCCGGCGCGGTGACAGGCGCGGTGCCAGCCGGTCATAGATGCGTGAATCGTCGGGAAAGCCGTGCAGGGCGAGGATCGGGGCACCGTCGCCGAGGGTTTCGCGTAGATGCAGCCGACCGAAACGGGTGTCGATGAACCGTGACGCCGCGGCGGTCGTGGGCTGGGTCGATTCGGTCATTGCTCGAAGTCCCTTGGTCGTGGCGCGCGCCGTGTTCGGCGAGCTCGCCGTGTGCCCTACACAGTGGCCGCGCCGCGGTCGGGGTGGAATCGCCCAGCGGGTGCCGTGCACACCTGACACAACGCAGATCACTTGGTGCACATCATCGCAACGCTACGACGCACTAGACATGAATCCACCGTTGCAGACCAAGCCCGCGTTGCCGCCAGCGCGACAACCCGACCCGTCGAGGAGCCAGCCGTGTCCGAGTCCCCGGAAGTCACCCACACCGAATTCACTGGAAAGCTCATCACCATCCGCACCAAGAAGAGCTTCGAAGACGTCACCGGCGCCCTGGAGAGCCTGTTCGCGCAGGTCGACCTGAAGAAGCTGGCCGACATGACCACCGCCGGCGACCAGGCCGGTATCCAGAAGTACTTCGAGGACATCTCCGGTGACCACGAGTTCTCGATCTTCTTCCACCTCGACCAGGGATCCACCCAGCGGCTCGCCGGCTACCCGATCAACTGCCGTTTCTATCTTCTTGGCAATGCGGTGATCGTTAACGGTCTGTTCGAATTCGGCGCCATGGCCGGCCTGGGTGCCCCTGTGCGGGTGTGCATCTCCCAGACCGACGGCGAAGACGTGCGCATCGACGTCGACGAACCCACCGCGTTCTTCAGTCAATTCCCCGAGCTCAGGGACTCCAAGGTGCCGGGCATCCTGGACAAAGACCTCATCAACCACCTGGTCGCCTTCGCGTCCTGAGCTCCGTGCTCACCATCGGAGGCAGGCATCGACGCATGGCGTGGAACGCATCGTGGCTCACCCCGCCCACGCACTGATCGGTGACCTGGCGGCGCTGCCCGACACTGCGCTCAAGACCACCGCGCTGTTCCTCACCGCGCCATTGTTGTTGCGGTTCACCCAACGCCGCACCCTGGCGGAGTTCGTGCCGTTCGACTGGCTCGCCGCGGTCGCCGCCGGCTCGATCGTCCGGCGGGCGGCCACCGCCAGTGACACCAGTTGGCTGGCCGCGACCACCGCCCTGGTATGCCTGCTGATCACGCACGCAGTGCTGACGCGACTGCGATTCGCGCCCCGGTTGCGACGTGTCATCGACCCGCCCACCACTGTCCTCATCCGCGACGGCGTCGTGCACCACCACAACCTGCGGCGCAGCGGGCTGACCCACGCCGACCTGCAAGCCGTCCTGCGCCAACACGGCCTGGAACGCCCCGAAGGGGTGCACTTGGCCATCTTGGAGGCCAAGGGAGCGATCTCGGTATTGCGCACCCACCAGCCTCGCACCCCCTCGTCGACGACGTGACGACGTCACGCGAATCCAAAGACGGCGAAAGGACCAACATGCCTGAGGCGTTCATCCTCGGCGGGGTGCGCACCCCGTTCACCCGCTACGGCGGGTCACTGTCGCACCTGCGTCTGGATGATCTACTCGGGATGGTGATGAGCAGCGCCTGCGAGCGCCTCGACGTCGATCCCGGCCAGGTCGAGGACATCGCCGCCGGATGCGTCAACCCCGCCCACGAAGGGTTGGGGGACCTCGCCCGTTGGGCCGCGCTGGCCGCCGGGTTCCCCGACAGTGCGGCGGGAATCACCCTCAACCGGTTTTGCGCGTCTTCCCTGAGTGCCACCGTCATGCTCGCCCACGCCATCAAGGCCGGCGACCTCGGCGTGGGCATCGCGTGCGGGGCCGAGTCGATGTCACGCTCGGGGTGGGCCTACATGAAGGGCGATGCCGCCTTCGCCCCCCGCGGGCCGCAGGTACTGCTGGACACCATGTGGGCCGGCGCCGGCGGGCCCCCGAACCCGAAGTTGTTGTCCCGCAACGCCTACATCAGCATGATCGAGACCGCGCAGAACGTCGCCGACCGCTACGGGCTATCGCGCGAGGAGATCGACGCCTTCGCCTTGCGGTCCCAACGGCACGCCCGCCGGGCCCGCGACAGCGGCCGGTTGGCCAAGGAAATCATGCCCGTGCAGATCCCGGCCACCAAGAAGACCCCCGCCCGGGTCATCGAGCACGACGAGTTCATCCGCGACGACACCACCGCAGAGACGCTGGCCGCCCTCTCACCCCAGCCGGGCACCACCCAGATGACCGCCGCCAACTCCACCCCCTTGTCCGACGGCGCCAGCGCAGTCATCCTGGCCTCCGGGGAGAAGGCCGACGAACTCGGCGTCGAACCACTAGCCCGGATCGTGTCCTCAGCCGTCTACGCCCTGGACCCACTCATGATGGGAATCGCCCCCGCCTGGGCCCTACCCTTGGCGATCGAACGTGCCGGGCTCACCCCCGAGCAGATCGACGTCTGGGAAGTGCACGAAGCATTCAGCGCCCAGGCGCTCGGCGTGCTGCGCGAACTACCCAACCAGCTCAACGGTTTCCGCGTGCCCGAGGAAAAACTCACCCCCAACGGCGGTGCGGTCGCCATCGGACACCCGTTCGGCGCCACCGGAACCCGCTACATGCTCACACTGGCCATCGAACTACGCGAACGCAACGCCCGCTACGGCGTAGTCGGCGTGTGCATCGGCTCCGGCCAAGGCTTGGGCGTCGTCCTAGAAAACCCCCACCACGATCCGAACTGGTAATCCGTGACCGGTCCACCGATCTACCTCATCACCGGCACCGGTAGCGTCAGCCCCCGCGTCATTGCCGCCCTGCGCGGCGAAGATGCCACGGTGCGGGCCTTCGTGCGCCGCGACAACGTCCGCGCCAACGCACTACGTGACCGGGTGCCGACGTCCTCGTCGGTGACCTCACCAAACCCCCGACGTCCAGGATGCGCTGGACCGGGTGACGCGAATGGTGTTCTCCACGAGCGTCTCCCCACACTCTGTCGAAGCCTCCGCCGAGAATTGCGCCGCCGCTCTGCATCACGGGGTTGCCTAACGCTGCATCTGCGGCCGACGAGCATAAGATCGCGGCCACGGTGAAGTCACTGCCCGTGCACCATACGGTGTTTAAAATTTGAAATACGGCTGAGACTTGCAGATCGTGATACCGCCGGGCTCGAGTGGCGGGTGCGACCGATTACAGGCTCCCTCGGTCACGTCACCTGAAAAACTTGCGTTACCGGAGGGCTGGACGGTCCTGGCGATCTGGCCGTGCGTGACTTGCTCGCAAAGGGACTCATGAAGGAATGACACCAAAATGAGAAAATTATCGATGACAAACACATGAGAAACTCGGCAGCGTTGCAGCTCAAACGATGACTGAATGTCACGGGGATCGAGAACCTACACGCAGGCTGCCACCCAGCGCTGCGACACAAGATTGCAGTGTCCCGAGCTCGGTGTGCGAGAGGTCGCCACTCTCCAACTGGGACACCCGCGCCTGAGACACACCCATCAGTTCCGCAACGTCAGCTTGGCGGGCATGACCACGCGACTTGCCGCCGAGATGTCCTGCAACGCCGCGGGAACCAGCGCGTCGTACACCCACGACGCCCGCCGCTCGGGGTCGGCCAGCGCCCTTAGCTCGACCGCGGCCAACTCAGTCGACGGGACACCGAGCAGTGGTGGCGTGACGCAACGGGCGTCATCCGACACGGGTTCTCGATTCGGCACGCATCGACGTCGACGGTGATCCAACGTGCCGCACGCAGACGTCCGGTGAGCCGGTCTCGCACCGATGCTCTCGCACTGCCCCGCATTGACGGAAGGCCCGTCGAGGGCGGTTGCAGTAGTCGGTGGTGGCACGGCTCGAGAAATGCAGTAGTTGGCTACTGCAGGTGGCATCGCTGCAGTGCCTCATGCTCGTGGATGTTGCGTCGGGAACCGTCCCTCCGCGTTCCGTGAAGGGGTCTCTTCGGTGAGTGGTGTCAGTTACGTGGGGCGTGTGGGGGCGTTGGCTGTCGCATTGGGGATAGGAACTGCGATCGGATGGCCGGCGATGGCGTGCGCGGACGACGGCGCGACCGGCGGTAGCCAGTCGGCGTCGACGCACTCGACCGACAGTAGTGACGCCGGTCCGTCACGGGAGTCGACGGACTCCGGTGGCGTGAACCCGTCACGGCAGTCACCGGATTCCGTTTCTTCACATTCGACCGCGTCGTCAGATGCCAAGTCGTCGGTGACGGTGTCGGCAACCACCGTCACCGTCAAGGGAGCCTCGTCCGGTGACGACCAGCCGAGCGCGAGCATCAAGGACGAGAGCGCACCCTCGGCTGAGAGTGGGTCGACCTCCGTCACCACTGCCGCGCCCGCGGCGCCTCAGGCGCAGTCGGACGCACCGTCGGTCGTGGCGGAGCCAGCCGCTGCAGAGCCCGTCGGCGCGCAGCCAGACACCGTCCAACCCGTCGCGGTCCCTGCCCCTCCGTCGGAAGCTCCAAAGAGCAAGCCCAACAACGGTGATCGTGTGAATTCGACTCCGGCTGTCGTGTCGACGAATACGACCGCCGTCACCGCGGACAGTCATTCCACGGCCATCGCACGCTCTGCCCAAGTGGACCCCGAGCGTGTTGCCCCACTGGGCGCGTTGAGCTTGACGGCGCTCGCCGCGGTACCCCAGGGCACCCTGGACACTCGGACACCGACCGCGACGGTAGTGGCCACTGATCTGGCGCCACCACAGCCGCACCTGTTGGAAGGCGTCCGCACCCTCGTCCTGCAAGCGTTGGCGTTGTTCGGCTACACCCCTGGGACACCGACTCCCAATCCCTTCCTCGCGGCGATCTGGGGTCTGTACCGGCGAGTGGAGTCCACTCTCGACAACCAACGCCCGACCGTGGGTGCGGCGTCGGTCAGCGACACCGGCGTCGACTCCGACGCCCACGTCGTCGTCACCGGCACGGTGTCGTTCGCCGACGAAGACGGAGATCCGTTGTCGTACACGGCAACCAACGGCGCACACGGAAGCGTGGCGGTCAACCCGGACGGGTCGTTCACCTACACCTCGACCGACGCCGGCTACACCGGTCCGGACACGTTCACGATCACCGCCGACGACGCCGGTCTGCACCTTCATGGTCTCGTCACGCCACTCGGTGCCGGGCACACCACCACCGCGACGGTGGCGCTGAGCGTGACCGCCCCGCCAAACGTCGCCCCGGTGGCCACTGACGACGTGGTGCGTACCAACGAGGACACCCCGCTCACGATCGTGCCCACGACGCTGCTGGGCAACGACTCCGACCTCGACGGCGACGCCCTGGTGATCACCGCGGCCGGCACCCCCACACACGGCACGACTGCCCTCGGCGGCGACGGCACGATCACCTACACCCCCGCCGCGAACTACCACGGCAACGATGCATTCAGCTATACCGTCAGCGACGGCGCCCTGAACGCCACCGCGACAGTGACGGTCACCGTCGCCGCGGTGAACGACGCCCCGGTGATCGGCACGGTGACGTCAACCCCGGGCATCGGCAATACCTGGGAGGTGACGCCGACGGTCAGCGATCCCGACGGGGACACGGTGACCGTGACGGTGGGGAGCGTCGACGCAGCCCACGTCACCGTCACGCCCGGGACAGGAGGCCGGTACACCGTCACCGTCACCGACCCGGCGTGGGCGAAGTCGAACCCGGGCGCGCAGATCAGCGTGCTCGTCACGGCCACCGACGGCGCCAGCGAGCCGGTGACCAAGACCCTGGCGATCGGCACCGTCAACAACACCACCGCCGTCGGAAACAACGCGGCCGGCCAGCTCAACATCCCGGCATTACCGGCCGGGGTGACATATACGCAGGTTGACGCCGCGGAGTCGTTCACAGTGTTGTTGCGGTCCGATGGCACGGCCGTGGCCGTCGGAAGCAATTTCAGCGGTCAGCTCAACATCCCTACGCTACCTGCGGGGGTGACGTACACGCAGATCAGTGCTGGGTCGACGCACACGGTGCTGTTGCGGTCCGATGGCACGGCCGTGGCCGTCGGAAGCAATTCGTTCGGTCAGCTCAACATCCCTACGCTACCTGCGGGGGTGACGTACACGCAGGTCAGCGCCGGGTCGGTAAACACGGTGCTGTTGCGGTCCGATGGCACCGCGGTGGCCGTCGGGAACAACTCCTTCGGCCAGAACGTGATCCCGGCGTTGCCGCCCGGGATGACATACACCAAGGTCAGCTCCGGGTCTTACTACACGGTGTTGTTGCGGTCCGATGGCACCGCGGTGGGCGTCGGGACGAACCGAAGCGGCGAGAGCAGTGTTCCGGTGTTGCCGGCTGGGGTGACCTACACCCGGGTCAGCACCGCGACCGAGCTGACGCAATACGTGCGCTCCGATGGCACCGCCATTGCCAGCGGAAGCAGTGCACAGGGCGAGGTCGACGTCCCAACGTTGCCCCCCGGTGTGACATACACCCAGGTTTCCAGTGGTTCCTACCACACGGTGTGGCTGCGGTCCGACGGTACCGTGGCCGTGCGCGGCTCGAATGATCAAGGGCAGACGACCATTCCGGCACTGCCGGCCGGGGTGAGCTACGCCCAAGCCGCCGCCGGCGGCAACGACACGGTGCTGCTGACCGTCGTCGACGCTCCGCCCGTCGCGGGTGACGACGTGGTGGGCACTGCGGCGAACGCAGTGCTACTGATGAATCCAAACACCTTGCTGCACAATGACTCCGATCCAGACGGCGATCCGCTGACGGTCACCGCGGTCTGGGGTGCCGGGCATGGACTCACCGCCCTGGGTGCCGACGGCACTATCACCTACACCCCGTCGGCGGGGTACTACGGCGTCGACCATTTCAACTACCTCGCCAGCGACGGCGTGCTGGGCGACGCCGCCACGGTGACCGTCACCGTCACACCGGTCAACGGTGCCCCGGTGGCCAACGGCGACGTCGCCACCGTGGCCGAGGGCGGGACCACGACGATCGTGCTCACCGGCAACGACACCGATGCCGACGGCACCGTCGACGA
>NZ_JACKTL010000026.1:305070-530696 GCF_025822245.1 Mycolicibacterium hodleri
GTCACCTACGCCTCGAACGGCGCCGAGGTCACCTCCGACAACTTCACCTATACCGTCAAGGACGACGCCGGACTGACCAGCAACGCCGCGACCGTGACAGTCACGATCACCCCGGTGAACGACCCGCCGGTGGCCAACGGCGACGTCGCCACCGTGGCCGAGGGCGGGACCACGACGATCGTGCTCACCGGCAACGACACCGATGCCGACGGCACCGTCGACGANCCGGTGGCCAACGGCGACGTCGCCACCGTGGCCGAGGGCGGGACCACGACGATCGTGCTCACCGGCAACGACACCGATGCCGACGGCACCGTCGACGAGTCCACGGTCGTGATCGTCCGGCAACCCACGGCCGGCACCGTCACCGTCAACCCGAACGGCACCGTCACCTACGCCTCGAACGGCGCCGAGGTCACCTCCGACAACTTCACCTATACCGTCAAGGACGACGCCGGACTGACCAGCAACGCCGCGACCGTGACCATCACCCCGGTCAACGACCCACCGGTGACGACCCCCGACACCTACACCGTCGCCAAGGGTGGCACGCTCACCGTCGCCGCCCCCGGAGTGCTCGGCAACGACAGTGACGTCGACGGTCCGAATCTGTTCATCATCGACGGAACCGGCGTGACGCATGGCTCGTTGGAGCTGCTCTCCGACGGCTCCTTCACCTACATCCCGGCGGCGTACTACGTCGGCTCCGACTCGTTCACCTATCAAGTCACCGACGGAATCGCCGTCTCCGCACCGGTGACCGTGAGCATCACCGTCACCGGAGTCAACGAGCCACCCGTCGGAAACGAGGACTTCTACTCACTCGCGGAGGATGGCACGCTCACCATCGGCGCTCCGGGCGTACTAGCCAACGACACCGACGCCGACAGCCCAGACTTGTTCGTCTCGGCGGCAACCGGCACGGCGTTTGGTGGGTTGGAGGTGCGCTCCGACGGCTCCTTCACCTACACCCCGGCGGCCAACTACAACGGTGCCGACTCGTTCACCTACCAAGTGTCCGACGGCAGTACGTCCTCGGCTCCGGTCACCGTGACCATCAGCATCAGTTCGGTCAACGATGCGCCAGTCGTCGCCGACGACACCATTCCCTTCCCGAAGAACGGATTCATCGGCTTCAGCCTGGCCAACAGATCCTCCGATGCCGACGGCGACACGCTGGTCGGCACACTGATCACCGGTACGCAGCACGGGAAGTTGTTCTTCGACGGCAACCAACTGGCATTCAGCTACATGCCCACCAAGGACTTCACCGGCGAAGATTCCTTCACCTACAAAGTGAACGACGGAACCGTCGACAGCAACGTCGCGACCGTGAAGTTGGTCGTCACCTAGCCGGGCGCGCGCATTGGGACACTGGGGTGTGAGCAACAGTGAACCGCTGCTGGGCCCGGGCCTCGTCGTCGTGTGTGTCGTCATGGCGGTGGCGGCGGGACTCGTCTCGAAGTTCGTCCTCAGAGGCTCCTGGTGGCCCGTACCAGGCGCCGCCGTCCGTGCGGCGGTGCAGCTGGCGGCCGTCGCCACCGTGCTGGCCGCGGCGATGTCACGATTGTGGTCTTCGGTGCTGGTGCTGATGGTGATGTTCGCGGTGGCTGCGGTGACGGCGGCCCGCCGTAGCGAAGCCGACCGCGGATCGCTGTGGCTGGCGCTGTCGCTCGCGGTCGGGATGTCCGCGGTCATACCGCTTCTGCTTCTTGCCGGGGTGGTGCCGTTGACCGGGGTTGCGCTCGTTCCGGTGTTCGGAATCGTGCTTGGCGGCACGATGACCGCCGCGGCGGTGGCTGCCCGCCGCGCACTCGACGCGTTGAGCCTACGTTCAGGGGAAGTCGAGGCGGCGCTGAGTCTTGGTCTGTCCGAGCGTGACTCGCGGATGGAGGTGATCGAGCGGCCGCTCTCCGATGCGCTGCTTCCCAACCTGGATCAAGCTCGCACGGCCGGTTTGGTGACGCTGCCCGGCGCGTTCGTGGGTGTCTTGTTGGCGACGGGGTCCGCGGCGCAGGCCGGCGCGGTCCAGGTGATGGTGTTGGTCTCTCTTCTGCTCGCGCAAGCGTGCGGTGTTGCGGTCACCGGTGAACTGGTGGCGCGCGGCCGGATTGCGCGCTCCGAGCCAGTCGTGTCGCAATCCCACGGGTGGGGCGCGGCTGCCGGTCGGCTCGCGTCAATCATTCACCGCCGACGGGGTGAGCCCCGGGCTTAGCCGCTACCGCCGGATCCGCCGCGGGCGTCGACTGACCCGTGTGAATCGTCACCGCCGTGGTGACCCGCTTTCACGCTGGCTGTGGTCATCGCCGCCGCGGTGATGCGTGACGCCATGTTCGGATCCCGCGACGAACCCCGCGGCGAACGCGAACCCGATGATGATTGTCGTCGCCGCAACCGACATCAGAATGGCGGTCACCTGACCGAGTTGCCGCCGGGGTCTGACGTGGTACCCGCGCGACAACGCCGGTGTCGAAGACCGTTCATCCGTCGGTATTTCATCGTCTGAGACGTATGGCGGCGTCGGCGACGTGTCGTCGTGTGGCAGTCGGTCGGTGCGTTCTGACACTTCGATTCGTCCGCTCGTCGAGGTGCTGGGCTACACCAGTGCAGTCAGCAGGTCGTCGAGGGCGTGTGTCTCGGTGGCGGGATCGGGACTGGCGGCCCGGATCGAGGTGAGCACGGCGTCGATGCGGCCGTCGACGGCCGTCCAGGTGTCTTCGTCCATCGGCTCGAGTGTGGGTTGCGCTTGGTCCCAGGCGGTTTCGAGGTTCTCGGCACTGGCCGTCGCGCCTGCTTGATCACCTGCCTTCACCTTGATCAGGGTGTCCAAGGTGATCGTGTGGAGACTTGCGAGGTCGGCAGGAGGGAACTTCGCGGTGGCCTGGCCGGGTGCAATCGCGGTGATCACCGCGGGGCCCTCCGCTCCAGGGGGTGCGCCGTGGGGTTGGGCGTGGGCCCACCCAAGCAACGCCGAGGCGGCGACGGCAACCACGGCGAAATAGGCCAGCATCACCCTCTCGTGACCGGGGTTGGCCGCCTGGGGTGGGTTGGTCTCCTCGATCACGTCAGCGTGGGTGACCGTGAGGTAGATGACGGTGGCGAGAATCGCCGCCAAGAAGATCACGCTGGTGATGGCGACGCCGAGCCCGAGACCATGCTCATCAGCCGAAAAGCCGAGCCAGTCACCCAGGTTGGCGCCGAGTGGGCGCGTGAGGATGTAGGCGAGCCAAAACGACAGAACCGCATTGGCGCCGAGTTTCCAGCCGACGGCGACGGCGACGATCAGTCCGACGGGCAGGAGAACCGCGATGCCGGGGCTCCAGCCGGTGAGCTCCAGGGTCCAGTCGCCCGCAGCGGTGCCGAGGGCGAACGTGACGAGGATCGCCAGCCAGTAGAACAATTCGCGAGGCATGGTGGTGATGCTGTGGATCGACAGCGTACGTTCCTTGGCCCACCACACCCCGAACACGACTGCCAACGTCGCGGCGAACACACTCGTACTCAAGGCAAGTGCTACGCCGAGATCGTCGGTGAGGATGTCGGTGTAAAGCGTGCCGGTCACGCTGACGAGGACGACCGTCAACCAGTAGACGAACGGTTTGTACCGGTCCAGGGTCAACTGCCACCCCAGGACGACGGCCAGCACGACGGTGAACATGATCGCCGTGACGTTCAGTCCGACACCGAGGCTCGCGTTGATCCAGTCGGCGAAACTCTCCCCCACGGTCGTGCACAACACCTTGATCACCCAGAACCACACGGTGATCTCCGGCACCTTGCTCAGCACGTGGCGGCGCGTCGTGGCCTCCGCCGATCTCGTTGTCTCGCTCACGAATCGGAAACGTACGGACACGTCGCTGAGACGCCGCTGAGAAGAGTCGGTCCGATGGGTCCTCAGCGTGATCACAGGGATCCATCCCGATGCTGGCGCCATGCATCTGCATCGTCGGGATGACCCTGCACGACAGCTCCAACCACCTGGCGACCGTCGGCCTCGTGCGGCGATCCTCGTACTCGCGTCGACGATGTTGTTGCTCTTCCTTGGGTTGGCCGCCGTCGCACACACTGCCGGGGGCGGGACCGCGGTGGATCACGCCGTCCTGGAGTGGATGGTCCATCACCGGGGCCGGTGGGCGACGACACTGGCGATCGCCGTCACCAACGCCGGCAGTCCGGTCGCGATGGCCCTGCTCGCGGCGCTCGCCGCGGTGCTGCTGTGGCGGCGATGTCGCTCGGTGGCCCCTGGCCTCGTCGTGGTCGCTACGTTGGGGGCGGCGACCGGGGTGAGCACGATGACCAAGGCCGTCGTGGCCGCCCGTCGTCCACCACGGTCGGTACAGCTGCTGCTCGAGGTGGATCCGACGTTCCCATCGGGACACGTCACGGGAACGTTGGCTCTGGTCGGCATCGTGGCCGTTGTCCTGGGTCGCGGCGCGAGTGCTGCGGCGCGTTGCCTACTGGTGGCGTGCGTTCTGGTCGCGACGGTCGGCGTCGCGACCACCCGCCTCTATCTCGGTGTGCACTGGCTGACCGACGTGATCGGCGGGTCGCTGCTCGGTGGACTTGCCGTGCTCGGAGGTTCGGTGGCGCTCGCCACGCTGGCACCGGTGCACGTGCGGGCCGGCCGGCAACCATGCGAGTCACCCGTCCCGCCGCCGTCGCGGATGGCATGATCCGCACAGTCGCGCTGCGACGAATGCGTTCCGTCGAAGCGGAAAGGGACCATGCCGACCACCGCGGGGGAGCGCCCGTGCCTCACTTGAGACGCCCGGGCACCTGGTGGCGGCCGCGGTACTGGGGAATCTCGGCTCGATCGGCGCTGGTCGCGGCCACAGTCGTGCTGGTGGCCTTCGTCCTCGCCGGTGCGGGTCTGGCATTCATCCTGTACCGCTCGCTGCTCTCCGGCGTCGACGACGCGGCCGCGGGCCGGGTCCGGGACATCGTCGCGGCCTTGCAGTTCGACACCGGCCCGGAATTGGACGCTGCACTGATGGCGACCGATCAGCGCATCGTTGCGGTACAGGTCGTCGACGCATCGGGAACCGTCATCAAGCGTTCGGCGTCAGCACCCGATGCACCGCTCGTCGACGTGGCCGCCTTTGGTAGCGGCCTGCGAACCGGGTTGTCGGATCACGCCTCCCGCGACGGGGACATGCGCATCAGCGGTGACACCGTCGACGCCATGGGCGGTCGGTACACCATCCTCGTCGGGGCGGGCAGCGAAGGCGTGGAGTCGACCGTCAAGACCGTCCTGGTCTTGCTCATGGGTGCGGCGCCGATCGTCACCGTGGTCTCGGCGGCGGTCACCTATGGCTTGGTGGGACGCTCGCTTCTCTCCGTGGACGCGATTCGCGCACGGGTCGCCGAGATCAGCACCTCGGACCTCGCCGAGCGCGTTCCCGTGCCGACCAATTACGACGAGATTTCCGCACTCGCGGTCACCATGAACGAAATGTTGGCCCGCATCGAGTCCGGCCACGACACCCAGCGCCGCTTCGTCGGCGACGCGTCCCACGAACTGCGTAGTCCCGTTGCTGCCATCCTCTCAGCACTCGACGTCGCGCAAGCGCACCCGGAACTTCTCAACGACGAATTCGCGTCGGCCACCTTGCGCCCCGAGGCGCAGCGGATGGAGTCCCTCGTCGAAGACCTCCTCTTGCTCGCTCGTGCCGATGAACGCGGACTAGCGTTGCAGCGCAGAGACGTCGACCTGGACGACATCGCATCGAACGAGATGGGACGTCTCCTCAGGAGGACGACGATGACCGTCGACGCCGACTTGGCGCCGACGCGTCTCGTCGGCGATCCCAGCGGACTTTCCCGCGTCCTGCGCAACCTCCTCGACAACGCAGCGAGGCACGCCACGTCGCTGGTGGAACTGAGGGTCCATGGCGATGGGAGCAACGCCGTGGTGACCGTCGGCGACGACGGTCCCGGCATCCCGGAGGCGGAGCGAGAACGCGTGTTCGACCGGTTCGTGCGACTGGACTCCGACCGGTCTCGACGCGGCGGCGGAGCCGGATTGGGGCTTGCCATTGTCTCGGAAGTGGTTGCTGCACATGGCGGCAACGTCACGATCGAAGACCGGCCCGGGGGAGGTGCGCTATTCGTGGTGCAACTGCCGCTGGTCAGCGTCGCCGACGGCTCGTACGACGCGGGTGGCCGCGGTTGAGGCATGGCCGGATCTGTCAGCTTTCGGTGACGAACTCTCCGGAGTCCAACCGGTATCCGGCTCCGCGGACCGTCTGAATCGTGTTGGTGCCGAATGGCGTGTCGATCTTGCGGCGAACGTAACCTAATTACACCTCTACCACGTTGTCCGGACCGGCGTAATGAGCGTCCCAGACGTGCTGCAGCATGTCGTTCTTGGTGACGACGGTGTCCTTGTGGCGCATAAGGTATTCGAGCACGCCGTACTCGCGTGGCGTCAGCTCTATCGGCGTGGAATCGCGCTCCACGACCCGTCGTGCCGGATCGAGGGTGAGGGTACCCGCGGTCAAGATGACCGGACGCTGCGGCGCGCCGCGACGCAGCAGGGCGCGCAGTCGCGCCAGCAGCACGATGAACGCGGCGGGCTTGCTGAGATAGTCGTCTGCGCCGAGATCGAAGGCATCGGTTTGGTCGTAGTCACCGTCCTTGGCGGTCAGCATCAAGACGGGCGTCCACACCTCACGGGCACGCAGCTTGCGCAGTACCTCATAACCGTTCAGGCCCGGCAGCATGATGTCCAGGACGATGACGTCGAACGTGTTCTCGGTTGCCTCCCAGAGGCCGTCGACGCCGTTGTCGGCGTGGACGACCACGAACCCCTCCGCGCGTAGGCCCATGGTGAGGGTGGCGGCGAACCGCGGTTCGTCCTCGACGATCAAGACCTTCACGGGTGCTCATCCTTCCCGCGTTGAGCGAGGGTTTCCAGGGGCAGCGGCGATGAGGCCGCGACCGGGCGCGTCAGGGGGAGGACGCGTCGGCCGCGGCCGGCCATCGTGGAAGCCGGCTACCGGGTCGGCGGTGCGGGCGCTGGGGTCGAGTCCGGGGTGTCGCCCGGCTCGGGCAGATCGGGCTGACCCGGCACGTCGGGGGCGTCGGCCGCGTCAGGGGTGTCGCCGGGTTCTGGGATGTCTGGCACCCCCGGCGCGTCGGGTGTGTCGGTTGGCGTAGGGCCCTGGGGGAGTGGACCGTTCAACGGATTGGCGGCCGCGACTACCCCCGCGCCGCCGACTAAGATGGCTGCCGCCGCGATGCCCGCGGCGATTACGTGGCGTTTACGCATGGTGGGTTCTCCTTTCACGCGCCGCCGGGTTGTGCGGCGTCGACCAGACCACCGTCGCAGCGAGCCGCTGTGAGGACGCTGAGCCTCCAAGGGCTGATGGGGCGTCCTCCGCATAGCTGGCGCACACTCGCTCTCGCCACGGTCACTTCAGCGACGTGGGCAACGTGCCGTGCCCTTCATGCCGCGAGGAGTTGCGCGGTGAGGTCTGGGGCTGGCCCAGTGCTACTGCGTGGACGATGCCGTCGTCGTCATGGAATCAGCAAGGTCCGACCGCGCAGTGCGCCGTCCTCGCTGAGTTGGTGCACCTGCGCAGTGTCGGAGAGGGGACGGCGCGCCTTGATGTCGAGTTGGAGCCGTCCGAGGTCGACGAGATCGACGATCTGGGTCAACTGCGTCGTGTCGCTGCGCACGCTGAAGAACACCACCCGTTGGGGACGGTCGGAGAAATCTCCACCCGGTTGGGTCGCCGACACCAGGGTCCCGCCGGGCACGATGCCGTCGAGCAGGGCGACGGTGTCCTTGGCGGTGCCGATGACGAGATTGATGGCGAGATCGACCGGTGCGTCGAGTGCGTCGGTGATCGTGGTCGAGGTGTAGTCGATGACGTGGTCGGCTCCAGCGGCGTCGACGGCGTGGGCACTGCGGGGACTCGCGGTGGCGATCACTTCGGCGCCCGCCCGTTTTGCGAGTTGGACGACGAACCCGCCGACACCGCCGCCGGCTCCGTTGACTAGGACGCGCTGTCCGGCGACGAGGTTGCCGTGTTCGAACAGTGCCTGCCAGGCGGTGAGCGCGGGGACCGGAATCGCGGCGGCGTCGGCAAGTGCGATGGTGGCGGGGGCCAACACCAGCAGTTCGGCGGGGGCGGTGACGTATTCGGCGCCGGCCCCGGGACCGGTCATGGGTAGGAATCCGATGACCTCGGCTCCGATGGCCGGACCTTGGACGCCAGGACCGTGGGCGACCACTGTTCCAGCCAGGTCGAGGCCCAGCGTGTGAGGAAGGCGCACCGGCATGATCTCTTTCATGGCTCCTGTTCTGAACCATCTGTCCACTGGGTTGAACGCCGTTGCCGCGACGGCGACGAGCACTTCTCCGGGGCCGGGCCTAGGTGTGGGGGCCTCTTCGTAGCGCAAGACGTCGACGTCGCCGTATTCGTGAAAGCGGAGCGCCTTCATAACACTTTCTCCTCTGAGATGAACCGATCGGAAGTTCGGCTGGTGAGGCGGCCACACTGTCCGTCGCGCTGTCGCGCACCATGATCGCGAAACGCTTTGTCGTGCAGCGCTTATCCGTTGCTGTAGACCCGGTCGGGGCGGATGAGTACCGCAGCTCGGCGCTGCTGGGCCATTGTCCGGTCGTAGTCGTCCCAGTCGTCGTGTTCGCCGCCGGCTGCGGTGAAGATCGCACGGAGCAGCAGCCTCAGCCCTTCGGCGTCCAGCCAGGGTTGGGGGTCATCGGGCCCGGCGAGTTCGGCGCGGCCTTCGACCGCCGCCCACTGCCAACCGTTGCGGAAGGTGGCGGTGACTTGGGGTCGAGCGCGCAGGTTCGCCAGCTTGACGGGGCCTGCCGCGACCACGGCCAAGACGGTCTCCCCGGTGGCGGGATGGTCCAACACGCCTGCGTTGACCAACGACGACTGGATGGTGCCGTCGGCCCGGAGCGTCGACAGCACCACCAGGCCTTGCTCGTCGCTGGACAGCGATGCTGCTTCGTGAAGTGTGGTCACGGAATGTACTCCTCGGTGTCGTGGTCTATCTCTCGTCCGTCTATGTCTGGCCGCCGCCGCGGCGCGTGTGGCGGCAGACGTGTAACCGTGGCGGTGGGCGCTGGCCGTCAGCGGGATTCGACGCCACCGATGGTGTGGGGAGGCGATTGTCGATGTGAGCGTGACTCTTTCACGAAGCGGTGGATGGCTTCGTAGGCATGCTGTTGTATCGCCGGGTCCTTGAAGTCTGCGACGATCTCCGACTGATCCACGAGGGGTCCGACGACTTTGCCTGGCCTGCTGGCGTAGAACACGCCGCTGCGCAACCGATCGTCTGTGACTCCGTCGGCCAGCCGCTTGGCGCCCTTCTCCAGCTGGTGTCCGACGCCCAGGGCGGGAAGGACGTGGGGCAGCATGACGTGATTCATCAGCGCCCGAGTGACGGAGCCCATGTCGCGCAACGCGTCGGTTCCCGCGGTGTTGCCCGGGCTCACCGTGAGCAGCCGCAGGTCGGGGTGCTGTCGCGCCAGTGCCGACATCCACAACGCACCAAGGTATTTCACCTGTCCGTAGGCGAGGAAAGTGTTGAACTCGTGCTGCGTGAAGTACGAACCGTCGATGACGCTGACGAATTCCTCCACCGAGTGGTCGGTGAACGTGGGCCGCGGCATCCGCATCATACGAACGCCGCGCGCAGCTTCACTGCCCACCAGGACCGCGGCGTTGGTCAATGCCCCGGCGGCGAGGAGATTCTCGAGTAGGACGACGTGGCCCAGGACGTTCGAGCCGAAGACATGCGTGACGCCGTCGGCGGTGAGCGCCAGTGGTGTTGGGCCGCCGGTGCCGCCGGCGTTCATGACCACCGAATGCAGTGGGCCATCCAATGTGTTCAGCGCGGACCTCACCGAGTCCACGTCGGTCAGGTCCATCCGCACGACCGAGAAGATGGGCCTACCCGTGAGGCGCTGCAGGTCGAAGGCGGCAGATTGCCCGCTGTCGGCGTTTCGACACGCCAGATAGATCCTGTCGAAGTCGCCGGTAAGAGCGAGTTGGCGTGCCACCTCCTTGCCGAGCCCAACGTTGGCACCGGTGATCAAAACCGCCTTGGAAGACGTCGCAGCCATGCTGTCATTTCCTTTCGATGGAGACTCGATGGAGCCTTCGCGCCGGCGCCACCGACGGGAGAAGCCGTCCGTGAGCGTGTCGCTGCGGCCCGATGGAACAGCCCGAAGATCTCGGGCTGTGATGTCGCGTAGTTGTCTGTGCGCAGGCCGCGCCGAGTGTCGACGTCGCCGTCAGTGTTTCTTCTGTACGCGACGACTGCCCTAGTCGTACACGTGTTGTTTGTAGTGCGTACTACATAATTGCTCTTCGGGACTCGGATGTCAACCGTTGGGTCGGCTGGTGGGAGACATAGCTGACATGACGTTGAATCTGGCCTATCAGAAGGTTATTGGATGATTTTGTCGCACGGAGCAGGTTCACCGCGGCGTGGCGACCCCGTATCGGTCGCTCTAGATATCGAATATCAGAATGTAGTGTGGAGTTCACTGAGTAGGGCGATGGGGCTACACTCACTTTCAGGTTGCCGCGGGCGGTACCCCGTAGAACCCCAGTAGGTCGGACGACCGGTTCGCAGCACCGCGAGCAGAACGCATGACGACTGGGAAGGGGGATCAGGGGAGCGGGGCCGCGCAACGGATCTCGCCAGACCTGACCAAAAGTGATGGCAGCGAACGAATCAGTCACCGAGCCGCGACGGCTCACCCCCAAGGGGCACGCGACGCGGGAGCGGATCGTCGCAACAGCAGCGCAACTGATGCACGACCACGGTGTCGCCGGCACGAGTCTTGGCGACGTCCAGAAAGCAGCGGGCGTTGGCGTTTCGCAGGTGTATCACTACTTCGCGGACAAGGATTCGCTGATCAGGGCCGTTGTCGCGCACCGCATCCAGGCTCTGCTGGCCACGCTCGGCGGCCTGGACACGATGGAGGGCCTGCGAGCTTGGCGAGACCTTCTCGTCGACACCCTCGGCCAGCGCAACTGTCAGGGTGGTTGCCCGGTCGGGTCCTTGGCCGGTGAGTTGGCCGAGTCCCTCCCGGAGTGTCGAGCCGACCTCGCCGTGGGATTCGACCAGTGGGAAGCGGTGATCCGCGAGGGCCTACAGACCATGTACGACCGGGGCGATCTGCGCCGCAAGGCCAGCCCCGATCGGTTGGCGACCGCGCTGCTGGCCGCGGTCGAAGGCGGCATGCTGCTCGCGCAGGTTCGCCGCGACCCCGCCCCTCTCGCAACGGCACTCGATGAGGTCCTCGACCGCATCGAGGAGCTCAGGCCCCGACGCGCACCGGCTCGTCAGTGAGCCTGCACGTCACCGTCATTGCTGGAGTCCGTTGGCGCGGCTCCTTGCGTGGCCGGGGTGGTGGGCTGCAGCACCGCAACGGCCACCGCCCCGTTTCGGAGGCGCGTGAATTCCTTGACGCCATAGCGCTCGTTGACACCGGCACTGCTGAACCGCTCTATGTAATGCATTGCGCATCACCACCGAGCCGTGCGGGGCGGCACGCGGTGGCCGTCATGGGGTGTAGTTGGCTAGTGCGGTGACGTCGATCTCGGTGTAGGGCCGGATCGGCAGGCTGGCGAGCGCCTCCTCCAAGGCATTGGCATCAGCGGCTGACCAGATGCCGATATTCGCCCGAGTACCAGGCAGCCGCCAGAGTTGCCGAATCACCCCCTGCGACAGCAGCTCTCGGCCCCTTGACCGTTCACGCTCGAGCAGAACCGTGCGTTCGTCCTCGGGTAGGTCGTAGGCGCGGCTGAAGTCCACGCGAACCAGGAAGTCCATCGTTCTCCTCTCATCACATGGTCCGCACGCGGACCCTTCGGGGCGCAGGTGGCCCTCGTTCGGCCCGTTCACGGCCCGAATGCGTTGCCGTGGCCTCGTCGCGGGAGGGCGCGTGCTAGTCGAGCACCGCGATCGCCTCCACCTCGACGAGGTGCTCGGGGACGAACAACGCGGCGACGCCAATCAAGGTGCCCGGCGGCATGAACGTGGTGACACCGAGTTTGGCGCAGGCTCGGGCGCGCCCCTCCTGCACCAAGGGCATCTTGTCCACCGACCAGTCGGTCACGTAGTTGGTCAGTTTGACGATGTCGTCGAAGGAGCCGCCAATCTCGGCGAGTGCCGCACCGACGTTGAGATAGCACTGCTCGACCTGCGCGGCGAGGTCGCCCTCACCGACTAGCGTTCCGTTAGCATCCCAGGCGACCTGCCCGGCCATGAACACGATTTTGGAACCGGAGGCGATAGACACCTGGTGGAAGAACTCGACTTTCGGCAGGCCCTGCGGGTCCGTCAAGGTGACGCTCATGTAGAACTCTCCTTCTGTCGTGAAGGCCGCTAGCCCCCAAGGTTGAGAACGCGTGGCACTCCAGGAATGGACCGCGCCGCGGCGCCCCAGATGAACACCGAGGCTTACGGCACATCGCAACGGCAATGCATCATGGGAGAAGTGACGCCTCGGCCGCGGGGTCGGCCACGTCGTCGATCCAACGCAGCAGCCGCCCCATCTGGCGGTGCATCATGTCGGGGTCGCGCAGGGAATGGGTGAGCACGGCGATGCCCTGGTAGGCGGCAACCAACGTGACGGCCAGATCGCGTGCATCGGGTTGTCCCATCTCACGAAATTGCCGCTCAACCCAGTCGATTACCACACCCAACAGCTCGGGGCTGCGGGAGGACGCTTCAATCCCAAAGCGCTTGTCCAGCTCGGAGGCGAGCGTTCCGATTGGGCACCCATGCTGCGAGACGGAGTCACGGGTGGCGTCGAGCTCGTCGACGAGAGCCCTCAGACGCGCGCGCGGTGTCCGTCGCCGATCCAGACGTGCGAGCAGCTCGTCACGTTCGTTGGAATAGCCTTCGACGATCGCGTCGACCAACTCGTCCTTGGTCTTGAAGTAGTAAAAGATGTTCCCAACGGCCACGTTGGCCTCTGTGGCGACATCGGCCAACGTCGTACGCTCGACGCCTTGGTGGTAGATCATCCGGCGAGCACCCTCGACCAGCCGCTGACGTTTCTGGGCTCCCTGCGCTCTGCGTGACCCGACCATGTTCACCGCCATCATGAGTTGGTTGACTGACTAAAGCATAGCGCCCAAAGGACGCCCGCCTACCGGCTTGGGGCCGCGAAGACAAATCGGGTGGCCTTGAATGGGCGGTCACCATCTCACCCGCTGGATCGGAACTCACATCCGAATCACCCCGCGCCCGCTGGCCATTGAGATGTTAGGTTAGTTGTCCAACCAACTATTAAGGGGTGGAACTCGGATGCGCATTGGACCTACCCATGCGTCGACCTCGCCGTCGCGGCGCCGGAGACCCACCCTCGCCGGGCGCTCGTGTGATCGCGGTCGGCTCATCGGTGAGCGGGCATCGGCTCAGAACCGCTTCGCCCACAACCGAAAGGCGTTTCAGTGAAAGGCTTTTCGGTCGTAAGCGTGGTCAAGCGACGCTGGACGGTGATCGTGACGGTGCTCGTCGTGACGGTCGCGGGTTTCGGCGTGGACCGGCTGCACGACGTCTTTGGTTCCAATGACGTGGTGTCGTGGCCACGCGCGGACTCGATAGAGAACAGCAAGTTCAACCCGAAGCAGGTCCTGTTCGAGGTCTTCGGCAGTCCCGGGGCGGTGGCGACCATCAACTACCTCGACGAGCACGCCCAGCCCCAACGGGTCGACGACGCGAGGCTGCCCTGGTCGCAGCTGTTGACGACCACTGACCCCACCCTATTCGCCGACCTGCGTGCGCAAGGGGATGCCGACACTCTCACCTGCCGCATCACCGTCAACGGCATCGTCAAGGACGAAAGGTCCACCACCAACGTGAACGGCTACATCTCCTGCCTGGACAAGTCCGCATGAGCGAGCACCGCGTCGATGACCCGGTCCGGCATTCAAGGGTTGCGCGCACCATCCGTCGACTCGCCATACCCATCGCCATCTTCTGGGTCGCCGTCGCCGCCCTGACCAACGTGCTGCTCCCCACATTGGAGATCGTCGGCGCGAGACACACGGTGGCACAAAGCTCGCCGGACTCACCGTCCCTGAAGGCGATGAAGCACATCGGCAAGGTGTTCGGAGAGTTCGACTCCGACAGCAACGCGATGATCGTCTTGGAAGGTGACCAACCCCTAGGCC
Organism: Mycolicibacterium hodleri; assembly: GCF_025822245.1. Taxonomy (GTDB): domain Bacteria; phylum Actinomycetota; class Actinomycetes; order Mycobacteriales; family Mycobacteriaceae; genus Mycobacterium; species Mycobacterium hodleri. Next base: position 319,245 of record NZ_JACKTL010000026.1, read on the forward strand.
CCGACGCCCACCAGTTCTACGCCACCCTGGTGAAGAAGCTGGCTGCCGACCCCCACGTCGAGCACGTCCAAGACTTCTGGGGTGATCCGCTGACCGCGGCGGGCTCACAGAGCAAGGACGGTAAGGCCGCTCTGGTGCAGCTGTACCTGGTGGGCAACCAGGGTGAGTCGACGTCCAACGAATCGGTCGACTCCATCCGCAAGATCGTCGCCGACACGCCGCCACCACCCGGGGTCAAGGCCTACGTCACCGGTGCGGCGCCGCTGACCACCGACACGTTCGAGATCGGCGGTTCGGAGAACATCCTGATCACCGGGGTCACCTTCGCGGTCATCGGGGTGATGCTGCTCGTCGTCTACCGCTCGTTCGTCACCATGATCTTGATGCTGATGACGGTCATGGTCGAACTGTCCGCGGCCCGCGGCGTCGTCGCCTTCCTCGCCAACTCCGGGATCATCAGCCTCTCGACCTACACGACGAATCTGCTGACCCTGCTGGCGATCGCCGCGGGCGCCGACTACGTGATCTTCGTCGTCGGGCGCTATCAGGAGGCCCGCTCCGCCGGAGAGGATCGAGAAGCCGCGTATCACAGCATGTTCCGTGGGGTCATCCACGTCATCGTCGGTTCGGGACTGACCATCGCCGGGGCGGTGGCCTGCCTGAGCTTCACCCGGCTGCCCTACTTCCAGAGCCTCGGCATACCCGCCGCCATCGGCGTGCTGGTCGCACTGGCGGCCGCGCTCACCCTAGGCCCCGCGATGCTGGTGATGGCCAGCCACTTCGGGCTGCTCGAACCAAAGCACGCGACCCGCACCCGCGGCTGGCGGCGCATCGGCACGGTCATCGTGCGGTGGCCCGTTCCCGTTCCCGTCCTCGTCGCGTCGATCGCGCTGGCCTTGATCGGCCTACTCGCGCTGCCCGGGTACAAGACCGACTTCGACGCCCGCCCGTACGTGCCCGCCACCTCACCTGCGGCGGTCGGGTACACCGCGGCCGAACGCCACTTCTCCCAGGCGCGGCTCAACCCCGAACTGGTGATGATCGAATCCGATCACGACATGCGCAACCCCGCGGACATGATCGTCCTCGAGCGGGTGGCCAAGGCCGTTTTGCACACCCCCGGCATCGCCATGGTGCAGTCGATCACCCGGCCCCTGGGCACGCCAATCAGCCACAGCTCCATACCGTTTCAGATCAGCGCGAGCAGCGCCAGCACCATCATGAACCTCAGCTACCAGCAGGCCAGGGCCCAAGACATCCTCAAACAGGTCGACCAGACCTCCAAATCCATCGACATCCTGCAACGACAGCTCGCGCTCCAGCAGGCCAGCGCCGCCGCCACCGACGAGCAGACCAAGGCATTCCACGACACCGTCGACACCATCAACCAGGTTCGCGACAACCTCGCCAACTTCGACGACTTCTTCCGCCCGCTGCGCAACTACTTCTACTGGGAGCCGCACTGCTTCGACATCCCGTCGTGTTCCGCGTTGAGATCGGTATTCGACTCCCTCGACGGCATCGATCAGCTCGCCGACAAGTTCGGGACCATCACGGCGAGTTTGGACAAACTCAACGCCCTGCAGCCGCAGCTGGTGGCGCTGTTACCGCCCCAGCTCGCCGTTCAGGAAGCCAACCGTGACCTGCTGCGCTCGAATTACGCCACCACGGCCGGCACCGATGCTCAGTCCGCGGAGGCACTCAAGACCGCGACCGCGCTCGGAAAGGCCTTCGACGACGCCAAGAACGACGACTCGTTCTACCTGCCGCCGGAAGCCTTCGACAACCCCGACTTTCAGCGCGGCCTGAAACTGTTCATGTCCCCGGACGGCCACGCCCTGCGCATGACCGTCACCCACGAGGGCAATCCCGCTACACCGGACGGAATCTCGCACATCGACCCGCTGCGAAACGCGGCATTCGACGCACTCAAGGCGACCCCGCTGGCGGACGCCAAGGTCTACGTCGCCGGAACGGCGTCGACCTACAAGGACATAGGGGAGGGCGCGACGTACGACCTGATGATCGCCGCGCTGTCGGGGATGAGCCTCATTCTGCTGATCATGGTCTTCATCACCAGGAGCCTGATCGCCGCGCTGGTCATCGTGGGCACCGTCGCCCTGTCCCTGGGTGCGTCGATGGGGCTGTCGATACTGGTGTGGCAGTACATCTTCGGCATCCAGTTGTACTGGGTCATCGTGCCACTGGCCGTCATGCTGCTGCTGGCGGTGGGGGCCGACTACAACCTGCTATTGATCTCCCGGTTCAAGGAGGAGCTGCCTGCCGGCCTGAAGACCGGCAACATCCGCGCGATGGCGGGCACCGGTGGGGTCGTCACCGCGGCGGGCTTGGTGTTCGCCGCCACCATGTCCTCCTTCATCGTCAGCGACCTCGTCATGCTTGGTCAGCTCGGCACCACCATCGGCCTCGGCCTCCTCTTCGACACCCTCGTCGTCCGGGCATTCATGACACCGTCCATTGCGACTCTCCTTGGTCGCTGGTTCTGGTGGCCGCTCAACGTGCGTACCCGACCGGCCAGCCAGATGTTGCAGCCATACGGCTCGCGCATCTCCGTCCGAGAATTGCTTGGCCACCAACGCCGCCCGGCAACCGGACCGCCCGCGGGCACCGAGGAGGAGGGGCAGCGACCATGACGTCGACTAAGACCGTGACCTGGCTGATGCAGGCCGTCTCGGCGGCCATGGCCGCGGTCTTCCTCGCCGCGCCTGCGCCCGCGCACGCCGACGTCGACACCGACTTCGCCAACCAGTTGCACGTCTACGGCATCTACGGTCCCCGCGACGAGAACGCCTGGCTGGCCAAACTCACCTGCAAGCGGTTGACCAGCCGGGTCGACGGGGACGCGTTCGCCTCGGCGAGGTTCCTCAAGACCAACCTCGCTCGCACCACGTCCACCCAGCAGGTGTGGCAGTTCCTTGGGGCAGCCGTCGACGTCTACTGCCCCGAGCAGACACCGGCATTGCAGTCGGCGGCGGATACCTCTGCTGCGGCAACGAAGAATGAGGAGCAGGGATGAGAGACGCCACAACGGTCGTTCGGCGGTCCATCACGAGGTCAGTGGCCCTCGGCGTGTTCGCCGTGGCGACGGTGGCGCTGGCCCCCGCCAACCTGGCCGCCGCCGACGCCACCGACGACTTCCCCATCCCGCACCGGATGATCATCACCACCTGCGACACCGAGCAATACATGGCCGCCGCCCGCGACACCAGTCCAATCTACTTCGAGCGCTACATGATCGACCGGAGCAACCGCCCCGCCGACGTCCAGCAGCAGGCCTTCGACCGCATCCACTGGTTCTTCTCCCTGGACGCCGTGGCACGCCGCCAGTACTCCGAAGACACCGCCACCAACGTCTACTACGAGAACGTGGCCACCCATTGGGGCAACTGGGCCAAGCTCTTCTTCAACAACAAAGGCGTGGTCGCTCACGCCACCGACGTGTGCATGAACTACCCCAAGGGCGACATGTCCGTGTGGGATTGGGCGGTTACGCCCTGACGTGGCGCAGCAACACGCGCTCCGCACACCCCGTTCATCGAACAGCGCAATTGTCCATCGAGAATGCACGAAACCCGTTGCCGTGGCGTTCCGCCTTCCTCGGCGGAGCTGGCACCGCACGCAGGCGCAGGCCGGGCGCCGGCACGCAGGCCCAGTGCACCATTCAGCAGTGACGCATGAAGCGAGAAGCGAGAAGCGATGGAATGCAACACATTCGGCGATCGCCTACTTCATCTTCATGGGCCTCCAACGTCAACGAATCGCCGTAGCGAGTGTGATCGACAGTCGCAAGCGGCCCACAGTGGCATTGGCGCCATTCTCACGTGCGAGAAGGTCAAGGACTCCCGACGCCACCGCAAAAGGATGGCAGGCCGTCGCCCATGGTCGGGAGTCGGACGTCAATCCCGTTCTGTGGCAACCAGATTACGCCGTGGACGTGACGGCTGACTGCCTCGTGGGCGATGATCACGCCGTCGACGCTGTTCCGCAGGCTGACTGTGGATGAAACCTGAGAAGCCACACCCATCAGGTCGACGAGTCAACCCGTGGCCTGGGCGGCGGGCCGGTCGAGCGCTCCGGCGCTTTGGCGCATCTGTCCGAGAACGCGTATGACGACCTGGGCGGCGAGCCACAGCGCCACCTCGTCGTCATGCGACACCGCGGGTAACAGCTGCGCGATGCGCTGACGACGCACACGGGCTCGGTTGTCCCAATTCTGTTGTCCTGCCTCGCCGAGCACCACCAACGACGCACGACCGTCCTTCGGATCGCTGCGCTTCTCCAGCAGTCCTTGGCGCTCCAGGCGTTGGACGAGCTGCGTCATACCCGACTGGCTGGCACCCTCGGCTTCGGCGAGGGCGGTCAGTCGCATGGGACCTTCGCGGTATAGCCGGTTCACCACGAGGGCGGCGCTGGCGCTGAGATCTCCACGGTCGATCAGGTAGCGCCACATCAGGTCGGTGCCGAGCTCGATCATTTCGGCGATGCTCTCCACACTGTCCCCGACTGGGTGTTTCATAGAAGTTTTATATCACTTAAGTGATGATTGGGGAATAACCGAGGCTGTGCGGCGGTTTTAGTCGAGTTTCATCGGAACACCCTAAATCCGCTCGTAAGCGCGTTGTTTGGAGCAAATGTGTAGCGACGTCACCTTGAGATTGGCTGTGAATAGCCGGTGAATCTGCCCGGCAGTTGAAAAATTCATCGTAGATCGGATATAAAAATCAGGCGAGCGGTTCGGGTCGACGATTTGCGTCGAGAGCCCCGATTGCGGACCCTGGCACGGAATTCGAGGAGTCATTCAGTGCGTCGACGACCAAGCGCCAGGATCGTAGTGGCGAAGACGTGGCTGCCCCTGGTGATCGTCGTGGCGCTCGCCGTCGGCGGGCTGGGCATGTACAAGGCGCACCAGTCGTCGGAGCCCGGCGCGGTCATGGCGGTGCCCCCGCCGCAGGCACCGGAGGAGTTCACTCCCAAGCACATGACCTATGAACTCTTCGGGGACGTCGGCAGCGGCGGAATGTTGTCCTACATCGACGTCGACGGTTATCCGCACGAGGTCAACTTGACCGAGCTGCCGTGGTCGCACGTCGAAACCACCAACCTCAGCGTGGTGTCGGGGAGCATCTCAGCCCAGGTGCACGGTGGCCAAGTTGGCTGCCGGATGTTGGTCGACGACGTCGTTCGCGATGAACAGACCGCCACCCGGCAGGACGCCGATGTCACCTGCCGGGTCAAGTCCGCGTGAGCGCGCACCAAGCGGCAAGGCCGTTCATCCCAAGAATGGTGCGCCTCTTCGCCATTCCGATCATCATCTTCTGGGCACTGTTCGCGATCACGACCAATACCTTCGTGCCCAAGGTCGAGGACGTCGCCACCGAACTGGCCGGCCCTGAGGTGCCGACCTACGCGCCGTCGCAGGCCGCGCTGCTGCACATCGGGGACAAGTTCAAGGAATCCAACTCCACCAGCCTGACGATGGTCGTGCTGGAGGCCGACCATTCGCTCGGTGAACCCGAGCACCGGTACTACAACGATCTGGTCGTCCGACTGAACGACGACAAAGAGCACGTCCAGTACGCGATGGACCTGTGGGGTAGCCCGGTGACTGCGGCAGGCGCGCAGAGCATCGACGGCAAGGCGACCTACCTCCTGTTGCGCCTGGCGGGCAACGTGGGACAGATTCAGGCCAACGAGTCGGTCGACGCAGTACGGGACATCATCAAGGACGACCCGCCGCCGCAGGGTCTCAAGGTCTTCGTCAGTGGGTCGGCACCCATGGCCTCGGACACCCTGTCCATCGCCAACGACAGTCTCAACAACATCACCATCGTCACGATCGTCTTGATCCTGGTGATGCTGCTGCTGGTGTACCGCTCGCTAGCCAACGTCGCCGTGCCCATGTACAGCGTGTTGTTCGAGATCCTGATTGCCAAGGGCCTCGTCTCGACCCTGGGGCACTACGGGTTCATTCCCATGTCGTCGTTCGCGGTGAACATCGTGGTGTCGTTGACGCTGGGCGCGGGCACCGACTACGGCATCTTCCTGATGGGCCGCTACCACGAGGCGCGACGGTTGGGGGAAAGCCGGGAAGAGGCCTACTACACCGCCTACCGCGCGGTCTCGCCGATCATCATCGGTTCCGGGCTGACGATCGCCGGTTCATGCTTCTGCCTGACGTTCGCGCGGCTGGACTACTTCCACACCATGGGCCCCGCGGTGGCGATCAGCATGCTGTTCACCATCGCCGCGGCGCTGACGCTCGCGCCGGCCTTGTTGACCGTGGGCTCCCTGTTCGGGCTGTTCGATCCGAAGACGGCGACCCGCGGCCGCTTGTACCGGCGGATCGGGGCGAGTGTGGTGCGCTGGCCGGTGCCGATCCTCGTGGCGAGTATGGCGGTGGTCCTGATTGGGGCGATCTTCGTGCCGACTTATGCCGTGAGTTACGACGATCGGGCCTACCAACCGCCGACCGGCGCGGCCAACGAAGGTTTCGCCGCGGCGGATCGCCATTTCGCGCCCAGCAAGCTGTTCACCGAGATGTTGATGGTGGAGTCCGATCACGACATGCGTAATTCGGCGGACTTCATCTCCCTGGATCGGGTCGCCAAGGAGCTGGTCCGGCTGCCGGGCGTGGCCATGGTGCAGAGCGTCACCCGACCGCTGGGCCGACCACTCGACCACGCCAACGTGCCCTACCTGTTCACCGTCCAGGGTGGCGCAGCGGGTCAACAATTGCCGTTCAACGAACACGCCAACGACAACACCGATCAGCAGGCCGACATTCAGGCCCAGACCGTCGCGACCCTTGGAAAGACCATCGACCTGACCCAGCAGTTGGCAGACGATCTGCACGCCACCACGCTCACCGCGGAGAACCTGGCAGCGGTCACCGACGAGGTGAACGACGACATCGCCAACCTCGACGACACCTTCCGACCGCTCAAGGCCTACTTCTACTTCGAGCCACACTGCTACGACATCCCGGTGTGTTTCGCGATGCGTTCGCTGTTCGACTCCTTGGACGGCATCGACGCGCTCGACGAACAGATCCACAACACCGTGACCGATTTGCAGGCCGTCGACGCGCTGATGCCCCAAATGGTGGCCCAGCTCAAGATCACGCGCGATGAGACTCAGGCGCTGCAGACCGTCATCGTGAACAATTACGGCCCGGCCCATCTACAGTCCACGCAGACCGACCAGACTTACTTCGACCAGGTCAACGTCGGCAACGACTTCGACAGGTCCCGCAGTGACGACTACTTCTACATGCCCCGAGAAGGGTTCGACAACGTAGACGTCAAGACCGACCTGCGGTTGAACATGTCCCCGGACGGCAAGGCCGCGCGGTTCGTGGTCACCCACGAGGGCAATGCCATGGCACCGGAGGGCATCGATCACGTCAACCAGTTTCCCGACGCGATCCGGGCCGCACTGAAGGAAACGTCGCTCGCCGGGTCGAAGATCTACATCGGTGGTGCGGCATCGCAGAACAAGGACATCAAGCAGTACGCCGAGTCGGACCTGACCATCGTGGCGATCGCCGCCTTCGTGTTGATCTTCCTGATCATGTTGGTCCTTACCCGCAGCCTGATAGCCGCCATCGTCATTCCCGGCACGGTGGCCTTCTCGTTCGCGGGCGCGTTTGGGCTGTCGATCTTGGTGTGGCAGCACCTGATTGGATTGCACCTGCATTGGTTGGTCCTGCCGATCACGTTCGTCATCCTGGTGGCGGTGGGCTCCGACTACAACCTGCTGCTCATCGCCCGGGTCAAGGAGGAGATCGGCGCCGGGGTTCAGACCACCGGTCTGCACACGGGGCTGATCCGCGCGCTCGGCAGCACCGGTGGTGTGGTCACCTCCGCAGGTCTGGTGTTCGCATTCACCATGCTGGCGATGCTGGCCAGCGACCTCAAGACCATTGCCCAGGTCGGTTCCACGGTGTGCATCGGCCTGCTCATGGACACCCTGATCGTCCGAACGTTCTTCGTACCGGCACTCATCAGGCTTCTCGGCCCGTGGTTCTGGTGGCCCACCCTGGTCCGGATGCGCCCCCGCCGTCTCAGCGAACCCACCGACTTCCTCGGAGTGACGCGATGACCTTCGACACCAGCACACACACCGCCGGCCTCGGTTTGTGGGGCCTGCTGATGTTCGTCGCCCTCGGCGTCGAACTCGTGCTGGCCAGCCTTGCGTTCGTCTACGTTCGACGACTACTGGCCCTTCGGACTCTTCCGGGCGCCGATGACCTCAACAGCTATCAGAAGGCGCTCCGCAAGCTTCGCAAGGACGAGCCCATGACCGAAGACGAAGTGAACCTCGCCGGTCGAATCATCGACATCCGCCGAGCTCCGTTGGCGTACACCGTCCCCGCCGCGTTCATGACGTTGGGCGTCTTCTACGTCCTCGGCAGCTTGGAATACCTGCACGGCCACCAGGCCTCCGAACGCACCTTCCTCGGCGTAATCCCGATGTTCACCGCCACCAATCTCATCATTCAAATGCGTAAGACCGCGCGCCTGAAGAAACGATTGACCAAGCTGCCCGCACCGCAGCCCATGTCCGGACCGGTGACGGCGCACTAACCGACTCAACCCTCAGCCCAGTCAGCGGTGAACGGTGCGTCCATCACCCCGCTCGGACGCTGGGGCCGTTCTGAGGAAACCGCGGCGTTGACCGGCTACTGGACACGTTGTGACGCGCAATGATCGCGGTCGTCACCGGCGCTCCTGGTGGTTGTCGCGGTGGGCACGCAAAGTGCGTTCGGTCTGCAGGTAGACCTGCTCCTGCAGGTGCTCGGTGCGGGACTTCGCGGAGGACTTCTTCTGCTTGGAGGGCGTGTGGTAGCCGCCGGTGACGGTGGCCAGGTCGGGGTCGGTCATGATCCGGATCACCCCGGCAGAGCCCTTGCTGGCGTGGCCGTAGAACGGTGAGCCCAGCTTCATCATCAGCCCGAAGATTCCGCCGGCCTTGGCGCCGAAGCCGCTGTTCACGCTGCCGGGGCTGACCGCGTTGACGGTGATCCCGCGTCCGTCGAGTCGGCGGGCCATGGCATAGACCCAGAGCAGGTTGGCCAACTTGGCGTTGAAGTAGGCCTGGGTCTGGGAGTACTTGCCCGGGAAGGACCAATCGGTTTCGACGTTCCCGCGCCCCTCGATCAACGCGGTCATGCTGACTACCCGAGACGGTCTTCCCAACGAGTCCGCACCCGCGTGCAGCAGGTCCAGGAGTGCGTCGGTGAGGGCGGCGACCGCGACGTGGTTGATGGCCATGGTCATCTCGATGCCGTCTGGGGACAGCCGCCGTTCGTTGAACCCGGCGCCGGCGTTGTTGACCAGACCGTGGATGCCTTGGGGGGCTGCGGCGCGGGCGGCCTCGGCGAGCGCTCGCGCGCCGGCGATCGAGCTGAGATCGGCGGCGAGTGGGAGGAACGTGCCCGCTCCGTTGCCGTCGACGACGAGGCCTTCGACGTTGGCGCGTGCCGCTTCCGGGGTGCGGGCGTGGGTCAGGACGGTGGCTCCTTCGTCACCGAGAAGGCGGGCGGTCTCGTACCCGATGCCGCCCTTGGTGGTGCCGGTGACCAGGACGGTCTGGCCCCGCAAACGGCCGTTGGGGGAGGGGTTCTTGCTCATTGGAGTCTCCTAATCGTGGGGTGCGGTTGTGAGGGTGGGCGTGGGCCCGGAATGAGATGCAGGTCGGGCCGCCAGCGGTGGCTTCGAGAACGCGGAGGCGGCGGCGGTGACGAGGACGTCCTTGCCACTGAATCTCATCGGTCGTTCCTTCTCGATTGGCGTTCGCGGCTAGCTGTTGATGACGAGGTCGCAACCGTTTGGACTGATCACTCCACAACCATCTACCGGTCGGATTGGAATGTCAACTCCAGAAATTACTCCTTGGAACGACGATCGAACGCGCGGTGCAGTCGCCTGAAACCGCATCTGGGCGCGCCACGATGCGGGCAATCTAGCTGCGGTAATGACCCTCGCGCGTTTGCCCGTTTCGCGATGGCGGGCCAGCGTCGTCGGTGGAGGGCTCTTAAATTATGGACTGATCACTCCACAAATATCCGGTGAATGTGGAATGCCAATACCAGAGCCGGTTACCATCGGAGGATGATCACGCGCAAGGGCCAGGTGACTCGCGACCGCATCGTGGCCGCCGCCGCGGGCCTGATGTATCAGCAAGGTGTGGCTGGCACCAGTACCGAAGACCTCCAGGCCGCCGCTGAGGTCAGCGCGTCGCAGATCTACCACTACTTCGACGGCAAGGACTCCCTCGCCTGCGCCGTCATCGGGCATTGGAGCGACACGCTCGTCGGGTTTCACCAACCCTTGCTCGCGCGCCTCGACGACATCGGCGCGTTGCGCAGCTGGGCCGAGGCCATCGTGGAATCGGCGCGGGCCAACGACTTTCGGGGCGGCTGCCCGTTGGGCTCGTTGGCAAGCGAGCTCGCCGATCGCGACGAGGCCGCTCGAGTCGACGTCGTCGTCGGCTACCGACGGTGGCAGGGCGTCATCCGTGACGGCCTGTTCGCGATGAAGGCCCGCGGTTCGCTCGTCGACGACGCGGACGTCGACGAACTCGCGATGGCGCTGCTGGCTGCCCTGCAGGGCGGTCTCCTGTTGTCGAAGGCCTTGCGCGACGCCGAACCTCTACGAGTCGCACTGAACACCACCATCGACCACATCGCCTCGTTCGCCACGACGGGAACCGACTAGGCCACGCGGCTCACGATCCGCTCGACGGCGCGGGAGAGGGCAGGCGTTCAGCATGGCTCAGTGCGCACCGCACGCCGTGGGCACGATGGAGCCACGTCGGTAAACGCACTGTGCGGCAAGGCGATCGAGATCGCCTCGATGGCCTGCAGTCACGACGCTGCAACCAGGAGCGGATCTCGCGTGGCTCCGCAAAACTGGCGGTGAAGCGGTTGCCGACGCCGGGATGCACGTGCAGTTCCGCCTTTGGCATCCTTCTAACGGTGGTGCGGGAATTGGTCAGACGTGGTCTACGCCCCCTGCACTCCCTCTCCGACTAGCTTTCGAGGGTCGACCACGTCGTCGAAGGTCTTCTCGTCGACGTCACCTGATTTCAGCGCTGCCTCTTTGAGCGTCGTACCGTTGGCGTTGGCCGCCTCGGCGATCTTCGCGGCGCCGTTGTAGCCGATAACGGGCGTGAGCGCGGTGACGAGCATCAGCGATTCGCCGACCGTTGCGTCGATGCGCGCGTGGTTGAGCTCGGTTCCCTCGATGGAGTAGGTGCGCATCTTGTCGCACATGTCTCCGATGATGCGAATCGAGTGAAGCGCATTGTTGATGATGATGGGGCGCATGGCGTTCAGCTCGAATTGCCTTGGCTGCCGGCGAACCCGACGGCGTTGTCCTCGCCGATCACCTGGATGCAGACCATCACCATCGCCTCGCACTGGGTCGGGTTGACCTTGCCCGGCATGATCGAGCTGCCGGGCTCGTTCTGCGGGAGCAGCAGTTCGCCCAGCCCGCAGCGCGGACCCGAGGCTAGCCAGCGCATGTCGTTGGCGACCTTCATGAGCGCGACCGCGACGCCGCGCACGGCCGCCATCGCCGCGACCATGGCGTCGAGCGAGCCTTGCGCCGCGAACTTGTTCGGTGCCGTGCTGAACGGCTTGTCGGTGAGTTCGGCGATCGTCTTGGCGATGTCGGCCGAGAAGCCCTGGGGCGCATTGAGTCCGGTGCCCACCGCGGTGCCGCCGCACGCCAGTCGGTAGAGCCCGTCCAGTGACCGGCGTACGTTCTCCATGGCGTCGCGCACCTGGGCGGCGTAACCCGACCACTCCTGGCCGACCGTGAGCGGCACTGCGTCCTGCAGATGGGTGCGGCCGGTCTTGACCACGCCCATCCACTGGTTCGCCTTGGCCTCGATCGCGGTGGCGAAGCGGTCCAGCGCGGGCAGCATGTGCTCGGTGAGTGCCAACACCGTGGCGATGTGCATGGCGGTGGGAAAGCTGTCGTTGGACGACTGGCCCATGTTGACGTGGTCGTTGGGATGGACCGGGGTCTGCGTGCCCACCGTCCCGCCCAGCAGCTGAATGGCACGATTGGAGATGACCTCGTTGAGGTTCATGTTCGACTGCGTCCCGGACCCCGTCTGCCAGACGTAGAGCGGGAAGTGGTCGTCGAGCTTGCCGGCGATCACCTCGTCAGCGGCCTTGACGATCGCATCGGCACGCCACTGCTCGAGTCGCTCCGCCTTGGCATTGACGAGCGCGGCCGCCTTCTTGACGTAGCCGTACGCGTGATAGACCGCCTTGGGCATGTGGTCGTCGCCGATCGAGAAGTGCTGCAGCGAGCGCTGTGTTTGCGCGCCCCAATACCGGTCGGCGGGTACGTCGACGTCGCCCATGGAGTCGAATTCCTTGCGCTGACCGGTCGCGTCGATGCCAATCGGCACGTCCTTGATCGTCTCGTGCTTGGCAGTCGTCTGGTTCTCGCTGTCAGCCATCTGATCCTCCTGGCATTGGGGATGTGGTTCTTGGGCAGGGTCGCCGGGGCCGGGGCGGGCGTCAGTAGGTGGGGGTGTAGGTCAGGCTCTTGATCCAGGCGCGGATGTCATCGGGTCGGTCGACGGTCGCGAGGCCGCGGTCGAAGATGTGCTCGGCGATGCGGGTGGCCGTGGTGATCTCGACCTCGAGGATCTCATTTTGGTTGGGGTACAGCATCCCTTCATCGCGAGATGCCTGGTCGATTTGGTCTGCCGAGCCGCGTGCTCCGGCAATCCACATGTCGTCGTCGATGCGCGTCGGCTTGGTCGCGTAGATGGCCAGGCCAAACGCCGGAAAGACGTAGAAGTTGTTGGCTTGCCCCGGGTGGAAGGTCTTGCCGTTGAAGGTGACGTCGGGGAACTGCACGCCGGCTGCGAAGAGCGCCTTGCCGTCGGTCCACTCATAGGCCTGCTGCGCGGTGCACTCCGCCTTGTCGGTGGGATTGGACAGCGGAAAGATGATCGGTCGGTCGGTGTTCGCGGCGACTCCCTTGATCACCTCCTCGGTGAACAAGCCCGGGGTCGTACTCACGCCGATGAGCACCGTCGGTTGAAACGACGTCACCGCCTCGGCCAGGCTCTGCGTCGCGGGCAGGTCCTTGGCATAGACCTTTTGGGACGGGCTTAGGTCACCACGTGTGGCGTCGAGGAACCCGTCGACGTCGTACATTGCGATGCGTCCGCGGGCATCGTCTCGTGATGATCCCTCGTCGATCATCGCCTCCACGATCATGTTGGCGATGCCAATTGCTGCCGATCCTGCACCGGCGAAGAGAACCTTCTGGTCTGCCAGCTTCTCGTTCTTGATTTGAAGCGCGGTCGTGAGTCCGGCGATGGTGACGCTCGCCGTGCCCTGGATGTCGTCGTTGTAGACGAGGTATTCGTCTTGGTAGCGTGCGAGCAGCCGGATCGCGTCGGTGCCCTTCCAATCTTCGAAATGTACGCACACGCCCGGGAATACCTCGTTGACGGCCTCCATGAACTCGTCGAGCAGCGCGTCGAGGTCGTCATCGGAGGGGGGTGTCTCGCGCAGCCCGGTGTATAGCGGATCGGCGCGCAGCGCGGCGTTGGTGGTCCCGATGTCGAAGTGTATGGGCAACAGGCATTCTGGGGGCACCGCGGCGCACGCCGTGTACAGCTGAAGCTTGCCGATCGGGATGGGGGCGCCGTTGGCCCCGATGTCGCCGAGACCCAGGATGCGCCCGCCGGAGGTGACGCAGATGAATCGGATGTCCCGCGTTGGCCAGTTGGCCAGTACCTCGGCGATCCGTCCCTTCATCTTCTTGGTCAGATACATCCCTTGGGGCCCGCGATAGATGTGGCCATAGGTGAGGCAGGCGTCGGCGATGGTGGGGTCGTAGACGATCGGGATGAAGCGTGCGGGGTCACTCATCAGCAGCGCATAGAACAGCGTCGAGTTGCGGTCGCACAGCTCTTCGAGATAGATGTACTGCTCCAGGTCGCTCGGCTTGGCCGCGAGATGGTGCAGCGCGCGTTCGACTTGCACGTCCAGCGTGTCGACGGCCGCAGGCAACAAGCCTTCGAGGTGGAGGTCGGACCGCTCCTCTGCGGAGAAACCGGTTCCTTTGTTCAATGCTCTGTCGAGCAGGACTTCCATACCGACACGAGGTTGCTCGCTCATCTCATTCTCCTATCTCATGGGGTCGCGTTGGTGACTGTGGCATCAGATGATGTCGAGACAATCGAGGAACCCGACGGCGGCGGCCTGATCGCCGGTGAGCTGACAGAAGTTCCGCCAGGGTTTGCGCTTCGTGCCCCAGGCGACGAAGTCGGTTGCCGCACTGCGGATCCGGGTAGTACCGCTCGCACCGGCCTCGATCGTCAGGCGGGTGTGCGGCCCCTTCGCCGGTCGCACGGTGACGGTGGTCGCGCCGGGCCCGGTGAGTTCGAGGACCAGTGGCGCCGTGACGGTGGCGGTGAGTTCGGGTCCCTGCATCTGCGGCACACCGGCGAGCATGAACTCGACGGCAGGTGCCACGAGACGATCGGTCGGAGGGGGCACGGGGATCGAGAGGGGCCCGTCGGGCGCGAGCATGTCGTTTCGCAGATGGCAGAAGACGTTGAAGGCCATCGTGTTCGCCAGCAGGTGCCGGGGGTATGTGCCGAGGCCGGGCACCTCGACCGGTGTGTCGGCGCTCGGAGGTTGTTGTGCCATCTCCAGCAGATCGAGTTGTCGCGGACCGTAGTGTTTCCACTCGTCGATGACCTCGGCATGGCTGAGCCCGCGCCGCTGATCGACTCGCAGATCGTGGTACCGCTCGCGGTTGCTCGGCGCCGTCGGGTCCGGTGGCGGCGGTTCGACGGCTTCGTGGGCGAGCGCCGCGAGGTGGGCAATGACGTCGATGACGCGCCAGCCAGCGCACGCCGACGGCGCCTCCCACTGGGCATCGTCGACCTCGGCGATGACGGCGTTCAGCTGCTCGGAACTCTCCCGAGCAGCCTCAAAACCTTGTCTGGTCAACGTATCTCCTGTGACTGGCGCATCCGGCGGGTGGCCGCGACCAGCCCATCGTCCTTGCAGCCCTGCGGCGCCGTCTCAGGCGTCGGCGCCGATCCACACCGTCTTGGCGTTCATGAATTCGCGCATCCCGAGATCGGACAGTTCGCGCCCGTAGCCGCTGCGCTTCACGCCACCGAACGGGATCTCCGGATAGCTGGTGGTGTGTCCGTTGATGAAGGCCATGCCGGACTGGACGTCGCGGATGAACAGGGCGCGTTCGTCCTCGTCTTCACTCCACAGATTTGAGCCCAGACCGTAGGGGTGACCGTTGGCGACCTCTAGCGCCTCCTGGATGGATGCCACCGAGAACACCTGCGCCACAGGGCCGAAGACCTCCTCGTGGAACATCGTCATCTTCGAGGTAACCCCGGTCAGGACCGTGGGCGGGTAAAACCAACCAGGTCCCTCGGGCCGCGTGCCGCCGACGAGCGCGGTGGCGCCCTTGGACAGCGCGTCCTCGACGTAGCCCGCCACGTCGTCGCGCCCGGATTCGGTAGCCAGCGGACCCACGTCGGTGGCGGAGTCCATGGGATCGCCCACGACGAGTGCACCCATCTTGGCGACGAACAACCTCAGGAAGGCGTCGTAGATGTCGGCGTGTACGAAGAAGCGCTTCCCGTTGATGCAGGACTGGCCGTTGTTGAGGGTGCGGGCCGTCACTGCGACGTCGGCCGCGCGATCCAGGTTCGTCGAGGGCATCACGATGAACGGGTCGGAACCGCCGAGTTCGAGGACCACCTTCTTGATTTCGCTGCCAGCAATGGTGCCCACCGACTTGCCTGCGGGTTCACTTCCGGTCAGGGTCGCGGCCCTGACCCGATCATCGCGCAGTACCTGCTCGACACGGCCGGAGGAGATCAGCAGGGTCTGGAACACGTCGTCGGGGAAGCCGGCGTCGCGGAACAGTTGCTCCATGTACAGCGCGGTCTGGGGCACGTTGGAGGCGTGCTTGAGCAGCCCGACGTTGCCTGCGGTGAGTGCGGGCGCGGCGAACCTCATCGCCTGCCACAGCGGGAGGTTCCACGGCATGACCGCGAGTACCGGGCCGATTGGTTGGTACGTCACGTAGGCGTTCTTGGCCCCGACGCGGGTGGCGTCCGCCGGCAGGTCCCTCAGATACCCGGGTCCTTCGGCAGCGTAGAAGCGTAGCCCGTGAACGCATTTCGCGACCTCTTCCTGCGCCGCGCGGTAGGTCTTGCCCATCTCGGTAGTGATCAGCTCAGCAACGGAGTCCGCCTCCTTCTCCAGGTGGTCGGCGGCCCGTCCGAGCCATCCGACGCGCTCTTCGACAGTGGTCAGCCGGTAGGACTCGGCGGCGGCCGCTGCGCGCGCCAGTTTCTCCTCGAGTTCTTCGGCAGTGAGCTCGTCGAAGGTCTTGAGAACCTCTCCGGTAACGGGGCTGATGGTGCGAATTGCCACGGCGATCCCTTCCTATGTATCGGGGTGGTCAACGATGTCTTCGTCGGCGCGACACGGCGTGTGGCGACGGTCGTCCTTGTTACGCAGCGTGATTCAGGTGCCCGGTACATTCTGTCGAGATGACTCGCCCGGGAGGTCCGCGGGATGGACGGTGCTGCCAGCCGGCCCGCGGCGCTCGGGCCGGCCTGGCGGGGAGTCGTGGTTAGGGGGCGGGGATCGGGTCTTGGTCGTCGCGCAGTTGCTCGGGTGTCATGTCGAACGATTTCTGGATGCCGTCGTTGCGGGTGCCGAGACCGTCGGTGGTCTTCTTGCTCCACGGCGCCTCGACGAGGCTCTTGGTCTCCTCGAGCATCGACTTCGGCTCCAAGTTGCGGTAGCTGTCAATCTCCCCGGCAGCCAGCGCTGTCAGCGTCGCGTACACGGGTTCGGGGTTGAACTGCGCCCGGGGAAAGGCCAGCTTCGAGTAGTCGAACAACCGCTGCTGCGGGTCGTCCTCCCAGCTTCTCCCACGTCTGGAAGATGCGGTCGTTGAACCCGGTCAGGAACGGTCCCGGGTTCATGGTCGCGACCTCCACGCCGAACTCCTGCAACTCGTCCTTCATGCTCTCGGCAATGGCCTCCACGGCGTGCTTCGAGGCGGAGTAAAGGCCGGTGAACGGGTTGACGTTGAGCCCCTCGCGGGAGGACACCCAGATGATGCGTCCGGATCCACGTTTGGCCATCTGCTTGGCGATGCCCTGGGTCAGCAGCAGCGGTCCGGTGACGTTGACCTCGAACTGGTGACGGATGTTGTCTGGGGGAATGTCGACCGTGGAACCGCCTTCGCCGACGCCGGCGTTGTTGACGAGAACTTCGATGCCCCAGTCGAGGGCCTTGCGGCGGTCGCCGGCGTTGGTGACGTCGAGCTTTTCGACCTGAAGGGTCACCCCGCGCTCGTCGGCTTGTCGCTTCAGGGTCTGCACCTGGCCGTAGATCTCGACGGCGGCCACCACAGTGAAGCCCTTCTCGGCGAGTCGCATCGCGACTTCGTATCCGAAGCCGGTTCCGGCTCCGGTGATGAGCACCTTCTTCAACGTCGTTGCAGGGGTTGCCATGACGGCATCCTTTCGGGGTGGGGAGGGCGCCGGCTGACTACGGGCGCCAGTCGGGGGTTGTGTTCATCTGCCAGAGGTGGGCAGGATCGGTCGGAAGGGGGCAGTCCGTCGCGGTGGGCTCTACGAGGGACCGAAGCTCCACTCGTCAGTGCGGGATGGAGTTTGGGTCGAGACGGTCGGTGGGCACACCCCTGACGTAGGTTGCCACCCCCAGGCCCATGGAGAAGTCGGCCGGCTGAACCGTCATGAGGTTGAAGAAGACGTCCTCGGGCCGCACCTGCAGCTTTTCCTCCAACTCGTCCACGACGGCTTCGTAGAACGCGCCCTTCTGTTCGGGGGTCGCGACGTCGAGGAAGATCAGTTGGATGAAGATGCAGTTCTCGGAGCGGTAGATTCCGAGATAGTCGGCGTCGAAGAGGAAGTTCTCCGCCTTGTGTTCGCTGATGGTTTGGAACCGATCCTCGGGCACGCCAAGGCATTCGATCATCTTGTCGTAGACGACATCGGCGATGGTCCGGCGATATTCCGCTGACTTGCCTTCGATGAGGTCGATACGAGCTAGCGGCATGAAAAGCTCCTGACGACGCTAAGAGCCCGGAGTTGCACCCCGGTCGATGGTGTGGACGTGAACTACATTCCCTACTCCGTAGTGAACTCCGACCGCTGGCGGTGTGCTAGCCCAATTCGGCTCGACTCGTGCCCATTTCGACTTCATCGTGGATAGGCGGCATCTGAGGTGGTGTGCTCCTGCGCAGGCTGCGGCCCGTCTGTCACGGCCCAATCTGCCGGGGCCGTATGGCTTGACGTCTTCCCAGCAGACTCCCAGCCTCAGGCCAGGGAGGCGATATTGAGGTGTGCGATATAGGATCGGGCGAGCGACGAGCCCACTCGGAACTGGAGGTTGGGATGCTCGATCACCCCTGTGAGCATGGAGTGCCCTCCAACGACCTTGCCGAAGAACTGTCAGCTCGTTCGTTCGGCGACGGCGCCAACGTGGGCCTGTGGCCCGGCTTGACGATCTACCGATACGTCGAGCCGACGGTGCCGAAATGGGATGAGATCCAATCGCTTTCGGTGTGTATCGTCGCGCAGGGCCGCAAGGCCGTCACCGCCGATGGTCATCACTACCCATGCGACGAAGGCCAATATCTGCTGCTGAGAAGCGACCTGCACTTTCAGGTGCAGATCCTGGACGCAACGCCGGACAAACCGTTCCTCGCCTTCGTGCTGGAGATCGATCCGGCGGTGGTTCGTAGACTCTCGGAGGCGGTGGTCGGTGGTCGAGGCACGTCGGACCAATCGAGGTCTTCGACGGAGGGTCAGGATCAGGGGGTCGTGTCCGAACTCGACGCCGACCTCGGGGGTGCGGTACTCCGCTTCTTGAGGTCACTCGCAGCGGATTCGGACCGACGGGTGTTAGCGCCGCTGTATCAACACGAGCTGGTTTACCACATCTTGCAACGTGACCGGTCCTCTAAACTGCTGTTGATGGCAGGCCAGCAGGAAGATGGGAATTCCGTTGCGGCGGCGTTGAACTACATCAACACGCACCTGTCCGAGCCACTGACGGTCGAGACCCTTGCCGGGCAGGTGAACCTCAGTTCGTCGGCGTTCTCACGAAGGTTTCGCGAACTTACCGGCAGATCGCCACGCCAGTTCGTCAAGGAGACCCGACTAGAGCGGGCGCGCGAACTGCTGTTCGAACGCCGACTGGGGGTCGGAGACGTTTCCGTCGCAGTCGGATACGCCAGCCAGTCGCACTTCACGACTGAATTTAGGGCGCGTTTCGGGACCCTTCCGCGCGACTACGCCGACGCAGAGGGACTGAGCCGCGATCTACGGCCGACCTGCAGCGCAGCAGACTCAAGCGGTGAACTCGGTCCCTCGAGAGCGAAGTCATCGGAGCAAAGGGCAGTGTCGTGTTGCGGAGCGCAACTCTCCGCGAGCGGGGCCAATTCCTCGCGGTGACTCCGCCATCTTGCCTGAGCACGTCACGGGCTGGCGTCCTCGCCTGGCGTTACGACGATGGGGACCTGTAGGACACGCAGGATCCTGGCGGCGGTCGAACCGATGAACAACCGGCGAGGCGGGGCCAGTCGACTCGACCCGAGCATCAGCAGATCTCCGGGCTCCCAATCGAGTCCTTCGACGGCCGCCTCGACCGTGTCGCCGTCGGCCACGACCGCAGTGACGGCGGCGCCCTCTGGCAGTGCTGCTCTTACGGATTCCAGTGTGGCGTGGGCATGTTCGCGAGCAGCCTCGACGCCCTTCTCGCCGTGTTCGTCGAGTGCCACCAGCGAGACCAGTCGTAGGGGTGCCCCGGTGGCCCGACTCATCTTTACCGCGGTGTCGAGTAACCGGGCCGCACCGGGGCGATCCCCGACCGCGCACGTGACGCTTCGGACGCGCTGTACGTCCGAGTGTCGGGTACCTCGCGGCGCCACCGCGACCGGCGCGGGTGCAGAGTGCAGCAGGTCGTCGACGAATGAGCCAAGTGCCAAGCTGCCCGCCAGGCCACCGCCGGATCCACCGACCACGAGGGCCTCGGCACCGAGCTTGAGTGCTTCGTCCCCAAGTGCTTGGGCGACCGACTCTCCGATGACCACTTCCGCCCCAGCCGTGACGTCCTCGGGCACCAGGCGCATCGCGTCGGCGAGCCATGCCGAGCCCTGGCCGGCGAGCACGTCGTGAAATCTGTCGGCCGTCACGCGAGGAGTGGTCACGTCGTCGGGCGACAGCACCATTCGCAGTTCCAGTTCGGCGCCAAGGGTGCGGGCGAGTCGAACGCCGAGTGACACTGCATCGGCCCCACCGGCGGTCGCGAGGTAGCCGACGACGAGCTTCACTTGTGTCCACCTGCCCTGCGGTGCTCGACGTGCTCGATTGGCGTGCCCTCCTCGGCCAGGGTCTCCTCTTCGATCCTCATCGTGAGCGGCTTGCGTAGCCCGCGGGTGACGTACACCAACAGCACGAGGCCGACGACGAACCAAATTGCGCCGTAGAGAAGGGCATCGAAGTGCAGGTTGAGCCATAGCACCGCCGTCAGGGACATACCGATGATCGGCAGCACGATGTTGGTGAAGATCTCCACCGGTGTGCGCCGCTTCTTCAAGTGCACGGCGAAGTACAGCAGAACGGTCAGGTTGACGACGGTGAAGGCGATGAGGGCGCCGAAATTGATCATTGCCGAGACGAATTCGAGCGTGAACCTGAATGCCAGCAACGACACGGCGCCGACGATCAGCACGGCGTGCAACGGGGTGAGAAACCGCGGATGGATGTAGGACAGGAAACGCGGGATGCGCCCCGTCTGATTGCGAGCCATCACGTAGATCATCCGGGAGACGCTGGCGTGCGAGGACAGGCTCGAAGCGAACATGGCCGCCAGCGCAGCCGAGACGAACAGAATCTTGAAGAAGTCGCCGCCTACCTTCAGCGCGAGCTCGGGCAGGGTGTCGTCGGTGACCTCGAACCCGTCGAGCGTGGGGAAGGCGCTCTGGGCGAACCATGCCCCAAGCAGGAAGATGGCGCCGCCGATCAGGAGGGCCAGGACGATGGCCTTGGGGACGGTATTCGGTGTCTTGGCCTCTTCGCTGTACATCGTGATCGCGTCGAACCCGATGAACGAGAAGCACACGACGGTGGCGCCCGCGATGACTGCCTGCATGTCGACACCGGCGTGATACAGCGGTTGCAGCGTCAGTGCGGTGCCCTGACCCAAGCCACGCGTCAACGAGATGTACGTCAAGACGACGAACACACCGATGAGCACGGTTTGGAAGACGACGAGCACTCCGTTGATGTTCGACGTGCCCTTGATGCTCCAGCAGTTGAGCGCGGTGACGATCGCCACGTAGACGAGGACGAAGATCCAGGACGGAGCGTCGGGGAAGAACGACTCGAAGTAGATTCGGCCGATGACTGCGTTGACCATCGGCAACAACAGGTAGTCGAGCAACGAGGACCACCCGACGAGGAAGCCGACGTTGGGGTGGATGACCTCCGATGCATACGTGAAGGCCGACCCCGCCGAGGGGAAGACGCGGGTCATCCGTCCATAGCTGAGCGCGGTGAACACCATGGCGACGAGCGCGACGATGTAGGCGAGCGGAACGACGCCGTCCGTCTCCTCCGACACGATGCCGAACGTGTCGAAGACGGTCATGGGGGTCATGTAGCCGAGGCCGAGGCCGACGATGGCCCAAAGCCCGAGTGATCGCGATAGGTGAGACGTGGCGGCTGGTGCCGTGTTCTGTTGCACGCGATAACCTTTCGTCGACCGTCGAGAGAATCCCACGTCGCCCTCGGGGTGGCAGTCGGATTCCCAGACGGACACCCTATCCACTCGGGGGCGCTGGCCGAACGTTTCGGACCACATTTTGGACCGCGAGACAACACGAACCTCTTCTCGCTGGCGCCCGAAGAACGCCCCCAGTCCTTCGGCGAGCCGATGGCGTGAAGGAGTGACCGAGGATTGACGCGCGGTGGAACGGTGCGCCCGAGGCAGCGAGGAGGAACGGACACCTCGGACGCCGACGCGGCGGATCGGTGGATTCCGCGCGGTGCGGACGGGTTGGCACCGCCAGGCGAGACTAGCGCTTGCTAACTCGCGCTTCGGTCGACACCCGTTGTGCGGAAACGGCTTCGGTAGGTCCCCGGTGAGACACCGAGATTGCGACGGAAGGTGCGCCGCATGGTGTCCGGCCCGCCGAAGCCCGCGCGCCGGGCGATGGCTTCCTGGCTGTGGTCGCCGGTCGCCAACATCACCTTGGCCGCCTCCAGGCGCGCCTGCTCGACGAACCTGGCGGGTGTCATGCCCACCTGGTCGCCGAACATCCGTGCCAGGTGCCGCTCGCTGACCGCCGCCTGCGCGGCGAGGACCGCAACTGAGTGGTCCGCGCCCGGATCGGCGACGATGGCGTCGAGGATCTCCCGCAGGCCCGTGCTCACCGGCAGCGCCGACTGGGCCCACACGCTGAACTGGGCCTGTCCGCCCGGTCGCTGAAGGAAGACGACCATCCACCGCGCGACGCGCCGGGCGACGGCAGGACCGTAGTCGGTCTCCACCAAGGCCAGTGCCAGGTCGATTCCCGCGCTGATGCCTGCGCCGGTGATGAAGGGGCCATCCTGGACGAACAGCGAGTCGGGGTCGACCTTCACCCGTGGGTACCTGCGGGCCAGGGCCTGGCAATGCGCCCAGTGCGTGGTGGCCCGGCGATCGTCCAGCAATCCGACGGCGGCCAGCACGAAGGCGCCGGTGCATACCGACGCGATCCTGCGCGACCGTGGAGCGAGCGCGCGCACCATCGCGAGTGCGGGCTCGACGGCGTCCGGCGTCGTCTCCTCGGGAATGTCGTGCTCACCCGGGGTGAAGGTGAAGTCCGCGGGCACCCCGCCGGGAACGATCAACGTGTCGATCTCTTCGGGCGCCTCTGCCAAGGAGAGGTCGACGTGAAGTGACGCGTACGCGGTGGTGGCGACGGAGTCACCGGTCGGTGAGACCAGGAGGACCCGGTAGTGCGCACCAAAGTCGTTGGCACGCGCGAAGATCTCCAACGGCGCCGCGACGTCCTGCAGCGTCACCTTGTCGTAGAGCGCGAAGACGACCGTCCTGGGCGTTTCTCCGTCGGGATGTCCGGAATCGTCGGCCATGTGTCCTGTCCTGCCCTTTCCGCCTGCCCGGTCAGGCCCGAGACTCATCTGCACAGGTCAATGTCGATCTGGGAGAAGCGATCGACATCCACCGGAATCCGAGCCACCGCAACATCGTTCGGGCACTGCGAGCGTCGGATCAAACTAGCGGACTCGTGTTACCGCGACGTTGCGATCAGTCGGCTCTTTCCCGCCAACCCCGCGTCGTCGACGTCGACGACACCCCAAGTTCGGTGTGCCTGACGACAGTCCCCGGGGCTGACACCGCACCATCGTCGAAGGAAGCACGTGTGTCCGAAAAGAATGCTCTGACAATCAGTATCGGCGTCCTCGGCGCCGTCGCGGTATGGCTGACGGCCGAGGTCGTCCAAGTGCCCGTCTGGGTGGTGTTCATCGCCTGGGCGTCGTTCTTCATTCTCGGCGGCGGCCCACGGGGATTGCTTCAATCGGCGGCAAGCAACCTGACCGGCATCGTGATCGCGTCGGTGTGCCTCCTCGTCGCCCAGCAGGCGGAGCTGGGGGTGTGGCTCACCGGCGTCGTCGTCGGTCTCGGGAGCGCACTGATGGTGGCGGTGTCGCGCGTGCCGCTGCTCGCCGCGATCCCCGCGATCGTGTGGGGCTTCGCGTCGACGGTGGGCACCAGCGCGGTCACCGGCAGGGACGTCCTCTACGCCGACTCCGTGGGCAATCCCGTCCTGATGGTTGCGACCGCGATGCTCCTCGGCGGTCTGTTCGGCATTGCGTCGGAGACCTTCGCGAACCTGATCACCACCCGGACCGAGAGTAGGGAAGCCACGGCATGAAGCTCCAACACAACCTGGGAGGGCTCGAGGGGCTCGGGCCCGTCGACTTCGAGAAGAACGTCTTCGTCGAAGAGTGGGAGAAGCGCATCTTCGGCATCCACACCGCGCTGATGGGTCTCAGTGACTCACTGCGACAAGCCCTTCCGGGCTACGACTTGGACGCGGCCGGCACCTCGTTCCGGACCACCTGGACCTGGGCGGACCTTCGCAAAGGCGCCGAGGCGATGAATCCGTTCGACTACTTCAAGTACCGCTACTACGAGAAGTGGCTCGGCGGCATCAGCGCCTACTGTGTCGAGCAGGGCTACCTCACCGCCGACGAGCTCTCCTCGGCGATCGGAGAATTCCGTAGTCAGGCCGACGCGCTGCTCCCCGACGGCGTCGATGCCATCGACGAGCAGGTGATTCGCTATCTGCGCGAGGGTGATTCACCGCGGCGCGGCCCCGCGACACCGGAGTTCTCGGTGGGCGACACCGTGCTGATCGCCAATCCGCCCACGGGTGACCACACCCGGCTCCCCGGCTATCTGCGGGGACATCGGGGCGTCGTCGAATCCGTCGCCGAGGGCAACTACGCGTACTTCTGTTCGACAGGTGCCGACGGTCTCGGGGACCCGGTGCCGGTGTACGTCGTCCGCTTCGACGCCGTCGACCTCTGGGGCGCCACGGCGGAGGGTCACCCCAGCCCGTTGTACGCCGAGCTCTACGAGCCGTATCTGACCGCCGTCACCAACGCCGAGGAGGCACCCACATCATGACCGATCGATTCGACTATCCGCCGGATCGCGAAAGCGAGAGCGCGGCGAAGGTTCAAGCGCTGGAGGCACTCTTGATCGAGAAGGGCGTCATCACGCCCACCACGGTCGACAAGGTGCTCGGCTACTTCGAGTCGGAGATGACGCCGCTGAACGGTCAGAAGATCGTCGCCAGGGCGTGGGTCGACCCCGAGTTCGCCGAGCTGCTGGCGCGCGACGCACCCGCGGCCATCGCACAGCTCGACCTCCCCGACGGGATGGCGGGCGCGGAAGGGGAGCACATCGCCGCGGTGGTCAACGAGCCCGGAGTACACAACCTCGTCATCTGCACGCTGTGCTCGTGCTTCCCGTGGCCGGTGCTCGGGCTGCCGCCCTACTGGTACAAGGATCCGGTCTTCAGGGCCAGGGCGGCGCGGGAACCACGGGCCGTCCTCACCGAACTCGGGGTGCCCCTGGACGAGGACACCGAGGTCCGCATCTGGGATTCCAGCGGCCACTCACGATGGTTCGTCGTCCCCAGCCGACCCGAGGGGACCGACGGTTGGTCCGAGCAGCAGCTCGCCGAACTCGTCACCACCGAGGCCATGATCGGTGTGGCCGTCGTCGAACCCCCCGCTGTCACCGTGGGGAGCAACGCATGACCACCAGCGACGTCGAATACGACGAGACGGGCAAGGTCCGCTTCCACGACAGCTGCGTGACCGACACGAATCAGCCCACCTTCCAGGCGGAATGGCAGCGGCGCGCATTCGGTCTGGCGGTGGCGCTGTCGGAGTTCGACCACTACGACTGGGACGACTTTCAGGGCGAACTGATCAAGGCCATCGGCGCGTGGGAGACGCAGGACGACGCCTCGGCGTCCTGGGAGTACTACGACCACTGGGTGGCGGCGCTGCAGCGCGTGGTCGACGACCACGGCCTGCTCGCCGACGGCTACGTCGGTCCCCGGGAACGGGACCATCAGCTCGACCACGACCACGACCACTAACGAATCGAGAAGCCATGTCGCACAGCACTGTCCTGACCACGGGAGTCGAGATCCCGTCACTTCCCCTGGGCAAGATCGCACCATGGGCCGTCCTCTACGGGCTGGTCGCGATCCTCGCCCTGTACTTCGTCAGCACCGAACAGGGGGCGCTGTCGATGTTCTCGGGCACCGAGATCCACGAATGGGTGCACGACGCCAGGCACCTTCTCGGCTACCCGTGCCACTAGAGCGCGCAGGAGCAGACGTGAACGCACGCGCCTTCTTGATCCGTGGACTGCTCGCCGGTCTGCTGGCCGGCTTCGCAGCCTTCGGGGTCGCCTTCGTCGTCGGTGAGCCCTCGGTGGACAAGGCCATCGCCATCGAGGAGGCGGGCTCGGCGCCCGCCATCGCGGATCACCACGGCCAGGCCGAGGCCGCCGAGCCCGGTCATACCCACGGCGAGGTAGCCGTCGTCAGCCGGCAGGACCAGTCGACGTGGGGCCTGCTGACCGGAACGGTGACCGTCGGCGTCACGATCGGTGGTCTCTTGGCCCTGGTGGCAGCCGGGGTGATGGGTCGCGTCGGCCGCCTCTCACCGGCGACGTCCACCGCGGTGGTAGCCGGAATCGGTTACGTGTCAGTCGCCTTGGTGCCGTTCCTGAAGTACCCGGCCGCACCGCCGGCCGTGGGCGATCCCGACACCATCGTCCAGCGCACCGCGCTGTACTTCGCGTTCGTCCTGATCTCACTCGGCGCGGCGGCGGTCTGCACCGGCGCGGCCTTACGGCTGCGCGGCGCGTGGGGGAGTCAGGCGGCGGTGCTCGTCGGTGTCGGTGGCTACCTGGCGATCGTGGCGATCGCGGGCGCACTGATGCCGTCGGTCGACGAGATCGGAACCTTTCCCGGGGACGTGCTCTGGGACTTCCGGCTCGGGTCGATCTTCACCTCCGCTGCGCTGTGGGCCACCGTCGGTGGGGCGCTGGTCGTGATGGTCGGCCGACTCCACGCCGAGCACCTGGCGTTGCAGGCGCGTCGCGAATTCGCCCGCAGCCTGTGAGCAGGCGCGAGCTCAGTCCCGCCGCGCCGCGTGGGTGGCGGTGAGATAGCGGTCCAACGTGTCACGGCTGGCGGACAGGTGGCGGATGCGCTCGTCGAGCCGGTTCATCTCGTGGGCCAGCGTGCTCAGGATCTCGGGGCACGGGTCGATCGTCGGCTCGCTCCCGTGCGCGCAGGGGAGGATCTGACGAATGGTGTCGGTGGGCAGGCCTGCGTCGAGCAATCCACGGATCTGGGCGACCGTGGTCACGGCGTCCGGGCAGTACTGCCGGTACCCGTTGTCGGCGCGGACGGGGTCCAACAAGCCCTGTTGCTCGTAGTAGCGCAGCATCCGCGCAGAGGCACCCGACCTCCGTGACAGCTCACCGATGGAGATGGCCGTCGGGGACGCGGGGGTTGACCTTGACATAGATGTCAGACTCTAGCATTCGCGTCATGAGAACACATCGGCTCAACCGTCCTCAGTACCCGGCAGAGTCGAACGAAGCTGGTGCCGAATGAGATTGAGCGTCGCACTGTCCAACGACGAGACCGGCGTCGACCCGCAGTCAATCGTGGCCCAAGCGCGCCTGGCGGAGGAGTTGGGATACGCCGGGGTGTGGGTGCCCGACCACCTACTGCCGCCCGAGCAGTACGGCGACGTCTACGGCGGCGTGTACGAGGCCTTGATGCTGCTGTCCCACGTGGCCGCGGTGACGACGCGGGTCACGTTGGGGACGACGGTGATCATCGTGCCGCTGCGGGAGCCGGTGCTGTTGGCCAAGCAGCTCTCCACCCTGGAGCGCCTGGCGCCCGGACGGGTGGTCTTCGGTGTCGGCGTCGGCTGGGACGCGAGCGAGTTCGACGCCGTCGGTGTTCCCTTCGCGGAGCGGGGCGCACGAACTGACGAGACGATCGAGTTGATTCAGGCGGTGCATCGGGGAGACAGGCCTGCGGAGAACCACTTCTTCGGGTCAGCCGCCGGCGTCTTCGAACCCCGGCCGTCCGCGCCGATCCCCGTCATGGTCGGCGGTATGACCGGCCCCGCGTTCCGCCGGGCCGCGCGCGTCGCCGATCGCTGGCAGGCGTTCGGACTCACCCCGCAGGAATTCCGCACCAAGCGTGAGGAATTGGACCGGATGGCGGCGCCGCGCCGGATCTCCGCGGGCATCATGCTCTCACGGGCGAGCAGCCAGGAGAGCGTCGCGGAACTACTCGTTCGCCTAGGCGCCTACGAGGAGGCGGGTGCCGACGAGGTGACGATCCACTTCGGGTCCAGCGCGCAGACATCGGCGCCCATGACCGAACTGATGGAGCGGTGGCGGGCCGGTCACCGGTCCTGAGCACCGCGCCGATGCCCTACACGTCAGCCCGCCGGCGTCACGTCCGCACCCGAGCCCTTGATCGACGCCTTGGCGCGCTTCTCGGCCCGGACAGCCCTGGTGCCGCGCACGAAACCGGTCGCCGAGACTGCGGCCGCCATCAGCGCCGCCTCGCCCGCGGTGAACGGGTGGAAGCCGACGCCGGCTCCGCCGCGGCCCTTCACCGGGATGTCGGCGACTTCGGTGACTTTCCAAGCCTTTTCGGAGATCGACAGGATGGCCTCGCCGTTCTCACACGTCAGCGGCAACGCGGCTATCACCTCGTCGCCGTCGGCGGCCAGCTTCACCCCGGCCACGCCGTTGCCGGCCGCGCCCTGCGGATTCACCGCGGCGGGGTCGATGCGCAGCACTTTGCCGCGACGGGTCACCAACGCCAGGTGGGAGCCGGGCGACAGCACGCCGGACCGCACCAGCCCGGTGATGTCCGGTGCCACCGGGATGTCGCGGATCTTGTATGGCAGCCCGCCCCCGGTGGTGAACTTGATTCGCCCGTCGGCCCACGCCGCCCAACCGAGCCCCGAGGTCAGCAGCTCGCCGTGGCTGTCGGAGAAGACACCCCGGTCGTCGAGTCGCCACGCGGCGTTGGTCTTTCGCTCGCGCGCACCGTCCTCGTCCGAACTGGACGTCACCGGCACCGCTTCGAGGTCCAGCACCGTACGTCGGTCGAACTCGGGGCCCTTGAACAGCTTGGCGGTCTCGACGAGCTCCTTGTCGATCACCACCCGGCGCGCGTCGGGGTTGCCCACCAACTCGGTCAGCTCGGCGAACTCGGCGTCCAGCTTCTCCGCCTCGGCCTGCAGCTCGATCACGTCGAGTTTTGTCAGACGCCGAAGTTGCAGCGCGAGAACGTAATCGGCCTGCACGGCATCGATCCCGAAACGCTCCTGCAGCCCCTGGCGGGCTTCGTCGACGGTGTCGGAACCGCGGATCACCGCCACCGCGGCGTCGATGTCCAGGTGGATGGTCATCAGGCCGGTCACCAGGTGGCGCCGGTCGGTGACCTTGTCCAGCCGATACTCGCTGCGCCGCAACACCACTGAATCGCGCAGGTGCAGGAAGGCGCCGATCAGCTCACGCACCGTCCACCAGCGCGGCACCCGGTCCTCGTCGAGCGCGACCAGGCTCGCCGCGAACGTCGACTCCAGCGGTGTCAGGGCGAGCAGCTGGTCACGGATCGTCTCGGCACTGTGGCCACGTTTGGCGGTGACCACGATGCGCAGCCCGTTGCGGCGGTCGGTCAGGTCGGACATGTCGGCGACACCCGACATCTCTCCCGATTCGACCAGCGCCCGGATGCGTTCTTGCACGGTGTTACTCGCGACACCGGGCGGCAGCTCGGTGACGACGACGTTCTTCCCGTCGACCGACACCGTGCCGCGGACCGTGAGCTGCCCGCGCCCGGTGGTGATGTACTCCCGCAGTCCGGCCGTGCCCACCACGGTGGCGCCGCAGCCCCAGTCGGGGCCGGGAATGAGTTTCATCAACCTGTCGTCGGTCATGTTCGGGGTCTTCAGTAGTGCCCGGCAAGCGGCCATGATCTCGCGCGGATTGTGCGCGGGCACCTTGGTGGCCCAGCCCTCGGCGATGCCGACGGCACCGTTGCACAGCAGCACCGGCCACTGCGCGGGCAGAACCGTCGGCTCGATCCATTCCCCGTCGAACGTCGGGACCATCGGCACCGCATGGTCGTTCAGTTCGGCCGTCAGTGCCGCACCGGGTGCCGACAACCGCATCTCGGTGTAGCGATCGGCGGCGGGGATGTCGCCCTGGATGCGAGGGAAAGCGCCCTGTCCGTCGATGACCTTCACACGCTGGAACTCGGCGGCCATCAGCGCCGCCGCCCCGTACATCGACGCGCCGCCGTGGGGGTGCAGATTGCCGGTGACGGCCGAACAGACCTTGGAGGACTTCTGCGGCTTGTTTCCCGGCAGCAGTCGGGAGTCGTGCATCTGATAGAGCAGTCGGCGCTGGCCGGGCTTGAGCCCGTCGAACGCGGACGGGATGGCGCGGTCGCTGACGCTGTAGAGCGCGAAGGTCAGCTGGTAGTGGTTCCAGTAGTCGTCGGCGCTCTGGTCGAGCACCAGGTCCGGATTCTGCTCGGGAACGTCCAGGGTGGCGGTCACGGGTTCTCCTAGCTGAGGTCGAGCGCAAGGGTGTCGACGCGGGAGGCGACATCGGCCATCCACGTGCGCCGGCCCTCCGGCGGTCCGCCGAACAGGGTGTGGTGCAATTTCGGATCGCCGTCGTCGAGGTGGACTCGAATCACGGTGCGCCGCTCGGGATCCAGCACGGTGTTCCAGAAGTCGTCGGCGTCCATCTCGCCGAGGCCCTTGTTGCGCTGGACCTCCACCTTGCGTTTGGAGGTGGCCTTCAATTGGGCCACCGCAGCATCACGCTCGGACTCGTCCTGGCAGTAGATCCGCTCCTGCCCGTCCTTGACCACGAACAGCGGCGGCAACGTCACGTAGACCATTCCGGCCTTCACCAACGGCCGATAGAAGTCCAGGAACATCGAGATGAGGCTGGAGTTGATGTTGCCGCCGTCGGGGTCGGCGTCGGAGGCGAACAGGATGCGGTCGTACCGGCAGGACTCCGGGTCGCAGTTGTCGCGCACGCCGCAGCCCAGGATGCGCTCGATCGAGTCGAATTCGTCCTTGATCCGCGCCTTGTTCAGCGTGAATCCGTAGACGTTTGGCGGCTTGCCCTTCAGAGGGAACGCCGCCTGGAAGGTGGCGTCGCGGGCGGCCTTGATCGTGCCCAGCGCCGAATCGCCCTCGCACAGGAACAGCTCGGCGCCCGAGCCGCGGCCGGTTTCCCGGCTGGGTAGCAGCTTCGGCGGCAGCGACAGGTTCGTGCCGAGGCCCTTGGCCTTCGACGCCGCCCGGGACCTGGCCTTGGCGCCCTCGGCGCTGCGGCGCGCCCTGGCCGCCTCCAGCGCCAGCTGGGTCCACCGCGACACTGCCTCGCCGTTGCCGGGGTTGGCGGCCCAGATGGTGACGCTGCGCGCCACGTCCGGCGCCATCGCGACGTTCAGCGAGCGCGACGACACCGCGGTCTTGGCTTGGGAGTCCCAGGACACGTCCGGTGCGCGAGTGTCCACGGCGAGTGCGGTCACGGCCGCGAAGTCCTGCGCCTCCGGCCCGTCCTCGCCCTTGGCCAGGCCCAGGTCGCGGATGCGCGACGCGCGGTCGGCCAGCGCCTCGGACAAGCCCTTCACCGCGGCGGTCAAATGAGATCCGCCACCGGGGGTGCGCACGGTGTTGCAGAACGCGGCGACGGTGGCCGGTTCGGCGGGGCCCGCGGTCAGCGACCAGCGGAACGGGGTGGGTCCACGACCGGTCGTGTAGTCGCCGCGGCCGTCGACCACGGCGCGTACGCCGGGCACGGGGGTGCCGGCGGCGACGCACATGAGGTCCAGGAGGGTGTCGGTGCCCCACGGTCCGCGGAACGGCTCGAGCAGTTCGGGCCGGACCTCGTCGCCGGGCCAACCCTCGTCGGCGACGAGCAGGTGCACGCCGGGGGACATCCGTGCGGCCGCGTGCGCCCGCAGCAGGACCTCGTTGACGTCGACGGTGGAATCCGGCACCACCGCCGCGTCGAACAGGATGCGGACGGTCGTGCCGTGTGCGTCGGGTTGGCGATTGCCGGAGCCGCGCAACTTCTGGGCGTCGGCGCGGGTGAACGGGGCGTCGGCGTCGAAGTCCTTGCCCTCGAACACGCCCGGATAGCCGCCGCCGAAGCTCTGCAGATAGGTCTTGCCGGCCCGGCGCACCGTCACGTCGGTGCGCGCGGAGATGAAGACCGCAGCGGCGGCGCCGATTCCGTTCAGGCCGGCACCCGTGCTGGTCGCGTCGGCGTGGGCGTCGAACTTGCCGCCCGCCCGCGCGGTACCGAGGGTCTTGACGATGCCGTTCTTGCCGTTGACCGGGTCGGAGTCGACGGGCAGGCCGCGGCCGTCGTCGGCGACGCTGACCGAGCCGTCGGCGTGCAGGGTGATGGTGACCGTCGATCCGCCGTGACTCGGGTCGGCGACCTCCTCGATGGCGTTGTCGACGATCTCGCGCAGCGCGGTGTTGAGCACGTCCAGACCGAGGTTGACCGCCGGCCGCAGGCGTGTGTGCTGGACATCGTCGAGCTCGGTGATGTCGGCGGCGGTGTAACTCACTGCTCGCCCCTTCCATCGGTCTTGGGTGTGCCGCAGGAATCGTAGACGTCCGGTCGGACATCTTCGTGCAGCCGCGGCGGCGTATGAGCAGACTCATATCGCGGCCGGTTTGCGCGTACCGGCCACAGGGGCGGTCGCCGGCTCGTCACCAGGGGTCCTGCCCCACCCGGTCCGGAAGTCTCTATCACCGGCGATATCACCCATGCAGTGATATCGCCGGTGATAGAGACTTGGAGTGCGGGTCCCCACCCGGAGCTGGGCAGGTCAGTCGCAGGCGAACGTCGCAGTTCGCCGCTCCTACGTCGTGGGATCCCCACGCGCGTCGCACGGAGCGGCGTGCCCGTCGTCGATCAGTCGCAACGTCACTCGCATCTGGTCGGGCTGCAGGCTGCCCGACCAGTCGTCGTAGGGATGGTCCAGGAACGCCACGACGAGTAGGGCCGAGGTCACCAACGCCGAGACGAACGCGATGGGCACCGCCTGGATGACGGCGCTCTCACGACGGTCGGCCTGTACGCACATGTAGCTGAGGATGGCTGCTGCGCCGATGCCCAGAACGATCCACAGCGGTGGTGGCACCGAGGGGGCGGCTTCGGCGGAGCGGGCCCGGCGGCCGTCGCGGCGCTGCGCCTGCTGGTCGAACCATTGACCGTAGGCGGCTTCCTGCTTCGCGTTCGTCGGATTGGTGGCCTCGAAGTCGGCGGCCATCGTGTCGACCCAGTTCTGCACCGTCGCAGACGATTCGCCGCGCTCCATGGCCGGCCACTCCTGTGATATCACGGCTCGCGAGTAGCAGATCAGGTCGCCGTGCAGCCGTGTTCCGGTGTGCCCTTCCAGCACGTCGGCCACGTTGTGCAGCTCGGTGACCGAGATGGCCTCCATGGTGCCGCCGTCGCGGGCACGCTGGTAGTTCTGCAGCGCGTAGAAGATGGTGAAGGCCAGCAGCACCGCGAACATGGTGCCGATCACGGTGAGAGCCCCTGCGGCACGGGTGCTGTCGATGAACCAGCCGGGGTCGGGCGCGCGCCTGCGTGCCAGTAGCTTCACCACGACGGCGGTCGTCACCACGATGACGAGCACCGCCACCGCCAACCAGCTCAGCATCGGCCGAGTCCGGCGATCGCTGGAGCGTGAACTCGTTCGACTTGCCGCGCGTGGTTCATGCACACCCATCGGTAAAGGGCGGTGGATCACCGTGACTCACCGCCTGCCGATTGTGGGGGCTGTCGGGCCGGTTGGGTGCAGTAACGCGCTACTGAAGTATGTGGCACCCGCGGGGCTGGACTACTGCACCTTGGCCGGGGGAGTGAGGTAGCGCCCGGTGACGCTGGCCGGGTGGTCGGCGATCTCGGCCGGCGTGCCCGTGGCGACGACGGTTCCGCCCGCGGCACCGCCGCCGGGTCCCATGTCGACGACGTAGTCGGCGTTGGCGATCATGTCGAGGTCGTGCTCGATGACGACGACGGTGGCGCCCTTCGCGCCAAGGCGGTCGACCACCCCGAGCAGAACGCGGACGTCGAGGGGATGCAGGCCGACGCTGGGCTCGTCCAGGACGAACAGCGCGTCGGATTGCTTGCGCCCGAGTTCGGTTGCGAGCTTGAGCCGTTGGGCCTCGCCGCCCGACAACGCCGGGGTGTCCTCGCCGAGGGTCAGGTAACCCAGCCCGAGGTCGACAAGCGTGTGCAGCTTCTTCTGCACCTTCGGCAGATCCTCGGTGACCGGAAGCGCCTGCCTGACGGTGAGGCAGAGCAGTTCGGGCAGCGACAGGCCACCGGGTCGTCGCATGGCTCGCGCCGCCGGGTCGTACCGCGTGCCGTCGCACACCGGGCAGGCAACCTCGACGTCGGGGAGGAACTGCACGTCGAGGGAGATCTCGCCGGTGCCCTCACACCGTGGGCAGCGTAGCGACCCGGTGTTGTAGGAGAAGTCCGACGCGGTGAGGCCGCGCCGCGTCGACTCCGCGAGCGCGGCGTAGGCGCGGCGTAGATCGTCGAGCACACCGCTGTAGGTGGCGACGGTGGACCGTACGTTGGTGCCGATGGGGGTGGCGTCGATGACGTTGACCCGCGCGACGCCCGAGGACTCCACGGAGGAGACGTGCGCGGGCAGCGGCTCACCGGCCGCGGCAGTCTGCAGCGCCGGCACCAGACTCTCCAGGACCAGCGTGGTCTTGCCCGATCCGGACACCCCGGTGACCGCGGTCAGCCGACCCTTGGGGATCTCGACGTCGAGCGCGTGCACCGTGTGAAGCGGGCGAGTGGACAGCCGGATCCGGCCGTGGTCGAACAGCTGCTCGGATGATACGTTGGCGCGCAGGCGAATCGGCTCGGTACCGTCGAGGAATCCGGCGATCAGCGACGACGGGTTGCCCACCAGGTCGGTCAGCGTGCCCTCCGCGAGGAGGGTGCCCCCCTCGCCCCCCGACCCGGGGCCCATCTCGACGAACCAGTCCGCTTCGCGCAGGACCTGGACGTCGTGGTCGACCAGCACGACGGAGTTTCCGTCGCGCAGCAGGTCGCGGATGACGCCGTTGAGGCCGTCGACGTTGGACGGGTGCAGGCCGATCGAGGGCTCGTCGAGGACGTAGAGCACGCCGGTGGTCTGGTTTCTCACCGCGCGGGCGAGCTGAACCCGTTGGCGCTCACCGGTGGACAGCGTCGCGCTGGGCCGGTCCAAGCCCAGATAGCCGAGGCCGAGTTCGATGAGCCTCTCGGCCATCTCGAGGAGCTGACCGACGATCACCGTCGCCATCGTGTGCATCTCTGCGGGCTGGGCGTCGACGACCGTTGGCGCCCAGGCGATCACCGCGTCGAGCGTGTGAGCCGTGGCCTCGGCCAGGTTCAGCCCCTTGACGTGTGTGCCGAGGGCCTGGTCGCTGAGTCTGGTGCCGTGGCACGTGGGGCAGGTGCCGGTGTGGATGAACTTGTTGACCCGGGTGAGGCCGCCCTCGCTGGCGGCTTTGTCGAGTGCTTCCTGCACGGCCAGGCGGGCGTTGCGGTAGGTGAAGTTGACCTCGAACAGCTTGCCGCTCTTCGACGGAACGGTGATGAGGTGCTTCTCGGCGGGGCCGTGCAACACGACGTCGCGTTCCGCATCGGTGAGATCGCGGTAGGGCACGTCGGTCCGCACGCCGAGTTCACCGACCATTTGCGGCATGACGGTCAGGCCCATCATCTTCCAGGGGGCCACTGCGCCGTCGGCGATGGTCTTCGAGGGGTCGGGAACCAGCAGATCGTCGTCGATCACGCGCACCACCCCAGGCCGCCGCAGGTCGGGCACGCGCCGTCGGAGTTGAAGGCGAGCGCTTCGGCACCAGGCGGGGTGAACGTGACGCCGCAGACCGGGCACGTCAGGTCGAGGCCGGCGGCGACGTCGATCGTCGGCTGCTGGCGATGTCCGTTCGGGCAGAGGTGTTCGCCCAGCCGGGAGAACATCAGGCGCAGGACGTTGAGGAGTTCCGTCGAGGTGCCGAACGTGCTGCGGGCGCCGGGAACCCCGAGCCGTTGTCGCAGCGCCAGCGCCGCCGGCACGTGCCGGACGGAGTCGACGGTGGCCTTCGTGGCGTGCGACATCCTGCGGCGGGTGTAGGTCGAAAGTGCCTCGACGTACCGCCGCGATCCCTCGGCGTAGAGCACGCCCATCGCCAGCGACGACTTGCCCGAGCCCGAAACGCCTGCGATGGCCACCATTTGGTGCAGGGGTACGTCGACGTCGACGTCCGCGAGATTGTGGACGCGTGCACCCCGCACCTCGATCGTCGCGGGCCTGTCCTGACCGGACGCGGCCACCTCACGCCTCCGTGCCGCGCATCATCGCGGCGAGACCGGCGCGCCCGTTCACCCCGGCCTTGTTGCTGGCGCGATAGACGTGACTTTCGACCGTCCGTACGGAAAGCGACACCGACTCGGCGATCTGGCGATTGGTCAACCCCTGCGCCACGAGCACCGCGATCTCGCGCTCGCGGCTGCTGAACGGCGGGGTGAAGGAGGCCGCGACCATCGCCGGACTCGTCGCACCGCCGCACGCGGCGGCCAACCGCCGTGATGACGCCGCCGCCGTCATCGCGCTGCCCACCCGGCCCGATCGGCGGTGTGACGTCGCGGCCTGTCCCGCCGCGTCGGCAGCGGTCAGGAGGTCACCCATGTGCTCGAATTCAGCTGCAGTGCGGTCTAGTTCGTCGGCGTCGTCGGCGGCCACCGCGGCGGCGTAGCGCGCCGCGACGGCGGCGCGCGGACCGTCGACCAGCAACGCCAGCTCGGCCAGGCGATCGGCGGCCTCGGTGTCGTCGAACTGCACCGCGGTCTGCAGGCACCACACCTCTCGGGCCAGCTGGTCGTGGCCGCGGGCGTACGCCGCCGCCGTCCTGGCCAACTGACGCGCCTCGCTCACCCGCATCTGAACGGCGGCCACCCAGGCCTCGGTCAACGACTCGCTGGACCCGACGTACACGTAGGCGGGATGCGAATGAGCGCGAGCTGTCTGCAGCGCGCGGTCGGCGGCGTGGCCGTCGCCGGAGCGTGCCAACGCTTGGGCGCGCAGCAGGTGGAATCGGTGAAAGCTGTTGGCCACGTGAAAGCTGTTGGCGGCCAACGAGCTCGCGTCATCGGGCAGATGTAGCAGCGCTGCGCTGAGGTCGCCGGCGGCCAGCATGGCCATCCCGAGGATCTCCGCCGCCACCGCCCGCGCTGCCGCGGGTTCGTCGCGCTGGGCGCGAAAGTTGCGCTCGCCGATCTCGACGGCCTCGGCAATTCGCCCCGCCGCCGTCAGGGCGAACGTGTGGAACTCGGTCACCGGCTGACGGAGGAACTTGCCTTGATCACTGGTCTTCAGCACCCGACCGGCCGCCACCGCCATCTCCGCGGACCGGTCGGTTCTCCCGAGTTCACCGCAGGCCATGCTCTCGGCGCCGTAACCCATCGCGGCGCCGTAGTCGTCGAGATCGTCGTAGGCGACCTCGGCCATGGTCGCCAGCACCTCGAGGGGGCGTGCGGCCATCGCAAGCTGGTTCGCGCGGAACACCAGCAGTTGCTGTCGATGCGCACCGCGGGCGGTCTTGAGTGCCTCGTCGACGAGACGCCACGAACGTTCCGGTGACCGCATCGGCCACAGCAGATTCGACGCGCGCACCACCACCTCGTTGATGAACGCCGACCGCGTGGCCTCGTCGGCCTCCACGTCGTCGAGCACTTCAAGGACGCGATCGCCCTTCTGTGACATGAACAACGAAAAGGCGAGGGATACACGGGCTTCTGGGCCGATGCCCGTGTCGGTCGCGGCGGTGAACAGCCGCTCGGCGGTCTCGAAGTCCAGCAGCGAAATCGCCGCCTGGGCGGCCGACAGCAGGACGTCGGTGTCGCTGGGAAGGTCGGATTCCAACCACAGCAGTCCGCGCTTCATGACCTTCGCGGGACTCCCGCCGTCCTTCATCGCGGTGGCCACCTGGCCACGAAGGCGGCGCAGGCGCGCTGAACCGCACCGGCTCAGGCGCACCTCGGCATACATCGGGTGACCGATGAAGACCTCGTCGCCCGCCGTCCGGATCAATCCGAGCTGCTCGGCGTGCTCGACGGCAATCTGGTCGGCGATCAGCCTCACGCAATGCCAGTCGGCCGGTTCGGAGACGGCGACCAGGTCCACCACGTCGCGCACCTCGACGGGGATGGCGCCGATCTGCGCGTCCACCAGTTCGGCGAGTGATCCCGAGATGGCGACGCTGCCCAGCCACCGCAGGTGTCCCTGGGTGACCACCATGCGCCCGGCCGTGACCTCCTGGTCGACCAGTTCACGGAGGAACAAAGCGTTCCCGGCGGTGAGACGCCACACCGCGTCACCGCATTGCTCATCCGGGGTGGCCCCGAACGCCGCCGCCAGCAGGCGGTCGGTGTCGTGGCGAGTCAACGGCTCGACGTCTCGTCGGCGCAGCGCACCGCTCTGCCACAACGCGGTCACGGCGTCGGGCGCGGGTTCGCCCGTACGCAGGGTGAGGATGACCGTGGCGGTGTGCGATTCGACGAGCTGGTGCACCACCAGGGCCGACAAGTCGTCGAGCAGGTGCGCGTCGTCGACGAACACGACGAGGCGACCCAATTCACCGTCGACGGTGAGGGCGTCGACGACGCGCCGGGCCAAGGCGTGCGGCGCGCCCCCGGCGTCGTCGGTCCACCGAGCGAAGGCACCAAGCGGGATGGCTTGACTGGTCGCGGTGGCGACGATGCTTCGTACACTCCACCCCGCGCCGGCGGCCGCCAGCACCGCTTCGCGGGCCAACCGCGACTTGCCGACCCCGGGCTTGCCCGCGAGTACCACCCCGCGTAGACCGTCGACGGCAAACAAACGGTTGATCTCGGCGACCTCGTCTTTCCGGCCCGTCAGAGGCCAGTGGTCACGCACTAGCGAATATTAGCCCGCATCGCCAATGTTCGACTGCCGACGGTCAGGAGCCGTAGTTGACGGTCACCGTGGCGTCGCGGTTCACGGGGGTGTTGGGCGGGGGATCCTGCTGCACCACCTTGAAGTGACCGGCGGAGCCGGCGTCGACCGCGGGCCCGACGGTGACCGGCACGGTGAAGCCCAGTTGAGCCAGACGCTGCACGACGGCGTCGTGGAACTGGCCCGTCAAGTCGGGCATCAGTACCTGGTTTCCCTTGGAGACCTTCAGGGTGACCGGCGCGTCGACGGCGAGTTCCGTGTTGGCCGCCGGGTCGGTGGCCACCACCTGCCCGGCGGGCAACAGACTGTCGACCGGCGCGGTGAGGATCTTCGTGAACCCCGCGATGGTCAGGTTCTTCGTCGCCACGTCGCCGGGCTGCGTGACCACGTCCGGCACCGCCACGGCGCCGGGACCCGTACTGACCAGCATGGTGATCTCGTCGGTGACGGGGGCCGTCGACCCCGCGGCGGGGCTGGTGCCGCTCACCGCACCCTTGGGCACCGTGGGGGAGGGCGAGTCGGTCTGCCCCACGTCGCCAAAACCGGCCTCCTTCAGCTTGTCGGCGGCGGCCGACGGGCTGAGATTGGAGACGTCGGGAACCTGGCGCTGCTCCGGGCCGCTGGAGACGTTGATGGCGATGGTGTCGTCGACCCGGGCGGTCGAGTCGGCGCCGGGGTCCGTGCTGATGACGATCCCGCGTCGCACCGTCGAACTCGCTTCGGGGTTGACGAT
Source organism: Mycolicibacterium hodleri (assembly GCF_025822245.1). Classification (GTDB taxonomy): domain Bacteria; phylum Actinomycetota; class Actinomycetes; order Mycobacteriales; family Mycobacteriaceae; genus Mycobacterium; species Mycobacterium hodleri. The sequence continues at coordinate 358,737 of NZ_JACKTL010000026.1, forward strand.
GGTCTTGAACCCGAGGTTCTGCAGGGACACCTGGGCGTCCGCCTGCCCCTGACCGCGAACGTCCGGGACGCGTTGCCGATCGCCGACGAACACCGTCACGGCAATCGTCACGACGATCGCAAGCACGGCCAGCATCGCCCCTGCGGCCAGCCACCGCCGGCCCGAGCCGCCGACGCGGGCGGCCCGGCGATGCCCGGGTGACGTGGAGGCGAGGTCGGCGTGTTCGGCGTCGGTGAAGACCTTCGGCGCCGCGGGTGTCAGACCGTCGCGGACGCGGATCAGGTCGTCGCGCATCTCGGCGGCGGTCTGGTAGCGGTTGGCGGGGTTCTTCGCGAGGGACTTGAGCACCACGGCGTCCAGGTCGGGGGACAACGCCGGGTTGCGTCGCGACGGTGGCGGCGGGTCCTTTCGGACGTGCTGGTAGGCCACGGAGACGGGGGTGTCGCCGACGAACGGCGGCTCCCCGGTGAGCAATTCGTAGAACACGCAGCCCAGCGAGTACACGTCGGAGCGGGCGTCGACGGTTTCACCGCTGGCCTGCTCGGGCGACAGATATTGGGCGGTGCCGATGACGGCGGAGGTCTGGGTCAGCTTGGCGCCGTCGTCGTGCAGTGCGCGGGCGATGCCGAAGTCCATCACCTTCACCGCGCCGGCGCGGTCGATCATGATGTTGGCGGGCTTGACGTCGCGGTGAACGATGCCGTTTTGATGGCTGTAGTTCAGGGCTTGGCAGGCGTCGGCGATGATCTCGACGGCCCGGCGAGGCTCGACCGGGCCGTCGTTGCGCACGATGTCGCGCAGCGTGACGCCGTCCACGTACTCCATCACGATGTAGGGCAGCGGCCCGTCGGGGGTGTCGGCCTCCCCGCTGTCGTAGACCGCGACGATGGCGGGATGGTTCAGCCCCGCGGCGTTGCGCGCCTCACGACTGAAGCGCAGGAAGAACGTCGGATCCCTGGCCAGGTCAGCGCGCAGCACCTTGACCGCGACGTCGCGGTGAAGCCGCACGTCACGGGCGAGGTGAACCTCCGACATGCCACCGAACCCGAGGATGTCCCCGAGTTCGTAGCGGTCGGACAATCGCTGGTGGGTGGTCATAGGGCTATCTGTCCTGTGGTTGCCATGGCGGTCGCCGGGCGAGGGAATCCTACGACGACCGATCCGTCGCGAGTGAATTCACGCCCCACCCCTGCCGCGGCCGCATCTTTGCCGACTCGTCCAATCGGGTAGAACTGCGGTGACAGCCGATCACCACGATCCATCGTCCGAGGAGCCATCATGCCCGCACCGTCCGCCGCCACGTTTGCGCGTCTTGCCGGCCTGATCGCCATCCCGGACGCCTCCGAACGCCCCACCCGTTCGGTGGTCGAGGTGTTCACCGGCCAGGAGCTGGCGACGATCCCGGTGGGGACCGCGCAGGACGCCAAGGATGCCATCGCGCGCGCCCGGGTGGCCCAGAAGGAGTGGTCGGCCCGGCCGGTCGCCGAGCGGGCCGCGATCTTCCACCGCTACCGCGACCTCGTGCTGAAGAACCTCGAACCGCTGATGGACATGGCACAGGCCGAGACGGGGAAGTCCCGCAACGCCGCCCAGGAGGAGATCCTCGACATCGCGATGACGGCGCGCCACTACGCGCGCGTCGCCCCGAAGCTGCTGCGCCCGCAGCGGGTGACGGGCATGCTGCCCGGCCTGACCAAGACCGTCGTGCGGTATCAGCCCAAGGGCGTCGTCGGCGTCATCTCGCCGTGGAACTACCCGATGACGCTCGCGGTGTCCGACGCGATCGCCGCCCTGCTTGCCGGCAACGCAGTGGTGCTCAAGCCGGACAGCCAGACGCCCTATTGCGCGTTGGCGTGCGTCGAGCTGCTCTACGACGCAGGTCTGCCGCGCGACCTCTTCGCCGTCGTCCCCGGCCAGGGCTCGGTGGTGGGCACGGCGCTCGTCGAGAACACCGAGTACCTGATGTTCACCGGCTCCACCGCGACCGGTCAGCTGCTCGCCGAGCAGGCCGGTCGGCGGCTCATCGGCTTCTCGGCGGAACTCGGCGGCAAGAACCCGATGATCGTCGCGGCCGGCGCCAACCTGCGTGAGGTCGCCGACGCGGCCGTGCGCGCCTGCTTCGCCAACTCGGGGCAGCTCTGCATCTCCATCGAGCGCATCTACGTCGAGCAGTCGATCGCCGACGAGTTCATCCGGGTGTTCGGCGACCGCGTCCGGAAGATGACGCTGCGCGGCGGCTACGAGTTCGGCGTCGAGATGGGCAGCCTGATCTCCGAGGAGCAGGTGAAGGCCGTCTCCGCCCACGTCGACGACGCGAAGGTGAAGGGCGCGACCGTCGTGGCGGGTGGCAAGGCGCGACCCGACCTCGGGCCGCTGTTCTTCGAGCCGACCGTGCTGACCAACGTGCCCACCGACGCCGAGTGCTACCGCGACGAGACGTTCGGCCCGCTGGTCTCGATCTACCCGGTCGCGGACGTCGACGAGGCCGTCGCGCGCGCCAACGACACCGAGTACGGGTTGAACGCCAGCGTGTGGGCCGCCACCAAGCGCGACGGCGAGGAGATCGCCACCCGGATCCACGCGGGCACCGTCAACGTCGACGAGGGCTACGCACCGACGTGGGGCAGCACCGCCGCGCCGATGGGTGGCATGGGCGTGTCCGGGATGGGCCGTCGCCACGGACCCGAGGGTTTGGTCAAGTACACCGAGCCGCAGACCATCGCGACCACCCGCGTCCTCAATCTCGGTGGGCCGCGCGGTCTTCCGCCGAAGGTGTGGGCAAAGTTCATGCCGCCCTTCGTCAAGGGCCTGCAGTGGCTGCCCGGCCGCTGAGGACGTCGCGACGCTCGAAACGTAGGCCCAGTGGCCGGGTTTGACGTGCTCGGCGGGCGCTACGAGCTCCGCGGCGTGCTCGGCGTCGGCGGGATGGCCGAGGTCCGCGACGGCTGGGACACCAGGTTGGGCCGCGCGGTCGCCGTGAAGCTGCTCCATCCCGCCCTCGGCGCTCGGCCCGACGCCCGGGCCCGGTTCGAGGAGGAAGCCCGCGCGGCCGCGCGCCTCTCACACCCCAACATCGTTGCCGTGCACGACTTCGGTCATCACGGCGGCACCCCGTACATCGTGATGGAGCGACTGCCGGGAAGCACTCTGCTCGACGAACTCGGGCGTGGCCCACTGCCACCGATGCGGGTGCGGGTGATCCTCGACGAGGTCCTCGCCGCGTTGTCGGCCGCGCATGCTGCCGGTGTCGTGCACCGCGACATCAAGCCGGCCAACGTGTTGACGGCCGGACCGGGAGGGGTCGTCAAGGTCGCCGACTTCGGCATCGCCAAGACCGGCGACGCCGGGCACACCGCCACGGGTCAACTGGTGGGGACGATGGCGTACAGCAGTCCTCAGCGCTTGACCGGGGCCCCCTCGTCGGTGGCCGACGACCTGTATGCGGTGGGCGTGGTCGGTTACGAGCTGGCTGCCGGTCGACCGCCGTTCCCGCAGAACGACGTTCAGGCCCTCGCCTTCGCGATCCTGCACGGGCAGCACGTGCCGCTCGCGTCGGTCACCGGTGGCGTCGACCCCGCGTTGGACGCGGTGATCGAACGGGCGATCGCCCACGATCCGCGAGTCCGGTTCGCCAGTGCCGACCAGATGCGGGCGGCCCTGGCGGGTCCGCGACCGGTCACGCGGGTGTTCACCGCACCCTTCGAACCGGTCGTGTCGAGCGCGTACCCGCGCTCCGCACCCCGACCGCCGCGGCGCCGGACGATCCTGGCGGTGGTGGGGGTGGTCGTCGCGCTCGTCGCCGCCGCGGTGGCCGTGGCACTGCAATCGAACTCGCAGAACGCCCCCGCCCCCGTCGGCACGTCCACCACGACCCCGCCGCCGCCGACGACGACGACGAGCACGACGCCGCAACCGGTCTCGTCGACCACTGTCCAACCCGCCGAACCGCCCGGCCCACCGCCCGGCAAGGGCCCCGGCAACGGTAGAGACAAGGGACCGAAGCACCGAGACTGACGGCCCGGTGACGCGACGGTAAGGTGCGGCGGGTGAGCTCGCCCTCCTCCCGTGCCGCGCAGCTGCGCGGCGCGTTGGTCGGCGGCTGCTCGGCGCTGATGACCGCACTGGCCCACACCATTGGCGGCGGAGGCCTGCCGTCGGGTGCGGCCGCGCCGACCCTGCTCTTGGTGTGCGCCACGGTGGGCGGCGTCGCTTCCCGCATCCCGCGAACCGGGCGCACCGTGGACGTCGCCGCCCTCGTCGCGGCGCTGTGCGGGGCGCAGCTCCTCGGTCACCTCGCGCTGGTCGTCGACGGCGGACACCACGGCGTCGTGACGACGTCGGGCTCGATGCTCGCCGCACACGCCGGCGCCGCCGTCGTGCTGGGTGTGCTGATCAGCGCGTCGGAGTACCTGTACGTTCTCGCGTCGTCGGTGTCGAGCTGGCTTCGACTGGTCGCCGTCGACCGGTCGCCGACCGTGGTCAGACGATCGTGGTGGCCCGTCGACGTCGTCGTCCCCCGGACGAATTCCTTGCGTTCCGGTCTGGGAATGCGCGCACCGCCGGCCTGGTCACCGCTCGGCGCATAGCGCCCGTCACCGACCATCGCCGTGCCGCCTCGTGGCGGCAACGGTTCCGCACCATCGCGGGCCACCGTGCCCGCACGAAGGAACTCATTCGTCGTGACCACGACCCCAGACGATCGAACCGACCCGTCAACCGTTGCCCCGGCGGGCGAGCCCCCGCCGCGAAATGGCCCCAGCCGCCCGGGTATTCGGCCCCTGCTGCTGCGACTGCACTTCTACGCCGGGGTCTTCGTCGGCCCCTTCATTCTGATTGCGGCCATCACGGGCTTGCTGTACGCCCTGATACCGCAGATCGACTCGACGGTGTTCCGTCACGAGCTCACCGTCGACCACGTCGGTGAGACGCGGCTGCCCCTCGCCGACCAGCTGAGCGCGGTCCGCGCCGTGCACCCCGAGGGTGCCGTCGAGAGCATTCGCCCGCCCGCGGAGGCGAACGAGACGACGCAGGTCACCCTCGCGGTGCAGGACGTGCCACCGGACTACGCCCGCACGGTCTTCGTCGACCCGTACACCGGGGAGGTCCGCGGTGCCCTGACCACCTTCGGGCAGTGGATGCCGTTGCGGGCGTGGTTCGACGAGCTGCACCGCAACCTGCACCTGGGCGCGATCGGGCGCAACTACAGCGAGCTCGCCGCGAGTTGGCTCTGGGTGGTCGCGCTGTCGGGATTGATGCTGTGGATCGGGCGGCGCGCCCGCACCGGGACACTGCGCCGTCTCGCGACTCCGGACCGGACCGTATCGGGCCGACGCAAGGCGATGTCCTGGCACGGGGCGCTCGGCGTCTGGGTCGTCGTGGCGCTGCTCGGGTTGTCGGTCACCGGCGTCACCTGGTCGCGCTACGGCGGGCAATCGGTCAACCAGATCCAGGCACACCTGAACATGACCGCCCCGACGGTCGACACCGCGTTGACCGCCGCACCGGGTGCGGACCCGATGCCGGCCGAGCACCATCACGACGCGGCGATGCCCATGGGCGACAACGGTTCCCAGGGTGCCGACGTCGCGTTGGCGGCCGCTCAGAAGGCCGGCTTGTCCGGGCCGATGTGGATGTACCCGCCAGCCGAGGCCGGGGAGGGGTGGAAGGTCGCCGAGAAGAAGCGCGACTGGCCGACGCGCTATGACGCGATCACGGTCGACCCCGGCACGGGTCGGGTCACCGACCGGGTGAACTTCGCGGACTGGCCCATCCTGGCCAAGCTGACCAACTGGGCGATCGACGCCCACATGGGAGTGCTGTTCGGCGTGCTGAACCAGGCGGTGCTGGCGCTCGTCGCCATCGGGCTGATCGTCGGAATCATCCTCGGCTACCGGATGTGGTGGCAGCGCAGGCCCACGCGCGGGGGCGCGTGGGCGGTGGGCCGGCCACCGCTGCGGGGTGCGCTGCGCCAATCGTCTACGCCCACAATGGTGTTGGTGGTCCTCGTCACCGTCGCGGTCGGCTGGTTCCTGCCGTTGTTTGGGCTCAGCCTGCTGGCGTTCCTGGTGGTCGACGCCGGCGTCGCGGCGGTCGAGAACAGGAGGCGCGTCCGATAGTCCCGACGGGGAGCGCGGCTCGGCCGCGCTCCCCACCTCGGCGTCCGAACCCCGTCGTCGGAACCATCCGACCTGTTGGCGGTGCCCGCACCGGCCGTGGGCGAATCAGCTACCGGTCTCGACGCCCGCCCCGGCCGCGGCGTGGGTCCGGGTGACGGTGGCCGGATGGAAACCGGCGTCCACCACGGTCTGCCTGATCGTCTCCGCCACGACGTCACACCGGTCGACGTCGACGAGGGCGATGACGCAACCGCCGAAGCCGCCGCCCGTCATCCGCGCCCCCAACGCACCCGCGCGGACCGCGGTGTCGGCGATCAGGTCGACGTGGTCGGTGGTGATCTCGAAGTCGTCGCGCATCGAGGCGTGCGACGCGTCGAAGAGCCGACCGACCGCCGCGAAGTCGGCTCGACCCAGCGCCGAGACGACGTCGGCGACGCGTTGGTTCTCCGTCAGGATGTGTCTGGCGCGACGGGCGTCGACCGGATCGGCGACGCCGCCGAGCACCGCCTCGCCACGGTCCTGTACCTCGCGCAGGGACCCGACGCCGAGTGCGGCGGCCGCTCGTTCGCAGGAGGCGCGCCGCGCGGCGTATTCGCCGCCGGCATGCCGATGCGGGGCGTTGGAGTTGACCACAAGCAGCGCGAGGCCGGCGGCGGCGGGGTCGAACGGCACCGGCGTCACGCTGTCGTCCCGAAAGTCGATCAGCAGCGCCTGTCGCGGCTCGCCGCACAGGGACGCCAGTTGGTCCATCAAACCCGTTGGCGCGCCGACGTAGTCGTTCTCGGCCCGCTGGGCGATGCGGGCCTGCTCGGTGCGGTGGATCCGGAGCCCGGCCGCGGCGCTCAGCGCGCCGAGCACGGCGCATTCCAATGCTGCCGACGACGACAGGCCCGAACCCATCTCCACGCGACTCGCCACGTGCATGGTGCCCCCACCCACCCGGTGGCCGGAACTCCGCAGTGACCACACCACGCCCGCGACGTAGGCGGCCCAGCCGGTGACGTCACCCGGGATGGTGTGCAGTGGGATCGTCACCTCGCCGTCTTCGCGGTCGCTGCGGACGACCACCGCGTCCCCGCCGTCGGGCCGGAAGGTCACCGTCGTGCGGTCCGGCAGCGCGATGGGCAGTGCGAAACCCTGGTTGTAGTCGGTGTGTTCGCCGATCAGGTTGATCCGCCCGGGTGCGGAGAAGCGAATGTCGGCGGTCACGCGGCGAGCTCCCGCAGTCGTTCGGCGACCGTCTCGGGCAACACGTCGCCGATGAAGGCGTCCATCGCGGACTCGGATCCGGCGAGGTATTTCAGCTTGGTGGCGCTGCGCCGAATCGACATCAGCTCGACGTGGAAGTACCCCTCTCGCTGGTCCTCGGTGTCGCGGTACTGGTGTAGTGCCGAAATGTAGGGCAGCGGAGAGGGATACAGCCGGTCGAAGCGCTTCAACAGGTCACAGTAGATCGACGCAAACGCGTCGAGTTCGGCGTCGTCGAGCTCGGACAAGTTGCGCACCAGACGGTGTGGATAGAGGTGGACCTCCACCGGCCAGCGTGCCGCGAACGGAACGAACGCGGTGAACAGGTCGTTGCGGGCCACCACCCTGACGGCGTCGGCCACCTCGCCGGCCAGGATGTCGGCGAACAGGTTGGTGCCGTGGCGTCGACGGTGCGCGCGGGCCTCCGCGAGCATCTGGGCCGTGCGCGGGGTCAGGTAGGGGTAGCCGTAGATCTGCCCGTGCGGATGGGTGAGCGTCACCCCGATGTCCTCGCCGCGATTCTCGAAGCAGAACACCTGCTCGATTCCTGGCCTGCTCATCAGGTCGGCGGTGCGGTGACGCCAGGCGTCGACCACCAGGCGGGCATGGGTCGGTGAGAGTTCGGCGAACGACGTGTGGTGGCTGCTGGAGAACGAAATGACCTCGCAGCGACCGTGTCCCGGGGCGCTGACGAAGTCGTCGACGCCGGCGTCGGGGAGGCTGAACGTCCGCCCGTCGGCCCCGGAGAGGCTGGGAAAGCGGTTCTCGAAGACGACGACGTCGTAGTCGGGCGCGGGCACCTCGCTGGTGGTTCCCGACGGGCTGGGGCACAGCGGACACTGATCCGCGCTCGGCAGGTAGGTGCGGTCCTGTCGCAACGCCGCAATGGCGACCCACTGGCCGGTCTGGCGGTCGAAGCGCACCTGCGAGCGGGCGTCGCCCCGGGCGGGCAGCGGCCGCCGATCGGGGACCGGGGACGGGTGGTGCCCGGGCAGGGAGAAGAACAACGCCTGCCGGCCGTCGGCGAGGGGCCAGGCGAAGGGGTTGGGCACGGGGGCGATCATCGTCGGGCCGCCGATGCGATCACCAGGTCGCCCACGCGGGCGTCGAGCAGTTCGCGGTCGGCGGCGGTGAGGCCGTCGTCGGAGATCAGCGTCTGCACGTCGTCGAGTCGGGCGAACACGCAGGCGCCCACCTCGCGGTACTTCGTGTGGTCGGCGAGCACCACGAGGCGACCGCCGATCTGGATCAGCGTCCGGTTGGTCTGGGCCTCGGCGACATTCGGCGAGGTGAGTCCCGCGTCGGGGTCGACGCCGTGCACGCCGAGATAGGTCGCGTCCACGCGGAACGAGGCGATCGCGGCGTCGGCGACGGGCCCCACCAGTGCGTCCGACGGTGTGCGCACCCCGCCGCTGAGGTAGACCAGGGGAGCGTCCGATCCGTCGGCTGCGGGGTCGGTGAGTTCCCGAAAGACGTTGACGGAGTTGGTGACCACGGTGATCGAGGGCCGGGTCCTCAGATGCCGGGCAAGTTCGGTGGTGGTGGTTCCTGCGCCGATCGCGATCGTCATGCCGTCGGCGATGGTCGCGGCCGCCGTCGTGGCGATGGCGGCCTTCTCCGCGCGTTGTTGGCTGGCCTTCTGCGCCGAGCGGGGTTCCTCGCCGCGGTTGTGCCGCGAGACGGCGCCGCCGTGGACCTTGCGCAGCAGCTGCTGGGCGTCGAGGGCGTCGAGGTCGCGGCGCACCGTCATCTCCGACACGGCGAGCTCCTCGGCCAGGTCGGCGACGCGCACGGATCCGTCGGACTGCAGGGCACGCAGGATGGCACCGTGTCGTTCAGCGGCCAGCATCGTCGGCGGCACCCTTCGTCAGACAGATTCGCACAATATCGAACACAATCTAACGCACCCGGTCAAGGGTCAGCGGCCGCCGGTGAAGCGCTGAAGGAACTGGCGCGTCCGATCCTCTCTCGGACTGGTCAACACCTCGGCGGCCGGGCCGGATTCGACGATGCGGCCGCCGTCGAGGAAGCACACCGTGTCGGCCACCTCCCGAGCGAAGGCCATCTCGTGGGTGGCCATGACGATGGTGCGACCGGCGCCGGCCAACTCGCCGACGAGGGTGAGCACCTCACCGACCAACTCGGGGTCCAGCGCGCTGGTGATCTCGTCGAGCAGCAGCAGCCGAGGCTCGTACGCCAGCGCCCTGGCGATCGCCACCCGCTGCTGCTGACCTCCGGACAACTTGTCGGGGTAGGAGTCGGCGTGCGAGGACAACCCCACCCGGCCCAACAGTTCTCGGCCGCGATCCTCGGCCTCCCGGCGGCTGGACCCGTGCACCACGCGCGGCGCCAGCGCCACGTTCGCCAGCGCGGTCATGTGGGGGAACAGGTTGAACGACTGGAACACCATGCCCATCGCCTGGCGCGCTTCGTCGGCGTCGATCCGCGGGTCGCTGATGTCGCGGCCGTCCAACAGGATCTGACCGTCGTCGACGTCCTCGAGCAGGTCGACGCACCGCAGCAGCGTCGACTTGCCGGATCCAGAGGCCCCGATCAGCACGACGACCTGATGCTCGGCGACGTCGAGGTCGACGCCCGTGAGGACGGCACGATCGTGATAGGCCTTGGTCACGCCGCGCACCGACAAGACCGGGGTCGACGACACCGGAGTCACAGCGCGCCCTGACGGGTCGCCACGCGCTTGGCCGCCCAGTCGGCCAACCGCGCCGACGGCACCGCCAACGCCACGAACAGCAGACCCGCGACGACGTACGGGGTGAAGTTGTAGGTGGTCGCCGCCTGAATCTGGGCGGCGCGCACGGCGTCGACCGCGCCGAGCACCGAGATGAGCCCACAGTCCTTCTGCAGGGCCACGAAGTCGTTGAGCAGCGCGGGTGTCACCCGTCGCGTCGCCTGCGGCAGGACGACCAGCTGCATGGTCCGGCGATGGTTCAGCCCAAGGGATTTCGCGGCCGCCAACTGCGACGGATGCACCGACTCGATGCCGGCCCGGAACACCTCGGCCACGTAGGCCGAGTAGATCAGCACCAGCGCGAGGCCGCCGAGCAGCACGGGATTGTTCGGCACCCCCGACAGCCGTAGTCCGGGCAACCCGAAGCCGACCAGGTAGAGGCAGATCAGGAGCGGGAGCCCACGGAAGAGGTCTACGTAGCCGGTTGCCAACGCGCGCAACGGAAACCAGACGGGACCGCGCAGGGTGCGCACCGCGGCCAGCCCGAGCCCGAAGATCAGGATCAGCGCCTGGCACACGATCAGCACGCGCACGTTGAGCCACAGCCCCTCCAGCAAGGCGGGCAGGCTGTCCCAGCCGATTCGGAGGTTGAAGAACGAGCCACGGACCCGGGGCCAGCCCGGCGACGACGTCACCGCCAACAGCAGCACCGCCGCGAACACGACGGTGGACACCAGTGCGATCAGGGTGGACCGCCGGGCCCGTGACTGCCGGTAGGCCACCCGATCCAGGGCGGCCGTCGTCACGACAGGACCGGTGCGTTGCCAGCGCCGGTGAGCCACACCTTCTGCAGCTTGAACAGCTCGCCGTCGGTGCCGAGCTCGTCGACGGCCTTGGACACGCACGCCGTCAGCGGGCTGTCCTTGTCGAGCACGATGCCGAACTGCTCGGCCTTCTCCTGTCCCGGCGGCAACTGGCCGACGATGACGCCGCCGGTGAGTTCGCTCTGTACCTCGAAGGCGGTCGGCAGATCCAGCACCAGCGCGTCGATCTGGCCGTTGGTCAGCGCGGCCTTGGCGTCGTCGTTGTTGTTGAACACCGCCACGCCGGGGTCGATCGCTTGAGCGGCCGTGTAACTGGTGGTGCCGACCTGGGCGCCGAGCTTGAGGCCCTTGAGGCCGGCGACGCCCTTCACTCCCGCGGCGGGGGAGGACTTCACCGTCAGGACGGCCTGGGTCACGTCGAAGTACGGCGACGAGAAGTCGACGGCTTGCTTGCGTTCGTCGGTGATCGAGAACTCGTTGAGGTTGGCGTCGAACGTCTTGGGCCCCGGGGCGATCGCCGCGTTGAACGGCACCCGCACCCACGTCACGTCCGCAGGGGTGTAGCCCAGCTTGCCGGCGACGGCGTAGGCGACGGCCGACTCGAAGCCCTTGCCGTTGGCCGGGTCGTCGTCGACGAACCATGGCGGGTACGCCGGCTGGTCGGTGCCGAAGGTGATCGACCCCTTCTTCAGAGTGGGCAGCCCGTCCTTGGTGCACTGGGCCGCCGATGCCGCGGCGGTCGAGGTGCCGGGCGCCGACTCGTCGGCGGGGGCACAGGCCGTGGCCGCGGCCAGACCGACGAGGGCCAGCACGGACACCACACTCGACACATTGCGCATCGCGGCATCATCGCGCACCGGGCGGGAACGCGCCAACCTTCTGCTCATCGGATTGCGAATCGTCGGGATCGGTAGCCCGGCGGGCGGACGACCGAAGCCCCGTCGTCACCGTCCGTCACGGCCGAAGCGTGACGACGACCTTCCCCCTGGCGGTGCGGTCCTCGAGCGAGGCGATGGCGTCGGCAGCTCGCTCCAGCGGGTAGACGACGGGCTGGGGTGCCGACACCGCGCCGGAGGCGAGCAGCGGCTCGAGCTCGGCCCACTGTTCCGCCAGATACCCCGGGTGGGTGGCGGCCCAGGCGCCCCAGCCGACGCCGACCGCGTCGACGTTGTTGAGCAGCAACCGGTTCACCTTGACCGTCGGGATCTCCCCGCCCGTGAATCCGATCACCAGCAGCCGTCCGCCGGCGGCGAGCGACCGCAGTGAGTCGGTGAACCGGTCGCCGCCGACCGGATCCACCACGACGTCCACGCCGCGGCCGTCGGTGAGTTCCTTGACGGCGTCCTTGAAGCCGTCGGCGAGCACCACGTCCGTGGCGCCTGCGGCGCGCGCGACGTCACCCTTGTCCTCGGTGCTCACCACCGCGATGGTGCGTGACGCTCCCCAGGCCGACGCCAGCCGCAGCGTCGACGTGCCGATGCCGCCGGCGGCGCCGTGCACCAGCACCGACTCACCCGCCACCAGGCGACCGCGGGTGCGCAGCGCGCAGTGCACCGTCAGATCGTTGAAGAGCAGCCCGGCGCCCGCCTCGAACGACACCGCGTCGGGCAGCCTGAACACCCGATCTGCCGGTACCGCAACGACTTCCGCCATCGCACCGCTGAGCATCGTCAGCGCGGCCACCCGGTCGCCCGCCGCGACGTGAGCACCCGCCGGCGCGCTGCGCACGACGCCGGCGATCTCTGCGCCAGGCACGTACGGCAGTTCCGGGCGGTGCTGATACAGCCCGCGGGTCTGCAGGGCGTCGGGAAACGCGACCCCCGCGGCGTGGACGTCGACCAGGACGCCGTCGCCGGCCTCGGGTTCGTCGATCTCGACGAGCTCCGCAGCCCGTGGTCCGTCGAGTCGCGGGATCTGAATGGCGCGCATCGTGACCATTTAACATCGCCCGGTGACGAACGCACGAGCGGCGGTCCTGCTCACCGAGGAATCCGAGCCCCAACTGGTCGACGTCGAGGTCCGGGCGCCGGTCGACGCGGAGGTGCTGGTCCGCGTCGACGCCGTCGGCATCTGCCACACCGACGTCAGCGTCGCCGCGCGATGGCCCGCACGCAAACTGCCGATGGTCTTCGGGCACGAGGGCGTCGGCACCGTCGTCGAGGCGGGGCCCCGGGCCCGGGTCGAGCTGGGCCGGCAGGTGGTGCTCACCTTCGCCAGCTGCGGCAGGTGCCCCAGTTGCACGGCCGCGAGACCCGCATACTGCGACCACGCGACCACGCTCAACATGCGCGGTGACCGGGCCGACGACGCCAGCGCCCTGCGCCTCGGCGGAATCCCGCTGCGCGGCGACTTCTTCGGTCAGTCCAGCTTCGCCACGCACGTCCTGGGCGGGCCGTCCAACACGATTCCGCTCACCGAGCCGCTCGACCCGGCGCTGGCGGCACCGCTGGCGTGCAGCGTGCAGACGGGCGTCGGCACGGTGCTCAACGCCGCCGCCGCCGGAGCGGACGACGCGGTGGTCGTGTTCGGCGCGGGTGGCGTCGGCCTCTCGGCCGTGATGGGCGCCCGGATCGCGGGCTGCCGCGCCATCGTCGCCGTCGACCCCAATGCCGAGCGTCGTTCGGTGGCAACGGAACTGGGTGCCACGGCCGTCCTGGACCCGACCGAGGACGACGTCGCGGCACACCTCGCCGACCTGACCGGTGGCGGACCCACCATCGCGGTGGACACCACCGCCCTCCCGGCGGTCATCGCCACCGCGCTGGTGGCGTTGCGGGCCTGCGGCACACTGGCTCTCGTCGGCCTAGGGGCGTTGACCGCCGAGCTGCCGGTCGGCCTGATCATGGCCAAGGGGCTGCGGGTCCGCGGCGTCGTCGAGGGCGACAGCGACCCGCACGTGTTCATCCCCCGGCTCGCCGAGCTGACCCGGCGCGGCGAACTGCCGCTGGAGAAGCTGGTCACCCGGTTCGCGTTCGACGACTTCGGTGCCGCGTGGGCGGCCGCAGTGTCGGGCACGGCGATCAAACCGGTGCTCACCATGCCGCGCTGACGTGGCGATCGCTACAATTCTTCCGCCGTCGGCAAAGGTGCCACGGGGATGGGAGCGGACGTGCGGACGAGCTCGAGACGACTGGCGATCCTGGACGACATGCCGCGCGGACGCGTCGTCGACGTCCACTCGGCGGACGGCACCAGAATCCACACCGAGGTCTTCGGTCCCGAGGACGGGCGTCCCGTCGTCCTGGCGCACGGCATCACCTGTGCGATCCGGGTGTGGGCCCACCAGATCGTCGACCTCGCCCAGGACTACAAGGTCATCGCCTACGACCATCGGGGCCACGGCCGCAGCGGCGTGCCCCCGCTGCGCGGGCGGCGAAGCAACTACGGCCTCGACTTCCTCGCCGCCGACCTCGACGCCGTCCTGGCCGCGACGTTGGCCCCCGGCGAGCGCGCCGTCATCGCCGGCCACTCGATGGGTGGCATCGCCATCTCGTCGTGGTCGAGGCGCTACCCGCACCGGGTGCGGCAGTGCGCCGACGCCGTCGCGCTGATCAACACGACCAGCGGTGACCTGCTGCGCAACGTCGACTTCCTGCCCGTCCCACCGGCATTCATGGGCAGCCGGGTACGTGCGGCCGGACTGTTGCTCAAGAGGTTCGGCGCCGCACCCCTGCTGCCCGGCTCCATCCAGCAGAGCCGACGGTTCGTGGCCGCGTTGGCGGTAGGCCGCCACGCCGACCCGGCGATCGCCGACTTCGTCTTCGACCTGTTCGCCCACACACCCCCTGCCGGTCGTGGCGGCTGGGCCCGGGTACTCGTCGATTCCGTTGGGGAACGGCACATCTCGCTGCAGAACCTGACCGTCCCGACGCTCGTCATCGGCAGTCGTGACGACCGTCTGCTGCCCATCGGGTCCTCGCGCCGCATCGCGGCCGATGCGCCGAACCTGGCGTCGATCGTCGAGCTGGCCGGTGGGCACTGCGGCATTCTCGAACAGCCCGACGAGGTCAACCGGCTGCTCCGCGAACTGCTCGAGTCCTCTGCGCAGGAGCGCCGGATCAGCTCGTAGCGAGGTAGTCGGCGACCTCCGCGGCGGCACGCAGGCCCGAGCGCACGGCTCCGTCGAGGAATCCGGTCCACTGGTCCGCGGTCTCGGTGCCCGCCCAGAAGATGCCGCCCACCGGTTCACGCAGCCGACGGCCGAAGGTCGTCCACGAACCGGGCGGCACCGCGGCGGTCGGACCACCGGGAGCGAACGGCTCGGCACTCCAGCGGTGGTCGACGTAGTCGACGGGGTCACGGGCGGCGTCGCCGAACAGGCTGGCGAAGCAGTCCAGGGCGCGGGCGCGGCGGGCGTCCGGCTCCAGCGGGTCGAAGGTGCGGGCGTCGGTGAAGCCGAGCAGGACGCCCGGTCCGGCGTCGCTCGGGCTGACGTCGAACGTGATGAACACGGGGCCGTCGTCGGACAGGGCCTCGCCCGACTGACCGGCGGCCCGCCAGAACGGCGTCTCGTAGGCGGCGTAGGCCTTGCTCAGGTTGCCCAACGGCCAGCGGGTCGCCAGCTCGGCGCGGTCGACGGGCAGACCGGGGTCGAACGCGATGGAGCCCTGGTGGGCCGGCGGGATCGCGACGACGACGGCGCGCGCGGTCACCGCCTCGGCGGCCGTGTGCACGGTGACGCCGGCGGCGGTGTGCTCGATGCGCTCGACGGCGCTGCCCAGGCGCACGCGCTCGCCGAGCTCGTCGGCCATGCGGATCGCGATCTGCTGGGTGCCACCGGGGAAGCGGTCCTGCTGGGCGCCGCCCTTCACGTCGAGCATCGTCCCGATGCCGCCGGCTGCCTTGATGTAGTGCACGGCGTGCAGCATCGACACCTCGTAGGGCTCGCACCCCCACGTCACCCGCGCCATGATCGCCATCAGATCCCGGGTGCTCTTGCCCGCGTGCACCGACCGCAGCCAGCCGTCGACGGTCAGGTGGTCGAGCCGGTCTGCCGTCGGGGCCGTCCACGGCGCGCCGAGGGGCACCTGCTTGCCGAGCCGCTCGAATCGCCACTGGATGCGCGACACGTCGAGCAGCTCCAGGATCGAGAGCTTGGGAATGGTGCTGCGATAGGACCTGACCCGGCCACGCCAGCGGATCAGGTTCTTGCCGACGTTGTGGGTCGGCTCCGTCGGGCAGCCGAGTTCGGCGGCCAGTTTCAACACCCCGGTCTGTGTCGGCCCGACGAACGTGGCGCCGAGGTCGACGGGCACGCCGGCGACCGTGGTGGTGTGGGAGCGTCCGCCGACGCGGTCCCGGCCCTCGAGCACCCGCACCTCGTGACCACGCGCGGCGAGACTGCGGGCGACCGTCAGCCCGGCGAAACCGGCGCCCACGACGACGACGTCAAGACCTGGTGGATTGGTCACGTGACCAGGCTCTCACGACCCGAGGTCGGGACGGCGGAGTTCCGACCGCACCGATTCAGGTGGACGTACTGCAGGGGATCGTCGACGCGCGTCACGCCGGACGCCCTATCGTGGGGCTGGTACGCGGCAGGACCAAGGAGGCTCTCGATGGACGACCAGGCGGAATACTCGGACGTGCTGATCATCGGCGCAGGCATCTCGGGACTCGGCGCGGCCTATCGCATTCACCAGCGCAACCCCCAGCTCAGCTACACCATCCTGGAGCGGCGCGAACGCATCGGCGGCACGTGGGACCTGTTTCGCTACCCGGGGATCCGGTCGGACAGCGACATCTTCACCCTGAGCCTGCCCTTCGAGCCGTGGACCAGGCCGGAGAACGTGGCCGACGGTGGCGACATCCGCGACTACCTCACCGACGCCGCCCGCCACCACGGCATGGACGGTCACATTCGGTTCGACACCCGCGTCGCCAGCGCGGAATGGGACTCCTCGACCGACACCTGGACCTTGCGCACCGAGGCCTCCGACGGCTCGACCACGCTGTACCGGGGGCGCTTCGTGTTCTTCGGGACCGGTTACTACGACTACGACCGGCCGTACCGACCCGAGATCCCCGGCCTCGCGGACTTCGCGGGCGAGGTGGTGCACCCCCAGTTCTGGCCGGAGTCGCTGGACCACTCCGGCAAGCGAATCGTCGTGATCGGCAGCGGGGCGACGGCCATCAGCCTGGTTCCTGCGTTGGCCAAGACGGCCGCCCACGTCACGATGCTGCAGCGCTCGCCGACCTACATGATGTCGATGGCGCGGGTCGACCCGATGGTGGCGGCCATTCGAAAGATGTTGCCGCTCAAGCTGGCTCACGGTGTGGTGCGGGCCCGCAACGCCGCCTTCTCGGTGCTGTCGTACGCCATGTTCCGCAAGGCCCCCAGGTTCGGCCGCTGGCTGGTCAGGAACCGCACCATCGCGGCGCTGCCCGAGGGCTACGACGTGGACCTGCACTTCAAGCCGCGTTACGACCCGTGGGACCAGCGCATGTGTCTGGTGTTGGACCACGACCTGTTCGACCACATCGGTGACGGCCGCGTCGACTTGGTCACCGACCGGGTCGACCACGTCGACGCCACCGGCATCGTGCTCGAGTCCGGCACGCGGATCGACGCCGACCTGATCGTCACCGCCACCGGGCTACAGCTGCAGGCCCTCGGCGGGGTCGACATCGTGGTCGACGGCACCGAGATCGCGCCCACCGATCGCTTCGTCTACAAGGAGCACCTGCTCGAGGACGTGCCCAACATGGCGTGGTGCATCGGATACACCAATGCGTCGTGGACGCTGCGGGCCGACATGACCGCGCGGGCGGTGGCGAAGTTGTTGGCCTACATGGACTCTCACGGGTACACCCACGCCTACCCGCATCTGGGCGGGGTGCCGATGCCGGAGAAGCCGACGTTCGACCTCAAGGCCGGCTACATCCAGCGCGCCCCGCACGCGCTGCCCAAGTCGGGGGTCCGGCGACCGTGGAACGTGCGGCACAACTACGTCCTGGACCTGCTCGACCACCGCTTCGACCGCATCGAGGAATCGATGGTCTTCGGGCGCGCGCCCGCGCAGACCGTGCAGACGCCCGAGAGCGAGCAGGCGCAGCCCGCCTAGATCTCGTCCTCGCGGCGGCGACGCCGCGGGCCCGTGGAATGAAACCGCCCGCGTGCGTCGTTGAGCCCAGCATGAAGAAGTTCAGCATTGCCAGCATCGTCGCCTCCGGATTCGCCGCAGCCCTCTTCGGGTTGGCTGCACCCGCGAGCGCCGACATCGATCATCACCAGTGGGTCAACGACATTCAGCAGCGGGCCACCGTGGGCCAGGTCACCTCGACCGTCGGCAACGGCCGCTGACCCACCGTTCGACGACGCAGGGGCACCCGGGATCGGGTGCCCCTTCTTCATGCGTCGAGTGCCTCGTAGACGAGTTCCAAATAGCGCCGCGTGCGGTCGGATCCGACGAGGTCGGAGGCCATGCGGTTCATCGTGTAGGCGATCGTGGTTCGCCGGTGCAGGTCCATCACGACCAGGGAGCCGCCCCACCCGCCCCAGAAGCAGGTCCGTTCGGTCTTGAGGTAGGGCAGGAACTCCGGGGTGGGCAGAGCCATTCCCAGCCCCCACTGCACGGGGGAGCCCAGCACCAGATCGGGCCCCGACGCCTGGACGTCGAAGATGCGGTCGATCGTCGCCGGTGTGAGCAGGGTCACGCCGTTGGCCTTGCCGCCCAGCGCAATTGGTGACAGCGCCCGAACGAGCCCGCGCGCGTTGGAGTGACCGTTGCAGGCGGCGACCTCCGCACGCCGCCAGGCCCTGGTGTTGGCGGGCTCGGCCGCGGCCGGGGGAGCGGCGAACACCTTGCGCATGGGGTCGTCCTGCGGAAGTGTCGGCAGCCGAATCGGCGGAGGAGTGATCAGCTCGGCGACGCGGTGGTCGTCGGCGGCCCGAGCACCGATCTGAACGTCGGCTCCCAGCGGCTCGGCGATCTCGCGGCGGACGAAGTCCGTCAGGCTGGTCCCGGTGATGCGGCGGACGATCTCGCCGACCAGTTGTCCGTAGTTCTGGGCGTGGTAGCCGGCCTGGGTGCCCGGCGTCCACCAGGGGGCCTGTCGGGCCAGGCGGGCGACGGCCGCGTCTCGGTCGTACATCTCCTCCTGGGTGAACGGCTCGTTCCAGCCGGCGACGCCGGAGGTGTGCGACAGCACGTGTCGAACCTTGACGTCCTGCTTGCCGTTGGCCGCGAACTCCGGCCAGTACCGCGCGACGGGTGCGTCGAGGTCGAGCAGTCCGCGGTCGACGAGGATCAGCGCCGCCAGGACGCACACCGGTTTGGTGGACGACCACACGGTGAGAATGGTGTCCTCGGCCCATTCGGTGGATCGAGCGCCGTCGGCGTACCCGCCCCAGACGTCGAGCACGCTGACGCCGTCGACGTCGACCGCCAGCGCCGCTCCCACTTCGTCACCGTTGACGAGCTCGTCCTCCAGGGCCTTGACGAGGTCGGTGAATCGCGGATCGTAATGGCCGTGGACCATGGTTTCTCCCTCTCGACGTGCGTTCCAACCCCTGGGGGTGAACGCCGTCGAGCGGCGATTGATTACGTCGTCGGCGTCCCCGCTAGTCCGCCACCGTCAGCCAGTCGGTGAAGCCCGACGGATCGTGACGGCCAAGGGCGCCGTGCTCGAAGAGCCCCCAGCCCTCGACGGGTGCACCGTCACCCTCGGTGCACAGCGCCCGGCCGACGTGGTCGATCACACCGAACCCGGCTCGCCCGACGATCGCCGGGTCGGTCATGTCGTAGGTCAGCCGCTCGGTGAACTTCTCGCCCTTCCACACCCCGTGGATCCAGTCGGAGTCGCCCCCGTAACCACCGCCGACGTGAATGGGCACGGGTAGTTTGGATTCCACGTCGAAGTGCACGGGCGACCCGTCGAGCGCCGTCGCGTCGATGCTGGCGCCGGTTGGAATGCGCGTCCCCGAGGTGTAGTGGATCTTGACCCGCGGCCACCCCAGTTGTTCGACGCGGCCGTCCTTCCAGATGCGCGTGCAGTCGTTCAGCGAGCGGAAGCCGCTGGGATCCTCCTGGATGATGAGCACGATCGAGAAGTCGTCGAACGCCATGGGCACGTACAGCCACCACATGCCCTCGAACGGCGGATCCGCCGGCCGCCCAGCGGGTTCGGCCTCGCCGACGGGCCGGATGCCCCACGACCGGTCGCGGCTGCCGATCCACGTCGACGGGTCGACGGCGATTTCCTCGCCGTCGACGACGAGGTGACCGCTCCACGAACCCAATTGGGCGAACCGTTGCGCGTCGAGGGTGACCCGGTTGCCCGCGCGCATGACGTGTGGCTGCTCCTGGACGACATCGAACAGCCCGTTCCAGGTGAGGTCGACGGCCATGCCCTCGGTCTCGTCCATGACGATTCGCAGCCGGCGCAGGGGCTCCCGAACCTCGACGCGGTACCCGAGCACGTGCTGGTTGAGCCGGTCCTGGTCGATCGCGTCGGAGACGTGCACCGCGGTCTGCTCGTCACCGCGGCGGATCAGCACGAAGGCGTCCTTGACCCCCAGGTTGGGGTAGTACCCGATGCCGGTGATGAGGAAGATCTCCCCGGTGCGATCGTGGGCGTTGAAGTAGGACCGGTCGTAGAAGTTGCGGTCCGACGGTCCCGGCCACGCGATCGGCTTGGCGATCTGGTGCACGGGATATTCGTCCATGGGGCCCAACATCATTCGTCTCCCTCGATGAGGCGCCTCAGCAGCGACGCGTGGTAGAACTGCGACTCGACGTCGTCGGGCTTCTCCATCTCCCCGAAGCGCACCCGTCGGGCGCTGGTCCGCATGAACACACAGCACCAGATCACGCCCGAATAGACGTAGAACCAGTCCAGGGCGCCCAGTGTCACGCCGGTGAGCTCCTCGTACGTCGAGCGCACGTCGTCCTCGCGCAGCACGTCGGGCAGCCCCGGCAGGCCGGCCATGCCGGCGAGCTCCTGGAAGACCATGTGCGCGAAGATGATCCACGCGACGTCGAGCTCGCGGGGGCCGACGGTTGCCATCTCCCAGTCGAGCACGGCGACCGGCCGGAAGTCCTCGTAGAGCACGTTGCCGATGCGCGAGTCGCCCCACGCCAACACCGGCGGCGTCGCGGCCACGTCGTCGGGAAAGTTCTGCTCCAGCCACGTCAGGGCCCGTTCGACCAACGGCGACGGTCCGATGTCGGGGACGGCGAACTCGTACCAGTCCTTCAACCAGCCGAAGTGCCGTCGCAGCGGGGTGTCGCCCGGCGGGTCGACCTCGGCCAGGAACCCAAAGGTGCTCTCCGCGTCGGCAATCGAGTGCAGTTTGGCCAACACGTCGACGGTGGAGTCCTGTAGCTCGCGCTGCCTCTCGATCGGTGCGTCGGCAAACCAGTTGCCGCCGAACGTATACGGCATGACGTCGGGTGGCACGACGCCGTCGGCGAGGTCCATCAGGAAGAACGGCGTGCCGAGTACCTCGCCCGTGTTCTCCAACCAGCGGACGCGGGGGACGGGCACGTCGCTCAGTTCGCCGACGAGTCGGATGACGTCGAACTGATGGTCCATTCGGTAGGTCGGAAAGACCGGCACGTCGGCGGCGCTAGGGGCCACGCGGGCCACCCACTTCTGCTCGACCGGTCGACCGTCCTGCTCCCAACGTCCGGTCAGGATGATGGTCTCCGACGACATGCCGTTCGCGTCGACGCCGCTCTCGACGGTCACTTCGGGGACGGAGCCTCCGGGGAGGACGGAGGCGAGCCACCGCGCCATGACCGTGGGGAGGGTGCTGTTGTCACGGGAGCTGTGCTGGAGGCGGCTGACGTCTTCGACAGCCGGTTCGTTGGCCACGGTTTACCCCTTCGGACAATTACGATACGGTGAGTAGCGTTATGAAAGCAGACGCGGGTGACGTTGTCGAGACCCCGAACGTGGGTCGCCCACGCGACCCTCGCATTGACGCTGCCATATTGGGGGCGACGGCGGACCTGCTCGTCGAAATCGGGTACGCAAATCTCACGATGGCCGCGGTCGCCGAGCGTGCCGGCACCACCAAGACCGCGCTGTACCGCCGGTGGTCCAGCAAGGCCGAATTGATCCACGAGGCGGCGTTTCCGGTGGCACCCACTGCGCTGAGTGCCCCCGAGGGCGACATCGTCGCCGACGTGCTGGCCATGGTCGCCGCCGCCCGCGACGTGTTCACCAGTCCGGTGGTCCGGGCCGCGCTGCCGGGCCTCGTCGCCGACATGGCCGACGACGCCGACCTGCACGCGCGGGTGATGAGCCGGTTCGTCGGGCTCTTCGGCGTCGTCCGGGAACGGCTGGACCACGCCGTCGCCCGAGGCGAGGTGCACGCCGACGTCGACCCCGAGCGTCTGATCGAAATCATCGGTGGCGCAACGCTTCTGCGGCTACTCCTCGATCCCGGCGGGTCGCTGGACGACGCCTGGGTTGAGCAGACCGCCGCGATCGTCTGCCACGGCGTGAAGGCCTAGCTAGGCGTTCGACGACGCCGGGTCTGACGAGTTCAACGTTGCGACGACGTCGTCGTGGTCACCGCCGCCGCCGAGCTGGTCGCAGGGGCGCGAAACCCCTGAGTTCACTCCCGTCGACCGACGGCTCGACGGGTCGAACCAGTACCGTTGACGTCATGTACGTGCAGCTGACCCTGAACGACGAAGACGGGGTACCCGAGGTGTACTCCACGCCGCCGTGGACCGACGACGCCGATGGGCGAGCGGAGACCGCCAGAGTGGTCGTCGACCCCGTGGGGCGGCCCGACGGCGACCGGGCCGGGGTCCTGCTGACGATGACGATCGGTGAAGCCCTGGTGTTGGGCCGCCGCATCACCGAGATCGCCGAGCGCGCGGCGGAGGGTCAGTTCAGCCAACGCGGCACCCAGTGGCGCAGGGAAGTTCAGGACCGCAAGCGGCGCGAGGCGTGGAACGTGCTGATGGCCGGGTCCGACGACGACTCCCCGGCGGGCACCTAGCCCTCGGCGGGCGGTGCGAAGAACTCCAGGGCGGACCCGTCGGGGTCTCGGAAGCTCAGCCCGGAGCCATAGGGGGCGTCGACGATGCCACCGTGCTCGACTCCCAATTCGTCCAGGCGCGTCACCCACTCCTCCAGTTCGGCCCGAGATCCGCAGGCGAACGCCACGTGGTCGAGGCCGACGCGGAACTCGCTGAACGAGTCCGCCGGGGCGGCCTGGGTGTGCTGATGGATGCCCAGCAGCGTGTCGTCCGGAAGCGCCCAGACGACGTGCCGGTAGCCGGCGTCGGTGTCCTCGTCGATCAGGGGGTCGACGCCGATGAGCTGGCGGTACCACGGTGCGCTGACCGCGAGGTCCCGCACGGTGAGTGCGACGTGGGTGAGGGCTGGAAAGGTTGGCACGCGAATTCCTCCTTCGACGGATCCGTCGATCGTGACACGATCCGGCGGGCTGGCCGGTTCACTTAGCCGACGAAGTGGTTCGCGCTGTTCACCAGGTCGAGGATCGGTTGTGGCAGCGCGCCGAGCGCCAAGGTGATGGCGGCACTCAGGGTCACGGTCGCCATGCTCAGCGCGCTGGGCACCACCACCGTGGGGCCGTCCTCGGGCGGGTCGGTGAAGAACAGCAGCACGATCACGCGGACGTAGAAATAGGCCGCCACGGCACTGGCGCAGACGCCGACGATCACCAGCGGCGCCGCACCGCCCTCGGCGGCCGCCTTGAACACCGCGAACTTGCTGACGAAGCCACTGGTCAACGGGATGCCCGCGAACGCGAGCAGGAAGAGCGAGAACACGACGCCCACCAGGGGATGACGGCGGCCCAGCCCCGCCCACCGCAGCATGTTGGTCTCCTCCTCGCCCGCGGCGTTGCGGACGACGCTGACCACCGCGAAGGCGCCCAGCGTGCTGAACCCGTAGGCGAACAGGTAGAACAGCGTCGCGGAGACGCCGCTGTCGGTCAGGGCGATGACGCCGGTGAGGATGAACCCGGCGTGGGCGACCGACGAATAGGCCAGCATCCGCTTGACGTCGCTCTGGGACACCGCGGTCACCGTGCCCACCACCATCGTCAGGATGGCGACGCCCCACATGAGTGGGCGCCAGTCGGCCCGAAAGTCGGGTAGCGCCACGTAGAAGATGCGCAGCATGGCCCCGAATGCGGCGATCTTGGTGGCTGCCGCCATGAAGGCCGTGACGGGCGTCGGTGCGCCCTGGTAGACGTCGGGAATCCACGAATGAAACGGCACTGCACCGACTTTGAAGAGCACGCCGACCGACAGCAGGCCGATGCCGACCAACGCCATGCCGGTGTCAGCCGAGGTCTGTTCGCGAATGCCGGTGAGGCTCAGGGAGCCGGAGTAACCGTACAACAGGGCGATCCCGTACAGGAAGAACGCCGACGAGAACGCACCGAGCAGGAAGTACTTGAGCGCCGCCTCCTGTGACAACAGTCGCCGGCGCCGGGCCAGGCCACACATCAGGTACAGCGGCAACGAGAAGACTTCCAGCGCAACGAACATGGTCAGCAGGTCGTCGGAGGAGCCGAACAGCATCATGCCGCCGAGCGCGAACATGGTCAGCGGGAAGACCTCGGTCTGGGCGAGGCCGGCCTTGGTGGCGAGCCTCTCGGCGACGCTGCCCGGCACGGCCGACGCCATCGGGGTGAACGCGTCGAGACCACCGGCGCCTTCGTCGACGCCCACCTCCGAGGCGATGCGCCGCTCCGCGATCAGCAACGTTCCGAGGATCCCGACCGTCAACAGCGTGCCCTGCAGGAACAGGGCCGGCCGGTCGACGGCGACCGCGCCCATCACCGCGGTCCGGCCCACCGACGAGCCAAGCCCCGCCCATTGGACGACGACGGCGACGAGGGCGGCGACCTGACCGCCGATCGCCAACGCCAGCTGCACCGGATAGCGCGCGGCCCGGGGCAGGAACGCCTCGACCAGGACGCCGAGCACGGCGACGCCCAGCACGATCAACATCGGTGAGACGAGGCCGTATTCGACCGTGGGCGGGGTGATCGTCACTTGGCGGGTCTCCCTTCGGCAACGCGCGGTGCCGGGTCTTGCTGGCCGATCGTCGTCAGCGTGTGGCCGACGGCGGGGTCGACGACGTCGAGGACCGGTTTGGGATAGACGCCGAGCACCAGCAGAAGGGCGATCAACGGGGCGACCACGAGGATCTCCCGCGGCACCAGGTCTCGCAGCTTCTCGTTGTCCACCCCGACCGGCCCGGTCATCATCCGCTGGTACATCCACAGGATGTAGATCGCAGAGAGCACCAACGCCGACGACGCGAAGACCGCCAGGGCGGGGTACGTGGTGAACGTGCCGATCAGCACCAGGAATTCGCTGATGAACGGCGCGAGCCCCGGCAGCGACAGGGTCGCCAACCCGGCGACGAGGAACGTACCGGCCAGCACGGGCGCCACCTTCTGCACCCCGCCGAAGGACGCGATGGCCCGGCTTCCCCTGCGCGACACCAGGAATCCGGCGACGAGGAACAGTGCCGCCGTCGAGATGCCGTGGTTGACCATGTAGAGCGTCGACCCGGATTGGCCCTGCGACGTCATCACGAAGATGCCGAGGATGATGAAGCCGAAGTGCGAGATCGACGTGTAGGAGATCAAGCGCATCACGTCGGTCTGCCCGATCGCGACGACTGCGCCGTAGACGATGCCGATGACCGCCAGCGTGATGATCAACGGCCGGAACGTGATCGACGCGTCCGGGAACAACTGCAGGCAGTAGCGCAACATGCCGAACGTGCCGACCTTGTCGACGACGGCCATCATCAACACCGCCGTGGCGGGCGTGGACTCCACGGCTGCGTCGGGCAGCCAGCGGTGGAACGGCCACAGCGGCGCCTTGACGGCGAAGGCGAACATGAACCCACCGAACAGGGCGTTGAGCACTGCGGGGTCGACGTTCAACGACCCGTCGGCGACGGCGGTGACGATCGCCCGGAAGTCGAAGGTGCCCGCGGCGAAGGCGTCGCTCTTGGCCGTCGCGACGTACAACCCGATGACCGCCGCGAGCATGATGAGCCCACCGAACAGGTTGTACAGCAGGAACTTCACCGCGGCCTTCGACCGACCCTCGCCCCCGCCGAAACCGCCGATGAGGAAGTACATCGGGATCAGCATGGCTTCGAAGAAGACGTAGAACAGCAGGACGTCCAGCGCCGTCAGCGAGATCAGCACCATGCCCTCGACGGCGAGGATCAGCGCCAGGTAGGCGTGCGCGGACCTGCCGTGATCGCTCGCGTCGTTCCAGCCGGCGACCATCAGGAGCGGAACCAGGACGGCGGTGAGCACTACCAGCGCCAGCGCGATGCCGTCGAGCCCCAGGATGTACCCCGTGCCGAAGGACGGAATCCAGGCGTGGTCCTCGACGAACTGATACTGCGGGCCCGTCGGGTCGAACGTCACGGCCAGCAGTACCGCGATCGCCAGCACGACCAGCGACAGCGCCAGTGCCAGGTACTTGGCGAGATGTCGTGCGGCCGAGGGCAACAGGATGACCACGCCCGCGCCGAACATGGGCACGGCCCACAGCACCGACAGCCACGGCATGCCGCTCACCAGACCCTCACCGCCAGAATCGCGGCGATGACCAGGACGGCACCGCCGAGCATGGACAGGGCATAGGAGCGGGCAAAGCCGGTCTGCACCTGCCGCAAGCGCTGCGAGGCGCCGCCGACGAGTGTGCCGAGGCCGCGGGACACGGCGTCGATGCCCTCGTCGTCGATCTCGACCAGCCCCCTGGTCATCGTCTGACCGCCGCGCATCAGCACGTCCTCGTTGAACGCGTCACCGTAGAGGTCCCGGCGGGCGGCGACGGTCAGCGCGGAGACGTTCTCCGGGGCGACCTCCGGGATCGCGCGCGTGGCGTAGTTGCGGTAGGCGACCGCGACGCCGACGGCCACGACGGCCAGGGTCACGGTGGTCATCAGCCACACGGGGATGACGTGCGCCGCCTCCTCGTGGGCTCCGACGACGGGCTCCAACCAGTGCTCGAGGGTCCCGCCGATCGCCAAGAGTGCTCCGGCGCCGATCGATCCGATCGCGAGCACGACCATCGGAACGGTCATCGAGAGTGGAGACTCGTGGGGGTGCGGCTCCGTCATTTCCCCCGTCGCTTCGCTCGCCCTTGCCTTCCAGCGCTTCTCCCCGAAGAACGTCATCAGCATCACCCTGGTCATGTAGAAGGCCGTGATGCCGGCGCCGAGCAGCGCCGCCCCGCCGAGCAGGATGCCCTTGACACCGCCTGCGGCGAAGGCTGTTTCGATGATGGCGTCCTTGGAGAAGAAGCCCGCGAACGGCGGCACGCCGATGATCGCCAGGTAGCCGAGGCCGAAGGTGACGAACGTGATCGGCATGAACGTGCGCAGGCCGCCGTACCGTCGCATGTCGGTCTCGTCGTCCATGCCGTGCATCACCGAACCGGCGCCAAGGAAGAGCCCGGCCTTGAAGAATCCGTGGGTCAGCAGGTGCATGATCGCGATCGCGTAGCCGGCCGGTCCGAGGCCCGCGGCGAGCACCATGTAGCCGATCTGACTCATCGTGGACGCCGCGAGCGCCTTCTTGATGTCGTCCTTCGCGCACCCGATCACGGCGCCGAACAACAGGGTGACCGCGCCGACGATCACCACGCCCAGGCGGGCGTCGGGGGCCAGGTCGTAGATCGGCCCGGACCGCACGATCAGGTACACCCCCGCGGTGACCATCGTCGCCGCGTGGATGAGCGCCGACACCGGGGTGGGACCCTCCATTGCGTCCCCGAGCCACGACTGCAACGGCACCTGCGCGGACTTGCCGCAGGCGGCCAGCAGAAGCAGCAGACCGACGGCCGTCACCGCTCCCCGAGACATCTCGCCGGCCGCCCCGAAGACGCCCTCGTAGGAGATGGTGCCCACTTCGGTGAACATCAGCATCAGGGCCAGCGCCAGGCCGACGTCACCGACCCGGTTGACGACGAACGCCTTCTTGGCGGCCGTGGCTGCCGACGGCTTGTGCTGCCAGAAGCCGATGAGCAGATAGGACGCCAGACCGACGCCCTCCCACCCCATGTAGAGGCCGAGGTAGTTGTCGGCCAGCACCAGCAGAAGCATCGCCGCGACGAACAGGTTGAGGTAGGCGAAGAATCTCCTGCGCTCCGGGTCGTGAGCCATGTATCCCACGGAGTACAGGTGGATCAGCGAACCGACACCGGTGATCAGCAGCACGAAACACACTGATAGCTGGTCGAGTTGAAGACCGAAGTCGACGCGCAGCTGGCCCACGGGTACCCAGGTGAAGAGGTGTTCGCGCACGCCGCGGTCCTCGGCCGGTGCGTTCACGAGGCCCACGAACAGCACGACGCCGACGACGAAGGACGCGATGACCGTCGCGCAACCCAGCAGATGACCCCACGCGTTGGTGGCCCTGCCACCCAGCAGCAGGGCCGCCGCACCGAGCAGCGGCAGCGCGATCAGCAACCACACCGGAAGAGTCATGGGCGCCTAGTGCTTCAGCAGATTCGCGCCGTCGACCGAGGCGGACTGCCTGGCCCGGAAGATGGTCATGATGATCGCCAGCCCGACCACGACCTCACAGGCCGCGACGACCATCGTGAAGAACGCGACCACCTGTCCGTCGAGGTGACCGTGCATGCGGGAGAACGTCACGAAGGCCAGGTTCGCGGCGTTGAGCATCAGCTCGACGCACATGAACATCACGATGGCGTTGCGGCGCAACAGCACTCCCGCCGCCCCGATGGTGAACAGCAACGCCGACAGGTACAGGTAGTTCGCCGGATTCACGAGGACGCTCCGTTCTTGGCGGCCATGGTGCGCGGTGGCAGGATGCCGCTGACCGAAGTCGCGGCGTCGGAACCGTCGGGGAGCCGCGCCGCCACGTCGACTGCGTTGTGCCTGGCGTAGACCCCGGGATTGGGCATCGGCGTCGCGTGGCCACCGGGAGCGAAGCGCTCGGTGGCGAGCTCGCGTTGGGTCTTGCGGCGGTCGATGCGCTCGCGGTGGGTCAAGACCATGGCGGCCAGGGTGGCGGTGATGAGCAGCGCGCTGGTCAGTTCGAACGCCCAGAGGTAGCGGACGAAGATCAGGGCGGCGAGGCCGTCGACGTTGCCGCCCGCATTCGCGTCGGCCAGCCCGGTGAAGCCGTTGACGGACACGTTGCCGATGCCGGCGATGAGCAGGATGCCGAACGCCGCGCCCGCCCCGATCGCGGCAAGGCGTTGGCCGCGAATGGTTTCCACCAGCGAGTCGGCGGAGTCCACCCCGATCAGCATCAGGACGAACAGGAACAGCATCATCACCGCGCCGGTGTAGACGACGATCTGCACGACGCCGAGGAACAGTGCGTCCTGGGCGATGTACAGCATCGCCAGGACGATCATCGTGCACGCCAGGAAGATCGCCGAATACACCGCCTTGGGTGCGGCGACCACGGCGACCGCCCCGAGGACGGCGAGCGTGCCCAGCACCCAGAAGGTCACGGCCTCCATCGTCGACGTGCGGTAGACGGCGTCGGCGGCGAGAATCACGAGTTCGTGTGTCACAGTGCGGCTTTCTTCGCCGTCACGACGGGCATGCCGAGAGACGTGACGTTGCCCCGGTAGTAGTCCTCGTCGGTGCTCCCGGGCGCCATCGCGTGCGGCGGGGCCGTCATGCCCGGCTGCAGCGGCGCCAGCAGCTTGGCCTTGCCGTAGATCAGGTCCGAACGGTTGTCGTCGGCCATCTCGTATTCGTTGGTCATGGTCAACGCCCGGGTGGGGCAGGCCTCGATGCACAGGCCGCAGCCGATGCACCGAAGGTAGTTGATCTGGTACACCCGGCCGTAGCGCTCGCCGGGTGAGAAGCGTTCCGCCTCGGTGTTGTCGGCGCCCTCGACGAAGATCGCGTCGGCCGGGCACGCCCACGCGCAGAGCTCGCAGCCGATGCACTTCTCCAGACCGTCGTCGTACCGGTTCAGTTGGTGCCGCCCGTGATAGCGCTTGGCCGTCGGCCCGGGATTCTCGGGATACTGCTCGGTCACCGGTTTCTTGAACATCGTCGAGAAGGTGACGGCGAAGCCGGCGAGTGCGTCGACGATGTGTGGCCGCTTAGACATCGGCGGGCTCCTTCGCGGGGATGGGCGGTACCGGGAAGGCGCCGGGTGCGGTCGACGGGGGATCGGCGAGGCGTTGGGGACGAGCCTGCTTGTGCCGCAACGTTCGCCACAGGTAGACCACGAGCAGGAGGCCCGCGAACGCGCTGGTGGCCACGAGCACGACGACCAGGCCGTCATGACCTTCGTTGCGCAGGGTCCGCACGACGGCGACGGTCATGATCCAGCCCAGCGAGATGGGGATGAGGATCTTCCACCCCAGCCCCATGAACTGGTCGTAGCGAAGGCGCGGCAGCGTCGCCCGCAGCCACATGAACCCGAACATGAACGTCCAGACCTTGAGGGTGAACCACAGCAGTGGCCACCATCCGGAGTTGGCGCCGTCGATCATGTCGAACGGCCACGGCGCCTGCCAGCCACCGAGGAACATCGTGGTGGCCAAGGCGGCGACGGTGGTCATGTTGACGTACTCGGCGAGCATGAACATCGCGAACTTCAGCGACGAGTACTCGGTGTGGAACCCTCCGACCAGTTCGCCTTCGGCCTCCGGCAAGTCGAAGGGCGCGCGGTTGGTCTCACCGACCATGGAGACGGCGTAGATGACGAAGGACGGCAGCAGCAGGAACACGAACCAGAGACCTTGCTGCCTGGCGACGATCTCGGAGGTCGACATGGTGCCCGCGTACAGGAACACCGCGGCGAAGCACAACGCCATCGCGATCTCGTAGGAGATCACCTGGGCACTCGACCGCAGTCCGCCGAGCAGGGGATAGGTGGACCCGGAAGCCCACCCCGCCAACACGATTCCGTAGACGCCGATCGACGTCACCGCCAGGACGTAGAGCACCGCAACGGGCAGATCGGTTAGCTGCAAGGGGGTCTGCGTGCCGAACACGCTCACCAGACCGCCCATCGGGATCACCGCGAACGCCATGAAGGCGGGGATGACCGCGATGACGGGGGCGGCCAAATAGATCGGCTTGTCGACCCCGGCGGGGATGAGGCCCTCCTTGAGTGCGAGCTTGACCCCGTCGGCCAGGCTCTGGAGCAGTCCGAACGGCCCAACTCGGTTGGGGCCGAACCGCATCTGCATGCGGCCGAGGATCTTGCGTTCGAGCAGGATCGCGACCAGCACGGTGAGCAGCAGGAACACGAAGATGCCCAGCGCCTTCGCCACCACCAACCACCACGGATCGTGACCGAAGGAACTCAGATCGGGATAGGTCATGCGACGTCACCTCCCGCCGCGACGTCCACGGCGGCCCCCGGTGTGACGCCCAGCGTCGCGTTCACCTGGGAGCCAAGAGAATTCAGCGGAAGCCACACCACCGCGTCCGCCATCTCCGTCACCGCCAGCGGCAGGGTGATCGCACCGCGCTCGGTGGCGACGGTGACGGGTTGCCCGTCGTGCGCGCCGATGCCCGCGGCGGTCGCGGGGGACAGTCGCGCGACGGGTGTCCTCGCCGTCCCGGCCAGATGAGGTTCGCCGTCCTGCAGGCGGCCGGCGTCGAGCAGCATCCGCCAGCCCGCCAGCACCGCGCGTCCCGGCTGCGCCGACCGTGGCTGGGGGACGGGCACGGTCGGGGCGTCGGCCCACGCGCCCTGCCAACTGCCGAGCCGTTGGATCTCGGCACGCGCGTCGGCCGCGTCGCGCAGGCCGAGGGCGACGCCGACCTCCTCGGCCAGGGCGGCCAGGACGCGGGAGTCCGACGTCGCGTTGGGCGGGAGCGCGGGCTCGAAGGACCGTGGGCGGCCCTCCCACGTGACGAACGTGCCGGCCTTCTCGGTCACCGGGGCCACGGGGAACACGACGTCCGCGCGTTCGGTGACGGCGCTGTGCCGCAGTTCCAGGCTGACGACGAACGGAGCGGCCTCGACGGCCGCCAGGGCGGCCGCCGGATCGGGCAGGTCGGCGAGCTCGACGCCACCGACGAGCAGTGCACCCAGCGCGCCGTCCGCGGCGGCGGCGAGGATGCCCGACGTGTCCCGGCCCGGGTCGGCGGGCAGACCGTCGACGTTCCATGCCGCGGCCACCTCGGCGCGCGCGGCGGCATCCGCCAACGGTCTCCCGCCGGGGAGGAGATGGGGCGCCGCACCGGCTTCCAGTGCGCCGCGCTCACCGGCGCGCCGCGGGATCCACCCGATGCGGGCGCCGGTGCGCTCGGCGAGCCGAAGCACCGCGGACAACGCCCCGGGGGCGGTGGCGAGCCGTTCGCCGACCAGGACGACGCTGCCGGCGTCGACGCCGTCGCCGAGCGCGTCGATGGCGGCGGCCTCCTGACCCGGCACGGTTTCGACGAGGGTGCCGCCCATCTTCTGCAGCCCCCGGGTGGCGAACGGCGCGATCGAGGTGACCGCGAGTCCGCGCTTGCGGGCCGCCTTGCGCAGACGTAGGTAGACGATCGGGGATTCCTCTTCGGGTTCGAACCCGACCAGCAGAACCGCGGACGCGCTGTCGAGGTCGGCGTAGGTGACCGACATCGGCCGCCCGGCGACGGCCGCGGCGAGGAAGTCGGCCTCCTCGGCGGAGTGGGCCCGGCTACGGAAGTCGACGTCGTTGGTGCCCAACACGATTCGGGCAAACTTGGCGTAGGCGTAGGCGTCCTCGATGGTCAGCCGACCGCCGACCAGCACCCCGGTGCGCGGGCCCGCCGCGGTGAGCCCGCGGACGGCCACCGCCACGGCTTCGGACCACGACGCCGGACGCTGGCTGCCGTCGGCGTCGCGCACCAGCGGCGTGGCGATGCGGTCGCCCTGGGTGGCGTAGGTGAACGCCCAGCGCCCCTTGTCGCAGTTCCACTCCTCGTTGACAGCGGGGTCGTCGCCCGCGAGGCGCCGCAGCACCCGGCCACGGCGGTGATCGGTGCGCTGCGCGCATCCCGAGGAGCAGTGCTCGCACACGCTGGGCGTCGACACCAGGTCGAACGGCCTCGCGCGGAACCGGTACGCGGTACCCGTCAGCGCGCCGACCGGGCAGATCTGGACGGTGTTGCCCGAGAAGTACGAGTCGAATGCCGCGTCGTCGGCGATGCCCACCTGTTGCAGCGCGCCACGCTCGAGCAGTTCGATGAACGGGTCGCCGGCGATCTGGTTGGAGAACCGGGTGCAGCGCGCGCACAGCACGCAGCGTTCGCGGTCCAGCAACACCTGGGCGGACAGGTTGATGGGCTTGGGGAAGGTGCGCTTGACGTCGGTGAAGCGAGTGTCGGCCTGGCCGTTGGACATTGCCTGGTTCTGCAATGGGCACTCGCCGCCCTTGTCGCAGACCGGGCAGTCCAGGGGGTGGTTGATCAGCAGCAGCTCCATCACGCCGTGCTGGGCCTTGTCGGCGGCCTCCGACGTGAGCTGGGTGCGCACCACCATGTCCGGCGTGACGGTGATGGTGCAGCTCGCCATGGGTTTGCGTTGGCCCTCGACCTCGACGAGGCACTGCCGACACGCGCCGACGGGGTCGAGCAGCGGGTGGTCGCAGAACCGGGGGATCTGGATGCCCATCAGCTCGGCCGCGCGAATCACCAACGTGCCCTTGGGAACGCTGATCTGGTGATCGTCGATGGTGAGCGACACCATCTCGACGTCGGTGGTCCCCTTGGTGGGCTCGGCCAGCGTCATACGCCCACTCCTTCCGGTGCGGCCAGCATCGAGGCGTGCGGATCGAACGGGCACCCGCCCTCGAGGTGTGCGACGTACTCGTCGCGGAAGTACTTGAGCGACGACATGATCGGGCTCGCGGCGCCGTCGCCCAGCGCGCAGAACGACTTGCCGAGGATGGCGTCGGCGATGTCGAGCAGCTTGTCGACGTCGTCGGCTCGGCCGGTGCCGTTCTCCAAGCGCTCGTAGATCTGCGCCAGCCAGTAGGTGCCCTCCCGGCAGGGGGTGCACTTGCCGCAGGATTCGTGGGCGTAGAACTGCGTCCACCGGCGAACCGCCCGCACCACGCAGGTGGTCTCGTCGAAGATTTGCAGCGCCTTGGTGCCCAGCATCGAGCCGGCCTTGGCGACGTTCTCGTAATCCAGTGGCACGTCGAGGTGTTCGGGCGTCAGCAACGGGGTCGACGACCCGCCCGGCGTCCAGAACTTCAGCTCGTGGCCCGCGCGCACCCCGCCCGCGAGGTCGAGCAGTTCGCGAAGCGTGATGCCCAACGGCGCTTCGTACTGACCCGGGGTGGTGACGTGACCCGACAACGAAAACATCGTGAAGCCCGGCGACTTCTCCGACCCCATCGACTTGAACCACTCGACACCGCCGCGCACGACGGCGGGGACGCTGGCGATGGACTCGACGTTGTTGACCACCGTCGGGCAGGCGTACAGGCCGGCGACG
Source organism: Mycolicibacterium hodleri (assembly GCF_025822245.1). Taxonomy (GTDB): domain Bacteria; phylum Actinomycetota; class Actinomycetes; order Mycobacteriales; family Mycobacteriaceae; genus Mycobacterium; species Mycobacterium hodleri. The sequence continues at coordinate 393,012 of NZ_JACKTL010000026.1, forward strand.
GCGGGGAACGGTGGCCGCAGCCGCGGTTGGCCGCGCCGACCCTCGAGGGAGTCCAGCAGCGCGGTCTCCTCGCCGCAGATGTAGGCGCCGGCGCCGGCGTGCACCACCAGGTCGAGGTCGAATCCCGAGCCGAGGATGTCACCGCCCAGGAAGCCGGCCTCGTACGCCTCCGCGACGGCGGTCTGTAGCCGCCGCAGCACGGGCAGCACCTCGCCGCGCACGTAGATGAAGGCGTGCCGGGCCCGGATCGCGTAGGCCGCGATGATCGCGCCCTCGACGAGGACGTGCGGCGTGGCCATCATCAACGGAATGTCCTTGCAGGTACCGGGTTCCGACTCGTCGGCGTTGACCACCAGGTAGTGCGGCTTGGCGGCCGCGCCCTCGGTGCCCTGCGGAATGAACGACCACTTCTGGCCCGTCGGGAACCCCGCTCCGCCGCGGCCGCGCAAGCCCGAGTCCTTCACCAGGCCGATCACGGCGTCGGCGTCCATGTCCAGTGCCGTTCGGAGCGCCTGATAGCCGTCGTGGCGCTGATAGGACTCCAGCGTCCACGACGAGGGCTCGTCCCAATAGCTGCTCAAGACCGGTGTCAGCGTCACGAGTGCGCCCCGTTCGTCGGTGGCAGATCGGCCTGCGGCCCGGGCGCCGGCTGGTCGCGAGCGGCCTCTTCGGTGATCGCTTCGTCGTCGGGTCCCGATGCAGCGGAATGCGATTCCGTGGGATCGGGAGCGGACATCCCGCGCTCGTGGGCCACCCGCAGCCCGGCCAGGGTCGCGTCACCGGCGGTGGGGCCGTCGTTGGCGCCGGGCCGCCGGTCGACGAATCCGGCGAGGATCCGTGAGGTGTCGCGGAAGGAACACGGCGAGCCGCCGCGAGTGGCCGACACGGGCGTCCCCGTGCGGAGGTCGTCGACCAGGTTGCGGGCGGACTCCGGTGTCTGGTTGTCGAAGAACTCCCAGTTGACCATGATCACCGGGGCGTAGTCGCACGCCGCGTTGCACTCGAGGTGCTCGAGGGTGACCTTGCCGTCGGCGGTGGTCTGACCGGCGTGCAGGTCGAGGTGGTCTTCGAGGACCTCGAGGATGGCGTCGCCGCCCATCACCGCACACAGCGTGTTGGTGCACACCCCGACGAGGTATTCGCCGGTAGGGGTCCGCCGGTACATCGAGTAGAACGTGGCGACGGCGGTCACCTCGGCGGGAGTGAGGCTCAATCGTCCGGCGCAGAAGGCGATTCCGGCCGGGGTGAGATATCCGTCCTCGGCCTGCACCAGATGCAGGAGCGGCAGGAGCGCCGACCGCGGCTCGGGGTAGCGGGCCACGATCTGGGCGGCGTCGGCGGACAACCGGTCGGTCACCTCGGCCGCGTAGGTCTGCGGCCCGCGGGAGATCGGCGGTCCGGGTTCGTCCGGCCGGGGGCCCAGGTGGAGATCGATGAGAGTCACCTGTCCACACCCCCCATGACCGGGTCGATCGACGCCACGGCCGCGATCGCGTCGGCCACCATCCCGCCTTCGCACATCGCCGCCACCGCTTGCAGATTGGTGAACGAGGGATCCCGGTAGTGCACTCGGTAGGGGCGTGTGCCGCCGTCGGAGACCATGTGCACGCCGAGCTCGCCCCGCGGTGACTCGACGGCGACGTACACCTGACCCGCCGGGACGCGGATGCCCTCGGTGACCAACTTGAAGTGGTGGATGAGGGCCTCCATGGAGCCGCCCATGATCTTGGCGATGTGGTCGGGCGAGTTGCCGAGCCCGTCGGGCCCGAGCTTCAGATCGGCCGGCCAGGCCAGCTTCTTGTTGGTGATCATCACCGGTCCGGGCTTCAGCCGGGCCATGCACTGCTCGACGATCTTCAGCGACTCGCGCATCTCCCGGACACGGATCATGTATCGGCCGTAGGCGTCGCATTCGTCGGTGGTGATCACGTCGAAGTCGTAGGTCTCGTATCCGCAGTACGGCTGGGCGCGGCGCAGATCGTGCGGCAGACCGGTGGAGCGCAGACACGGTCCGGTGATGCCCAGTGCCATGCAGCCGGTCAGGTCGAGGTACCCGATGCCCTGGGTGCGCGCCTTCCAGATGTAGTTCTCGTTGAGGAGGTCTTCGAGGTCGGTGAGCTTGGCCGGCATGGTCGCCAGGAGCTCCTCGATCTGCGGGATGGCCTCGTCGGGCAGATCCATGGCGAGTCCACCCGGCCTGATGTAGGCGTGGTTCATGCGCAGGCCGGTGATGGTCTCGAAGACCGACAGCACTTGCTCGCGTCCGAGGAAGCCGAAGAACATCGCCGACATGGCGCCGAGCTCCATGCCGCCGGTGGCCAGGGCAACCAGGTGGCTCGAGATCCGGTTGAGCTCCATCAGCATCACCCGGATGACGCTGGCGCGCTCGGGAATCTCGTCGGTGACGTCGAGCAACTTCTCGACCCCGAGGCAGTACGCCGTCTCGTTGAAGAAGGGCGACAGGTAGTCCATTCTCGTCACGAACGTGACGCCTTGGGTCCAGTTGCGGAACTCGAGGTTCTTCTCGATCCCGGTGTGCAGGTAGCCGATTCCGCAGCGGATCTCGGTGATGGTCTCGCCCTCGATCTCGAGGATGAGCCGGAGCACACCATGGGTGGACGGGTGCTGCGGGCCCATGTTGACGACGATGCGTTCGCCGGCGACGGATCCCTCGCGCGCGGCGTCGACCACGTCCTGCCAGTCTTCACCGCCCACCGTGACGACTGTCTCCTGAGGCGGGTTCGTGGGCTTGGGCATCAGTTGTACGACCTCCGCTGGTCGGGCGGTTGTATCTCGGCGCCGTGGTACTCCACGGGGATGCCGCCCAACGGGTAGTCCTTGCGTTGGGGGTGACCCACCCAGTCGTCGGGCATCTCGATGCGGGTGAGCGACGGGTGCCCGTCGAAGACGATGCCGAAGAAGTCGTACGTCTCACGTTCGTGCCAGTCGGTCGTCGGATAGACCGAAAACAGAGACGGCACATGAGCATCGGCGTCGGGGACGGCGACTTCGACGCGGATCCGGCGATTGTGGGTGATCGACATCAGCGGGTAGACGGCGTGCAGTTCGCGGTCCAGGTCCGCCGGATAGTGCACGCCGGAGACCCCCAGACACAGCTCGAACCGCAGCGTGGCGTCGTCGCGGAGCGCCTGCGCGACGGCCACCAGGTGCTCGCGCCGCACGTCGAGGGTCAGCTCGTCGCGGAACACCACCACGCGCTCGACCGCGGCGGCGAAGGCGTCGTCGCCGAGGACGGCGGCCAACGCGTCGACCACGTCGTCGAAGTAGCCGCCGTAGGGTCGCGGGGAACCACCCGGAAGGGCGACGTCGCGAACCAGCCTGCCGTAGCCCGAGGTGTCGCCGCTGCCCTTGACGCCGAACATGCCGCGGCGCTGGCCGATCTTCTCGGGCCCGTCCGGTCGGGCGCCGTTGCCGTCGGCACCCGTCATGACCGCAGCAGCCCCTTGAGCTCGATGGTCGGCCGCGACGCAAGGGCCGCCTCCTCGGCGGCGGCGACGGCCTCGGCGCGGTTGACGCCCAGCGGCATGTCCTGAATCTTGGCGTGCAGCATCAGGATCGCGTTCAGCAGCATCTCCGGCCGCGGTGGACATCCCGGCAGGTAGATGTCGACCGGTACGACGTGGTCGACGCCCTGCACGATGGCGTAGTTGTTGAACATCCCGCCCGAGGACGCGCACACCCCCATGGCGAGAACCCATTTGGGCTCGGCCATCTGGTCGTACACCTGGCGCAGCACCGGTGCCATCTTCTGGCTGACCCGGCCCGCCACGATCATCAGGTCGGCCTGCCGGGGCGTCGCCGAGAACCGCTCCATGCCGAAGCGGGCGATGTCGAACCGCGGTCCGGCCGTCGCCATCATCTCGATGGCGCAGCACGCCAAGCCGAACGTCGCCGGCCACAGCGACCCCTTGCGCACGTATCCCGCGACCTTCTCCAAGGTGGAGAGGAGGATGCCGCCCGGTAGTTGTTCCTCGAGTCCCATGTCAGCTCAATCCCAACTCAGTCCGCCGCGTCGCCACACGTAGGCGTAGGCGACGAACACCGTGAGCATGAACAGCAGCATTTCGACCACGGCGAAGAGGCCGAGCGAGTCGAAGGCGACGGCCCACGGGTAGAGGAACACGATCTCGATGTCGAAGACGATGAACAGCATCGCGGTCAGGTAGTACTTCACCGGGAATCGTTGTCCGGTCTGCAGGTCACCGGGTGATCCGGGGGCGACGGGTTCGATGCCGCACTCGTAGGCCTCGAGTTTGGCCCGGTTGTAGCGTCGCGGCCCGATGAGCAGCGCGATGCCGACCGATCCGACCGCGAAGGCAGCCGCGATCACGCCGAGAACCAGGATGGGCAGATAGGCATTCATACAGCTGTGTCGCTCCCTCGGTGGGCTGTCGATGTGAGCTACGACACAGCTTAGTCTCGTTAACGGTCGCGTTGGCGCATTTTGGATAGGATCCGAACGAGCGGCTGCGTACCGACGGCTCGCGAGAGGCTCATCGCGAGAACCCAATGGCGCCAGCCTTTTTCGTGCTGATTACCTGGTCGTGGGGCGTAGCAGCGTCGCGACGGCCTCGCCGAGCCGTATCGGGTCGATCGGATGGGTCACTGCCGCTTCGGCTCGTGACCACGACGCCAGCCACGCGTCGTCCGGGCGTCCCGTCAGCACCAGGATGGGCGGGCAGTCCGCCACCTCGTCCTTCAGCTGCTTTGCCAGGCCGAGGCCGCCGGTCGGGCTGGCCTCCCCGTCGAGGATCGCGAGATCGATGCCGCCCCGGTCCAGATTCGCGATGACGACCGGCGCGGTGGCCACGTCCAGGTACTCCAATTCGGGGAGATCCGGGTGCACCCGCTTGCCCAGTGCACTGCGAACTTGGTCGCGGGTGCGAGCGTTGTCGCTGTAGACCAGGATCTTCAGGGGCGCGTCGGTCACGAGGGCGATGCTACGACGGTCCCGGTGCCGATGACCCCAGGTTCGGCCGTCAGGTCAGCAGTGGCGCCAGGTCGGCCGGGTCGAAGTACTCGCCGCCCCGTTGACCCCGTCGGCGCGCAGGACGTGCTGCTGCACGGACCCGCCGTCGACGAACTGCCGATCCAGAACCTCGTAGCGCCGCGTGGTGGTGGTTCCGATGAACCACCCGATGACCCTCAGGGCGCGATCACGGTCGCCGTCCTCCCGATCCACGGCCCGGGTGGGGTCGTCGTTCACGACGGGCTCCTTCGGGGGTTGACCTCGACTTTGGTTCAGGTTGCACACTCGAAACATGACTACACCAGCGAGGGACAGATTCGACGAGGCCTACCAATCCGGCACTCCGCCTTGGGTTATCGGTGAACCACAGCCTGCCGTCGTCGCACTCGAGCGCACCGGGGCCATCCGCGGCGCCGTGCTCGACGTTGGATGTGGGCTCGGGGAACACACCATCCTGCTGACGGCGCTCGGCTACGACGTGCTCGGCGTCGACTTCTCGCCGCACGCGGTCGAGCAAGCCAGGGCGAACGCGGCGGCACGGGGGGTCGACGGGCACTTCGAGGTTCGCGACGCCCTCACCCTGGACGCCGAGCCCGGTTACGACACCGTCCTGGACAGCGCCCTGTTCCACGTCTTCGGCGACGACGCCGACCGCACGCGGTACGTGGCGAGCCTGCATCGAGCGATCCGTCCGGGTGGCGTCCTGCACGTCCTCGCCCTCTCGGATGCCGGCCGGGGTTTCGGCCCGTCGGTCAGTGAGGAGACCGTGCGGACTGCCTTCGCCGACGGTTGGGAGATCGAGGCGCTCGACGGCACGACCTATCGCGGGGTCGTCGGGCCGGCGCATGCCGACGCGCTCGGCCTGCCGGTCGGCACGGTGGTCGAGGAACCCGCCTGGCTGGGCCGGGTGCGTCGATCGTGAGCGCCTACTCCGCGTCATAGCCGGGATGGGAGACGGCGAGACGGTGGGCGACGAGCCGACGCAACGCCGCGTGCACCTCGGCGGCGCGGTCGTCGAGCTCTCCGGCGCGGATCGCCGCGGCCAGTCCGTGTTCGTCGCCGAAGCCGAGAAGTTCCGGCGCGGGGGAGTCGTCGAGCAGCTCCCGTTCCACCGTGCGTAGGACGTTGGCGGCGACGCGGGTGTGGAAGTTGACGGCGCCCGACGTCGCCTGCCGGACGTCGGTCTCGAGGAACTCGGCGACGGCGGCGATCAGTTCGGCCGCGGTCGGTCTGCCGTGGAGGTGGTTCACGACGCCGACTCCAGCAGGGTGAGCAAGTCGAATTCGGTTTCGCAGACCCGCCGTCCGATGGCGGCCAGTTCGACCGACCGCGTTTGCCCGGAGAGGTGGCGCTCGGCCTGGTAGCGGCAGATCACGCCCCATCGCAGCGTCGACAGCACCAGCCACCAGTGCATGGTCGACCGGTCGACGGCGGTGCCAGAGGCGTCCTCGTATGCCCCCAGGAAGTCGTCGACGCTGCCGAGGCCGCCCGCCTCGAACGACCGGGGGGCACCGAAACGCCAGGCGCGGATGCAGAACCAGGCGAGGTCCTCGTATGCCTCCCCGCGGTGGGTGAGTTCCCAGTCGAGCACCGCGGTGAGCCGGGCCGGCCGCGCGGAGGCGTCGACGATGAGGTTGCCCATGCGGAAGTCGCCGTGCACCAACACCTTCGGCGACGCGGGAGGACGGTGGGCCGCCAGCCACCGGAACGCCCACTCGAACGTGGCCGTCGTGTCCGCCATGGCGTCGAGTTGATCGTGCCACGCCTCGAGCTGGTCGGCTTCCTCGAGGCCGATGCCTGCCGCGTCGGCGCGGTGGATCGCCGCCAGCGCCGTGGCGCACTGCACCACCAGGTCGGCCCGGGACGCGTCGTCCAGGGCCCGGTGAATGCGCCGGACGATGGTCTCACCGGCGACGAAGTCGCACACCAGGAACGGATTGCCAAGGGCCGCGGCCGAATCGTCGGCGACCAGGACGTGCGGCACCGGGGCGCCCGCAGCGGCCGCCCGGGTCAGCGCCGCAGCCTCTAGCCGCATGCCCGCGTGGATCTCGTCCGGCGGACCGATGCGCAGGATCAGCTCCCGGGGTCCGGTGTCGGTGTCCGCCGTGAACGCCCACGTGGCCCGGCTGGCGCCGCCGGTGAGCATCCGCAGGCCGGCGACGGTGACGGCACCCAGCGCGGGTTGCAGCGCCCCGGCCAACGCGGGGGCGAGGGCTTCGGCGTTCACGACCGGCCGAACTTGAACATCCGCTGCGCGACCCGTCGGATCTGAATCTCCTCCGCGCCCTCGGTGATCCGGTATCGGCGATGGTGGCGGTAGATGTGCTCGAACGGCTCGTGCCGGCTGTAGCCGAGGCCGCCGTGGACCTGCATCGCCCGGTCGGCGGCCTCGCACACCAGCCGGTTGGCGCGGTAGTTGGCCATCGACACCTTGTCGCTGACCTCCATGTGGTGGTTGCGGTCCAGGTGCCAGGCGGCGAAGTAGACGAGCAGCCGCACCATCTGTGCCTCGGTCTGCAGCTCGACGAGCGGCCACTGGACGGCCTGGTTCACCGACAGGGGCTTGCCGAACACGACTCGCTCCGAGGCGTACCGGGCGGCCCTGTCGATGCAGTACTGAGCGGCGCCGAGGCTGCTGGCCGCTTGTCGAATCCTGTTCTCGTGCAGGAACGTCTGACCCACCTCCAAGCCGCGGTCGACCTCGCCGAGTACCGCGGTGGACGGTACCCAGACGTCCTTCAGCTCGACCTCGCCATGATCGGTGGGCATGTTGAACGTCCACCAGTAGAAGGGCACGCTGAAGCCGGGTGAGTCGCACGGCACCAGGAACGCGGTGATGCCCGTCGCGGATCCGGCCTGCCCGGACGTCCTGGCGAAGACCAGGTCGTGGGTGGCGCGGTGGACGCCGGTGTTCCATCGCTTGGTGCCGTTGATCACCCAGCCGTCCGCGTCGGCCACGGCGGTGGTCTCCAGCCAGGTGGCGTCGGACCCGTGGTCCGGCTCGGAGAGCCCGAACGCCATCGAGCGTTCGCCGGTCAGCAGGGCCTCGCCCCACTCCTTCTTCTGCTCGTCGGTGCCGAAGCGGTCCATCATGATCACCTGCGGGAAGTTGCCGACGATCGACGACTCGTCCTGCAGATCGTTGTGCAACCCAAGGCCTCTGTGCGCCAGGTGTTCCCGGATGACGGCCATGTCGAGGTTGGTGCCGTCGCGGCCCCCGAACCTCGACGGCAGCCCATAGCGCAGCCAACCCGCCGCGTCGGCCCGCCGACGCATCTCGTCGAGCAGGTCCTCCCACGCGCGCTGCGGGATGCCGCCGTTCTCCCAGTCGGTGCGGGCGTACTCGCGACGCCGGTCGAAGTACTGCATGTGCTCGGCTTCCAGCGGCTTGATCTCCGCGTCGATGAACGCGTCCATCTCGGCCAACAGGCTCGGAAGGTGTTCCGGCAAGGCGAAATCCACGATGATTCCCTTCTAGAGGTCAGGCTCTCACTAGCCGTACAACGTCTTCTGCCAGATGGTCGACAGGGTGCGCACCGCGTCCTCGTCGGTGCGGGCCACTCCCAACGTGCTGGTGTCCTCGCGGAGGTAGACCGCCGTGAACCTCTCGAACAGCAGGGAGATCGCCAGCGCGATGTGTTCGGGATCGAGGTCGGCCCCGTACCCCTGGTCCTGGGCGTGTAGCACCGAGGACCGCACGACGTCGACGCCGAAGCGGCGGAATTCGTGCTGTACCGCGGCGAACCGTGGTTGGCCGGCCGCGAGTTGGTCGACGGCGACCATGATCCCGATGTTCTGCTTGAACATGTTCCAGTATCCGGTGACGGCAGAGACGAAGAAGTCGGTGTCATCGGGTGAGGCGGGGAGGCGCACCCGGGCGCCGAGGGGGGCGACGACGTCGCGCAGGAACGATTCGGCGAGGACGGCGAGCAGGTCCTCCTTGTCGGAGTAGTACCGGTAGAACGCGGCCGGCGACCGTCCGGCCGCGGACGTGATGTCGGTCAACGTGGTGCCGTGGAAACCGCGTTCGGCGAACAGCTTTCGCGCCGCCCGCATGATGGCCTCACGGGTCTGCAGGCCCTTCGCGGTGAGTGACTCGGCAGGCACCGGTGGGCGGGAGCGCAGCGACTCGGAGGATGTCACGGTCGCGTTCAGCTCAGGATGCGATCGCCCGCGCGCAGCAGGGCGCTCGGCAGGTCGTGGCCGACGGCGGTGCGAGCGACGTCCGCGGCGCGGATGGCGGCGGGTAGGTCGACGTCGGTGCCGATGTCGCTGTCGCGCAACAGATAGACGAGGTCCTCGGTGGCGATGTTGCCGCTCGCGCCGGGCGCGAACGGGCAACCACCCAGCCCGCCGGCCGACGAGTCGAGTCGTCGGATGCCCGCGGCCACGGCGGCGTACGCACTGGCCAGCCCGGCGCCACGGGTGTTGTGGAAGTGGGCGCCGAAGGGCAGGTCGCCGACGATCGGGCGGAGGCGTTCGACGAGGGCGGTCACCCGTCGCGGTGTGGTGGTACCGATGGTGTCGGCGACGGCGATCCGGTCGGCGCCGAGTTCGACGGCGGCAGAGGCGACGTCGACCACTCGCCGGGGGTCGGTGGGCCCGTCGAACGGGCAGTCCCATGCGGTCGCGATGATGACCTCGATCGTCGCGCCGCCGTCGTGGGCGATGCGGGCGATGTCCGCGATCAGGTCGGTGGACTCGGCCGTCGAGCGCCCCACGTTGGCGCGGCTGTGGCCGTCGGCGGCGGACACCACGTACTCGATGGAGCCCATGCCCGCGGCGACGGCGCGGTTCGCTCCGCCGGGCCCGGCGACCAGTGCGGAGAAGTCGACCCCGTGCGACTCGCGGAAGCGTGGGAGTTCGGCGGCCAGGGCGGCGGCATCGGCCAGTGCGGGAACCTTCGACGGCGACACGAAGGCGGTGGCTTCGATCTCGCGGACGCCGGTGGCGACCACCGCCTCCAGCAGTGCGATCTTGGCCGACAACGGGATTGGTGCCTCGATCTGGAGGCCGTCGCGCAGGCACACCTCGCGGATCGTGACGTGTTCTGGCAGGCTCGGGCTCACAGGACGCCCTCCGTCCGCAGCGCGTCCAGTTCGGCGGCCGACCGGCCCAACAACTCCCCGTACACCTCGTCGTTGTGCTGCCCCGGCGTCAACGAGCCGCCGTGCCTGATGGTCCCCGGGGACTCCGACAGCACCGGCACCACCCCGGGCCCCTTGACGTTGCGTTCGATTCTCTCGTCCCAGTGGTCGGCGATCATGCCGCGCGACACCAGCTGTGGATCGGTGACGACCTCCGCGACGGTGTTGATGGGTCCGCTGATCACCCCCGCCGCGCTCAGTGTGTCGATGATCTCGGCGGGTTGCCGCTGGGCGGCCCAGGCGGCGATGATCTCGTCGATCGCGTCCTGGTTGCGGCCGCGGCTGACGTGGTCGGCGAAGCGGTCGTCGGTGGCGAGTTCGGGCTGACCCATCGCGGCGCACAGCCGCCGGAAGACCGTGTCCTGGTTGGCGGCGATCACCACCCAGCTCCCGTCGGCCGTCGGGTAGATGTTGGACGGTGCGATGCCCTCGAGCCGGGTGCCGGACGGTCCGCGCACCACGCCGCCGACGTCGTAGTCGGGGATCGTGGATTCTTGGACCGCCAAACATGATTCGGTCAGGGCGGCATCGACGACCTGACCCTCGCCGGTGACGGTTCGCCGGTACAGCGCGGCGAGCGCGCCCTGCGCGGCGAACATCCCCGCCAGGCTGTCGCCGAGCGACAGTGCGAGTCGTGGGGGAGGGCCGCCGGGGAAGCCGTTCATGTGTCGCAGGCCGCTGGCGGCCTCGGCCACCGAGGCGTAGCCGGCCTTGTGGGCGTCGGGGCCCGTTTGTCCGTAGCCGGAGACGCGGACCAGGATGATGCCGCGATTGCGTTCGCGCAGAACGTCATAGCCCAAATTCCACTTCTCCAGCGTGCCGGGGCGGAAGTTCTCCACGACGACGTCGGAGCGCTCGACAAGCTCGAGGAACAGGGCACGGCCGGCCTCCGTCCTCAGGTTGAGCGTGACGGACTTCTTGTTGCGCGCGTGGATCGTCCAGAAGAAGTGGTGCCCGTCGACCTCGGCCTGCCCCCAGGTGCGCAGTGGGTCGGGTGAGCCGGGCGGTTCGATCTTGACGACGTCGGCGCCCATGTCGCCCAGCAGCCGACCGGCGAAGGGCCCGGAGATCAACGTGCCGACTTCGATGACGCGAATGCCGTCGAGTGGACCGGTAACCATCAGACGGACAGTCCCTTCCGGTGTAGCCAATCCGTCACGACACCCACGGCCTGCCGCAGCGTGTCCCGCTGATCGGGGCCCGCGTAGTAGTGGTTGGCGCCGGGAATTTCGTGCATCTCCTTGTCGGGATGTCCGATTGCGTCGAAGAGCCGGCGGGTGTGGCTCGGAGTGCACGCGTCGTCGGCGAGGTTGCCGATCACCAGCGTGGGCACCGCGACGTCGGGGCCGCAGGCCACGGCGTCACCGTTGGCGTCGTCGTAGCTCCACTGGGACAGCCAGCTGCGCAGCGTGCAGAACCGGGCGAGGCCGACGGGGGAGTTGTTCACCACTGCAGGATCGCCCAGATAGCAGGTGCCCGGGGTGCGATCGTTCGGATCGACCGTCGGGTCGAGCCAGCGGGGGTCGGCCATGGTGCCGTGCACCACGAAGGCGAATTCGTCCGCCGGCCGGCCCTCGTCGGAGAGCTTGGCCAATTTCTCCTTGACCCACGCGGTGATGCGCCGGTTGCGGGCCACCTGCGCGGCGCGATAGCGCTCGAGGAACTCGGCCGTGTACGGCGGCTGGTTGGGGTTGGTGGGGTCGTACAGATCCAGCTCGCGATCGCGCTTGGTCGGGTCGGACTCGTCGAGGATCGACGCGTCCAGCCATTCGGTCAGGGTGCCGTGCCGGCTGACGTGAGCGGCGAGCAGCATGAGCCCGTCGGCGGCCATCAGTCCCAGCGTCGTCAGGTCGGGGCCGTCGCCGGACGGGCTGGCCGTGACGGTCGGGTGTTGCGCCTGCTGCTGGTAGAACACCGACAGGGATCCGCCGCCGCTCCAGCCGGCCAGCACCACCTTGGCGTAGCCGAGCCGGTTCTTGGCGTCCTTGATGCACTCGCCGAGATCCTCGACGACCTTCTCCATCAGCAGTGCCGAGTCGGTGCCGCGGAACCGGCTGTTGCAGTAGATGACGTGATGGCCGGCGCGGGCCAGACCGTTGATCATCGGGAGGTAGGCGCCGCCGCCGATGGGATGCATGAAGACCAGCACGGTGTCGCTGGGTCGGTCCGGCTTGAGGAGGTAGCTCTCGAGGACGACGAGCTCGGCCACGCCGCCGTACACGTCCCGCACGCCGGAGGTGTTCTGGTAGGCGACGAGGTACGGGATCCGCTGGTAGTCGTGCCTCACCGGAACGCTCACGCGTGCTGCCCGAGATCGTTGGCCAGCACCTCGGCTGAGGGCACCAGTCTTCGCCGGGTGTCGATCGAGATCACCGACCAGTCCACCCGGGAGTACTCGTCGAACTTGCGGCGGGCCCGTTCGCGGGCCTTCTCCGGTGCGCCGTGGTGAACTCCCTGCGGTGCATGGGAGATCAGCCCGGGCGGCATGGGGATGCCGTAGAGGGACCCGCTGTGGAAGAACGCGATCTCGTCGAAGTCGACGTTGCGGTGATACCACGGGGTGCGCTCGGTGCCCGGCGCGCTCTCGGCCGGCTTGGGCAGGAAGTTCATCACGTAGACGCCGGTCGCCTGCATGAAGAGGTGCACGGTCGGCGGTAGATGCACGCTGTCGGAGGTCACCACGTTGTAGTCGGCGATGTTGAAGGTGAACGGAAAGTTGTCACCGCGCCAGCCTTCGACGTCCAGCGGGTGGTGCCGGTAGTAGAGGGACGTCGACTCCGCCCCGTCGATCTCGGCGTGCACCAGGCGGACTTCGTACTCCCCGTCCCGCAGCGGCCCGTCGCCGGTGTCGATCGGATCCGGGTCCGGGATCACGACCTGCGACGGGTCGAACGGGAAGTGTCTGCCCAGCTGGGCCGGTGGCGGCACCCGGAATTCGTCGGTCGCCTGGATCATCAACAGGGTGGATTGCGAATCCGGCACCTGACGCCACGTGCACGCCTTCGGCACGTACACCCAGTCGCCGACGCGGTAGCGCAGCGGCCCGAACTCCGTCTCGAGCACGCCAGACCCCTCGTGCACGAAGAACAGCAGGTCGCCGTCCACGTAGCGGACGAAGTAGGGCATGGGCTCTGAGCGTCGGGACAGCAGCACTCGGCAGTCGGCGTTGGAGAACAGCAGCAGGGGACCGCCGTCGGCGGCGGTGGCATCGGTGGGCTTGAGCTCGGTGGAGAGGACGTCGAGGGGACGTAGCGGCCCCACCGATCGATACGCGGTGGGATCGTCGCGGCGATACATGTTGGCGGTGCGCCCGGTGAATCCACCACGGCCCAACTCGTCGTCCTTGAGGCCGTCGAGGTCGGCGTGCAGGCGTCGCGGGGTGGTGCCCTTGCGCAGGTGGACGAACGATTCCATGGCTGTCTCCGATGACGTGGGCCCAAACAAAACTGAAACTGACATTACTTTTATATTTGGTGTCTGACAAGGCCTGGGCGGGGGGCGGTCAGTCGAGGTCGACGCGCACCGTCAACAAATTGGTGCCGAAGGCGCGTACGCCAAAGCCGTTGAACCGCGGCAGTTCTCGGAGCCGCGCGCGTGCGTCGTCGTCGGGCAGTAGATGTGCGGTGCCCGCCCGCCACGTGCCGCGCACCCGCACCCGGACGCGGGGATTGGCCTGGATGTTGCGGACGTACTGGGACTTGTCGCCGAACTCGGAGACGAACCAGAAGTGCTGGCCGTCGAGCTTGCCACCCAACGGGGTCCGGCGGGGTTGCCCGGATGTGCGGCCGCGGGTCTCCAGCAGCGTCTGCAGCGGGTTGCGCCGCATCAGCGGGTTGGCCACCCGCTTCTGAAGGAAGTGCGTCACGCTCGTAGTGGGCATGCCCGTCATGTCACACCATCGCCGTCCGCGGAATCTTCATTCCGAGCCTTAGGGCGCCCGACAGTTCACGGCTGGTGTCGTAGTCGAAGACCACGTGTCCGGAGATGACGTCGACGTCGCGCTTGAATCGCTGCAGGGGAGAGGTCAGGAAGTGGGCACTGGCTCCGGAGGCCTCGGTCAAGGCGGCGACTACGGCACGAGACTCGTGCACGATGTGGGCCGCGGCCAGTCTGGCGTCGCCCCGGACTGCTCGCGGAACGAGTTCGCCCTCCCGAACGAGTCCTTCGATCGTCGCCACGGTGTCGGCGAGCAGTCCGCGCAGGGCGCGCAGCCGCACCAACGCCTCCCCAAGGTGAGCCTGGGCGATGGGCTTGTCCCGTTGCATGACGCCCTCGTAGGCGAGCACGCGTCCGGCCAGCCGCTCGGCGTAGATCTCGGCCACCCGTTCGGCGGCGCCGAGTGCCGGCATCGAAGCCAGGAGGGCCAAGGCCGGAACCATCGGCCATCGATAGGTCGGCACGTCGTGCAGGCCCGCACCGGGCGCTGTCCCGGCATGGATGTCGGTCACCTTCACCAGGCGGTGTTCGGGCACGAAGGCGTCGGTGACCACCACGTCGTGGGAGCCCGTTGCCCGCATGCCGTCGGTGTGCCACACGTCGTCGACGGTGAAGTCCGTGGCGGGAACCAGGGCCAAGGCCGGTTGAAGGCCGTCGTCCGGCCCGCACAGCGCCCCGACGATCAGCCAGTTGCCCGCCGTCACGCCGGTAGCCCACGACCAGCGGCCGCTCAGGCGAACCCCGCCGGCGACCGGGAGGCCGCGACCCGTCGGTGCGAGCGGCGCCGGCGCCAGAAAGGGCCGCGTGGCGAAGGCCTCCTCCTGTGCGCGTTCGCCGAACAGGGCCAGCATCCAGTTGTGCAGCACGTAGAAGCCGATGGTCCACGCGCTGGACGTACAGCCGTGCCCCATCCTGCGGACGGGATCGAGGATGGCGGGAAAGTCCGCCTGCTGGCCGCCGAATCGCCTCGGCACCAGGAGTTCGGTGAATCCCGATGCGGTCAGGTCTGCGATCGTCGCGTCGGGGAGTCGTCGAAGCTCCTCGGCCTCGCGGGCGCGGTCGGCCAACCGGCCGACGAACTCATCCGTGATCAACCCGACGTGGCTCATGCCGCCGACGTTAACATACTAAAAAGTATGGTGGATTAGCGTCCCAGCATCAGGTCGAGGAAGCGTTCGGCGCTGAGTTCGTGCCGGGCATCCGGTGTCGCACCGGAGAGGTGAAGAAAGCCGATGCCGGCCGCGAACGTGGCGTTGGCGCGTAGGTCGGCGTCGTCGGCGTCGAAGCCGTAGTCCACGAAGGCTTGCCGCACGGCCCGCAGCACGCGGCGGTCCGCAGCCCGGACGCTCTCGGCCACGGCGTCGTCCGTGCGTGCCCATTCCCGCATCGCCCGCTCGAGCGTCCAGTGCCGCTGGCTGAGCAACGACGACATCATGTGCGACAGCCGCTCCCGGGGGGTTGCCTCACCCGTGTCGTCGAAGGTGGAGCGATCCTGCTCGCGCAACGGGCCCCACGATCCGACGAGAGCGGCACGGTAACTCGGCATCCCGTCGAAGTGCCAGTAGAAACTGCCCTTCGTGACGCCCAGCCGCTCGCACAACCGGTCGACCTTCAAGGCCTTGATGCCCTCCTCCGCGAGCAGGGCATAGCCAGCTTCGATCCAGTCGTCCAATGCGAGCCGGTTGCCGGCAGCGCCGCGGGAACTCGCCACGACCAGCAGTTTAGGGCTCTGAAATGGCCGTCGGTTGACGCAGCCGTCATTCAACGGACGTCTGGCGGAGTGGCTGG
The DNA here is from genome assembly GCF_025822245.1 of Mycolicibacterium hodleri. Lineage (GTDB taxonomy): Bacteria > Actinomycetota > Actinomycetes > Mycobacteriales > Mycobacteriaceae > Mycobacterium > Mycobacterium hodleri. The sequence goes on from NZ_JACKTL010000026.1 coordinate 408,873, forward strand.
CGGTCGTCGCGCCATGTTTTACTTCGTACCGACAAGTTAATACTCAGGTCCGCCTGCTAAGGCTGCGCGGGCGCGGCAGGCGGCGATCCCGTCGCCGCTTTAGGGCGAGCTCGCATCGCCCACGTCGTCGGTTTTCCCGTAACAGGAACTGGATGGATTCGTAGATGTTGTTTGACGGTGTTCTCGGGCGCTGGACGCGCCGACTACTCATGGCGACCATGGCGGTGCTTCTGCTGCCAGGCATGATCGGCGCGGTAGGTGGCAGCGCGACCGCAGGGGCGTTCTCCCGTCCCGGCCTCCCGGTCGAGTACCTGATGGTTCCCTCGCCCTCGATGGGGCGCGACATCAAGGTCCAGTTCCAGAGCGGTGGCCCCAACTCCCCGGCGGTCTATCTCCTCGACGGCCTCCGTGCCCAGGACGACTTCAACGGCTGGGACATCAACACCCAGGCGTTCGAGTGGTACCTCGACTCGGGCCTGTCGATGGTCATGCCCGTCGGTGGTCAGTCGAGCTTCTACTCCAACTGGTACAAGCCCGCGTGTGGCAAGACCGGTTGCCTGACCTACAACTGGGAGACCTTCCTGACCCAGGAGCTGCCCTCCTACCTCGCGGCCAACAACAGCGTGAAGTCGACCGGCAACGCCGCGGTCGGCCTGTCGATGGCTGGTGGCGCCGCGCTCGTCCTGTCGGCGCACCACCCCGGACAGTTCTCCTACGCCGGTTCGATGTCGGGCTTCCTGAACCCGTCGGAGGGTCAGTGGCCCGGTCTGATCAACCTCTCGATGGGTGATGCCGGCGGCTACAAGGCCAACGACATGTGGGGCCCGGCCGAGACGGATCCGGCCTGGCAGTACAACGACGCCATGGTCCAGATCCCGACCATCGTCGCCAACGGGACCCGCATCTGGGTCTACTGCGGCAACGGCACCCCCAGCGAGCTCGGCGGCAACAACCTGCCCGCCAAGTTCCTCGAGGGACTGACCATCCGCACCAACCGCACGTTCCAGGACAACTACATCGCGGCCGGCGGCAAGAATGGCGTCTTCAACTTCCCCGACACCGGCACGCACGACTGGCCGTACTGGGGCGCGCAGCTGCAGCAGATGAAGCCCGACCTGATCAGCCACCTGCTCTGAGGCTGATCCCTGGTTGACAGGTGGCGGGCGGGTTCAGAACCCGCCCGCCACCTTCACCACTGCGCGGCCGGAGAACGCGCCGGCCCGCACCTGATCGATCACGTCGACGACGTCCTTGACGTCCACGTCGTGGGTGATGTGCGACAGGCGCTGGGGCTTCAAGGAGCCGCCGAGCAGCGTCCACAATTCGCGGCGCGGCCCGATCCGCATCATCACCGAGTCCATGCCCAGCAGGGCGACCCCCCGCAGGATGAACGGCATCACCGTCGTGTTCAACGCTGGGCCGCCGGTGAGGCCGCTGGCCGCCACCGCCCCGCCGTAGGACAGCGAGCTGATGACGTCGGCCAGGGTGGCACCGCCGACGCAGTCCACCGCACCCGCCCAGCGCGTCTTGCCCAGCGCCCGCGGCTTGGCGTCGGGGTCGGCAGGCAGCCGCGGAATCACCTCGGCCGCGCCCAGCGCCTTCAACCGCTCCTCGGCGTCGGCCTTGCCGGTCGACGCGACGGTCTGATAGCCCGCCGCCGACAGCAAGTCCACGCTCACCGATCCGACGCCGCCGGTGGCTCCCGTGACGACGACGGGACCGTCGTCGGGTTCGATGCCACGGGCAATCAGCGCCTGCACGCTCATGGCCGCGGTGAACCCCGCGGTGCCGATCGCGGCCCCCTCGTAGGGCGTCAGAGAGCCCAGCGCGACGACCTGGTCGGCGGGCACCCGGGCGTACTCCGCGTAGCCGCCGTGCCGGCCGGTGCCGATCTCGTAGCCGTGGGCGAGCACGGCGTCGCCGACCGCGAAGTCGTCCGACGACGATGCGACCACCTCGCCGGTGAGGTCGATGCCCGGCACCAGGGGGTAGTCCCGCGCCACGCCGCCCTTCGGGGTGAGTGCCAGCGCGTCCTTGAAGTTGACGCTGGAGTACGCCACGCGGATGGTTACCTCACCGGGTGGCAGATCCGCCTCGGTCAGCGTCTCGACCGCAGCGTCGATGCGATCCTCGTGTTGCCGTGCGACCAGAGCCTGAAAGTCATCCATTCCGATGACGTTATCGTGCCCTGCCGGCGGGCAGGAGCGAAGCGACGGGGGAATGGCGCCGGCGGGCAGGAGCGAAGCGAGGACGGGTCGGCTACTTCAGCTCTGCCGAGGACAACCCGAGCAGCCGGCGGGCGACCACCAGCTGCTGGATCTGCTGGGTGCCCTCGAAGATGTCGAGGATCTTCGAGTCGCGTGCCCACTTCTCCAAAAGCGTGCTCTCGGAATAGCCGGTGGTCCCGGCCAATTCGACGGCCTTGAGGGTGACGTCGCTGCCTACCCGGGCGGCCTTCGCCTTGCCCATCGAGGCTTCCTTGGAGTTGGGAATCTTGTTGTCGGCTTGCCAGGCGGACCGCACGGTCAAGAGGTAGCCGGCTTCCCAATCAGCTTCCAACCGCAAGAACTCCGCGGCCGGTGCACTCTGGGCGTGGGCAGGCTTGTCGTAGGAGATCTCCACGCCCGCCTCGGTGAGGATGGTGCGCAATTCCTCCAACGCCGCGCGGGCGACGCCGACGGCCATCGCCGCGACGATGGGCCGGGTGTTGTCGAAGGTCTCCATGACGCCGGCAAAGCCCTTGTCGACGTTGATCTCTGGACTGCCCAGCAGGTTGTCCTTCGGGATCCGGGCGTTGTCGAAGCGAATGGCGGCCGTGTCGGACGCCTTGATGCCGAGCTTGTGCTCGAGCCGCTCGACGGTCACGCCGGGATGGTCGCGCGGCACGATGAACGACTTGATCGCCGCGCGGCCCTTCGACTTGTCCAGCGTCGCCCAGACCACGATGTGGCTGGCGCGGGCTCCGGCGGTGACGTAGATCTTCTCGCCGTTGATGACGTACTCGTCGCCGTCGAGCTTGGCCGTCGTCGACACCGCGGCCGAGTCGGAGCCGAAGCTCGGCTCGGTGATGGCCATCGCTGCCCACACCTTGCCAAGACGGGTCAGCTGCTCGTCGGTCGCGACGCCGGAGAGTGCGGCGTTGCCGAGCCCCTGAAACGGCACCGACAAGAGCAGGGCGACGTCGCCCCAGCTGATCTCGAGCGCGTTGACCAATGCGGACATGTTGGCGCCGTTGACGTTTACCTTCGAGTCGGCACCGTCGCGAAACGCTTCGGCCCCGGCGAAGGAGATGGTGTTGGCCGCCGTCATGCCCTCGAAAAGCTCGGCCAGCGTGTCCAGCTCGACCGGGTAGGCGTGCTCGGCGAGGTCGTACTTGCGCGAGATGGGCCGGAGCATCTCGGCGGCGGCGCCGTGGCTCGTGTCGATGACGGCTTGCAGCTTCTTGGGCATTTCGAGATTGATTGCCATGAAAGGACTTTCGGATAGTGTCGAGAGACCAGGAGTTTGCGGACTACGCCGCTTACAGAACTACGACGCCCTCGGCCACGCCGAGTGCACGGAGATCGCGGTACCAGCGTTCCACGGGGTGTTCCTTGGTGAAGCCGTGCCCGCCGAGCAGTTGCACGCCGTCCAGGCCGATCTGCATCGCCTTGTCCGTGCCGAACTTCTTGGCCAGCGCCGCTTCTCGGGCGAAGGACAAACCCTGTTCGGCACGGGCGGCGCCGCGCCAGGTGATCAGACGCAGCCCGTCCAATTCGATGGCGATGTTGGCGCACATGAAGGCGACCGACTGCCGGCGTGCGATGGGCTCGCCGAACGCCTCCCGCTCCTTCACGTAGGGAATGACGTAGTCGAGGACGGCGTGCGACGTGCCGACCGCCAGCGCGGCCCAACCCAATCGGGCCAGGGCGATGGCTTCGGAGTAGTTGTGGGCGTGGTCGGTCTCGCTCGTCTCGTCCTCGCCGAGCCGGTTGTGCAGCGGCACCGCGACGCCGTCGAGCTCTACCTGGCCCAGCGCGGCGCCACGGATTCCCATGCTCGGGTCGGCCTTGACGGAGAGTCCTTCCGAGGCGGCTTCGACGATGAACAGCGTCGCCTTGCCGTTGAGCTGCGCGGCGATGACGAACAGTTCGGCGTCGGCGGCGGCGGGCACCAGCGACTTGACCCCGGTCAGTCGGTAACCGCCCGGGGTGCGGGTGGCGACGGTCTTGAGTGCCGTCGGGTCGAACAACGCGTGTGGCTCGGCGATCGCGACACATGCTTGTGGCACGTTCTCGCCGGCGAACTCGGGAAGGTACGTGGCCTGCTGGCTGGCGCTGCCCCAGTGGGTCAGGGCCGACGCGACACCGCCCGGCGCGAGGATGGGGAGGGCGAGCCCCATGTCGCCGTAGGCGAGTGCCTCGGCCACCAGTGCGTTGGTGACGGTGGTGCGGTGCGCGGCGATGCCGTCGAAGTCCTCGGGGATGTTGACGGCGGTGATGCCGAGCTCGGCGGCCTTGGCGATCAGCTCCGGGGGATAGGTCGCGGCGGCGTCGGCGTCGTGCGCCGCGGGCCGCAGGATCTCCTCGGCGAACTCGCTGATCGTCTCAACGATCATCTTCTGCTCGTCATCCGGCGTCAGGTCGAAATAGTCTGCGCCACTTGGCTTGAGCCGCGTCGCCGGCTTTCCGAGCCGCTGAACCCGGTTGAACTGACGCGCCGACCCGCCGATCGCGGAGAACACCGTCTGCACGCCGTTGCGGAGGCCGCGGTTGAGCGGGTCCCGCAGGCCGCGGCGGTCCAGGAACTCCTGGCCGAGCAGGGGTGTGAGCAGGGCGAGTCCGATGTCGGTCGCCGTTCGCTTGTGCCGCTGAAGGCCCACCGCGCTTTCGCGACCGGTGCGCTTCGGGCGCTGATTGGTGCCGCTCGGGGACGGCAGGGTGTTGGTCATATCGACAGCCTCGCATCGTTGGGGCAGTACGCCATGACCGTATCTTACTATTGAGTAAGATAAGCCGAGAGTGTTATCAACGTCACGGGACCGTCACGGTGTCACCGGTGATCGTCCGCCTCCGGATCGAGGGGTACCAGCACGGGGACGAAGGGCACGCTGATCCGCGGGTCGGCCACGGCCGTCGGCGCGACGAGGGCGGCGCCAAATCCGGTGAGTGCGGCGGCTGCGAGGAGGGTGGACTTCTTCATGGCGACGAGGCTAGGGACTTTGGTGCCGGGGTGAATCGGGGATTTCCCTACATCTGACGCCCGCGCCGTTCACCTGCCCGTCAGCCAGCCCAGGACCTCGTCGTGCAGGTGCCCGTTCGTGGCGATCGCGCTCCCGCCGTGCGGGCCGGGGGCTCCCTCGATGTTGGTGAACCGACCGCCGGCTTCGCGGACGACGATGTCGAGCGGCGCCAGGTCCCACAGCTTGACCTCGGGCTCGGTGACGACGTCCACGGCTCCTTCAGCCAGTAGGCAGTACGACCAGAAGTCGCCGTAGCCGCGTACGCGCCACACCGCGTCGGTGAGCTCGACGAACCGGTCTCGGCGGTCCTCCCAACCGGTGGTGAGGTCGGAGAACGAGAGGCTCGCCGAATCGAGCTCGGACACGCCCGACACCGAGATGCGACGGCTGACGCCGTTGAACGACGTGAACGCACCCTGGCCGGCACTGGCCCACCACCGTCGAGCCAAGGCGGGCGCGCTCACCACGCCGACCGTCGGCACGCCGTCGTCCAGCAGCGCGATGAGCGTCGACCACACCGGTACGCCGCGGACGAAGTTCTTGGTGCCGTCGATGGGATCGAGCACCCATTGCCGACCCTCGAAAACCGCTGTGCCACCGAACTCCTCGCCGAGGACCGCGTCGTCGGGTCGATTTGCGTCGAGCAGGCCGCGAAGCAGCTCCTCGGCCGACTTGTCGGCGTCGGTGACCGGCGTCAGGTCGGGTTTGGTCTCAACGTGAAGGTCTAGGGCGCCGAATCTGTCCAGGGTCAACGCATCGGCCTCGTCGGCCATCTGAAGTGCGAGGCCGAGGTCATCTGAGACTGTTCTCATGGGTGCAGTCCTACCATGGGTGTCGTGTTTGAAATCCTCGTGCTCTTGCTGGTAGTCGGTGGCCTCGTGCTCTTGGTGGGACCGCGAATCATGGGGCGGCGAGGTCCCGGTGGTTCCCGGGGGCCCGGTGGCCTTGGCGGACCGGGTGGCCGCGGAGGGCAGTACGCACCTGGCACGCTCCTCGTCACCGGAGTCAGCGCCGGGGCCGCATCGGACGGCTCGCAATTCGTCACGATCACCGGCGTCATCAACGGTCCGACGGTGCGCGAGCACGAGGTCTACGGTCGCCTGCAGATGGCCGTCGGCACGGCGCCGAGCATGGGTCAGCTGATCCCCGTCGTGTACAGCACCAAGAACCCCGAGAAATGGTCCTTCGCGCCAAGCGACGCACCCGAACCACACGCGCCGCCACCGCCGCCGGGCCCGCCCGCGCCGCCCCCGGGCCCGACCGAACTCCGTTAGGCGGCGTGCTCCGACAGCGCCAGAGCCAGGCGGACGTCGAGGGCGCTGTAGATCGTCGTCCGCCGCCCGGGCATTCGCGGCGCCACCGACCTGTGTCGGGCTCCGGTGGGCGTGGTGAATTCGGCGGTGTGACAACCGTTTTCGTCACTGGTGGTGGTCACCGACCAGCCCGTCGCCTCCTTGGCGTAGTTGCAGTGCGCACACTCGCCGAGTCCGTTGAGTGCACTGGTCGGTCCGTCGCGGCGGTGTGGGCGAGCGTGGTCGTGATGACGGATCGGGGCGTCGCAGTACGGGGTGCGGCAGGTGTCGTCACGCCGGTCGACGAATCTCTTCAGCCCCTTGGGGAACAGACGGGCCCGCGACTCCATCGCCACCAGCGCGCCACTGCGGGGGTGCTTGTACAGCCGCCGCAACGTAGCTTTCGACCGAGCGTCGTCGGCCGCCGCGGCGACCAGCCTGCGGGCCACCGTGGCCGGGACGGGCCCAAAGCCGGGTACCCGGGCGGGTGCCTGGTCCCCGCCGAGGAGGGTCTCGTCGGTGATCACCAGGTCCACGGCGACGGGGACGGGGACCTCGGCGGGGCGGCCGGTGATGCGTTCGACGAGGGTGTCGGCCATGACGTGGCCGCGGCCCCGACCGTCGCCGCACGCCTCGGCGGCGCGGTGCAGGGCGCCGTAGACCGCGACGCCCTGGGTCATGGGTAGTAGCGCGGTCACGTAGGTCATGGAGTCGGGGGCGGGGCGCACCCACACCGTGCGGTCGGATTCGGCGCGCACGGCGCGGTCGACGACGGCGTGGGGGTCCAGTTCGTAGGCGATGGCCTTGGCGTCGGCGGCGATCCTCTTGTCACCCTTGCCCTCCAAACTCTTCGTATCGGCGCACATCCTCGCGTCCAACACCCGCCGGTCCGCCACGCTCAGGCAGGCCGACTCCCGGACGATCAACGTCGCCCGCCATTCCGACAGCCGGCCGGCGGCCAGGGCGGCCAGGGTGTGGGGCATCTCGTGGACCAGGGCGCGGGCGAAGCCAAGGTGACGACCGCCGCGGTTGGGGGAGTCGTGGCGGGCCAGGGCGACCTCACTGGCCAACCCCTTGCCCCGCTTGGCCGCGGGTATCCCGTTGGCGGCTTCGCGGGCGCGGCGCGCGGTGTCGAGTTGGGCGGTCAGGACGGCTTGTTCGGCGGCTGCGGCGCACTTGGCGCGTTCGAGCGCGGCGATGCGATCGACCAACCCCGCCTCGTCCACCACGTCGAACATGTGTTCGATATTACGACGGGTGTATGACAAGGTCATGCCGCAACCACTGCCCGCAGGTCTGCTAGATCTCCTCCGCAAGCCAAGCCCCTGCTTCATCGCCACGCTGATGCCAGACGGATCGCCCCAGCTGACCGAGACGTGGGTGACCACGGACGGCGAGAACATCGTGGTCAACATCGTCGACGGAATGCAGAAGGCGCGGAACATCGCCCGAGATCCCCGCGTCGCCGTCAACGTCGTGGACCCCGAGAACGTCTACGGCTACTACGCCGTGCGTGGGCGCGTGGTGAAGACGACCACCGAGGGCGGACGGGAGAGCATCGACGAGCTCTCGCAGAAGTACTTGGGCATCCCGTATCCGAACTTCAGCGGCAATCCCGACGAGACCCGGTTGCTCATCACGATCGAGGCCGACTCGGTGAACTCGCCGCAACGGGGGTAGTCGTGCCGGAGGTCTAGCCGTGCCCGATCCGCAGGAACTCCGCCACGTTCGTCAACTTCACCCGCGGCCGACCCATCGGTCCGCCGGTGTTCCGTTCGTGGGCGTCGATCACCTTCCAATGGTCGCCGGTGACGAGGTGGGGTTGCCGCGACAGCAACCACTCCATGGTGTCCTCGTGCGCCTCGGCGAGGTCGGCCGCCGCGAGGTCCGCCAGCAGGGTCTCGACGGTGGCCGCCGAGTCCTTCTTGTTGCTGCCGATGACGCCTGACGGGCCGCGCTTGATCCACCCGACGACGTAGGAGTTGCGAGTGCCGTCGACGCGGCCGTCGGTGTGCGGAATGGTCCCCGAACGCTCGTCGAACGGGAGCCCCGGTGTGGGCACGCCCCGATATCCGACCGCGCGGACCACCAACTGCGCGGGCAATTCCTCGCGCGCCCCGGTGTCCTTGGCCACCAGTCGGCCACCGTCGTCCACCAGCTCGTTGCGGCCGAGCACGATCGAGGTGACCCGGTCGTCGCCCTTGATCTCGATCGGCGAGGTGTGGAACCGGAACACGATGCGCCGCTTGGCTCCTCGCGGAGGCTTGTCCGCATACGAGCGCAACACCTTGACGTTCTGCTTGACGGTCTTGCCCGCCGCCTCGAGGTCCTCGTCGGAGATGCCTGCGAAGTCCGCCGGGTCGACGACCACGTCCACCTCGGCCATCGCCTCCAGGTCGCCGAGCTCCCGCAACTCCAGCGTGGTGAACGTGGCCTGCAGCGGGCCGCGGCGCCCGAGGACCACCACCTCCTCGACGCCCCGCGCGTGCAGCGACTCCAGGGCGTGGTTGGCGATGTCGGTGTTGGCCAGCGCATCGGGATCACTGACCAGGATGCGGGCGACGTCGAGGGCCACGTTGCCGTTGCCGACCACGACGGCTCGCCCGGTCGACAGGTCCGGGGCCATCTCCTCGAAGTGCGGGTGGGCGTTGTACCAACCGACGAAGTCGACGGCCGCGACGCTGCCCGGCAACTCTTCGCCGGGAATCCCGAGTGGGCGGTCGGCCTGCGCCCCCACGGCGTAGATCACCGCGTCGTAGCGGTCGGCCAGCTCCTCGGCCTGGACGTCCTCACCCACTCGGATGTTGCCGAAGAAGCGGAAGCGGGGATCGCTCGCCACCTTCTCGAACTGGGCGCTGATGGTCTTGATCTTCGGGTGGTCGGGGGCCACGCCGGAACGCACCAGACCCCACGGCGTCGGCAGCATCTCCAACACGTCGACCCGCACGTCCCTGGACTCCTCCGAGCCGGTCGACGAGTCCGCGAACTTCAGCAGCGAGGCCGCGGCAAAGTAGCCCGACGGACCGGAACCGACGATCGCCACGTGGTATGGGCGCATCTATTAGCCCTCCAAGGGGAAGCTGAGTAGGCCCGGAAACGCGCAAGGGGCTGTCGCGTCGTCGCCGGGCTGGTTACCAAGCCGATGCTAGACCCGGACAACGGTCGGTAACCTGATCTCCCGTGGATCCCGACCGGCAAGACGACATCACCTCGCTCGACACGACTCTGACGACCGTGGAGCGGGTGCTCGACGTCGACGGGCTCCGCGACCGCATCAAGACGCTGGAGGACGCGGCGTCAGATCCGAAGCTCTGGGACGACCAGACGCGCGCCCAGAAGGTCACCAGCGAGCTGTCGCACGCCCAGAGCGAATTGCGCCGCGTCGAGGAGTTGAGGCAGCGACTCGACGACCTTCCGATCATGTACGAACTCGCCGCCGAGGAAGGCGGCGAGGACGCCCTGTCCGACGTCAACGTCGAGCTGGAGAAGCTGCGCGAGGACATCGCGGCGATGGAGGTTCGCACCCTGCTGTCGGGGGAGTACGACGAGCGCGAGGCCGTCGTGACCATCCGGTCCGGTGCCGGTGGCATCGACGCCGCCGACTGGGCGGAGATGCTGATGCGGATGTACATCCGCTGGGCGGAGAAGCACGACTACGGCGTCGAGGTGTTCGACACGTCCTACGCCGAAGAGGCCGGCATCAAGAGCGCCACGTTCGCGGTACACGCGCCGTACGCCTACGGCACGCTCTCGGTCGAGCAGGGCACGCACCGCCTGGTGCGCATCAGCCCCTTCGACAACCAGAGCAGGCGCCAGACTTCCTTCGCCGACGTCGAGGTGTTGCCGGTGGTCGACACCGCCGACCACATCGACATTCCCGACGGCGACGTGCGGGTCGACGTCTACCGATCCAGCGGTCCGGGCGGGCAGTCGGTCAACACCACCGACTCCGCCGTTCGACTCACCCACATCCCCAGCGGTATCGTCGTGACTTGCCAGAACGAGAAGTCGCAGTTGCAGAACAAGGTTTCGGCAATGCGAGTTCTCCAGGCAAAGTTGCTGGAGCGCAAGCGGCTCGAAGAGCGCGCGGAGATGGACGCGCTGAAGAACGACGGCGGCAGTTCGTGGGGCAACCAGATGCGCTCCTACGTCCTGCATCCGTATCAAATGGTCAAGGATTTGCGTAACGACTACGAAGTCGGAAATCCGGCCGCGGTACTCGACGGCGACATCGACGGCTTCCTGGAAGCGGGCATCCGTTGGCGCAATAGGAAAGATGACGACTAACACGTTCTTGGCACTCAGTTGGGCCGACAGTTGGCACGACTTCTGGCGCGGTGACATCGGGGAATGGATCATCACGCGCGGTCTTCGGATCGTGATGTTGATCCTGGCTGCCATCTTGGCGGCCCGATTCGTCCAGTGGACGGCCCGCAAGATCACCCGCCGCATCGACGCCGACTTCCGCGAGAGCGACGCCTTGGTGCGGTCGGAGACCACCAAGCACCGGCAGGCGGTCGCCTCGGTCATCTCCTGGGTCACGATCGCGCTGCTGTGCGTCATGGTCCTGGTGGAGATCACCGACATCGTGGCGATCCCCGTCGGCTCGCTGGTGGCGCCGGCCGCCGTCCTCGGCGCGGCGCTGGGTTTCGGTGCGCAACGCGTCGTCCAGGACCTGCTGTCGGGTTTCTTCATCATCACCGAGAAGCAGTACGGCTTCGGTGACCTGGTGGCGCTGACGGTGTCGGGCATCGCGCTGCCGGCCGAGGGCACCGTCGAGGACGTCACGCTGCGCGTCACCAAGCTGCGGTCCAGCGAGGGCGAGGTGTTCACGATCCCGAACGGTCAGATCGTGAAGACCGTCAACCAGTCCAAGGACTGGGCGCGCGCGGTGGTGGACATCCCGGTCCCCACCACCGCCGATCTGAGCAAGGTCAACGACGTGCTGCACCAGGTGTGCGACCAGGCCATGGAGGACGAGCACATGGCCGCCCTGATGCTGGACAAGCCGCAGCTGATGGGCGTCGAGAGCATCGAGCTGGAGACGGTGAACCTGCGGATGGTAGCCCGCACGCTGCCCGGCAAGCAGTTCGAGGTCGGCAGGCAGCTGCGCGTGCTCGTCGTCGCGGCGTTGCGACGCGCGGGCATCGCCAGCCCGGCCGAGTCGTCGCCGACGGTGGGCGCGCTGTCGCCCACGGCGACGTCGGCCATTGCCGAGGACCCGCAGAACGGGGGTCAGGACAAGTGAAGTTCAACCTCAACTTCCGCAAGGCGGGCGAAGGCCGCGAGTGGCCGGCATACCTGCCGGGCGGACGGGTGCGCACGTCGACCGCCGCCCTCATCGTCGCCTTCTGCTTCACGTGGTGGCTGCACGCGACCTACGCCCCGCCACCGCCGGCCGCGTCGGAGCCAACTCAGGTGGTGCCGCCCGGGTACGTGCCCGACCCGGAGTACACCTGGGTTCCGCGTACCAACGTCGAGACGCGGCCGAAGACGACGTACAGCACGCCGAGGACGTCCAGGACCACCGAGACCTCGACGACGGAGTCCACGACCCCGACGGAGACCACCAGCGGTACGGGAACGCCCACCACGAGCGCGCCGGAGACGGCGACGACCGTCGTCGACCCCGACGGGCCGGGACCACTGCCGCCGACGACCTTGACGCAGACCCCGATCACGTCTCCCGGCCAGCCGGTGCCCAACCGTTCGGGCACGTCGACCACCACGACGACGGCGATCCTGCCGGGCATCACGCTGCCCGTACTGGTGCCCCCGCCACCCGGGTAGTCGGGGGCTCGAAGTCGGCCCGGCTACACTGGCGTGCCGTGATGATCACCCTCGACCACGTGAGCAAACAGTACAAATCCTCGGCACGGCCAGCTCTGGACAACGTCTCGCTCAAGATCGAAAAAGGTGAGTTCGTCTTCCTCATCGGGCCGTCCGGATCGGGCAAGTCGACGTTCATGCGGCTGCTCCTTGCCGAGGACACCCCGACGCACGGAGACATCCAGGTGTCGAAGTTCCACGTCAACAAGCTCGCCAGCCGGCACATCCCCGGGTTGCGTCAGGTCCTCGGATGCGTGTTCCAGGACTTCCGCCTCCTGCAGCAGAAGACGGTGTTCGAGAACGTCGCCTTCGCACTCGAGGTGATCGGCAAGCGCTCCGACGTGATCAACAGGGTGGTACCCGACGTCCTCGAGATGGTCGGCCTGTCGGGCAAGGCCAATCGGCTGCCCAGTGAGCTGTCCGGCGGTGAACAGCAGCGCGTCGCCATCGCGCGCGCGTTCGTCAACCGGCCCCTGGTGCTGCTGGCCGACGAACCCACCGGCAACCTGGACCCCGAGACCAGCAAGGACATCATGGATCTGCTCGAGCGGATCAACCGCACCGGGACCACGGTGTTGATGGCGACCCACGACCATCACATCGTCGACTCGATGCGCCAGCGAGTCATCGAACTCGAGCTGGGACGACTGATCCGCGACGAACAGCGCGGTGTCTATGGAATGGATCGGTAAGTGCGCTTCGGCTTTCTCGTCAACGAAGTCCTGACAGGGCTTCGTCGCAACGTCACCATGACGGTCGCCATGATCTTGACGACCGCCATCTCGATCGGCCTGTTCGGCGGCGGCCTGCTGGTCGTCCGCCTCGCCGACAGCTCGAGAGGCATCTATCTCGACCGCGTCGAGAGTCAGGTCTTCCTGACCAACGACATCTCCGCCAACGACCCCACGTGCGACGGCGACCCGTGCAAGGCGGTGCGCAAGCAGATCGAGGATCGCACCGACGTGAAGTCGGTCCGGTTCCTCAACCAGAGCGACGCGTACGAGGACGCGATCAAGAAGTTCCCGCAATACAAAGACGTTGCGGGCAAGGATGCGTTTCCCGCATCATTCGTGGTGAAGCTCGACGACCCCGAGCAGCACAAGGACTTCGACAACGCGCTCAAGGCTCAGCCCGGTGTCCTCAACGTGCTGAATCAGAAGGACTTGATCGACAGGCTCTTCGCGGTGCTCGACGGGCTGAGTGCGGCGGCGTTCGCCATCGCCTTGGTTCAGGCCGTCGGAGCAATCCTGCTGATAGCCAACATGGTTCAGGTCGCGGCCTACACGCGAAGAACGGAGATCGGCATCATGCGCTTGGTGGGCGCGAGCCGCTGGTACACCCAGCTGCCGTTCCTCGTCGAGGCGATGCTGGCCGCGTTCATCGGCGTGGTGATCGCGATCGGGGGGCTGATCCTGGTGCGGGCGCTGTTCCTCGAGAAGGCGTTGAAACAGTTCTACGACGCCAACCTGATTGCCCAGGTCGACTATCAGGACGTCCTCTACTTCAGCGCGCCCATCATGCTGTTCCTCGGCTTGGCGATGTCCGGTGTCACGGCGTACGTCACCCTGCGGCTGTACGTACGGCGTTAGCGGTGGCCAAGAAATCGGCCGCGGAGGTCAAGAAGCACCGGAACAACCAGGTCGTCGCGACCAATCGCAAGGCGCGGCACAATTATTCGATCCTGGAGACGTTCGAGGCCGGCGTGGCGTTGATGGGCACCGAGGTGAAGAGCCTCCGCGAGGGGCAGGCGTCGCTGGCCGACTCCTTCGCCACCGTCGACGACGGCGAAGTGTGGTTGCGCAACCTGCACATCCCCGAGTACCACCACGGCTCGTGGACCAACCACTCGCCTCGGCGCAACCGGAAACTGCTGCTCCACCGCGGTCAGATCGACAACCTCATCGGCAAGATCAGGGACGGCAACCTTTCGCTGGTTCCGCTGTCGCTGTACTTCACCGACGGCAAGGTCAAGGTCGAACTCGCGCTGGCTCGCGGTAAGCAGGCCCACGACAAGCGCCAGGATTTGGCCAAGCGCGACGCCGACCGGGAAGTGATCCGCGAACTCGGCAGGCGCACCAAGGGCATGAGCTGATCGGGGTCGTCCTGGCCTTGGTGTCCGGAATCGGCTACGGGCTGAGCGACTTCGTCGGTGGACTGGCGTCGCGTCGGGTCGCCGCGCTGCGCGTGGTGCTGGTGTCCTATCCGGTGGCCCTGGTGCTGTTGACGGTGCTGTCCGTCGTCGTCGGTGGTCACGTGTCGACGCCCGCGGTCGTGTGGGGCGGCCTGTGTGGGCTCAGCCAGGCGTTCGGCGTGTGGTGGTTCTACGCGGCGCTCGGTGCCGGTCCGATGTCGTTGGTGTCACCGCTGACGGCGATCCTGGTCGCGGGTGTTCCCATCGTGGCGGGCGTGACGCTGGGGGAGCGGCCGAGCGCGTCGGCCGTCACCGGAATCGGGCTTGCGTTGATCGCGGTCGTGCTGGTGAGTCGCGAAGTGCGCGACGAGGATTCGACTGCCCACCGCTTCACGACGAAGGTGGCATGGCTGACGCTTGGTGCGGGCCTCGCCTTCGGACTCAACTTCGTGTTGATCGACCAGGCACCGCCGGACGCACGGCTCTGGCCGCTGGTGTTCGCCCGACTGACGGCAAGCCTGATGATCCTCGCGATCGCCGCGACGTCGGGCAATCTCCGCGTCCCGTCCGGCGTGCCGATGAAGCTGGCGCTGGCGGCCGGCGTGCTGGACACCGTCGCCAACGTGTCGGTGCTCCTGGCGCTGCAGGCGTCGCTGCTGTCGCTGACCAGCGTTCTGGTCTCGCTCTACCCGGCGGGCACGGTGCTGCTCGCGTTGGTGGTGCTCAAGGAGAGGGTCACTCGGTGGCAGGCGGCCGGGATGGTGCTCGCCATTGCCGCGGTGGGGTTGATCGCCGCGGGATAGGCGCGGTCCGGTCGGTCAGTAGGATCGAACGTGCGTTGAGCGGAGGGGGTGCGGAATGGCGAGTGACGCCGTGATCCGCGAGTTGACTGCGGCCGTTGCGCGAACTCCCGACGCCGTCGAACTACGGTTGCACCTCGTCGACCTCCTGATTCAGCAGGGCAGGTACACCGAGGCGCTCACCCACTGCAGCGCCGCGCTGGCCCAGGACGCCTCCAACGCCGCGGCGCTGAGCCTGTTGCAACGATGCACCGCCGGTCTGGCCACGGGCACCGTGACCGAGGCGCCGACGCCCAGCCCGAAGCCTGAGTTCAACTGGTCGGCCGCCGAGGAGGAGGTGTCCGACATCATCGGCCCCGCCTTCGTCGACGGTGACGCCGAGACCGCCGACGGGGTCGACGCCACCGACGTCGACGTGGTCCGACGCAGTGAGGTCACCCTCGCCGACGTCGCGGGCATGGAGGCGGTCAAACAGCGGCTCGAGGTGTCCCTGCTCGGACCCATCCGCAATCCCGAGCTGATGCGGGCCTACAAGGTCAACGCTCGCGGTGGCCTGCTGATGTACGGCCCGCCGGGGTGCGGCAAGACGTACCTGGCCAGGGCGGTGGCCGGCGAACTCGGGGCGAACTTCTACGCCGTCGGCATCGCGGACGTGCTGCAGCACTGGCTTGGCGACAGCGAACGCGCGCTCAACCGCATCTTCGACACGGCCCGCCGCAACGCGCCGTGCGTGCTGTTCTTCGACGAGGTGGACGCCCTTGGGCAGCGGCGCGCGGCGCTGAGCAACGGCTCGGGCCTTCGCGTCGTCGTCAACGCGCTTCTCGCCGAGCTGGATACCGCCACGTCGTCCAACGACGGCGTGTACGTGCTGGCGGCGACCAACATGCCCTGGGACGTCGACCCGGCGCTGCGTAGGCCCGGCCGGTTCGACCGGATGATCTTCGTCGGGCTGCCCGACACGGAGGCGCGCGCCGCCATCGTGCGGATGAATCTGCGCGACCGGCCGGTCGAGCGCATCGACCCCGCCTCCGTCGCGAAGCGGACCGACGGCTTCTCCGGTGCCGACATCGCCCACGTCTGCGACACCGCGACGCAGCTCGCGATGGCGGACTCGTTGAGGGCCGGAGAGGTCCGGCCGGTCCGCATGAGCGACGTCGACGCCGCGCTGGTGCAGATTCGTCCCAGTGCGGGCCCGTGGTTCGACACCGCGCGCAACGTCGTCGAATTCGCCAACGGCGACGGCACCTACGACGAGCTGGCCACCTATCTGCGCCGCAAGAAGATGCGTTGACCGCTGCCGGTGACACCGACGGCGTCGTCGCCCTCGCCACCGCGTACGCCGACGCCCGCAACCACGCCCGCGCCGAGGAGGTGCTGCGGGAGGCGCTGGTCACCGCCCCCGACAACGCGGTGCTGCTGGCGAACCTGGCGAGGGTGCAGGTGCTGACCCGGCAGTACGACGCCGCCGCTCGTAACGCCTATGCCGCACTGGCCATTTCGCCCGAGTACGGCTTTGCGATGCGGATCTACGCCGTCGCGCTCGACGCGGCGGGGCGGGTGGACCAAGCGCTGTACATGGCATGGCGCGGTGTCGCCGCCCAGCCCCGTGACCGCCTCGCCCACTTCGTGTACGCCGAGATGCTGCTGAAGGTCGGACGGCCTCATGACGCGCTCTTCGTGGTCGGCGAGGCGCTGCGGCTGGACCCCACCAGCGCCGACAGCCACGTCCTGCGCGGCCAGATCCTGGCCCGGCTTGGCAGGTCCGAGGAGTCGACCAGCGCGTATGAGCAAGCCCTGCAACTGGATCCGGCCAACGCGTCGGCCGTCCACAACATTGGCGTCAACCGCCTCGCCCGCAGCAAGTGGTCGGCGGCGTTGAGCGGGTTCCTCGGCGCCGCGAGGCTCGACCCGGATCTCGGCGACCTGGCGCGGCGCAACATCGGCATCACCCTGGCCCGGCTCCTGCGGCTGGCGACCGTGGGGGTGCTGGTCCTGGGTTGGGTGATCATCGTCAGCATTCCCGCCGTCGGGCAGGGCACCAGTCCCGACGTGGGTCACCGCATCGCCGTCGGTGTGTGCACGCTGGCGTTGCTGGCCTACGCGGGGTGGCTGAGCCGAGTCGTCCCGATGCGTACGTGGCGGTCGGTCCTGCGAACGCAGCGCCCGCTGGCGCTCCGGGTGGGGCTGCTCGTCGGTGCCATCCCCCTTGGCGTGCTCGCCGTCGTCAGCGGCGGTCTGACGGTGGTCGAGATCGTGGGCCCGGTGCTGCTGTTCGGCGCCGTCGTCGTGACGGTGGTCGCGCGGTTCGCAGGCGGCTAGTGCGGACGGGCGGTTACGAGCCGGGCGCGCGGACGACGGTCAGGCCCGCCGCGGTGAAGGGCTGCGTCTGCTCGTCGGTCGCCGACTCGTCGGTGACCAACGTCGTGCCCGGCGGGATCGGGGCCCACGCGTGGAACGGCCGGCTGCCCAACTTGCCGGCGTGAGCCAGGACGTAGACGGTGCCGGCCCGCTCGATCATCATCTCCTTGAGCCGGGTCTGTTCCAGCTCGGCCTCGCAGATGCCGAGGGTCGCGTTGACGGCGTCGGCGCCGAGGAAGGCGCGATCGAACGTCAGGCGTTGCAGGCTTGCCTCGGCGATGGGTCCGACGAATCCTTGGCTGAGGTGCCGCAGCGTTCCTCCGATGCACTCGACGCGGACGTCGTCGGCGTCGGCGAGCGCTTCGAGCGCGGTGAGGCCGGCGGCCACGACGGTGAGACCCGGTACGTCGCAGAGGTATTCACCCATGGCGCCCACGGTCGTACCGGCGTCGAGCAGAATCGTCTCGCCGGGTTGCACCTGTTGGGCGGCCCACCGCGCGATGTCGTGCTTCGCCTGATAGCCCTCCAGGGCGCGTTGGCGCAGCGACGATTCCGGCTGGCGGTCGAGCGCGATCGCGCCGCCGTAGGTTCTGGCGATGAGACCCTGGGACGTCAGCTGGCCCAGGTCCCGGCGGATGGTGGAGGCGGTCACGCCGAACTGCGCCGAGAGCTCCTCGACGCTCGCCAGACCGCTCGATCGCGCGAGATGCACGATCTCGGCGCGGCGCGCCTGTGAACCACGTACCGCCATGTGCTCTTCCCTAATCGACACTCATTGTGCTGCTTGCCATTTCAGCTGCCTGCCGCAGCGCCTCCACCATGCTACCGGCCTCGGCGATTCCCTTGCCCGCAATGTCGAAAGCGGTGCCGTGGTCGACTGAGGTGCGGATCACCGGCAACCCGACGGTGATGTTGACGCCCGACTCGAGCCCCAACACCTTGACCGGCCCGTGGCCCTGGTCGTGATACATCGCGACGATCAAGTCGTAGTCGCCGCGGCCGGCCAGGAAGAAGGCGGTGTCTGCGGGTAGCGGACCGTGGATGTCCATGCCCTCGGCGACGAGGAGCTCGACCGCGGGGATGATCTTCTCCTCTTCTTCGCCGTAGCCGAACAGTCCGTTCTCGCCGGCGTGCGGGTTGATCCCGCACACGCCGATCTTGGGGTGCGGCGTACCGGATCGCACCAACGCCTCGTGGCCGCGGCGAATGGTTCGCTCGACGAGGCCGGGCTCGATGCGCGCGACGGCGTCGATGAGCCCGATGTGCGTGGTCACGTGGATGACCTTCATCTTGGGTGTCGAGAGCATCATCGACACCTCCTCGATGCCGGTGAAGTAGGCGAGCAGTTCGGTGTGTCCCGGGAAGACGTGCCCCGCGGCGTGCAGTGCCTCCTTGTTGAGCGGTGCCGTGCAGATGGCCTGGACGTCGCCGCGGACGGCGAGTTCGGCTGCCACGCGAAGGTATTCGTAGGCGGCGTGGCCGGCGACGGCCGACAGCTCGCCCCATGGAAGATCGGCGGGCAGGAGGTCGAGGTCCACGACGTTGACGCGGCCCGGCGCCTTTTCTGCGGCGGCGACGTCGTCGATTCGGACGATCTCGACGTCGACGCCGAGCAGCTCCGCAGCCTGCGCCAGACGCTTGGCGTCGCCGATGACGATCGGGTCGCAGAAGCCCATGGCGGTGTCGTCGAGCAGGGCTCGGACGATGACCTCGGGCCCGATGCCCGCGCCGTCGCCCATGGTCACCGCGACGACGGGCAGGGGAGTGGTTCGTGTCAGGAGGGTCATGTCAGTGCCTTCGGTTGGGTGCGGACGGACGGGGTTTCGGCGAGGTAGCGCGCCACGGCGCTGAGACTGAACGGATCTCCGAAGCTGCCGGGCCTGGTGACGACGGTGCGTCCGTCGGATGCGATCGAGACGACGGCGCCGTGGTGCACCTGGTCCACCGGGTGCAGCGTGGTGAGCCCGACGGCGTCGACGACGGCCCGCGCCGTGGCTCCGCCGGTGAGCATCAGGTCGGGTCGACACTCGGCCTGTCCGGCCGCGACGAACCGGGCGAGTGCGGCCGACACGGCGTCACTGCGATCCGGGCGCACGGCACCGCGGACGGTGAGCACCACCGAGCCGTCACCGAGGGCGCGGGCGAGGTCGGCGGGATCGGCGGTGCCGTCGAGCAGGTGGTCGGCGTCCACGGCGAGGTGTCGGGTGCCGTTCCGCATCAGCTCGGTGACCTGTTGGGCCGCAGCGGGTTCCGCCGTGCCGACGACGGTGAGCAGAATCTGCGACGGCCGTCGCGACCCGGTGTCGCGTGGACCGGTCGGCAGCGTCCTCGCGACCGCGGCCGCCAGGGCGGAGGTGCCCATCAGTTGGGCGCCGGGAATCGAACGGCTGGCCGCGAGGATCAGGTCCAGATCGGCGTCGGTCGCGACGTCGCACACGGCGATCCGGCCACCGGTGGCCGCCTCCCGGAGACGGTCGGCGAGGTCCGCGGTGACGGTCGTCGACGCCGTCGGGCGGCCGAACACGTCGGCGATCGACGCCGGTGGGGACGACCGTTCGGCATGCCATGCCCGGGTCTGGTGCAGGGGGACGCCGTCGACGTGCAGGACGCCGGCGTGAACGGTGCGGCCGAGCGCGGGCAATGCCGCGGCGACGACGACCGGGCCACGCTCGGCGAGCACGTCGGCCCAGCCGCCGACGTGGCCGCGCAGCAGCGAGTCGACCTTCGCGACGACCAGAGCGTCGGGCGGGATCACCTCGAGTGCCGCCCGAACGGCGTTCTGCGCGTCGACCTTCGTCAGTGTGCGGGTGTTCAGGTCGACGACGGTGACGCCGTCGTGGCGGGCGGTGCGTGGGTCGAGGTGCAGGGTGGGCTGGGGTCGTCGGCCCAGGAAGGTGCTGGCCGCCTCGGCGGCGCCGGAGAGGTCGTCGGCCAGTACGGCGACGGCGGGGCAGGCGACCGAGTCAATCGTCACGGTTCAGCCCCCGTCCGTCATGTTGCGTGAAGTGCGCAACCAAGGGTAGCAAATATGCGTGTTTCGCGCATTAGTCATAGGGACGCCCCCGCGCATTGCACGATCGCCTGGCCGGTGACGTTGCGGCCGTCGGGCCCGAGGAGGAACCCGACGAGCCCCGCGACCTCGTCGGGTTGGATGAATCGTCCGAGCGGTGGCAGCTTCGGAGGCGTGTGCGCTCGTCCCGGGTCGGCGAGCATCGGGGTGTCGGTGGGGCCGGGGGCGACGACGTTGACGGTGATCCGACGGTCGACCAGTTCGGCCGCCCAGGACCGTGCCATCCCGGTGAGTGCTGACTTGGTGGCCACGTACTGACTCTTGCCCGCATTGCCCGTCATCGTGCGACTGCCGACGAGGACGACGCGAGCGCCGTCGCGCAGGCGCGGCGCCAGTGCGTTGACGAGCACTTCGGCCGCGCCCACGTGGACCCGCCACATCTGTAGTCCGCGTTCGGAATCCAGGTCACCGAGTGGGGCCGAGTGCTGCACGCCCGCGGCGTGGACGACGGCGTCGACCGCCCCGAGTTCCCTCGCCTGGGCGCCGAGCCGGGCAAAGTCGTCGAGGTCGACCTCGAGCCACGTGAAACGGTCGTGGTCGAAATGTGCTGCGCGTCTGCTCATTCCGATGACGTGCCAGCCCTCGGTCAGCAAGCGCGTCACGACGGCGGCGCCGATTCCAGAACTGGCGCCCGTGACGACGGCGGTTCTCGGCTCGGCCGTCATGACGGACCCGGTTCGAGCCACTCGTCGGTGAGTTCTACGTATTCGATCGCCTGACGGAACCGGGTGAAGGCGACGTGGAACGTCCCGCCGGCCGCGGTGATGGTCGGATACGAGAACTCTCGGTTCACTCCGTCGCGGGAATTGTTCGACAGGCAGTAGCCGTCGCCGACCTCGATGTTGCGTCGCGTCGGCCAGGTGACGCCGGCGTCGTCGGAGACGGCCAACGTCATCGGGGCACGCGGGGCGCCCCAGAAGGCGCGGCGGTCGTCGCCGTCGGACAGCTCGACGGATTCGAACTCGGGGGCGGCTCCGTCGGCCAGACCGTCGTCGTCGATCTCGTCGTAGAGCGAGGTGCGGCGCGCGGTGGCGTCGGCGGCGCTGGACTCGTTGAACACCAAGGCCAGCCGATCGTCCGGCAGCACCACGAATTGGATCGACGAATTGTTGTTGGGCAACTCGGTGGGGGCCGGCGCGCTCCACGTGTCGCCGTCGTCATGGGACGTGCTGCGGTAGACGTGGTCCGCCCATCGGCTGCGGTACAGCGCCACCAGGGTGCCGTCGGAGAGCCGGCCGATGTTCATGTGCACGCAGCCGGTGCTGTCCGGCACCGGCACCTCGCGCCACGTCAGCCCGGCGTCGTCGGAGATCATCACGCTGCTGTAGTCGCGGTCGCCCACCCACCGGCGCCCCGGCAGGCGGACGCAGTGGAAGATCGGCAGCAGCAGCCGTCCGCCCGGCAGCGTCACCATCGGTTGGCGGACGAAGACGCCGCCCTCGGCGGTCTCGGGCAGCAGGGTGTCGGTCGCACCCCAGGTGCGTCCGCCGTCATCCGAGATCCTGCGCAGTACGCGGGCGGTGTCCTGGTTGCCTGCGTGCTGCGACGTCCACAGCAACCACACGCGGCCCGAGGGTTCCACGTGCAGAACGGGATTCTGTTCCGAGCGGGTGGGGTCGTCGGAGAGCTGAACCGGATCCGACCAGTCCAACGCCCCGGCGTCCAATCGCGAGAACCACACGCTGATGTCGGGGACGCCCTCCTGGGTGCCCGAGAACCAGACGCATCCGAGTGACCCGTCGGGCAGGACCGCGAGATTGGCGGCGTGGTTCTGCACCCGGGGTGCCGGCAGGATGGCGTCGCGACGGCCGGGCTCCGAGGAGCTGCGCAGCACGCCGTCGGCCTGTGCGGTCGCAGCGGGAGTGGCATGTGGGCTCATGGTCTCAACCCTTCAGGGAGATCGCGGCGAGGTCATAGGAGTTCGTGGGGCGCAACGTCATTCCGTCGATCCGGGTGCGCCGGCCCAGTACGGCCTTCGGCACGAACGACCACATCATGGGGCAGGTGTCCCAGATCTTGCGCTGGGCGTCGGCCAGCAGTGCGGCGCGCCGGGCCGGGTCGGCGTCCTCCGATGCCTGCGTGATGATCGCGGTGATGTCCGGGAACAGGTACCCGTGATACGTGTCGCGGGTGGCCTCCTTCTCGGCGGTGCCCGCGTACATGCCCTGCATGATGGTCAACGCCAACCCCGTGGGGCTTGGGAACCCGTTGCCGAGCACGTCCCAGTCGCCCGCCTTGCCCTGGCGCCACTGGGCGATGTCGCCACCAGGCTCGAACTGCTGAAGCGTGGCCTGGACCCCCACCGCCGACAGCATCTGCACCACCGACTCCATGATGTCGGTGTCGGCGGCGAATTCGCCACTCTCCCAAATGATCTTGATCTTCAGGTTGCGCAACCCGAGTGCGTTCAGTTCCGACTTCGCACGATCCGGGTCGTAGACGTACTCACCGGTCTCGATCGCCCCGTCCAGGCTCAGTGGAATCACGCCGCGCGACGCCGTCGCCGACTTTTGCATGACGTTGTCGACCAGGGACGTGCCGTCGATGGCGTAGGTCAGCGCGCGGCGCACCTTGGCGTCGGCCATCGGGCTGTTGGGAGGCTTGCGGAAGTTGTAGAAGAGCTGGTTGAGCCGGACGCCGTCGGCACGGTCGATCGCCACGCCGGACAGTCCGGCGATCTGGTCGGTGGCGTCGGGGGTGATGGAGTCGATGACGTCGACCTCCCCGCTGCGCAGTGCGACGACGCGGCTCGACTCGTCGGGCATGAAGCGCACCCGCACGGACTCGACGAGGGGCGCTGCGGCCCAGTACTTCTCGTTGCGGACGAGCGTGTAGGTACCCGAGCCGCGGTCGGACTGGGTCACGACGTAGGGGCCGGTGCCGACGCCGGTCTGCAGGTCCTCGGGCACGTTCGCCGCGGCGGGGGTGATGAGGATGTTGGACATCAGGTAGTCCAGGACCGGGATCGGACGCTGCGTGTTGAGGGTGAAGCTGCTCTCGTCGATCTTCTCGACCGTGGGCCATTCCGGGAAGAACGTGCCGACGAACGATCCGCTGACCTGGCTGTACATCTTCAGTGCGGTCGCGACGTCGTCCACCTGCACCGGTGAGCCGTCCGAGTACCGGATGCCCGGCCGTAGATGCACGTACCACTGCGTGGGCGTGCGCAGCTGGAAGGCGTCGGCCAACACCAGTCGCGGCTTGAGGTTCTGGTCGATCTCGGTGAGCGCCTGGCGCACGGCCCGTTGCACGGTGAGCGCGGCGTCGTACTGGAGGAGCTTGTTGTCGAGGGTGACCAGCGACCGGTTCAGCGCGAGGCTCACCGTCGTCGGGCCGGGGCGTCCGGTGGGCGTCGCGCAGGCGGCAGCCGAGCCGACGGCCAGACCGGCGCCGAGCAGGAGGCTGGAGCGCAGGAGCGACCGCCGCGAAAACGGCTGGTGAAGAATGGGTTTGGTCACCGTCGACCTCCTGGCAGTGGTTTGGGGGCAGTCAGCACGTGGTCGAGGCTGGCGCTACGTGTGACGGCTGACACATGGCGACTGTAGGCCCAAATGCACACAACACGCAAGAACGAATTGGATCTTGCGCAAATCACGCAGTAGTGCCATTGTGAGCTGAGTAACAACACGGGCTGCAGCTCTGGGTCGTCATCGCCGATCCTCGGCAGCGCCGCAAGCGCTCGAAAGGTCGACGATGACGCAACAGCTTGCCCCGCCGCCACCGCAGGCGCCGACCCACGACTCCGTCGAACGCCGGGGAACGGGAAGGCCGCGCATCGGCGCGATGCCGCGCTACGTCGTCAAGCGACTCGGCCAGAGCGTGCTCACCGTCTTCCTCACGTTGACGACGGTGTTCGTGCTCATCCGGTTGGCGCCCGGCGACCCCGCCTACGCCATGGCAGGACCGCTGGCGAGTACCGAGGATCTGGCCCGCATCCGCGTCGACATGGGCCTCGACCAGTCCGTGTTCGTCCAATACTTGCGCTACCTGCAGGGTCTGCTCCACCTGGACCTGGGCACCTCGTACTCCTTCCAGGCGCCCGCCTTCGACGTCGTGCTGGACCGCCTGCCCTACACGATCACGCTGTCGGTCGCCGCCATCGTGCTGACCACGATCGTGGCGGTGCCCCTGGGGGTCTGGATGGCGCGCCGCGCGGACACCCGCCGCGAACTCGCCGCCAACGCGGTGACGATCGCCGGACAGTCGATGCCGGACTTCTGGACCGGCCTCATGCTGATCACCCTGTTCGCCGTCCTCGTCCCGGTGTTCCCGGCCGCCGGCTTCACCACGTGGTCGAGTCTGGTGCTCCCGACGGTGACCATCGCCGTCCTGCAGATCGCCCTGATCTCCCGCATGGTGCGCCGCGAAATGGTCGGCGCGTTCGCCTCGCCGTATGTCACCGTCGGCCGCTCCCGCGGCGTCTCGGAACGAGAACTGATCTGGCGCTACTCGATGCGCAACTCTGCGATCCCGGTGTTGACGGCCCTGGGCACCCGCTTCGCCTCGATGCTCAACGGCGTCGTGGTCGTCGAGGTGGTCTTCGCCTGGCCCGGTGTCGGATCACTGGTGGTGCGCGCCCTCGAGACCCGCGACTACCCGCTGATCCAGGCCACCGTCCTGGTCACCGCGGTGCTCGCGGTCGTCGTCCAGCTCCTCGTCGACCTCTGCTATCCGCTTCTGGACCCGCGGGTCCGGCTCGGGAAGGGAACGTCCAAATGACCACCGTGATCGAGGCCCCCGAACAGCCGCGTCCCAGCGCCGTCACCCCCCGCGACGTCGCGACCGCCGGCGCCACCCGCCGCGCGCGAGACAGCCGGGTGAAGATCTGGGTCGGCAGCGTCGCCGCACTGGTGGTCATCGCGCCGGTCGCCCTCGCCAGGGTGCTGCCGCTGCCCTCACCCGACACCACCGACTTGGCCGCCCGCCGACTGCCGCCGTTGACCGACGGGCACCTGTTCGGCACCGACCAGCTGGGCCGCGACCTGTTGGCCCGAGTCCTGTTCGGCGGTCAGGTCTCCCTGGCCATCGGCGTGCTCGCCGTCGTCGTGTCCGGCCTCATCGGTCTGACGCTCGGGGCGATCGCCGGGTACCGCGGGGGATGGGCCGACACCATCGTCAGCCGGCTGCTGGAGGCGCAGCTGTCGCTGCCGCTGCTCATGATGCTGCTGCTCGTAGTGGCGCTCTTCGGACCGTCGATCCCGGTGATCACCTTCGTGATCGCGATCGCGCAGTGGCCCGAGATCGCCCGGCTCACCCGATCGCTCACCCTCGTCGAACGCGAAAAACCCTACATCGCAGCGGCTCACGTGCTGGGCCTCGGCCATACCGCGATCCTGCTGCGCCACGTGATCCCCAACATCATCAAACAGGTGTCGCTGGTGGTTCTGTTGCTGCTGGCGCAGGCGGTGCTGCTGGAGAGCGCGCTGAGCTACCTCGGCGCCGGACCGCAACGCCCCTTCGCCACCTGGGGCCGCATCATCTCCGACGGGCAGGACTACGTGACCACGTCATGGTGGCTGGTCACGCTGCCCGGGTTGGTGATCGCCTTGCTCGTCGTCGGAGTCAACCTCCTCGGCGACGGACTTCGCGACCGCAGCGGCCGCTCCAAGACCGGTCTGCTGAGCCGATTCTCGCTGCGCAAGAAGGAGATCTGACATGGCCGGCCTGCTCAGCGTCGACGAACTGCAGATAGAGCTGATCACCGCCAACGGCGTCGTCCGGGCCGTCGACGGGGTGTCCTTCCGCATCGACGCCGGCGAGACGGTCACCATCATCGGCGAATCCGGCTCCGGCAAGTCGACCACCGCGATGGGCGTGCTCGGCCTGCTGCCGAGCGACCTGGCCGTGCTGTCCGGCGCGGCCACGTTCCAGGACTGCGACATCCTCGGCAAGCCCAAGGCGCTGCAGAAGGTGCGGGGCAAGCACATCGCGTTGATCCCGCAGGACCCGATGACCGCGCTGAGCCCGGTGCACACCGTCGGAGCGCAACTACGAGACGCCATCCGCCACAGCGGAGTCCGCGGCAGGGTGAACCAGAACGCCCGTGCGGTCGAACTGCTCGAACAGGTTAAGATCACCAATCCCGCCGGCCAATTGTCGAAGTACCCGCACCAACTCTCGGGCGGCATGCTGCAGCGCGTGCTCATCGCGGCGGCGCTGGCGGCGGGACCCGAACTGATCGTCGCCGACGAGCCCACCAGCGCGCTGGACGTCACCGTGCAGGCCTCGATCCTGGACCTGCTGCTAGAACTCCAAGAGCGCACCGGGGTCGGAATACTGCTCATCACCCACGATCTCGGCGTCGCCAGGCTGATGTCGGACCGCATCTTCGTGATGAAGAGCGGCCGGTTCGTCGAAAGCGGCGACGCCGAGGAACTGCTGCGCCACCCGCGCGACGCGTACACCAAGCGACTGCTCGACGCCGTGCCGCGTCTCGAGCCCGTTCAGACGGGAGTCCCCGCATGACCGCCCCCCTGCTCGAAGTAGAGAACCTGGTCGTCGAGTATCCGGTCGCCAACGGCGTGTTCCGCGCGCTCGACGCGGTCAGCTTCTCCGTCGACGCCGGGTCGACGCTGGCCGTCGTCGGCGAGTCCGGATGCGGCAAGTCGACGCTCGCGAAGGCCATCGTCCGGCTGCTCACGCCGACGTCGGGTGCCATCAGGTTCGACGGCGTCGACGTCTCGCGAATGTCGGAGAAGGCGTTGCGGCCGTTCCGTTCCCGCATCCAGATGGTGTTCCAGGATCCCTTCGGCTCGCTGGATCCGCACCTGAGCGCCGTCGACATCGTGGGAGAACCCCTGCGGCTGCAGGGAATCCGCAATCGCGGGACGCGCGACGCGAAGGCGGCGGCGCTCATCGACCGGGTCGGACTCCCGGCGACGGCACTGCACCGCAAGCCCGCCGAGTTCTCCGGCGGCCAGCGCCAGCGCATCGGCATCGCGAGGGCACTCGCCAGCGGACCCGACCTGCTGGTGTGCGACGAGGCGACCAGCGCGCTGGACGTCTCCGTCCAGGCTCAGGTGCTCGACCTGCTTCGCGAAATCAAGCGGGACACCGGGTTGACGTATCTGTTCATCTCGCACAACCTCGGCGTCGTGCGCGAGATCAGCGACACCATCGTCGTGATGCGTGGTGGCCGCATCCTCGAACGCGGTCCCACCGCCGAGGTGCTGGCCCGTCCACGGGAGCCGTACACCCGGGCGCTGCGCGCTGCGGCGCTCGACCCGACCACCATGGTGGGAATCAAACCGCGCAGCGTCGTCGCCCAGGGAGTCGCATCATGACCGAACTCGACCTGTCCGGACTGGTGTTGGGCACCATGACCTTTGGTGACACCGTGGACGCCGCCGGTGCGGAGGCGATGCTGGACGCCGCGCTGGAGGCCGGCATCACCCACGTCGACACCGCCAACGGGTACGCGGGCGGCGAGTCGGAACGCATGCTGGCGGCCTTGCTGGGCCCGCGGCGAGACCGAGTCACGCTGGCCACCAAGGCGGGCATGCCGCACCCGGACGCCGAGGGGCACTCGCCGTTGTCGGCCCGCGGCCTGCGCGCCAGCCTCGAGGGCAGCCTCACGCGGCTGGGCACCGAACACGTCGAACTGTTCTACCTTCATCAGCCCGACCGGGCCGCCCCGCTGGCGGAGACGTTGACCACCGTCGCGGAACTGGTGTCCGAGGGCAAGATCGGCGCCTTCGGGGTGTCCAACTTCGCGGCCTGGCAGATTGCCCAGGTCAACCACCTCGCCGACGGCATTGGCATGGCCAGACCCGTTGTCGCACAGCAACTCTACAATCTACTGGCCCGCCGGATCGAGGAGGAGTACGTCGAGTTCGCCGCGGTGACCGGCCTGGTGACGATGGTGTACAACCCGCTGGGCGGCGGCCTGCTCACCGGGCGGCACTCCTTCGACGAATCGCCCACCGACGGGCGCTTCGGCGATTCGCGGCTGGCGGCGATGTACAAGGAAAGGTATTGGAACACCGCCATCTTCGACGCCGTCGAGCAGTTGTCGGTGATCGCGGAGAAGGCCGGCATACCGCTCACCGAGCTCGCGCTACGGTGGCTGGTGTCCAAGCCCGCCACCGGCCCGGTACTGCTGGGCGGATCGAAGGTCGAGCACCTGCGGGCCAACGTCGCCGCCGTCGCCAAGGGCCCGCTGGAGCCCGACGTGCTCGACGCCTGCGACGACGTCGGCGCCGCGCTACGGGGCCCGATGCCGAACTACAACCGTTAACCCGAGAGGTCGCTCCACATGAGTGCACGTGAATTCGCCGCCCGCCTGCGCAACCGGGAACGCATCCTGGGGTACTGGTCGGTGCTGGACTGCCCGGTCGCCACGGAGTGGCTCGCCTACGTCGGTTGGGACTACCTCGCGCTGGACCTGCAACACGGTCTGATCGGGTACTCGGGCATGTTGTCGGGGCTGACGGCCGTCGACGCCGCGGGCGGACCGGTGGGCCTGGTGCGGGTCGAGGCGAACGACCCCACACCGATCGGACGTGCGTTGGACGCCGGCGCGGCAGGGGTGATCGTGCCGTTGGTCGACGACGCGGCCGGAGCGGCCAGGGCGGTCGCCGCGGCCACCTACCCGCCGACCGGGATCCGGTCCTACGGTCCGATGCGCTCGCAGCTGCGGATCGGGCCGGTTCCGGCGGAGGCCGACCGCGACACCGTCGTGCTGGCGATGATCGAGACGCCCGAGGGCCTGGCCAACGTCGAGGAGATCTGCGCCGTGGCCGGCCTGGACGGGGTGTACGTGGGCCCGTCGGATCTGCGACTGGCCGTGGGAGGGGCGCATCCCCAGGATCCGGCGGTGGCCGACGAGTTCGAGGCCGCGGTGACCCGGGTCCGGGAGGCCGCCGCGGCCGCCGGCGTCGCGGCGGGCATTCACACCCCCGACGGTGCGGTGGCGGCACGCCGCCTGGCGGAGGGGTTCACGTTCGCGTCGGTGGCGTCGGACCTGACCCACCTCAAGGCCGCGTCCGCCGCGCACCTCAAGGCCGCGACCGGCGGCTGACACCCGGGAATCAATCGCCGGCCGATCGCGCTGAAGGCGGTACGATGAACGTCCTGCTGAAGTTCGGCAGGGGTGCGAGGGGCTGAACGGTTTCGACTTCGCGCATCGAATCAAGGGAAGCGTGCCGGTGCAGGCAAGAGACCACCGAAAGCGTCGTTGCAACCAATTAAGCGCCGATTCCAATCAGCGCGACTACGCCCTCGCTGCCTAAGCGACGGTGTGTCCGTCAGACCGAGAGAGCCCTCGACTCGGACCCTGGCGTCATCTAGAGGGACAAACCCATACGTCCGGTCGCGGGATGTACGGGGACATCAAACAGCGACTGGGATCGTCATCTCGTCTCGTCCGCGTGAACGGGAGATCCAAGTAGAGACATAGCGGACTGCGCACGGAGAAGCCTCGAGGGAATGCCGTAGGACCCGGGTTCGATTCCCGGCAGCTCCACCGTTTGACCAGCAGGCCGGATGACACATCCGGCCTGCTTGTCGTCTTCCTGGGTTCAGTTCACCTCAGCGGGCCGCGTTCGCATTCGCTGAAAACGCTGAATACGCCCACGGATGGTGCGTATCACCTGGCTGAGGGTAGATTCGAAACATGCCACCTCGTTGCGGGCGTAGCTCGCGGCCGACGAATGCGCGGTCCGCGGGCCGCTGGGCCGGTCGTACCGCGGCTGTATTGGTCGTCGTCGCCGTTCAGCAGCTGAGTCCTCGCGCTCTCCCGGTTGCGTCGGCCGCCGACTGCGCCGACGCCGAGGTCGTGTTTGCCAGGGGCACGGACGAGCCCAAGGGCCTCGGCGTCGTCGGCGACGCCTTCGTCGACTCGCTGCGCGCGCAGGCCGATGGCATGAACATCGCGTCGTACGGGGTCGACTACGACGCGGGCAAGCTGCAGCTGGGCACTGGCGACGGCGCCAAGGACGTGATCAAGCACGTCAAATCCATGGCGGCCTCGTGCCCCGACACCAAGATCGTGCTGGGCGGGTACTCGCAGGGCGCGGACGTCGTCAACATCGTCGCAGGCAATCCCATCGTCGGCATCGCATGGGGAGATGCACTCCCGTCTTCGATGGCGGTCAACATCGCGGCGATCGCCACCTTCGGAAACGTCGCGAACCGCTCGGGTACCAAGCTGCCTTCCCAATCCACGATGTTCGCCGGCAAGGCGATCGACCTCTGCAACCCCGCCGATCCGATTTGTCACGCAGGCCCTGGAAACGCATGGAGCGGGCATACCGACGGCTACGTTCCCGTGTACACCACGCAGGCGGCGGATTTCGCCGCCGCCAAACTGTTGGCTGGTAGGGCCCCATTGGGACCCACTCTCGGACCGCCGTCGGCGTATGGACAGCCGCCGGGATCCGTCCCGGATGCGCCGATCTATGCCTCGCCGCCACAGGGCACCGATCACATGCCGCCGGGATATCAGCAATCGCCCGCCTACACCTCGTCCGAACCGGGGTATGCCCCTTCGGTCGTGGCCGGCCTGCCCTGACGAACCCATGCGGGCAGCGGCCGGTCACACCCGAGCCGTCACCTCTTGCAGGGCACGGTCGAGGTTGCTCAGTGCCCTGACGGCGCCGCGCACGGGTCCCGGCGGGATGTCCGCCGTGCCCGCCACGGTCAAGATGACGGCATTGGTGGCCTTGTCCGTCCGCTCGACCGCGGCGCCGTCGACCACCCGTTTCACCGCGTCGACGGTCTCGCAGACGTGCGCGGCGGCATCGCGCAGCGCGGCGGCCGTCGCCTCCGCGGGAGCGGTGTCGGCGTCGGCCCGGGCGGCGTTCACGCCGGCCCTGGCCAGGGCGTGGGCCGATCGGTTGCTCACCTGCAACCCGCGCAGCAGGCGTTGAACCCCGCGTCGGCTGCGTACCGCAGGTCCCATCTGCAGCGGCTTGCCCGCCGTGACCACGGCCTGCAGGGCGTTATCGAGTCGCCTGGTCTCGGCCACCAGATCGGTCTCCCCGCCGGGCGCCACCACCGACGCGGTCGCCACGTCGATCAGATCGGTCATCCGTTGTAGGTACACGTCGACCTTCTCGACGAAGTTGGCGCGGGTCCCGGTCGAGAAGATGAAGTACGCCGACGCGATGCCGACCACGCCGCCCACCGCGGTCTCGGCGATGCGCAGCTCCAACACCTGGACGCTGAAGTCGCCGAGCAGGCCGTAGAGCATCGCCAGCAGCACGGTGACGAAGAACGTCAACCACGCGTAGGCGACCGTGACGAGGTAGAACGCGCAGAACACGCACGCCACCAGGACGATCATCTGAACCAGCGGGTGGTGCCCGACCAGGGTGGCCAGCAGGACGCCCGCCACGACGCCGGCGATGGTGCCCACGATGCGATGCCCGACGCGCGTCAGGATCTCACCGCGCGTCGAGACCCCGGTGAAGACCAGGAACGCGGTCAGCACCGCCCAGTACCACCGATCGGGTGACACCAGTTCGCCGAGAATCGTCGCGGCGCTGGTGGCGACCGCGACCTGAATGGCCGCCTTGGTACTGGGGTCGAGCCCACGGTCGGCGTCGTCGTCCGGGGTCTGCGGCTCGGGTTCGGCGGCCTCGGAGGCGCCGAGGGCGTTGGTGGTGATGTGGTGGATCGCCAGGTGGGCCTGGGCGGCACGGAAGGCGACGACGGTCGCGATGCCCTCGGTGCTCGACAGGTCGGCACGGTCGGATGCGGCGGCGGCACTCTTGCGGGCCGCCCGCAGTTCGTCCTCGGAGGGATGGTTCCACAGGCACACCCGGACGGCGGCGACCGCGTCTCGCAGACCCGGTGGCCACGAGCTGGCCGGCCCCAGCGACCACAACATGCTCGCCACCTGCTCCATGGCGATCTGCGCGTCGAACACCCTCAGGGCGAGGTCGTCACTGGTGACGTTCAGCGACTGGGCGGCGTCGTGGCGGTCGAGCCAGTCGTCGATCATGAGCGCGGTCTCACCCAGGCGGTCCAACCGACGCCGAAGCTCGGCGAGGTCGAACTCGTCGGGGTTCGTCGCCACGTCCAGCACCGCCGACGACGCCGCGCGCAATGCCCGCACGAGGCGCTGCACCTCGACCGCCGGCCGGTCCGGAAGGATCAGCGTGCGCACCAGCAGGGTGGCGCTCAACCCGATGACGATTGCCACGGCGAGCACCGGTATCTGACTGGGCGTGGCACGCAGGAACAGCGCGAAGAAGTAGGAGATGAACGCGACCATTCCCAGTGCGTTGCCCCGGGGACCGAAGCGCCGGACCCACACCGCGCCGAACAAGACGGCGATGAAGCCGACGTCGGCCACCTTGCCGAAGTGGCTCAACGTCGCGGCCAACGACACGGCGGCCACGGCCGGGAAGAAGAGCAGCAGGGTGGTGACGACGCGGCTGTGTTGTTGGCGGTCCTTGACCGCGGCCGCGGACTGCATCGCCACGATCGTGCCGAGCATGGCCACGGTGATCGGCTGACCGGCGACGGTGATGAAGCCGAACGAGGCGGTCAGGGCCAAGACGAGGGCCAGCGTGGTCGTCGCGGCGCTGCGCAGGCGCAGTCGGCCGGGGTCGGAGTCGACCAGCAATCTCCTGATGGCCCCCCGATCAGCCACCAGATGCATCGCTCGATTGTGCGGCACGCAGCTGCGAGGACCGGCGGCGGCGCGCGTCAGTAGCTCTGGGCGGCGGTGTGCAGGGCGCGGGCGGCCTTGGCGATGGCCGGCTCGGGCCACCGTTGCGGCACGTGCAGCGTGAGGGCGTAGCGGGTCCCGGCCACCGGGCAGGCGAGCTGTCGACCCATGTGCGCGGACTGCGATTCGTAGACGTTGCGTCGCCGACGGTGGCGCACGGCCAGGCACGTCTGCACCTCGTCGGCGGTCAGACCCAGGTGACGGGCCGCGGCCGAGACGGCGTCGGCCGCGTCCTCGGCGGACAGGGTGGACAGGATCGCCGCCGCACCGGCGCACTCGGCCGCCTCCGCCCGTTGTCCCGGTCGGGGAGTCAGTGGCAACGGCAGCCGGCCGAGGTGGACGTCGACGAACACGACCTGGTTGCCGAACATTCGGACCAGGGAGATGGTGTGCCCTTCCAGGTCTGGTGTCGCGCAGGCGCGAAAGAGGTTCTGCACCACCGATTCCGGATCGGAGAGATCGGACAATCGTGGTCCGGTGTGCAACGTGCCGTCGGACCGCCGGGTGACGAAGCCGACGTCCTCCAACGTGCCGAGCAGGTCGGCGATCGAGCTCTTGGGCAGCCCCAACATGGCGATCAGTGCCGCGGGCGTGGTGGCGGCGCCCGAGGAGACGGCGTCGAGGATGCGCGCTCCGCGGTGCACGGCCGGGGTCCGGGAGTCGGCTATCCCCATGGTTGATAGTCCGCGGCGTTGTGGGCGTCGATGAGCTTGGGCGCGAGATAACGGGACGGCCGGGCGACGTGGGCGCCTCCGTGCAGGGCGATGCCGATGTCCATCGCCGCCCGCACCAGCGCCGCCGGATCCTGCGTCGCGGTCGCGACGATGGGCCCGCCGGCGCGAATCTCCTCGACCGCGTTCCTGGCTCCGTCGACGCCGACGATCGGCACGGAGAGCTTGCGGGCGCGCAGCACCCGCGAGATGCCGATGGCGATTTGGTCGTTGGCGGCGAAGAAACCGTCGACGACGGGGTTGGCGGCGAGGATTTCGGTCGCGGCCCGTCGCCCCGACTTGGCGTCCAGTTCGCCGTAGCTGGTCGCGACCACCTCGATGCGCTGGTGCGGGGCGATCGCGGCCAGAAAGCCGGCGATTCGGTCGGAGTTGGCCGTGATGGGGATGCCGCCGACCACGGCGACGCGTCCCCGTCCGCCGAGTGCGGCCGCCAGGGCCGAACCGGCCAGGAACCCGGCCTTGGTGTTGTCGGTGGCCACGACGGCGTCCGCGCCGCTGACCGCCGAGCCGATGGCGACGACGGGAATGCGGGCCGCGCGGGCCCGGGCGCACGCCTCTTCGAGGCCGTCGGTCGCCACCGGCTCCACCAGGATCAAATCGACTCCGGCGGCGACGAATTCGACGATCTGACGCGACTGGGTGTGCCGGTCCTCCTTGGCGGCGTGCACGTGCAGGCGCGCCCCCAGCCGGTCGGCTTCGGTCCGCAGGGCGTCTATCTCGGCGACGAAGAAGCTCTCGGCGACCGGGTAGCTGAATCCGATGTCGTCGATCGGCAAGCCGTGCGCCCGCGCCGCCGACGCGAGTTCGAACAGCCGGGACCCCAGTGCGTAGGTGCCGTCGACGCCGCGGGCGAGCAAGCTCTCGTCGGTCAGCGCGTGGCAGATCCCCATCACGCTGCTCTTGGGAAGCCCGGTCCGCTGGGTTAGCTCGGCGAGCGACATGGGCCTACCCGAGTCGCTGATCTGTTGAAGCACGACGGCCGCACGGCGCAATGCGGGCACACGTGCTTGCTCCGCCATCGACTCACCATAAGTGATGTGCCACTGCGGAAGACCGCAAATCACGAGGTGGCGTCACCCGCCGGGGGTTGTTGACAACGTCACAGCGACTTGCTTACTGTGTGTTTCATCACTCGACGCTGAGTTCGATATATGAAACGCACGCGCCGGGTGGTCGCCTGCCCGGGTAGGTCTCGGGCGAGGTTTTCCTAGCCCAGGCCGAAGGATGAGTCGATGCCGGTTTCCCAGCGTTTCGTCGGAGTGATCAGCGTGGCGTTGGCCATCGCGATGGTCACCGGCGGCTGTACGAAGAAGAACGACGAACCGGCACCGGCGACGGGTGGCGGCAGTTCGTCGCAGGCCGCCTCCGGAAACAAGGTCAAGGTCGCCTTCGTGCCGAAGCTGCAGGGTTCGCCCTACTTCGAGGCCATGGACACCGGCGCCAAGAAGGCCGCCGCCGATTTGGGCAACGTCGACTGGCTGTACCAGGGACCCACCTCGGCCGACGCCGCCGCCCAGGCGCAGATCGTCCGGTCCTTCATCCAGCAGAAGGTCGACGTCCTGGTCGTCGCACCCAACGACCCCGACTCGATGGCACCGCTGATGAAGCAGGCGCAGGACGCCGGCATCAAGGTGATGACCGCCGACACCGACGCGCCCAACTCGGTGCGCGAGGCCTTCGTCAACCAGGCCACCGCCGAGGGCATCGGCAACAAGACCGCCGAGACGCTGATGACGGCGATGGGCGGAAAGGGCAAGTGGGCCATCGTGTCCTGCGGTGAGACGGCCGAGAACCTCAACTCGTGGATCGCCGCCGAGAAGGCCTACGTATCGGCCAAGTACCCCGACGCCGAACTCGTCGACGTCGTGTACTCCGGTGAGGACCAGGCCAAGGGAACGCAGATGGCCACCGACCTGATGAGCGCACACCCCGACCTCAAGGGTCTGCTCGGGCAGTGCACCACCTCCGCCGTCGGCGTGGCGCAGGCCGTCAAGGACGCCGGCAAGATCGGCCAGGTCTTCTCGGTCGGCATCGGCACGCCAAAGTCCATGGCGCCGTACCTCGCCGACGGATCGTCGTCCGGCTCGATCCTGTGGAACGTCGCGAACCTGGGCTACCTGACGGCATGGGCCGGCCAGCAGCTCGCCAGCGGCAAGACCTTCCAGGCCGACAACAAGGTCAACGACGAGATGACCGACGTCAAGTGGGACGAGGCCAGCAAGACGCTGGTCCTGGGTGAGCCGCTGTTGATCACCACTCAGAACGTCGGTCAGTTCGATTACTGACGCGGCCGGTCCTCGCTCGGGGGAGACGTCGATGTCGCAGCAGTCGCGACTGAGTCTCACCGGAGTGGTCAAGAGCTACGGTGCGGTCAAGGCCATCCGGCACGCCGACTTCGAGATCCAGGCCGGACGGATTCACGCACTGGTGGGGGAGAACGGCGCAGGCAAGTCCACGCTGATCAAGATCATCGCCGGTGCCACGATGCCCGACGCCGGCACCGTCACCTACGACGGTGAGCCGGTGACGATCGCGTCGACCAACGACGCGATCGCCCTGGGCATCGCGACGGTGTACCAAGAGCCGCAACTGTTCAGCGAACTCACCGTTGCCGAGAACGTGTTCATGGGCCGCGAGATGGTGACCCGCGGGCGGGTCGACTGGGCGGCCCAGAACGAGAAGGTGGTGAGCCTGCTCGAGGCGCTCGGCCTGCCCGCCAAGCTCTCCACCGCCGTCGTTGGCAACCTGTCGGTCGCCACCCAGCAGCAGGTCTCCATCGCAAAGGCGTTGGCGGGCAAGTGCGGAGTGCTCATCCTGGACGAACCGTCGGCGATCCTGACCGACGCCGAGATCGACGTGCTGTTCCAGATCATCCGACGGCTCGCCGACGACGGCGTGGCGATCGTGTACATCTCGCACCGCCTCGACGAGGTCGTCAAGATCGCCGAGCGGGTCACCGTGATGCGCGACGGCAGCACCATCGGCACGTACCCCATGGAGGACATGTCGGTCCGGCGCATCGCGGAACTGATGGTGGGAGAAGCTCTTTCGGAGCACTCCGGTCCTCGGACCGTCCCCGAGGGCGAACCGGTGCTGGAGTTGAAGTCGCTCGCCCGGGCCGGCTCCTTCGACGACGTGAGCCTGCAGCTGCGGTCCGGCGAGATCCTCGGCCTCTACGGCTTGGTCGGCTCCGGCGTCGCCGAGATCGCCGCGTGCATCTACGGACTGGACAAGGCCAGCGCGGGCGACATCGTGATCGACGGCCGGGCGGTGGCCCCCAAGAGTCCGCGCGAGGCGGCGGACGCGGGGATCGCGCTGCTGCCGGCCAACCGCAAGACCGAAGGCATGTTCTCCTTCCAGTCCATCGCCTTCAACGTGTCGATCGGTCATCTCCGACGACTGTCGTGGGGCAGGGCGTTCGTCGACCGGCGCCGGGAGCGCACCACGGTCAAGGACCTGATGAAGCGGCTCGCGGTGCGGGCCTCGGACGAGAACCAAAACGTCGGCGACCTCTCCGGCGGAAACGCCCAGAAGGTGATGCTGGCCCGGCAACTCGTCGAGCGGCCCAAGCTCCTGCTGTTGGCCGAGCCCACGCAGGGCGTGGACATCGGGGCCAAGGAGGAGATCCACCGCATCATCACCGATCTCGCCGACAACGGCACGGCCGTACTCGTCGTCACCTCCGATCTGCAGGAGGCGCTGCGCATCGCCGACCGACTCCTCGTGGTGCGCACGGGCGCCATCGCCGCGGAGTTCGGGCCGGACGCCCGGCAGGTCGACGTCCTGGCCGCGGCTGCAGGCGATCGCGAAGGGACGGCCACCGCATGACCACCACGACCGATCCGCCCGCCCCCGTCAAGACCCGTGGGCGGGTGCTTCCCCCGCCGGTGACCCCCGCCGAGATCGCGCTGGTCGCCGTCATCGTCGTGCTGTGGATCGCCCTGGCCTTCGCGACGCCCGCGTTCCTCAGTGCGGGTTCGATCGTCCCGCTGCTCGTGGAGATGTCGCCGGTGGCGCTGATCGGCATCGGCATGACCTTCATCATCATCACCGGCGGGATCGACGTCTCGGTCGGCGGCGCGATCATGGTGTGCTCGGTGATCACCGGAAAACTCATGCGGGATCACGGTTTACCCGTGTTGGGGTGCCTCGCCGTGGCGCTCGGAACCGGTGCGGTCCTGGGCCTGGTCAACGGTGCGCTCATCGCGTACGGCCGGGTGCACGCCATCATCATCACCTTCGGCACGGCGAATCTGTTCCTGTTCGTCGGCCTTCAGATCTTCAACTCGCAGCCGATCGCGGGCATGCCCAACACGCTGTCCTGGTTCGGACGAGGGGTCGACGGCCGAACCCTCGCCGTCCCACACAGTTTCGCGATCACCGTCGTCCTGGCCGCGGTCGCCTGGTGGTACCTGCGGCACACGCCCGGCGGCCGGCACTTCTTCGGCGTGGGCGGTGACCCGGTCGCGGCCCGACTGGTCGGCATCCGGGTGCAGCGACGCATTCTCGTCGCCTACGTGATCACCGGCGTGCTCGTCGGGCTGGCGTCGATCTTCACGCTCGCCAAGGGCACCTCGAACCTGGACCAGTCGGTGGGATCCGGCCAGGAGCTTGCCGTGATTGCCGCCGTGGTCATCGGCGGCACGTCGATCATGGGCGGGCGCGGCTCGGTGCTCGGTACGGTCCTGGGGGCGCTGCTCGTGCAGACCGTGAAGTCCGGTGTCACGCAGCTGGGTTGGCCCTCGCAGCTGTCCGACTTGTTCGTCGGGATCTTCATCGTCGTCGCGGTGGGAACCGATCTCGTCCGCCGACGTGCCAGGAGAGACCCATGAGCGTCGAGACACCCGCCCCGGTCGCGGAGAAGGCCACGTCGCGCCGTCCGGTGGACCGGATCGTCGAAGCGGTCCTCACCCAGCGCATCGTGCTGCTCGCCGTCTTGATCGTCGTCGTCGTGGCCTGGTTGTCCTACCTCAGTGTCAACGGCTATCTTTCGGGCGACTACGACTTCGACTACATGTCGGCCACCCTCATCGACGCCGTGCCGCTGGCGCTGCTGGCGTTCGCCGAACTGGTCGTGATCGTGTCCGGTCGCGGCGGGATCGACCTGTCGGTCGGCGCCATGGTGTCGCTGGTCGGAATGATCTTCGGCTTCGCCTACGGCAAGTGGGGGTGGCCGCTGCTTGCCGCCGTTCTGCTGGCGGTGGTGACCGGCGCCCTGCTGGGTGCGATCAACGGATTCCTGGTCGCCCGCATCGGATTTCCCGCACTGATCGCCACGCTGGCGACGTACTACGCATACAAGTCCATCGCGCTGGTGATCAACGGCCAGAAGCCGATCAACAGCCCCCAGATCCAAGACCTGTACACCCTCACCGGTTCGGTGAGCGTGCCGATCATCGGCGACTACATTCCCGACGTGCCCCTCGGGGTGTTCACGTTCCTGGTCCCGGTCCTGGTGGTGCTGTGGTTGGCCTTGGGACGCGGCACCTTTGGCCGTCGGCTCTACGGCGTCGGGACCAACGACGTGGCCGCTCGCTGGGCCGGAGTCGACGTCCCGGGCACCCGGATGCGCGCCTACGTCACCGCGGGCGTTCTCTCCGGTCTCGTCGCGGTCTACATCACCGCCGAATTCGCCTCGGCCCGGCCCGATTCCGGCACCGCAGGCAACGGTCTGGCGCTGCCGGCGATCACCATCGCCGTACTCGGCGGGGTCGCCATCACCGGTGGCGTCGGGCGCCTCGCGGGCGTACTGCTCGCCGCGCTCCTGATCGTCTGGCTCAACGCCGGCATCATCCTCTACTTCGAGGGCAACACCGGCACCCAGTTCCAATTGCTGGCCCTCGGCGTGGTTCTCATCCTGGCCGCACTGCTCAACGGGTTGACGACACGCCGGTTCCGCGGCGGCGACTAGCCCACCAAGAAATGAAGATGGAGAAGAACACATGACCGTTCTCGACGCGTTCTCGCTCACCGGCAAGCGAGCCCTCGTCACCGGCGGAAACCGCGGGCTTGGGCTGGCCTTCGTGCGCGGGCTCGCCGAGGCGGGTGCCGACGTCGTCTTCGTCTCGCGGGACGCCGACCGCAACGCCGCCGCCGTCGCCGAATTGGCTCGGGACGGCCTCGACGTCAAGGCCTTCGAGGTCGACATCACCGCCCAGGACGGCCCCGACGCCGCCATCGAGGGTGCGGTCGAGCGGCTGGGTGGACTGGACCTGCTGCTCAACAACGCCGGCCTGGCCATCCACAAGCCGGCGCTGGAGATCAGCGACGACGAGTGGGACCTGGTCTTCGACGTGAACACCCGGTCGCTGTGGCGGCTCAGCCAGCGCGCGGGCGCGTACATGAAGGACCACGGCGGCGGCAACATCCTCAACGTGGGCTCGATCAGCTCGCTCATCGTCAACCGGCCGCAGTTTCAGCCGTCGTACAACGCCTCGAAGGCCGCGGTGCACCAGTTGACCAAGTCGTTGGCTGCCGAGTGGGCGCCCTACGGCATCCGGGTCAACGCGATCGCCCCCGGATACGTCAAGACCGAGATGGCGCCGG
The DNA here is from genome assembly GCF_025822245.1 of Mycolicibacterium hodleri. GTDB lineage: Bacteria > Actinomycetota > Actinomycetes > Mycobacteriales > Mycobacteriaceae > Mycobacterium > Mycobacterium hodleri. The sequence goes on from NZ_JACKTL010000026.1 coordinate 449,527, forward strand.
TCGACCAGCCCGAGTTCCGTCAGCACTGGATCGAGGACGCGCCGATGAAGCGGTACGCGTTGCCCGAGGAGATCGCGCCGACGGTGGTCTACATGGCCTCCGACGCCTCGGCGTTCATGACGGGTTCGGTCGTCGTCATCGACGGCGGCTACACCGTGTACTGACCCGACGAGGTGCGTTGGGGAATGAGTGGCGTAGCTCACTCCGCGAAAGTTCCTCGGGTGATCGTGTTTAAGGCCGGCGCATTCGTGGAACTTGCTTACCTAGAGTAACGAACAGTTGCTCGACGACTCTAGGAGAAGCCACAGATGAAGATCTTTGCCGTCATCGGAGGAAGCGCCGCCGTCACCGCCGCCGCCATTGGAATCGCAGTCCTGCAGGGACCCGCCAGCAGTGGCGCCGTGGCGGGCGACATGGAGACCGGGGTGACCATGACGCAGACCGCACCCGCGCCGACCGAGATGTCGGTCGCACCCCAGATCACCGGGCCGGCCGCGCTGCCGTCCGAGGAGCAGGGTCTGCCCGGCTGATTGGTCGATGCCGTGGGCGCGATGCGGTAGGCAGTAGGGCATGGACCCTCGAGACGACTTGACCGTATTCGGTCAGGAGTACCACACCCCCGACGGCGCCACGATCATCCCGGTGTCCAAGCCCGTCGGGGTCTTCGTCGTCAAGGACGGCACCCCGGTCTGGTCGCCGGCGAGTGACGACACGCGGATCGCGTTGCTCGGCATCGTCGTGGGTTTGGTGGCCACGGTCCTGGCGGGGATCACGATGGTGCGCCGGCCGCCGTGGCCCGACTTGCGCGGGGACGTGTCCAAGCACTCCTAGGCGTCAGCCCTGAACGGCCTTGGCGATGGCCACGTACTTGGTGAGTTCGTCTGAGCCGACGGATGTCTCGCCGGCGAGCAGGCGTACGACTTGGTGGACGACGCGTACCAGGACCCAGGATCTCGCACGTGCCTCGTCGAATCCGGCCGCGTCGACGAGCGCGTCGAAGCGCATCCGCACCCCGGTGCGCACGTTGCCATCCAACTCGTCCCAGCGATGCCACAGCATGGGGGCGATCTCGAAGTGCGGGTCGCCGTTGATGGGCCTCGGCCCGATTGCCAACCAGGGCTCCCGCCGGGCGGCGAGCACCTTCCCGTAGTGCAGGTCGCCGTGGAGCACGACGGCGCCGTCGTCCGGGTGCGACGTCAGCTCGCGTCCCGCGACGATCGCCTGCTCCACCAGTCGACGAGGAACCGGTGCGCTCCGCGGCAGCTCCTCGAAGTCCCGAACCCACTGCTCGACTTCGGTTGTCAGTGACCGCAATTGGGGCATCGCGGAAACGTGGAGGTGCCGGTACTGGGCGGCCACCACCTCGCAGGCCTCCACGTCCCACATGGCGTCGAGGTTCTGTGGGTCCAGCCGCTCCAGCAGCAGGGCGTGGCGATGCGGGTCGGCCCGCAGCAGACGAACGGCGCCGACACCGCCCCAGCGCCGCAGCACGAGGTGTTCGTGCTCGGACCCGGCGGCGGCCGAGGCGATCTTGAGGACCGCAGGCGCCCCGTCGGACGTCCGGACGAACATCACGGCCGAGGTGGACCCCCGTGTGACCGGTCCGTCGGACGTGAGCTCCCACTCGTCGAGCTGGCCACGAATACCGGGCGGGACGTCGGTCACCTTCGAATGGTGACACGGGCGCGGGGGATGACAACCCCCGACCGCAGCCAGCGGTTAGTCACGACGCGGCCCGTCGCTACGATCGGCGAGCCAGAGGATCCACTTCCGCACGGACACGGTGAAAGATGTCTGCCACAGTTCTCCACGGGCGCGCCGGTGAATGCGCGACGCTGCGGGACGTCTTGTCCAGCGTCGGATCCGCCGAGAGCCGGGCGCTGGTCCTGCGGGGCGAGGCGGGCGTGGGCAAGTCGGCACTGCTCGACTACGTCGTCGACGAAGCCACGGGCTTTCGCCTGGCCCAGGTGTCCGGTGTCGAGTCCGACATGGAGTTGGCCTACGCGGGACTGCAACAGCTGTGCGCCCCACTGATGGACCGCGTCGAGGAGGTGCCCGAACCGCAACGCGAGGCGCTCTCGGTGGCCTTCGGCCGAGGCGTCGGGCCGGCGCCCGACCGGTTTCTCGTCGGGCTGGCGGTGCTCAGTTTGATGGCGGCGGCAGCCGACGATCAGCCACTGCTGTGCGTCGTCGACGACGCTCAATGGCTCGACCAGGTGTCGGTGCAGACCCTCGGGTTCGTGGCGCGGCGGCTGATGGCCGAGCCGATCGCGATGATCTTCGCGGTCCGGGACGGCGTCGCGGACGTGCTGCAGGGGCTGCCCGAGCTCAGGGTCGGGGGCCTCTCGGACGCGGAGGCTCGGGAACTGCTCGACGCCGTGGTCATCGGCAAGATCGACGCGCGAGTGCGCGACCGCATCGTGGCCGAGACACGCGGCATTCCCCTCGCGCTGCTCGAGGTGCCGCGCAACGTGTCCGCCGCCGAGCTGGCCGGCGGATTCGGGACGACCGTCGGGCGGACGTCGGCGAGTCAGATCGAGGACGGCTTCCTGCGTCGCATCCAAGCGCTTCCAGAGCCCACGAGGCGGCTACTACTCGTCGCGGCGGCCGAGCCGGTGGGGGATGCCGCCCTGTTCCTGCGCGCGGCGGCGCGGCTGGGAATTCCGGTCGACGCCCTCGCGCCGGCCGAGGCCGCCGGCGTGATCGAATTCGGCACGCACATGCGGTTTCAGCATCCGCTGATGCGCTCGGCGGCCTACCGCGCCGCGGATCTGACCGAGCGCCGCGCGATCCATCGGGCCCTGGCCGACGCGACGGATCCGGACTCGGCTCCCGACCGTCGGGCATGGCACGCCGCGAACGCCGCCTCGGGACCGGACGACGTCGTGGCCGCCGAATTGGAGACCTCGGCCGGGCGGGCTCAAAGCCGGGGCGGCGTGTCGGCGGCCGCCACCTTCCTGGAACGCGCCGCGGTGCTGACCTCGGATCCGGTGCTGCGCGGCGCCCGGTCGATCGCCGCCGCGCAGGCCAAGCGGGAAGCCGCGGCACCCGAGGCTGCCTACGAGCTCCTGGCGATCGCCGAACTGGGGCCGCTGTCGGCTCGGCAGCGAGCCGACATCGCCCGGATGCGAGCACAAATGGAGTTCATGCGCAGTCGCGCCGGCGAACCCGGTGCCCCCAAGGCGGGCGACGCCGCGGCGCAATTGCTGCGTGCAGGAAAGCGACTCGAGGGCCTCGCCGACGACGTGGCGCGCGACACCTACTTCGAGGCCCTCACCGCCGCCATGTACGCGGGCCGCCTCGGCGCGCCCGGCTTGCTGACCGCGGTGGCCCGGGCGGGCCGCGCGGCCGTCCGCCGCGTCGTCGAGCTGCAGCGTCCAATCGACTTCCTGTTGAGCGGCATGACGAGTCGCATCCTGGACGGTCCGGGAGCTGGCTCGGAGCACCTGCGTTCGGCCTTGGAACTCTGGAAGGTCCACGGCGACGGCGACGATGGGCGGGCCGTGCAACCGCCGTTCCCGATCGCGCAGGAGTCCGCCGCGCACGAACTGTGGGACGACGGGGTCTTGCAGCAGATTGCGACCGACACGGTGCGGCGGGCCCGCGACACCGGGTCACTGGCCGTGCTGCCACCGGCGTTGGCCTACCGAGCCGGGGTGCACGTCTACACCGGTGAGTTCGGCATGGCCGACACCCTCATCGAGGAGGCCAACGCGATCACCGCGGCGACGGGTTACGCGCCGGTGAAGTATCACTCGCTGAACCTTGCCGCCTGGCGCGGCGACCCGGATGCGGCCCTCGCCACGATCTCCGCGGCCGCCGCGGAGGGAATCGCACGGGGCGAGGGACGACTCGTCGGGGTGAGCAGGTTCACCTCGGCGGTTCTGTTCAACGGGCTCGGCCGCTACGAGGACGCGCTGGCCGCGGCCCGCGAGTGCTGCGAATACGAAGACTTGGGCTTCTTCGCGTGGTGTCTCTTCGAATTGATCGAGGCGGCAGCACATTTGGGCGATCGGGACGCCGGCGCGTCGGCGCTGGCGCTCCTCGAGCCGAGGCCGGGTACCAGTGGCACCGACTGGGGGCTGGGGGTGGTGGCCGCCGCCCGCGCACTCCTGGCGCCCGACGACCTGGCGGAGGGGTTGTTCGAGGAGGCCGTCGAGCGCCTGGACCGCGCCAGCGCCACGCTGCACGGCGCGCGCGCCCGGCTTGCCTACGGCGAGTGGCTTCGGCGGGCGAACCGCCGCATCGACGCCCGCACGCAGCTCAACGCCGCGCACGAGGCGTTCACCCGGATGGGTGCTGCCGCCTTTGCCGAACGAACGCGGCGGGAGCTCGTTGCCACGGGGGAGAAGGTGCGCAAGCGCGCCGCCAGCACCAGCGGCGAGTTGACCGCCCAGGAAACGCAGATCGCGCGACTGGCCGGCGACGGGTTCACGAACCAGGAAATCGGCGCTCAACTGTTCATCAGCACCCACACCGTGGAATGGCATCTGCGCAAGGTGTTCGTCAAGCTCGACATCACCTCACGCCGGCAACTGCGCACCATCTCGTGGGCAAGCTAGCCCCCTCGTAGTCCGCCGAGCACCACGAACTCTCGACCGGTGACCACGCAGTTCCAAGGGCTCGGTTCGCCCGCTCGCGCTCGATTCTGAAGGGGCACGTTCAGCGACACCGAACAGGGGACCCTTCGTCATGATCGACGCCACCGCCGAATCCGACACGGAACTGGCGGCACGCTTTGCCCGCGACGCGGTCCCGCTGTTCGACGCACTGAGCCGCCGCGCGCGTCGGCTGACCCTCAGCGACGCCGACGCCGAGGATCTGCTGCAGGACACGCTGCTGCACGCCTACCAGGGCTTCCGGTCGTTCGAGCGCGGCACCAACCTGAAGGCGTGGCTCTTTCGGATCCAGTACCACCGCTGGATCAGCGCGCACCGCTACAAGGAGCGCCGCCCGGCGGAGGTCATGGTCGAGCACGTGGGCGAGCACGAGTTGGCCTGCGGGGTGGCCAGGCTCTCGGCGGGCCGTCCCTCGGCCGAGGACGACGTGCTGGAAGCGCTGTCGGACAACGCCGTTCGCGCGGCCCTGGCAAACCTGCCGGAAGGCACCCGCGTGGTGATGTACTACTCCGGGGTGGCGGGGTACACGTACGCCGAGACCGCCGCGCTGATGGACATCCCGATCGGCACGGTGATGTCGCGGGTGTCTCGCGGGCGGCAGCGCCTGCGGGCGTCGCTGGCGCACCTCGACCACGGCCAGGCATTCGCCGAATCCGACCGGCAGAGTGCCTGACGACACATTGTTAGTGCCCTAACTATTAGCGTACGATTCATACATGACCCCCTCGGCCGTCGTGGACACCGACCCCCTGGCGCTCGAGCGCCAAGTCTGCTTTGCGCTGGCCGTCACCAACCGGGCCGTCCTCGCCGTGTACCGGCCGCTGCTGGAACCACTCGGCCTCACCCACCCCCAATACCTGGTCATGCTTGCGCTCTGGGACCACCGGAAGTCGGCGTCGCGAGACGCGCCCGCCCTGTCGGTGAAGCAGATCGCCACGGCCCTGCAACTAGATTCGGCCACGTTGTCGCCGATGCTCAAGCGGCTCGAGGCGCTCGGCCTGGTGACCCGCACGAAGAGCGCGGTCGACGAGCGCGCCACCGACGTCGAGCTGACCCCGGCCGGCGCCGCCCTGCGCGCGCGGGCCCTGGAGATCCCGCCCGCCGTCGTCGAGCGACTCGGGGTGGACCTGCCCGAGTTGGAAGAACTTCACCGCGTCCTGACGCGAATCAATCTGGCCGCGTTGGCGGCCGACGCGCCCGACGCCTAGATCGAAAGATGGGAGCCACCATGAACGACGCCCGACCCACGCCGTTGCAATACGTCGCCTACTCCTACGGGCGACGCCTGCCACCGTCCATGCGCAACTGGGTGGCCGAGGACCTCGCGGGCGAGGGCGCAGTCCGCCGGCACGTCCTGCGGATGGCAATCCCACCGCTGCTGGTGCTCGCACCTCTGTGGTTGCTGCCCGCGTCGCTGTACGTCCACCTCGAGATGACGGCGCCGATCTACATCTGGGCAATCCTGATGTCGCTGGCCCTGAACAAGGTGTGGCGCCGCCACCGCCTGGTGCAGCACGATCTGGACCCGACCCTGGTCGACGCCCTCCGGCGTCGCAAGGACTCCCGTCTTCACGAGGACTACGCCGCACGCTTCGGTCCTCGCCCGGACTCCGCCAAGTGGCAGTCGAACAGCAGCCCGTTCTGAGCGAGGTTGAAATCGCGCCGGCCGGGGCATCTGCTTGCCATGACCGACAAGGACGAGCAGACCGAGGACCACACCGACGCGGCCGACCCGCCGCCGGGGCCGGCCGACCACGGACGCACCGGAGGCATGGCCACCCGCGAGGTGGCGCCGGACGTCGTCAAGCGATCGGGTGACGCAACCGACTGACGGCTGAGCGGACCAAAGCCCTACGTCCAGTACAGCATTCGGGCCATGGGCAGCGTCTCGGCGAGCGCGGACCCGAACCAGGACCGCAGTTCGGTCATGGTGTCCCTCGGATAGACGTACTTCGCCGCGCCGTACTTGCCGAACTTCCGTGTCCGGACCTCCTCGTCCATCTCCAACTTGGTGCGGGGGTACCACCCCAGCAGGACGTCCTTGCTCGTCTCGGTGAAGCGGTGCGTGATGCACTCCACCGTCAGGTCGAGGTTCGCAACGTCGGCCACGGCGTCGGCGACGTCCCGCAGCAGCGATCCGTACGCGTCGCGCCAGTCGGGCACCGGCATGATCGGGGCGATGGTAAGGCCCACCCGGTAGCCGTGTCCGGCCAACTTCCGAAGCGCCGAGATGCGTTGCGGCACACGGGCCGTGCCCCCGTCGAAGCGGTTGGCGACCTCGTCGGCGTTGACGGAGATCCGGACCCGCGTGCGGCCCGCGTGGGGGAGGTCCAGCAGCGGCGCCACGTTGTCGTACTTCGTGGTGAACCGCAGTCCCACCGGCCCCGGCCAGTCGTGGGTTCCGACGTGGCTGATCGCCGTCGACAGCGAGCCCGTGAGGTGTTCGAGCGCCAGCGGATCGGTGTAGCAGGACGCCTCGAACGTGGTGCCCTCCGCCGCGCGCTCGGTGGAGGCGGAGGTGACGGTGCCGTGCCCGACCTTCTCGTCCATGGCGGCGAGGATCTCGGGAAGGTTGGCGTACACCCGCGTGATCGGGGGACCCGAGAGCGACCCGGCCAGATAGCAGTACTGACAGTGGCCGGGGCAGCCTTCGGCCAGGTCGATCCGCCAGTCGGCGCTGGGCGGGATGGGTTGCAGCCGCCGCTTGCTCGGCGGCGCCACGACGACGGCAAGGGTGCGCTTGGCCAGTGCATAGGTCGCGCGGTCGTTCTCGGCGCGCAGCGGCGGCAGCCGGTCGCCGGACAGCACGTCGACGTCGGCCACGCCGGCGGCCTGACACCGGGCGATGATCTCCGCGCCATGGGGGAGTTCGGCGGCCGATCGGGTCACCAGCACACGGGCCGGAATCCACAGGGTGGGTGTGGCAGAGTCGGTCGTACTCGCCCGCCGTTCCACCGTCAGCGTCCCGCCATGACGGCGATTCGCTCGGCGACGTCGCGGGCGACGCTCAGCGTGGCGGGATCGTCGGACGGTCCGTAACGGTCGTGGGTCGCGTCGTAGTGCGCACCCGCGATCGACCCGTGGTCCGCGTCGAGCTCGACCACCTCTGCGGGCCAACCGGATTCGCCGAGCTGCGTGGCGAACGCCATCGAGACCGTGATGGGGACGACGTCGTCGTGCAGACCGTGGAGCAGCGTGAAGGCGCCGGTGGGCCCGCCGTCGAGACCGTCGGCGACGGATCTGCCCGAGATCGGGTCCGTGGCGTCGAAGGCACCGGCGAGGCAGACGGTGTGGCCGACGCGCATGCCGACGGCGTCGGACTGAATCGTCAACCCCGCCGCGGCCAGACCTCCCATCGACCACCCGACCACCACCAGATCGTCGGCATTGGTGGCATTTTCGCGCGCGAACGTGGCCGAACCGAGCAGGTCGGCGCGTCCGCCGTCGTCGGCATGGGAGTTCCAGTCGGGGACCACGACGGCGAGGCGGTGTCCGGCGATCGCCTCGGCGAGTGGCGTCAGCGCAGCTCTGGAGTCGGTCTGCATCCCGTGCCACAGCAGCACGGTGGGGTCGGACGGGGAGCCGAACAGGTCGGCCGAACGTCCCGGTGCGTATTCGACGGTCTTCATGCCAGTGGTGTTCCCCGCTTAGCGAGAGCCAAGCAGCGAGAAGAACCGGTGTGACGGGTCGTCCGCGGCGGAGCTACCCCGTGGGGTGTCCCGGGTCAACGGGTGGTCGAACTGCACCGGCGACGGATCGTCGACGCGCGCCCAGTCGGTGACGATCGTCCGCTCGACGAATCCCCATGTGCCGTTCTGCTTTTCATACTTGTCGAGATAGCGTCCGCCGACCGTGACGTCGACGTCGCCGGTGCCCGAGATCAGCGTGTGGGTCGCGATCGTGTAGATCTCACCCTCGGCCACGGTGCCGTCGACGGCGAAGTTCACCGTGGTGACGTGGTGTTGCATCGACCGCAGGTGCGGGCGCGCCGCAGCCAGTCGACCGACGAATTCGTCGACCGATCCGCCCGAGAACGCGCCGTGGGAGTCGACGGCGTCGCGGTGGTACAGACTCCGCACCAGGTCGAGGTCACCTCGGTCGACGGCGCGGCAATAGGCGTGGACCAGTCGGCTGAGCTGGTGTTCGTCGAGCATCTCCTGCAGCAGGGGATCCATCGGTGTCACGGCGTCAGGACTGCTTGGCGGATTGCTCGGCCGCGTGGTCCTCGATCGCCTTGCCGATCGCGTGTGCGGCGCGATCCATGAACTCCGTCCCGCTGGAGAGCACCCACTCTTGCGAGGCCACCGGGGCGGCGAGCTGACCGGTGAAGTGCGGCATCACGTACTGGGCGAACAACTCGTAGCTCCGAAGCTTCGCGGCGGGCGGTGCCCAGTCGTGGTCGAAGAGGAGGAATGCCCCAAAGCCGCCGTCGCTCGCCTCGACGAGCTCGGAGATCTTGGCCACCGCGTCCTCGGGCGTGCCGATCACCGCGAAGCCGGACTGCCGGTTGTTGGCGAGGATCTCGGCGGTGGTGTCGCCCTGCACCGGGCCGGCGGGCAGCAGATGTTTGAAGTACCGCGAGAATTCGACGATGCCGTGCTCCACGTCGCGCTCGGCCTGCTCGCGGGTCTCGGCCAGATGCATCGGGCCGACCAGACGCCACTTCGACCGGTCCGCGACGTGGCCATGCTCGAGGGCGACGTCCTCCCACGTCTTCCAGTGTTGGGCAAGCAGATCCATGCCCTGTCGTGCCGTCGCGGCGATCGACAGCATGCCCACCCCGTGCGTGCCGGCGCCGCGTGGCCCGGTGGGCGAGAAGGACGCCGCGACCGCGACGTCGAAACATGGCTCGCTGTACGGCCTCAACTGGAGGCGGGCGTCCTGCAGGACGAACCCGTCGGTGTGCATGGTGACGGTCTCCCCCCGGAGCAGCCGCATGATCGCGTCGAGGCTCTGCTCCATGCGCGGACGCTGCGCGTCGGCGGGAATGCCCAGCATGTGGGCGTCCGACGTGAGCTGTCCGGGGCCGCACCCCAGCATCACCCGTCCGCGCGTGAGGTGATCCAGCAGGACCATCCGATCGGCCAGCATCAGGGGATGGTGATACGGCAGCGAGCTCACGCCGGTGCCGAGTTTGATGTGCTTGGTCCGCTCGGCGGCGACGCCGATGAAGACCTCCGGGGAGGAGATGATCTCGAACCCGGCGGAGTGATGCTCCCCGATCCACGCTTCGGCGAAGCCCAGTCGGTCCATCGCCACGATCAGGTCGAGGTCTCGTTCGATGGCGAGTGTCGGGTTCTGCCCGACCGGGTGAAAGGGGGCCATGAAGTTTCCGAAGCGCATCGGCCCATTCTTGCCCGCGGGCACGCGCCCCACGTGGGGTTTCGGGGTGGCCGGACGCGCTCGGCGTTTCAACGTCGTTGCCGGCGGTAAGGGCAGACGGTGACGAATTCCGGTCAGGTGCCCAAAGTTCACCCGTCGTCCAACTTTGCCGTCGACACTGGCCACGTGCTCGCATCGACAAGGACCGCCCTCGCGCGGCTGACCGCGCTGGCCTCCGTCGTCGGCTGCGCCCTCTTCGGAGTCGCCGTGACTGCGTCGGCGTTTCCGGCGGGCGACTCCCGAGGTGAGTTGTCATTCGGCGGGTTGCAGCGGACCTACCTGGTGCATGCGCCCAGTGGCACCGACCGGCCGTCGGGTCTGGTGATCAATCTGCACGGTGCCGGCAGTGACGGCGCGGGGCAGGCGGCCAGCACGAATTACGGCGCTGCGGCCGACGCGCTGGGATTCGTCGTCGCCTATCCGGACGGAATCGACCAGAGCTGGGCGGACGGACGCGGTGCCTCGATTCCGGATCGCCAGGGCGTCGACGACGTCGGTTTCCTGACGGCACTGGTCGACCGACTCGTCCGCGACTACGGCATTCCACCGGGTCGGGTGTTCGCCGCCGGAATGTCGGCGGGCGGGTTCATGGCCTCGCGGCTGGCGTGCGACCGGGCCGACGTGTTCTCTGCGGTCGCGCCGGTGGCGGCCACGTTGGGTTCCGGCGTTGCGTGCAATCCGTCCCGCCCGGTGTCGGTGCTGGAGTTCCACGGCACCGCCGATCCCGTCGTGCCGTTCGCCGGCGGTGCCATGGTGGGCCGCGGCGGACCCAGCGACATCCTCTCCGCGCCGGCGTTCTCGGCGCATTGGCGGGACGTCGACCGATGCGCGAGCGTGCCGGTCGAGGACGAGCTGCCCAGTTCGGGGGACGGCACGTCGGTGCGCCGGTTCAGCGGGGTCGGATGTGCCGACGGCACCGCGGTCGTCCTGCTGCAGATCAACGGCGGCGGGCACACCTGGCCGACGGGGAACTTCACTCCGCCCGGTGCGGGGCTGACCACGACGGCGACCAACGCGTCGCTGGCGAGCGCGCAGTTCTTCGCCGCGCACGGCAGGTGAAGCGGCCTAGGACCCCGTGACCGACTTGGCCAGGGCGGCCAGCTTCGTGTCGAGGGCGACGGCCGCCTCGAGCAGAGGCGGGTTGGGTTCGACCACCATCAGCGACGACGGGCGCACGTAGGTCAGTGCGCTGCGGCCGCCGTCCTCCTCCGTCAGCAGCAGTTCGACCGGCGCGAACAGTCCCGCCGTGACGTCGTGTCGCAGCATCGTGATGGCGATCAACGGGTTGCCGATGATCACCCGCCGCACCTGCCGGTCGATCCCGGCCTTCTTGATCCACGCGCCGTGGTCGAACGAGGCGAAGAGCATGAAGCCGTGGGGCCCGACGTGGTCCCCGACTTCCCGTTCGTGGGACGCCCAGTCGTCGTGGCGACCGGAGATGGCTTCGATGGGCACGGGCTGCCTGCCGACGTCGGCCAGTAGCGCGTCGACCAGCGCGGCGAAGTCCTTCGCGCTGTCGAAGCGCATCCGGACCCCGTTGAAGGGGATCTCCACTTCGGACATGTCGGCCACCTCTCGTTCGCCCCCGCGCTCTAAGTATAGTAAGCAATATTCAGCTGTGAGGATGGTGTGCGCCCCCGCATACTGGGCACGTGAAGATCTGCGTCTTCCTCTCCGCCGCCGACCTCGACGAGCGGTACACCGTTCCGGCCCGCGAATTCGCCGAACTGATCGGCGCCGGCGGTCACACCCTGGTCTGGGGTGGCTCCGACACCGGGCTGATGAAGGTCGTCGCCGACGGTGTGCACGCCGCCGGGGGCCGGCTGGTCGGCGTGTCGGTCGAATTCCTCCGTGCCAAGGCACGGGCAGACGCCGACGAGATGGTGTTCGCCGCCGACCTCGCCGAACGAAAGGCGTTGCTGTTGGCCGAATGTGACGCCGTGGTCGTGATGGTCGGCGGGTTGGGAACACTGGACGAGGCGACCGAGGTCCTGGAACTGCGCAAGCACGGATTCCACGACAAGCCCGTCGTGCTGCTGAACACCGCGGGTTTCTACGACGGGCTCGCCCTGCAACTCGAGCGAATGGACGCCGACGGGTTCCTGCCGATCCCGTCGGCCGAGCTGGTGCACGTCGCACCCGACGCGGCCGGCGCGCTGGCCTACCTGCAGGAGTCCGTCGGCGATCGGTGAGGGGATCACTCGCTATCGTCGGGCGGTGCGCCTCGAGGAACTGCAGTGGTTCGTCACCCTCGCCGAGACCGAACACGTCACGGTGGCGGCCGCCGAGCTGAGGGTGAGTCAGCCGACGCTGTCCCGCGCCTTGGCGCGATTCGAAGAGCAGGCCGGGACGCCCCTGTTCGACCGCGTCAACCGGCGCCTGCGACTCAACGCCTACGGACGGATCATGCTCGAGCATGCCCGACGGAGCATCGCCGAAATGCAGTCGGCGGGTGACCGCATTGCCGCACTGCGCAATCCCGACAGCGGCCGCGTGCGGTTGGCCTTCCTGCACTCACTGGCGAGCTGGTATGTGCCGGAACAACTTCGACGCTTTCGGGACGCCGTTCCGGGGATCGGCTTCGACCTTTTCCAGGGCGCGGCCCACGAGATCACCGACCGGGTGCTCACCGGTCAGGCCGACTTGGCGATCACCGCCCCCCGCCCCGACGACTCCGACTTCACGTGGCGCCGGCTCTACGTCGAGCGACTGTGCCTGGCCGTGCCGCCGGGGCACCGGCTCGCCACGCGCACCCGCATGCGGCTCTCGGCGGCGGCGGGCGAGCCGTTCGTGGCGTTGGCCGAGCAGTACGGCCTGCGGCAGGTCACCGACGAACTCTGTGCCGAGGAGGGGCTGACCCCCGAGATCGTGTTCGAGGCTACCGAGATTCCCACGATGGAGGGCCTGGTCGCCGCGGGCTTCGGCGTCGCCGTGGTGCCGGTCCCGCGCGACGACGCGGGTCACACCAAGACCGTCCACGTGACGCTCGCCAACCGGGGCGCCAAGCGCGAAGTGGGCTTGGTGTGGGAGCGGGACCGCCCGTTGACGCCGCCGGCGGAACGATTCGCACGATTTCTCACCGACACGTAGCGGCGTCAGTGCCTCGCTGAGCGGTAATGATGTATCCGCCGTATGAACTTGCCAAAGGCCATGCATTGGACACATGAGAACGTCGTTCCTACCGTGGTAGCAGTGTCAATCGAGCAAACCACCGCACCCCAATGGGTGGGACATAGTCGCGGCTCGGCCGAGTACGGACGACTGCTCGCCGCGCTGTTCTGCGCCGGCGTGGCGACGTTCGCTCAGCTCTACTCGCCCCAGGCGGTGCTGCCGCTCATCGCGGGCAGCCTCCACATCGGTGCGGCGGACGCGGCGCTGACCATCTCGGCGTCGACCGTCGGTCTGGCCGTCGGCGTCATCCCGTGGTCGACGTTGGCCGACCGCATCGGCCGCGTGAAGGCCATGACGATCTCGGTCGGCGTCGCAACCACCGTCGGGCTCCTGGTTCCGTTTGCGCCCACCTATGAAATCCTTCTGGCCGGGCGCTTTCTCGAGGGCTTGTTCGTCGGTGGCGTGCCCGCCATCGCGGTGGCCTACTTGACGGAGGAGATCGATCCCGCCCACGCCGCGCGGGCCGCGGGCACCTTCGTCGCGGGCACCACCATCGGTGGTCTGTTGGGCCGGCTGGTGGCCAGCCCCGTGGCCGAGTTCGCCGGCTGGCGCGGGGGAGTGTTCACCGTGTCAGTGGTGTGCGGTTGCGCCGCACTGGCATTCGTCAAGCTCGCACCCGCGCCACGCGGGTTCGTCCCCCGTCGGGGAGCCGGACCCGAGGGGACGCTCGCCCACCGGCTCGGGGCCAACCTGCGGTCGCCTCGGCAGCTGGCGTTGTTCGCCCAGGGCTTTCTGCTGATGGGCGGCTTCGTCGCGCTCTACAACTTCCTGGGCTTCCGGCTGACCGGAGCGCCGTTCTTCCTGCCCTCGTTCCTGGTCAGCCTGGTGTTCCTGGCCTACCTGGCCGGCACCTGGGCGTCGTCCCGCGCGGGTGCCGAAGCCAGCCGCTTCGGCCGCAAACGGGTGCTGCTGACCTCCATCGCGATCATGGTGGCGGGCGTCTCGATCACGTTGAGCGACAACGTGTTCGTGGTGCTCGGCGGCCTGGTCGTCGCGACGGCCGGGTTCTTCGGCGCGCATTCGATCGCCTCCGGGTGGACGGGGCAGTCCGCCCCCGTCGGCAAGGCGCAGGCGTCCTCGCTCTACAACCTCTTCTACTACGGTGGCTCCAGCGTCGTCGGCTGGTTCGGCGGGGTGGCGTTCGACCGGTACGGCTGGTCGGCCGTGGCCGCCACCATCCTGGGGCTGGCGATCGTCGCGGCGGCCGTCGCGGCGCTCGTCCTGCCCAAGGACTAGAGCTAGAGCACGTCCTTGATGTCGTTCTTCAAGGCCTCGGCCTGCGTGCCGAACACCGCCTGAACGTTGTTGCCGACCTCGATCACACCGGCGGCGCCGAGGGTCTTCAACCGCGCCTGGTCGACCTTCGACGGGTCGGCGACCTCCATCCGCAGTCGCGTGATGCAGGCGTCGACGTTGACGAGGTTCGCCCGGCCCCCGAACGCCGCGATGAGTTGCTCGGCCGTGCTGTCGGTTGCGGCGGGTGCGGGCGCCGCGATCGTGTCGGTCGCCGTGCCCGATCCGCCGGCCGCGACCGCGGTGGCCGCGACGTCCCCCTCGTCGAGATTGGCCCGTTCCTCCGCCTCGAACTCGCTTTCCGGTTCCCGGCCGGGTGTCCGCATGTTCCACTTCACGATCGCAAACCGGAACAGCAGGTAGTAGACGACGAAGAACACCACTCCCATGCCGATGAGCAGCGGAATGTTCTTCGCCGCCGGGGCGGTCCCGTACAGCAGCAGGTCGATCAGGCCCGCGGAGAACGAGAAGCCCAGATGGATGTCGAGCAGGTAGGCGATGGCCAGTGAGAGGCCGGTCAAGACGGCGTGCACCACGTACAGCGGGAACGCCACGAACATGAACGCGAACTCCAGCGGCTCGGTCACGCCCGTCAGGAACGCGGTCAGCGCGGCTGCCGACAGGATGCCCACCGCGACCTTGCGTTGCTTCTTGTTCGCCACGTGGATCATCGCCAGCGCCGCGGCGGGCAGGCCGAACATCAGGATCGGGTAGAAGCCCGAGGTGAGCAGGCCCGCCGACGGGTCGCCCGCCGCGAAGCGGGTCAGTTCGCCGGTGACGACCTTGCCGTCGGGTGCCTGGTAGTCGCCGTAGATGAACCAGACGAACGAGTTCACGATGTGGTGCAGGCCCAGCGGAATCAACATGCGGTTGGCGAATCCGTAGATGAACGCGCCGATGGCGCCCGAGCCGCCGATGAACTTGCCCAGACCGGTCAGCCCGGCGTCGAAGAGCGGGTAGCAGTAGCTCATCGCGAAGGCCAGGAACAAGCAGGCCAGGGACACCGCGATCGGGACGAAGCGCCGGCCGCCGAAGAAGCCGAGATACGAAGGCAATTGGATGGTGTGGTACCGGTCGAACAGATACGCGGTGAGCAAGCCGACCAGGATTCCGGCGAACACGCTGTAGTTGATCTGCGCCTGTTCGCCTGCCTTGTCGACCTCCCCGGCCAGGACGATCGGCGACATCGTCTTGAACACCGCCTGCACCACCAGGTATCCGACGACGGCGGCCAGTGCCGTCGAACCGTCTGCCTTCTTGGCGAAGCCGATCGCGACGCCCACCGCGAACAGCAGGGGAAGGTTGCTGAATATCGCGTCACCCGCCGCGGTCATCGCCTGGAAGAACGGTCCGATGACCGGCGCCTTGATGCTGCCCAGCAGGTCATCCTGGCCCAGCCTCAGCAGGATGCCCGCCGCGGGCAGGACCGCGATGGGAAGCATCAGGCTCTTGCCGAGTCGCTGAAGTTGCGCGAAGCCGGGGATTCGTACGCCCGACTTACGCTGTGTTCCTACGGGTTTCGTGGTATCACTCATCGTCGGTCACCCTCCTCTGCGGCACACGTCGGCCGCCGCCTCGGCTGCGGGTGAAGCCTAGACGAGAACCCGGGAACACGAGACCCAGTTGCACCGGTACTCGTATTGTTGAGCAGATGAGCACCACACACGTCCTCGCGCCGGTCGCGGGGCGCGCGGTTCCGCTGCAGGACGTTCCCGACCCGGTCTTCTCCCAGGGCATGGTCGGATACGGCGCCGCCGTCGAGCCGCCCCATCGGGTCACCGAGGCGACCGCCCCCGTCGGCGGCACGTTGCTGAAGCTGCTTCCGCACGCGTTCGTCGTCATGACCCCGGACAACGTCGGGGTTCTCGTGCACCTCGGCCTGGACACCGTCGCACTCAAGGGGGAGGGCTTCACGGCGCACGCCAAGGAGGGCGACGTCGTCACCGCCGGTCAGCTCGTCATCACCTACGACGTCCCCGCCATCGTCGCCAAGGGGCTCAACCCGATCGTTCCCGTCGTTGTCATGGACGAGCGCGAGGCGGGCAACGTCGTCGCCGCCGAAGCAGTCCTCGAAGGTGCTGACATTCCCTCGGGCGCACACCTTTTCACTGCGAACAAATAGATGGAAGTCGTCATCTGCCGCGATGCCACCGAGATCGGCGGCATTGCCGCCGACGCGATCGGCGCCCTGCTGACGAGCAAGCCCGAGGCCGTGCTCGGGTTGGCCACCGGATCGTCGCCACTGGCCATCTACGACGAACTGGCGGCGCGCTGCGACCGGGGACTCGTCTCGTTTCGCCGCGCCCGCGGATTCACCCTCGACGAATACGTCGGCCTGCCCGCCGACCACCCCGAGCGGTACCGCAACGTCATCGACCAGGTGTTCACCTCGCGGGTCGACTTCGCGCCCGGTGCCGTCTCGAGCCCCGCCGGCGAGGCGGACGACATCCCGGCCGCCTGCGCGGCGTACGAGGCCGAGATCCGGGCCGCCGGCGGGGTGGACCTTCAGATCCTCGGAATCGGGACCGACGGGCACGTCGCCTTCAACGAGCCGGGATCCTCGCTGGCGTCCCGGACGCGGATCAAGACGTTGACCCGCCAGACGCGCGTCGACAACGCGCGATTCTTCGGAGGCGACGTCGAATCCGTGCCCTCGCACTGCCTCACCCAGGGGCTCGGGACCATCATGGAGGCCAGGCACCTGATTTTGGTGGCCACCGGTCGCAGCAAGGCCGAGGCCGTCCACCACCTGGTCGAAGGCGCCGTCAGCGCCATGTGGCCCGCGACCATCCTGCAGCACCATCCGCACGCCACGGTGCTGCTCGACGACGCCGCCGCCCGCCGACTTCAGCTGGTCGACTACTACCGCGAGACCTATCGCTCGAAGCCCGCCTGGCAAGGCATCTGAGTGCTGCTTGCCGCCGACACCCTGCTCACCGGTCGAGAACTGTTGCGGCCCGGCTGGATCGAGGTCGTCGACGGTGTCGTCCGGGCCGTCGGCGGTGGTCGCGCTCCGCGGCCCGTCGACCGCGACCTGGGCGCCGTCACGCTCGTCCCCGGCTTCGTCGACACCCACCTGCATGGCGGCGGGGGAGCCAACTTCACCGCGGCCACCCACGTGGAGACGGCGACCGCGGTCGACCTGCATCGCCGGCACGGCAGCACCACCCTCGTGTCCTCCCTCGTCACCGCCGGCCCCGACGAATTGCTCAGGCAGGTAACGGGATTGGCCGACGACGTCCGCACCGGCCTGATCGACGGCATTCACCTGGAGGGGCCGTGGCTGTCCACCAAGAGGTGCGGTGCACACCAGCCCGCCCTGATGCGTGACCCGGACCCCGACGAGGTCGACCGCGTGCTGGAGGCGGGCGGGGGGGCCGTCCGAATGGTCACCATCGCCCCGGAGCGTGAGGGCGCGCTCGCGGCGATCCGGCAGTTCGTGGCCGCCGGGGTGGTGGCGGCCGTGGGCCACACCGAGGCGACGTACGACCAGACGCGGGCGGCCGTCGACGCGGGTGCGACGGTCGGCACCCACCTGTTCAACGCGATGCGTCCCGTCGACCGCCGCGAGCCGGGGCCGGTCGTCGCACTCCTCGACGACCCGCGGGTGACCGTCGAGGTGATCGCCGACGGCGTTCACCTCGCGCCCGCGATCTACCGCCACGTGACGCGCAGCGTGGGGCCCGACCGGGTGTCGCTGGTGACCGACGCTATGGCGGCGACCGGGATGGCCGACGGTCGCTACCATTTGGGGCCTCTGGCCGTGGACGTCGTCGACGGAGTCGCGTCGGTGGCGGGAACGGACACCATCGCGGGCAGCACGGCGACGATGGACCGGGTGTTCCGGTTCGCCGTCGAGCACTGCGGACTACCCCGTGACACGGCATTGGACCTGGCCGTGTGCCAGGCGTCGGTCAATCCCGCGCGCGCGCTCGGCCTGTCGGCCGGCAGTCTGGTTGTCGGGGCGAAAGCCGATGTGGCAGTGCTGGACTCAGAGCTTCGGGTGGTCGGCGTGCTGCACCGCGGTTCCTGGGTCACCGAACCCGCGAGCTAGCGGCCGGTTCGCGGTCTCGCGCATGGTGAGCACCGTCGCCAGGGTCACCACCGCGGCCACGATCACGTAGTAGGCGGGTGCGACGGCGTTGCCGGTCCGGTCGGTCAGCCACGTCGCGACGTACGGCGCCGTGCCGCCGAACAGGGCGACCGAGACGTTGTAGCCGATCGAGTAGCCGGTGGAACGCACCCGCGTCGGGAACAGCTCGGCCCCGGCGGCCAGGGACGCCGAGACGAACACCGCCTCGAGGGCGGCCAACCCTGCATGCGCGGCGACGGCCGCCCCCAGGGACCCGCTGTTGAGCAGGGTGAACAGTGGATAGGCGAAGACCGCGAAGCCGACGGCGCCGGCGATCAGTAGCGGTTTACGGCCGATCCGGTCCGACAGTGCCGCCAGCGGCAGTATCAGGACCAAGGCGACGACGCTGGCCACCGTGATCGACACGAAGGCGTCGGTCTTGGTGAATCCGAGCGTCTTGGTAAAATAGGTGGGCAGATAGGTGAACACGACGTAGAAGCCCACGTTGTGGATCACGACCAGGCCGATGATCTGGAGAATGGGCCGCCACGCCGTGCGGATCGCCTCTCGCAGTGGGGAGTCGGCCACCTCGCCGCTGTCTCGGAGGCTTTCGAACTCGGGGGTGTCGCGCAGCCGCAGCCGGATGTACAAGCCGACCGCGCCGAGCACGCCCGCGATGAGGAACGGGATGCGCCACCCGTAGTCGTTCATCGCGTCCTCGGACAGGACCGCCTCGAGCGCGGTGACGGTGACCGACCCGAGCAGGAAGCCGACGACCACCGACCACACCAGGAAGGCGACGACCAGACCGCGGTGCCGCGTCGGGGCGAATTCGGCGAGAAAGCATGCACCGCTGCCATATTCGCCACCGGCCGAGAAGCCCTGCACGCAGCGCAGCAGTACCAACAGCAGCGGCGCCGCGACCCCGATCGACTCGTAGCTCGGCACCAGCCCGATGCCGAGCGTGGACAGCGACATCAGCACGACCACGATCGCCAACACGCGCTTGCGGCCGATCCGGTCGCCGAGCGGGCCGAAGAAGAATCCGCCGAGTGGACGCATGAAGAACGCCACCGCGAAGACCGCGAACGTGCTGAGTAGTGCGGCGGTGCCGTTGACCGACGGGAAGAACTTGTCGGCGATGTAGGTGGCCAGGAACCCGTAGATCGCGAAGTCGTACCACTCGACGGTGTTTCCGATCCCCGCTCCGACGACCGCTTGGCGGAGCGAGCCCGGCTCGACCTCGGTCGCCGCTGTGCTCATGGCGCCTGACTTCCCCCGCGCGGCGTCGAGTAACCCCGTTCGGCGCACGTCGCGAGCCGTTACCTCCCAGCAACTTCCCAGAAACGCAGTGGGGGAATCCCTCCGTGGATCGCTTCGCCCGTCGACGAGCTGGGAGCTCTCCATGACCGATTCACTGGCCGAACACGCCGCCGAGACCATCGCCCGCGGCATCGGCCGCAGGGGGTTCGCGCAGGCGGTGGCCGGTGTCGTCGCCGGCGTGGGCATCGCGGGCACCGCGGCAGCGTGTTCGTCGGCGACCGGGGGCGGCAGCGGCGTCACCCCGTCGAGCCCGGCGGCGGCGGGCAACGGCCCGATCCTTCAGCCGGGCAGCGGGGATCGCCCCGGTGACCACTATCTGAGCTCGGAGGTCGACCAGGTGCTGTGGGGCTACGTGCCGACCGTGGAATCGCAGTCGGTGTTGCAGATGAAGTCGGGCCAGACCGTCACCGTCGACACGGTGTCGCACGAGGGAATCCTGGAGGACCAGGGCCGAAATCCCGTGAAGTACTTCGGCTCTCACGGGGTTGCGGAGTCCGACGTCCTTCGTGACGCGGTGGACGTCGCGTCGGGATACGACCGCACGCCACGCAACTTCGACGTGGACGGCCCACACGTCGTCACCGGCCCGATCTTCGTCGAGGGCGCCCAGCCCGGCGACGTGCTGAAGATCGAGACGCTCGAAGCCACCCCGAGGGTTCCGTACGGCGTGGTGTCGAGCCGCCACGGCAAGGGCGCGCTCGGAGTGGCGGCCGACGGGGCGCCGCCGGCGGGCATCACACTCGACGAGGTGATGCCACCCCTGGCCACCGACGGCAGGAAGACCAAGAACCCAGCCCAGTACGGCAACGTCTCCACCTTCACCGCCGTCGAGGACGGCCACGGCGTCATGCCGTTCGGCAATGCCGCCGTTCGCTTTCCACTGCGGCCGTTCATGGGCATGATGGGCGTCGCCTACGCCAGCGCGCCGGGCCTGACCTCGCCCAACGCGAACTCGATCCCACCCACCCTCGGTGGCGGGAACATCGACATCGGCCTGCTGGGTCCCGGCTCGACGTTCTATCTGCCCGTGTTCGCCGAGGGTGCCCTGTTCTACGTCGGCGATCCCCATTTGGCGATGGGCGACGGCGAAGTTGCCCTGACGGCGATGGAGGGAGCCCTGCGCGGCACCTTTCGTCTGACGGTCTGCAAGAAGGGCAGTGGTGACGCACCGTCGGTCGCGTATGCCTACCCGTTTGCCGAGAACGCAGACGCCTGGATCCCGATTGGACTGTCCGATCCCGACGGCGCGGCCAACGGCCAAGGCAACGACCTCGACGTCGCGATGCGACGCGCCGTCGTCAACGCGTTGAACTTCCTCCAGGACGACCGCGGCATGGATCGTCCGACCGCATACGCCTACCTGTCGGCCGCGGCGAACTTCTCCGTCAGCCAGGTGGTCGACAAGACCGTCGGCGTGCACGCACAGATCCCCAAGGCGCACTTCGGGTAGCGGTTGACGGCCGCGTCGAAATCGACTCACCGGTCGGCGAACATCGTTCTACCCCCGAACCGTTGACCGCCTGCGGTTACGATCGCGGCTGGGGGTGAACGCCATGACCACGACGCCGGTCCTGCAGTCCGCGCTGGACGCGCGGGCGTCCGCGGGGTGGCTGCGGCGATTCGCCCGCACCACCCCCGGCGTGATCGGTCTGGTTGCCGTCGTCGTCGCGGCGTCGTGTGTGATCGCCGGCGTCGTCGTCGGCGGACAGCTCGACGGTCGCATCGCCACCAGCGATCGGATCCTCGACCACTCGGAGCCGTTCGCGTACTCCGCGCAAAAGCTCTATGCCGCACTCTCGGCCGCCGACGCGGCCGCTGCGACCGAGTATCTGTCCGGCGGGCTCGAGACGGCCCCCATGCGGGCGCGTTACCAACAGGCCCTCGCCGACGCCGCCGAGGCGTTGACCGACGCCACGCTGGGCGCGAGCGACGCGCAGACGCGCACGGCGCTGGCGCAAATCTCGGCCGAGCTGGCTGCCTACACCGGGCAGGTCGAGTCGGCCCGGGCCAACAACCGGCAAGGCTTCGCGGTCGGCGCCGCCTACTTCCGGGAAGCGTCTTCGTCGATGCAGACCTCGATGCTGCCCAGCGCCGAGCGGGTCTACACCGGAGCCCTCGCCGCGGTCGACGACGACCAGCGCGCGGTGGCCGCGCTGCCCTGGGTCGGGCTCGTGCTGCTGGCCATCGTCCTGGTCCTGGTCGTCGTCGGCTCGTGGATCCTCGTCGGGCGGACCAACCGGCAATTCAACCGGGGACTGGTGGCCGCGGCGGTCGCCGTCGTGCTGGTGATCGGGTGGATCGTGGTGGCCAACGGGTTCGCGGCGCACGGCGTCGAGCTGAGCCGCCGCGACGGCACACATCGGTTCGAAGAGCTCGCCGACGCCCGCGTCCTCGCCCAAAAGGCCAGGACCGACGAGACCCTCCAGCTCATCTCGCGCGGTGACATCACCGCGGGGGAGAAGTCCTTCGGCGACCGCATCGGCCAGCTGACCGCCCTCCTCCGCGACGAGCCCGTGGCGTCCGACCTCGTCGCCGCGTGGACGACCAGCCACGGCAAGCAGGTCGAGCTCTATCAGAGCGGTGACTATCCCGGAGCGCTTGCCCAGGCCATCGGACCCGATCCGGGCGGCTCGGCAGCGCAGTTCGGCGCCGTCGAGACGACGTTGAACGACGCCATCGAGCAGACCCGCACCACCCTGCGCGACGACGTCGGCGCGGCAGGCAGCAGCCTGTCGTGGAGTCCTACCGGCACGTTGGTGCTGATGGTGCTCGCCGCCGCGGCCGCCGTCGCGGGTCTGTGGCCGCGGCTCAAGGAGTTCCTGTGAAGGCGCGCATCGCCGCGGCACTGCTCGCCGTCGGCCTCACCGCGGCGTGTGGGACCCCGGGGTCGCCGGCGTCGGTCACGGTCACCCCCGTCAACGCCATGCCCGGTGGTGCATCGGAGGTCACCACCGCCCCGACCGCCGCGACCGCGGACTGCGACCGGGAGGCGAGTCTGCGCCCCGGTCCGCAACCCGCGCCAGGGGCCATGCCGCCCGGCTCGACGATGGCCGACATCCTGGCGCGTGGCCGCCTCGTCGTGGGCGTCGACCAGTCCACCAACCTGTTTGGCTCGCGTAACCCGGCCACCGGGCAGCTCGAGGGCTTCGACGTCGACCTGGCTCGCGAATTGGCGCGCAGCATCTTCGGTGACCCCAACCGGGCCGACCTGCGGGTGGTCACCGCGGCGCAGCGGGAGACGGCGCTGCAGGAGGGGCAGGTCGACCTGGTCGTCCGCACCTACTCGATTACGTGCGACCGGAAGAAGAAGGTCGCCTTCTCCACCCCCTACTACATCGCCAAGCAGCGCATCCTGGCGACGAAGGACTCCGGAATCCACAGTGCCGCAGACCTTTCCGGCAAGCGGGTGTGCGCGGTGACGGGCACCACCTCGCTGGCCGCGCTGTACGCGCTCAACCCACGGCCGACCCTCTACGGCGTGGGGCAGTGGACCGACTGCCTCGTCATGGTCCAACAAGGCCAAGTCGACGCCATCAGCACCGACGACGTCGTCCTGTCCGGATTGCTGGCCCAGGACCGGAACAACCTCGAGCTGGTGGGAGCCAGCATCGGCGACGAACCGTACGGAGTGGGCGTCAAACTGGAGAACCAGGACCTGGTGCGCTTCGTCAACGGCGCCCTCGCGCAAATGCGCGAGGACGGCACGTGGGAGCGTCTGTATCAGGCCAACCTGCAACAGGTTGGACCCTCGCCCGGCCCGCCGACCGCGCGGTACCAGGATTGACCACGATGCTGACCACCGAGGAGATCGATCGCGAACTCCGGGCGCGCACCGACGAGGTGAACGCGGCCTCGGCCACGCTTCTGGAACTCGACGACCATCCCGGCCTGCAGCACGTGCGACGCTATCCGCCCGCCGGCGAGACGGCGCGACGGTGGGCGCAGGTGGAGACGTCCCTCGACGGGCTGTGGCAGGACGTGGCCCGAATGACGTCGATCCTGGAGTCGGCGAAGACCCTGCGGGCCCGGCGCTCCAAGCTCGACGACGACGACCGCCGCGAGTTGACCAGGTGGCTGCGCGACCGCCCGCTCGAGGTCTCGCGTGAACGAATCCCGTTGGCGCAGAGGGTGATCACCGGACCCGGTGAGACCGTCGACTACGTGGGCTTGGCCGACATGGCCGCACACCTGCGCAATGCGTACCCCGCCGTCGTGGACTTCCTCGACGACGTCGACGGCGTCAACTCGCTGATCGCCGACCGGCTCGGACCGCTGCAGCAGCGCCTCGACGAGGCGGGGGCGACCTTCCCCGACGAGGTGGGCGACCTGCTGGCGGTGTCGGCGACCGATCCGTTGTCGCTGACGTCCCAGGACGTGGAGGCGCGCATTCGGGTGATCGCCACGGAGGTGGAGCGCAGATCGGCCGAACTCGCCGAACTGGCTGCACTGCGGTCGAATTGGCCCCACGCGCTCGCCGAGACCGCGGCGCGGCTCGACGCGCTGCGCGCCGGCACCGAGCGGCTGGTTCACGTCCGCGCCCAGGCCGAGCGTGACGTGGTCTCGGGTCCGCTCCCGGTGCACGCCGACGCCGAGCCGGCGCTACGCGCGGAGCTCGGTGCGATCACCTCACCGGATCCAGCCGCGCTGCGGTCACTCCGGCAGCGGATAGCGACCGCGCAGCGCGTCGTGGCCGAGGACGAGGAGCTGGCCCAGGGACTGCTGGATCGCCGTGTCGAACTGAAGGGGCGGTTGACGGCCTATCAGGCGAAGGCCGCCAGGCTCGACCTCGGCGAGGATCGAGACCTGCTGGCGTGCAGCCGCATTGCCTCCGGTCTGCTACACCGGCAACCGTGCGATCTGCGTGCCGTGACCAGGGCGGTCGCGGACTACCAGGAGTTGCTGGTCGAGAAACAGGGGAGCGCGAGATGACCTGCGCCGAACCGGGCTGCACCGGGACCGTCGTCGACGGATACTGCGACGTCTGTGGCACCGCCCCGCCCACGCCGGGGTCGAGGGCCACCGTGGCGAGTCGGCCCACCGCACGGTCGAAGGGCTCGGCGCGGACCGGCTCGTCGAGGTCGTCCAGCACCCGCGGTCGGCTGGGCGCCGGTGTGGTGACCATGCCGAGGATTCCGAAGGGGGATCCCGCGGCGGCCATCCTGACCGACCCCAAGGTGCCCGAGGGCAGCCGGTTCTGCGGCAACACCGACTGCGGCAAGCCCGTGGGGCGCGGCACCGACGGACACCCGGGCCGGGTCGAGGGCTTCTGCACCCAGTGCGGCACCCGATACTCGTTCGTGCCCAAGCTGTCTCGCGGCGACCTGGTCGGGGGACAGTACGAGGTGCAGGGTGCCATCGCGCACGGTGGACTCGGCTGGATCTATCTCGCCGTCGACCGCAACGTGCACAACCGCTGGGTGGTGCTCAAGGGTCTGATCAACTCCACCGACGCCGACGCGATGGCAGCCGCCGCGGCCGAGGTGCTCACGCTGTCCGAGGTCGAGCATCCGAACATCGTCCGGATCTACAACTTCGTCGAACACCTGGACGCTGGGGCGACGGCCCCCGTCGGCTACATCGTCATGGAGTACGTCGGAGGCACGTCGCTCAAGCAGATCCGCAAGGCCCGCAACGCGCCACTGCCACCCGACCAAGCCGTCGCCTACCTCGTCGAGATCGCGCCCGCCGTCGCCTATCTGCACGCCCAGGGCCTGGCCTACTGTGACTTCAAGCCCGACAACGTGATGCAGACCGACGAGCAGCTCAAGCTGATCGACCTCGGTGCGGTCATCGCGATGGACGACGAGGAGAGTGCGATCTTCGGGACCGCCGGCTATCAGGCGCCGGAGATCGCCCAGACCGGGCCCACCGTGGCCAGTGACGTCTACACCGTCGGGCGCACCCTTGCCGTGCTCGTGATGGACGTGCCGCAGGCACACGGCCGCTTCGTCGACGAGTTGCCCGGACCCGACACCATGCCGGTGCTCTCGACGTACGAGTCGTTGCACCGCGCGATCCTGCGCGCCACCGACGTCGACCCGCTGCGCCGGTTCTCCTCGATCGAGGAGATGGCCGATCAGCTCACCGGCGTGCTGCACGAAATCGCCGCCACCGACACGGGAGTCGCGCGTCCACGCCAGTCGAGCTACTTCAGCCCTCAGCGCGAGGTGTACGGCGCCGGCCGAGACGCAGCGGTGAAGCCGGCCCGGATCATCGCGGCCCTGCCCGTCCCCGTGGTCGACCCGACCGACTCCGGCGCCGCGCTGCTGGCGACCACCAGCGGCACCACGCCCGCTCGGCTCGAGCACGCCCTCGACCTCGCCCGCGGTGGCACCAACCAGGGTGCCAGCACGTCGGTCGAGGTCCCGCTGCGGCTGGTGCGCGCGTCGTTGGAGCTCGGTGCCCTGGACAAGGCCAGGGCCCGCCTCGCCGAGCTGGATCCGGTGATCGCCGGGGACTGGCGGCTGTCGTGGTACGGCGGGCAGTGCGCCCTCCTCGAGGGTCGATTCGACCAGGCGGCAGCAGATTTCGACACCGTTCTGGCCACGTTGCCGGGTGAGCTCGCCCCCAAGCTGGCGCTCGCCGCCACCGCCGAACTGCGCGGCGCCCGCGAGGACGCGCAGCGGTACTACGAGATGGTGTGGCGGACCGACCGCGGCTACGTCAGCGCCGCCTTTGGTCTGGCGCGGCAACGAGAGCGCGCAGGAGACCGGGTCGGCGCCGTCGCGGCGCTCGACCAGATACCTTCTGCCTCTTCGCATTTCACCGATGCCGGCGCCGCCGCGATCGAGATCCTGCTTGACGGGCAGCCGGCGGAGAAGCTGGACGAAAAGACCCTCGTCGATGTCGACCGGCGAGCCAGCGCTCTGGCGCTGGAGTCGAACGCCAAGCGAGCGTTGCTGCGGCTGCGCGTGCTGGGTGCCGCACTCGGGTGGCTGGAGGCCGGGCAGCGCACCACCGTCCCTCGCCTGCTCGGCGCGGACTTCACCGTGGCGGGATTGCGCACGGGGATGGAGCGCTGCTACCGCGACCTGGCCCGCGAGTCCTCGGGGGTGTGGGAGCGCATCGACCTGGTCGAGAAGGCCAACGCGATCAGACCGAGGACACGGGTATGACCGGGGCCATCACCGACGGGCCCGCCACGTGCCCCTCGTGCGCGACGCCGGTCGGAGGGTCGGACCGGTTCTGTGAGAGCTGTGGCGGGCCGCTCTTCGAGGTGCCGGAACCGACGTTCGAGAGGGTGGCCATTCCGCGGCCGGGCCCGGTCGAGGGAGCGTGTGCCGATTGCGGCAACGACGCATTCTCCGACGGCTACTGCACCGGGTGCGGCCACCGTCGCGCCGCACCCGATCGCGACGAGGCGCACGTCGGCGCCATCGTCCTCGTCACCGACCGCGGCCTGCACCACGCGCGTAACGAGGACGCCGCCGCGGCGGGAACGGTGACCGGTGTTCCCGGCGTTCCGGCGGCGCGCGCCGTCGTCGTGTGCGACGGAGTGTCCAGCTCCGGAGAGCCGCAGATGGCGTCGGCCGCCGCGTCCGCGGCCGGCGTCGAGGGCATGGTCGCGGCGTTGGCCGCGGCCGGTACGACGCACGCCGCGGTCCTCGCGGGGCTCGCCGCGGCGACCAGGGCGGCCGCCGACGCCGGTGCCGGCCTCGACCCGGACAACGCGCCGTCGTGCACCTATACCGGTGTGGCGGTCGTGGCGAAGAACCAAGGGACGGTCCAGGTCACGGTCGGCAACGTCGGAGACAGCCGGGCCTATTGGCTGCCCGAACCGCCCGCGCAACCGCAACAGCTCACGCTCGACGACTCGGTGGCCCAGGAGCTGGTGACGGCCGGAGCCGCCGCCGATTCGGAGGCCGTGCAGCGGGGCGCGCACACCATCACCCGGTGGCTGGGTGCCGACTCCGAGGCGCAACCCTGGTCGGATTCGAGCGTGCGGACCCTCACCCTGACGGGACCCGGATCGCTGCTGCTGTGTTCGGACGGCCTGTGGAACTATCTGCCCGACGCCGCCGACATCGCCCGGTTCTGCTCGGGGCAGGACCCCACCGCCGCGGCCCGGGCGCTCACCGAGTTCGCTCTGCAGGCCGGCGGTGACGACAACATCACCGTCGCAGTGATTCCGATCGGAGGAACTACATGAGTTCAGCTGGGCCAGAAGGCATCTCCGGGTTCTCCGTCGACGTCGACCACAACCCGTACCTGCCCGAGGGGTCGGGCACGGTCGACGCGATCGTCAGCATCACCATCGGAAGTGACGTCGCGGTGGCGAGCGCGCCCACCCAACGCGTGGAGGCCATCATCATCGATTGCTCGACGTCGATGCTCAAGCCTGCGGGCAAGTTCGACGGCGCGAAACGGGCGACCCTCGCCGCGATCGACGAGCTCAGCGACGGAACGTACTTCGTCGTCGTCTGTGGAACCGCCAGCGCGGCGGCGATCTACCCGCCGGACGGCACGCCGACGCGGGCGAGCGCGTCGACCAGGAAGGAGGCGGCGTGGGCGGTCGACGGCTTGATCCCCTACGGCGGCACCGCGATGGGCACGTGGCTGGCGTTCGTCCGTGACGTCGTCGGCCGGTATCCGGGCGCGCTGACCCACGCGATCCTGCTCACCGACGGCAAGGACGAGCACGAGACGCCCGAACAGCTGCAGCAGGAAATCGCGCTCAGCGTCGGACGGTTCACATGCGACTGCCGCGGGGTCGGAACCGCCTGGCGCGTCGACGAATTGCGGTCGATCTCCTCGGCCTTGATGGGCACCGTGGACATCGTCGCCGACGCCGACGACCTCGCTGCGGACTTCGCGGCGATGATGCGCGCCTCGATGGGCAAGTCGATCCCCGATCTGACCCTGCGGGTGTGGACACCCGCGGGTGCCACCGTGGAGTTCGTCAAGCAGGTCGCCCCGACCGTCGAGGACCTGACCGACCGCCGGGTGGACACGAGTGCGCAGATCGGCGAATACCCGCTGGGCTCCTGGGGAGCCGAGGATCGCGACTACCACGTCCAGGTCGCCGTCGAACCGGCCGCGGCCGGCAAGGAGAAGTTGGCCGCGAGGGTGACCGTCGTTGCGGGAGAACAGGTTCTGGGTCAGGGCCTGGTCAACGCACTGTGGACGGCGGACACGGCGTTGTCGGCGAGGATCAACCGCCGGGTGGCGCACTACACCGGCCAGGCGGAGTTGGCCGACGCCGTTCAGCAGGGGCTGGCGGCGCGTCGTGACGGCGACGTGGCGACCGCCACGGCGAAACTGCAGCGCGCCATGGAGTTGGCCGTGGAGTCGGGCAACGACGACAAGGTCGCCGAACTCGGCAAGGTCATCGACGTCGACCAGCGGACGGGGACGGCGCGCCTCAAACGCGAGGTGGCGGCGGCCGACGAGATGGCGCTCGACGCGCGGTCGACGAAGACCGCCCGCGTACGGAAGGAGAAGCCCGCCTGATGCCGATCTGCGCAGAGGGACACACCTCGGCCGCCGAGGACTACTGCGACGTGTGTGGGGCGCCGATCGGGTCGCCGTCCGCCCCGGTCGCGTCGCCGCCGGCCGCGGCGAAGGCCTGCCCCGCGTGCGGGGCGTCGATCAGTGGACGCTTCTGCGAGACGTGCGGCCACGACTCCGCGCTGCCCGCGCCGGCCACGCCCGTGCAGGCGTCCGTGACGTGGACCGCGGTGGTGCGCGCCGACCGGGAGTTCTACGACCGCGTGGTGGCCCGAGGCGGACCCGACAGCGTCGACTTTCCGCAGTTCTTCCCGGAACGCCGCATCACGATTCAGGGCGACACCGCGCTGATCGGGCGGCACAACCGCGATCAGGGCGTCACCCCCGAGATCGATCTCGGCCTGCAGCCCGCCGACCGTGGCGTGTCCACGCAGCACGCGGTGCTGCGGATCCATGACGGCGGTCCGACGATCACCGATCTGGGCTCCACCAACGGCACCAGCCTCAACGGCAGCGAGGATCTGCTGGCCAACGGGGTCGAGACCCCCCTGTCCGACGGTGACCGCATCCACGTCGGCGCGTGGACGACCATCAAGATCGAGAAACAGCAGTAATAACGCGTACGGCGGGTTCACAATGTCCCTAGGTCCGGCAACTTGGGGGCACAGTGACCGAGCCGAACGAGCGCACGTCGCGTACGTCGCGGCAGTCGTTCCGCGTGCACGATCAGCTGAAGGACGCCCGCAATCAGTCGGCGGCCAGCCGCGAGATCCTCGCCGCTCTCGGCAAGGACGCCGCCAACACCGACGCGGTGCTCGACATCGTCGTCGAATACTCCGCGCGACTCTGCGGCGCCAAGGCGGCACAACTCTTCCTCGCCGACGGTGAGCTGTTCCGCGTCTCGCGGGTCTCCGGCGACACGCCCGAGGAGTACCGCGAGTATCTGGTCGACCATCCGATCGCGCGCAACCGCTCGTCGACGGTCGGGCGGGCCGCCGCCGACAAGTGCACCAACCAGATCGCCGACGTGCTCAACGACGCCGAATACGGACGCTCGGACCTGCAGAAGCTGACCGGCTTCCGCACCTTGCTCTCGACGCCGATGCTCCTGGAGGACGAGGTCGTCGGGGTGCTGTCCATGTGGCGCACCGACGTGGCGGCCTTCAACGACCAGGAGCGCGAACGCCTGGAGGAGTTCGCGGCCCAGGGTGCCCTCGCGTTGCGGCAGGCCAACTTGATGCGGGCGCTCACCTCCCGAGAGGCCCTGCTGACCAGCAAGGTGGAGCAGCTCGAAGCCCTACGCGAGGTCGGTGAGGCGGTCGGCTCGAGCCTGGACCTCGACGTGGTGTTGCACCAGATCGTCGGAAACGCCGTGCGCCTCACCAACCGCGGCTTCGGCGACATCACCTTGCGGACCGACGGCGGCTCGATCCTGGAGTACGACGACACGACGGGCACGTTCCACGTCCACGCCATCGGTGTGAGTCCCATTCTGCTGCAACGGCTTCGGGGCATCACCATTGACCGCGACTCGACGCTGGTGGGCCGGACGGCCCACGAACGACGACCGATCGAGGTGGCCGACCTCGCGGCGGTGGTGCGAGACCCGCACCTCGAGGTGCTGTTCGCCGACGGGTGGCGCTCCGTGCTCGCCGTCCCGATGCTGCGCGGCGACAAGATCGTGGGCGTACTGGTGATCCGCCGGCGGGGTACGGGTGCGTTCCCCTGCGACGTCATCACGTTGCTCGAGACCTTTGCCAGCCAGTCCGCGCTCGCCATCGTCAACGCGCGGCTGTTTCGTGAACTCGAGACCAAGACCAGCGAGCTGGAGGTCGCCAGCCGGCACAAGTCGGAATTCCTGGCCAGCATGTCCCATGAACTGCGCACGCCGTTGAACGCGGTGAACGGGTTCTCCGAGGTGCTCCTCGACCGGACGTTCGGCGAGATCAACGACCGCCAGGAGGAGTACCTGCGCGACATCTGGAACTCGGGCCGGCATCTGGTCGCGCTGGTCAACGACATCCTGGACCTCTCGAAGGTCGAGGAGGGCCACATGGCCCTGCAGCCCACCACGTTCGCGGTGAGCGGTGCGATGGAGGCAACGCTGACCATGGAGCGGGAGCGGGCGACGCGTCACGCCATCGCCTTGACACTCGAGGTGGGCGACGACGTCGACCTGATCGACGCCGACGAACGACGGTTCACACAGGTGCTGCTGAACCTGGTGTCCAACGCCGTCAAGTTCACCCCCGACGGCGGCCGCGTCGGCGTCCACGCCCGCCGCGAGGGAACCGAGCTGGTGGTCACGGTGACCGACACCGGACCCGGGGTGGCGCCGGGGGACCAGGTGCGGATCTTCGACTCCTTCCAGCAGGGCAGCCGCGGAAACCCCAAGGAGGAGGGCACCGGCCTCGGTCTCACGCTGTGCCGGCGGATGGTCGAACTGTTCGGCGGAAGGCTCTGGCTGGACAGCACGTTGGGTGTCGGAAGCACGTTCGGCTTTACGCTGCCCGGGCTGCGGGAACGCCGGCGCGAGGATGACCCACCCAGCCTCGGCGGTCCGCCCGTCATCGTGCTGCTCGACGAGGACCCAGCCTCCCAGGATCTGGTCGAGGCCTATCTCGACGGCTTCCCGGCTGCGGTGATGCGGGCGTGGGACGGGGTGCGGGCGCTCGAGCTCATACGCTCGGTGCGTCCGGCCGCGGTCGTGCTCGAGGTCGGGTTGCCGGGCCTCGACGGCTGGCAGGTGATCGCCCAGGTGAAGGCGGACCCGGCGACCGCCGCCATCCCGTTGATCGTCGCCTCGAGGATCGACGACCGGCCCCGCGGTCTCGCCCTCGGTGCCGCCGCATACCTGCTCAAGCCGATCCGGCGGGACGAACTCGTCGACGCATTGCGTTGCGTCGGAGCGCTGTCCGAGGTGGAGACGTCGTGATGGACGCGCCGGTGACGGTGCTGGCCGTCGACGACCAGCCGATCAACCTGAGACTCCTCGACGCGGTACTCGCGCCACGCGGGCACCGCGTGCTGACCGCCTCGTCGGGGCCAGCTGCCCTCGCCCTGCTCGAGACCGAGGACGTCGACTTGGTCCTGCTCGACATTCTGATGCCCGACATGGACGGGCACGACGTGTGCCGAGCGATACGAGCTACGCCCGCAACCGAATTCCTCCCCGTCGTAATGGTCACGGCCAGCGGCAACGAACAGCGGCTGGTCGCCCTGCAGTCGGGTGCCGACGACTTCGTCATGAAACCGTTCGACCAAGCCGAGCTGTGTGCCCGGGTCGCCTCGCTGGCACGGATCAAGCGGTACCAGGACACGATTCGACGTCAGGCCGACGAGCTGGCGCGGTGGAACGCCGAACTCGAAACCCGGGTGGCCGAGCAGGTGGAGGAGCTCCAACGCACCAGCCGCCTTCGCCGGTTCCTGTCCCCGCAGCTGGCCGACCTGGTCGTCGGCGACGAGACGCTGCTGCAGAGTCATCGTCGCGAGATCGTGGTCGTCTTCTGCGATCTGCGGAACTTCACCCCCTTCGCCGAAGCCAGCGAGCCCGAGGAGGTGATGGGGGTGCTCGCCGAATATCACCACGCCATGGGATCGCTGGTACACCAATACGGGGCCACCCTGGAGAGATTCACCGGCGACGGGATCATGGCGTTCTTCAACGATCCCGTGCTGCAGGACGATGCCGCCGAACGTGCGGTGAGGATGTCGATCGGCATCCGTGACGCCGTGAGAGAGCTTGCGGCTCAATGGCGTCGACGGGGCCACGACCTGGCGCTGGGAATTGGCATCGCCCAGGGCTTCGCCACGCTCGGAAGGATCGGGTTCGAGAGTCGTTTCGACTACTCCGCAATCGGCAGCGTGACCAACTTGTCCGCCCGGCTGTGCGGCGACGCCGGTCCATGGCAGGTGCTGGTCACCGACCGCGTCCTGGCGGCCACCGAGCACCTCGCGGTCGCCGAGCCGGTCGGCGACGTCACACCCAAGGGATTCAGCCGCTCGGTGCGGGTCCACAACATCACGGAACTCAAACGAAACTAGTTGGTAGACATGATGAAACAAGAAGACCCCGGTCGTCGGCTCTCGCAGCTCGACGACGACGAACGTTATCGCGTCTTCGACCGGCTGCAGCAGTCGATGCCGGCTGTCTGGTCGTCGATGCAACGCGGCTTCGACGACGAGTCGGTGGTGGTGGTGCCGTCGATCAGCATGGACGGGCCGACCTCGAGGAGCGGCACCGTCATGCAGGCGATGGAGGAGCGCGCGCTGTTCCTCCTGCTCCTTCTGCGACAGCCACGCCTGCGGATGATCTACGTGACCTCGCAGCCGGTGGCGGAGGCCACCATCGAGTACTACCTCGGTCTGCTTCCCGGGGTGATCCCGAGTCACGCCAGGGCACGGCTGACCCTGGTTCCCGTCGGCGACGCGTCGTCGGACTCGCTCAGCGCGAAGCTGCTGGCGCGACCACGGCTGCTGCGGACCATCCGGACGCTCATTCCCAACCCGGCCAAGAGCCATCTGATCCCGTACAACACCACGCCGCTCGAACGCGACGTGGCGCTGAGCCTGGGCATCCCGATGTACGGCGCCGACCCGCGGCTGGAGGACCTCGGGACCAAGACCGGCTGCCGCCGGATGTTCGACGAGCTCGGGGTGCCGTGCCCGGTCGGCGCGGAGGACCTCCACACGGTGGACGACGTCGTCGCGGCCGTCCAGGGCATGCGACGGCGACGGCCCTCGCTCACCGAGGCGATCGTCAAGCTCAACGACGGCGTCTCGGGATCGGGCAACGCGTTGGTCGACCTGCACGGGTTGCCGCCGTCGGGCGCACCGGAGGAGGCGGCCGCGATCACCGAGCGACTGCTCGGCATGCAGTTGGAGGCCGAGGACCTCGCTCTCGACGTGTACCTCGCGGCATTCGCCGAACACGGCGGCATCGTGGAGGAGCGCATCACCGGCGTCTCGCTGACGAGTCCCAGCGTCCAGATGCGGGCGCTGCCGGACGGCACCGTGGAGCTGCTGTCCACCCACGACCAACTGTTGGGTGGCGCCAGCGGGCAGAAGTACCTCGGCTGCGTGTTCCCCGCCGATCCGGGCTACGCCGTGCTGATCGCCGAACCGGCGATGGTGATCGGTCGGCACCTCGCGAAGCTCGGCGTGCTGGGTCGGTTCGCGGTGGACTTCGTCACCGTGCAGGACGAGACCGGTGCCTGGACGCCATATGCGATCGAGCTGAACCTCCGGAAGGGCGGCACGACCCACCCGTTCCTCACGCTGCAGTTTCTCACCGACGGGCACTACGACGGCGAACGCGGCGTCTTCCTGACGCCGGGCGGCAGCAGCAAGCATCTCGTGGCGACCGACCACTTCGAGGACGACCGACTGAAGGCTCTGACCGTTGCGGACCTGTTCGACATCGTCGTCGCCGAGGGGCTGCACTTCGACCAGGCCCGTCGTACCGGTGTCGTGTTCCACATGATCAGCTGCCTGACCGAATGTGGTCGCGTAGGGCTGACCGCCGTGGGCGACGACCCTGCGGATGCGCAGCGGATCTACCTCCAGGCGCAGTCGGTGCTGCTGCGGGAGGCCGACGTCGCCCTTCGGGAAGGAGCCGTGATCGGTTGAGCCGGCACCGGGTCAGTAACCTGGGCCAGGTGTTGATCGTGAACCTGCCGGCCGCGGCCACCGCCGGGTTCAGCGTGCGGCCGCGATAGTGGAACTCAACGACCGCGTCTACCGGCTCATGCGGCCGCTCACCAGGGTGTTGTCCCTTCGGGCCATCGTCGTCGTCGCCGCCCTGGCGGTCATCGTCCTGGTCATCGTGCTCGGGACGTGGGTGTGGGTGGGCGTGACCGACGACCAGTACAGCCAACTCGACCGACGACTCGACTCGGTGAGCAGCCTCGGCGACGTCAGCAACCTGCTGAGCAACACGCCCAACACCGACGTCCGGCAGCCCAAGCCCGACGGCAACGTCATCCGTACCGCACGCATCGGTGGCATCACCGTCTCGGTGCCCGACGACGTCGTCCTGCCCGAGCTCGCCGACGGGTACGCCACCACGGAGATCGACGGCGTGCCATACCGGGTGCGGACCTTCTCCGCAGGCCCCGGCTCGATCGCCCTCGGTGCGCCGCTGGCCGAGACCCAGCACCGCATCGACGAACTGCACCGGCGCGTCTTGCTGATTTGCAGCGGCGTGATCGTGGGCACCGTGCTGGTCGGCTGGGTGATCTCGCTGTTGATGATCGTCCCGTTCCGGCTGTTGGCGCAGCAGGCGCGGGCGATCAACGCCCAATCCATGCCCGACGGGGTTCAGGTGCGCGGCGTCCGGGAGGCCGTCGAGATCGCCGAGGCGGTCGAGGGCATGCTCGCCCGCATCGGCACCGAGCAGCAACGCACCAGGGCGGCACTGGAGTCCGCGCGGGACTTCGCCGCGGTGGCCTCCCACGAGTTGCGCACTCCGCTGACGGCGATGCGCACCAACCTCGAGGTGCTCTCCACCCTGGACCTCGCCCAGGAGCAGCGCGACGAGGTCATCAACGACGTGGTGCGCACCCAGGGCAGAATCGAGGCGACGCTCACGGCCCTGGAACGGCTCGCCCAGGGCGAACTCACCACGGCCGACGACTTCGTCTCCTTCGACGTCACCGAGATGCTCGACCGCGCCGCGCACGACGCCCAACGCGTGTACCCCCGCTTGCACGTCACCCTCGCGCCGTCGCCGTCGAAGATGATCGTGGGACTGCCCGCCGGTCTGCGGCTGGTGATCGACAACGCCATCGCCAACGCGGTCAAACACGGTGACGCCACGGAGATTCGGCTGAGCGTGGTGAGTTCGGTCGCCGGCGTCGAGATCGCCGTCGACGACAACGGTGCCGGCGTGCCGGAGGAGGAGCGGGCGGCGGTCTTCGAACGCTTCGCCCGCGGTACGACCGCGTCGCGATCGGGCTCAGGGCTGGGACTGGCGCTGGTCGCCCAACAGGCCGAATTGCACGGCGGCTCAGCAGAACTCGACGTCAGCCCGCTCGGCGGGGCCCGGCTGCTGCTGCGGCTGCCGAGCCAGGAGGCCAAGCGGGACGGGGTGCTGACGCCGTCGCTGGCCTAGCGCCCGTCCGTCAGCGGCGTGGCAGTCGCACGTGTTCGTCGACGTCGTCGCGCACGCCCCTGGCGAACTCCCACCAGAGTCGCCGCATCGGTGGACCGAACTCGGCGAGCGCCCGGCGGGCGTCCGTCCCGAGCATGGGAGCGCGGTTCCACTCGTCGAACGAGCCCATCAGAAAGGGGAGTTCGATGCAGTGGCACGCGCCAAGGGCGCTGCCCGCCGGTTGCCAGTCGAACACGTAGGTCGTGGCATGACCTCCGTCGCGCCGGTGCTGCCTGGCGAAGGCCGCCGACGGTCCGGCGAACAGGCGGTTGGTGACGGTGGTGCCGGCCAGTCGTCGCGCCGTCGACCCGACGAGAGGGGCGTCGAAGACGGGCGCCAACCGGGGGTTGAGCATCAGGAACGGTCGGGCGTCGTCGGCCGTCGTGCCGATCATCACCGGCAGGCGCCCCGCCACCTCGCGGCGGCGGGCGTCGACCTGGTCTTCGGGCGGCAGCGGGTAGTGCCCCGTTTGAGGTCCGAACGACATCTGCGCACGCGTGCCGAACGCGGCAGCGGCTGCGGCGACGGTGGATTGGGCGGCCAGCACGTCCTGGGTGTCCGCCGCCTTGGGATCGGGTCCGAGCGCGGCGCGTGCGGCCACGCCCATCGCGTGGCTCATCGGGCCCCGTCCGCGCTGAATCCCCAGCGGCGCACTCTGCAGGATGGCCCGGCGGAACAGGCCCTCGGTCCCGTCCGCGATCATCAGATGAGACACCGAGTCGGCTCCCGCGGATTGACCGAAGATGGTCACGTCACCCGGATCGCCGCCGAAGCCGCCGATGTTGCCGTGCACCCACCGCAGCGCGGCGATCTGGTCGAGCAGACCGAGGTTCGCCGGTACCAGGCCGTCGATCGCGAGGTAGCCGAACATGCCGAGGCGGTAGTTCACGGTGACCGTGACGACGTCGCCCTCCTCGGCCATGGCCGTCAGGTCGTGGAGGGGGGACTGGCCACTGCCCGTGACGTAGGCGCCGCCGTGGAAGAACACCATCACCGGTTTGGGGGTGTCGCCGGACCGGGGCGCGACGACGTCGAGCACCAGGCAGTCCTCGTCCTGCACCAGTTCGGTTGCGCGCGTTCCGACGACGAACGCCAGGCGCGACGGCAGCTGGGGGTACGCGGGTCCGCGGGTGGTGGCGTCCACCACCCCGTCGGCGGTGGGCACGGGCACGCACGGCTCGAAGCGTCGCGCCGTCGCGTACCGCAGCCCGTGGGCGCGAATCATCCTGTCGTCGCAGCGGACCCGGAACCGTCCGCTGGGGAGTACCAACACGTCATCGTCCATAGCCGAACCGAGCCTACGGGTCGAGGCTTCACACTTCTCGCCACTCGTGGTGGACGCGGGTCGTACGATCGCAACCAATGGACGGCGGGGGAGCGACCAGCGGGCACACCGTCCTGGCACAGGCCGACGGTGCGATGTATCGGTCCCTGCGCCAGCAATCGGTGAGCAGGGCCGAGCGCTACGCCCTTGGCAAGAGCCTGCGCAAGCAGGTGCCGCGTCGCTCGTTGGCCGACTGGACGGTGCCGTCCACCCGACCCGATCCCGTCGACCTGATCAACGCCAGCCACCGCGGCCGGGTCGACCGGCTGATCCCGGTGCGGGTGGGCCGCATGGTGGCCTCGCCGTACGGATTCCTGCGCGGTACGGCGGTGGTGATGGCCGAGGACGTGGCGGGGCTGCCGTCGACCGGCATCATGCCCGTCGTCTGCGGCGACTCGCACCTGGGCAACTTCGGCTTCTACGCCTCGCCGGAGCGGGATCTCGTGATCGACCTCAACGACTTCGACGAAGCGCATCCGGGCGGCTGGGAATGGGACCTGCGCCGGCTGGTGGCCAGCATCTGGGTCGCGGGGCGGGACAACGGCACCTCCGAGGAGCACTGCGGCGACTCGGTGCGGTCGTGCGTCGCGGCCTATCGCCACGAGCTGCGGCGGCTCGCGGACCTGCCGTTGTTCACCCGGTCGTTCGAGCGACTCGACGTCGACCGGCTGGCGGCTCAGACCGAAGGGCCCCTGCAGCAGCAGGTGGCGCGGTCGGCCGAACGAGCCCGACACCGCACCGGCGACCGTGCCCTGCCCCGCTTCACCCACGAGGTGGAGGGCAGGCGGCGGATCGTCGAGGAGCCACCCCTCATCACGCGTCCCGAACCCCGGGAGGCCGAGCTGCTGGCCGAGGCGCTGGACGGCTACCTGGAAACGCTGCCGTCCTACTGGCGGCGCGTCCTCGGCGGCTACACGCTGGTCGACGTCGCGCACAAGGTCGTCGGCGTCGGCAGCGTCGGACTGCGCGCGTACGTGGCCCTGCTGGAGGGTTCGTCGTCATCGGACGTGGTGTTCCTGCAGCTCAAGCAGGCGCGGCGGTCGGTGCTGGCGCGCTACGTGCACGGTGACTCCGCGTGGCACGCGCATCAGGGGCAGCGGGTCGTCGAATACCAGCAGTCGCTGCAAACGGTCAGCGATCCGCTACTGGGGTGGACCACCATGGACGGGCTGCAGTACTACGTGCGGCAGT
Organism: Mycolicibacterium hodleri; assembly: GCF_025822245.1. GTDB lineage: Bacteria > Actinomycetota > Actinomycetes > Mycobacteriales > Mycobacteriaceae > Mycobacterium > Mycobacterium hodleri. Next base: position 488,499 of record NZ_JACKTL010000026.1, read on the forward strand.
TCAGGAACATGAAGGGACGCATCCCGCTGGACTCGATGGACGCGGCGGCGCTCACCGACTACGCCGGCGTGGTGGGTCAGTTGCTGGCCAAGGGGCACGCCCGAACCAGCGGCGCGTCGATGATCGCCGGGTACATAGGCAGTTCCAGCCGGGTGGACAAGGCGTTGTGCACGTTCGCGAGGCGGTACGCCGACCAGACCGAGGCCGACCACGCCACGCTGGTCGCCGCGGTCGACCGGGGATTGCTCCCCGTCGAACGCGGCGTCTAGCGGAGCTCAGGCGCAGTCGGCGCAGATCATGCGGTCGCCGACCTGACGGGCCAAGCGGTGGCTGTGCTGCACCAGGAAACAACTCGAGCACGTGAACTCGTCGCGCTGCTTGGGGACGACCCGAACGGTGAACTCCTCACCGGAGAGGTCGGCGCCAGGAAGCTCGAAGTCCTCGAGCTCTTCGCCGTCGTCGACGTCGAGCACGGCGGTCGCGGCGTCGTTACGACGTCCGGCCAACTGCTCAAGCGATTCGTCGGCGACGTCATCGGTTTCCTTCTGGCGGGGTGCGTCGTAATCAGTAGCCATTTTTGTCCTTTCGAGTCCAGTGCCGGCGTCACGACAACGTGGACGGTGCGCAGCTTGTTCCCGTCTGCTAACGGGATCAAACGCTCACCCTCGAATTCACCTCGACGCACGTAGACACATCAGCTGATTCTCAGTGCGGGCTCAGGCAGATGCCTGCTCGCCGAGGTCAGTTCGAGGACACAGTACGGTCCGATGGAACGGATCGCCGTGCGCCGCGGCGAAGCGAACGGCGTCATTTGCACGCGCGAGCGGAAACACGCTCACCCGTTCGTGTGCGAGGTCCAGCACGCCGCTGCGAATCATGTTGATCAACCCGACGTTCGCGGTCCGCGGATACATCCACTGACCCCGGACGGTCACCGAATTTCGCATCATCCACGGATAGGGCAGCGCCAGGTCGTCACCGCCCAGCATCCCGACCCCGCCCATGAGCACGACGCGGCCGTACGGACGCACCGTCATCACCGCCGCCCGGGCCACGGCGGCACCCGCGCTGGGCGGCAACAGGTCGAGCACCACGTCGACCGGATCGCCGGCGGCGGCTTGCATCGCGGCCCGGTCGGCGTCGCCGTCGCCGGTGAGCACGACCGGCCGCACCCGGTCGCCGAAGCGCGCGACGAGATCGGCCAGCACGGTCTCGTTGCGGCCGGGGCAGACGACCGAGGCTGCGCCCATGGCCAGCGCGACCGACACCCCCGCGCTGCCGAAGTTCCCCGTGGCGCCGCTGACCAACACCGTCTCTCCTGCCTGCAAATTCGCGGCGAGCAGGCCGCCGTACGGCACCAGCAGCACGCCCAGGGCGGTCCACCGCGGCACGTCGGCGAGGTCGACGTCGCCAAGGGCGACGGCGTTCTCGGTGGGTACCCGCATCCGCTCGGCGAAGGGCCCGTCGTGGAAGTACCGCGACAGCGCCAGCCCTCCGTCGCCGGCAGAACTCCAGCCCTGCAGGGTGATGTCCGGTGTCACCGCGTCGTCGCGCGACCGGACGGTGGCGTCGCACCACACCAGATCGCCGGGGCGCAGCCGGGTGGCGTCGGGCCCGGTCGACGCCACCCGCCCGATGGCGCCCACCCCCGAGATCACCGGCGGTTCCAGGGGATAGCTCCGCTCCCCGCTGAAGACCTCCGCGGCGTACGGCAGCACGCACGTCGCCAGCACGTCCACCACCACTTCGCCCGTCCCCGCCAGGGGGTCGGGAACCTCCTTGATCGTCAACGGTTTTCCGAACTGCTCCAGCACGGCTGCCTTCATCGTCGTCTCCCTTCCACCTCCCTCACAACCCTGACGGCCGGACCGTCGATGCCATGTCCGATGCGACAACCCGGCATGGGTGGTATGACGTTGACGCATGGAGCCCTCGCTGACTGGCCTACGGGTGTTGCGCGCAACCGCTGAGCGCGGCAGCTTCACCGCCGCGGCCGCAGAGCTCGGCTACACCCAGTCCGCGATCTCGCGCCAGGTCGCCGCGCTCGAACGGGAAGCGGGCGCCCCGCTCTTCGAGCGGCACCCCGGGGGCGTGCGCCTGACGAGCAGCGGTGCGACGCTGCTGCGGCACGCGCGGGTGGTGCTCGACGAGATCGACGCGGCCACAAGGGAACTCGCGGGCACCGAGCCCGACGTAGAGGTAGTGCGGGTCGGAACGTTCATCAGTGCGGGCGCGCTGGTCCTGCCCCGCGCGCTGCGCACGTTGCGGGACCGGCGGCCCGACATCCGGGTCACCAGCCGCGACGGCACCACTCCGGCCTTGGTGCGGGCGCTGCGCGCGGGCACCGTCGACCTCGCGGTGATCTCGTCACGCGCGCCGTACCGGCCTCCCGACACCGAGCTGCCCGCACTGGTCACGGAGGTGATCAGTGAGACGGGTCTGGTTCTGGCCGCCTCGACGACGGGGCCGTTCGCCGGCCGCACGGTGGTGAGCGTCGACGAACTCGGCGACGTCGACTGGATCGCCAGCCCGTCGTCCGGCGGGGAGTCCCTGCTCGGAGTGTGGCCGGGGCTGGCGGGGCGGCCACGGGTCGCGCACACCGCGCGGGACTGGTTGACCAAGCTTCAGCTCGTGGCGGCGGGGTGCGGGGTCACCACCGTGCCGCCGAGCCTGGCCGACGTGCTGCCCGACGGCGTGCAGCTGATGCGCGTCGACGGCGGACCCGAAGAGCGCCGCCGGGCACTGGTGGCCCGGCTGCCGGGACGGCCCTCCCGCGCCGTGATGGCCGTCGTCGACGCGCTGCGCGGCGGATATCCAAGCTGATCTCACGTTCTGGCGGGCTCGGACGTCTTCGGATCGAGACCCACCACGAGGAGGAGACCATGACCACCGCGGATCCGAACCCGCCACCATGGAACCCATGACCGGCAAGCAGGCCTTCGAGGCCGTCGTGCGGCAGCACGGGCCGACCGTCCTGCGAGTGTGCCGCGCGGTGGTGGGTTTCACCGACGCCGACGACGCCTGGTCGGAGACGTTCCTGTCGGCGCTCAAGGCCTATCCCGACCTTCCCGCCGACGCGAACGTCGAGGCCTGGCTGGTGACGATTGCGCACCGCAGGGCGGTCGACGTCGTGCGCGCCAGGGCGCGCCGCGCGATCCCCACCGACGAGGTGCCCGACGTGGTCGGCCCGTCGGTACCCGACCGCGACGACGACCTCGCCGCCGCCCTGGCCCGGTTACCCGACAAACAGCGATACGCCGTGGCCTACCACCACTTGGCGGGTCTTCCCCATGCCGAGGTGGCCGCCATCCTCGGCGGCAGCGCCGACGCGGCCCGCCGCGCCACCGCGGACGGCCTCGCCGCCCTGCGACGAACCTATCCACCGAAGGGAGCATCACGATGACCGAGGACCGCGACATGCTCGCACTGCACACGCGACTGGTCGCCGCCGCCGAACGCGACGGCGTGCTCGACGTCGCCTACCGAACCGTCGACGGTCCGGTCGGAGCACTGCTGTTGGCGGCGACCGACCTCGGCCTGGTCCGGGTGGCGTTCGCGGTCGAGGACCACGACGCCGTGCTGCAGGGCCTCGCCGACCGGGTGAGCCCGCGAATCCTGCACGCACCCCGCCGCCTCGACGCCGTCGCCGCACAGCTCGACGAGTACTTCGCCGGCGCCAGAACGACATTCGACGTGCCGCTGGACTGGCGCCTGTCGGGTGGGTTCCGAGGCACCGTTCTGCACCACCTGCCGGAGATTGCCTACGGCCACACCGCCAGTTATGCGGCCGTCGCCCAGCTGGCGGGCAACCCCAAGGCGGTCCGAGCGGTCGGCAGTGCCTGTGCGACCAACCCGTTGCCCGTCGTGGTCCCGTGTCACCGCGTGGTGCGCAGCGACGGCGCCATGGGCGGCTACCTCGGGGGAGTCGAGGCCAAGCGCACCCTGCTGGCCCTGGAGGCCGCGGCGTGAATGGGCGGTCCCGTGTCCCCGCACGGTCGGGCCACGGTGTCGAGGTGTTGCCCCGACAGGTGGTGATGTCAGTGCGATGATTCGGACCAGTCACCCTTGATGTGGTCGAGATGACCGAGCATCAGGGTGCGGGTGGCCTCGGCATCCCCGGCGACGATGGCATCGAGGATTGGCAGATGCTCCTCGGCAGACGCCGTGAGAGTGCCGCGGTCGGAGAGCTCCTTGAGTCCGAACAGTCGCGTCTGGTCGCGAAGTCCGTCGACGAGTTCGAGCAGGCGTCCATTGGTGGTGTGGGCCAGAATGCCCATGTGGAAACGGCGGTCGGCATCGAGGTAGTCGATGAGGTCGCCGTCACGGGCGGCGTCGACGATCTCGGCCGCGATCGCCGAGTACTTGCCGTACTCGGCCTTGATGGCCTCGTTGCCCGCCAGATTCTGCATGGCCGGGATCTCCAGAAGCACTCGCAATTCAAAGATTTCGCGGCGATCGGAGTCGTCGATGGGCAGCACCCGGAAACCGCGATTGCGGATGGGCTCCATGAGTCCCTGGTTCACCAAGGTCAGCATGGCCTCGCGCACGGGGCTGGCCGAGACGCCGAGTTGATTGGCCAAAGCCGTGACGGAGTAGATCTCGCCGGGGGCCAGTTCGCCGGACACCATGCCCTCGCGCAGCACGGCGAGTGCCTGGTCCCGCAGGCTCGCGCGTTTGAGACTGGGGGTGTTGCTGAGCATCGGGCCTCCGATCACGGTGTACGTACTATGTTACGTCGTACCTGCAACCGTGATGCGCGAGAACGGGTGTGTCAGCCGAACAGTTCGCGCAGATGGGGATTGAGGAAGAGGTTCTTGGGGTCGAACCGCCGTCGGATCTCTTGGAAGTCGTCGTATCGGGGGTAGAGGGCTTCGACCCGGTCGCGGGTCAGATAGTGCACCTTGCCCCAGTGCGGGCGAGCGTCGAACTGCTGCAGTTCGTGATCCAGTTCGCGCAGGAACGGTTCGTAAGAGGTGCCCACCTGGCCCGACACCGACAGTGACATGGTGTCGCGACGGTACTGAGCCGACAGGTAGGCCTCGTCGGCCTTCTGCCAGCGCACCTGGACGGGTGAAATCTGGTCGGTGTGCTTGGTCAGCATCAGCGTGCGCAAGACCTCGAGCGCGTCGCGGCCCTGTTCGGCGGGCACCATGTACTCGAGCTCGTGGAAGCGAGCCTCGGTGGTGGCGTCGGGGTAGATGAGGTGGGCGCGGCCCGTTCGGCTGCCCGGTTCGGCGTCGACGTCGGCGGCATCGGCGGGCTCCTCGGTCAGCAGCTTGACGACGCAGTGGTCTGGCGGGACGGTGCCGAGGTCGTACATCGCCGACGATGCCGGGGTGGGCATCCACCAGAACGAGAAGTGTCGATAGTCGGCGAGGTAGGTCGTCCAGTTGGCCTCGACCTCGTCGAACGGGAGTATCGCGTTCTGCTCTCGCAACTTGTAGGCGGGTACGGCCTGGACGTCGACGTCGAGAAACACTCCGAGCATGCCAATCGACACCTGGGCGGCGTGAAGGGCGTCGGCGTCCGACTCGGTGATGGCGACGACGTCGGCGTTGCCGTCGACGAGTCGCACCCCGCGCACGGTCGACGACAAATTGCCAAAGGCTGGACCCGATCCCTTCGTGCCGGTGGCGATGGCGCCGGAGATCGACTGTGCGTCGACGTCACCCTGATTGGCCAGCGACATCCCGTGGTCCCACAGCGGGGCGCCGACGTCCCACAGTCGGGTACCGCCGCGAACGGTGGCCCGCATGGTGGCCTCGTCGGCGCTCGTCACCCCCGTCAGCCGTTCGACGCTCAGCAAGGTGTGGTCGGACTGCACGATCGGAGTGAAGGAGTGTCCGCTGCCGGCGACCCGAAGGCCGTGGCCCGTCGTCGCGGCGCGGGCGACCGCGGCGACCACGTCCTCGTCGGTCGCGGCGTCGACGAACTCGGCGTAGTCGAACGCCTGGTTGCCTCCCCAGTTACCCCAGTGTCCGGCGGTTGTGGCGATGCTTTCGCGCATGGAGAGGCCCTTCGCGTTGGTAAGATGTAATCGGTAGCATACTACTGAGCGATATGCGGCGCCAGCCGCAACGACTTACGTCCCCGCGGGGTGCAGCGTGCCGTCGATGCGACGGGGGATGTCGGCGTACCCGTCGCGCAGTTCGGGCGGAAGCGCCCGTTGCGGGGCGTTCTGGTATGTCACGGGTCGCAGGAAGCGCCGAATCGCCGTGGCGCCCACCGAGGTGTGCAGGGAGTTGGTCGACGGCCATGGTCCGCCGTGGTGCTGGGCCCACGACACCGCGACTCCGGTGGGGAATGCGTTGTACACCACGCGGCCGGCGTGGGCGACAGCCAACTCGGTCAGCCCCTGAAGCGCCGCGTCGTCCTCCGCATAGTGCACGGTCGTGGTGAGCGATGGCGGAAAGGCGTCGAAAAGCTTTGTCGCCGAGCTAATCACGGAATCGACAGGGTATCTGACGATGACCGTGATCGGTCCGAACACCTCGTGTACCAGGTCGAGGTCAAGCTCGTCCAGGGTGGTCTCGACCACCATGGGGCTGACGGAGAAGCCAGTGCCGACGACGCTCGGCCCAGTGCTGGTGCGCACGTCGGTCCGCTGTTCCAGGCCCGCGGCCTCCTCGGTGAAGGTGGTGTAGATGCCCTCGTTGAGCAGGACGTGCCCGGACGCGTCGGCGAGCCCCGCGCCTACCGCCGCGACGAGGCGGTCGCCGTCGCCGGAGTCGGGAACCAGGACGAAACCCGGTTTGGTGCAGAGCTGACCCGAGCCGACGGTGAAGGAGCCGACCAGCCCCGCGCCAATGTCCTCGCCGCGTTCGGCTGCGGCGCCGGGGGTGACCACGACCGGGTTGAGGCTGCTCAACTCGCCATAGAACGGGATCGGCTCCTCGCGCGCGTTGATGATGTCGAGTAGCGCCTTACCGCCGCGAAGCGACCCGGTGAATCCGACCGCCTTCACCGCGGGCTGCGCCACCAGCGCGGCGCCGGCGCGAGTGCCGTGCACGATGGCGACGACTCCGGCAGGCGCCGCGCTGTGCGCCAGAGCATCGGTGATGACGTCAAAGGACGATTGCGACGTGCCCGGGTGGGACGGGTGGGCCTTCAAGACGACGGGGCAGCCTGCCGCCAGGGCGGAGGCGGTGTCGCCGCCGAGCACGGAGAACGCGAAGGGAAAGTTGCTGGATCCGAACACCGCGACCGGACCGATCGGGCTTAAGATCCGGCGCAGGTCGGGGCGCGGGCCCATCGGGGTGTCCCCGGGCGGGTCGATGGTCACCTCCAGGTAGCTGCCCTCGTCGAGAACTTCGCCGAAGAACCGGAATTGGAACGCGGCACGCGTGAGCTCTCCGTCGAGCTTGGCGGTGGTGAATCCGGTTTCGGTCGAGGCGATCTCGATCAACTCGGCACGACGGGCGTCGATCCCGTCGGCGACGGCCCGCAGGATCTGTGCTCGCATGCTGCGGTCCAGACCCGCGAAGCCCGGCGCGGCCGCGGCGGCCGTCGCGACGAGGTCGGCGACCCCGGCCTCGGTGGTCTCGACGGTGACGGGCGGTAACGCCTCGCCGGTACGGGGATTGGTTCCGAAGACCGTGAGGGTCTCTGTCATGGGTGTCCTTCCGACAGTTTGAGCAGTGAGGCGGTGGTCAGCGTGGTGCCGCGTTCCAACTGGCTTGCCAGGGCGATGAAGAGGCTTGCCGTGGTGACGGCGTCGCCGAGGGCGTGATGGGGTGAGTGCACGGGGAGGCCGAGTTCGGTGGCGGCATACTCCAGTGACACCGCCTGGCCTGGGTCGAGGTCGACGTCCAACACGAGGCGGGCGAGGACTGCGGTGTCGAGCATGGGGTTGGAGAAGGGAAGATAGGAACGCCGAAAGGCCTTGCGCAGGAACGAGCGTTCAATCCACGCACAGTGGGCGACCACGGGGTGGCCGCCGATGAGACCGTCGAGGGTGGTGACGCAGTCCGCCAGCGGGGGCGCGCCGTCGAGGTCTTGGCTCCGCAGCCCATGGAATTTGATGGAGCTGCCTGGGACGTCCCCGGGCACGTGCACCAGCCCGTATACCGATTCGGCGGTCCTGACCCTGCCGTCGCGGATGGGTACTGCGCCGTAAGAGACGATATGACAGTTACGCGGGTCGAGGCCGGTGGTCTCCAGGTCGATGACGACGAAGGTGTCCTCTCGCCAGTCCACCTCGGCGTTCGTCGGTCGCCGAGGTCGGCGCGCGCGGAACCGCTGGGCCCAGTGGGTTGCCATGGTCAGATGCCCTCGTATCCAAACCATTTGCGGCTCAATCGGTCCTGGATTCCACTGATCGTCCGGAACGCGCTGCGGAGGTGTCGTCGCTCCAGCGGGTCGAGGGTGGCCGGATCGATGGCCGACTCCACTGGCGCGCCCGTCTTGATGGCGGCGATCTGACTGTCGAAGACCAGGTGGTAGAACAGACTGAACGCACCGGAGAGGGCATCGGCCTCGTCAGCCGTGAGCAGGCCGCTGCGGTGCGCCCTCTCGAGACGCTGGGGCGTGGATCCCGTTGGGTCGCCCGTGCGTTGGGCCAGGGCTCGCGCCAGTGACGCCACCGGCCGTAGGCCGGACTTCTTCAGGTTGAGGTGGCCCCTCTGCTCGCCGAAGTGTTCGACGACGAAGCCCCGGACGAAGCCGCTCGGTGGCCGGTCGCTCATCGAAAAGCGGCTCAGCGCGCGCGTGAACGCGTCGCGGCCGATGCCGCCGACCAGCGCGGTGCGCATGGGTTGGATCAGCGCGGGTCGCGTGATCGGGCGGGCGTCGAGCACGGTCGAGGCCATCAGTAGGTAGTCGATCTTGTCGGGGTTGGCGCGCCACACGTCGGCGATCTCGCGCCACTGCCGCTGCGACCGGTTGAAGAGTGGTGAGGATGCGTTCAGTCCCTGCGGACACGGGGCAAGCCCGCATCGGGTGAGTGCGGTGATAAGTGGTTCGGTTGCGGCAGCGACGTATTCGCGAGTGAATTCGACGTCCGTCGGCCCCTTGACGGCCCAGGCCAACGCGGTGTCGACGTCGGAGTTGGGCAGTGGCTCGCGTCGACCGAGGGAGCCCATCAGCATCCACGAGCAGTCCAACTCGGCCAACGGTGATGTGGTGGTGTGTAATTCGATGATCTTGCGGTAGATCGACTCGGTCATCGCCGACAGCAGAGCGCCGATGTGTTCGACGGGAAGACCCGACTCCCATAGTTCCACGGTGGTCGGCGTCAGTAGCCGGGACGCATCGACGAGCTCGTCCATGGTGGTCGCCGCGGCGGCTGCCGAGCGGATCACCAGCGGGTTGCGCACCTCGGCCGCGGCCATGTCGACGACGCGGACGACGCCGACCGCGGTGCCCACGGCGTCGACGACTACGAGGTGGTGAATGCCTTGTTCGACCATGAACAGATACGCCGTGCTGACGGTGCGGTCGACACTCATCGCGATCGCGGGGCTGCTCGCGATGGCGGAGATGGGCGCGTCGACGCCGACCTCCCCGGTGGCCACGCGGCGGCGGAAGTCGTCATCGGTGACGATGCCTATCTGCCCGGCCCGGATGTAGAGCGCGCAGGATCGGCCTGCATCGGTCATCAGTGCGGCGACGGTCCTGATGGAATCGTCGGCGTCGCACCACGTGATCGGGTGGGCGACCTCGCCGATCGGTCGCTCGAGCCGTGCGGCCGAACCGCCAGAGCTGATCAGGCGTTCCCTGGCGACCAGGCCACCGTAGTGGGAGAAGCGGAGACGATCGGGGTGCTGGAGGAGCGTGCGCGGATCCGGCAACCGGTAGCAGAGGGTGTCTTCGGCGGCGCGAACCTGCAGTGGTGGTGGAAGGCCTGACAGCACCGAGATGTGGCCGAAGGTCTCGCCAGCGCCGAGCACGTCGGTGACGCGGCCGCGGTCGACGATCTCGACCGCGCCCACCCTGACCACGTAGAGGCTATCCAGGGGTGCCGCATCGGCTTCGACGATCACCGTGCCCGCCGTGAAGTACTCCACTTCGACCGCCTTGGCTAAGCGGGTCAGGTCGTGGTCGTCGAGGCGGTCATACGGTGACTGTGCGCCGAGGAAGTCCAGAAACTCTTTCACGGGCTCAAGATTCGACGACGAAGAGTGGCTCGCCGAGCCGGTCTACGTCGATGGTTATGCCGAGGCCGGGCCCGGTAGGCGCCGAGCCCCGGCCGTCGACGGAGCGGGGATGGTGACCCGCCACGTGGCCGTCGGTCCAGTCGTTGAAGAATGGCGTCATCAACAGGACGTCCGGACGAGTGCTTGCCGCGAGATGGCTGGTGGCGGCGGTGATGACGTCGCCACCCCACATGTCCTCGACCGAGACGAGCAGGTTCAGCTCCTGGGTGAGGTCGCGCATCCGCGCTGCGTTGGTCAGGCCGCCGAGCTTGCCAAACTTGATGTTGATCGATGCGGCGTGTGCCTCCTGCTTGGCGCGAAACACATCCGTCGAGTCGACGATCGTCTCATCCATGACGAGGGGGAGCGTCGAATGGCGGTGGGCCAGAATCGAATCTCCGGTGGTGCGGCATGGTTGCTCGATGAAGACGGGGAGTCCCTCCATGCCTCGTAGCGCGATCTGTGCGTCTGCAACGTTCCAACCGCCATTGGCGTCGGCGACGATGACGGTGTCGGCGTCGCCGGCCTCCACGCACGCGCGGACCCGCGCGACGTCGTCGTGCGGCTTGTTGCCGACCTTGAGTTGAAAGCGGTTGACGCCCAAGGCGCGTCGCTCGGCGATGAAGCGGGCCATCGCAGCCGGGGCGCCGAGTGGCACCGCCTCGTACAGCGGAAAGCTGTCGTTGAGCACGCCGCCGAGCAACGCTGAGATGGGCAGCCCGACTGACTTGCCGAGCAGGTCCCAGCAGGCGATGTCGACGGCGCTCTTGGCGAACGTCTGGCCCATCAGCACCGAGTCCATGGTCAGCCGGATCTGGTTCAGGTTCGTCGGATCCGCGCCGAGAAGAGCCTGAGCCAATTCGTTGAGCGCGGCCCTAATGCCAGCAGGAAAGGTGGGCAGATACGTCGCGCCGAGGGTGGTGATCTCGCCCCAGCCGTCGAGGCCCTCGTCAGTGCGGACGCGCACCAGTGTGCCGTCCTCGGTGGCCGCGGCCCGGTCTCCGGACATCACGTAGACGCCGTGGGCGTAGCCCACGTCGTAACGGTAGACGTCGATACCGGTGATCTTCACGAGGCGGTCGTCCTTTCTCGGCTAACCATACGCGGGGGAATTCGGCCGGGCAATATAGGTTCGGGCGGTCGCAGTGGTCGGATCTCTCTGCGTGACAAGGGTTTCCGACATCCACGACCGCCCGGCGTCGAATGGGGTCGCTCAGAAGGCGGCCGTGAGTGCCAGCTCGACGTCCTTGATGACCTGGGCCCGGTCCTCGTCGCTCAGTGGCCTGCGCGGTGGGCGAGTGGGGCCGCCGTAACCGCCCGCGACCTCCTGGGACAACTTGATGGCTTGTACGAAGGTGTGCTTGGTGTCCCACAGGAAGGCGGGCTGCAGCAGCGCATACAGCTCGCGAGCCTCGGCGACCTGACCCGTGGTGCCAAGCTCGTAGATCCTCGCGCACGCCTTCGGCATCGAGTTGGAGAAGCCGCCGATCCAGCCGACCGCGCCCATCAACGTCGCCTCGAGTACGTTGTCGTCCGCACCCGAAAGCACATCGAGACCAGGTGCCTGGCGTTGAATTTGGGTGATGCGTCGGACGTCACCGGAGAACTCCTTGACGGCCACGACGTTCTCGATCTCGGCAAGTCTGGACAGCAGCTCGGGCGTCAGGTCGACCCTGGTGTCGAACGGGTTGTTGTACGCCACGATGGGCAGGCCCACCTGGTCGAGTGCCTGGTAGTGGTCCACGACCTCGTCGTCGTTCGCGCGGTAGGAGTTCGGTGGCAGTGCCAGCACGCCGTCGGCGCCGGCCTGCTGCGCCTGTTCTGTCCACCGCACCGATTCCGCAGATCCGTAGGCCCCGACGCCGGGGATCACGGAGAAGCCCTTTGGTGCTGCCTCCACCGCGAGCTCGACGACGCGGGCGCGCTCCTCGGCGGTGAGCACCTGGTACTCGCCGAGGGAGCCGTTGGGTGTGACGCCGTGAGCGCCGTTGTCGGCCAAGTAACGGACGTGCTCCTGGAACCGGTCGTAGTCGACGGTCAGGTCGGCCGCCAGGGGCAGGGTGGCGGCGACGACGATTCCGCGCCATGGGGTGGTGGTCATGTCTTCTTCTACTTTCGGTGAGTGGGTGCGGCCGGATGTCAGCGGAGGCTGATCCAGATGGTCTTCAGTTCGGTGTACTGGTCGAAGGCTTCGAGGCCCTTGTCATGGCCGCCAAAGCCGGAGATGCCAAAGCCTCCGAACGGGGTGGAGATGTCGCCCTCGCTGAAGCCGTTGACGGCCACCGTGCCGGCGCGGACGGCTTTGGCCACGCGCAGTGCGGTGGTGATGTCGTGTGTCCAGACGTTGGCAGCCAGCCCGTATTCGGTGTCGTTGGCCATGGCGATTGCTTCCGCCTCGGTGTCGAAGCCGAGGACGGCGACGACGGGTCCGAAGATCTCCTCACGTGCCACCGCGGAGGCCGGCGTGACGTCGTCGACCACGGCGGGAGCAACGAAGTAGCCGCCGGTGTCGGTGAGGATCGCGCCGCCGCCGTGAACCGTTGCGCCGTCGGCCCTGGCGGTCTCCAGATAGCGCAGCACGCGGTCACGTGCGCCGGCCTCTATCAATGGACCGATCTCGGTGGCGCGGTCCATGGGGTCGCCGACCTTGCGGCCAGCGGCCAAGGCGGCGAGCTTGGCGACGAACGCATCCTTGATCGACCGATGCACCAGAACCCTGCTACCTGCCGAGCAGTTCTGCCCACCGTTCCAGAAGGCCGCTCCAGCAAGGTCTTCCGCGACCGAGTCGAGTTCGTCGGCCATGTCGCCGAAGACGATTTGCGGGCTCTTGCCGCCCATCTCGAGGGCGACCTGCTTGAGATTACTGTCGGCGGCGTACCTCAGGAACATCCGGCCGACCTCGGTGGACCCGGTAAAGCTGATGACGTCGACGTCCGCGTGCAGCCCGAGCGCCTTTCCCGCGATGTGGCCGAGGCCAGGCACCACGTTGAAGACTCCGTCGGGAACGCCTGCCTGCGTGGCCAATTCGGCGTAGCGAAGCGCACTCAGGGGTGAGAGCTCGGCAGGCTTGACGACCACCGAGTTGCCCGCTGCCAACGCCGGACCGATCTTCCACGACAGGGTGTTCGACGGGAAGTTCCACGGCACCACGATGCCGACGACGCCTGCGGGTTCGCGGACGACGAGGCCCACGTTGTCGGCCCCGGTGGGAGACACCTTGCCGAAGACCTTGTCAATGGCCTCGGCATACCAGCGGATGGTCAGCACGACGTCGGGGATGTCGAGGTCTTCGCAGTCGCTGATTGGCTTGCCCGCGTCGATGGCGTCGATCAGGGCGAGCTCGGCGGCGTTCTCCTCGATCAGGTCGGCAAACCGCAGCAGCACCGCCTTGCGCTCGGCGGGGGAGATTCGGCTCCAGGTGCCGGCGTCGAAGGCACGGCGCGCCGCCGCCACAGCTGCGTCGACGTCGGACTCCGAGCACGCGGCGACCTTGTTGAGCACGGTGCCGGTGGCCGGGTTCACGTTGTCGAACGTCGCTCCGTCGCCGGCGTCGACGTGTGCACCGTCGACGTAGGCGCGGGTGGAGACGGTGGCGGGCAGAACGGGGGATGGGGCAGTCACGTGGAGGAACTCCTCGAGGTGGGGATCGGCCGGTGGATTCAGGGTGGGTACCCCCGTGGCGCTCACGACACCGGCTCCGGCCTGACGGGCTGGGCCGCAGGTGCCGCGGCGACGTCGGCGGTGTCGTCAGCGCGATTGCGCGCCGCGTAGATGCCGAGGCCGGCCAGGATGACGAGTACGACCGCGATCACGCCGCCCCACTGCAGGTACCAGTGGAAGGGTGCGATGGGGTTGTAGATCTCCTGGCGCGGCCACACCATGTTGACGACGGCGAACAGGCCCATCGCGATGGCGACCAGGTTCACCGGCACGCCCCAACGCCCGAGGCTGAAGTACTTCTCCCCACCGTTCACCGGCAGCGGCCACGTACCGTTGAAGCGGCGCAACAGCATTGGGATGGTCACCAGGAGGTATGCCAGGTAGGCGAGCACGACCACGACGCTGGTGATGACGGTGAAGATCTGCGGCTGGCGCACGTTGACCAGAAGGATCACCACGGCGACGATGCCGACGATGATGGTCGGCAGCACGGGGGTGCGGGTGCGGTCGGAGACCTTGGCGAGCTGCTCGGACTTGGGCAGTGCCTTGTCGCGCGCCAGGGCGAACGCGATGCGAACGGTGCCGGTTTGCACGGTTAGGCAGCAGACGAAGATGCTGATGGCGGCGGCGGCCAAGAAGATCGTGCCGAGGGTGTCGCCGAGCACGCTGGTGATGACGTAGGGCAAGCCGGACAGCGACAATTCCTCGGCGTTGATGTCGCCGACGGCCATCATCGCGAACAGCATGATGAAGCCACCGGTGATGCCCGCAGCGAGCAGCGCCTGAATGATCGCCCGCGGCGAGCGGCGCCGTGGGTCGATGGTTTCCTCGGCGACCGAGCCCGCGGTGTCGAAGCCCCACAGGATGTAGGTGGCCAGCAGGCTGGACGCCAACAGGGCGCCGAAGATGGCACTCGAGCCGCCCGAGGTGTGGCCCGCGGTGTCGAAGATGATCCCGGGACCGCGCTTGATGTGCAGGGCCAGCAGCACGATCAGCCCCACCGAGGCGATCAGTTCGACCCCGACGCCGATGTTGTTGATGATTGAGATCAACCGCACGCCAACGACGTTGATGATGGTCGTCATGATCACCAAGATCGAGCCGAGGACCACGGCGTTGCCTGCGAAGTCGTAGGTGCCGGTGCCGTCTCCGACGATCTGGAACACCGGTGAGATGGCGGGCAGCACCACCTGCATGGCCAATGCGACGCCGGCGACCGTGACGGTGCAGGCAATGAACATCAGCCAGCCGGCCATGAACGACACCAGCTTGCCCGCCAGTTGCTTGCTCCACGCGTACACCGATCCGGCAAGGGGGTGGTGCGCCGACAGCTCGGCGAAGCACAGGCCGACGGCGAGCTGACCGACCACGACCACCGGCCAGGTCCAGAAGAATGCCGGTCCTGCAAAGCCGAACGCCACGTAGAAGAGCTGGAATGCGCCCGTGAGGATCGAGATGTAGCTGAACCCGGCGGCGAAGGTCGAGAACGACCCCAGTTTGCGGTCCAACTGTTGTTTGTAGCCGTACTTCTGCAAGTACTCGGAATCGTTAAGGACCACGGGTTCGCCTTCCTCAGACGTGGATGGTGGAGTGCTCGGCACTGTGTCGCACCTAACCGGTCTCAGCTTATGGGTAGTCGGTAATGGGTAATATTCTACTCACCGGGCGGGTTTGTCAATCGGGGGAAGCCGTCAGACCACCGTCCGCCTACATTGGGGGGCACTCCCATAGGTGGAGGCCCAAGTTTCAAGATTCGGCCAACGGCTATACGGCGCGGCAGGCGGACCGCGCGTGTGCGTCACGGGACCAGGTAGGTAATCGAGTGGTGAGGAAGTAGAAGTAGATGACGGACACGGCGAGTGACGATCCGACGCGCGAACCCACCGAGATCACCTACGACGAACATCTCCACCCCGCCCGGCCCCGCACGCTGCGCTTTCGACCGCGGGTCAAGGCACCCTTCGCGCGTCACTCGGTGGCACGCGACGGCGAGGCGACGGCGGACAACCCGGCCTATGTGAAGTGGCTGCTCTCGGAATCGATGCTGTCCGACGCCAATGAGATCAGTCAGCAGTTCTCCGGCCAGGGCTCCATGTGGCAGAACCCGTTCGCCAACCCCAACCCGCGCAGCGCGGTCAGCGCGGCGTCGGTGTGGTTTACCGCCTATCCGCTGTCGCTGATCACCCGGCCCGACGAGTCGTTCCTGACGGCGATGGCCGACGAGGAGATGTGGAAGGCCTTCGCCGAGATCGGCATCGACGGCGTCCACACCGGTCCGGTGAAGCGCGCGGGCGGCATCTCGGGGTGGGAGTACACCCCGAGCGTCGACGGTCACTTCGACCGGATCAGCACACAGATCGACCCGGCGTTCGGCACCGAGGACGAGTTCCGCAAGATGTGCGCGACCGCCAACTGGTACGGCGGCACCATCATCGACGACGTAGTGCCCGGTCACACCGGCAAGGGCGCCGACTTCCGGCTCGCCGAGATGCACTACGCCGACTACCCGGGGATCTACCACATGGTGGAGATCGACCCAAGGGACTGGCACGAGCTGCCGGACACCCCCGACGGGGTCGACTCGGTCAACATCGACGCCGCGACCGAGGAGTGGCTGGACAAGGCCGGATACATCATCGGCCGGCTGCAGCGGGTGATCTTCTACGCCGAGGGCGTCAAGGAGACCAACTGGAGCGTCACGCGCCCCGTCGTCGGGGTCGACGGCGTCGAGCGTCGCTGGGTGTACCTGCACTACTTCAAGGACGGGCAGCCGTCGATCAACTGGCTGGACCCGACGTTCGCGGGCATGCGGATGGTGATGGGCGACGCCCTGCACTCGCTGACCGACCTCGGTTCGGGAGCCTTGCGGCTCGACGCGAACGGATTCCTCGGGGTGGAGAAGAGCGCCGCCGAAGGTAGCCCGGCCTGGTCGGAGGGTCATCCGCTGTCCGAGGCGGCCAACCATCTGATCGCCAGCATGGTGCGCAAGGTCGGCGGGTTCACCTTCCAAGAGCTGAACCTGACGATCGACGACATCCGCGAGGTCGGCGAGGCCGGGGCCGATCTGTCGTATGACTTCATCAACCGCCCCGCCTACCAGCACGCGCTGGCCACCGGGGACACCGAGTTCCTGCGGCTTACGCTGCGCACGTCGATCGAGCTCGGCGTCGACCCGGCGTCGCTGATCCACGCGCTGCAGAACCACGACGAGCTGACCTACGAGCTGGTGCACTGGTCCACCGGGCACCGCGACGACGTCTACACCTACAAGGGCGAGGAGATCACCGGCGAGCAGCTCGGCGAATCGGTCCGTCAGGACATGATCAACCAGCTGACCGGACCCAAGGCGCCGTACAACCTGGTGTTCACCACCAACGGCATCGCGTCGACCACCGCGACCGTCGTCGCCGCGGCGCTTGGCGTCACCGATCTCGACGACATCGACGACATCGACCCGATCCGGCGGGCCCACCTGTTGTTGGCCATGTTCAACGCGCTGCAGCCGGGAGTGTTCGCGCTGTCGGGCTGGGACATGTGCGGCATGTTGACCTTGCCGTCCAGCGAGGTGGCCGAGTTGATGCGCGGTGGTGACACGCGATGGATTCACCGCGCCGGGCACGACTTGATGGGCGTCAACGAGCGGGCCACCCGGTCGATGGCGGGAATGCCCCGCGGCCGCAGTCTCTACGGGTCCATTCCCGAGCAGCTCGACGATGACACGAGTTTCCTGCGTCAGTTGCAGGCCATCCTGAAAGTGCGCTCGCACTACGGCATCGCCACCAGCGTGCAGGTCGACATCCCCGAGGTGTCGCAGAAGGGGATGTTGGTGCTGGTGCACCAGCTCGAGGACCCCACCCAGCACCAACTGACCATCCTCAACTTCGCCAACGAGGACATCGCGGGCACCGTGCGCTCCGAGCACCTGCCGCCGGGGAGCCACGTGATGGACATGTTCACCGGCAAGACGGTGGGGACGGTCGACGACCTGCACAGCTTCGCCGTCGAAATGCCCCGGCACCACGGCATGTCGCTGCTCGTCGAGGCGGTCCCCGAAGAGCCGGAGTCGGACGCGAGGTAGCGGTCAGCGTCGGGCGGGCACCGTCAGGACGCTGCCGTCCACGGCTTCGAGCAGGCAGATCACGGTGCTCGGATCGGGGTTGGACGACGTCCGGTTCTGATTGGAGTCGATGAGGTAGGTGACGCCGAAGGTGCCGCTGCCGACCGGTTCGCCGGTGTACTCAGTGAACCCCTCGTCGCACTTGCGCCCGGCGATGTCGGTGATCGCGGTGTTCACCGCCAGCGGTGCCCGCAGGTAGACCTCGGCGTGGTGGGGCGACGTGCAGTCGACGACGGTGACGGCGATCACGGTCGGGTCGACCGGCGGCGGGTCGGCCAGGCAGTCACCGGGGGTGAGGTCGAACCAGTTCACGGTGCGTGCGGCCGGCGCCGACGAGGTCGTCGTGGTGGCCGCCGGTGGCGCTGACGACGGGGGAGCCGCGTGCGGTGCGGCCGTCGAGCTACACCCCGCCGCGAGTGCGACGGCGACGAGGCAGCCGCACCGAACGATCACGTCGACCTCCTCCGCGCCGAGATTACGTAATGCCGGCCTCACTCGTGGCGGGGACGCCGCACGCGGCGGCGAACTGCCGAGCGGTGAGGCCGTCGGCGGAGTTCATGTCGCAGTGGCCGAAGGGCGGCGCACCGTCGGGCAACGGCGTCTCGGTCCCAAGGCCGGTGCCGTAGCCCTGGCCGTTCGTGTACTGGTGGGCCACCTTGCCTGGGTAGTCGGGGTTCGTGCCGTAGGCGGCCACGACCAGGCGGATCCCGTCGGGCTTCACCCGCCACAATCGGTTCAGGTCGTCGACGGTGCCGTATCCGATGACCCGTCGTGGGCTGCCCAACCAATCGGCGACCGCCCAGTAGGCCCGGTTCACGCCGTCGGACTGATCGCCGGTGATCTGCCCGCCCCAACTCTCCACGTCGATCATCACGGCCATCCGCGGATACGGCTCGCCGACCACGTCCTTGAGCACGTCGACGGTGGCGCGCCAGTTGGGCCGCCAGACGAAGTAGACGATGAAGAACTCCAATTCGCCGGCGTCGCAACGTCTTCGACACCACTCGTGGTTGACGTGCCAGTTCAGGTCGCGGTGGTCGCCGTCGTTGGAGCGGATGCACAGCACCCGGTGCGGATAGCCGTCGTCGACCGGCACCTGCCATTCGGAGACGTCGGCGTAGACGGACACGCCTCCACCCTTGCACCCCCGGCCGTAGGCTGCCGACGTGGACACGGGCACCAGGTGGGCGATCGCCGCGGTGTTCACGTGGCTCGGCATGGTCTTGGCGATCTCGTTCGTGGAGGCGCCGCTGAAGTTCCGCGCCCCCGGGGTCACGTTGCGCATCGGTCTTGGCATCGGCCGCTTGGTATTCCGGGCACTCAACGTCTTCGAGTACGTGTTCGCCGTGGTGATCGCGGCCGCACTGTTCACCCACGAGACGCCGACGGCGCTCAACGTCGCGCTGTGCGGCGCGGTGGGCGCGCTGCTCACCCAGACCATCGTCGTGCGGCCGTTGCTGTCGCGCCGCACCTCCGCCGTCCTCGACGGTGACGAGGGGCGGCGGTCGACGGCCCATTTCGCCTACGTCGGACTCGAAGTCGTGAAGGTCGCCGCCCTGGTGTGGACGGGTGTGTTGCTGATCGACTGAGCCGGTACAGTCCCGCCAATGGCTCGTGCCAACCCCGACTCGCACGCGGAGCTGCCGTCGGATCCCGACGTCGCGGCGCGCGCGAGCAGGCCCCTGCATTTGCGGCCGTCGGCGTTGGCCTGGGTGTTCGCGGGCGGCGTCGTCGGAACCGCGCTGCGGTACTACGGCGAGGTGCTGCTGCCGCACGACGGGGCGGCGTGGCCGTGGGCGACCTTCGGCATCAACCTTGTCGGGGCCTTCGTCCTGGGAGCTCTGCTGGAGGCACTGGCCCGGCTCGGCGACGACTCCGGCTGGCGGCTGCGTGCCCGCCTCTTCGCGGGCACCGGCGTGTGCGGCGCCTTCACCACCTACAGCACCTTCGCGTTGGAGGCGGTCCTGCTGACCCGGAACGGTCACCTGGGTACCGCGATTGCCTACGGACTCGTCAGCGTCGTGGGCGGCGTGCTGGCCGCGTGGCTCGGCATCGTGGTCGCCTCGGCGGTTCACCGTCGGCGGGTCGACTCGTGATCGTCGTGCTCACCCTGCTGGCCGGCGCCACCGGAGCCGTGGCGCGGTTCACGCTCGACTCTGCGGTGAAGCGCCGGTGGAAGACGGCCTTCCCGTGGGCGACGGTGGTCATCAACGTCACCGGGTCGCTCTTGCTGGGAGTGCTCGCCGGTCTGGTGCTCTTCAATGGGCAGCCGGCCGTGTGGCAGACGGTGTTCGGCACCGGATTCTGCGGTGGTTACACGACTTTCAGCACCGCGAGCTTCGAAACGGTCCGGCTGGTGCAGCAGCGGCGGGCCGGTCTGGCCCTGGGCAACGCGCTCGGCTCGCTGGTGCTGTCGGTGGCCGGATGTGCCGCGGGACTGGCCGCGGTGTGGGCGCTGTAGGGCATCGCTGAGGCGAATTCTTCGCGACGCGGACGTGGGCGGCCCTCCGACGGGGCAGAATCACGTTCATGGCTGCCAACCCCCGTGCCGGACAACCGGCGCTGCCCGAAGATCTCATCGACGTGGCCCAGGTGGTCACCGCCTACTACTCGGTGGTGCCCGACCCGGATAACGTCGACCAGCAGGTGGCGTTCGGGACGTCGGGGCATCGCGGGTCGAGCCTCGACGCGGCCTTCAACGAGGCGCACATCCTGGCCACCACGCAGGCCATCGTTGAGTACCGCGCGTCGCAGGGCACCACCGGACCCTTGTTCATCGGCCGCGACACCCACGCACTGTCCGAGCCGGCCTGGGTGTCCGCGCTGGAGGTGCTGGCCGCCAACGACGTCGTGGCGATGATCGACGGCGCCGACCGGTGCACCCCGACCCCGGCCGTCAGCCACGCCATCCTCCAGTTCAACCGCGGTCGCGACAGCGACCTGTCCGACGGGATCGTCGTCACCCCATCGCACAACCCGCCGCGCGACGGCGGGTTCAAGTACAACCCGCCCAACGGCGGACCGGCCGACACCGATGCGACGGGCGTAATCGCCAAGCGCGCCAACGAAATCCTGCGCGGCGGCCTCGCCGACGTGAAGCGGGTCCCGCTCGCGCGGGCACTGCAGATCGCCGAGCGGCACGACTACCTCAACGCCTACATCGACGACCTGCCGAACATCGTCGACGTCCATGCCATCCGCGCGGAGGAGATCAGGATCGGTGCCGACCCGCTGGGCGGTGCGAGCGTCGACTACTGGGGGGCCATCGCCGAGCGGCACAAGTTGAATCTGACCGTGGTCAACCCACTGGTCGACGCCACCTTTCGGTTCATGACGCTCGACACCGACGGCAAGATCCGGATGGACTGCAGCTCACCGAATGCGATGGCCAGTCTCTTGGGCAAGATTGGCGAGTACCAGATCGCCACCGGCAACGACACCGACTCCGACCGGCACGGCATCGTCACCCCCGACGGCGGCCTGATGAACCCCAACCACTACCTGGCCGTCGCCATCGACTACCTGTACTCGCACCGACCGAACTGGCCCGGCTCCACGGCCGTGGGCAAGACGGCGGTGAGCAGCTCGATCATCGACCGGGTGGTCAACGGTCTCGGCCGCAAGCTGGTCGAGGTGCCCGTCGGATTCAAGTGGTTCGTCGACGGGTTGATCAGCGGGACAATCGGTTTCGGTGGCGAAGAGAGCGCGGGTGCGTCGTTCCTGCGCAACGACGGGTCGGTGTGGACCACCGACAAGGACGGCATCATCCTGGCGCTGCTGGCCTCGGAGATCCTCGCCGTCACCGGCGCCACGCCGTCGCAGCGCTACGCCGAGCTCGCCGAGAAGTACGGGGCGCCGACCTATGCCCGCGTCGACGCGCCCGCCAACCGCGAGCAGAAGGCGCGGCTGGCCAAGTTGTCGCCGGAGCAGGTGAGCGCGACCGAGCTGGCGGGGGAGAAGATCACCGCGAAGCTGACGACCGCGCCGGGCAACGGCGCCCCGCTGGGCGGGCTCAAGGTCACCACCGAGAACGCGTGGTTCGCGGCGCGGCCGTCGGGCACCGAGGACGTCTACAAGATCTATGCGGAGTCGTTCAAGGGCCCGGAGCATCTGGCCGAGGTGCAGAACGCGGCCCGCGAGGTGGTGAATACAGTCATAGGGTGAGATCCGACGCGGAGGCAGACTGTCCGGCTCCCCCAAAGGAGAAGCTGCCCAGCGAAGTCTGGGTGCTGATCTTCTGCAACGCGATCGTCGCCCTCGGGTACGGGGTCGTGGCCCCGGTCCTGCCCCAGTACGCCCGCAACTTCGGCGTCAGCATCAGCGCGGCCACGTTCGTCATCACGGCGTTCGCGTTGATGCGGCTGGTGGGTGCGCCGCCCGCCGGTCTGCTCGTGCAGCGGCTGGGGGAGCGGCGGGTCTACGTCTCCGGGCTGTTGATCGTCGCGCTCTCCACCGGGGCGTGCGCGTTCGCCCAGACCTACTGGCAGCTGCTGGCCTTCCGGTCGCTGGGCGGGCTGGGGTCGGCGATGTTCACCGTGTCCTCGCTCGGGTTGATGATCAGAATCTCCCCGGCCGACGCCCGCGGCCGGGTGTCGGGCATGTTCACCTCGGCGTTCCTGGTGGGCTCGGTCGGCGGTCCCGTGCTGGGCAGCCTCACCGTCGGGCTCGGGCTGTCGATGCCGTTCGTCATCTACGGCGTCGCGCTGCTCATCGCGGCGGGCGTCGTCCTGGTGGTGCTGCGCACCTCGTCGCTGGCCGCGGCGGACGAGCAGACCGAGACTGCGCTCAGCGTCCGTGTCGCCCTGCGCAACCCGGCCTACCGGGCGGCCCTGGCGTCGAACTTCGCGACCGGCTGGTCGGCGTTCGGGCTGCGGGTGGCGCTGGTCCCGCTGTTCGTCGTGGAGGTGCTGCACCGCGGTGCCGGCGTCGCCGGTCTCGCGCTGGCGACCTTCGCGATCGGGAACGTGTCGGTGGTGATCGTGAGTGGCTACCTCTCCGACCGGGTGGGCCGACGCATCCCGCTGCTGATCGGGTTGCCGGTGGCGGCGGTGACGACCGTGCTGGTGGGCTTCACGACGTCGCTGCCGCTGTTCCTGGCCGCGGCGTACGTGACGGGGGCGGCGACGGGCATCTTCATCTCCCCGCAGCAGGCAGCGGTGGCCGACATCGTCGGCAGCAAGGCACGCGGAGGCACGGCCGTGGCGACGTTCCAGATGACGTCGGACTTCGGGGCCATCCTCGGTTCCCTGGCGGTGGGCCAGATCGCCCAGTACCTGGGCTACGGGTCGGCGTTCGCCGTCAGCGGCGCCATCCTGCTGACCGCGGCGGTGTTCTGGGTCTTCGCGCCGGAGACCCGGCCGCGCACCAATGCGGAGCACACCGAGGCCCGGCCGCTGGGCCCCGACGCTGGTGGCGACGTCCCCTGACGTGCTGTTTTGAACCTCCAGCACTCATTGGTGTACCGTCGACCAGCACGACGAGGGGCTATGGCGCAGTTGGTAGCGCACCACACTGGCAGTGTGGGGGTCAGGGGTTCGAATCCCCTTAGCTCCACTTAGAAATCGCTGTTCAGAGGCGCTTTCGGAAGTTACGCAGGGATCGACGTAACAGTTCACGTAACATTGGTGACTGTGGCCAGCATCCACGCCCAAAAGACGACCCGCGGAAACACCTACCGCGTGCTGTGGCGTGCCGACGGCCGTCAGCGCTCGCTGACCTTCGAGAACCTGCCCTCGGCGGAGCGGTTCAAGACGCTGCTGGAGGACCATGGTCCCGACGAGGCGCTCCGGGTGATCGAGCTCGACGAGATCGGCAAGCACGTCCCGACCGTCACTGAATGGCTCACTTCCCACATCGACAACCTGACCGGCGTCCAGCCGGCGACGATCAACCGCTACCGCACCTATGTCCGGCGTGACGTCAATCCGGTGTTCGGATCGCTCCCGATCTCCGCGGTGACCGAAACTACGATCGCCCGCTGGATCAAGCAGCTCGGCGGCAGCGGCAAGACGATCGCTAACAAGCACGGGTTCCTCTCCGGTGCGTTCAACGGTGCTGTGCGCGCCGGGGTGATGGCCACCAACCCATGCGCCGGCCGGCGCCTGCCGCACACCCGGGTCGAGGAGACGGTCTTCCTCACGCCGGCGGAGTTCAAGCTGCTGCGGGACCACATCGAGCGCGACCGCTGGAAGAACCTCGCCACCTGGCTGGTCACCACCGGCATGCGCTTCTCCGAGGCCACCGCCCTGTCTGCGGCCGACATCGACGCCGAGGCCAAAACGTGCCGGATCAACAAGGCGTGGAAGTACTCCGGGGACTACCGGCCCGAGATCGGACCGCCCAAGACCAAGAAGTCGATCCGCACCATCAGCCTGCCACCCTCGGCGCTCGAGGTGATCGACCTGACCGCCCCAGGCTTCCTGTTCACGAACGGCGCCGGAAATCCCGTCCGCGCGCAGGAGTTCTTCAACGGCGGCTGGAAGCCCGGTCGAGCGGCTGCCGTGGCTGCTGGATTGACGAAGGAGCCGCGTGTGCACGATCTACGGCACACGTGCGCGTCCTGGATGATCCAGGCCGGCGTGCCGCTGCCGGTGATTCAGCAGCACCTAGGGCACGAGTCGATTCAGACGACGATTGGGGTGTACGGGCACCTCGATCGTAGGAGCGCACAGGCTGCGGCCGATGCGATTGGTTCGGCGCTAGGGTGAACAATTGCCTGTGGAGACAGCAAGCTTCGGCTTGTCGTCGTGGTGACGCAGGTGTCTTGAAAACAGGGCGGGAGGGCGCGTGGAGTTCGTCGTTGTGCGACTGAACGCCCGGTCCCTGGGGAGAGTGAATTGTGCATTGGTTTAAAGGGAATGTTGCCAAGGGATCGTCGGCTCAAGGATGACTGATCTCGGCGCCCACTTCTATCGGTGTGATTTTCAGGTTCACACGCCTCGGGACACGAATTGGCGTGGTGATCGCCCGGTCGACGACGCGGGAAGGCGGCGGTGGGCGCAATCTTTGGTCGCAGCGTGTCGGGCTAAGGGCCTAGAAGCAATCGCCATCACCGATCATCACGACTTCGCCTTGTTCCCATACGTTCGACAGGCCGCCGAATCGGAGACTGATGGCAGTGGAACTCCGATCCCGGCAGAGCGACGGCTCACGGTCTTTCCGGGTCTTGAACTTACGTTGAGCGTTCCCTGTCAGGCATTGCTCATTCTAGATGCCCATTTTCCTGAGGACCGGCTAGACGGTGTGCTAGCGCGTTTAGCGATCCAGCGGGTGGACCCGAGCGAGTCGCGCCTCCCGTCAGTCGAGCCCATTGAGATGGCTTTGTTGTCCGAACTGTACGCAGAACTTGATAAAGAACCCTGGCTGAGGAACCGTTATATTGTCTACCCGAACGTGACGGATGGCGGCTACCAAACCTTAATGCGGTCGAAGATGTCGCAGAAATACCGTGATATGCCTTGTGTGGGAGGCTATCTCGACGGCACGGTGGAGAAGAAGGTCGGTGAAGGGAATCGGCGAATCTTCGAAGGGCTCAATGCAGATTACGGTAACAAGCGACTCGCGCTGATTCAGACTTCTGATTGCCGCAACGGATCATTTGCAGAGTTGGGGCAACACTCCACCTGGATCAAGTGGGCCTTGCCAAGCGCAGAGGCTTTGCGTCAAGCGTGCCTTGCGCAGGAATCGCGAATCTCGCAGGTCCGCCCCGATCTTCCGACGATCTGGGTATCTCGGTTAAGCGTTGACAACAGCATGTTCCTCGGACCAATCGACCTCGAATTCAATCATGAGTTCAGCGCGATCATCGGCGGAAGGGGCACAGGAAAGTCAACCTTGTTGGACTACATGCGTTGGGCTCTGTGTGATTTACCCACAAGCGCCGGAGGCGAGGAGATGGGAGACTCTGCGGCGAGACGACGCCGTCTGATCGAGACGACACTGGGTCCGACCGGGTCGACCGTGGAAGTCCATTTCTCCATTAATGAGATTCCACATGTGGTACGGCGGACTGCGCCCAATGGCGATGTCACTCTGAAGGTTGGCGACGCAGAATTTGTGAAGGTTCGCGAGGCCGAGGTTCGCGATCTACTTCCGATTCAGGCGTATTCCCAGAAGCAGTTGAGCAGCGTCTCTGTCCGGATGGAGGAGTTGACTCGATTCGTCACGTCGCCGATCCGCCGCGATCTCGCCAACATCGACCAACAAATCGAGGAGGTAGCGGGGCGCATCCGCGAAAATTACGCAACGCTTCAGCGGACTCGCCAACTCGAGAGAAGCGTTCATCGTCTGTCGCTGTCTGACGCCTCATTGGCGGAGCAAGCAGTCAACTTGCGATCTGCATTGGACGATCTGAGTGATGACGACCGAAACACGCTGAGGGATAAGCCAAGGTTTGATACAGCGTCAACGGCGATCCAAGACTGGCAGTCGTCGGCTCAACAGGCGTTAGTGCTGGCGGACAGTGCTTCAGCCGCCCTGATCGATCTTGCCGCGAATCTGATGCAACCCTCCGATGTGCCTGAGTCGCTTCGAAGTCGCCTTGAACGATTGCGCGACCACACAAACGCTTTGCTCAATGAAATTGCCGCTCAAGTGAATAACGCTGCGGGAGTCGTTCGGGAGGCGCTAGATAATGGAAGCGAACGAATGCGAGATGTCGACGAGGTCATCAAAGCTGTCGAGTCGTTCGCTGAATCGTACGATGACGTAAAGGCACGCTCGACAGCCCACGCTGTGAAGCTCGCTGAACTAGGGGAGATCGAGAAACAACATCGAGAGGTAGGAGCGACTCTTCGATCGCAGCGTGAGGAGATGCGAGGCCTAGGGGATCCTTCGGCGGAGCACGCTCGTTTGATGCACCTGCTCTTCGAAACCATGGATGCCCGGTCTAATCGCATCGCTAGCCAATGCGTCTCGTTATCGGAGGACTCCGGCGGTCTTCTACGCGCAACTCTGCAGAAAGGGCTCGGCCTGGATGCGATATCGGACCAACTGAAGGCGTCAGTCGCCGGTTCGAGTCTACGGGGTGCGCGCATTGAAGAATTCTTCTCAAGGCTCGCAACCGAAGAAAACCCGGTTGCGTCGTGGGAAGCGGCGGTCACTGAGATGGAGGGACTAACCCACGTCGATGACGACTCAGCGGTGACGTCAGAGCAATTCCCCACGCTTGCCCGCCTGAGCTTCAGTCCCGCCGATCTTCAACGCATTGCGACGAAGCTGGGCGCCGACAGTTGGTTGGCGCTCGCTCTAACACCGATTGCCGACCACCCGCGGTTTGAATATGAGACGAAGGAGAACCACTACATCGACTTCGCGGCCGCGTCGGCGGGGCAGCAAGCAACGGCACTGCTTCGGATCCTGTTGGCTCAGCCGGGCCCGCCGTTAATTATCGATCAGCCGGAGGATGACCTCGATAGCGAAGTCGTAATCGACGTCGTCGAGCAAATTTGGGACGCAAAGCGCCATCGTCAGCTCATCTTCGCGAGTCACAACGCAAACCTCGTCGTGAACGGCGATGCCGAGCTTGTGGTCCACTGCGATTATCGAGTCAGAGGTGAACAGTCGCGAGGTGAGGTTAAAAATCAAGGTGCGATCGACGTACCCGAGATTAGAGACGCGATCACACGTGTGATGGAGGGCGGGGAAAGGGCCTTTAAGCTGCGCGCCAACAAGTACGGTTTCTGAGGCCGGGCAAATTGCCCGTCTGTTAAGCACGGGAGACTACGAACTCATCCACCATGCTGAGTCCGAAGTGCGCGGCTGTGGCGACTGTGCCTCGACAGCCCTGCTGGAGATGGCGGCTCGGACGGACGCGCCTCGACGCACATGGACTCGATGGCGGCTTCGATCTGTGGCTCGGTCATCGCCCACCGGCCAGCGCGCTTCATGCCGGAGAAAGTACGGTCGCGAAGCTTCGACCGGAGGTAGGACTCGGAGAAGCCGAGTATGTGTGCTGCCTCAGCGAGGTCATAGATAGTTGGGATCATTGGCATTCCTTAATTGACTGGAATGTGCACTGCCCCAAGCGCACGTCTCGAGCGTCGTCCGTCCGATCGACTCGCCGCCCGTAGACCAATCTTATGGGCCACCGATGACAACTCATGCAAAACGTTTGGCGCGGGCCGGCGGCCATCACCGCCAACAGCCCATACGCCTCCACCGCCACACCTCCAAGCTGTTGCCACCCCTCACCCCATGCCACCGCACTCTCAAGCATCACCAAAATCCCCGTCCCCGTTGCCCTTCCGGACATTCAGTGTCCATCCCCACGATCCAAGAAACTGCAGTGACACATTTGCACAGGGTGCGATACTGGTCGTGGTCGCGTGTGGGGCGTAGCCGAAAGTGACGGCGGGGCAGTCGTTCTGACTTTGGGGTTTCATTCCTGGGTTGGTGGCTGCGGTGTTGGCGATCTCGAAGTTGAAGCGGTGGTCGATCACCTACTACCTCGACACCGCCCAATCAGCTCAGCGCGCCACCAGAGACTTCCAACGTGCCGGGGGCGGGCTGGGGGAGTACTACTCCGAACACGACACCCGCACCCCGATGTGGTTGTGCGCGGGTGACACCCGCACATCGGCCGCGCTGGTCGGGCTTTCGGACACCCAGCGCGCGGGGGGTGAGGCGGACGCCGGGGTGGTGGCGCGCTGGCTCGACGACGGGATCGCCCCGAACGGGGTTCGGGGCCGCGTGTTGGGTTCAGCGGGGGTGCATGGGTATGACCTGACGTTCGCCGCGCCGAAGAGCGTCTCGGTGATCCGGGCGTTGAAGGCCGATGACGTCGTGTCGGCTGCGATCGCCGACGCGCACACCACCGCCATGGCCGGGGCGATGGAGTATTTGGCCGCGCACGCCGGCTACACGAGAGTGCACAACCCGGTCACCGAACAGAAGGACTTGGTGCATCTTCCGGGTCTGGTGGCGGTGGCGTATCAGCACGAGACGTCGCGGTGCGGGGACCCGCACCTGCA
This sequence comes from Mycolicibacterium hodleri, assembly GCF_025822245.1. Lineage (GTDB taxonomy): Bacteria > Actinomycetota > Actinomycetes > Mycobacteriales > Mycobacteriaceae > Mycobacterium > Mycobacterium hodleri. The sequence continues at coordinate 517,379 of NZ_JACKTL010000026.1, forward strand.
CACCCACGTCATCGTCCCCAACCGGCAAGCCCGCGCCGACGGCGTCCTGGTCTCCATCGACGGCACCTCGCTGTATCACGAAGCCAAGGCCGCCGGGGTGATCTACCAGGCCACCCTGCGTCGAGAACTGCACCAGTCGTTGGGGTTCGAGTGGGAACCGGTGGACCCGCACACCGGGATGGCCGAACTCGCCGGCGTCGACCGCACCTCCATCACCGCCTGGTCGCAGCGCTCGAGCCAACTGCGAGAGTGGGCCGCGCGCAACCTGCGCCTGCAGGACGCGCCACTGAGTGCGGCTCAGCTCGCGGCCGCGCAGAAGGCCACCCGGCCCGCGAAACCCGAAGAGCTCGCCTGGCCGGAACTGCTGCAGCAGTGGCGGGCCGATGTGCGGGGGGTGGGCCTGGACCGCGCATCCTTCGAGCAGGCGCGTGCAGCCCGCCGCGCGGCCGCACGCACACCGTTCGACCGCGCACGCCTGGCCGACGCCGCCGAGCGGATTGACAAGGCCGCGTTCACTCGGGCGGATCTGGTGGAGATCATCGGCGCGCAGCTCCCCGTCGACGGGGAACGCTCACCGCGGGAGGCGGTGGAGGCCGCGGTCGACGTGCTTGGCATGCGGCTGACCGCGCCTCGTCAAAGGCATCAGCGCGAGGGGCACGAGCGGTTCACGTTGAGCCGGATCCTGGCCGAGGAAGTGGCCGTAATGGATCTGGCCGACGCGCGTTATGAGCGCGCACAGCTGTGGGTCACGGGGGAGGACACCCGCGCCTTGTCGGCGGATCAGAGGGCGGCGGTGGAGAACATTGGTCGGTCGCCGTGGTTGGTGCAGCCGCTGTCCGCGCCGGCGGGCGCGGGCAAGACCACCTCACTGCGCGCGCTGCGCGCCGCCGCGCACCACCGCCACGACGCCCGGGTGCTGGTGCTCGCGCCGACTGGCCGGGCGGTCGACGTTGCGGTGCGCGAAGGTGCTGGCGACGAAGGGCTCACCATTGCCAAGGCGCTACAGGATCTGAACAACGGCACCCTCACTTTGAATCGCGGGACGGTGGTGGTGGTGGACGAGGCTGGGATGGTTGGTACCGACGAGCTCCGACAGCTCCTGACCGCCACTACCCAAGCCAACGTGAAGACCGTCCTGGTCGGCGACCCCCACCAACTCGCACCGGTGAAGGCACGCGGCGGCATGTTCGCCCAACTCTCTACCGGTCTGCCCTGGACACAGCACCTCTCAGAAGTCTGGCGGATGCGCAATGAAGAGGAACGCGTCACGTCGCTCGCCCTACGTGACGGCGGTCCCGAACCGGTCCGCAGGGCCGTCGACTGGTACGCCCGGCACGACCGGTTGCGGTGCGGGGATCAGATCGCCATGGCTACCGACGCCCTGGACGGTTACCGCAAGGATGTCGCGGTCGGCAAGGACGCTCTGCTGTTGTGCGACACCACCGAAATGGCCGACGCGTTGAATCGTCGCATCCACGACGACCTCATCCCGACTGACGCGCCAACCGTGATCGCCGCGCGGGGGCAGCGCATCGCCGCCGGCGATCTGATCCTATCCCGCCGGAACGACCCCACCATCGAGGTCCGGCGGGCCGACGACCACGACGAGGCAGCGGATCCGGTGCGCAACGGTGACCGCTGGCGCGTCGCAGCCGTCGACCTGATGACGAATCGGGTTGCGGCCGAACGATTATCCGACCGCGCCAGCGCCGTATTCAACGCCGACTACGTTCACGAGCAGATCACCCACGGCTACGCCTCCACGGTGCACTCGGCGCAAGGGGTCACTGCCGACACCACCCACGCCGTCCTCGGGGAGAGCACCACCCGTTCCATGCTGTACGTCGCGATGACCCGCGCCCGAGACGCCAACACGGCCTATCTCTACGAACGAATCACCGAACAGGAATACGGACCCTTGCCCGTGGACAGTCCGCATGTCATGCAGCGGGGTACCAGCGCTCAGGCCAGCCTGTTGGCGAGCTCGATCATCGAGGCCCATGACGACGTGCCTGTCACCGCGCACCAGGTAGCCGCCGCCACCCCGGGGCACCTTCTGCCCGACATGGTCGCGCGCCTGGTCGACCGACAGAGCGCGAAGGTGGAGGACCGCAACACCGCCCACACCCGATGGCAGAACGCCATCGATGGATGGGACGAGACGATGGAACGAGCGCACGAACGCGAACAGGCCCGCGCCACCAACCGAAGCCGAGACCACAGCCGCGACAGCGGATTCGAACTCTAGGGACAGCCAGCTCCGCCAAGCGGCCACTAGCGTGTTCAGCTCAGCAGAGACGCATTTTGCGGCGGTTGCTATACGGAGACCGCCGCGCAGAAAATCACTTGATGGTCCGGGAATTTTGCAACCAGACCACCCCCATGGTGGATAACAGTTGTCATCCAAGATCTCTACTCGATGAGAGGCAAGCGCGAATTCGCACCTCTAAGGTCGGTCAGTTGCCGGTGGGGATGGTGGCTACATCGTCTGCGGGTACTTCGTATCCAAGATCGTCGATGAAGGCGACGTGTACCGGCCGCTCGGTGCGGCTGGCTTTACGCACCATAGTGGGACCTTCAGGCCGTGGGAGGTGTTGGTCGCCCCACTGCTGAAGGGCGCCTATGAGTACGTGTAGCTCGCGGCCGGCGGGGGTGAGGTGGTAGGACGGACGCCGACGTTGACCCGGTTCCTGATAGGACTCCTTGGTCATGACGCCATACTCCACCAACGTTGCGAGTCGATCCGCGAGGCGATCCGGCGGCAGGCCCAGGTTGCGCTCGAAGTCGGCGAACCGCGTCGTTCCCAGGAGGGCCTCGCGCAGGATGAGAATCGTCCACCGTTCGCCCAGTACGGTAATGCTGCGCGCGACCGAGCACTTCCAGTCGTCGACCTTTTTGGTTGCCACCTGATGAACTTTACTCCTCTGACTTGACAATCGGCAGTCAGCCCGGTCACAGATGGTTCGTGTCGGCCTAGGTCGGCATCTCCTCCAGGGTGTCGCCGATCGATGATGACGCGGGTGGGCCGCGGCGCAGGGAGGGGACAACTCGGCCGAGGCCCACCCGACGGCGGGGGGGGGGCTAGGTGCGGGCTGCGGTGAGGAGGGCGTGCACTGTGCTGATGGCGCTGGCGCCTTCGCCGACGGCGGCGGCGACGCGTTTCATGGACCCGGCGCGGACGTCGCCTGCGGCCAGGACTGCGGGTGCGCTGGTCTCGAAGGACATTGGGGTGCGGTCGGCCTGAGCCCATTGCGGCCCGAGGGCGTCCTGAGGGATGCGGGAGTCGGTGAGGATGAATCCGTGGTCGTCGAGGGCGATGCCGGTGAGCCAGTCGGTGGCGGGTACGGCGCCGATGAAGCAGAACAGGCCGCACACATCGTGATTCGTGTTGATGAGGTCCCCGTCGGAGGTCGTGGTGGTGGCGGTGATGCGGCGCAGTTGGTGGTCTCCGTCGACGGCGCTGACCTGGGTGCGGGTGTGCACGGTGATGGCGGGGTGGGCGGCGATCCGGTCGGCGAGGTAGGACGACATGCCGGTGGTCAGCGAGGCGCCGCGCACGATGAGGTGCACCATGCCGCCTCGTTCAGCGAGGAACAAGGCGGCTTGTCCGGCGGAGTTGGCGCCGCCGATGACGGCGACGGCGGTATTGCCGCAGACACGGGCTTCCAATTCAGTTGCGCCGTAGTAGATTCCAGCCCCTTCGAAGTCGTCCCACCGCGGCAGTGGTAGGGCGCGGTAGCGGGCGCCGGTGGCGATCAGGATGGTGTGGGTGTCGATGGTGGTGGCGTCGTCGAGGTGCACGCGTAGGTGGCCCGGGGTGGTGTCGAGGTGCACGATCTGGGCGGGGGTGGCGATGCGGGCGCCGAACTTTTGGGCTTGGATGACGGCGCGTCCGGTGAGGTCGCTGCCGCTGATTCCGGAGGTGAAGCCCAGGTAGTTCTCGATGCGGGAGCTGGTGGCGGCTTGTCCTCCGGTCGCCACGGAGTCCAAGAGCAGGGTGCTCAGTCCCTCTGAGGCGCCGTACACCGCTGCAGCCAGACCAGCAGGCCCTCCGCCGATCACGACGACGTCGAGGGTTTCGCCGATGATCGGGCGGTGGGACAGGCCGAGGACGTCGGCGAGTCGGGCGGGGGTGGCTTGGCGGATGACGGCGGTGGAGGTGAGCACGGCCGGCAGGTCCTCGACGGCGATGTCAGCGGCCTTGGCCAGGACCTCCCCGATGTCGGAGGCGAAGTCAGTCCAGGTGTGAGGGAGTTGTTGACGGTTGAGGTAGGTGCGCAAGGCCATCGACCCGGAGGACGCTGGGCCGGCGAGCACTTCGATGCTGCGGGCGGCTTGGCCCTCCCGCAGACTTTGCCGTCGTGCGAGCAGTGCACGCAGGACCAGGTCGGAGAGGTCGGATTCGGTGTCCATCAGCCGGCGGAAGTCGGTCGGGCTGACGCGGTAGATGACCGCGGTGTCGGTGGCGCGTGCATCCAGGTAGGTGGCTTGTCCGGTCAGCAGATTCATCTCCCCGCTGAACTGGCGTGGGCCGTAGTGGGCGACGACGGCTTCGGGGCTGTCGGCGGTAGCGGCCCGGACGATGTCGACGGTCCCGGATTCGACGAGCAGCATGTCACACGCCGGTTCCCCCGCCCGAAAGAGCCAGGTCCCCGCCTGGGCATGCTGCACGGTGCCGTAGCTGCGGAACCGTTCCCACAGCGCATCGGTGAAGGTGGGTTGCGCCGGGCTGGCCGTGCGTGCCGTGGTGGACATGTTGGGCTCCTTGGTGGGTCGGGGGATGCCGGTCGGTCAATGCCGCGCGAGCCAGGACAGGGTGTAGTCGGCGACTTCGCGCCATCCGGAATCGAAGACCAGGGAGTGTCCGCGGTCGGGGAACACGTGGTAATCGGTGACGGCGCGGGAATCGGCGTAGAGCTGGAATGCCAGTCGGGTGACGACCTCGGGAACTTGGTGATCCTTGCCGCCGCCGGTGATCAGCAGTGGTCCGCGATCACTGCTGGCGGTGTCCACCGCAGCGGGAGAATGAGGATCCTTCTTGGCGGAGGTGGCCTCGAACAGCGGCTTGCCCGGGCCGGGAATGGCCCAGCGCTGGTACAGCTCTCGGGCTTCGTCCTTGGAGACGGCGTTGGCGAAGCCGAAGCGGAACTGACGTTCGGTCAGCGTCACGGCGCCTTCGCGGTTGGACTTCTTGCGCAGCACCGGCAGCGCGGCCCGGATCTGGTTCAGTGGAACCTTGTTCACGCCCTTGGGTGGTCCGGGATCGATGGCCACCGCGTGGCTAGCGAGGCCGGCGGCAAGCAGTTGCTGAGCGATGAGGCCGCCGAAGGAGTGCCCGACGACGACGGGGCGCTGCGGGAGGTCGGCGATGATCTTGGTGTAGCGCTCAGCGATGTCGGCCAGGCCGTGGCCGGCCACCGCGGAGGGGTCGCGGCGGGTGGCGTCGACGGTGGCGCCGTCACCGGGCCAGCCGGGTGCCACCGCGTCGTAGCCGGCGGAACGGTAGAGCCCGATCCAGGGCTCCCACGCACTGGAGTGGACCCATAGGCCGTGGATGAAGACAACGGGTTGAGTGGACATGATGATTCCTTCGGTTGCGTTGTGCAGGTTAGGGATTGAGGCGGGTCTGCCAGTCGCGGGGGACGCGTCCGGCGGGCCCGGGGGCAGGTTGGTCGGCCGGGTGGTGGCGGGGTCCGGCCAGGTGCGGCCCAGCCGTCAGGCGCGCGGAGCGGTAGTCGTAGAACCAGTCCTCACCAGGCTCGAAGCTGGTGACGACGGGGTGCCCGGTGTGCTCGGCGTGGCCGGTGGCGTGGCGCGACGGGGAGTTGTCGCAGCAGCCGACGTGCCCACACGCCGCGCAGCGCCGCAGGTGCAACCACCAGCCGCCGGCACGCTCGCAGTCCAGGCATCCCGCACCGCTGGGGGTGCTGGTGGGATCGACGTCGGTGGTCATGACTGCCGTCCTGGGCGGACGGCGCGTGGCGGGACGTCGAGTAGTTCCAGGACCTGGCCGAGATCGCGTTCGGTGGGTCCGCGTTGTTGCAGTCCCCGGGCGAACAGTTGTCCAACGAGGTTCTGGGTTTCGGGGCGAGCGACCGACCGGGTGAATGCCGCCATCTGCGGGGCCATTTCGTCGTCGGATGGCAGGGTGACGTCGTTGACGAATGCCTTGACCTCGCGGATGGCGCGGACGTCGAACCGGGATACCCGGTGGGCGAAGGCGTCGACGAAGCGGTCGAAGTCGGCGTCGGAACCGACCGGTTGACGTAGCCGTACCGTTCAGCGGTGTCGGCGTCGAAGTCCTCGGCGCCCAGGAGGATCTCCAGGGCGCGTCCGCGTCCGACCAGTCGCGGCAGCCGTGATGCCGGACCGCCTCCGGGAACGGCGCCGCCACCGACCTCGAACTGGGCCAGCACGGCCCTCTCGCGACTCGCGAAGCGGATGTCGGTGGCCAGTGCGAATTCGCTTCCCGCGCCGCGGGCACGCCCGCGGATCGCCGAGATGGTCAGCGCCGGGAGCCTACTAATCCGGCCCAGTACGTCCAGCCAGGGATGAAGCCCGTTGTGGCTCAGCGGGATCGCGTCGAGAAGAGCGGGGTCGGCGGCGATGTCCCAGTGGGCCAGGAAGAAGTCGGTGTCGGCGCTGTCGAAGACGATGACTGCGAGCTGCTCGTCGCGTTCGGCCAACTCGAGGAGCGCCACCAGGTCGGTGAGCATTTGCGGGTCGATGAGGTTGATCGGCGGATTGTCGAAGGTGACCCGCCACAGCGAGGGTGACGCGCGACGTACCCGTAGAAGCGCGGTGCCGTCGATGTCGACGTTCATGTCGTCAGCCCTCATGATGGTCTACCTCCGTAAGTCTTCTGTATTCAGTAGTCGAAGTGAGGTGGACCGTACCCGTCCATTCTGCGAAGAAGCTGGTGAAGAAGCCTGCGACGACTGTGTGCGTACCGAATGAAGCGCTATTGCGCTGCGATAGTGGTTGTTTGATCAATCGCAGCCACTCGGTCAGCATCAGATGCCGGTAGTGGTGGCTGCGCATGACGTGGACGGTACACATTCTAACTAGAAATTTCAAAGTGAGATGGTACGGTGCTCGCATGACCTTCATCGACGACTTCGCCCCCACCCACCTTCGCCTCACCGAGGTGTCGCCCACGTTGTGGCGGGTCACCTTTGACAACCCACCGGTCAACGTCATCGGCACCGAGATGATGCGCGACCTCAAGGACCTACTCACCGAATTGGAGTCCAACGACACCGTCAACGTCGTGCTGTTCGACAGCGCCGATCCCGACTTCTTCCTGGCCCACTACGACCTGGCCGCCGACCACGCGGCGTCCGAGACGCTACCCAGCGCCACCGGGTACGCAGCCTGGGTGGACGTCACGGTGCGCATCAGCAAGCTCTCGGCGGTCACCATCTCAGCGGTGCGGGGCATCGCCCGCGGCGCGGGAAGCGAATTCGCACTGGCCACCGACATCCGCTTCGCCAGCCGCGAGAAGGCCATCCTGGGGCAGATGGAGGTCGGCTTCGGCGCCGTACCGGGTGGCGGCGCCTCGGGACGCTTGCCCGCACTGGTCGGCCGCGGCAGAGCCTTCGAGATCCTGCTCGGCGGCGGCGATTACGACGGCGACACCGCCGAACGCTACGGCTACGTCAACCGCTCCATCCCCGATGAGGACTTCGTCGCCTTCGTCGATGACTATGCCACCAGAGTGTCGCGCTGGGACCACCGCGTCCTGGGCGAGATCAAGGCCTTCATCAACAAGTACACCCGCCTGCCCGACAGCGAATACCCACTGCACTCCGACGCCTTCTGGGCAGCAGTACCCACCCCCGGCTTCCAAGCAGTCACCAAGGGACTCTTCGAACGCGACCTGCAACAAAAGAGCGACCTCGAATACCACCTCGGGGCCGAGATCGCCGACGTCGCCGCCGCCGTGACGCCCACCAACTGACCCAGCAGTGTCGCCACCCTGCCCCGCTGCGGTGTACCGGGGCAGGGGTGGTGGCCGAACCAACCACGCTCCAAAACGTCTATTGCACATCCGCATTCAAACCAGTACGCACACCCAAGGAGAACTCATGCCCGTCGTGACCGGACAATCCCAGTGGAACGGGACCTTCAAGGAAGGCACCGGAACGTTGTCGACGACGACGTCGGACACCATCCGCGAAGCGCCCTACACCTACGCCAGCCGATTCGAGGGCGCACCCGGGGCCATCCCCGAAGAACTCCTCGTCACCGGCCATGCCGGCTGCTACAACCACGCCCTGGCCAACATCACCTTCAAAGCCGGTGCAGCGGTTGAATCGATCAGCACCACGGCCGAACTCACCATGGGCACCGACGACCAAGGCTCCGACGGACACGGCTATTCGGTGGAGGGCATCCACTTCATCGTCGTCGCCGACATTCCCGGCGTCACCGACGAGCAGTTCGCCGAACTCGCCGAGGAGGCCCGCGCACTGTGCTCGATCTCCAAGATCCTGACCGTCCCCATCACCTTGGACGCCACGCGCACCACCGCGCCAACGGCGTAAGCGCCACGCGGTGCCCCATCAGCTCCGGTGTGGAGGGGACCGGCTCCCGACCCTCCACACCGGAGCCACCACCCACACGCCAACTCCTCAGAAAGACAGTGATCGCCATGCAACACAACACCTTTGGGCGCAGGACCGGGCTCCGCGTCTCGGAATTGGCGCTGGGCACCTCCAACTTCGGGACCGGCTGGGCCACCGGCGCCGACCACGCCACCTCCTCGGCCATCTTCACGGCGTTCGCCGACGCCGGCGGCACCTTCATCGACACCGCAGACACCTATCAGCACGGCGAATCCGAGACCTACCTCGCCGACTTTCTGGCCGCGGACCGCGATCACTTCACCGTGGCCAGCAAGTACGGCTTCGGATCCGGCACCCACACCGGCGTCACCGCCACCGGCAACAGCCGCAAGGCCCTACGACGGTCTCTGGAAGCCACCCTGACCCGGCTGGGCACCGACTACCTCGATTTGTACTGGGTGCATGCCCCGGACTTCCTCACCCCAGCCGAGGAGATCGTCGAGGCGCTCGACGACCTAGTGCGGGCCGGAAAGATCCTCTACGCGGGACTATCTAACTTCTCGGCCTGGGCCACCGCCTCCGCGGTGGCACGCGCCGAAGCCCTCGGCCGATCATCGGTCATCGGCGTGCAATTCGAGTACAGCCTGGCCGCGCGCGACGCCGAACGCGACCTGATCCCCATGGCCGAACACCTCGGACTGGGGGCAGCTCTGTACTCACCGCTGGGCGGAGGACTGCTCACCGGTAAGTACCGCCACGGCACCGAGGGACGGCTGTCCACGTTGAAGTCCATCATTCAGCGCGAGGACACCGACCAGAAGACTGCCGTCGTCGATGCGCTCCTGGAGGTCAGCTCCGCCACCGGGGATCAGCCCGCCGAGGTGGCCATCGCCTACCTACTGGAACGTTCTCGACGATCGGACACTGCGCTCATTCCCGTCATCGGACCCCGCAGCACCGCCCAACTCACGTCCTATTTGCACGCCTTGGCCGTGCGCCTCGACGAGCAGCACTACCAGCGTCTGGACGCGGTCAGCGCGCCCACGCTGGGCATCCCGCACGATGGTGCCCAGGCCACCCGGCCGGCGCTCGTGGGTGGGGACACCGGCAACGTCACTCCCGCCGGTGCCCACACCTCGAATGCGTCGTCCGCCAGCACCGTTGGTGCCTGAGGGGCGCGCGTTCGTTCCGCTAGGACGGTCGAAGGCGGGTCCACAGGTCGTCGAAGGCGACGGTGTCGTAGAACGCGGCGCCTTCGACGATCATGCCGTCCTGCATCTGCATGAACCACGCGTAGCTGTTGTCGTAGGGTTCGCCGTCGCTGGCGGTGCCGTGACCATCCCACAGCGCGATCACGTGGTCACCGTCGGCGAAGACGAAACGAGGACGGGCGGGGCGGAAGGGCTTCTCGGTCGAGAACAGCGCTGCGAACGGCGCCAGCACCTGCTCGATGAATTGCTGCTTGGTCGTGTATTCCCCGGCGACTATCGAACGTCCCTCGATGCGCCACTTCAACCCGTCGACGAACAGGTCCGGGACCGCGGCGGGAGTGCCGTTGCGCCAGGCGTCGAACGCGTCGCAGATGATCTGTCGGTTGGCCTCGGTCTGCTGGGCGGTCACTTCTGCCATGGCTGTCTCCTTTGTCGGGTCTGCGGGTTCGCGCACGTCCTCGCCGAACGTCCCAGTGCGTACGCCCGACGACGGGAACCGAGGCGTGTCGAGCGAATGGGCGTCAGCCCGGCGGACGTTACCACCGTGAATTTGATACAACAAGCCAGATGCGCGGACTGGCCAAGCAAGGGCCGATACATAGGAGATGATCGCCGTGCGACCGCATGCAAGGCGGGCGCCCGCCGCTCAGGTGCGCGCCCGGTCGTCGACGTCTACACCAATGGACCGCGTGCGCTCGATCCGCCCTTGCACGTCGTAATGCCAATGTGGCGGCGTTGTTTCGAGTAACCCGATTGCCGTTGCCCGTTGGGTGGTCGCCCTCGTGCCTCACGGAGGTCCACACCTCGGGTGCGCGGATGTTCGGCGATGCGCCACTGTTCGGTCGCTGGTCGTTGACACGTCGCGACCAATGAGCTAAATTCAAAAATGCAAGTCAGATGGTGCATCTGCCACCCGTGATAACCGGGGGCGGGTGGTCATCGGTGAGCAGCGTGACGTTTCCCAGGTCTCTAGTCGAGGCGTCGGCACGTCTGGAAAAGACCATCGCGGTCAAGCACGACGCATCCACGACACGCACCCCACAGCAGCGGAGGAAGACACATGAAGGCACTATTCGTCAGCAGCAGTCACGAAACCGGCACCTGGCTCTCGGAGGTCACCCATCCGTACTGGCATCTGATCGAACGCGGCATCGACGTCGACTTCTCCAGCCCCGACGGCGGACGCGTCAACTGGAGCGCCATGAGCGACCCGTACTCCGAGCAATCCCAGGAAGCCGATGATCTGGTCAGCAAGGGGTTCCTGTCCGACACCGCCCTCGTCGAACGCCTCACCTCGACGCTCAAGCTCGCCCACGTCGATCTCGAGCAGTACGACATCATTCACTTCACCGGGGGCCAAGGGGCAACCTACGACTTCTTCCCCAATCCCGACGTCACCGCCGCACTCGAGCACTTCTTCGCCAACGACAAGGTCGTCGCCGTCATCTGCCACGGAGCCATCGCCTTGGGCAACGTGCCAGATCGGCTCCGGGGACGACGGGTCACCGGCTACTCCCGCGCTGAGGACGCCGTCCTGGAGGAGTACGGATTCACCTTCCCGCACTTCCCTCAAACGGTCCTCGAAGAGGCCGGTGGCCGATACACCAGTGCCGGTCTCGCCGAGCCGTGCGTCGTCGTCGACGGACGGCTGATCACCGGCCAGAATCAGCAGTCCGCCTCCGAGTACGGCATCGCGCTGCTACACCTGGTCGCCGGGCGCAGCCCTGTCGCCGTCGGCTGACCGCCACCGTCTCAGCAGGTGCCGCCCGCAGGGGTGGCGCCTGCCGAGTGTTCCTGGACTGCAACGACATCGCTCACCGACCGAAGGAAAGACCATGCTCTTCCACGTGCACATGGCGACACACGTCCCCGACACCATGGACGCCGAAACCCTCGCCGCCCTGCAGGCCAAGGAACGCGCGCACGGCGCCCCCCTGCAGGAAAGCGGTGTCTGGCGACATCTGTGGCGCGTCGCCGGCAAGTACGAGAACATCAGCATCTTCGACGTCTCCGGACCCGACGAACTCCACGACATCCTCAGCGGGCTACCGCTGCATCCCTACATGAACGTCTCGGTGACCGCGCTCTCCCATCACCCCGGATCGATCAAACACGACGACGAATCATGACCCGACGGGTCGGCGGCAGCCTGGCAGAGGACGCGAACCCATCCCGCCGACGCCACCGTCTGCGAAGCACAGCCCACGAGCCGCGCGGCCGGGCGGTCCACATCTCATCTCACCTCACGACGGAAGAAGCCTTGTCATGCAGATCGATGGAGCGGTCGCTCTGGTCACCGGTGCGAATCGGGGCCTGGGCCAACGGATCAGCGAGCAACTGCTCGCCCGGGGGCGAAGGTCTACGGCGCGGCCCGCCGACCCGAGAGCGTCACAACCGCCGGCGTCATCCCCGTGCGGATCGATATCACCGACGCCGACTCGGTCACGGCGGCTGCGGCAGCCACCGGCGACGTGACACTGCTGGTCAACAATGCCGGAATGGCCAGTTCTGCCACGCTGTTGACTGGCTCGATGGACGAGGTGCGGGCGACGATGGAGTCCCACTTCTTCGGCACCCTGTTGGTGACGCGGGCGTTCGCCCCCCAGTTGATCGCCAACGCCCCCGGCGCGGTCCTCAACGTCGTGTCCGTGCTCTCCTGGCTGCATCCGCAGGTTCTGGGCGCCTACGCCGCGGCGAAGACGGCGTTGTGGGCCCAATCCGATGCCGTGCGCGAGGAACTCGCACCTCACGGTGTGGCCGTCACCGCTCTGCACATCGGCTTCATGGACACCGACATGATCGCCGACCTGGACACCGTCAAGACCGACCCCGCGATCATCGCCGCCATGGCGCTCGACGGCGTCGAACATGGCGTGGTCGAAGTGCTCACCGACGAGATGACACGAGAGGCGAAGGCCGCACTGTCCCGTGACCGGATCGCCGGCGCGGAGAACACGTTCGAGGCGTGGCTGTAGAACGTACGCACCGCCCCGCCATACGGAGCGGGCCACTCAGCCGTCGAGCGCGCGTCCACCGCATCGACGCGTACATGCCGGTCCCCGAAGCCTGGACTAGGTGACGTACTGGGCGACGCCGTTTCCGAATGACCAGTTCTCCTTGGGGATTTCGGTCAGCGCGATGGTGACGTCCTGCGGCCGCACGTCGACCTGGTCGTGCAGGCGGGCGACGAGTTCGGCGTAGAAGCGTTGTTTGAGGTCGGTGCTTCGGCCGGCGTTGAGGGTGATGTCGACGATGAATGCCTCCGGGGACCGGTCGATGCCAAGATAGTGCGGATCGATGCGCAGGACGTTGCTGCCGTGGGCGATGACTTGGAACCGGTCACCCACGGGAACGTCGAGAACCTCGACGAGGGTTTGGTAGACGACGTCGGCGATGAGCTCGCGGCGGCGGGTGGTGATCGTCTGGGGCATGTCGATGCGTACTAGTGGTCCGTCTCAGTTTTGATTGACTACTTGTTGGAGTTTGGTGCGTGCGCGTCGAACTTTGGCCAGGATCGACTCGGCGGTAGCCGTCCACAGG
>NZ_JACKTL010000027.1 GCF_025822245.1 Mycolicibacterium hodleri
CGGCCGACAGCGGCCGGGCGGGTGTGCCCGGCGGCGGCAACAGCGTCAGATAGTCCACGAACAGCACGCGCGCCCGGCCGACAGCGGCCGGGCGGGTGTGCCCGGCGGCGGCAACAGCGTCAGATAGTCCACGAACAGCACGCGCGCCGACGGAGCGCGGCGTCGCACCTCCTCGCCGACCGCCCTCAGGGCGCCACCGACCCTGGCCAGCGCCGCGTCGCGCGCCGCGCCGTCGAGCTGCTCACGCAGGACTCGGCCCAGCACCGGCACCGATCGGGTCCAACGGGGTAGGCCGGCGGCGAAGAGCAGCGGGACGTAACCAACGTCGTTGCCACCGATGGTCACCGTGACCAGGCTCTCCGTGCCGTCCAGCGCGTCGACCTGGGGCGGCGCGCCGCGCTGAGGCTCGGAGAGGACGTTGGCGGTGGTGGCACCCGAGAACGTCACGTCGACGAGATCCAAGGACAGTCGCGCCGCGACGAGGTGGGCGTAGTTGACCGCCGATCGGCCCGCGCCCAGGGGCGCGCCCGGCGCCTTCGGCGTGATCCCCGGGCCGGCCGCCATCGACGACCCGAGCGCCACGTAGCGGTTGCCCATCTACGAGAACATCTCGCCGACGGTGGACTCCACGCCCTGCATGTGGGACGCGGCGACGTCGACGGCGGCGCACAACCTGTCCAATGAGGCGCTGACGTCGTCCGCCTTCTGCTGCCAGCGCGTCTGCTGCGCCAGCCACGCGTCGCTTCCGGTGCCGCCCCAGCAGTCGCCGACAAGCGGCAGCTGCGCCCTCTGCTTATCCAGCGTCGCCTTCGTCGCGGCGGCTTCGGCATCCAGTTCGGCCGACGCTTGTTCGATCGCGCCGAAGTTCCATCTCTGGTCGGTCACGAGGAACCTCAGAACCCCATCTGGCTTTCGAGACCGCCCGCGGTGGCCTCGTCGGTGGCGAGGTACCGGTCCACGGCGATCTCCATCTTGACGTTCATCTCCTGCTCCTCCGCGCGCAGCGCCGCCGACGCGGCGAGATAGTCCGACAGGGCCTTCTGGACGGCGCTACCGGACTCGCCCTTCCACTCGCCGACCAGGTTGCCCGCGATCTGACCCACCCGGGCCTCGTGGCCCGCGCGGTCCTCCTCGAGGGCCTCGAACGTGCGGACTTCCCGGCGAAGGCGTTCGCCGTCCACCTCGAGCTGTGCCATGCAGTCGATCATTCCACGGTCGACGCGAGCCCAGCTGCGCTAATTGGCCGGGCTCGACGCCTGCGCCCAGAACCGCTTCGGGATCCGACCGGCCTGGCGGGCCAACCTGCCTCCCGTGACCGCGGCCGCCATCGCCGCGGCCATCATCGGCGGGTCGGCGGCTCGCGTGACGGCGGTCGCCAAAAGCACGGCGTCGCACCCCAATTCCATCGCCTGCGCGGCGTCGCTGGCGGTACCGATGCCGGCGTCCAGGACGACGGGCACGTTGGCCCGTTCGACGATCATCGCGATGTTGTGGGGATTGGCGATGCCGAGACCCGTCCCGATCGGCGAGCCCAGCGGCATCACCGCCGCGCATCCGATGTCTTCGAGCCGCCGAGCCAGCACCGGGTCGTCGTTGGTGTAGGCCAGCACGACGAAGCCGTCGTCGACGAGTTGCTCTGCCGCCCTGACCAATTCGACGCCGTCGGGCAGCAGGGTGCGCTCGTCGGCGATGACCTCGAGCTTGACCCACTCGGTCCCCAGCGCCTCGCGGGCCAGCTGGGCCGTCAAGACCGCCTCCGCGGCGCCGCGGCAACCCGCGGTGTTGGGCAGCGGGGTGATGCCGAGCCGGTTCAGCAGGTCGAGTACCCCGGTGCCCCCGTCGGAGTCGACCCGGCGCATCGCGACCGTCGTCAGCTCGGTCCCGGACGCGACGAGGGCCTCCTCCAACACCGCGAGGTTGGCCGCCCCGCCCGTGCCGAGGATGAGCCGCGAACCGAAGCTGCGGCCCGCGATGGTCAACTTGGCGTCAGCCACCCTGCACCGCCGTCACCACTTTCACCGTGGCACCGTCGGTCAGGCCCTGGTGCCAGTCCGACCGGGGGATCACCGCCCAGTCGACGGCGACGGCGATCCCCTTGTCGGGGATGCCGAGCGTGGTCAGCAGGTCGGCGACCGAGGTGCCGTCGTCGACGACCACGGATTCGTCGTTGACCACGATCTTCACGCGGGAACACCAACTTTCAGCTCGGCCGCGATCGTCGCGGCGGTCCACGGCGCCAGCAGGAAACCCGACCGGCCGTGGCCGGCGGCGACGAGCGTCCGGTCGTCGAGTCGGCCGACGAGGGGCAGGTTGTCGGGGGTCATGGGCCGCAGTCCCGCCGCACACTCGGCGAGCTCGTACTCCGCCAGCGCCGGCATCACCTCGCAGGCGTCGTCGAGCAGTTCGCGGACGCCGGCCACCGTGGGTGCGGTGTCCCTGCCGTGCTCGTACTGCGTCGCGCCCACCACGACGCCGTCTGGCCGCGGCACCAGGTACACCTGTCTACCGTGCACCCTGGCCCGAATCACCCTCTGCGGCAACGGCATGCATCCACGTCGCCACCGAAGCCGAAGAACCTCGCCCTTCACCGGCCGGATCGGCAGTCCCGGCCACAACGACGGGGCGTCGACGCCGTTGGCGATCACCGCGACGTCGGCGTCACGCACCTCGTCCAACGACCGCACCGGCGCCGCCCAGGTGACCCCGAGGGCCTCGCACCGGTCCGCCAACGCGGCCACCAGCGCCCGGTTGTCGACCGCCAGTTCGGTGTCGGCGACGAATCCGTGCCGGATGCCCTGCGCGAGCAACGGCTCCAGATCGCGTGCCGATCTGGTCAGCTCCACCGGATGCCCTTGGGCGGCAAGCCATTCCCCGATGGTGGCCAAGTCGGCCGCGTCGGCGCGGTCGACGGCGACCACCAGCGACTCCCTGGCGGTGACGACCTCCGGCGGCAACCCGTCCAGGAAGTCGTCGTGCCACATCCGGAGTGACGCGAGGCCGATCTCCAGCAGCCGCTCCTCGCCGGGCCAGCCCTCGCCGAACGGGGCCACCATGCCGCCGGCCAACCAGGAGGCGCCTGCGACGTCGGCCCGGTGCACCCGCACGGTCCAGCCGTCGAGGGCCGCGCGCCGGGCCACCGACAGCCCGATGACGCCGCCGCCGATCACGGCCAATGAGTGCCTACGCACGGTTCCATCCTTCCTACGCCGGCATGACCCGGATCAGGTGTGACGGTCAGGGTGATCGCACCCACTCTCAGCCCCCGGTATCGGGACTCCCGCGTCGCGTGTCCAAGGGTACTCACGAGTCGCTACCGTCGCAGCATGCCTCTCGACCGCCGTCATCGTCTCGCGACCGCCCGGCTCTATCTGTGCACCGATGCCCGACGGGAACGCGGCGACCTCGCGGAGTTCGCCGACGCCGCGCTCGCGGGTGGGGTCGACGTCATCCAGCTCCGCGACAAGGGCTCGGCGGGCGAGAAGCAGTTCGGTCCGTTGGAGGCGCGCGCCGAACTCGCCGCACTCGAGGTGCTCGCCGACGCGGCACGACGCCACGGCGCTCTGTTCGCCGTCAACGACCGGGCCGACGTCGCCCGGGCGGCCGGTGCCGACGTCCTGCACCTCGGCCAGGACGACCTTCCCCTGCCGATCGCCAGGGACGTCGTCGGGCCCGACCCGCTGATCGGGCGGTCCACCCACGACGCCGACCAGGTCCTGGCCGCGACTCGCGAGCCCGTCGACTACTTCTGCGTCGGACCCTGCTGGCCCACCCCGACCAAACCGGGACGCGCGGCACCGGGGCTCGACCTGGTCAGGACGGCTGCCGCGCTCGACACCGAGACGCCGTGGTTCGCCATCGGCGGCGTTGACCTGGCCCGGCTGCCCGAGGTGCTCGAGGCGGGCGCCCGCCGCATCGTGGTCGTGCGGGCCATCACCGCGGCCGAGGACCCGGAGGCAGCGGCCAGGGGCTTGCTGAACGCTATGGCGTGATCTCGAACGGCAACGACGCCGACTCGCTGCGCAGCCGCTCCCAGCTGGCGGCGAACCCGGGATGCAGGGGCATGTCCGCCACCTCGTCCTCGGGAACCCAGCGCAGCTCGGAGCTCTCCCGGTTGGGCACGGTCCGCAGCGGCTCGGGGGCGTCGGCGATGACCGTCGTATAGGTCCAGGACACGCCTTGCGGCTCGAAGGTCACGACCTCGCGCCGCACCACGAGCTGATCGGCCGTCAGCCCGGCCTCCTCCTGCGCCTCGCGGACGGCGGCCTGCTCGACGGTCTCGTGGCTGTCCCTGGCACCGCCGGGCAAGCCCCACGTGCCCCCCTGATGACTCCACGGCGCACGATGCTGAAGGAGCACGGCGGCGCTTCCGTCCGGGCGGGGCGCCCTCAGAAGCAACCCGGCCGCGCCGTGCAGACCCCAGAAGTGCGCGCCATCCGTCGAACTGACCCAACCGTCACCGTCACCACGCACGATCCCAGGATAGGGAAGGTCCGGCGAACATGGGTGTCGGCGTTTGTCCCGCGCGTCCCGCCCCCTGCTCTTAGAATTCCTTTACAGTTGAGGGGTCGGGAAAGTACACCGGAAGCAGAGGTCCACGCACAGGTGACCGTGGAGTTGGCGCATCCATCCACCGAGCCCCTTGCGTCGCGCTCGCAAACCAGACCAGCGCACCCGCGCTGGTGGTTCCTCTGGACCACCCCCGGCCGCATCCTCACGATCGGCATCGTCCTCGCCGCAATGGTCATCGCATGTGCCTTCGCGACGTCGACCACCATCAACGACCGCCAGCAGGCGCTGTCCAACGTGCTCGACCACACCGAGCCGCTGGCGTTCGCGGCTGGCCAGCTGTACACGACCCTGTCCGTCGCCGACGCCGCCGCCGCGACGGCCTTCATCTCCGGCGCCGAACCGCGAGCCGTCCGGCAGCGGTACGAGCAGGCGATCACCGACGCATCCGTGGCGGTGACGCGCGCGTCGAGCGGGCTCACCGACGACGACATGGTCCAGCTCCTCGGCCGGGTCAACGCCGAACTCGCCGTCTACACGGGTCTCGTCGAAACCGCCCGCACCAACAATCGCGCGGGCAACCCGGTCGGTTCGTCGTATCTGTCCGAGGCCTCGTCGCTGATGCAGACGCAGATCCTGCCCGACGCCCAGCGCCTGTACGAGGAGACCAGCAAGCAGGTCGACACCGAGACGACCGCCTCGACGCGGATCCCCGCCCCCGTCATCCTGGTGGTGCTGGCGACCCTGATGTTCGGTGCGTTCGCCAACAGGTGGCTCGCCCGGCGCACCCGTCGGCGCGTCAACGTCGGGTTCGTCGCCGGCGGCTTGGCCGTGCTCATCATGATCGTGTGGGTGGGTACCGCGTTGGCGATCTCCACCGCCGACAGCCGCAGCGCCAAGAGCACCGCAGCAGAGTCCCTCAAGACCGTCACCACCATGGCCATCACCGCCCAGCAGGCCCGAGCCGACGAGACGCTGTCCCTGATCCGCCGCGGCGACGAGGGCGTCCGCAAGCAGTCGTACTACCAGCGCATCGACACGATGCAGCAACAGCTCGCCGGTTATCTGGGCCGCGACGACGCGATCGACAAGGCCGATCTGGCCGACGCCGAACAACTGCTTCGACGCTGGCGCGCGGCCGACGACCGGATCAACGCCTACATCGCCGTCGGCAACTACCAGGCCGCCACCCAGGTCGCGCTCGGCACCGGCGAGGACGATTCGACGCCGGCCTTCGACAAGCTCGACGCCGCGCTGACGAAGGGCATCGGCGAGAGCCGTCAGCAGCTGCGCAACGACATCGTCAACGCGCGGCGGGTGCTGTCCGGCGCCACGGTCGGCGCGGCGGTGCTGAGCATCATCGCGGCGATCGCAGTGGCGCTGGGGCTGTGGCCGAGGTTGAGTGAGTACCGATGAGCGCGAAGAAATTGCTGGCGGTGCTGGCGGCGGCGGTGACGGTCGCCGGCTGCAGCCAGACCGCGCCCGCCGTCAACGTGCCGAGCGTGACGCTGGCACCTCCCACGCCCGCGGGCATGCAGGAGGCCGCACCCCAGCCCCCGCTGCCGTCCGACCCGGAGGAAGACGACCGGTCCTACGGCGGCTGCACGGCGAGCCTTCGGCCGTTCACCTCCAAGGCCGACGCCGACGACGCCGTCACCAACATCCGCAACCGGGGCCGCCTCATCGTCGGTCTCGACATCGGGAGCAACCTGTTCAGCTTCCGCGATCCGATCACCGGTGAGATCACCGGCTTCGACGTGGACATCGCCGGGGAGGTGGCCAGGGACATCTTCGGCACGCCGTCTCAGGTCGAGTACCGCATCCTGTCGTCCGCCGACCGCGTCACGGCACTGCAGAACAACCAGGTCGACATCGTCGTCAAGACGATGAGCATCACCTGTGCGCGCAAGGAACTGGTGAACTTCTCCACCGAGTACCTGGCGGCCACCCAACGCATCCTGGCCCCCCGCGACTCGGCGATCGCGCAGGCGTCCGACCTTGCCGGCAAGCGGGTGTGCGCGGTGTCGGGGACGACGTCGCTGCAGCGCGTCCGGCAGATCACCCCGCCGCCGGTCATCGTCGAGGTCGTGACGTGGGCCGACTGCCTGGTTGCGCTGCAGCAGCGTCAGGTCGACGCCGTCAGCACCGACGACTCCATCCTCGCGGGGTTGGTGAGCCAGGACCCGTATCTGCACATCGTCGGACCGTCGATGGCCAGGGAGCCCTACGGCATCGGGATCAACAAGGAGAACACCGGCCTGGTGCGGTTCGTCAACGGAACCCTCGAGCGCATTCGCCGTGACGGCACGTGGAACACGTTGTACCGCAAGTGGTTGACGGTGCTCGGCCCGGCGCCCGCGCCGCCCGTACCAAGGTACGAAGCCCAATGACCGCGCCCGAAGAGGACGACGAGGCCTACCCCGGCACCCAGCCCGCCGACGCCATGAGCTACGACTCGTTGGCGACCATGCGGCCGATGGCCACCCAGGCCGTCTTCCGGCCGAACTTCGACGACTCCGAGGGCATCTCGATCGGCACCGTCGCGACGGATCCGCACGAACAGATGACGATGATGACGCGTCAGTGGTCGCCGATCCGACGGCTCGGCGGCGGTCTGGTCGAGGTGCCGCGCGTGCCGGAACGCGATCCGCTGGAAGCACTCATGACCGATCCGGTCGTCGCCGAGGTCAAGCGGTTCTGCTGGAACTGCGGCAAGCCGGTCGGTCGCTCGACGTCGGACGGCGAGGCGCTCTCGGAGGGCTGGTGCCCGCACTGCGGCAGCCCGTATTCCTTTCTGCCGCAGCTGAGTCCGGGCGACATGGTGGTCGACCAGTACGAGATCAAGGGGTGCATTGCCCACGGCGGCCTCGGCTGGATCTACCTGGCGTTCGACAAGAACGTCAACGACCGGCCGGTGGTGCTCAAGGGCCTCGTGCACTCCGGCGACGCCGAGGCCCAGTCGATCGCGATGGCGGAACGGCAGTTCCTCGCCGAGGTCACCCACCCGGGGATCGTGAAGATCTTCAACTTCGTCGAGCACGACGACAAGAACGGCGACCCCGTCGGCTACATCGTGATGGAGTACGTCGGCGGCACGTCGCTCAAACAGGCCAAGGGACACAAGCTTCCGGTCGCCCAGGCGATTGCATACATGCTGGAGATCCTGCCGGCGTTGGGCTATCTGCATTCGGTCGGCCTGGTGTACAACGATCTGAAGCCCGAGAACATCATGGTCACCGAGGAGCAGCTCAAGCTGATCGACCTCGGTGCCGTGTCGCGGTTGAACTCCTATGGCTTCCTCTACGGCACACCGGGATACCAGGCTCCCGAGATCGTCAAGACTGGGCCGACGATCGCCACCGACATCTACACCGTCGGACGCACCCTGGCCGCCCTGACACTGGATCTGCGCACCCGCAACGGTCGCTACGACGACGGTCTGCCCGATGGCGATCCCGTTCTGCTCAAATACGATTCGTTCGGTCGGCTACTCCAGCGGGCGATCGACCCCGACCCACGCCGACGGTTCGCCAGCGCCGAGGAGATGTCCGGTCAGCTGATCGGCGTGCTGCGCGAGGTGGTGGCCCAGGACTCCGGGATGCCCCGGCCGGGACTCTCGACCGTGTTCAGCCCGTCGCGGTCGACGTTCGGGGTCGACCTGCTCGTCGCCCACACCGACGTCTACCTCGACGGCCAGGTGCACTCGGAGAAGCTGACCGCACAGGAAATCGTTCGGGCCCTTCAGGTTCCGCTCGTCGACCCCGCCGACGTGGGCGCCGCCGTGCTGTCGGCGACCGTGCTGAGCCAACCCGTGCAGACACTGGACTCGCTGCGGGCAGCCCGCTACGGATCGCTCGACTCCGATCAGGGCGTCGACCTCTCGGAGTCCGTCGAGCTTCCCCTGATGGAGGTTCGGGCCTTACTTGACCTCGGCGACGTGGCCAAGGCCAATCGCAAACTCGACGACCTGGGCGAGCGGGTGGGTTGGCGCTGGCGCCTGGTGTGGTTCCGCGCCGTGGCCGAATTGCTCTCGGCGGACTACGAATCCGCCACGAAGCACTTCACCGAGGTGCTCGACACGCTGCCCGGCGAACTCGCCCCGAAGTTGGCGCTGGCTGCGACCGCCGAATTGTGCGGGGCGGCCGACGAGCGACGGTTCTACAAGACCGTGTGGAACACCGACAACGGCATCATCTCGGCGGGGTTCGGGCTGGCCCGAACGCAATCAGCCGACGGTCTGCGCGACGAGGCCGTCACCACCCTCGACCAGGTGCCGCCCACGTCGCGGCACTTCACCACGGCGCGGCTCACCAGTGCCGTGACGCTGCTGTCCGGTCGTTCCGGCAGTGAGATCACCGAACAACAGATTCGCGACGCCGCGCGACGGGTCGAGGTGCTGCCCGACACCGAACCCCGGGTGCTCCAGATTCGCGCGCTGGTGCTCGGCACGGCGATGGACTGGTTGGCCGACAACACCGCGAGCACCAACCACATCCTCGGCTTTCCCTTCACCGAACACGGCCTGCGCCTTGGCGTCGAGGCGTCGCTACGTGGCTTGTCCCGCGTCGCGCCGACGCAGGAACACCGCTACGCGCTGGTCGATCTGGCCAACAGCGTGCGACCGATGAGCACGTTCTAGCCTCTTCGGAAGCGCTGGTTGAGCTGTGGGTCGGCCTCCCACCAGAGCGTCGGCTGGGCGGTGTCGGCCACCTCCTCGATCTCGGCGTCGACCTCGATGGCTCGCGACTTCTCGTGGGTGGACAACCGCCTGAAGAGAACGGCCAGGAACGGGATGCCGAGGACGTCGCCGACGATCCAGAGGACACCCGCGCCGATGGACTGGTCGGTCCTCGTGCTGGGACCCCAATCGCGGTGCAGGCCAGCGTAATACTGATAGGCGATCACCGGGCCCAGCCACAGCACCAGGCCCAGCAGCCCGTCGCCGAGGGACTCCACGACGCTGATGCCGACGGAGAGCAGCGGCGGGTAGCGCCGAGGGACGGGGTCGCTCTGCACCCTCGCGTAGTAGTAGCCGAAGCCGACCAGCACCAACAGGATTCGAGTCACCGAGCCGACGGCGCCACTCATCGACGCGACGTACCAGGGCGTCAGATACAGCAGCCACGGCAGGCCGAGCATCGCCACCGACGTGCACAGCGGCGACGCGGCGACCCGGCACGCCCGTGAGGCGAGCAGCCGGTCGACCCGACTTCGGCCCGTCTCCGACAGTGCCGCCCGCAGCGTGGTCACCGGCCTGCCGAGGGCGAGCAGGAAGGGGGCGACGAACAGCAGCACCAGGACCTGGAGCGCGCGCATCCAGAAGAGCACGGGGGCGTACACCGCGATCACGCTGCACGTCGCGAGGAACCAGGTGAGGAGGCCCGCGGTGAAGCAGTACACCGGGGCGCGGTCGGCGGGTGCGGCGTCGTGGGCGGCCCTTCGACACCAGGCGTAGCCGGCGCCGAGGGCCACGATCAACAGGAGCGCGGCGGGGTCCAGCTGCCACGACTCGACCGCCACCCTGAGGTTCAGCGGAGTGTGAGCTGGCGACGACACCAGGCAACGTTATGTGCTCAACCTGGGATTCAGCCGTGGAGGCCGAGTCGTTTCCGGCGAGGCCGCCGCAGATCTCCGGATGGCATGTGGCACTGACATATTGGGGCTACGCACCTCGGTTGTGCACAGTTGGCGATTCATCCACAGATCCGGGCCGGCGGCCTGTGTTTCGGCTTCTCCGTCGGTTCACATCGGTAAATTCGCAAGTATGTTCGATTCGTTGGTGACCGCAGCGTCCGACACCTCGTCGGGTGCCGGTGCGGTGGAGGCGTGGTCGCGGGCGGAGTCGGCCGCCTGTGCGCGCAAGGTCGCGGCGATGGCCGGGATGCTCGAGGCCGCCTACGCCGCGTCCGGGTCGGCGTCTCGGGACCTGTGGTGTGTCGACAACTTCGATGCCATCGCCGCCCACGTCGGGGCGGTCCTGCGGATCACCACCGGGGCCGCGTCCAACCAGTTGTTGATCGCGGTGGCCCTGCACGAACGGTTCCCCAAGGTGGCCGCGGTGTTCGCCGACGGGCTGATTACCTATCAGCTGGTGAAGGCGGTGGTTCAGCGCGGTGCGCTGGTCGTCGACCCCGACGCCCTCCGCGCGCTGGATGCGTTGTTGGCCGAGGCGTTGAGCTCCCGGGAACCGATGTCGGTGGCGACGCTGGAGAAGATGATCGACGGGTTCGTGGCCCAGGTCGACCCGCAGGCAGTCATCCGCACCGAGACCCGCGCCCGGGGCCGGTCGGTCGAGGTGGGTGACGAGGACGGCAGCGGCATGGCGACGGTCTTCGCGACCCTGTTCGCCCACGACGCCAAGGCCTTCGACGCCCGGGTCGACGCGCTGGCCCGCACCGTCTGCCCGGCCGATCCCCGCACCCTGGATCAGCGTCGCTCCGATGCGATGGGTGCGCTGTCCCACGGGGCGGACCGCCTCGCCTGCCTCTGCGAGACCGACGACTGCCCCGCCGCGGACAACCCGCCCTCGACCGGGGTGGTGGTCTACGTCATCGCCAGCCAAGACACGCTCGACCAGCGACCGACGCCGACGCCTGACGGCACTGACGATGGCCCCGACGGTGAGGCGAACACGGAGAACTCCGCGGATGCGGGCGAGGACTCCGAGAGCCTCGACGAAGCAGCCGCACCGCCAGAGTCACCCTCGCCCCCGCCGACGGTTGACGAGCGCATCGCGGACGCAGAGGACGCTGGTCCCGATGACCTCGCGAACGCCAACGAGGCCGCCGCACCGCAGGACTCGGCCCCCAGCCCGGCCCCCGTCGCCGAGCGAACCGCCCTCGACGGCGAACCCCCGGCCACGTTCACCAAGCCGCTGCGCGAGCTGACCCTCACCGAAGCCCTCACCCCCACCCCCGGTCGGCTGGCGAGCCTGCGGCCCGCGGTGATGATGGGTGGACGGTTCCTGCCCGGGGCGATCGCCTGCCGCGCCACCGTCGGGGCGACGATCACCGCGATCGTGCACCCCGGCCAAGCCCCACCCGAACCCCGCTACCGACCGTCGAAGAAGCTGGCCGACTTCATTCGTTGCCGCGACCTGACCTGCCGCTTCCCCGGCTGCAAAGTACCCGCCACCCATTGCGACGTCGACCACGGCATCCCGTGGCCCTACGGGCCCACGGCCGCGTCCAACCTGAAATGCCTCTGCCGTCGACATTAGCGACTCACGTTGTACACTCTGACGATGGAGACGTTACCTCACGTGCGCGCGGGTTGCTACCTCCGAATCTCGTCAGACCCGAACGACCGCCGCGAGGGTGTGGAACGCCAGCGCGCGGACACCCTGTCACTGTGCGAATTGAAGGGCTGGCAGCCCACCGAGTACTACTGCGACAACGACGTGTCCGCGTCCAAGGGGAACGCCCGCCCCGAGTGGGACCGCCTGCTCTCAGACATCAAAGCCGGCCGCATAGACGCCATCGCCGCATGGGATCAGGACCGTGGTTGGCGCATGATGAATGAACTCGAATCGCTGCGCCGATTCTTTACCTCGCTGGACAGAACCATTTTGTTCGCCACCACGGGTCAGGGTGACATCGACCTGTACTCGCCCACTGGTGTCCTCGCTGCACAGATCAAAACCGCCGTCAGTGAACACGAGATAGCCATGATGCGCGTACGGCAGCGCAGAGCCGCGAAGGCGAAGGCCGAAGCGGGCAAACCGCAGTGGAGAAAGGCGTTCGGGTACGTCGACACCCCAAGCGGCCCGATCGTCGATCCTACGCAAGCTGAGTTGGTCGGAAAGGCCTATCAGGACATCCTCGCGGGTGGCTCAATCTCTGACATTGCGCGAGAGTGGAACGCGTTGGGCCAGTACGGGTTGAACGGCAAGCCGTGGTCACCGGGCACGCTGAGCCTGTACCTACGGTCACCGCGCAACGCGGGGCTCCGCGCCCACAACGACGTCATCGTGGGCGCGGGCACGTGGGAGCCGCTGGTATCCGAGGACGTATGGCGCGCTGCGCAAGCCGTTCTCAACGCCCCGGGGCGGGTCGGGAGGCGTAAGTCGATCCAACGCCACCCGTTGACGGGGATCCTGCTGTGTGGCAAGTGCAACGACGGGTCACGGTTGAGTGGGCAACACCAGTCCGGACAGATCGCCTATGTCTGCAAACAGTGCCGGGGCTGTTCGGTTCGGTCCAAGTACGCCGAGCCCGTCGTCTACGGTGCGATATCCGGTCGACTGGCGCGCCCCGATGCCGTGGACCTACTGCGGGCGAACCAGGACGATAACGAAGCCCTCCGCGCCGAAAGACTCACTCTCATGGGCAGACTCGACGAGATTGCCGATGCGGTGGCCGATGGCGACCTGACCCCGCAGCAGGCGCGCCGTGCCACGGAGCGGATACAGGGCAAGCTCGACGAGATTGATCGTGCCCAGCACGACGCCGACCGGGCGAGAGTGCTCGACGGGTTGCGACTAGGGCACGAGGACGTCGCCGACGATGTGCGCGCGCTCTCGGCCGACCGCTTCCGCACCGTCTGTGACCTCTTGGTCCGCTTCACCGCCCTGCCCGTTGGCAAGGGCAGCCACGTGTTCGATCCGCGCCGTATCGCCATCGAATGGCTTGTCGACTAGAGGGTGTAGACACCCTAGTTGTTTGCTGGGTGTAGACACCCTTGGTCGACGAAAAGAGGGCGGCGACGCCCTGAACTGCTAGTTTGACTAGTAGTGTCAATTTCGGGACAGGTGTAGCGAAACGCGACATCGTTCGCTTAATCTCCGCCGTGTGGACCTTCAGGAGTACCTCGCGGAGGCGGTGGCCGCAGCGCCGCCGCTAACGCCCGAACAGCGGGCGAAGCTGTGGGTGCTGCTTGCTCCGGTCCGCGAGCACCGCGCCGAGAAGCTGCGGGCAGCGGCATGACAGTCGGCCGTGCGCCACCCCTCGCGCCCCATCCCGAACAGTTCCGACGACGACAACAACAACAGAGACCATTTGTGACGACGACAATCGACTTTCGACCGATAAAACGGTTCCCGCACTACGTGATCGGGACCGACAGGACCGTGTGGTCCATCCCCCGCGAGAGCCCCGGCAAGGGTGGGTCCGTACGCATCCTCTCCGGGCGCCAGCTCAAGCCCGACGCCGGCCGCGTGACGTTGGTCCACGGCTCGCTCCGCGAGCGCCACTCGATCGACGACCTACACGCCCAGCACTGGCCCGGCAGGCACTGGCCGAAACCGCAGGCGACATGCCGCGCCGGCCACCACCTCCTACCCGTCGAGCACGAAGTCGTGGCCGGCTGGACCGGCAAGCCCGCAGTGGCCTACTGGGGCACCGGGAACCGTGTGTGCCTCGTGTGCAACCCGGGCTGGACGCCGACGCCACGAACTACGCCGCCGCCGGACCATAACCGCGGCAAGCGTCACGACGACGACGACATCGACATCGGTTTCGACGAGTTTTTCGGCATGTCGATTACCACGGCGGGCGTCAGTGACCCCAATTTGCACGCCTTCCCCCGCGTCTCGGTGGTACCCGAGCGACTACGCGCGCTCGACGACCTCATGAGGCAACGCCCGTGAAGGCGATGGATGTGCAGAACCCCGGGGGCATTCACCTACATAGCTTCTGGCTCGCCCGCGCCGATGACCCCTCGCTCGAGTTGTGGCTACGCGTGGTGGCTCTCGCCTTCGGCAGTCATCGCGCCAACGGTCACTCCCAGTTTGCTGCGGGTTGGGTGGCGAAGTGGTTCCACAAGTCCCCGAGTCAACTGTCGACGGCCATCAAGACAGCCAAGGCCAAGGGCATGTTGGGCGCGGAGTCGACGTCGCGTTGCCTAGTCCTACCCCCGGGCGTGACGGGTGGCCTGGGACACCCCTTTGACCCGTGCTCGGTTCACGGTCGCATCAAGAAACCACGAGATGAGGGGTTCTGAACATTTACAGCAAATGCAAAACTATCGGCTTGTCTTTGACATCTGGTGTAAAAGCACTTTACAGCAGATGTAAATCGTCGAGCCTCTGACCAGCACAGACGGTACTTCGTTCTATGACTCTTCTTCATCGCGTACCAGTAGGTGTTCGGCCAGTGGCTCTCCGAACGCTGGCAGGTGGTCCAAATGGGGCACCTGCGAACGGTGTTGCGACGCAACCCACGGCGCAACCTGAACCTCCCGATTCCTACATCGTTCCCACCCGCTGGCGCGTGGGGGGATTTTGAAATGGGCAGTTGTCGCGTTGGCAGGGTGGCCCAGTTTGCAACGGCATGTGGTCGGGTTGGCGACCGAAGCCGACGGTTGGTCAGCAACGAAATATTAAATCTCCACTCTCACCCATATACGAAGGACTTTCACCATGACTGACGCACTGCGCATCATCGGCACCCGCAACCCTGTCTACGCGGTTCCCCGCGACGGCGGTGGACTCGTGCTGGGACAGGGCGGGAGTCACGTCCTGCTCTCCCGCGACGAACTGGCCGAGCTGGCCGACGTCATCCGCGAGCGTCTGGGAGAACCCCACATTCAACGTTTCACGACACAAAGGCACCAATGAACCACGAGAACCTCGAAGTAGGCGACGACTACGTCGGCTACAAAGTCCGACTGATCGACGTCATCGTCGACCAGTCGACCACAGACGTGGGAATTCTCGTCGACCAGAGCTCGACGATTCTCATTTTGACTGACGAACTGGCGGCGGAACTTGCACGAGCCCTGGACAGCGCCATTGGTCCGCGCCGGCCCCGCGCCGCCACGCCGTCTCACGCGAGGTGGGCCTAGATGGCAGTGGTCTCCCGCAACGGCTACATGAACCTGGCAATCGCGCCCGGTCGCAAGCCCCTGTTCGTGGTTCCCCAGACTGGCGGCCTCGGTATCAAGCGCGGCAACACCCTGATTCACCTCACACCCGATGAGGCTTACCGCCTCTGCGACGCCGTCGTCGACATCCTGGAACGCCAGTGAAGTTCGGCAACCAAACCATCACCATCGTGACAGTCTCGGAAGGCGCCACCCGCGACCGCTACAACAACCCCGAAGTGGTCCGCACCCCGAACGTCGTCACCGGTTGCCGAGTGCGCCCACTCTCGGCAACGGAGACGGTTGCACTTGGCGACGTCGTGACCGACGCCCAGAAGGCCACCTGCCCACCTGTTCCTGCGGTCCTCGACGCCACCGCGGCCGACGAAGTCGTCGTGGACGGCATCACCTACTCGTTGATTGGTCCGCCCCGCGTACACCGCGACTTCCGGCGACTTAGTCACGTGACGCTGAATCTTCAGCGCATCACAGCCTGATTCTCAGGCCTCGCCCTACGCCCGGCACCGGCTAGGGCGCGAACGGCCATCTCTGACGAGATGGCACAGCAGTAAACCGCGTAGACGCAGCCCGGCACGGGCGCGAGCGCAAACCACGGCAACAACCCGGCACGGGTGAGCCACCTCCGGCACGGGGGCATCCCAACACTTTCGAACCGATAGGTATCACCCAACACTCATGTTTTCAGTAGCAGCAACCCAAGAATCCATTGCCCGCCTCAAGAATGAGATTCGAGGCATGGCGGCCAACGCGCGCCAGGAGAAGCGCAACGAGTTCACCCCCGAGGAATCGAAGCGCGTCTCCGAGATCAAGGCCGACCTCGACCACCTCAAGAGCGAGCTGGCCCGCTCCGGCCACGGTGACCCCGAAGCCGAAGCCGTCAACCGCGCCACCGCTGGCCGCGATTCGCAGCAGTGGGCAACCCGCGCAGCGAGCGCCATCCGCAAGGCGAACGGCGGCAGCGAGTCTCGCGCCGTCACCTCCGGCAGCGTCAACGTGGAGTCCGCCATTTCGCCGGAGGTCACTCCGAAGTCGCGCCCCTCGCGGCTACTCGACCTCCTGGTCACTCGCGACACCCTCGCCGACTCGCCGCATTTCGAGTACTGGCGCCAGACCGCCCGCACCACAGCGGCGGCTCCCGTGGCAGACCTCGCCACCAAGCCCACCTCGACCTACACCGTCACCGCCCAGAGCGGTAAGGCAGTCGTGATCGCCCACCTGAGCGACCCCGTGCCGATTCGCCTCTGGCAGGACGACGCCGCGGTCATTCAGTGGCTCGAAAACGAGATGGTGGCCGGCGTTTACGACGCCCTCGAAACTCAGATCATCAGCGGCAGCGGCACGGGTGAGAACCTGACCGGCATCCTCACCGTGGCCGGCACGACTCAGGTCGCCTTCGCCACCGACGTCCCGACGACGCTGCGCAAGGCGCAGACCGCACTGCAGACCATCGGCGTTACCCCCGATGCGCTCGTGCTGAACCCCGCCGACGCGGAAGCTCTCGACCTCCTCAAGGAGGGCACGGGCGGTATCGGCTACTTGCTCGACGGTTTCGAGAACCCGAACGCCCGCAGCGCCAACGTCCTTGGCACCGCGCCGCGCGTCATCAGCAACTCGATTCCTGCGGGCACGGCGGTTCTCGCCAATTGGGCGCAGGCGCTCAAGCTCCTGGTACGCCAGGACATGACGCTGGACATCGACGCGGGTGGCGACCTGTTCAAGCAGAACGCCGCGATCTTCCGCGCGGAGACCCGCGTGGGCCTGGCCCACCTGCACCCGGCGAGTATCGCCGTCGTCGACCTGACTGCCTGACAATGAGTTTCGACAATCTCGAAGGCTACTGCGAGCTTCCCCAAGCCGCAGCTCGCATGGAGATGACTCAAGAGCAAGTCATGGCGCTGGTACGCAAACGCGCACTACGGGCCGTCGACATCATGGGTGAGGTGTGGGTTCAGCCCGCCCTCATCTCGGGCATCCAGACCCGATAGACCGGGTGGCGCGGGCAGGGGGTTTGACCTCCTAGCAACCCCCGCCCCGCCACCCCCCATAAACCTCCGCACGCGGGATGTTTCCACGTCTCCTACCGCGTGCGGGGCTCGGCCGTCTCACTTCCAGCGGCCGGGAACTCCTTTCTGCAAGACGTGGTGCCGCCGTCGCCGGGTGGCTGGTAACCACAGCTTGTCCGAGTGCACCCCCTTTAGGGGGACGGGCAGCAACCGGCGGCGGCATACGGCAGAACCAAAGAGGAACACTCATCAACACTTCCGACATTGCCGACGCGATCGTCGAAGCAGCCGCGGCGAGCCAGACATTGCGCGTCGAATGCGACGCCTACTTGGAACGCATTGCGGCCGTGTGGCGTTCGTTCGCCCCCGTCGAGACCGGCAGGTACGTCCACAGCATCAAGACCGAACGTCGCGGCGCGCGCTTTACTGCCGCAGCACTGCGACGCGGAGTCTCGATCGGCCACGTCTACTCCGACGACCCCGCGGCCCCCTTCATCGAGTACGGCACCGGCGACCCGGGGCCCACTCCAGCCTTCGCGCCGATGCGAAAGACATACGCGCGCTTTCTAGATTGACAGGACTTCATACGCCCGATGCCCGAAATTGATCTTGACGTCGTCACACGAATCAACCGCGCCCCCCTGGACCGCGCGGCAGGCCAGATCCAGCGCGACATGCAGCGTGCAGGCCGCGAGGCCGGCAACGGTTTCACAACCAACTTCGCCCAAGGCATCGAAGGCGCAGCACCGCGCGTTCAGGCCGCCACGGTCCGCGTAACGGAGGCGACGCGCAAGCTCCGCGAAGAGCAAATGCGCCTCAACGAAGCCATGCGCGGCGGCAACTGGGACAACATCGTCACGCAGTCTGAACGACTCGAACGCGCTCACCGCGATCACGAATCGTCACTGCGCAGCCTGACTGAAGTGCAGAGCCTCGCCAGCTCGTCGGCCGGCACACTCGCCAGCAGCGCCGCAGAGGCGGGTTCGGCCATGTCCAAGGCCGCAGGCCCCGCAGGCGCGGGGGCACTCGCCATCGGCCTGCAAGCCGCCGTGTCCGTCGCCTCGTCACTCTCCGGTCTGCTGGGCCTCCTACCCGGTGCCGCCCTAGCCGCAGCGGCCGGATTCGCGACACTGAAGATTGGTACGCAAGGCTTCACCGACGCTCTCGGCGCGATGGACGACCCGCAGAAGTTCGCCCAGGCGATCGCCGGCCTGTCCCCCAACGCCGCCCGCGCCGCCACCGACATTCGCAGCCTGGTCGACGGCCCGCTCGCAGACCTCAAGCGCTCGACACAGGATGCGCTCTTTGCCGGAGTCGGCCCACAGCTCCAACAACTGACGACCGCTATCGAGCCGTCCCTACAGAGGCTCACGACCACGGTCGCCACGTCGTTCAATCAGATGTTCAGCGGCATCACCGGTAACCCGGCGATCCTCAAGAGCATCGAGACGACGATGGACAACATCGGCGCGGCCTTCACCAACCTGGCGCCAGCCGCTCAACCCTTCACGCAGGCAATCGCCAAACTCGCAGAGGCAGGTTCGTCGTTCCTACCGGGACTCGCGACCGGAATCACCGACGCGGCCAACGCCTTCTCCAAGTTCATCACAGAAGCCCAGCAGTCCGGGCAGTTACAGCAGTGGATTCAAGAGGGCATCGACACCGCCAAGGCGTTCGGTCCGATCATTCTGGACGTCGGCAAGGCATTCCTTTCGATGGATGCTGGCGGCAAGAGCGCCGTCCAGGCAATTGGTCAGTTGGCAAGCGCATTCGCCACACTGGCGCCCGCGCTGAACGGCATCCTTTCGTACGCACCCGAATTCATGACTGTTCTCGGTCCGTCCATCGCTGGCGTGACGACCATCGTGGACGGCCTTGGTAAGGGGTTCGACGCGCTGACCGACATTGTCGCCAACGTCGTTCGGCAGATCATCCCGTTGGTCAACCGCATCGGCACCGCCGTCAGCGACGCGCTTGAGCCCGTTCGCCAAGCGGCCAAGTTGGTCGGGATGCAAATCCCCGAATACAAGCCGCTCGACCCCAACGGACCGGCCCGCGCGGGCACCGTGATCCCCAAGGCGATCGGCGCGCAGCCCACGGGATCGGCCGCCGCGGACAAGTGGCTTCAGGCCGACCAGGCTGCGCACCCACTCAACGCCAACGGCCTGCCTCCCGGCACCTTCCGCAAGCGCGACGGCACCATCGGCTACGCCACGCCGCCAAGCCTGCAGACGGGCGGCATTCCGCAGCCGCTCAGCGGCCCGTACGCCGCCACCACGAGCGGTAGCGGCACCGGAGTGCAAGCACCACAGAGCCCGCTCACCGGAGACCCCATGTCACTGCTGGGCGGCGTCCCAGTCACTGCGAGTCTGTATGGCGCAGCTACGAGCGTCCTGCAGTCGCGGCACGACGTAGAGCAGCAGCGCGCGTTGGTCGACAAGCTTGAAAAGTCGAACGTGGCGACGCAAGACGAGATCACCAAGGCCAAGAACGAACTTCTCACCAAGCAGCAGCAGCAGACCCAAGCTGAGATGCGGCTACAGGAGGAAAAGCAATCGGCCACCGACTCGGCGCTGAAACAAATGAACAGCGCCGCAACCGCGTTCGGTGACATCGGCAACGCGCTCGACAAGGACTTTGGCATCTCCAAGGGACTTCCGGGCCTTGCTGACAATCTGACCCGATTCCTCGGAAACCTCGCCACGGCGGGCTTCCGCGGGCAGCTCAAGGCCATCGAGGCCGCCGACCCGGATTGGCAGGCGCGCTTGGCCGCTGCGAACGGATCGAGCGGCACGTCGGGTGGTTACTCGCCGTTCGGCCCCACGAGTATGTACGGCAGTCAATACGGCAGCCCAGGTTACGGATACGGCGCACCAGGGCAAGCCATGGCAGGCGAGAGCGCACGCGACTTCGCTCACCGGGTCGAAATGCCCTACTTCCAACAGCAAGGCCTCACGGTAGGCGACCACGCCGCCGACCAATTCGGCGAGCACCAGAACGGTGCTATCGACATCATGGTCAGCAGCTTCGAGGAAGGCGCGAAGGTTCTGCAGCAAGTCCTATCGGACCCGAACACCTACGGCGCGATCTTCAACAAGACGTCCTACGGCTACGGCAAGGGCACCGCAGGCACTCCGATGGAGGACCGCGGCAGCCCCACGGCGAACCACATGGATCACGTCCATGCCTACTTCAAGCCCGGAGGAACAAACAACATCATCCCGGGTGGCGGCGCACCGTCGTTCGGTCCTCCGATCGGCAGCCCCTTCCCGAGCGGTCCCGCGCTGGGCGCCTCTCCCGTTGCCCCGCCCATCGGCTGGGGGCCTGGCGGTATCGCCTCGCCGCTCGGCGCGGGTGGTCAAGGTTTCGGCGTAGGCCAGACACCAGGCATGGCGGGACAGGCCGCAGGCGCGCCCATCGGTGCGCCCGTGGGTGGTCCGGCACAGGGCGGGTGGCAGCCCGCGGCGACCAGCTCCAGCGGCATTGGAGCTGCCGCTGGAGCTGCCGCGGCTATGGCCTTTCCAGGGGCGGGCGAGGCCGCAGCGAAGGCGGGCCAGCTAGTCGACCGCTCGGTCAAATATCTAGGCCAGCTAAGTGGCATCGGCATAAGCGGGCTTATGGAAACGTTCGGCCTGTCTGATCCCAACGGCGGCGGCAACCTTCAGCAGTCATGGCTAGGACGTGTAGCGGGTGGACTGGCACAGGCCTCGCCCTCGATGCCGTCCTCTGCCGGTCAGGCCAAGGGCGACACCACCAAGCAGGTCGACCCGAACACCAAGGAGCACGGCACCGGTGGCGGACAAGCCCCCGGGCCGCACAATTCGGGTGTCATCGTCCAGGGCGACTTCGTCATGGCTCCGAATCGCAATGGCCAGAAAGTCCTGAACGATATGGCGTTCGCATCGGCGGCCAAGGGCAGTCGCTAAAGGGGGGGGGGGTCTAAAGTTCAGGCCCCGGAAGTCCTCCCGACCTAGGTCGGGCATTTCCCCCTCCCTAGCAATCCCCAGGAAAATGGCAGGTCAGGCCCATAATCGGCCATAGGCGCGCCAAGTACGTCACGCTTGGCCTGTTTTCCCCCCATCGTCGCGCCCCATGTTGGTCCCCTAGGGCAGCGCGCGCCCGTCGCAGCGACATGCGACAGCAAAAAGCCCGTCCCCCCGTTACTAGACCTTCCGGGGGGACGGGCTTTTCTGCGTTGTGGGTCTACCTGTAGCGGTGAGCTAGGTATGCCCAAATAGCCGTCCACGTTCCACACCACACGACGCCGAGCATGGCGAGCACGTTCGGTTGGCCGATGAAGCTCAGTACCGGCAACATCGTGACGAGACCCGACAGCACGGCCAGCGCGAGAAAGAACGGATTCGGGATCCGCGTTGTCTTCTCGACGGCGGGCGGGACGTAGGGAGGCTGATCGTCCCAGCGGTAGCCGTCCCAGTAGTGCATACCGTCACCGCGATTGAACCACCCGGGCGCGCTCATCGCTGCGCCCCCAATCGACGCCACCATGATCGCCGTGCAACGTAAATCTGGGCCGATGCGATCTGTCCCAGCCGATGGCCTTCCGCCCCGTCGGGATGGCTCGGGTTGAGGTCGACCCGCTCGAGTATTTCCACCTCCTCCTCAGTGAGCCGGTTGGCGTAGTCGCGCCACGTCCTCTCCTGCATGGCTATCATTCTCGCGCACCCCTCCCTGTAAAGAAGTGTCTTTGGTGAGTCGGAGACACCACCTGCTGAAGACCTTCTGGGGCGGCGAGAACGGTTGGCGGGATCAACAACTCGACGACGGCACGATTGTGTGGACCGCACCCGACGGCCGCACCCACGTCACCACACCGGGCAGCCGCCTACTGTTCCCCGAACTATCCCAGCCGACAAGAACGGTTCAGGCGAGCGGCGTTCCAGCACGGCACGCGTCGGGTCTGACCATGCCCCGACGCACGACCACCCGCGCCCAAGACCGCGCCCGCCGCGTCGCCGCCGAGCGGGAACTCAACGCCCTAGGCGTCGATCACGCCAGCACAGGCCCTCGCGATGGCCAGTTCCTCGTCGGTCGGGATGACGAGCACCGTGGTGCGCGAGGTCTCGAAGGAGATCCGCCGGGGTGAGCGCGCGGGGCTGTCGTTGAGGTGCTCGTCGAGTTCGATGCCGAGCGGCGCGAGACCGCTGAGCGCATCCCTGCGGACCGCGGCGTCGTTCTCGCCGACGCCGGCGGTGAACGTGATGACGTCGGTGTTGCCCAGCAGCACCATGTAGGAGCCGATGTACTTGCGCAGCCGGTGAATGTAGATGTCGTAGGCCAATTGGGCATCCGCGTCGCCGGCCTCGATGCGACGATGCAGCTGCCGGAAGTCGATCTCCCCGCCGAGACCCAGAACGCCCGAGCGCCGGTTGAGCATCGTCTCGATGTCGGCCATGCTCATGCCGGCAGTCCGGTTCAGGTACATGATGACGCCGGGATCCAGGTCGCCCGACCGGGTACCCATCACCAGACCCTCCATCGGGGTCAACCCCATCGACGTGTCCTGCGGCCGGCCACCGACGATCGCCGACGCCGACGCCCCGTTGCCCAGGTGCAGCACGATCTGGTTGAGCGACTCCACCGGCACCTGCAGGAACTCCGCGGCCTGCTCGCTCACGTACTGGTGCGACGTTCCATGGAACCCGTACCGCCGAATACTCCACTGCGCGGCCACGTCTCGCGGAATGGCGTATTGCGCGGCAGCGGCGGGCAGATCGTGGAAGTACGCCGTGTCGAACACCGCGACGTGCGGCAGATCCGGCAGCACCTTCCGAGCCACCTCGATGCCCAATATCGCCGGCGGATTGTGCAGCGGCGCCAGCGGCGCGAGAGTCTCGAGCGTGGCGATCAGCTCGTCGTCGACCACCGTCGGCCGGTACAGGTCCGGCCCACCGTGTACGACGCGGTGACCCACCGCCACCAGTCCCAGCGCATCGAGGTCCAGTCCCGCCTCGGACAGCTGGTCGAACGCCGCCCGCAACGCGGCCTCGTGGTCGGCGATCGGTCCGGCGCCAATGCGCTCGACGATGCCGTCTGCGACCTGACGCCCCGAATCCGGCTCGACGACTGCGTACTTCAACGACGACGACCCACAGTTCAGCACCAGCACGGTGCGCGCGGCGCTCACTTGCCCTGCGCCTGAATGGCGGTGATAGCCACCGTGTTCACGATGTCCTCGACCAGTGCACCCCGCGACAGATCGTTGACCGGCTTGTTGAGCCCCTGCAGCACCGGCCCGATGGCGATCGCACCCGCGCTGCGCTGCACCGCCTTGTAGGTGTTGTTGCCGGTGTTCAGATCGGGGAAGATCAGCACCGTCGCCCGGCCCGCGACCAACGAGTCGGGCATCTTGGTGGCCGCTACCGACGGCTCCACCGCGGCGTCGTATTGAATGGGCCCCTCGACCAGCAGATCGGGTTCCCGTGAGCGCACCAATTCCGTTGCCGTCCTTACCTTGTCGACGTCGGCACCCGTGCCCGACGTACCCGTCGAGTAGGACAGCATCGCCACCCGAGGCTCGATGTCGAACTGCGCGGCCGTGCGGGCCGACGAGATCGCGATGTCGGCGAGCTGTTCGGCCGTCGGGTCGGGCACGATCGCACAGTCGCCGTAGGCGAGCACCTCGTCGGCGAGGCACATCAGGAAGATGCTGGACACCGTCGACACGTCGGGGAGCGTCTTGATGATCTCGAACGCGGGCCGAACCGTGTGCGCGGTGGTGTGTTTCGCCCCGGAGACCATGCCGTCGACCATGTCGTTGTGCACCAGCATGGTGCCGAAGTACGACACGTCGTGGATGGTCTCGCGCGCCTGCTCCACCGTGACGCCCTTGCGCTTGCGCAGTTCGGCGTACTGCTCGGCGAACTGGTCGCACAACTCGCTGGTCTGCGGATCGATGACCGTGGCCGCCGACAGGTCGACGCCGAGTTCGGCCGCGCGGGCGCGGATCGCGGACTCGTCGCCGAGGATGGTCAGGTCGGCCACCGACCGCTGCAGCAGCCGGCCCGCCGCCTTGAGGATGCGGTCGTCGTCACCTTCCGGCAGCACGATTCGCTTGCGGTCCGAGCGTGCCCGGTCCTGCAGCTGGTAGGTGAACATCTGCGGCGTCACCACCGTCGGCACCGAGATCGACAGCTGCGCAAGCAGATCAGCGGTGTCGACGTAGGTGTCCATCAACGACAGCGCCGTGTCGATCTTGCGATGCGAACCGGCCGTCACCCGACCCCTGGCCGACGCCACGGCGCGCGCCGTGTCGTAGGTGCCGAGTTCGGTGGTGACGACGGGCAGCCGCAGTCCGAGCCCGGACACCAGCGCCGCGATCGACGGGTGCAGCGCCAGGCCACCGTTGAGAATCATGCACGACAGCGACGGAAAGCCCTCAGCGGCATGGGCACTCGCGACGGCCAGCACCACGTCGGAGCGGTCGCCCGGGGTGATCACCGCCATGCCCTCGCGCAGGCGTTCCAACACGTGCTCGGCCGTCATCCCCGCGACGAGGACGCCAAGCGCTTCGCGGTGCAGCAGATCCTCGTCACCGCTCATCACCGCCCCGTGGACGGCCTCGGTCAGCTCGGTGACCGACGGCGCGATCAGCAGAGGTTCCTCGGGCAGCACGTAGCTCTTGGGGGCGACCCGCTTGAGCGCCTCCGCGACGGCGGTCAGCTCCGCCGGGTCACACCGGTTGGCCACCACCGCGGCGGTATGGGCGTGCTGGCCGGCGATCTCGGCCAGACACAGCTCGACGACGTGGGCCACGTCCTCGGGGGTGCGGTCCGCGGCGCGCACGGCGAGAACGATCGGGGCACCGAGGTTGACGGCGATGCGCGCATTGGCCGACAGCTCGCTGGGAGACGCGACGTCGGTGTAGTCGCTGCCGACGACCAGCACGGCGTCACAACGCTCGGCCACCTGGTGGTAGCGGTCCACGATCTCCGACAGCGCCGAGTCGGGATCGTCGTGCAACTGCTGGTAGCCGACTCCGACGCATTCGTCGTAGCTCAGTCCGGCCGTGGTGTGCGCGATGAGCAACTCGAGGATGTAGTCCCTCTCCTCGCCCATTCTCGTGATGGGCCGGAACACCCCGACCTTGGCGACGGTCGCGGCGAGGCGGTGCAGAATGCCCAGCGCAATCGTCGACTTTCCGGTGTCCCCTTCCGGCGACGCGATGTATATGGCCGACGCACTCGTTGAGGTCACGGGTGCCAGCCTGCCAAATCAGCCCAGCTTGCGCAGCCGCGGCTCCAGGTCGCGCTGGAAGAGCTCCAGGAACCGGCGCTGGTCGTGGCCCGGCGCGTGGAAGACGAGGTGGTTGAGTCCGTAGTCGACGTAGTCCTTGACCTTGGCGACGGCCTCGTCCGGGTCCGACGCGACGATCCAGCGCTTGGCGACCTGCTCGATGGGCAGTTCGTCGGCGGCCTTCTCCATCTCCAGCGGGTCGTGGATGTTGGTCTTCTGCTCGGCGGTCAGCGACAGCGGCGCCCAGAACCGGGTGTTCTCCAGCGCCAGCTCGGGATCGGTGTCGTAGGAGATCTTGATCTCGATCATCCGGTCGATCGCGTCGGGGGCCTTGCCCGCGGCCTCCTCGCCCTCCTTGACCGCGGGGATGAGCTTGTCCTTGTACAGCTCCTCGCCCTTGCCGGAGGTGCAGATGAACCCGTCACCCGCGCGGCCGGCGTACTTGGCCACCTGGGGCCCGCCGGCGGCGATGTAGATCGGGATGCCGCCCTCGGGGACGTCGTAGATCGACGCGCCCTTGGTCTTGTAGAACTCGCCGTCGAAGTCGACGCGGTCGCCCAGCCACAGCTCGCGCATCAGCCGCACGGATTCGCGCAGGCGCGCGTAGCGCTCCTTGAACTCCGGCCACTCCCCCTCGAACCCGGTGGCGATCTCGTTGAGCGACTCGCCCGTGCCGACACCGAGGAAGATCCGGTCGGGGTACAGACACCCCATCGTGGCGAACGCCTGCGCGATCACCGCCGGGTTGTATCGGAAGGTCGGGGTCAGCACCGAGGTGCCGAGCACCAGTCGCTTGGTGCGCTCGCCGACGGCCGTCATCCACGCCAGCGAGAACGGCGCGTGCCCGCCCTCGTGGCGCCACGGCTGGAAGTGATCACTGACAGTCGCGCTGTCCATGCCGTGTGCCTCGGCCTCGACGGCCAGCTCGACGAGTTCCCGCGGGGCGAACTGTTCCGCCGACGCCTTGTATCCCAACTTGAGTTCAGCCACGCTTCTTTTCTACTCCTGGGGCCGACGGGATATTCCACCCGTCTCGTTACACTCGTCCTCGTGGCGACTCTCTCGGCCATCACCGACTCCGTGCACTTCGCCCAGACCGACCTGGTCAACTGGACGCTCGTCACCGATGGCAGTGGTGTGGTACTCATCGACGCCGGCTTTCCGGGTCAACGCGACGACGTCGTCGGCTCGGTGCGCCAGCTGGGCTTCGACGTCGACGACATTCACGCGATCCTGCTCACCCACGCCCACGTCGACCATCTGGGCTCGGCCATCTGGTTCGCGAAAACCCATGGCACACCGGTCTTCTGCCATGCCACCGAGGTCGGACACGCCCACCGTGACTACCTCGAGCAGGTGTCACCGGTCGCGCTGGCCGCGAAGGCCTGGCAGCCGAGATACCTGAAGTGGTCGCTCGACATCGCCCGTGTCGGCGCGCTGACCCGCGACGCCATCCCCACCGCGCGGGCCCTGACCGACGAGGTCGCCGCGGCGCTGCCTGGCACGCCGACGGCCATTCCGACGCCCGGCCACACCGGCGGCCACTGCTCGTATCTGGTCGACGGCGTGCTCGTCGGCGGGGACGCCCTGATCACCGCTCACCCGGTGTCGACGCACCGCGGGCCGCAACTGTTGCCCGGTCTGTTCAACCACGATCAGGCCGCCTGCGTCCGCAGCCTGACGACGTTGGGTGCGTTGGACACCGATGTGCTGCTGCCCGGTCACGGGCCGGTGTGGCGTGGTTCCATTCGCGACGCGGCGACGCAGGCCGCGGCGGCCAGCAAAGCTACGTGAGCAGTCCGTAGCCGAGCAGGAAGATCCCGGTCAGCAGGAAGCCGCAACCCAGCACGATCGTCGGCATCAGGACCGTCTGGTCGAGTTCCTCGGGGTCACGGGCATCCGAGGCGACGGGCCCGTAGAGGGCGCTGCCGACCGACGATTCGCGAAACCTGCTCAGCGCCCGGCCGACTCGCTCATTGGGCCGTCGGCCGACGTGGGACCGCAGCCCCACACCGGCGACGAAGGTCAGCAGACCGGCGGCCATGATCAGCCAGCCCACCGTCAGCTCGGACAGCACCGTTCGAGCGTAGCCGCCCCTACAACCCCCACCGCGTGGCGATCAGCTCGTGGGAGCGCAACCGGTCGGCGTGATCATGCGTGACGGAGGTGATCACCAGTTCGTCTGCCCCGCTGAGCCGTTGCAACGCGTCCAGCCGGTGCGCCACCTCGTCGGGGTCTCCGACGAATTGCGTTGCGGTGCGATCCTCGACCACCTTCAGCTGCTCGGCGGTCAGAGGCTGGGCGGACGCCGGGTCGGGGTACGGCACGGCGCCGTCGCCCGCGCGGATGGCGTAGACCCACTGTCCAAAGCTCGACGCGAGATGTCGGGCGGTGGCGGTGTCGTCGGCCACCACGACGTCGGCGGAGACGACCACGTAGGGCTCGGGCAGTGCGGCCGAGGGCTGGAAGTTCTCGCGGTAGACGTCGACCGCCTCGAGCGCCGTCGCCGGCGTGATGTGGTAGCTGGCGACGAACGGCAGGCCGAACTTCGCCGCCACGCGCGCGCTTTGGCCCTTGCTGCTGCCGAACACCCAGGGCCGCAAGGGAGCTCCCTCGCCAGGCACGGCGTGCACCTCCACGTCGCCGACGCGGTAGCTGCCGTCGAGCATCGCGAGGATGTCGGCCACCTGGTCGGCGAAGTCGGGGGCGTTGGCCTCGGGTTGCTGCAGCACCGACGCCCTGGCCCTGAGGCGCGGGTTGCGCATCATCGCACTCAGATCGAAGGGCGTCGGGATCACGACGCCGTCGACCTCGTGCCACGTTCGGGGAGCGGCGGCCGGCCGGTCCGCCGGCCTGGCCGAGATCTCCTCGCGGCGGCGTTGCCCGGAGCGCCCCACTCCGAGGTCGATGCGGCCGGGATGCAGCGCGTCGAGGATGCCGAAGCTCTCCACGACGGCCACGGCGGTGGTGTAACCGAGTTGGACGGCAGCCGCACCCACCTGGATGCGGGTGGTCGAGGCGGCCAGCCGGCCGATCAGTACCGCGGGCGACGAACTCGCCACCGACACGAAGTGGTGCTCGGCGAGCCAGTAGCGGCGGTAGCCCCACTGCTCCGCATGCCGAGCCAGGTCGACGGTGTTGCGCAAGGCCGTTGCGGCGTCACCGCCCTCGCTGAGCGGCGACAAGTCGAGGATGGACAGCGGCACGTTCACGGCTGCAACTCCTTCGAGAAGGCGATCGGGTAGACCTCGCCGTCGGCAGGCAGGGGGTCGGTGAGTCTGGTGTAGCCGGCGGCCAGATAGAGGGCCTCGGCCTCCGGCTGACGGTCGCCGGTGGTCAGGTAGACGCGTCGGTATCCGCGCTCGGCGATCTCGGCCTCCAGTTCCAGCAGGAGTGTCCGCGCCAGCCCGCGCCTGCGGTGCCCGCTGTCGGTCCAGATCCGCTTGAGCTCGGCCGTGCGGTCGTCGAAGCGACGGAACGCGCCGCCGGTCACGGGCGTGCCGTCGAGCACGCCGATCAGCATGCCGCCCGCGGGCGCCTCGAACTCGGCGGCCGGATAGCCCCGCAGCCAGGCCGAGACGTTCTCGGTCGTGCCGCCGTACCGCGTGGCGTACTCGACGGCCAGCTCGGCCATCAGCGGCTCGGCAAGGTCGTCATGTTGGCCGACGGTGACGAATCGCAGTCCGTCGACGGTGGGCAGAGTCATCACCTCCATGTCTACCGCGAACTGGCCGCCCGCATTCCGCTCAGCGCCTTTCGCCTCGTGCTGATCGAAAACATCCGCTCTTGGGATCCAAACTTGACACGTGTAAAGTTTTTTCGCATGGACAACATCAAGGGCAGAACAGTCGCCATCACCGGAGCCGCCCGCGGCATTGGCCACGCCACCGCGCGAGCCCTCCTCAACCGCGGCGCGCGGGTCGTCATCGGTGACCGCGACGTCGCGGTCCTCGAGTCGGCCGTCACCGGTTTGGCCAGGTACGGCCAGGTGACCGGCTACCCGCTCGACGTGACCGACCGGGAATCGTTCGAGATGTTCCTCGACAAGGCGCGCACGGACGGCGACGGCCACATCGACGTCCTGATCAACAACGCCGGCGTCATGCCCGTCGGCCCCTTCCTCGACCAGTCCGAGCAGTCCATCCGCTCGTCCATCGAGGTCAACTTCTACGGCGTGCTCACCGGCTGCCAACTGGTGCTGCCCGAGATGGTGCGCCGCCGCCGCGGACACATCGTGAACATCGCTTCGATGGCGGGCATGGTCGCGGTCCCCGGCCAGGTGGTCTACGCCGGCACCAAGT
The DNA here is from genome assembly GCF_025822245.1 of Mycolicibacterium hodleri. Lineage (GTDB taxonomy): Bacteria > Actinomycetota > Actinomycetes > Mycobacteriales > Mycobacteriaceae > Mycobacterium > Mycobacterium hodleri. The sequence continues at coordinate 29,885 of NZ_JACKTL010000027.1, forward strand.
TCGCCGTGGTCGGCCTGACCACCGCCATGGCCGACGAGTTCGCGCCCCAGGGCGTCGAGGTCACCTGCATCCTGCCGACCTTCACCAACACCGAGCTCATCTCGGGCACCAAGAACACCGGCGCGCAGAAGCCGGTCGAGCCCGAGGACATCGCGGCGGCCATCGTGAAGTCACTCGACAAGCCGAAGACCCACGTGTCGGTGCCCGGCCCGCTGCGCTTCGTCGGCGCCGTCACCTCGATGCTGGGACCGCGCGGCAGGCGCTGGCTGTCCAAGCAGATGGGCAACGACCACGTCTTCCTGCAGTTCGACACCACGGCACGCAAGTCCTACGAGGATCGCGCCCAGGCCGCCATCGGCGTGCTGGAGAAGTCGGACTAGCCCGCGCGTCCTAGAACAAGGGCTCGGTCGCGTACACGTTGAGTGGGCGCACCAGCAGTTCCGACGACACCGGCGCGAAGCGGAAGAACGAGTAGTCGATCGAGCACGTCGGTCGACACGTCTCGATACTGAACTGCCCCAACATCTTTCGCTGCCACGGAAGTCGCGCGCGGTGAGCTCGACGCCGTTCGATCTCGCAGACGAACGGCTCCCAGTCGAAGGCGTCGAGCAACTCGTCCCAGCCACCCGCGAGCGGATAGACGGTGTCGGCGAGCAGATAGCCGTGAAACACCTGCTCCTCGTGGACGGCCGGCGGGCTGGTGACGTCGGCGGTCTGCAGGTACCAGCTGGCCGAGTCGGCGACGACGTCGCCGTGCACCATCCGACTCAGCGTCATCACCACGCTCAACTCGGCCCGCGCCTCGGCCTCGGACTCGTACACGCGCGGGATCTCGATGGCGTCGGGCGCACCGTCGACGCGATCCGGGGCACCGCGCAGGTAGTACAGGAGGCGATCGGGGCCCGACATGGAACGAGAGTACGTCTGGGCACCGACACGTCGGGGCGAGCGATCAGCCCGCTTGGTGGCCCTCGAACTCGTCGAGCCGGGCGAACAGCTCCTCCACGGTGAGCGTCACGTCGCCGTCGCCCTCCCCCGATCCGACCAGGATCACGTGAGGCTCGTCGGCGTCGGTCAGCCAGATCCTGGTCACGGGCTCCAGGGATTCGTCCAAGCCCTCGACCGCCGAGGGCGGGTAGTACCAGGTGACGAACTCGTCGGTGGAGAAGTCGGTGTCGAATTCCCAACCGCGCGGGATGATTTCGTCCGCGATGCGGGCGACGCCCTTGATCTCGGCGTGCAGCTCGTCGGGCAGCCAGCTCTCGTTGCGGGCGCCGACGCGCTTCTTGCGCCGCGCCTTCTTGGCCGCACTCGAACGCGACACCTAGCTCAGCGCCTGATCCAGGTCCGCAATCAGATCCTCGGTGCCCTCGAGCCCGATGGACACCCGCACCACCGCGTCGCCGAGCCCGATGGCCGCCCGGCCCTCCGGACCCATTGCGCGGTGCGTCGTCGTCGCCGGGTGGGTGATCAGCGACTTGGCGTCGCCCAGGTTGTTCGAGATGTCGATCACCCGCAGCTTGTCGAGCACGTCGAACGCGCATTGCTTGGTGCCCCCGGCCAACTCGAACGTGACCACGGTGCCGCCGCCGCGCATCTGGCGCTTGGCCAGGTCGTACTGCGGATGGCTCTCCAGGAACGGGTACTTCACCCACGACACCGACGGGTGGTCCTGCAGGAACTCCGCGACCCGCTGCGCCGAGGCGTTCGAATAGTTCACCCGGACCGCCATCGTCTCGAGGCCCTTGAGCATGGTCCAGGCGTTGAACGCACTGATCGCCGGGCCGGTGTGCCGCATCAGCTTCTGCACCGGCCCGTCGATGTACTCCTCGTCCCCGAGGATGGCCCCGCCCAGCACGCGGCCCTGCCCGTCGATGTGCTTGGTGCCCGAGTAGACCACGACGTCGGCACCCAGCGGCATACCCTGCTGCAGCAGCGGAGTGGCGAAGACGTTGTCCAGCACCACCTTTGCGCCGGCGGCGTGGGCGAGATCGCACACCGCGGCGATGTCGACCAGCGACTGCATGGGGTTGGACGGCGTCTCGAAGAACACCGCCTGGGTCGGGACCGACAGTGCCTCCTCCCACTGCGAGAGGTCCTCGCCGTCGACGAAGACGACCTCGACGCCCCAGCGCGGCAGGATTTCGCTGCACACCACGAAGCACGAGCCGAACAGGCTGCGGGCGGCGACCAGCCGGTCACCCGCGCCGAGCAGGGCACCGAGCGCGGTGAACACCGCGGCCATGCCCGTCGCCGTGGCGAACGCCGCGGGTGCGTCCTCGATCAGCCGCAGCCGCTCCTCGAACATCGAGATGGTCGGGTTGCCGTAACGCGAGTAGACGTAGCGGTCGATCTCGCCGGTGAACGCCTTCTCCGCGTCGCCGGCCGAGGCGTAGACGTAGCCCGACGTCAGATAGAGGGCCTCGGAGGTCTCCTCGAACTCCGAGCGCAACAGGCCGCCGCGCACCCCGATGGTCGCCTGACTGACGCCGTCGGGCAACGGCTTCGGAATGCGGACGCTCGGCACCGGTTCGCTCATGACTGCCTCCACGGCAGGCCGACGGCCTTCCAGCCGGTGGCGCCCCGGTGGCCCGCCTCGTCGAGGTTGCCCTCGAAACCGTCGAGCACGTTGTAGGAGGGCGTCATGCCCGCTCCGGTGGCGGCCTCCGCCGCGCCGATGGAGCGGTTGCCGGAACGGCACAGGAAGACCACCGGACGCTCACCCGGAGTCACCCCGGCGGAGACCAGGTCGTCGACGAAGCCGTCGTTGTGCGAGCCGTCGGAGCGATTCCACTCGACGTAGACGACGTCGCGTCGCAGCGACGAGGTGTCGGGCACGCCGACGAAGCGCCACTCGGCCTCGGTGCGACAGTCGACGAGCACGGCCTCGGGGTCGTCCGCCAACAGTTTCCAGGCCTCTTCAGGGGTGATGTCTCCCGCATAACTCACGACCGCGAGTGTCCCACAGCCAGCTGGAACGGAGCTAGCTTGGGCAGACCTTCCAGGCCCCGTCCTCCTGGACGAAGGTCACCTCCGCCGGCGTCTTCGTCTCGGCGGTCTTGTCGAAGTGGTAGGTGACCGTCGCCGACGCGCGGCCGCCGTCGACGGAGATGTTCGTGACGTCGTCGAGGTAGCGCTCGCCGTTCTTGGCCACCGAATCCCGTTGGCGAGCCACGAAGTCGGCCTCCGAGCCCTGCGCGGCGCGGCAGGTGAAGGTGCGGAACTTGCCGTAGTCCTGGCGTTGCAGCGCGTCGTTCTGGCCGACGGCAGCCTTCGCCACCTGGTCCCCCGGCGTGGTGGTCTCCGACCCGAACACGTTGAACAGGACGATTCCGAGGATGACGAGGGCGAACACCGCCAACCCACCGAGGAACGGGGCGATCGTCGGACGGTCGGCCTCGGGTTCCGGCTCGCTCACGACCCGAGTCCGTGCACGACGGTCGACACCCGATGGGCCCGGTCGCGGGCCCGGACGACGTCGGGGGCCGTCGCGATGGCCGCGGACGTCGTCGCGAGCAGTCGGACGTCGCTCTCCGGCACGTCGAGGGCCTCCTTCAGCTCGCCCGCGGGGACGTCGCGGCGGGCGGCCACCTCCGCGGCCGACGGCGAGATCATGATGGTGTCGAGCGACAGCCCGAGGATTGCCCTGGCATGCAACTCGTACTGCGAAAGACGTTGCGATCGAAGGGTTACCAGCCCCACGTCGCAGAGTTGCGCGTCGACGGTGGCGAAGTACACCTCGTCGCCGCGCACCAGCAGCTCGACGGCGAACACGCCCCGGCCGCCGAGGGAGTGGACGATGCGCGCCGCGATGGAACGCGCCGCGTCGAGCGCGGCGAGCGACAACCGCTCCGGCTGCCACGTCTCCAACGGTCGCCCGTCCGCGCGCCGGTGCCCGATCGGTTCACAGAACTGCACCGCAGGCCCCGACGGCTCGGTGGTGCGCACGGTCAGCAGCGTGACCTCTTCGTCCACCTCGACGACGGTCTCGGCCATCACCCGGTTCTGCGGCGTCGGCAGCGCCGCGCCCGCTCGGCGCCACGCGGCCTCGACGTCGTCGGCCCGCGTCAGCACCGACTGCCCGTCGGTCACCACGCCGAACAACGGGGTGACCACCAGGGGAAACCCGGCGTGGTCGGCCACGGCGGCCAGTTCCTCGGCCGAGGAGGCGAACCAGAACGGCACCGTGGGCAGACCGAGTTCGTCACCGGCCAGCTTGCGCAGCCCCTCGCGGTCGGCGCCGAGACGCGTCGCGCGCGGTGTCGGGAACACCTCGACCGACTCGCGTTCGGCCGCGGCGATGAGCACCGCGGGCGAGACCTCCGGGGACACGGCGACGACGTAGTCCGGCTGGTGTTCGTCCAGCAGCGCGTTCATCGCATCGGCGTCGGCGCAGTCGTCGACGCGCACGACCGCGACACCGAGACGTTCGAAGGCCAGGGCCAGCTCGGGACCCGTGTCACCGCCGCCGAGTAGCAGAACCGTCGTGGCGGGTCGATCGGTGCTTTCACTCATCGCGCCCCACCCTGCCAGACGCTCAGCCGAGCCGGATGTCGACGTAGCACCACCGCCAGTTCTCGCCCGGCTCCACCGACCGCATGACGGGGTGGTCCGTCTCGTGGAAGTGCCGGTTGGCGTGCTTGTGGGGGCTGGAGTCGCAGCAGCCGACGTGCCCACACGTCAGGCACATCCGGAGGTGCGCCCAGGTACTCTCACCGAGTTCGTCGCATTCCTGGCACATGCCGGGCGTCTGAGGTTCCGGCTCGGCCGCGTCGACGGTCACGGCCAAGTGCTCGCACGTCGAGGGGGCCGGCGGGGAATTCACGTCGCGCTGTCGCGTTCTCCTCCGCATGCCGTCAACAATAGGGCGGCCCCGGTCGGTTCATGGACAGAAGGGTTTGGCAGCGTGGGTGGAGCCTCATTGCTCGCGGTGCTCGTGGCGTCGGTGGTGCTCGCCGGGATAGCGCGCCGGTACGACGTCTCGGGACCGTTGGCGCTGGTCGTGGCGGGCCTGCTGGCCGGCCTGATTCCCGGCGTGGACGGCATCGAACTGGAACCGGACCTGGTGCTCTTCGTCATTCTGCCGCCCCTGCTGTGGTCGGCGGGCCTGGAGAGCAGCTACGTCGCGATGCGCAAGAACACGCGCCGGATCGGCCTGCTGGCGGTCGGCCTCCCCCTGGTGACGACGTTCGCGGTCGGCATCGTCGCCTATCACACCGTGCCCGAGCTGACCCTGGCCGCGGCCCTGACTCTCGGCGCCATCGTCGCGCCGCCCGACGCGGTGTCCGCCACGGCGATCGGCCGCAGGCTCGGTCTGCCGCGCCAGATCATGACGCTGCTCGGCGGCGAGAGCCTGCTCAACGACGCGACGGCGCTGACCGCCTACAAGGTCGCCCTGGCGGCGGCGATCGGCACCGCCAGCAGCTGGGGCACGCCGGTGTTCACCTTCGCCCTCGCCGCCGTCGGCGGCACCGTGATCGGCTGGGCGACGGGCTCGGTCATCGTCTACGTCCGGGGCTGGCTCGGCGACTCGCTGGTGGAGAGCGCGCTCGGCCTGGTCGCGCCGTTCTTCATCTACCTGCTCGCCGAGGAGGTGCACGGCTCCGGCGTGATCGCCGTCGTCGTCGCGGCACTGATCCTGGGCCAGCGCTCCACGAAGGCCAGCTACGCCACCCGGTTGCAGGACACCGCGGTGTGGAAGACGCTGCAGTTCGTCCTCGAGTCGTTTGCCTTCCTGCTGATCGGGTTGCAGCTGCCGACTGTGGTCGCCGAGCTGAAGGGCATCTCCGCCGAGGTGCTGGCGATCGCCTCGGCGGCGGTGCTGGCGACGGTGATCGGCGTCCGGATCGTCTGGGTGTTCCTGATGGCGTACGTGCCGCGCAAGCTGTCGCGCCGCATCCGGGAGAACGAGGAGGCGCCCACCAAGTCCCAGGTCTTCATCGTCGCCTGGGCGGGGATGCGCGGCGTGGTGTCGCTGGCCGCCGCGTTCGCCGTGCCGGTCACCACCCTGTCGGGTGACGAATTCCCCGGCCGGCCGCAGCTCGTGTTCCTCACCTTCGTCGTGGTCGTCGGCACGCTGCTGCTGCACGGGCTGACCCTGCCGTGGATCATCAAGGTCCTCGACGTGCCCGGTGACGACGCCCACCAAGACGCCCTCGCCGAGGCAGCCGCGCAGACCAAGGCGGCGCAGGCCGCCGCCGACCGGCTCGACGAGATCATGGCCAAGCAGCGCCCGGACACCGACGTTCCCGAACGCGCCGCCACGATCCTTCGCCATTGGAACGACCGCCGCAGCAACGCCGCGTGGGAACAGTTGGGGCGCAGCGACGACGAGATCGGCGAGGGTCCCGCGGCGGCGTTCCGGCGGTTGCGCCTCGAAATGCTCAGAGCCGAGCGGGAGACGTTCATCGCCGAGCGCGACGCCGGCCGGATCGACGACGAAGTGCTCAGGTCGGTGTTGCGGGGGCTCGACCTCGAAGAGGCGACGCTCGACCGCGAGTGAAAACCGTCGGTACCGTCGATGCCATGACCACATCGGCTCCCTCGTTGCCACCGGTACACATGCGCCGCAACGCGTTCGACCCCACGCCCGAACTGGGCGAGATCCGCCGGGGCACCGGCGTCGAGCGGGTGGTCAACGCGTTGGGGGTGCCGGTGTACCTCGTCACCAGGCACGACGACGTCAAGCGGGTGCTGTCCGACCACGAGTACTTCTCCAACTCGCGGCCGCCGGGGTTCGTGCTCCCCGGGGCTCCGGTGCTGTCCGACGAGGAGGTCGCGAGCACCCGGGCGGGAAACCTGCTGGGCCTCGATCCGCCGGAACACCAGCGGCTGCGGCGCATGCTGACCCCGGAGTTCACCATCCGCCGAATCAAGCGGCTGGAGCCCAGGGTCACCGACATCGTCACAGAACACCTCGACGCGATGGAGGCTGCCGGGTCACCGGTCGACCTCGTCGAGAACTTCGCCCTTCCGATCCCGTCACTGGTCATCTGTGAGCTGCTCGGCGTGCCGTATGAGGACCGCGCCGACTTCCAGGCGCGCTCGGTGCGCCAGCTCGACCTGTCGCTGCCGATGCCCGAACGGCTCGAGATGCAGCGGCAGGGCCGCGCCTACATGCAGTCCCTGGTGACGCGCGCCCGCAGCCATCCCGGCGATGACATCCTCGGCATGCTGGTCCGCGAGCACGGCGACGAACTGACCGACGACGAGCTCATCGGCATTGCCGGCCTGTTGCTGCTCGCCGGGCACGAGACCACCTCGAACATGCTGGGGTTGGGCACCCTCGCCCTGCTGCGACACCCCGACCAATTGGCCGCCGTGCGCGACGATCCCGACGCCGTCGGCCCGGCCGTCGAGGAGATGCTGCGGTGGCTGTCGATCGTGCACACCTCGATCCCCCGGGTCACCACGACCGCGGTCGAGGTCGCCGGCGTGACGATCCCCGCGGGCCAGTTGGTCTTCGCGTCGTTGCCGTCGGCCAACCGGGATCCCGAATTCACCGACGCCCCAGACACCTTGGACATCCGTCGCGGCGCCGCGGGTCACCTCGCGTTCGGCCACGGAGTGCACCACTGCCTCGGCGCGCCGCTCGCGCGGATGGAGATGCGGATCGCGTGGCCCGCACTGTTCCGGCGCTTTCCCCACCTGGCGCTCGCCGAGGAGTTCGACGACGTCGCGTTCCGTTCGTTCCACTTCATCTACGGCCTGCGCTCGCTGGCCGTCAGTTTCTAGGAGGTCGACGACGTGAAGCTCGAAGCCAACCGTGACGCCTGCATTTCGTCGGGCAACTGCGTGATGACCTCCGAAGCTCTGTTCGACCAGGACGACGACGGCGTGGTGGTGCTCCTCGCCGAGGACGTGCCGGAAGCCGAGGAGGACCATGCCCGTGAAGCGGTCGACATCTGCCCGGCGTCAGTGCTCCGGCTGGTGTGAGTCCCGCCGGTTGAGGACGAACAGGCTGACCACCATCACCCACGCCGGGAAGGCCAGCGCGATCCACATGCTGACGTCCGCGGCGAGCAACACCAACACCACCACGGCGTAGGTCGTCATCACCAACCAGCGCGGCATGAGGCCCGTCTTCAACCAGATGGTGGCCAACGACATCATGAACACCGCCGCCATTCGCAGCGCGTAGGTCTTGGTCAACGTCATCATCAGCACCTGGCCGAACGCGATGACCTCGGCGTGGGCGGCGACGTCGGCGGTGAAGGAATGGCTCGCCGACAGCGCCACGCCGACCGCGCTGGCCACGAAGACCATGGCCAGAAACAGCAGACCGCTGCCGATGAACACCGACGAGAAGAACTTGTCCTCATAGCGGCCGAAGCCGTCGCGCACCACCCCGATGAACCACAGGAACGTGACACCGGCGAAGGGCAGCAGAAGGGCCGCGACGCGGATCTTGCCCCGGCCGGATTCGATCCAGGAGGTACCGATCTCGGGGTGCTCGGGGAGCGACAAGCGGATCAGGATCAGCGCTGCGCCGAACAGCAGCGCGAACAACACGCCCGCCACCGCCGCCGCGCGGGGGGTCGACAGCTTGCGCAGGTGTTCGGTCACCGCGTCATGGTGACACGCGGATCCGGCTTTGGGTCGGGGTTGGCCCGGTGTCAGGGTTGGCCGGGGAGAAGCCGGATCATCAAGCCGTTGGCCTCCGCGCACAGCGTGCCGTCGGGCCTGCGCAGTTCGGCGTTGACGAAGGCCTTGCGCCCCTCGGTTTCCCTGATCCAGCCCCGCGCGGTCAGCGTCGTGTCGATCGGCGTGACGTTGCGGTAGTCGACGTGCAGGAAGGCGGTGCGACTGATCGGGCGGCCCGCCGCGTGGATGACCATGCCGAAGATCGAGTCGAACAGCAGCGGCAGCACTCCGCCGTGCACGGCGGAGTTGCCGCCGACGTGAAATCGACTGAACCGCACCGTCAGATCGACGCCGTCGGGCTCCATCCTGGTGATCGTGTAAGGCGCCATCAGCAGGCTGCCCGACCCCGGGATGGTGGGCACCCGGTTGGCCGGGCCGACGCCCTCGGGCGCCTCGAACGGGGCGAGCAACTCGACCAGCGCGTCCACCCGCGCGGCCGCCTCGGTCCAGGTGTCGCCGTCCGGGTCGGCCGAGACCGCGAGGTCCTGCAGTCGTCTCGTGGACGCGAGGAAGTGCCCGAAACCCGGTCCGGGGTCGACGGGTTCCAACAGGGGGAACCCGCCGTGGCGGTCGTAGTGCGGGTCGGTTTCGGTCACGCCAGGATGTCCCGGCGCACGATCGTCTGCTCGCGACCGGGGCCGACGCCGATGCACGAAACATGGGCTCCGGCAAGCTCTTCCAGTCTCAGAACGTAGTCGCGCGCCTTCGCGGGCAGCTCGTCGAAGGTGCGACAGGAGCTGATGTCCTCCCACCACCCCGGCAGCTCCTCGTACACGGGCTGGGCAACGGCGATGTCGCTCTGGGTCATCGGCATCTCGTCGGTCCGCTTGCCGTTGACCGTGTAACCGACGCACACCGGCACCGTCTCCAGGCTCGACAGCACGTCGAGCTTGGTGAGGAAGTAGTCGGTGATGCCGTTGACGCGGGTGGCGTAGCGGGCGATGACGGCGTCGAACCAGCCGCAGCGACGGGCCCGGCCGGTCGTGACGCCGACCTCGCCGCCCGTCTTGGACAGGTATGCGCCGAACTCGTCGAACAGCTCGGTCGGGAACGGACCCGATCCGACCCGCGTGGTGTACGCCTTGAGGATTCCCAGCACCGTCGTGATCTTGGTCGGCCCGATGCCCGAGCCGACGGACGCGCCGCCCGCCGTCGGATTCGACGACGTCACAAAGGGATACGTGCCGTGGTCGACGTCGAGCAGCGTGCCCTGCGAGCCCTCCAGCAGCACCGTCTCGCCGCCCTCGAGCGCCTCGTTCAGCAACAGCCGGGCGTCGGCGATGCGATGCTTGAAGCCGTCGGCCTGCTCGAGCAGCGCGTCGCGCACCTCGTGCGGGTCCAACGCCTTGCGATTGTAGATCTTGACGAGCACCTGGTTCTTGAATTCCAGTGCGGCGTCGATCTTTTGGGTCAGCGAGTCCGGGTCGAGCACGTCGGCCACGCGAATGCCGATGCGCGCGATCTTGTCCTGGTAGCAGGGCCCGATGCCGCGACCGGTCGTGCCGATCTTCTTGCTGCCCATGTACCGCTCGGTCACCTTGTCGATGGCCACGTGATACGGCATCAGCAGGTGCGCGTCGGCGGAGATCAGCAGCCGCGACGTGTCGACGCCGCGGTCCTCGAGCCCCTTGAGTTCGGTGAGCAGCACACCGGGGTCGACCACCACACCGTTGCCGATGACGTTGGTGACACCGGGGGTCAGGATGCCCGACGGTATGAGGTGAAGGGCGAAGTTCTCACCGTTGGGCAGGACGACGGTGTGCCCGGCGTTGTTCCCCCCTTGGTAACGAACGACCCACTGGACACGGCCACCGAGTAGATCGGTGGCCTTTCCCTTGCCCTCGTCGCCCCACTGGGCGCCGATGAGGACGATTGCCGGCATCGCGTTTCTCCCGCTCATCTGCCTCGAATACTGTGACAGCCGGTGACATACCCTATCCGACCTGATGCCCAGCCGTTTGCAGCGGTGGTTTTGCGGTTCGCCGGCCGCCGAGTGCCCCGGCCCCTGGCGGGACTGCCCGTCGTCGACGTCGCCGCGCCCACCGACGTCGACGCCGCCTCCGACGCGGGCCGCCTGATCGTGCTCGGCACGGCCGCCGATCTGGCGATCGTGCTGGCCAGGCTGCTGCGCGCCGACCGGTTGGACGTCGAGGTCGCGCTGGTCCGGCGACCGTGGACGGCTCGCCGGGCGCGCACCGGGACCGCCCGACGGGTGCCTCTGATCCGAGACGAAACGGGCGCCGTGTTGACCCGTGCCGGCCTCTGGCTGCCGCCCGACGACTCCAGCCGCACCGTCGCCGGCGAGGCGGTCGTCGACGACACGGTGCTCTTCGACGGCGAGGTCGCGGGCGTGCGGATCGAGCCGATGGCCGACGTGCCGGGATTGCGTGCCAGGGTGCTGACCGGTTCCCTGCGGCCTCGACGCTGGGTGACCGGGCGGGCCGCCCAGCTGGGCACCACCGGCGTGACGGTCGTGCGCGACGGGGTGCGCGCCACGCGTCCGGCGCGCCGGTCGACGTTCTACCGCCACACCAAGGGATGGCTTCGCGTCCAGTAGTTTCGTGGGGTGAGCAACGTCCGTCCACTGCGCCAATCCGTGCGGCCCAGCCCGGTGTTCCTGGCCATCGTGGCGATCACCGCCGTCGGCGGAGTGCTCGCGTGGCTCGCCGAGTTCGACCCGACGCCGCTGGCCTACGCCGGGGTGTTCGTCTTCGTCGTGTTCGGCTGGCTGGTGTCGCTGTGCCTGCACGAGTTCGGTCACGCCTACACCGCCTGGCGCTACGGCGACCACGACGTCGAGGTCCGCGGCTACCTGACGCTCAACCCGTTGAAGTACTCCAATCCGCTTCTCTCACTGGGCATTCCGGTGCTGTTCATCGCCCTCGGCGGGATCGGACTGCCGGGCGGCGCGGTGTACGTGCGCACGTGGTCGATGACGAAGCGGCAGCGGACCACGGTCAGCCTGGCCGGTCCGCTGGCCAACGTCGTCCTGGCGATCGTGCTCCTGACCGTGACGCGGCTCTTCTTCGATCCCGAGCACGCGGTGTTCTGGGCCGGGGTGGCCTTCCTGGCCTTCCTGCAGGTGACGGCCGTGCTGCTGAACCTGCTGCCCATCCCCGGCCTCGACGGCTATGGCGCGCTGGAACCCCACCTGAAGCCGGAGACCCAGCGCCAGCTTCAGCCGGTCAAGCAGTGGGGCTTCATCATCCTGTTCGTCCTGCTGATGGCACCGATGCTGAACCAGTGGTTCTTCTCGATCGTGCTGTGGCTCGTCGACCTGTACGACATCCCGGGCGGGCTGGTCGGCCTCGGCTCCCAGCTGACCCGGTTCTGGTCCGCCTGGTTCTGAGACCGGTCCGCCGATGAGCACGTCTCGGTGGCCGCTGGCGGTGCGCGCGGCGACGAGCACCGCCATCCCCGTCCTCGTCGGAACTGGGGTGGGCAACGTCGGCGCGGGCCTGATCGCCACCCTGGGAGCGTTCACCGCCCGCTTCGGTGGCGACCGGCCGTACCTCAACCGTGGCGTGCAACTGGCCGTGGTCTCGGTGGCCCTCGCGGCGTCGGTCACCGTGGGGTCGTGGTCGGCGCAGGTGGCGTGGCTCGGCGTCGCGGTCGTCTCGGTGGTGTCGGTCGCGGCGGTGTGGCTGTGCAACGCGCTCGCGGTCGGGCCACCCGGTGCCTACGTGTTCGCGCTGGCCTGCGCGGCGGGCATCGGCGTCTCGGCCGCGAAGCTGGCTCCGTGGCAGTTGGGCGCGCTGGTGCTCGGCGGCGGCGCCGTCGCGTGGCTGGTGCAGATGGCCGGTGCCCTGCGCGAGCGGCGCCGTCCAGAGCGGGTGGCGGTCGCCACGGCAGGTGCGGCCGTGGCCGCATACGTCGAGGCCGTCGGGTCGGCCGGCGAGACGGCCGCCCGGCATCGCGCCGCGGCCGCTCTGCACGCGGCGTGGAACGCACTCGTCAGCTTCCAGCCGGCCACCGGCGCGGACGACCGGCTGCGGCAGTTGCGCGCCGCCAACCACGCCCTGCACGTGCTGTTCGCCGACGCGATGACGGCCAGCGCCGTCGCCGAGGGCCCGGCACCCGAGACCGCGGACACCGCCCGCCGCATCGGCGACCTGAGCGCCGACCCCGCGACGGTGTCGACCCGCGCCGAGGACCGGGTTCCCCTCGCCCGACCGCGGGCCGCGGCACTCCTGCGTCGCGCCCTTCGACCCGGGTCACACGTCCGGCACGTGATGGTCCGGGTGGCGGTCGCCGCACCGCTGGCCGGCGCCGCCGCGATGCTGCTGGACGTCGGTCACGCGTACTGGGCGATCGCGGCCGCGGTCCTGGTCCTGCACCAGGGCGCCGACCACAGCCGCACGCTGCGTCGCGGCGCCGACCGGCTCGTCGGCACCTGGCTGGGGCTGATCCTCGCCGCGGGCATCCTGTGGCTGCATCCCCAGGGGTGGTGGCTGGCGGTGATCCTCGCGGCACTGCAGTTGACGATCGAGATGCTCGTCGTCCGGCACTACGGGCTGGCGTCGGTGTTCATCACCGCCGCGGCCCTGACCATCGCGACCGGCAGCCACCGGGTGGACGTCGGCGAGCTGCTCTTGGCCCGCGGCAGCGACACCCTGATCGGCTGCGCGGTCGGGGTGGCGGTGTTCCTGGTGCTGAGCCGATTTCAGGAGACCGGCAGGCTGGTCGACTCCGTCGCCGACGTGGTGGACGCCGTCGCGACGACCGTGCCCCACCTCGCCGCCGACACCGCGACCCTGGCGGCTCGGCGCTCGCGACGCGATCTGCAGCTGGCGACCATCGACCTGCGGGACGCGGTCGACGCCGCGGCGGCCGGTTCGGCGCGGCTGCGCGCCACGGGTGAGCGGTTGCGGCCCGCCGCGGCGGCGACCGAGCGCCTCGCCTATCGCGCCATCGCCGCCTGCTGGGAGATGGACGTCCGGGCGTCCGGGCCACTGCTGGGTCCCGACGACGCAGACGCCTTCGCCCGGCAGTTGCGTGGGCTGGCGGCCGCGCTGCGCACCCGCAGCACCCCACCCTCGGTGACCGATGCCCCCGACTTCGCGTCCGCGGACGTCACCGCCCTGACCGCGGCCCTGCGGAACTAGCCGAGGCCGAGTTCGCCGCGGGCCGTGCGGTCGCAGTCGTCGAGCAGGTCGAGGCACCGCTGGAACTCGTCGGTCTCGCCGATCGCGTCCGCGGCGTGGGCCAGCGCGGCCACGCAGCGTAGGAAGCCACGGTTGGGTTCGTGCGAGTACGGCACCGGGCCGAAGCCCTTCCACCCGTTGCGGCGGAGTTGATCCAGACCGCGGTGATACCCGGTGCGCGCATAGGCGTAGGCGGTGACGGCCTTGTCGTCGGCGAGGGCGTCCTCGGCCAGTGTCGCCCAGGCCACCGAGGCCGACGGGTGAGCGGCGGCGACGATCGCCGGATTCTCGCCGGCGGCCAGTTCGGCCTCGGCTTCGGTGTCGCCAGGAAGCCGGACCGGATCAGGCCCCAGCAGATCGCCCATGTGAGTCATGCGCTTATTGTGCCGTGCGGATCACACGCCGACGCCGTCAGGCGTCGTCGAGGCGCGGGGTGGATAAGATCGACGTAGTCACGAGGGAGGACTGAAGCGCGCATGTCGAACCCATCGGGGACGGACGAGAACAACGAACCTGGCGCGGACGACGGCTCTTCGCCCGAGACCGAGGTGATCGATCCGACCGCGTTGGCCGGGGCCGCCGAGGCGGACGCGCCCGAGCGTCGATTCACCGCACCGTCGGGGATGGACGCGGGCAAGACCCAGATCATCCACACCGCACCCGAGCCGGCCACCGAGATCTTCGCCATGCCGCAGGGACAGTCCGACGCCGCGGAGGCCGGGGCCTTCACCGCACCGATCCCCCACGCGGGAGGCGCTGCGCCACAGGTGATTCCCGGTCGGGGTGATCAGCCCAAGCCGCCGCGCAGTCGACGCAGCTGGGGCTGGGTGATCGCGCTGGTGCTCGTCATCGCCGCGCTGGCCGCCGTCGCCATCCTCGGCACCGTGCTGATGTCCCGCGACGAGTCCGCCGCGGTGTCGCAGGAGGACATGGTGCGCTCGACGATCCAGAACTTCGACACCGCCATCCAGAGCGGCGACCTGTCGACGCTGCGCAACATCACGTGCGGCGAGACCGCCGACAGCCTCGTCAGATACGACGACGACCAGTGGAAGGACATCCACTCCCGGGTCGCCGCGGCCAGGCAGTACCCGATCGTCGCGAGCATCGACCAGGTCGTCGTGCACGAGTCGCACGCCGAGGCCAACGTGACGTCGTTCATGGCCTTCGACCCGTCCACCCGCTCGACGCGGAGCTTCGATCTTGAGCTCCGCGACGAGCAGTGGAAGATCTGCCAAGCGCCTCAGTAAGCCCCCGGGGCTAGCTGGCGGACACGCTCCGGCCGCTGCTGTGCAGGTCGTTGCACGCCTCGACGACGCGCTCGGACATGGACGCCTCGGCCTTCTTCAGGTAGCTGCGCGGGTCGTAGACCTTCTTGTTGCCGACCTCGCCGTCGATCTTCAACACGCCGTCGTAGTTGGCGAACATGTGCCCGGCCAACGGGCGGGTGAAGGCGTACTGGGTGTCGGTGTCGACGTTCATCTTCACCACGCCGTACTTCAGCGAATCCTCGATCTCCGACTTCAGCGAGCCCGATCCGCCGTGGAAGACGAAGTCGAACGGCTTCGATCCCTCGGCGAGCCCCAGCTTCGCCGCGGCGACGCGCTGCCCCTCGGCGAGCACCTCGGGGCGCAGCTTCACGTTGCCCGGCTTGTACACGCCGTGCACGTTGCCGAAGGTGGCGGCCAGCAGGTAGCGGCCGTGCTCGCCGGCACCCAGGGCGTCGATGGTCTTCTGGAAGTCCTCCGCCGAGGTGTAGAGCTTGTCGTTGATCTCGGCCTCGACGCCGTCCTCCTCGCCGCCGACGACGCCGATCTCCACCTCGAGGATGATCTTCGCCTCGGCCGCGAGCTTCAGCAGTTCCTTGCCGATCTCCAGGTTCTCGTCGATCGGCACCGCGGAGCCGTCCCACATGTGGCTCTGGAACAGCGGGTTCTGCCCCTTGGCGACGCGCTCGGCGGAGATCGCCAGCAGCGGCCGGACGTAGGTGTCCAGCTTGTCCTTGGGGCAGTGGTCGGTGTGCAGCGCGACGGTGACGTCGTACTTGGCGGCGACCACGTGGGCGAACTCGGCGAGCGCGACGGCGCCGGTCACCATCTCCTTGACGCCCAGGCCCGACGCGAATTCCGCACCGCCGGTGGAGAATTGGATGATTCCGTCACTGCCGGCGTCCGCGAAGCCCTTGATCGCGGCGTTCACCGACTCCGAGCCGACGCAGTTGATGGCCGGGAATGCGAAGGAGTGCTCCTTGGCACGATCCAGCATCTCGGCGTAGACCTCGGGAGTCGCGATGGGCATGTGGGTTTCCTCCTGGCGTTGCACGCGTGGTTCGTCGGTCTTGGAAGTATCTCAACCGCCGGCCGTCGGCGACACCTCAGGGTTGTGACGATGCGACGGCGGGCGCCAGGATTCGGCCGGACAGTTCGAGCAGCGCGCGATGCAGATCGGCGTCGTCGATGTCGGCCAGCTCGGGATCGGCGGCGGCCCGGCCCACCCCGGAGCAGAACACCGAGAAGGCAATCCGTTCGACGTCGCTGCGGTCGGGGCCCTCCATCATCTCGCGGAGACGATCGTTGACCGCGTTGAAGTCGGGATCGCCGGTCATCAGTGCGTCGATGGCGGGGTCGCCGTAGAACACCACGGCCAGCCGTCGATGCCGCACCACCATTTCGACGAGACCGCTGACGGCCACGGCGCGGCGCTGCTGCGGGTCGGGAAGCGCGTCGGCGATCTTGATGACCCGCGCGATGTCCTCGATGCACGGCCGGATCACTTCCAGGGCAATGCCTTCCTTGGACTGGAACTGGTAGTAGACCGCAGCCTTGCTGACCCCCACCCGGTCGGCGATCATCTGCAGAGACGTGCCGTGCACCCCATGCTCGGCGAAGAGGGCCACCGCGGCGTCGAGCACCCTCTCGCGAGCCAGGCCTCGCGGTGCTACGGGTTTCGCCAATGCCTTGCCTTCGTGATCGTGCCGTCGGGCCGGATGTCGCCGACGTGGCGAAGTTTACGTCCGTGGCGAACGGTAAGTCGCCACAACGCACTGATTCAAGTGGAGTTAGCCGTTCGGCTTGCCCAACTACGTCGTGCACCCTATTGTTTGACGCGCTAACCACTTGGTGTGGTCAGAGCGACGGAGGGGTTCTGTGGTCGGGATCGTCAAGCGGGCCTGGATACCGCTGCTCATCGTGGTGGTGATCGCACTCGGCGGCATCGTGGTGTACCGGATGCACGGCTTCTTCGGGTCGGACAACGAGACCACCCGCCCGGGCGCCGGCCTGGCGCAGGACGCCGAACCGTTCAACCCCAAGGTCGTGACCTACCAGATCACCGGAACGGAAGGCGCCGTGGCGACCATCAACTACCTCGACCTGGACGCGACCCCGCAGCGCGTCGACGACGCACGCCTGCCCTGGTCGATCACCCTGAGGACCACCAAGCCGTCGGCCAGCGCCACCATCATCGCCCAGAGTGACGGCAACCAGATCGGCTGCCGCGTCAGCGTCGACGACCAAGTCAGAGACGAGCAGTCGTCCACCGGCGTCAACGCGCAGGTGTCGTGCCTGGTGAAGTCCGCATGAGCGATCAGCAGACGGTCCAGCAGACGGTCCACCGCGCCCGGATTCCCCGCTTCCTGCGCCTGTTCTGCGTGCCGGTCCTGTTGGGTTGGCTGGCGCTGACGGCGCTCGTCAACGTCGTCGTGCCGCAGCTCGAGGCCGTGGGTGCGGCCAACTCCACCTCGCTGACCCCGAACGACGCGCCGTCTCTGCAAGCCACCCAGTTGGTGGGCAAGCTGTTCGGCGAATACGACTCCAACAGCTCGGCGATGATCGTCCTGGAGAGCGACAAACCCCTTGGCGCGCAGGATCATCAGTACTACGACGGCCTGATCAAGGACCTGGAGAAGGACAAGACCCACATCCAGCACATCCAGGACCTGTGGGGCGATCCGCTGACGTCGTCGGGATCCCAGAGCGCGGACAACCTGTCGGCCTACGTGCAGCTGTACATCGCGGGCAACCAAGGCGAGACGCTGGCCAACGAGTCGGTGGAAGCGGTGCGCGACATCGTCGCCGCCCATCCACCACCACCGGGGCTGAAGGTCTACGTCACCGGCGCCGGGCCGCTGAACTCCGATCAGCAGCACGCCGGCGACAAGAGCCTGCAGTTGGTCACGGCACTGACCTTCGTCGTGATCGTGACGATGCTCCTGCTGGTCTACCGCTCCATCGTCACCGTGCTCATCGTGCTGCTGACGGTGGTCCTCGAACTGGCCGTGGCCCGAGGCGTGGTGGCGTTCCTTGGCTACCACCACGTCATCGAACTGTCCACGTTCGCGGTGAACCTGTTGACCCTCTTGGCAATTGCCGCGGCCACCGACTACGCAATCTTCCTCGTCGGCCGCTACCACGAGGCGCGCAGCGCCGGCGACGACCGGGAGAACGCGTTCTACGTGATGTACCACGGCACCGCCCACGTCATCCTGGGCTCCGGGTTGACGATCGCCGGCGCCACCCTGTGCCTGCACTTCACCCGACTGCCCTACTTCCAGACCCTCGGAATCCCGCTTGCCATCGGCATGTTCGTCGTGACCATGTCAGCGTTGACGCTGGCGCCGGCGTTGTTGACCATCGCGTCGCGGTTCGGCCTGCTCGACCCCAAGCGCGCGACCAAGACCCGAGGGTGGCGCCGGATCGGCACGGCCGTCGTCCGTTGGCCAGGACCCATCCTGGTGGCGTCGACTGCGATCACTCTGGTCGGCCTGCTCGCGCTGCCGTCGTACAAGACCAGCTACGACGACAAGAAGTACCTGCCGGCCGACGTCGAGGCCAACATCGGCTACGGCGTTGCGGCGAAGCACTTTCCGCAGGCACGGTTGAACCCCGAGGTGCTGATGCTGGTGGCCGACCACGATCTACGCAACTCCACCGACATGCTCGTCGTGGACCGGGTGGCCAAGAGCGTCTTCCACCTGCCCGGCATCGCCCGAGTGCAGACGATCACCCGGCCGCTGGGCACCCCCATCGAAGGCAGCTCCATTCCCTTCATCGTCGGTCAGCAGGGCGTCAACCAGAAGCTCGGCCAGTCCTACGCCGAACAGCGCACGGCCGATCTGCTGACCCAAGCCGCCGACATCAACGCCCAGATCGACGTGCTGCGCCAGCAGCTGTCGTTGCAGAAGCAAAGTGCCGCAGCCCAACAGGAACAGACCGACGACCTCAAGAAGACGGTGGCGGTCACCAACGAGCTACGGGACAAGATCGCCAACTTCGACGACTTCTTCCGGCCCCTGCGCAGCTACTTCTACTGGGAACCGCACTGCTACGACATTCCCGTCTGCTACACGCTGCGCTCCATCTTCGACGCGCTGGACGGGATCGGCGAACTGACCGACCTCCTCGGCCAGACGACCGCCAGCCTGGACAAGCTCAACGCGTTGCAGCCCAAGCTGATTGCGTTGATCCCGCCGCAGATCGCCACCCAGGAGCGCAATCGCGACCAGATCATGACCAACTATGCGACGCAGCAGGATCAGCAGAGTCTGCAGGACCGCCAGCAGTCCGATCCCAGTGCCATCGGCAAGGCGTTCGACGACTCCAAGATCGACGACTCGTTCTATCTGCCGCCCGAGGTCTTCGACAACCCCGACTTCAAGAGGGGGCTCAAGCAGTTCGTCTCGCCCGACGGAAAAGCGGTGCGGTTCATCATCTCTCACCAGGGCGACCCCGCGACGCCAGAAGGCATCTCGCACATCGACGAGATCAAGAACGCCGCATTCGAGGCCATCAAGGGGACACCGCTGGAGACATCGAAGATCTACCTGGGTGGCACCGCGGCCACCTACAAGGACATGCGCGACGGCTCCAACTACGACCTCGTCATCGCGGCGGTCTCGGCCATCTGCCTGATCTTCATCATCATGCTCATCATCACCCGGGCCGCGGTCGCCGCAATGGTGATCGTCGGCACGGTGGTGCTGTCGCTGGCCGCGTCATTCGGTCTGTCAGTTCTGTTGTGGCAGCACGTCATCGGCATCGAGCTGCACTGGCTGGTGCTGGCGATGTCGGTGATCATCCTGTTGGCGGTCGGGTCGGACTACAACCTGCTGCTGGTGTCCAGATTCAAGGAGGAGCGCGACGCCGGGCTCAACACCGGCATCATTCGGGCGATCGCCGGCAGCGGCAGCGTCGTGACCTCGGCCGGTCTGGTGTTCGCGTTCACGATGATGTCCTTCGCGATCAGCGACCTGAAGGTGATGGCCCAGGTGGGCACCACCATCGGACTCGGTCTGCTCGTCGACACCCTGGTGATCCGGTCGTTCCTGACACCGTCGATCGCGGCGCTGCTGGGCCGCTGGTTCTGGTGGCCACTCAACGTCCGCCAGCGACCTGCCCGCCATCGTCAGACCGTCAGCACCATCCGGTAGCGGGCCTTGCCGGCGTCCATGGCGGCGTACGCCTCGGCGGCCTGCGCCAGCGGCCGCTCCTCGATCATGGCTCGCACACCGGATTGCAGCGCGAAGTGCATGGTCTCCTCGACGTCGCGGGCCGTTCCCGACGGGTGCCCCGTCACCGACAGGCCGGCGTTGATCAGGTCCAGCGGGCTGATGGGCAGATCTTCGGCGGTGACGCCGATGACGACCAGCTCCCCCTGGGGGCCCAGGCCGCCAACCGTCGCGGCCATCGCCTCGGAGTTGGCCGCCGTGGCGAGCACGACCGCCGCGCCGCCGAGCTTTTTCAGCGCCTCGGCGACGTCCTCGGCCTTCGAGTCGACGTAGTGGTGCGCACCCAACTCCTTGGCGTCGGCTTCCTTGCCGGGGCCGCGGGCGATGGCCACCGTCTCGAAGCCCATGGCCCTGGCGAACTGGACGCCGAGGTGGCCGAGCCCACCGACGCCGAGGACCGCGACCACGTCACCGGCCTTCGCCCTAGTGGTGCGCAACCCGTTGAACACCGTCACCCCCGCGCAGCCCAGCGGCGCCGCCTCGGCGAACGAGAGACCCTCGGGGATGCGGGCCAGGGCCGTCGCCGGCACGACGACCGATTCCGCGTAGCCGCCCGGGTACTGCAGGCCGGGCACCTGCAACCGTTCGCACTGCATGAACGTGCCCTTGCGGCACGGGTTGCACCGGTTGCAGTTGCCGCCGAACCAGCCGACCTCCACACGGTCGCCGACGGCGAAGTCCTGGACGCCGTCCCCGAGTTCGGCGATGGTGCCCGCAATCTCGTGGCCCGGCGTGATGGGCCAGTTCAGTCCCGGGAAGCCACCGTTGACGAAGGCGTGGTCGGTGCCGCAGACACCCGCCGCGGCGACCTTGATCCGCACGTGGTCACGCGGTGGAGACGTGGTCTCGACATCGACGAGGGTGAGCTCTGCGCCGGGCGAGGCGACGTGGACGGCTTTGTGTGTGGGCATGACTTGAGGTTAGTGACGCGGCGGCGTCGGCGTCAGGCTGTCGTCGACATCAGCTACCGCCGGTATCCTCGGCTGCCATGACGACCACCACCCTGGCGCTGCTGCCGGACTTCCTGGACCCGCTGACGCTTCTCGGGTACTTCGGCACCTGGGCACTCGTCGGCCTATTGGTCGTCGTCTTCATCGAGTCGGGCGTCCTGTTCCCCGTCCTGCCCGGCGATTCGCTGCTGTTCGTCGCGGGCATGCTCGCCGCGGGTACGGCCGCCCAGGCCGACACCGTGCAGACCAACTTCCATCTGTGGCAGCTGCTGCTGTTCATCCCCATCGCCGCGGTGGCCGGCAGCCAGGTGGGCTACTGGATCGGCCGCAGCCTCGGCACGTCGATGTTCACGCCGACCAATCGCGTCCTCAAGCAGAAGTACCTCGACGAGGCCCACGCGTTCTTCGAGGCACGCGGGCCCTTCGCGATCGTGCTCGGCCGGTTCGTCCCCATCGTCCGCACGCTGGTGCCGATCACGGCAGGCGCGGCGAGGATGAACTACGGCGTCTTCACCCTGTTCAACGTCATCGGCGCCGTCGTGTGGGGCGTGGGGCTGACCATGCTCGGCTACTGGCTCGGGCAGTTCGAGATCATCCAGAAGCTGCTGGAGCCGATCTTCATCGTGATCGTGCTCGCGTCGCTCGCCCCCATCGTCTACGAGTGGTACAAGCGGCGTAAGGCAGCCAAGCGGGCCGGCGAGGTCTAACCGAGGCCCAGCGCGGACGCCAGCGTCCGCAGCGCCGGCCGCGGATCGGCGGTCGGGTTGTCCCCGAGCACCTGAACCACCACGTGGTCGGCGCCGGCGTCGAGGTGGGCCCGCAGCGTCGCAGCCGCGTCGTCGACCGAACCCATGCCGACGAGCCCACGGGCCAGCCGGTCGGATCCGCCGCGGACGAGGTCGGACTCGTCGAAGCCCTGGCGCAGCCACGAGTTCCGGTAGTTGGGCAACCCGCTGTAGACGTTGAGATGCCCGTGCGCGGCGCTCAACTGCTCGGCGTCGTCGCCGCCCACGACGACGGCCTGCTCGGAGACGATCCACTTGTCCGGCCCGAGGATGTCGCGGGTCTTGCGGGACTGCTCCGGCATCACCAGATAGGGGTGGGCTCCGTCGGCGTGCGTCCCCGACAGCTCGATCATCTTCGGACCGAGTGCCGCGAGCAGGCGTGCGGGTCGGCCCGCCCCCGGCTCGATCTGCTCGGGCACGCCGGCCATCTTGTCCAGATAGGTGCGCATCGTCGCGAGCGGCTTGGCGTACGTCCCACCGAAGCCGTGCTCGACGAGCGGGGCGTGGCTCACGCCAAGGCCGAGCACGAACCGGCCCGGGTGCAGCGCCGTCAGCGTGCGTGCGCCGGACTCCGCGGCGGAGGCCGCGCGGGCGTGGATGTTGGCGATGCCGGTGCCGACCACGAGCCGCTCGGTGGCCGCCAGGAACGCCGCCGACTGGGTCAGACACTCCTTGCCGGTGACCTCCGGGATGAACAACGAACCGTAGCCGAGGGCCTCGATCTCCTTGGCCACGTCCTGCGCATCGGTGATGGCCCAGGTGTCGCTGGCCCACCACACACCGATGGTGGCGGGAAAGTCGATGCGGGCGCGTGGGGATTCGGTCACGCGCTCGATGGTAGGCGGTCAACCACCGGGTTGGTTGGGCGCCTCCAGTGCCCGAATGAGACTGGCGGCGTCCCATGGTCCCTGGTGCCGACGACCGTTCACGAAGAACGTCGGCGTCGAGCCCAGGTCCATCACCTCGGCGTCCTGCGCGTCGTCCTGGACCCGGTGCAGGACCCGAGGCGAGTGCAGGTCGTCGTCGAACCGCGCGATGTCGACCCCGACCCCGTCGGCGTACCGGTAGACGTGCTCCCACTCCAGGTGGTCCTGGAATTCGAACATCCGTGCCGCCAGCTCGAAGAAGCGGCCCTGCAGCGCGGCGGCCTCGCTGGCGCGTGCGGCGTCCATGGCGTGGGGGTGGACGCGTTCCAGCGGCAGATGCCGCCACACGTACCGCAGCCGGTCGGGACCGAAGTACTCGCGTACCTCGTCGATGGCTCCGGTCGCCCTGCTACAGAACGGACACTCGAAGTCGCCGTACTCGACCAGCGTCAGCGGAGCATTCGGGTTTCCCCGCAGGTGGTCTCGATCGGGGTCCACGTCGCGAATCAGGGTCATTCCCACCGAGATCGGCGGGCTCAACCAGTCGGTGACCCGGAAGGTGACCCAGCCGAGCACCAGCGCCAGCACCGACGCGGCGAGCACGCCGACGCGGGCCTGATCCTGCTTGGCCGGGTCGTCGATCGCCAGGTCGATGATGAACAGCGAAATGGTGAACCCGATTCCGGACAGCGCCGCGCCGCCCGCGACCCGCCGCAGCGTCAAACCCGGTGCCAGCACCCCGATTCCGGTGGCCCGCAGCAGGGCGGTCGCCCCGGTGATCCCGACGAACTTTCCCACCACCAGACCCGCGACGACGCCCCAGGTCAACGGCGAGCGCACCGCCGCCGACATCGTCTCGCCGCCGAGGTGCACCCCGGCGTTGGCCAGTGCGAACAACGGCAGCACGAAGAACGACACGTACGAGCCGAACCCGGTCTGCAACCGCTCGTTGACGGAGATGGATTCCCGCAGGCTGCGGGTGGCCGCCCGGGCGTACTCGGAATTCGGCGACTGCCGAAACGCCCGGATGACGTCGACCGCCTCCTCCACACGCTGGCGCTCGGGGGTGAACACCGGAATCAGCAGGGCCACGACCACTCCCGCCAGAGTGGGGTGCACACCGCCCGTCGACAGCGCCAGCCACAGCGCGACCGACAGCACCGCGTAGGCGGGCCCCTGTCCCGCCGGCAGCAGGCGCACGGCTGCGATGCCCGCGACGATCACCGCGGCGACCAGCAGGGGCACCAGACTGGCGTGGTCGGAGTAGAACACCGCGATGGCGAGCAGTGCGCCGACGTCGTCGACGACGGCGAGGGTCAGCAGGAAGGTGCGCAGTCGGGCCGGGCACTGCGGCCCGATGATCGCCAACGCCCCCACCAGAAACGCCGTGTCCGTGGAGATCACCACGCCCCAGGCGCGTGCGTCGTCGCCCGAGGGGTTGAACAGCAGGAAGACGACGGCGGGCACGATCAGTCCGGCGACGGCGGCGACGACGGGCACCGCGGCACGGGCTCGGTCGGTCAGCTCGCCGATGGTGAACTGGCTCTTCACCTCGAGGCCGACGATGAAGAAGAAGAACGTCATCAGGCCGTCGTTGACGAGGTGCTTGAGGCTCAACTCGGCGTGCAGATCACCAAACCTCACTCCGACCTCGGTGCTCCAGAAGTCGGAATAGCTCTGCGCCCACGGCGAATTGGCCCAGACGATGGCGAGGACGGTGAACGCCAGCAGCAGCGCGGCGGCGGTGTTCTCGCCGCTGCGGGCGGCGGTGGGGTCGCGACCGAAGCGGCTCGGTGCCGGCTTGCCTCGGCGCGAGTCGTCGGTCGTCTCGGTCACGTCCGCGCGTGTCCCTCGAACTCGGCGAGCAGCTCGGGGCGATCCACGGCGCTAGGGGTGAGAACGTCGGACGCCTTGGCGCCCAGCAGGATTCGCTTGATCGGTATCTCGAGCCGCTTACCCGTCATGGTGCGCGGAATCCCGGGCACCGCGATGACGTCGTCCGGGACGTGCCGTGGCGATGCGCCGGTCCGGACGGCGTCGACGATCCGCGATCGGAGGTCCTGGCCGAACTCCACGCCGTCGGCGCAGGCGACGAACAGCGGCATCCAGTACCCGCCGTCGTCGAGTTCCACGCCGACCACCAGGCAGTCCTGGATCTCCACCATGCCCTCGACCGCGTTGTAGATCTCGGCGCTGCCCATCCTGACGCCGCCCCGGTTCAACGTGGCGTCCGAACGGCCGTGCACCACCACCGAATCGCGGTCGGTGATGGTGATCCAGTCACCGTGGCACCACACGCCCGGGTACTTGTCGAAGTACGCCGACCGGTACTTCTCGCCGTCCTCGTCGTTCCAGAAGTACACCGGCATCGACGGCATGGGCTTGGTCACCACCAATTCGCCGGCCTGCCCCGTCACCGACCGACCGCCGTCACCCCACGCCTCGGCCGCGACGCCGAGGCAGATCGCGTTGAGTTCGCCCGCCCGGATCTCCACCAGGGGGGTTCCGCCGATGAACGCCGTCACGACGTCGGTGCCGCCGCTAATCGAGATCACGGGAACGGGCCGGCCGATGCCTTGCTGCACCCAGCGAAAACCACTGGCGGGCAACGGCGATCCGGTGGAGCCCACGGCCCGCAACGCGTCGAGCTGGTAGTCCTTGCCGGGGTGCAGCTCCTCCTTGGCGCACGCCAGCCAGTATCCGGCGCCAGCGCCGACCACCGTCACCCGGTGATCGGCGACCACCTGCCAGAGGTAGTCGGTGCGACCAAGGGTGGGGCTGCCGTCGTACAGCACGATGGTGGACCCGACGAGCAGACCCGACACCAACAGGTTCCACATCATCCAGCTGGTACTGGACTGCCAGAGGAAGCGGTCCTCAGGCTTCAGATCCAGTTGCAGGTGAAGGTACTTCACGTGTTCGAGCAGGACACCGCCGTGGCCGTGCACGATGCCCTTGGGCGTTCCGGTGGTGCCCGAGGAGAACAGCACCCACAGCGGATGGTCGAACGGGACGGGCGTGACGTCGAGTTCGGCGCCGGCACCGCGGGAGAGCACCTCGGCCCACGGGGTGGCGTCCGCCACGGGGTCCCCGAGCCGGGGCACCACCACTGTGGCGACCAAACTGGGTATCTGCGAACGTATTTCGTGCAGTTCGGCGTGCCGGTCCCGGCGCTTGCCCGCGTACACCGAACCGTCGCTGGCCACCAGCACCTTCGGCTCCAGCTGGCCGAGCCGGGCGACGACACCGCCGACGGCGAGATCCTGGTTGCACACCGCCCAGGTCGCTCCGACGCTGGCGGCCCCGAGAAGGGCCACGACGGCCTCGCCGACGTTGGGCAGATAGCCGACCACGCGGTCACCCGCGACCACGCCGACTTCGCGCAGGTAGGCCGCGAACGCCGCGGTCTCGGTGCGCAACCGGTCCCACGACCACTCCGACGAGCCGTCCTCGCCGGCGACCACCATGGCGGGCCGGTCGGCGGTGGCGTGCCGGAAGATCTGGGTGACGTAGTTCAGCGTCGCACCCGGAAACCATTGAGCGCCAGGCATGTCGGCGGTCGCGAGGGTGGCCGTCGGGGGCGTCGACGCGGAGACGTCGACGTAGTGCCACACCGCGTCCCAGAACCACTCGAGATCGTCGACCGAGGCCGACCACAGGGCGTGGTAGTCGTCGAACTCGCCCCGGCCGGTGTCGGCCAGCCACGTCATGAAGCGCGTCAGGTTGGCGTCGTCCCTCGTCTGCTGATCGGGCACCCACCCCCCGGAGAGCTGATCGGCGGAAGTCACGGCGCGCCGTCCTCCCCGTCGGGCTGCTCGGGGACGTCCAGCACCAGTTGCCCGGCGGGTGTCTCGTCGGCCACCGAATGGGCGGCCTCCATGAGCATCCATCCCGACAGCTGCACCGACATGTCCTTCTCGGGGACCGCCGAGGCGTTGACCGCGCCGTCGACGGACTGCGCGTCCGCGCCGCCGGCCGTCGGCAGCTCGGCGTTGCGGTCCCAGAACGCGCCGAACAGGGGCAGACCGTCGACGTTCTGCCGGAAGTCCCAGGCCGACTGCGCCGACTTCAGCACCAATTCCTTGGCGGTGGCGCGCGCGGCGGTGTCCTCGGGCGAATCCTCCGGCAGCCGGTTGGCGGCCAGCGCGAGGTAGCGCGCCAGGATGCCGTTGAACAGACCGCCGTCTCCCCCGCCGGCACCCTGGATGACGCCGCCCGGTGCCATGTTGTCGGCGATCGCGTCGACCAGCCGACGGGCGCGGGCGGAGTGCCGGGCGTCCTGCGTGCGGTCGGCGAGTTCGACCTCGAGTCCGAGCACGACGCCTTGGCAGTAGGTGTATTGCGCGCGCACCAGCGAGCCGCTCTTGATGCCGTCGAACACCAGGTGGGTGTCCGGGTCGACCAGCGTGTCGTCGATCCAGTCGGACATCTGTTGCGCTCGGCGCAGTCGGTCGTAGCGCGCGAGGAAGATCCCCGCGGGCCCGTTGGCCGGTGCGTTGAAGAACTGATCCTGTTTGCGCCACGGGATGCCGCCACCGTCCTCGGGCACCCACGCGTTGAGGAACTGGTTGGCCAGCGTGTCGAGCGCCTTGGGGCGTTCGACGCCGGCCTGGCTGCCAGCCCGCTCCAAAGCCAGTGCAAGCCAAGCCATGTCGTCGTAATAGTCGTTGGTCCACCGAAGCGTGTTGCGCCAGTGATGACCCTTGATCTGGCGTTCGATGGTCGCCCTGCGCTCGGGCTGCGGGTCGCGCATCTGGGCGTCGACCAGGCAGTCGAGGAGGTGCGCCTGCCACCAGTAGTGCCACGTGCCGAACGACAGGTTCTTCTTCGTGGGCGGCCAGGACACGACGCCGAGCTGGGTGCCGGGCAGCCGCCACAGCTTCCGGTAGTGCCGTTTGGCGATCGCGGCTTCTGCACTGGCCGCGCGATTGGCCCACAGCTGATCCATGGATTTCATCCTGCCCTACCAGGCGCGCGATGTGTCGGCATGCGCCGCGATCCAGGCGTGCATCGCGATGCCCGCGGCCACGGCGGCGTTGACGCTGCGCGTGGAGCCGAACTGTGCGATGGACACGGTGAGGGCGGCGCCGTTCTGCGCCTCGGGGGTGATGCCGGGGCCCTCCTGCCCGAATATCAGCAGGCAGTTGCGGGGTAGCCGGGTGTGCTCGAGGCGGACGGCACCCGGCACGTTGTCCACCGCGACCACCTCGAGGCCCTGCTCGGCGGCGTAGTCGAGCAACTCGGCGGTGGTCGCGTGGTGGCGAAGGCGTTGATAGCGGTCGGTCACCATGGTGCCGCGACGGTTCCACCGACGCCGGCCGACGATGTGGACGGTGTCGACGGCGAACGCGTTGGCCGTGCGGACGACGGCGCCGATGTTGGCGTCGTTGCCGAAGTTCTCGATGGCCACGTGCAGGGGATGCCGCCGGTGGTCGATGTCGGCGATGATGGCCTCGCGGGTCCAGTACCGGTACGCGTCGACGACGTTGCGAGTGTCGCCCTCGCGCAACAGATCCCGGTCGTAGCGTGGGTCGTCGGGCAGCGGGCCGTCCCAGGGGCCGACCCCGGGCGTCGTCCCCCACTCGGTGGGACCGGGCAGCGTGGGACCGAGCAGCGTGGGGTCGTCCTCAGTCACGGGTGGTCCACAGCGCGGCGTGGGTGCCGACCACGGCGACGGTGGCGTACAGCAGGGCCTGGTTGATCTCGCCCTGCGTGCACAGCGAGGCCCGTACCGACACCGCGTCCAACGACGAGTCGGGCAAGACCAGCAGCGACGCACCGTAGACCGAGCACGCATACGACAGCCCCTTGCCGGGCAGCGTCGGCGTGACCTGCACCATCAGTGGTCCGCCGCGCCGGACGGAATCGTCGCGGTAGCGCGACGCCAGCCCGCTGATGTCGAGTCCGAGCAGCATGTAGCCGTTGCCCGTGAACGCGGTCGGCTCCCCCAACGCGGCCGGCGCCAGCTGGGACCCGTCGGCGTCGAAGGCGTCGACGCTGGTGGACTTCAGCACCAGGCCCGTCTCGGTGTCCGCGGTGGGACTCAGCCCGACGGGAAACGAGGCGCCGTAGGCGGCGATGGTGCCGGGGATGCGGTCCTGCGGCGAGTAGACGTACACCCCGCGGACCTGGGTCTGATCGCGGAGCGGGCCCAAACACACGGTGCCGGAGAGCTTGTCGGGGTTCGGCGAGACGGCCGGCTGCAGGCTCAGGGTCGTCACGTTCGCGCAACTGCCCAGCGCGGTGCTCTCGATCGGGTGGGCCAGCGCTCCGTAGAGGCCGAACCGGAGCGAGTCCGCCTTCGCGTGTTGGCCGCCGGCCTGCGAGGGGGACGCGTCCACGTCGACCAGGACGTAGTCGCCGTCGAATCGAAGGTTGGACGCCGAGACGTTCCAGCCCAGCACGGCCAGCGATTCGCCGATCTTGGCGCCCTGGGTGGCGTACGGGCTTGGCTCGGGGTCATCCGAACAGGCGACGAGGGCGGCGCCGACGACGAGGGTCAGCAGCAGCGCGACGACTGCGCGCACTCAGGTACGTCCCCGGCCGCGGCCCACCACTTTCGTCGCCGCCCGCACCAGACTCCTCGGCACCACGCGTCCCGCCGTCGTGAGCACCTTGTACTGCAGACCCGGGACGATCACCACCTCACCCTTCGCCACCGCGGCCAGGCAGTCGCGCACGACGTCGGCGACCTCCAGCCACAGGAACGACGGCGTGCCCTCCATGTCGATGCCCGCGCGCTCGTGGAACTCCGTGCGCACGAACCCGGGGCACAGGACGTGCACGCCGACGCCCGTGTCGCCGAGACCGTTGGCCAGCCCCTCGGAGAACGAGATCACCCACGCCTTGGAGGCCGAGTAGGTCGACCCGCGGCCCGGCAACAGGCCCGCGACGCTGGCGACGTTGACCACGGTGCCCGCCCCCGCGGCCAGCATGGGGGGCAGCGCGGCCCGCGTGAGCTGCATGACGGCGGTGACGTTGACGTCGAGCTGCGACTGCAGCACGTCGAGATCGGCGGTCCAGAATTCCCCCGAGGTGCCAAAACCGGCGTTGTTCACCAGGATTCGCACGCCCAGCGCGAGGCGGTCGGCCACCTTGAGGCGATCGTCGGCCAGGGCCAGGTCGGCGGCGAGCACCTCGACCTCCACCCCGGCGTCGGCACGCAGTTCGGCGGCCAGTCGTTCGAGCCGTTCGACGTCGCGAGCCACCAGCACCAGGTCGTGTCCGTCGAGCGCGTACTGGCGGGCGAAGCCCAGGCCCAGCCCGGACGTCGGTCCGGTGATCAGTGCTACGGGTCGTGGCATGCCGACAGGTTACGCGGGGGCGACTCTAACGCTGGTAGTGAGGCGACTGCCGCCCGTTGCGCACCGGCGGGCGCTGCTGGGTGTAGCGGCCGACGTCGCCACGGTTGGGCGGCGCGTCGGTGCGACCGGCCGGCAACTCGGCGGGACGTGCGGCCACCGGTCGACTGGGCGAGCCACCGCGCCGGGCGATCGCCTGACCGGAGACGCCGCTCTGCCCCGGCTGCGGGATGGGCGGCAGCACGCGCAGCAGGTCGTTGAACTGCCGGACCACCAGAAGGCCCTCGTCCCACTGGGCGCGAGTGCTCGTGACCGGCATGCTGACGAGCGTCCAGTGCTGCTCGTTCCACATGATCTCGGCGCAGTCGGGTGCGGCGTGGGCGAAGGTGACCATGCGGCGGTCGCAGGCCCGGCGGGCGGCGTCGAGGTTGGTGGAGTACACCATCCGCGGACCGATGGCGCCGAGCAGCCAGATGTCGCTCTCGCGGGGTTCCTTGATGTCCTTGAGCCGGACGTCGACCACGACGTTCGTCCCGACCTTGCGGTGCAGGGCGATGACGGTCGCGACGTCCTCGAGGTCGAAGATGTAGACGGCCTCGCCGCGAATCTGGCCGAGGACCACGTTCTTGGCCGCCACGTCGCCGACGGTGGACATCACGCCGCGCTTCCAGCGGTCGACGATCTCGGTCGACTCGGGCTCGAAGTCGAACCCGTGCGACTTGGCCCAGGACTTGCGGCGACGGCCGAGTCCGCGCCGTTTGTCGAGGTCGACGTACAGCAGCACGGCCGCACCCACGAAACAGAGTGCGGACAGTGTGAACCAAAGCGGGACCATTGCGCCCTAGCCTACTGGTTGGTACCGGTTTCGCCAGAACTCGTGGTGATCACAAACCGGTCACGCCTCGTGGGCGCCACCTTCCAACGCCGAATGGCCACTTGTCGCACGCAATCAGAGAGAAGGCGTGCAACAAGTGGCCAGTCGGGAGAGGCGTCAGCCCAGAATGAGGCCTTCGCCGTCGGGGCTGACGTTGACCGGCACCACGTCACCGTCGTGCACGTCACCCGCCAGCAGCTGCTTGGCGAGCTGGTCGCCGATGGCCTGCTGCAGCAACCGGCGCAGCGGCCGGGCGCCGTAGAGCGGATCGAAGCCGCGGTCGGCCAACCACTTCTTGGCGGGCAGCGACACCTCGAGCACGAGCCGGCGCTGGGCCAACCGCTTTTGCAGCTGCTCCAGCTGGATGTCGACGATGGACACCAGCTCCTCCGGGTTCAGTCCGTCAAAGACGATGACGTCGTCGAGCCGGTTGATGAACTCGGGCTTGAACGCCGAGCGCACCGCGGCCATCACCTGCTCCTCGGAGCCCCCGGCGCCCAGGTTGGACGTCAGGATGAGGATGGTGTTGCGGAAGTCCACCGTGCGGCCCTGACCGTCGGTCAGCCTGCCCTCGTCGAGCACCTGCAGCAGCACGTCGAACACGTCCGGGTGCGCCTTCTCGATCTCGTCGAATAGGACCACCGCGTACGGACGCCTGCGGACGGCCTCGGTCAGCTGACCACCCTGGT
Source organism: Mycolicibacterium hodleri (assembly GCF_025822245.1). Classification (GTDB taxonomy): domain Bacteria; phylum Actinomycetota; class Actinomycetes; order Mycobacteriales; family Mycobacteriaceae; genus Mycobacterium; species Mycobacterium hodleri. The sequence goes on from NZ_JACKTL010000027.1 coordinate 61,642, forward strand.
CGTAGCCGATGTAGCCGGGAGGCGCTCCGACCAGGCGGGCGACGGAGTGCTTCTCGCCGTACTCGCTCATGTCGATGCGGATCATCGCCCGTTCGTCGTCGAACAGGAACTCCGCCAGCGCCTTGGCCAGCTCGGTCTTGCCGACGCCGGTGGGCCCCAGGAACATGAACGAGCCGGTCGGCCGGTTGGGGTCCGCCACGCCGGCGCGCGTCCGGCGCACCGCGTCGGACACGGCCTGCACGGCCTTGCGCTGTCCGATGACGCGCTTGCCGAGCTCGTTCTCCATGCGCAGCAGCTTGGCGCTCTCGCCCTCGAGCATGCGACCGGCGGGGATGCCGGTCCAGGCCTCCACCACCTCGGCGATGTCGTCGGGCCCGACCTCCTCCTTGAGCATGACGTTCTCGCGGGCCTCGGCGACCGGCAGCGCCGCGTCGAGCTTCTTCTCGACCTCGGGGATGCGGCCGTACCTCAGCTCGGCGGCCTTGGCGAGGTCGCCGTCGCGCTCCGCCCGCTCCGACTCGCCGCGCAGCGTGTCCAGCTGCTCCTTGAGTTCGCGGACGACGTCGATGGCGCTCTTCTCGTTCTGCCACCGCGTGGTCAGCTCGGCCAGCTTCTCCTTGTGGTCGGCCAGCTCGGAACGCAGCTTCTCCAACCGATCCTTGGACGCGTCGTCAGACTCCTTGGCCAGCGCCATCTCCTCGATCTCGAGGCGACGGACCAACCGCTCGACCTCGTCGATCTCGACGGGCCGGGAGTCGATCTCCATGCGCAGCCGCGACGCCGACTCGTCGACCAGGTCGATGGCCTTGTCGGGCAGGAAGCGCGAGGTGATGTAGCGGTCGCTCAGCGTGGCCGCGGCCACCAGCGCGGAGTCGGTGATGCGGACGCCGTGGTGCACCTCGTAGCGGTCCTTGAGTCCGCGCAGGATGCCGACGGTGTCCTCGACCGACGGTTCGCCGACGAGCACCCGTTGGAAGCGGCGTTCCAGTGCGGCGTCCTTCTCGATGTACTTGCGGTACTCGTCGAGCGTGGTGGCGCCGACCATGCGCAGCTCGCCGCGGGCCAGCATCGGCTTGATCATGTTGCCGGCGTCCATCGCGGACTCGCCGGTCGCGCCGGCCCCCACGATGGTGTGCAACTCGTCGATGAAGGTGATGACCTGACCCGCCGAGTTCTTGATGTCGTCGAGGACGGCCTTGAGGCGTTCCTCGAACTCGCCGCGGTACTTGGCGCCGGCGACCATCGAGCCGAGATCCAGTGACACGACGGTCTTGTCGCGCAGGCTCTCCGGCACGTCGCCTTCGATGATCCGCTGCGCCAGGCCCTCGACGATCGCCGTCTTGCCGACGCCGGGCTCGCCGATCAGCACCGGGTTGTTCTTGGTGCGACGGCTGAGCACCTGGACGACACGACGGATCTCGTTGTCGCGTCCGATGACCGGGTCCAGCTTGCCCTCGCGGGCGGCGGCGGTCAGGTCGGTGGAGTACTTCTCCAACGCCTGGTAGGTGCCCTCCGGATCGGGGCTGGTGACGCGCGCGCTGCCGCGGACCTTGGTGAAGGCCTCCCGCAGCGCTTGCGGTGAGGCACCGTGCCCGGTCAGCAGCTTGGCGACGTCGGAGTCACCGGTCGCCAGGCCGACGAGCAGGTGTTCGGTCGAGACGTATTCGTCGTCCATTTCGCCGGCGAGCTGCTGGGCGGCGGTGACCGCCGAGAGCGACTCGCGCGACAGGTTGGGCGTCGAGTTGGCGCCACTGGCCTTGGGCAGGCGGTCGACGAGGTTGGCGGCCTCCGAGCGGACGACCGCGGGGTCGACGCCGACGGCCTCGAGTAGGGGTGCTGCGATGCCGTCGCTCTGGGCGAGCAGCGCCGTCAACAGGTGAGCGGGCCGGATCTCCGGGTTGCCTGCGGCGCTGGCCGCCTGCAACGCCGAGCTGAGCGCCGCCTGGGTCTTCGTGGTCGGGTTGAACGAGTCCACGACACCTCCGTTTCTGTCAGGGAAAAAGGTTTCTCGCGTTGTCCAACGCCGTTAAGGTTGAGTCTGTTCCGCTCAAGTCTGATCACTTTGCGGCGATCCGTCAACTGCGGGTCGCCTGAGGGTCCAGGTTCGTCAACGTCTCGAGCAGTTCCGTGGCCGCGATCGGCGGACTGAAGTGATACCCCTGCGCCAGATCGCAGCCGTACTCCCGGAGCCGAGCGGCGACCGCCGCGCTCTCGACACCCTCGGCGACGCACGTCACCCCGAGGTCGTGGGCGAGCTCGATCACGGCGCGCACGATGGAGGCGGTCCGACGATCCTCGAGGATCGGCATGACGAACTCCCGATCCAGCTTCACCTCGTCGACCGGAAGCTCCCGCAGATAGTGCAGACCGCCGAACCCGCTGCCGAAGTCGTCGACCGACACGCGAATCCCGCACTCGCGCAAGCGTTCCAAGACCTGGCGCGCCCCGGGCACGTTCTGGATGACGAGTTCTTCGGTGATCTCCAGCGTCAGCTCGGTCGCCGCCAACCCGTGCCCACCGAGGGCCGCGATCAACCGGTCGGGCAGGTCGGCGTCGTCGAACGACGGCGCGAACAGGTTGACCGCCACCGGCACCGTCCGCCCGGCCCCTCGCCACTGCGCCGAGTCCGCAAAGACCAGGTCGAACACCAGCTCGGTCATCGGCGCCATCAGGTCGTGACGACGCACCAGGGGGAGGAACTCGCCGGGGGTCAGCAGACCATGCTCCGGATGGGGCCACCGGACCAACGCCTCCACCCCGACGAGGTCCTGCGCACCGACTCTCAGGTCGACCTTCGGCTGGTACACCATCGACAGGTCACCGTGCTCGATCGCCGCCCGGAGGTCGCCGAGCAGTCCCAGTCGCGGGGCGTCGTCCTCGCCCTGCAGACCGCGCAGCGGTCCCGTGTCCGAGGCGAAGGTCACCACCCCGGAGCCACTGGTGCGCTTGGCCGCGTACATCGCCAGGTCGGACTGCTTGAGCAACACCTCGGCCCGCAGATCGCGATCCCGCGCCTGGGCGACGGACAACCCCACGCTGGGTCGGATGGGCAGCAGGTGACCGTCGACCAGGAAGGGTTGCTCGAAGGCGTCGACGACGCGCTGCGCGACGGAGTCGGGCGTCTCCGGACCCTTCTCGATCAGGATCGCGAACTCGTCGCCGCCCAGTCGCGCGATCGTGTCTCCGCTGCGCACGGCCGATCGGATCCGCGCCGCGACGTCCACCAGAAGCGCGTCACCCGCGGCATGGCCCAGTCCGTCGTTGACCAGCTTGAAGTCGTCGAGATCGAGGGTCAGGACCGCCAGCACCCCGAACAGCTCGCGCCGGTGCAGTTCGACGGCGTGGTGAAGTCGGTCGTTGAACAGGTACCGATTGGCGAGCCCGGTCAGCGGGTCCTGCAGCGCCTGCTCGGCGACGACGGCGAGCAGACGCTGATTGGAGCCCATCACCAGGAACTGCCGCAACATGACGACGACGACCAGCGCGACGGAGACCATCAGAACGACTGCGGACGCCGGCTTGGCGAGATCGGCGACCACGACCACCCCGGCCACCGACAGCGGTACGTAGGGCAACCAGAGGGTGTCGTGGACCGGGATGTGCCCGGCGCGCCGCTGGCCACAGCCGGCCAGTGCCCCCAGCCCCACCGCCAGCAACGAGGTCGCCCAGCCGAGGTCGAGCAGGTGAACGCCGCCGCGACCGCTGCCGGCGACGAGGTGATACAGCACGTCGTTGGAAATGGACATGAGCACGATGCCCACGGTCAACGACGCGACCGACATCCGGATCGCGCCCTTTGCCCGCATCGTCACCAGCACGCCGACGGTGATGGCGACGAGGTCGAGAATCGGATAGGCCACGCGGACGGCCAACACGACCGGATCGGTGCGACCGGCGTCGAACAGCTCCCGCAGCACGACGATCCACGCGATGAGGAACAGCGAGCCGGCGACCACCAGCCCGTCCATCAACAGGCGCATCGTCGACGACCCGGACGGTCCGACGTGCAGCAGCAACAGCGCCACGCACGTCGCGATCGGGAAGACGATGAAACCCGCGTCGGCCACCGAGGCGAACGGGACCCCGATGGCGCCCAACGGCGACCGAAGGTCCGAGCCGGCGATCGCGGCGATCCACGCGGCCGCTCCGATGCCCACGAACACCCATGCCGCCCGCGCCCGCCCGCCGTTCGAGACCGCCGCCATCGAGGCGCACACCAAGGCGAACAACCCGAAGGCCGCGAAGGCCACACCGCTGACGGTTCGCCCGGCGGCCGGGCTGATCGCCTGGCCCGTCAATCCCTGCACGACCGACCACGCGAGATAGACGCCCCAGAGGACGACGCCGATCGCCGCAGCGCGGCGAGGGTCTGGCAAAGTCACTCCCCCGCCCTCCCGGCAGATCCGACGCAGCACGAGCGTGGTCATTCGAGATAGTTCCAGAACTACAGCCACTTTACGAACGCGACGGCGGCGAGTCTCGCCGGTGAACGCCCAGCAAAGGTCTGGGATCGTCCCGGAGACGTCGTGACGACGCGCGACGACCTGCGGGCTTCGCGCCGCCGACGGGGCCGAACGTGTTCCGGGTAGGCGTCTTACCCTGCGACGCAAGTCATTTGGCGTCTGCCGTGACGGGTTCCTCGTCCACTTCTTCTTCTGGGTGGTCCTCGTCTTCCTGCGGCGTCTCACCGGCACGCATACCCACCTGCTCGCCGTAGTAGCGGATGATCACCGCCCCGGTGGCCGCGACCGGCACGGCCAAGAAGGCGCCGATGATGCCGAACACCGTGCTGCCCAAGGTCACCGCGAGCAGCACGATCACCGCGTGCAGCTTCATCGACTTGGCCTGCAGCCACGGCTGCAGGACGTTGCCCTCGAGTTGCTGCACGGCGAGGATCAGCGCCAGCACGAGAAGGGCGTTGACCGGCCCGTTGGACACCAACGCGATCAGCACGGCGAGACCGCCTGCGACGAACGCCCCGACGATGGGGACGAATCCACCGATGAAGGTGACGATGGCCAGCGCATAGGCCAGCGGCACCCCGAGGACCACCAGGCCGATGCCGATGAGAACCGCGTCGACGAGGCTCACCAGGGCCTGCGTGCGGATGAAGCCGCCGAGGGTCGCCCAGCACCGGCTCAACACCTCGGCAAGGTGCGGCGCGGCCGGCATGCCGACACTCCGACGCAGCCACGGGATGAACTGCGGACCGTCCTTGAGCAGGAAGAACGTCACGACGATCGCGGTGAAGACCGTGATGAGCGCCGACGCGGCCGCGCCGACGCCGGTGAACAGCCCCGAGGCGATCTGCGAGCTGCTGGAGTTCAACCAGTCGTTGATGGCCGCGACGCCCGAGTTCAGCTGTGCCTCGCTGACGTTCAGGGGCGGCCCGTCGAGCCAGTTGCGCACCTGGACGACGCCCGCCTGGGCCTGGTCGGCCAGCTCGACCGACTGCTCGAAGATGGCCGGCGCGACGGCCGCGACGAGGCCCGCGACGACGCCCACCGCGAGGAGCAGCACCAGTAGAACCGCGGCGGCCGGCGGCAGCCCCTTCTCGCGCAGCCACCGCACCGGCGGCCACAGCGCCGTGCAGACGATCAGCGCCAGCACCACCGGCAGGATGATCACCCAGGTCTTGCCCACCACCCAGCCGAGCACCCACAGGGCGGCCACCACCGCGATGAATTGCACCGCGACGGTTCCGCCCCGTCGCAAATGGGCAGCGTAGATCGAACCACGGGTGGGGGCCATGCCACGTCCTTACCCCACAACCGACGGTCCGTCACCTGACCGCTGGTAGTGATTCGTCCTCAGCGAACACCCTTCCGCCGCAGCCCAGGTCCAGCCATGATGTGGCCATGGGCGAGATCATCCGCATCCATCCCGAACGACGGGAACCGGAGCCCCTCTGGCGCGAGGTGCTCGGGCGGAAGCTGCGTGAGCGCCGCGAAGACCAGGGCCGCCGACTGGTCGACGTCGCCGAGCGGGCCGGCATCTCACCGCAGTACCTGTCCGAGATCGAGCGCGGGCGCAAGGAGCCGTCGAGCGAGATGATTGCCGCCGTCTCCGGGGCGCTCGGCATCGAGTTGGCCCGACTGCTCGGCGGCATCTCGGCCGACCTGGGCCGTCCCACCGTCCATCGGTCCGCGGGCCCCACGCTGATGGCGGCTTAAGCCCGCTGGTCGAGCACGTGGTCGGCCAGGCCGTAGCCCACCGCTCCGTGGGCGTCGAACACCCGGTCGCGGTCGGTGTCGTGCCGTAACTCCTCGACGGTGCGGCCGGTGTGCCTGGCGAGGATCGCCTCGAGTTGGCTTCGCACGCGCACCACCTCGTCGGCTTGCAGGATCAGGTCGGGAATGGTGCCGCGGCCCTGGGCGGCCGGCTGATGCAACACCACCCTCGAATGCGGCAGCACCGAACGTCGACCCGGCGTGCCCGCCGCGAGCAGCACCGCACCCGCGGCGACGGCCTGCCCAATGCACGTCGTGGCGACCGGCGCCCTGACGAAGCGCATGGTGTCGTAGATCGCCAGCATCGCGGCCAGGTCGCCGCCCTCGGAGTTGATGTAGAGGCTGATCTCCTGCTCCGGATTGTCGGCCTCCAGGTGAAGCAGCTGCGCAATGAGGGCGTTGGCGACGCCGGAGTCGATCGCGGTGCCGAGGTAGACGATCCGTTCCGTGAGCAGATGCGAATAGACGTCCATGATCCGTTCGCCGGCCGCATTGCGCACGAGGACGTTCGGGATGGTGTAGGTGCTCACGCGGGTGCCCCAATCCCGAACTGGCGCTGGCGATTCGGTGCGACCTGGGCGAACGTCTCGACGACGCCGTCGACGAATCCGTAGGCGCGCGCCTGCTCGGCGGTGAACCAACGATCGTGCAGCGAGTCGGTGAAGATCCGCTCCACGTCTTGGCCGGTGTCCTCGGCGATGAGCCGCAGCACCGTGTCCCTGGTGTGCCGAAGGTCGTCGGCCTGAACCTCCACCTCGACCGCAGAGCCGGCGATGCCCGCCGAGCCCTGGTGCATCAGGATGCGTGCATGCGGAAGGGCGTAGCGCTTGCCCGGCGTGCCCGCCGACAGCAGGAACTGCCCGGCGCTGCAGGCCAATCCGAGTGCGAGGGTCGAGACGTCGCACGGCACCAGGCGCATCACGTCGCGGATGGCGAGCATCGCCGGGACCGACCCGCCCGGTGAGTGAATCCACAGGGCGATGTCCTGGTCGGCGTCGTCGGTGGCGAGCGTCAGGATCTGCGTCGCGAGGACGGTTCCGTTGTCGTCGTCCAGCGGGCCGTCCAGAACGAGGACGCGCTTGCGAAAGAGGCCGTCACGCAGTCGTTGGGTGAACTGCGGCGGTTTGTCGTCGGTCATGCCTCGACGATGCCGCCACGGCAGCACCTTTGGCCGCTCGCGCTGCTCTCAGCAGAACGCCGTCAGCGCCCACCCCGCCGAGCTGGGCGGAAGAGTACGACCGGGAGGCCCGAGCTTGCTACGTTTACCGCGATGCTGGCCGAACTGATCCCCTTGGCACTGGTGGTCGCCCTGTCACCCCTGTCGATCATCCCGGGGGTCCTCGTGCTGCACTCACCCCGGCCGAGGCCGACGGGGTTGGCCTTCCTGGCCGGCTGGGTCGTGGGGTTGGCCGTCGTGACGCAGATCTTCGTGGAGGTGTCCAACGTTGTCGGCGGCGGTCTCGACAAACCTCCCAGCTGGGCCTCGTGGGTGCGCATCGTGGCCGGCGGTGCCCTGATCGTCTTCGGCGGCTACAAGTGGCTGACCCGGCGACGGTCGGAACATTCGCCGAAGTGGATGACCGGCTTCGCGACGATCACCCCGCGCAAGGCGTTGGTCACCGCGTTGGTGTTGGTCGTGGCCAACCCCAAGGTGTTGTTCATGTGTGCCGCAGCGGGTCTGGCGATCGGCACCGAGGGGCTGGGCCGCAAGGGGGCCGCCCTCGGTGTGTTCTTCTACGTCGCGATAGCCGCCTCGACGGTGGCGCTGCCGGTGCTCGCCTATGCGGTGTCCGGCGACCGGCTGCACCAACCTCTCACCCGGCTGAAGGACTGGATGGAGGCTCAGCACGCCGCCCTCGTCGCCGGCATCCTCGTCGTGCTCGGCGTGTTGGTGCTCTACAAGGGCCTGCACGGGCTCTGACCCTGGGCACGCCCCTACACTCGAACGGCGTGGGACTCGACGATCGTGACGCGCTGGCGACGCTGCGCGACGCCTTCGATCCCGAGGCCGGCTCGGGTGAGCTGATCCACCGCTTCTACACCCGCTGGTTCGCCGTCGACGGCGCGGTCCGCGACCTGTTCCCGCCCGACATGGACCGGCAGCGCACCGTGTTCGCCAAGGCCATGACGTGGTTGTTCGGCGAGCTGATCGCCCAACGCGCCGACGAGCCCGTCGCCTTCCTCGCCCAGCTAGGTCGCGATCACCGCAAATACGGTGTCACGCAACGACATTACGATTCCATGCAGGACGCGCTGCTGACCACGCTGCGCAGCCATCTCATCGAACGGTGGGACGACCGACTGGCCGACGCCGCGCAGCAGGCCGTGATGCTGATCGTCGGGATCATGCGCGGTGCGGCCGACGCCGAGAAGGGGCCGCCCTTCGTCGACGGCAGCGTCGTCGACCACATCAGGGCCACCCGCGACGTGTCGGTGGTCCGGCTGCAACTGGACGAGCCGCTGCACTTCCACGCCGGCCAGTACGTGACGGTGCAGGTGCCGCAGTGGCCGCGGCGCTGGCGGTATCTGAGCCCCTCGATTCCGGCCGACCGCAGCGGCGCCATCGAGTTCCACGTGCGTTCGGTCGCCGGCGGCATGGTGAGCACCGCCATCGTCGGCGAGACCGCACTCGGGGACCGCTGGCGGCTGTCCAACCCGCACGGCGCCATGCACGTCGACCGCAACGGCGGGGACGTGCTGATGGTGGCCGGTGGCACCGGTCTCGCACCGCTGCGGTCGATCATCATGAATCTCGCTCGCTGGGGCCAGAATCCGCGCGTGCACCTGTTCTTCGGCGCCAAGTACCCCTGCGACCTGTACGACCTGCAGACGCTGTGGCAGGTCGCCTCGACCAACCCGTGGCTGTCGGTGACACCGGTGTCGGAGTACTCCTCCGATCCGCCGTGGGCGGCCGACTTCCCCCGCGTCGAACCTCCGCGCGGGCTGCACGTGCGCCAGACCGGGACGCTGCCCGAGGTGGTGACGCGATACGGCAGCTGGAGCGATCGACAGATCCTGGTGTGCGGCGGACCGGCAATGGTCGCGGCGACGCGGGCGGCCCTGATCGCCAAGGGCGCCGATCCACGCCGCATCCAACACGATCCACTCGACGGTTGAGCGTGACAGAATCGCCGGATGTCCGAGTTCGAAGCCGTCACGCTGGCTGATCCGTCGTCGCCGCTCACCGCGACCGTCGTCCCCATGGCAGGCATGATCATCACGTCCCTGCGCGACGGGGACCACGAGTTCCTCGGCCAGCGGCGCGGCCTGGACGCCTACATCACCGCGGGCAAGACCATGGGCGTGCCCATCCTGTATCCGTGGGCAAACCGCTTGAGCGCCAGCAAGTATGGGATCAACGGCGCCGTCGTGACGCTCACCCCGGGCACCGGCGGCGTGCGCACCGACGAGCATGGCGTGCCCATTCACGGTGTCCTCACGGGCTACCCGGGCTGGCTGATCTCCGACCGGTCGGACAACGCGTTGACCGCCGTCTTGGATTACGGCGGGCGTCCCCGCCTGCTGGCGTCGTTCCCGTTTCCTCACGTGTTGACCCAACGCATGACGCTCGACGACCGCACCCTTACCGTCGAGACCACCGTGATGCCGACGACGGCCGCGTCCGTGCCGCTGTGCTTCGGCTATCACCCGTACGTCCAACTGCCCGGGGTTCCGCGCGCCGAGTGGACGCTGACCACCCCGAGCATGCGGCACCGGCCGGTCGACAACTGGGGACTGCCGACCGGCGCCCACGACGACTGGGAGGGCGGCTCGAAGGTGCTGGGCGACACCGTCTACGACGACGGATTCGACGAGGTGCCGGAGGGTTCGGTGTTCTCCGTCTCCGGCGGGGACCGCCGCGTCGAGGTGGCGTTCCTCAAGGGCTATCCCGCCGCGCAGCTGTTCGCCCCGCCCACCGACGACGTCATCGCAATCGAGCCGATGGCCGCACCGACTGACGCACTGCGGCGCGGCAACTACCGCTTCGCGGTCGCGGGCAAGCCGGAGACGACGAGGTTCTCGATCAGCGCTACCTGATCCCGCCCGCAGCGGTCGCGCGTCGCCCGGTCACCGCGATCCAGACCAGTGTCACCAGCGTCGCGACGACGTAAACCAAGCCAGCCCATGCCAAGTACCACGGCCGACTGATCTGCCAGAGACTCGGTTCGGCCGAGGCGAGCATGCTGGGGACACCGAGGAAGGTCACGAGCAGCCAACCCCACCCGAGGATGCGGGCACCCGGGTGGTCGTGCCACGGCCCCCTCAGCAGCCAGATCGCCAGCGGCACCACCCACACCCAGTGGTGGATCCATGAGATCGGTGAGATCAGCAAGCCGAACAGCTGGACGACGAGCGCCGAACCCAACTGGTCGCGGGGCCCGGAGCCAGCCCCGAGTGCGCGCCACGCCAACAGAGCCAGGACCGCCGTGGCGGCGATCGCGCCGAGCACCAGGGTGCCTTCGCCGGCATCGTGGCCCAGGATTCGGGAGATCGCGCCTCGCCAGGACTGGTTGATCGCGATGCCGATCGGGTTGACGCTGGTGTCGCCCATCACCTGGGTGAAGTAATGGACCACTTGGTCGCCGACCACCAGGAAGGACAGTGCGACCGTCGCAAAGAAGACCACCGCCGAGAAGGCCGCGGCGGACCAGCGCCGGACTCCGAGGAAGTAGAGGCCGGTGATCGCCGGGGTCAGCTTCACACCGGCGGCCAACCCGACCAGCAGACCCGACAGCCACCAACGATTGGTGTACACGGCGTACAGCACGGCGAGCGTCAGGAAGACACCCACCTGTCCGAGCTGCACCGCGATGCGGACCGGCTCGAGCCAGACGACTCCTGCGGTCCAGAGCATGGCCGAGCGATGCGACCCGACGCCCACCATGCGCTGGCTGATCCAGACGATGGCGTACACCGCCACCAACATCGCCAGCTGCCACAGCAGCCCGGCGACTTCGACCGGCAGCACCGTGAGCGGCCAGAAGACGACGGCCGCGAACGGCGGATAGACGAACGGCAAGGGTTGGTCGGGCGACTGGGCCGAGTATGCGAAGGAGTACAGGGTCTCGGGGTGGCTCAGCGCGGCGCCGCCGAGCATGTAGACCCGGAAGTCGACGAGGTAGGGCTGGCTCGACATGGTCGCGCCGAGGAGCACCGCGACGCTGACCGCCAGCACCACCGGGGCGAACAACTGGTGGCGGTCGACTCGCGTGTGCGTGTCAGACACGGCGACCGGTGACGATGATCCAGACCAGTGTGGTCAGCGATGCCGCGATGTAGACCAGTCCGGCCCACGCCAGGTACCAGGGCCTGCTGAAGTCCATGATGTTCGGCTGGGCCAGGGACAGCAGACTCGGAACGCTGACCACCATGAGCACCAGCCAGCCCCACCCGAGGATCTTGGCGCCCGGCTTGTCGCGCCATGGACCGTGAATCAGCCAGACCATCAGGGGAACCACCCATACCCAGTGGTGGATCCACGACACCGGCGCCGCCATCAGTCCCAGCAGCTGGACCACGAGCAGAGAACCCAACCTGTCGCGTTCACCCGTGCCGGAACCCAGTGCCCGCCAAGCCAGTACGGTCAGCACCGCGGTGGCGGCGATCGCCACGATGACGAGCGAACGGGGACCGGCATCGTGTCCCACGATCCGCGAGATGCCACCCAACCACGACTGATTCCACGACGAACCGACGGGAAGAGTCCGGCCCGCCTCGATCATCTGCCCCGGAAAGTAGCGACTCGTGTCATCCCGAAACGCAAGGTAGGCCACTGCGACCGTGCCGAAGTACGCCACCGCCGAGAACGCCGCGGCGGCCCAGCGCCGCATGCCGAGGAAGTAGAAACCGGTAGTCGCCGGCGTCAGCTTGATGCCGGCACCGACGCCGATCAGGAGGCCGGACACCCACCAGCGAGTGCTGTAGGCGGCGTAGAGCACGCCCAGCATGAGGAAGACGCCGACCTGTCCGGTCTGAAAGTTGCTCGCCACGGGTTCGAGCCACAGGGCTGCCGCGGTCCACACCATCGCGATTCGTCGACTGCCGCCGCCGAGGAAGCGCTGGCTGAGCCGCACCGATCCGTACACGGCCCCGATCTGCGCCACCTGCCAGAGAAAGGCGATCAGACCGAACGGCAGCAGATGCAGTGGGTAGAAGATGATCGCCGCGAAGGTGGGATAGGTGAACGCCAGGTGCTCGCCCTTGACCGGGTCGACGTAGAAGACGTCGTAGAGGGTGCCCGGGTGGTTCAGGGCCGCGCCGCCGATCACGTAGACGTGGAGGTCGAAGAAGAAGTCGCCGGTGACGAAGTAGGCACCCATCGTGGATGCGAGCCGCACAATGACGCTGATTGCCAACAAGATCGGCGCAAGTGTCTCGAGGCGGGTGAGGGCGGGGCGCACCCTCGTCTCCGTCTCCGCCATCACCGGGCGACTATAACAACGTTGGCGTTGCCGCCCCGGGTGAGCGCGCGTGCACCCCGGTGCCTGACGTCCGACGCCGACCGTGGCAACGATGCCCCCGACGGCGGTAACTGGCCGCGCGCCCAGCGGACCAGGGACCACGACTGAACGAATCCTGGAATTCGCAACGATGGCAAACACGATTCGCGGACCGATCACGCAATTCGCTATGCCACTTCGGATTTCGATTCGCACGTCGGTGCGAGGTTTCGGGTGTCCTGCACTGCCCGGTCGGTGACTTCCAGCCTCATTGCCTATAGTGAGGGCCGTCCGCCGTTTGCCGGGTCATGACACAGCGCCCGCTTCGAATTGCCGCACCGCGGAGATGGGATTCACACGGTGGTCGACCAGGAGACGACGACGCAGGCCGCGACGACGCGGTTGGTCGACGGGGGCGGCTACCGACCCGACATCGACGCGCTGCGAGCCGTCGCCATCGTCATCGTCGTCGCCTTCCATGCGGGCGTGCCCGGTTTCCGCGGTGGATTCACCGGGGTCGACGTGTTCTTCGTGATCTCGGGCTTCGTCATTCTGCGCAGCTTGACCGACGAGCGTGCCAGGACCGGACACGTCGGCTGGTGGGCGTTCTACGGCCGCCGCGTCCGTCGGCTAGCCCCAGCAGCACTCCTGATGATCGCGGTCACGACCGTCCTGAGCATGTTCGTGTTCAACCCCATCGGTGAGCAACAAGCAGTCGCCAAGGGCGCCATTGCGGCCGCGACGTCGACGTCGAACTTCTACTTGAGCATGTTCACGGGGGATTACTTCACCCCCTCGTACCAACCGACGGTGTTCCTTCACACCTGGTCGTTGTCCGTCGAGGAGCAGTTCTACCTCGGCGTGCCGCTGCTGTTCCTGATCGCCGGATTCCTCTGCCGCCGAGGAACTCGCGATCGACGGCGGGTCATGATCGCGTTGATCCTGCTGGTATGCGTGACCTCGCTGCTCTGCGCGGTCATTCTTGCGCGATACTCCCCGACCCAGGCCTTCTACCTTCCCTTTGGTCGCGCCTACGAGCTCGGCATCGGCGCCATGCTGGCGGTGGTGAACCCGGCCCTCGGATCCACTCTGCTGCGCCGCATCGTGTGGTTCTCATCGGCCGTCGTCCTGGTGGGAGTCGTCGTCGTGGGCCTGCCGGAATACGGATATCCGGGCGCGTGGGCTTTGATGCCCACGCTCGCGACGGCTGGAATGATCATGGCGCACATGACTTCTGCCGATCCGGGTGGGCGATTCGCGATGTCTCCTCCGGTCTTGGGCATCGGGAAGGTCTCCTACGGGTGGTACCTGTGGCACTGGCCGTTGCTGTCGATGCTGGCCACCTGGTATCTGCGCGAACCGCCCGTGTGGCTACGGGTGCTCGTGGTGCTCGTCGCATTGGGAATCGCGGTGGCCAGTTACCGCTTCTGGGAGCCGCGCTTCCGTACGCATTCCAGCTCACACGGCAGACGCACGGTGCTGACCGGGCTTCTCGCCATTGCACTGACCTGTGCGCTCGCACTCTGCTGCCTGCTGATCGCCGATCGGTGGTCCAGGGCCGAGGATTGGTCGGCCGCGTCGCATGCCAAGAACGACAGAGCCTTTCCCGAGCGGTGCTACCACACCGTGATGCTCCAGACGAGGTCCGAAGATCCCGTGTGCCCATTGGACGGCTTCGATCCTGCGCGACCTTCCGTCGTGGTGTGGGGCGACTCCTTCGCCCAAGCGCTCATTCCCGGTGTGGTCAAGGCGGTCGACGGTCGACCGGTCAACGTGGTGGTCGCGAGCCGGGCCACCTGCCCGCCATACCTTTCGAGCGCCACGACACTGCCGAACATCCCACCTGGACTCGAGCGGACCCGCCTCGAGCTGTGTCAGGAGCACAACGCCACAGCGCTTCAGTGGGTGCTCGACGCCGCGAAGAACGGGCGGCCGGTTCGCGTCATCCTGGTGGCCAGGTGGCCCGCATACCAGGGCCGTCCAGAGCTCTACGGTGGGCAGGCGCAGGAGACTCACGACCTGATGGTGGCCAACGGCCCCTTGATGGAAGCCGGCACGCCGGCACTGCTGACGCGATTGGACCGGGCCGGAGTGGGGGTCGACCTGTTCGGCCTGTCTCCCGAGTTGGACCGGCCGGGACCCGAATGCGTCACCCGGCGGTGGAAGACCTTCACGTGTGACGTCAGCCGAGCCGCCGAGGAGCAGTACTGGCACGGCACCGCACAATGGTTCCAGCGACTGCACGCCACGCTCGGAGACCGGTCGCGGACCATCGATCCGATCGGCCTGATCTGTGACGCGCAGCTGTGCAAAGCGGAACGGGACGGGATCGTGAACTTCATCGACACCGATCACCTCAGTGCGGCGGCCGTCGAAATGCTGTCGGGCCAAATCTCTCCGACGGTGGATGCCGTCTTGAGTTCGAGCGTCCCGCGAGCGTAGAGGCTCGATTCACATCGACGATTGCGATCGAAGTTGTTCGGATGGAACGAATTTCGCTCTTGCCGTCACGGCCATGCCGGCACTGCGTCAGTGCGCAGTGGTGACACTCTGGTGTCTTGACTGGCCCATCGGAATCGCCGCTGTCAGCGCGGCGTCACGACGGATGGCAACGGCAGTGGCCACGATCCATCCGAGCGTTGCCAAGGTCAACGCCGGGTAGACCAGTCCCGCCCACGCCTCATACCAGGGGCGGCTGATCTCCCACCGGTTCGTCTGAAGTTGTGCGAGTTGATTGGGTATCGCCGCGAAGGTCACGATGAGCCACGCCCACCACAAGACACGCGCCCCCGGCCTGTGAGACCACGGCCCGTGAAGGAGCCAGACCAGCAGAGGCACGAGCCAAACCCAGTGAGCCGTCCACGAAACCGGTGATGCGAGCAGACCAAAGAGCATGACCACCAGCAGCGAGCCAAGCTGATCGCGGTGTGCTGCGGCAGACCCCAGCGCCCACCATGCCGCCAATGACAGCACACCCGTCACACCGATCGCCACGATCAGGTGCGGGCTGGTGCCAGCGTCGTATCCGAGAACGCGCGCGATTCCACCCCGCCACGATTGGTTGTAATCGTTCCCGATCGTGAACAGGCCGTCCCGGCCGATGAAGTCTTCGAAGAAGAACCGGACTCTGTCTCCCGCCACGACGTACGACACCGCGAGGGTGGCCAAGAAGGCCACCGCCGAGAACGCCGCCGTCGCCCAGCGCCGTATCCCGACGAAGTACAGACCGGCGATCGCGGGCGTCAGCTTGATCCCTGCGCCCAAACCCACCAATAGGCCGGACAGCCACCACCGCTTGGAATGGGCCGCATACATCACGAGAAGCATCAGGAACACGCCGATCGTGGCGTGCTTGACGTTGCCGACGATGGGCTCCAACCACAGCGCCCCTGCAGTCCACAGCATCGCGGTGCGCTTGTCGGCCACACCCATCATCTGCTGGCAGAGACGGACCACTGCGTAGACGCCCGCGATCACTCCCACCCGCCAAGCCAACGCCACCAGCCAGAACGGGACGAAGTGCAGCGGATAGAGGACCATGGCCGCGAAGGGCGGATAGACGAACGGCATGGTTTCGCCGTGGGCGGGATCGAGATAGGCGACGTCGTAGAGAGCACTCGGATTGTCCAGTGCGGCCCCGCCGAGCACGTAGATGTGCAAGTCGATCGGATCGGTGAACGTACTGATCACCACGGAGGCGACCGCACTCACGGCCAACAACCACGGCGCCACGGCCTGCCATCGTGAGACACGCAAGCCGTCCAGTGCGATCGCCAGGCCCCATGGTCCGACGTGCGTGCGACTAACCATGGCTGCCATCACGAGACATTGCGACTTTGTCTTCGTCCCCGGTCGACTTAGTCGTCACCATTCATCCCCCCACCACCGGCCCTCCCCGCGGGCTTACACGACGCGCATCAATTTAACTGCTCGGCGGAATTCGCGCATGCCATCCGCTAGATCGCAAACAGGTTCAGGCACTTGAGGTTTGGCCGCACGTCGGACCGTGCGCGACATTTCCGAAATCATTCGCGTTTGGCAAACCAGCGCGCCGAAAATGAAATCTGGGAGCTCGACGATTTCTGAGACAATGGCCTAAAATTTAGCGAACACGCGCAATCGAATTTCGTACCTTTAGTCGGTATGCACGCACCCGAATCGGGGTGCTCAGCCCGCGCCGAAATTGCGGGTGGAAACGTCTGCGAACGGCGTTGACCAGCCCGACGCCCGACGGGCCAACCCCACACTCCGGTCGCCACCAGGAACACCACCGGCGCGGTGAGCACCGGTGAGACCGCTCCGGCGCGGCGAACCCGCAACCATCCCGGTACGCGGTTGAGGAAGGCCGACGCCCTTGCCGGCGCCAGCAAGTACCCGATGCATGGGATTTCGGCGAAGGGGAACGACCCGGGGGCGTACACGGCCGGACCCCGCGGCGAGGAGACCTCGCCGGGACCGCGCGCTCGGCGTTGCCCTAGCGGGCGCCCTTGCGCGGCTGCCAGACCACCAGGGCCGTGCTCTTGGGCACGACGGCCAGGTCGCGGCGTTGGTTGGCCCGCAGCCGCTCCATCTCGTCGGCCATCTCACTCATCCGGGACCGCAGCGCCTCGACCTGGTTGGTCAGCTCGATGATGCGCTTGATGCCGGCGAGGTTGACGCCCTCGTCCTGTGACAGTCGCTGCACCTCTCGGAGCAGGTCGACGTCACGCTCGGAATAGCGCCGGCCGCCGCCGGAGCTACGCTGCGGACTGACCAGCCCGAGCCGGTCGTAGGTCCGCAGCGTCTGGGCGTGCATGCCCGCAAGCTCCGCGGCGACCGAGATCAGGAAGGTGCGCGCGTCGTCCTTCTTGCTCATCACGCACCGTTCCATCCGGCCCGCGGGTCGAACCCGCTTGCCCGCTCGGCCTTGGCGTAGGCCTCGAGTGCCTCGGCGGCCTCGCCCTCGACGTTCGGGGGAACCGCGACCTTCACGGTGACCAACAGATCACCGTGACCGCCCGCGCGCTTGGGCACGCCGCGACCACGGACCCGAAGGATGCGTCCGTCGGACGTTCCCTTGGGCACCCGGACCCCGACCTTGCCTTCCAGCGTCGGCACCGAAAGCGTTGTGCCAAGGGCGAGTTCGTGGAAGCTGACCGGAACCGTCACGGTCAGGTCGTCCCCCGTCCTGCCGAACACCTTGTCGGGCCGCACGTGCACGGTGACGAACAGGTCACCCGACGGGGCGCCCCGCAGGCCCGCCTCGCCTTGCCCGGCGAGCCGGATGCGTTGGCCGTCCTCGACACCGGGTGGGATCCGCACGTTGATGGTGCGGGTCCGGGTCGTGGCGCCCTTGCCGCCGCACTCCTCGCACGGCTCCTCGATGATCGAGCCGGTGCCGCGGCACTCGGTGCACGGCTCGGAGAAGCCGAAGGCACCCTGATTGCGGTTGACCACGCCCGCACCGTTGCAGTTCGGGCACACCTTGGGGCTGGTGCCCGGGCGCGCACCGCTGCCGTGGCAGTTGGTGCACGGCGCCGGGCTGGTCAGCCGCAGCGGCATCGCGACGCCCTTGGTGGCCTCGAGGAACGACAGTTCGGTCTCGGTCTCCAGGTCGTTGCCCCGGCGTGGCCGGCTGGGCCGCGGCTGTTGTGCGCCGCGACCGAACAGCCCACCGAACAGGTCGCCGATGTTGGCGCCACCCGTTTGAGGGGCCGCGTCGAAGAGGTCGCCGAGGTTGAATTCGACGCCCTCGCCGCCGAAGCCGCCGAAGTTGCCGCCGCCACCGCCGCCGTTGAACCGACGACCGCCGCCGTTGGCGAAGAGCCGACGGGTCTCGTCGTACTCCTTGCGCTTGGCCTTGTCCAAGAGGACGTCCTTGGCCTCGCCGACGGCCTTGTACCGCTCTTCGGCCTTGGGGTCGTTCGGGTTGCGGTCGGGGTGGTTCTCCGCCATCAACTTGCGGGCGACACTCTTGATTTCGCTGTCGCTGGCATCGGAGGAGACGCCGAGCTCTTTGTAGAAGTCCTTCTCAACCCATTCGCGCTGGACCATGCTGCGTCACCTCCCTTCCTGCCAGTCCTGTGAATCTAGTGATCTGATTGTGAATTCTCGTTGCCGTTCGGTGCGTTGTGAGCGTTCGACACGTCGTTCGTGTCGGGAACGTCGACCGAGTCGACCACCCCGACCATCGCGTGCCGCAGCACCGGGCCGTCGCCGAGGCGGTAGCCCTGACGCATCACGGTGCCGATCACGGGGTTGCTTCCGTCGCCGTCGTGCTGCACGGCCTCGTGCAGGGACGGGTCGAAGGGGTCGCCCTCGACGCCGAACGGCACCAGTCCGATGGCCTGCAGCGCTGCGGTGAGCTTGTCGGCCACCGACTTCAGCGGGCCGGACTCCAGGTCACCGTGGCGCCGCGCGCGCTCGAGATCGTCGAGCACGGGCAGCAACTGGGTGGCCGCGAAGGCCTTGCCCCGTTCGGACGCCGACTGTTCCTGCCGGACGGATCGCTTGCGGTAGTTGTCGTATTCCGCCTTGACGCGTTGCAGCGTCGCCTTGAGCTCGGCGGCCTCGTCCGTTTCGGGCGCCGGGTCCGGCGTCGACCCACTGGGGGCCGACGCCGAATCCGCGTTCTCACGTACTGCACCCGTGTCGGGATCGACGCGCCGTTTGTCGGTGATGGTCACCGGCTCGTGCGGATCGTTCTCCTGGGTCACTTGCGCTCCTGCTCGTCGTCTTCGACGACCTCCGCGTCAACCACGTTGTCGTCGGCCTTCGACGCGGAACCCTCGGCTCCGCCCGAGCTGGCCTGCTCGGCCTGGGTGGCCTCGTAGATCGCCTGGCCGAGAGCCTGGGACTCGACGCCCAGCTTCTCCATCGCGGACTTGATCGCCGAGATGTCGGTGCCCTCGAGCGCGGACTTCGCCTCGCCGATCGCAGACTCCACCTTGGCAAGCGTCTCCTCGGGAACCTTGGAGCCGCCCTCGGCTTCGCGCTGTTCCTTGATGAACTTCTCGGTCTGGTAGACCAGCGCCTCGGCGTCGTTGCGGGCGGTCGCCTCTTCACGACGCTTGCGGTCTTCCTCGGCGTGCGCCTCGGCGTCCTTGATCATCCGGTCGATGTCGTCCTGGGAGAGGCCGGAGCCCTCCTGGATCTTGATCGTGTTCTCCTTGCCGGTGCCCTTGTCCTTGGCGGTCACGTGGACGATGCCGTTGACGTCGATGTCGAACGTGACCTCGATCTGCGGCGTGCCACGCGGGGCGGGCGGGATGCCGGTCAGCTCGAAGGACCCGAGCAGCTTGTTCGCCGAGGCGATTTCGCGCTCACCCTGGAAGACCTGAATCTGCACCGACGGCTGGTTGTCGTCGGCGGTGGTGAAGGTCTCCGACCGCTTGGTGGGGATGGTGGTGTTGCGCTCGATGAGCTTGGTCATCACGCCACCCTTGGTCTCGATGCCGAGGCTCAGCGGGGTCACGTCGAGCAGCAGCACGTCCTTGACCTCACCGGCCAGCACGCCTGCCTGCAGCGCGGCACCGACGGCCACGACCTCGTCGGGGTTGACGCCCTTGTTGGGCTCCTTGCCGCTGAGCTCCTTGACCAGCTCGGTCACGGCGGGCATGCGGGTGGAACCGCCGACCATCACGACGTGGTCGATGTCGGAGACCGACACGCCGGCGTCCTTGATGACCGACTGGAACGGCTTGCGGGTGCGGTCCAGCAGATCCTGGGTGATCTTCTGGAACTCCGCGCGGCTGAGCTGCTCGTCGAGGAACAGCGGGTTCTTGTCCGCGTCGACGGTGATGTAGGGCAGGTTGATCGAGGTCGACTGGCCGGAGCTCAGTTCGATCTTGGCCTTCTCGGCCGCCTCGCGCAGACGCTGCATGGCCATCTTGTCCTTGGTCAGGTCGATGCCTGCCGAGGCCTTGAACTTGTCGACGAGCCACGTGACGATCCGGTCGTCCCAGTCGTCGCCACCGAGGTGGTTGTCACCGGAGGTCGCCCGGACCTCGACGACGCCGTCGCCGATGTCGAGCAGCGAGACGTCGAACGTGCCGCCACCGAGGTCGAAGACCAGGATGGTCTGGTCCTTGTCGGCCTTGTCCAAGCCGTAGGCCAACGCCGCCGCGGTGGGCTCGTTGACGATGCGCTGCACCTCGAGGCCGGCGATCTGGCCGGCTTCCTTGGTGGCCTGACGCTGGGCGTCGTTGAAGTACGCCGGCACGGTGATGACCGCGTCGGTGATGTCCTCGCCCAGGTATGCCTCGGCGTCGCGCTTGAGCTTCATCAGGATGCGCGCGCTGATTTCCTGCGGCGTGTAGTCCTTGCCGTCGATCGCCACGGACCAGTCGGTGCCGATGTGGCGCTTGACCGACCGGATGGTCCGGTCGACGTTGGTGACTGCCTGGTTCTTCGCGGGCTGACCGACCAGCACCTCGCCGTTGCGCGCGAATGCGACGACGGACGGGGTGGTACGTGAGCCCTCCGAGTTTGCGACGACGACGGGTTCTCCGCCTTCGAGCACTGAGACGACGGAGTTGGTGGTCCCGAGGTCGATACCGACCGCACGAGCCATAGTTACTGCCTCCTGTATAGAAAAACGTTCTGGGGTCTGAGTGGACCGCGCTCAAGCTTGCCCTCCGCGGCTGCGGTGTGTCAAGCGAGAGTTGAGCCTGAGTCACTCAAGTTGTCGAATGGGTCAACCGGGCGGGTGCGGGATTCATTCCCGGGGGCCGACGGGGGCCCGACGTCACATACGTCGCGGCGTGACCGGCGACTGCGACCGCACGTGCAGGCGGGTGCGGTCGGCCCGGAACAGGTCGACCGAGTACTCGACCGCCCGGCCCAACTGGTCGTACCCGGTGCGCTCGAGTTTGAGCACGGGCGTGCCCGCCGGCTGATTCAGCAGCGCGCCCTCGGGCGACGACAGGGTGGCGATCTCGATGGATTCGTCGGCGACGCAGATCTGCACGCCGAATTGTGCGCGCAGCGTGCGGTACACCGACTTCATCTCCGTGCCGAGCAGGTCGACGAGTTCGGCGCGCAGGTACATCCGCTCCAGCGACAGCGTCTCACCGTCGGCATGCCGCAGCCGTTGCAACGCGACCACCCGGCCGTCCTCGGCGAGCCCGAGGGCACGGGCGACCCGCGCCGACGCCGGCACCAGAGCCGACGAGATGACGGTGGTGCCGTCGCGAAATCCCTGTTCGTGCAGGATCTCTGGGATGCCCTTCACCGTGTTCAGGCTGCGCAGGATGCCGTGGCCGTGGCACAGCGGTCGCGAGCCCTCCAGGGCGGCCTGCGGCGACACCCCGGTGAGGTAGGCACCACCGGCGCGGCCCCGCACCCGGCGGATCACCTGGTCTTCCTCGAGCCGGTCCAGCGCCTTGCGCACCGTGGTCCGCGACGTCTCGAGCCGCTGCGCGAGGTCTCGTTCGGTGGGCAGTCTGGACTCACCGCGTTCGGCGAGTTCCCCGGCCAGCCGCACCAACGCCTCGTGCGCGTGCTCGAGAAGGAGCATGGCGGAACGATACCCACAACGGGCCACCCGGGCACGGGCCGATCGAGCTTGTTACACGCGCTTAACGTGCGACGAGACGAACCAGAAATGGTCTAGCCGCATCCTCGGAGATCATGAGCGACAACCGCGCGGACCGCATTGGCCTCGCTCTCGGGCTGGCCGAAAGTGCCGGCTCCCTGGCCAAGCACTACTTCGAGGACGGCACCCTCTCGGTCCAGACCAAGCGGGACGGCACCCCTGTCACCGCGGCCGACCGGGAGATCGAGCAGACGATGCGTGACGCCGTGGCGGCGAACTTCCCCCACGACGGCTTCGTCGGCGAGGAGTTCCCCGACGACGACGGCGACTCCGGCTTCACGTGGATCGTCGACCCCATCGACGGCACGAAGTCCTTCGTCCGCGGTGTTCCGTTGTACGCCAACCTCATCGCGCTACAGGAGGGCGACGAGATCGTGTTCGGCATCATCAACATGCCCAGCGCCGGCATCGTCGTCCACGCCGAACGCGGCAAGGGGTGCTTTCGCAACGGCGCACCGGTGCGGGTGTCCGACCGCGCCACCTTGGACGGCGCCTACGTGATGGCGACCTGGCTCGAGGATTGGGAGCCGGACGTCGTGGCCGACCTCCAGACCCAGGGGGTGACGGTGCGCACCTGGGGTGACGCCTTCGGCTACGCCATGGTCGCCTGCGGATTCGCCGACGCCGTGGTCGACTACACCACGCAGCCCTACGACCTGGCGCCGATGCCGGTGATCATCGAAGAGGCCGGTGGCCGGTTCACGAGCCTCGACGGTCGGCGGGTGTTCAACGGCGGCAACGGGATCGCCAGCAACGGGCGCATCCACGAGGCTCTCCGCACATACGTGACCGCTCCCCTGGCGGGACACCTGGATCGACAAGGAGTTCGGCTATGACGTCATTCATCCAAGGACTCAGTCGGCGGTCCATCGTCGCCTTCTTCGGGACGCTGTACGCCGTGGCCCTGGCGTTCGCCCTGTTCCCACCGCTGTACCTGTGGGGCAGCGGCAGTAGATTCGACATCCTCGGCATCCCGTTCGCGATCATGTACTGGGTGATTGACGCCCTGGTGCTGGGGCTGACGCTGACGGCCTTCTACGTGGTCGAAGACATCCGCGGCGAGCTCGACGACGACTCGACCGAACCCCTCGCAGAGAGCCTCGGAGGCTGACATGTGGATCATGCTCGCCATGCTGGCGGTGTTCTACGCCATCGTCATCGCCATTCTGTATGTGACACAACAGAAGACGGCACCAAACTTCGACGAGTACGCCGTCGGCGGCCGCAGCTACGGCCCCTGGTACGTGGCCATGAGCTACGTCAACTCGTGGTGGCCGGGATCCACGTTCATCGCCTTCTTCGGATTGGCCACCGGCGCCGGCGTCTTCGGCCTCTACGGCCTGGCGTATTCGAGCCTGGGCGTGGCGATGATGTACTTCATGGCCACCCGCGCATGGCGGTGGGGCAAGAAGTACGACCTGCGCAGCCAGCCCGACCTGCTGGGCAAGCGGTTCGACTCGTCGGCGGTTCGGATCGTCGCCAGCGTCATCGGCATCGTCTCGATCTTTCCCTGGGTCGTCCTCGGAATGCAGGCGTTGGGAACGGTTTTCGAGCTCGCCAGCGACGGGGCCTGGTCGGTCACCACGTGCCTGATCGTCGGTCTCGCGGTCATCCTCATCCGCCAGTACTGGACCGTCCGGATGGGCATGCGTGGCCTGATCATGACCGACGCCTTCCAGGGCACGGTCGCCTACGTGTTCTCGGCGATCCTGTGCGTGGTGCTGCTGTCCGGCGTTGCCGGTGGCCCGATCAGCATCGCCGACCTCGACGACGTCGCCGACAAGTACCTGGTACTGCCGGGTGACGGCGACAAGTACGGACCGCTCTACATCTTCGCGTTGATCTTCACCGGCGTGATCGGATCACTGTGCTGGCCAACGAGTTTCCAGCGCATCTACACCGCGTCGAGTGTGCGGTCGGTGAAGTCGGGCACCTTGTGCACGGTGCTGATCTCCGGTGTCTTCTACACCCTGCTGATGCTCGTGGGCATCGCCGCCACGGCCATGCCCGACGTGGTCGCGGACCCACAGGCCGGCTGGTTCACCATCATGAGCGACTACGGCGGCACCTGGCTGCTGGGCCTCGGCATCACCATCGTCTTCGCCGCCTCCATGGGTCACATCGACGGCAGCGTCCAGGTCTGCGGCCTGCAGATCGCCAACGACCTGGTCAACACCACGAAGCGGCCGCTGTCGGACAAGCGGCTGACCCAGGTCGCGAAGACGTCGATGTTCGTCTTCATGGCCGCGGCGGGTGTCGTCGCGTACCTGACGTTCAGCATGACGCGGCTGCAGCTGCTGGCCCAGATCTCCTATCAGGGCGTGATCCAGCTGGCGGTGCCACTGTTCCTGGGCATCTTCTGGCGCGGCGGCAACAAGCAGGGCGCGGTGGCGGGCATGCTGTCGGGGTTCCTGGTGGCGATGGTCATGACCTGGATCTATCCCGACGACGTCCGCTGGCTGGGCAGCCTGACCGGCGGTATCGTCGGCCTGGTGGTCAACCTGGTGGTGTTCCTGGCGGCCGCCGCGCTGGTCACGACCGACGACGCCGACAAGGCCCGGGTGAACGACATGTTCGACGCCGCCAAGACCAAGATGCGGATCGCGGCCCCGACGCCGCCGGTGGCGCTCGACGACCAGGTGCACGAGTTGGCCGAAGAACAACGATGACGGCGGACCTCACCGACGAGGCGTTCCTCGCCGACTTCGCCGAGCTATCGGCGATCGGTGCGACCGCGGCCGGCGGGGTGGACAGGGAAGCCGCCACCGAGGCCGACGGCCGGGCTCGAGAGTGGTTGCGGGACTGGTTCGCCGACCACGGCCTGCACTGCCGGGTCGACGCGGTCGGCAACATGTACGGCGGCGCCGAGATCGTGGCGGACGCCCCGTGGGTCCTGCTCGGTTCGCACCTGGACAGCCAGCCGACGTCGGGCCGATTCGACGGCGCCTACGGGGTACTGGCCGGTGCGTACGCCGCGGCGAGGGCGGTTGCCGACCCCGAACGCGCCCGGTACAACGTGGCGGCGGTCAACTGGTTCAACGAGGAGGGTTCCCGCTTCTCGCCGAGCTTGATGGGCAGCGCGGTCTACGTCGGCAAGACCACTGCCGAGGCGGTCCTCGACGTCGTCGACGAGAGCGGGACCTCGGTGCGGGATGCCCTGAGCCGCATCGGTTTTCAGGGTCACGACGTGGCCCCGACGGCGAACTCGTACGCGGAAATCCACATCGAGCAGGGCCGCACGCTGGTCGACGAGGGACTCGACATCGGGGTGGTGACCAGCAACTGGGCCGCCTACAAGTACGTCGTCACGGTGCACGGCGAGCAGTCCCACACCGGCGCCACCCACATGCGGTACCGGCGGGACGCCCTCGTCGGCGCCAGCCAGGTGGTGCTGGCCGTCCGGGCCGTCGCCGAGGAGTTCGGCCCCGACACGGTGCTCGGTTCGGTCGGGCGGTTCACCGTGGAGCCCAACTCACCGGTGGTGGTGCCCGCCCGCGTCCGGCTCGCGGCGGATCTGCGTGCCCTGGAGGCGCGGACGGTGGAGGCCGCGCACGCGCGGTTCCTCGAGCGGATCACCGAGATCGACGAGGCCGGCGACGTCCACGTCGAGATCGAGAGCGCCACGTTGCGCCCGTCTACCCGCTACCAGGACTCCGGGATCGCGCTGGCCGGTGCCGTGGCCGACGAGCTCGGGCTGCGATGGCGCACGATGCCCACCATGGCCGGGCACGACTCGGTCAACCTCAAGGACGTGGTTCCGACGGTCATGCTGTTCATTCCCAGCGTCGACGGCGTCTCCCACAACGAACGCGAATACAGCACCGACGCACAGATGCTCGCGGGCCTGCACCTGCTGACGGCCACCGCCCGGCGAATGGTCGCAGGGGCGCTCGAGGCGGCGCAGGTCTCGTGAGCGACGACGTGCTGGACTCCCCCGCAGCCGTGGTGCGCGAGGCGTACCGCAGCGGCACCCTGACACCGGTCGACGTCCTGAGCCATACGCTGGCACGGATCGAGGCCCGCAACCCGGGCGTCAACGCCATGGCCTATGTGGACGCCGCCGGCGCCGCGACGGCCGCGGAGGAGTCCGCCCTTCGATGGGCCGCGGGCTCGCCGTTGAGTCCGCTCGACGGTCTGCCCGTCACCATCAAGGACAGCGTGCACGCGGTCGGCACCCCGTGGCGGCACGGCTGCGCCGCCAACGCCGACCTTCCCGATTCGACGTTCGACTCCCCGCCGGCCGCCCGGCTGAAGGAGGCCGGGGCCGTCATCGTCGGGAAGACGACGATGCCCGACTTCGGCATGATGGCCGCCGGCGTCAGCTCGCTGTACGGCGTCACCCGCAACCCCTGGGACCCGTCCCGAAGCACCGGCGGGTCGAGTGCCGGTGCGGGTGCCGCACTGGCGTCGGGCATCGGCTTCTCGGCGGTGGGCACCGACATCGCCGGCTCGGTCCGGCTGCCCGCCGGACACTGCGGCCTGGTGGCGCTCAAGCCCACCCAGGGCCGCGTTCCGCACACCGCCCCGTCCACCATGCGCTCGGCCGGACCGATGGGTCGCACCGCCGACGACGTGATGGACATGTTCGACGTCGTGTCGGGCGCCGACGACCGCGATCTGTGGAGTCTGGCACCGCCGACGGCCCCGACGCCCCGAGAACCATTGGCGCCGAACGGTCTTCGCATCGGCGCGCTGACCGAACTGGGGTCCGGCTTCGGCGCCGACGACGCGGTGCTGGCGGTGCTCGCCGACGCCGCGGCCGCGCTCCGCGACGGCGGCGCCACCGTGTCGACGGTGGCCCCGATCTTTGCCGACGACCCGTATCCCGCACTGGACCGGCTGTTTCAGGTGCGCGCCGCGGCCGAACTGGAGTCCATCCGCGAGGACCTGCGCGAGCTGGTGCACCCCGCCATCCGGGGCTGGTGCGCGCCGGGTGCCGACCGCTCCGCCACCGACTTCACCCGCGACGGTGAGGCGGTGGCGCGTTCGGCGGAGCTCGTCCGCGCGGCGACCGCCGCATTCGACTACGTCATCTCACCGGTCATCCCGACGATCGGGTTCCCCGCCGACGAGGTCGGGCTCGATCCGGCACACCCGTTGGCGCACTGCGGCTTCACCGCCTGGGCCAACCAGACGGCGCAACCGGCCGCGGCCCTGTGCTTCGGCTTCGGCGACGGCATGCCCGTCGGCATCCAGGTGATCGGACCCCGATTCGCCGACGCCGACGTGCTGCGTCTGACCAAGTGGCTGGAAGCGGCCCGGCCCGTCACCGTCACCTGGCCCTCACCGGCCGCCGTCCACCAGGGAGGCCAATGATGCCCACCACAGACATCGCCGACTCGCTGCATTCGCTGGGACTGTTCGTCGACGTCGACGTCACCACCGACGCGGCCCCGACGATGGCCAGCCCGAGTTGGTGGGGTGCGGACTCGGAGTGCTTCGACGTCCGCACCGACGACACTTCGGCTTCTCCGACAACGGCTTTCGTCAAGTCCATGATCGGCCACGCCGGTGCCTACGTCGACGTCGCGCAGGCGTTCGCCGCCGCCACCGAGGCGGGAGAGCTCGGCGTCGGCCCGCGGGTACACGCCTCGGATCACGCCGCCGGCATCCTGGTGCTGGAAAACCTGGTCGACCCCGCCTCGACCGCGACGCTGAACGTGTTCGACGACGACGCCCGGCTCGAACAGCTGATCGCCCTGCGCAAGCGGGTGCACGACTTCGGTTCGATCACCCGCTGTGCCACCGTCTTCGACGACGTCCGGACGCTGACCGACCTCGCCGTGGCCAACGACGTGGCGCTACCGGTCGACTTCGACTGGATGGCCCGGATGCTGGCGATGGCCGAAAAACGGATCGCGGCTACCGGTTTCGACACCGCGCCCTGCCACGGCGACGGCAACGTGTCCAACGTTCTGCTGCCCGACGACGGACGGATGCTGTTGCTGGACTGGGACGTCGCGGCGGTGATGGATCCGCTGCAGGACGTCGGCGTGCTGCTGGCCGAGGTGCGGCCCTTCGACTCGACCGCCCGGCAAGCCTTCGAGATCGCCTGGGGGCACTTCGACCAGGCCCTGTTCGACCGTGCACGGGTCTACGGCGTCGCCGACTGCGTCCGGTGGGGGTTGATCGGCGCGTATGCCGACGCGGCCCGCCCGGGCACGCTGGAGTACTCCAAGCTCTCCGACTGGCAGTTCCTGCGGGCCCGAGCCGGGTTGGGCGACGTGCACTTCCACGATCGGCTGGGCAGCCTGTGACCGGCACCGAGACCGTCCGGGACACCACCGGCAACCGGGCCGTCGGCACGGCGCGCAACGAGACGGAGCGCAGCGTCGAGGCAGCCCTGGCGGCGATCGCACCGTGGCAGGGCAAGCGGCTGGAGTACGCCCCGGTGCTGGGCGGGCTGCAGAACAGCAATTGGCGAATCACCGTCGAGGGCACCGACACCCGCTACTTCCTGAAGATCCCCGGCGCCGGCAGTGAGACGTTCATCGACCGCGGCCTGGCCAACGAGGCCGCCCGTCGCGCGGGGGTGAAGGGGATCGGCCCCGAACTGGTCCACTTCGATCCGGACACCGGCGTCGAGGTCATCGAGTTCCTGGAGGGCTACCGCGCCTGCACCAACGGCGACTTCAAGGACGTGGCCATCCCCCACCAGATCATCGACATCTACCGGGTGCTGCACTCCGGCGAATTGCTGACCACCACCAAGACCATGTTCGACATGATCGACGAGCATCTCGGGCAGGCCCGCGAGCTCGGGGTGCGGCTACCCGAGGACGCCGACCTGATCCTCGGCGAGTACCAGGTGGCCAAGCAGGCACTGTTGGCGTCCGGGCTGGATCTGGTTGCCTGCCACAACGATCCGATGCCGGGCAACTTCCTGGTCGCCGACGGCGAGCCGATGAAACTGGTGGATTACGAGTTCGCGTCCAACAACGAACGGGCCTACGAGCTGGCGTTGTTGACCACCGAGATGTTCTACACCGAGGAACTGGTCAACGAGCTCGTCGAGGACTTCTACGGCCGAGCCGACTTCGGGCTGCTGGCGCGGGTACAGGTGTGCGGTGCATTGGCCGACACCAAGTGGGGCCTATGGGCTTGTGTCAACCAGCAGCTGAGTTCGGCGTGGGACTTCGACTATCACAAGTACGGCTGCTGGAAGCTGATGCGGGCACGGCTGAAGATGTCCGATCCCCGCTGGGCGTTCTGGCTCAAGGCGCTGTAGCCAGAGCGGGTTTCGCGTCG
The DNA here is from genome assembly GCF_025822245.1 of Mycolicibacterium hodleri. Taxonomy (GTDB): domain Bacteria; phylum Actinomycetota; class Actinomycetes; order Mycobacteriales; family Mycobacteriaceae; genus Mycobacterium; species Mycobacterium hodleri. The sequence goes on from NZ_JACKTL010000027.1 coordinate 91,134, forward strand.
GCCCACGGCCGGACGGCCTCGTAGTTCGCCGCGGCCCGCAGGACGGCGGCGTCGGCGCGGTGAGCTCCGGCGATCTGCAGCCCGACGGGCCGGCCGTCGGCGGTGAACCCCGCGGGCACCGTGATGGCGGGGGTCGTGGTCATGTTGAACGGGTAGGTGAGCAACCAACCGAGCAGTTGACGCTGCAACGACTGACCGTCGAGCCACTCGGGAGCGAACCGGTCGAGCGGAAAGGTGGGGCTGGCCAGCGTCGGGCTGACCAGGATGTCATAGGTCCGCATGAATTCCCCGAAGGTGTCCCACATCTTGCCGCGGAAGGCCTCCGCGCGGCCGATCTCGACGGCGGTCAACGTCTCGGCCTGCGCGAAGATCTCGATGAGGTTGTCGTCGACCTGACCCCGCTGCGACTTCCAGTCGAGTACGTCGTACTCACAGGAGTACCCCGGCACCCACAGCCCCTTCCACATCGCCTCCTCGGGATCACCCCAGTCCGGCGTCGCCTCCTCGACCACCGCGCCGAGGGCTTCGAAGGCCCGCACGGCCTCGGCGCACACCGCGACCACTTCGGGGTCGACGTGTCCGAGGCCAAGATTCGGCGACCAGGCCACCCGCCAGCCGGTCACGTCACCCTCGACGGCTGCGGCATAGTCGATTCCGTCGGACGGGACGCTGTTGGGATCGGAGTCCGATGGTCCGGCCATCACCGAGAACATCAGGGCGGCGTCGGCGACGGTCCGGGTGATCGGCCCGTGGAAGACGTGGGTGTAGTGCCGCCCGTCGAGAAGCGTGTGCGGGATGCGACCGAGCGACGGCTTGAAGCCGACCACGCCGCACATCGCCGAGGGAATGCGCACCGAACCCGCGCCGTCGGCACCCTCGGCGAGCGGACCCAACCCGGCGGCCACCGCCGCCGCGGCGCCCCCACTCGACCCGCCGGCGGTGTGACCGGGCCGCCAGGGGTTGTGCGTGGGGCCGTACAGATGGCTGTCCGTGCCGCCGTAATAACCGAATTCGGGTGCGTTCGTCTTGCCCAGGAACAGGCCACCGGCGTCCTTCAACCGGGTGACCACCGTGGCGTCGTGGGTGCCCACGTTGCCGGCCAGGGGTTTGAGCGACGAGTCGAACGGCAGACCGGCCATCGTGGTCAGGCCCTTGATCGAGAACGGCACCCCGTGCAGCGGCCCGCGAGTGCGGCCCTCGGACACCTCCTGCTGCAGGTCGGCGGCGTCGGCCAGCACCTGCTCGCGGTCGAAGTGAACGTAGGCGTTCAGCTGGGGGTTCACCGTCTCGATGCGGTCGGCGAACTCGCGTGCGATCTCCGTCGGACTGAGCGAACCGTTCCGGACGGCGTCGGCGAGAGCGGTGGCGGGTGTCCAGCACAGTTCGGCGTCGGGCATGCCCACACCCTATGTCGCCCGCGGCGGTACCGCAGGGCTCGCAGCGGGAAAAGAGCTGTCCGCCAAAGTGTTACGTGCATGTATCGGCGACCGCGAGGCGCGACGTCCCCCGATCGGTGGACACCCGCGTTCATCCGACCCATCCACCGGTCACCCGACAGACGCCAACCCTCCGCTACGACATAGTTGTCTCAACGCCGAAAACGGCACTCGCACAAAGGAGTCACACATGACCACCATCTTCCGCACCATCGCCGCCGCCACCATCATCTGCGGCGCCGCACTCGGACTGGCCGGAGCCGCCAACGCCGTCACCTCCACCTCGCCGCAGGGCCCGGGCAACGTCTTCAGCCCCGGCACCTACGCCACCCCGGCCCCTACCGTCGGCCCCGGCTGGTACGGCAACCACGGCCCCGCCTACATCGCCCACCTGACCGGCAAGTAGCCCCCAGAACCCATCAGGCCCTCCCCAACCAATCCCCGGGGGAGGGCCTGATGTACGTCATCGGCCGGTCAGCGCGCGCAGGCCGTCGACGCAGAGATCCCAGGCCGGCGTGCCGACGGTGATCGGGTCGAAGTGGTCGCCGTCGACGGTGTGCAACGTGCTCGCGTCACCCGCTGCCGACGCCGCGGCGACGAAGCCCTCGGACTGGTCGAGCGGCACCAACGTGTCCGCGGTGCCGTGCACGCACACCGTCGGCACGCCTAGCGGCACCAGGGCCACGGGCGACGCCGCCGCATACGCCTCCGGCAGGCGCGCGGGCGAGCCGCCGAGGTAGGCGTCGACGGCACCGCCGCCGAGCCCGTCCGCCGAACCGCGCACCAGGTCCAGCACACCCGCCTGAAGCACGGCGCCCACGAGCGGGACCGTACCGCCCCGGCGAGCCGCCAGCCACCCCGCCAGCTGCCCGCCCGCCGAATGACCAAGCGCGACAACGCGGCCGAGGTCCAGGCCGGTCGGCCGCTCCGCGAGGGCGTCGACCGCCGCCGCGACGTCCTGGCCCGTCCGCGGCCACCCACCTCCGTCGCCCATCCGGCGGTATTCGACGTTGAGCGCCGCGAAGCCGCGGCCCACCAGGTCGGCGGCCAGCGGCCGGCCGAGCTCGGCCCCGTAGCTCGACCGCCAGTAGCCGCCGTGGACGACCACCACCACCGGCGCCGGCGCCGAGCCCGCCGGCAGCGAGAGCTCGGCGTACTGACTGGGGTGCGGACCGTAGGTGAAGCGCATCGGATCATCGTCGTCGCCGCGGGCGCGAGGCGAACAGCCGGCCGCCATCGCCGCCACACCCGTCGCGGCGATCATGCGGCGCCGACTCAGGAACGTCATCCAGACAGCAAAGCAGACGCCCAACCCCGGATTCGCCTCGTGCTGCTTGCCATCTGATGACGTCGAGACCGCCTGGCCAGCTGCCGATCCAGCCATCGTCGTACGTCGGCAGCGGGCATCGGACCGCCATGGCCGATGTGCAGGGTGTGCGGCCCCAGGTTCAGCGCGGCCTGCAGGCTCGCGAGCGCCTGCTCGGGGTCGTCGTGGAACGGCGGGTTCGACGGGCGGTATTGCAGCAGACCCAAGAACCCGCCGGTGAGCATGTCGCCGGCGATCAGGTCGCCCTGGTCGAGCAGCACCGACACCGAACCGGCGGTGTGGCCCGGGGTGTGGATGATGCGGCCCTCGACGCCGTGGTCGTGAAGGTCGTATTCCCCGGTGAGGACGAGGTCGGGGTGCAGCGGTCGGGTGGCTTCGTTCGGCGGTGGTGTCCGGGTGAAGACGTGTCCGAAGACGCCGATCGGTTGGCGCAGTTCGGGATTCGAGCGGCCGGCCAGATAGGTCGGCAGGTCGTCGGCGTGGGCGGCGACGGGCGCGCCGGTGCGGGCTTGGAGTTCGGCCGCCGCACCGAAGTGGTCGACGTGCCCGTGGGTGACGACGATCATCTCGAGGTCGACGGGATCGACACCCGCCGCGACGATGCCGTTCCACACGCGGTCGCCACTGCTGGGCATGCCGCAGTCGACGAGGATCGGTCTGCGCCCGATCAACAGGTACGCGTTGACCAGGTGGTCACCGAGTAGCGGAATCTTCACGACCTTGGCGTGCATGACGTGGACCTCTCGAGCGTCAGCTCGGCCCGAGCGCGGGTGAGCTGTTCGGCGAGCGCCGAGGGCGCCTCCAACGGGATCAAGTGCCCGACGGCGTCGAGCACGCGCAGGCGCGCCCGCGGAATGAACGGCAGCAGGTGCCGACGAAGTACGTCGACCGGCTCGACGACGTCCCGCTCGCCGGCGACGACGACCGTGTCGACCGAAATGCGGCGCGCGGCAGTGGTGACGTCCTCGGCAATGCCGCGCAGAGGCCATTCGGTGCGAGCCGCCGTCGTCGCCGCGGACAGGCTGTCCTCGAGGGCCGCGGTCCGCACCGATCCCGTCAGCGGGTTCGCGGACAGGACGTGGTCGAGGGCGAAGGTCACCGCCTCCGGACCGTCGTAGGCGTGGGCGAGTTCCCGCCGATACTGCGGGGTGACGGCCGCGGGCGGGTCGGGCGGCGCGGGCGCGACGAGGATCAGCCCCGCGAGTGCGGCGGGGCGTTGAGCCGCCACGAGTTGCGCGACCTTGCCGCCCATCGAGTGTCCGACGAGCACCACGTCAGTGCCCAGCGCAGCGACGACCGCCGTTGCGTCCCTGGCCAATTGCGCCAGATCGAAGGGGCCGGGCAGTGTCTTGGACCGGCTCCAGCCGCGCTGATCATAAGTGGCGACCGGCGTCTGCGGGTCGAGATGGGTGAGCATCGGGTCCCAGGTACGCCCGCTGCCACCCCAATAGTGCAGGAACAGCAGCGTCGGTCCGTTGCCGCACCGACGTCGCACCGTGAGCGACCCACCCGCCACCGACACGTCGATCTCGTCGAACGTGGAGGTCACGAGGCGGCCTCTCGCATGGCGACGGGGCGGTCGTTCCACCCGGCGGCTGCAACGGCGTCGAGCCACGTCACGGCTGGTGTAGCGAGGTACATCACCTGGTGCAGGTGAGCGGGGAAGCTCATCGGTGGCGCCTTGGCAGGGTTGCGCTCGACTTGTTCGGCCAGCACGGCGGCGAGCGCATGGCCGAGGTCGTGGCGTGGCCATGCCGCGTGCACTCGATCGGCGAATCGCTCGGGAAGGTGCTGGCGGAAAGTCCCGACTATGTCGGTACCGATACCCGCGTGAGCGACCGCTGCGACGGGACCGAACCGGTCGGCCAGGCCGACGCTGGTATGCAATGCGATTGCCGCCCATGCCATCTCAACCCGCGAGGGGTCGACGTCGTGCTGGACGAGAAACCGGGCTGCCGCGTCGGCGCCGGCCACCTCGAACCGCTGGTCGGTGTTGGCGAATTCGGTCGCGCCGAGGTCGTGCAGGATGCATGCGAGGAACAGCAACTCGTCGTCGTCGACCTGGGGCACTGCGGCGGCCGCGGACAATTCCCGCGCGAACAGGTAGCTGCGAACCACGTGGTTGTAGACGAACCCGGGCGACACGTCACGGGCGAGTGCGCGCGCCGCGAGCGCAACCGGCGAGTCGGGCACGTCGAACTCTGCGGCCAAGGCCTCGTCATCTCCGGTCATGTGCCGTCCCTTCGTCGAATCGGTGGTTCCTCAACCTTCGGCGCTCTCGCCCGCTCACACCAGTGGCGACATAGCCACATACCGTTAAGATCTGGCCATGAAGATCGTCGTCGTCGGTCACGGCCAGGTCCTGGGCTTCGAACTCATGACGCCGAGCCAGGTGTTCGGAATGGCCAATGTCGCGCTGGCGGAGACGGGCGACGAACCGCGCTACGACGTGCGCATCTGCGCCGCCGATCAGACCGTGAGCACGACGAGCGAGTGGGGCGCCGTCGACGTCCGAACACCCTTCGACCTCGACGAGGCCGCGGCAGCCGACGTCGTGATCGTGCCCGGTAAGCAGGACTTCCTCAATCCACCCGCCGACGAACTCGTCGAGGTCGTGCGGGCGGCACACGACGAGGGTGCCCGGATCGGTTCCATCTGCGTGGGGGCGTTCACGGTCGCCGCAACCGGTCTGCTGAACGGGCGGCGGGCCACCACGCACTGGCAGTGGGCTGATGCCCTGGCGCGTCGACATCCGGACGTCGACGTCGACCCTGGCGCGATGTTCGTCGAGGACGGTCGAATGCTGACGTCCGCCGGCGTCGCAGCAGGCATCGACCTCTGCCTACATCTGATTCGACAGGACGCCGGTCCGGATCTCGCCGACCGCACCGCCCGGCGACTGGTGTTGCCCAGTTGGCGCCAGGGCGGCCAAGCTCCGTACGCCGAACCGACTCGGCCAGAGGATGATTCGCTGCGGTCGATCATGGAGTGGATGGAGCAGAACGCCCGGGAGGAACTGACTCTGCGGAGCATCGCCCAGCACGCGTCGACCAGCGTGCGCAGTCTCAACAGGCATTTCCGCGCGCGCCTCGGCACCACGCCGTTGCAGTTGCTGTTGCAGATCCGGCTCGACCTGGCGCGCCGTCTGCTCGAGTCGACCCGCTTGCCGATCGACGAGGTCGCCGAGCAGTCCGGGTTCACGTCGCACGCCTCGTTCCGCTACCACTTCGTCAGGAGTGTCGGCGTCCCTCCGAACGCCTACCGAGCCAACTACCGCGCCCACCTCGACCCGGCCCGGACGTGAAGAACATCCTGTCGCCACCGACGCGGCGGCAGTACCATCGGGCCATGTCAGACACCGGGATCGACGACGCCACGAAGCTCGCGGGCGGGAACGTCGCCGCCCTCCTCCCCCGCACCGATCGCACGGTCGAGGAGGAGCGATTGCACCGCAAGCAGAACCTCGCCGCGGCCTTTCGGTTGTTCAGCCGGTTCGGCTTCGACGAGGGCGTGGCCGGGCACATCACCGCCCGCGATCCCGAGTTCACCGACCACTTCTGGGTGAACCCGTTCGGGATGCACTTCGGCCACATCCGCGTCAGCGACCTGCTGCTGGTCCGCCACGACGGGGAGATCGTGCACGGCGACCGGCCGGTCAACCAGGCGGCGTTCGCGATCCACTCGCAGGTCCACGCCGCCCGGCCGGACGTCATCGGAGCGGCGCATTCTCACTCGGTGTACGGCAAGTCGTGGTCGACGTTGGGCAGGCTGCTCGACCCGATCACCCAGGACGCCTGCGCGTTCTACGACGACCACGCGTTGTTCGACCAGTACTCGGGCGTCGTCCTGGACCTCGAGGAGGGCAAGCGCATCGCCCACGCGCTCGGCGACCGCAAGGCGGCCATCCTGCGCAACCACGGACTGCTGACCGTCGGCCACTCCGTGGAGGAGGCCGCGTGGTGGTTCATCACCATGGAGCGGTCCTGCCAGGCTCAGTTGCTGGCCGAGGCCGCCGGGACCCCCGTGCTCATCGACGACGAGATGGCGGCACTGACGCGCGGGCAGGTCGGCAGCCACTTCGCCGGGTGGTTCAGCTTCCAGCCGTTGTTCGCCAAGATCACCAGGGAACAGCCCGACCTGTTCGAATGAGCGAGTCACTACCGCCACTTCCGTCACCCCTTGCGTAGCCTGGACGTCAATGAACGCGCGGTGGAAGGTCATGGGCGCGCTCGCTGTGGGCGCGGTTCTCGTCGGCTGCCAGTCCACGGTCCCCGGTAGCCCCGAAGGCAACGCCGGGAACGGCAGCGAGCCGACGTTTCCCACGTCGACGCCGTCGCGGTCCAGCCCGACTCCGACGACGACGACCGCCACCTCACCCGTGGCCGCCCCTCCGACGGCGGCCGAGGCGCTGCCACCGCAGAACGGCTACGTGTTCGTCACCACCAAGTCGGGCCAGACCCGCTGCCAGATCAACACCACGGAGGTGGCCTGCGAGGCCCCCTTCACCAGCTCCCCGGTGGTCGACGGCGCCCCGGCCAACGGCGTGCGGGTGACCACCGACGGTCAGCTCCAGTGGGTGCTCGGCAACCTCGGCGACATCCCCGTCGTCCCCCTCGACTACCGCACCTACACCGCGCAGGGCTGGACGATCGCCGCTGGCGAGGACGGCACGCGCTTCACCAACGACGGCACCAAACACGGAATGTTCGTCGCCATCGGCGGTGTCGAAGCGTTCTAGACGTTTAGCCAGCGCCTCCGAACGGGAAGAAACCCCCGGTGAAGCATCACGACTTGTTCGTCATCGGCACCGGCTCCGGCAACTCCGTCATCGACGACTCGATGGCCGACTGGGACATCGGGATCGTCGACCAGCGGCGCGCCGGCGGCACCTGTCTGAACTACGGCTGCATCCCCTCGAAGATGCTCGCCTACACCGCCGAGGTGGTGGACACCGTCTCCTCGGCGAACCGCTTCGGCGTCGACGCCAAGCTCGGCGGGATGAACTGGACCGAAGTGCGCGACCGCGTCTTCGGCCTCACCGACCGACACTCCGACGAAGGCCGCGAGGGCCGCGCGAGCACGTCCAACATCACCTACTACGACGGCCACGCCGAATTCACCGGTCCGCGCCAGCTCGTGGTGACCGACGACGCCGGCAACCGCCACCAGATCTCCGCCGACCGGATCGTCATCGCCAACGGCGGACGCCCCGTCATCCCGTCGGTCGTCGCCGACTCCGGTCTGCCCTACGAGACGTCCGACACGATCATGCGAATCGAGGCGCCCCCGCGGCGGCTCGTCGTCCTCGGCGGGGGCTACATCGCCGCCGAGCTGGCCCACGTGATGTCCGCGGCCGGCAGCGAGATCACCGTCATCGAGAACGGCGACATGCTGCTGGGCGGCCCGCAGGACGACGAGGTGCGGTCCACCTTCACCGATCTGATGAGCACGCGCTGGGATCTGCGACTGGGCACCGAACTCGACGCCATCGACGGCGAGCCGGGGGATCTGACGCTGACGCTGGCCGACGGCAGCACCGTGAGCGCCGACATGCTTCTCGTCGCCGCTGGCCGCACGCCCAACGCCGACCGGCTCGAGGTCTCCGTGGGCGGTGTCGACCTCGACGACAAGGGCCGGGTGGCGGTCGACGAGTTCGGCCGCACCAGCGCCGAGGGCGTCTTCGCACTCGGGGACGTCAGCACGCCGGTTCCGCTCAAGCACGTGGCCAACCGCGAGGCCGACGTCGTCAAGCACAACCTCCTGCACCCCGACCGCATGCGTGCCACCAACCACGACCGCGTGCCGTCGGCGGTGTTCACCGAACCGCAAATCGCCTCGGTCGGCCTCACCGAGGAACAGTGTCGCGACGGGCATCCCGACTACCTCGTCGGCCGCACGCCCTACTCCGACGTCGCCTACGGCTGGGCCATGCAGGACACCGACGGCTTCTGCAAGGTGCTGGTCGACGGCAACACCGACCTGATCCTCGGCGCCCACGTCATCGGCCCGCAGGCCGCGACGCTGATCCACATCTTCGTCACCGCAATCGAATTCGGGATACCGGCGACCGATCTGGCGCGCCGGCCATATTGGATACACCCCGCGCTGACCGAAGTCGTCCAGAACGCGCTCCTCGACGTGCCGGTCGCCGCATGACCGCCCAGGAACGCCCCGGACCGCACGTCTTCGTGCTCTTCGGTGCGACGGGCGACCTCGCCAAGCGCAAGCTCTTCCCCGGGCTCTATCGCCTCGCGGCCGCGTCCCGATTGCCGGAGGAGTACGCGATCATCGGATCGGGGCGGCACTCCCCCGGTTCCGACGACGAGTTCCGCGCCAAGATTCGCAGCGGTCTCGAGGAGTCGGTCGACGACCTAGACGCCGACGTCCTCAAGGACCTGTTGGGCCGCTTGACGTTTCAGACCTCCGACGCAGACGACGGCAAGGATCTCGCCGCCGCCGTCCGCAAGGCCCACGACGGGCTCGGCGACGATTCGCGAACCCTGATCTACCTGTCCGTGCCGCCGACGGCGATGGAGTCGATGATCGGCATGCTGGGTCGCGAGCACCTGACCGACGGGGCCCGCGTCGTCGTGGAGAAGCCGTTCGGCACCGATCTGGAGTCCTCCCGCGAACTCGACGCGGCGCTCAAGGACGTCATCAGCGAGGACCAGGTGTACCGGATCGACCACTTCCTGGGAAAGGAAGCGGTGCAGAACATCCTTGCGTTGCGCTTCGCCAACGGGCTGATCGAGCCCGCCTGGAATCGCGACCACGTCGTCTCGGTGCAGATCGACGTGCCCGAGACGCTGACCGCCGAGGGCAGGGGCGCGTTCTACGAGTCCACGGGATGCTTCCGCGACATGATCTCCACGCACCTGTGCCAGGTGCTCGGCTTCATCGCCATGGAGCCACCCGTGCACCTCGACCCGACCGCCCTCCGCAACGAGAAGGCGAAGGTGTTCGCCGCGATGCAGCCGCTCGACCCCGATCGGGTCGTGTTCGGCCAATACGAGGGTTACCGCGACGAGGACGGCGTCGCCGACGACTCGAAGGTCGAGACCTTCGTGGCCCTGGAGGCATTCGTCGACACCGAACGCTGGCAGGGCGTGCCGTTCCTGCTGCGCACGGGCAAGGCACTCGGCGCCACCCGGCGCACCGTCACGTTGACCTTCCGGACTCCTCCCATGGGCCGATTCGGCGACAGCGAGTACGGACCGAACCAGCTCACGCTCGAACTGAGCGACTCGCCCGAGTTCGGCGTCAGCCTGATGGCAAAGCGGCCGGGTCCCCGAATGGATCTGGTGCCGTTGACCTTTCACCTCGACATCGCCGAAGAGGATCCCGACGACGTGCCACTGGAGGCGTACGAGCGGTTGCTGCTCGACGTGATGCGCGGCGACCAGACGCTGTTCACCAGGGCCGACGAAGTGGACCGGTTGTGGCAGGTCTGCCAGCCCGTTCTCGACAACCCACCGCCCACGCTGCCGTACGCTCGCGGTTCGTGGGGCCCGGACGAGGCAATCGAGCTGGCAGGCCCGGAAGGGTGGCACCTGCCCGATGCCTGACGACTGGCCCGCCATCGCGGACCACGGCCTGATCGGCGACCTGCGTACCTGCGCCCTGGTGGCCACCAACGGAACCGTCGACTGGTTTTGCGCGCCCCGGTTCGACTCGCCAAGCGTCTTCGGCGCCATCCTGGACCCCGAGCAGGGCGGCAGCTGGACCCTCTCCCCGACGGGTGAGGTCTCGCGCACCCAGCAGTTCTACTTTCCGGACACCGCCGTCCTCATCACCCGCTTCCTCACCCCCGACGGCGTCGCCGAGGTGCACGACTTCATGCCCGTGCTCGGGGCGGGCGATCCAGAGCACCGCCAGCGGCTGGTCCGCCGGGTGAGTGGCGTGCGGGGCACCATCACCATGCGGATGTGCGTCGACGCCAGGCCGGACTACGGGCGCGAGCGGTGCGTCGCCGAAGACAGTGGCGACGGCGTGCTCATCACCGGTGACGGGGTGCGCCTCGGCTTGGTCGCCTCGACCGACCTGTCGATCGAGGAGGGTGACGACAACACCCGCGTCAGCGCCAAAGTCGAACTGTCCCAGGGTGAGAGCGCATTGTTCGTGCTCGAGATGCTCGACGGCGACGATCTGCCGTCGAGCAACGCCGTCGACCTGACCGACGAGCTGCTCGACGCCACGACGTCGTACTGGCGGTCCTGGTTGCGCCAGTCGCGTTACGTGGGCCGTTGGCGCGAGATGGTGCACCGCTCGGCCATCACCCTCAAGCTGCTCACCCACGAACCGACCGGCGCCATCATCGCCGCGCCGACCACCAGCATCCCGGAATTCATTGGGGGAAGCCGCAACTGGGACTACCGATACGTGTGGGTCCGTGACGCCGGCTTCAGCCTGTACGCCCTGCTGCGGCTCGGGTTCACCGACGAGGCCCGCGCGTTCATCGGCTGGCTGTCCGAGCGGCTCGGCGACGAACGTCAGCAGAACGACGGGGTCGGACCGCTGCGCGTGCTCTACGACATCGACGGCAACCGCCCCGTCGACGAGACCGAACTCGAGCACCTGCGCGGATACCGGGACTCCCGACCGGTCCGGATTGGCAACGCCGCGGTCGACCAGCTGCAACTCGACATCTACGGCGAGCTGATCGACTCGGTCTACCTGTTCAACAAATACGGCAGCGGGATCAGCAGCGACGCCTGGGACGACGTCGTGAAGGTCATCGACTGGCTGATGGAGAACTGGGACCGCGACGACGCCAGCATGTGGGAGGTGCGCGGTGACCACCGCGCGTACACCACGTCGCGGCTGTTCTGCTGGGTCGCCCTCGAGCGCACCATTCGCATCGCCCGCCAGCGTGGGCTGCCCGGCGACATCGGCGCGTGGTCGAAGACGCGCGACGACGTCTACGAACGCATCATGTCCCACTCCTGGAACGCCGACCTGCAGGCGTTCACCCAGACCGAGGGCGGCACCGAACTCGACGCCGGCGTGCTGCTGATGCCGATGGTGAAGTTCCTCTCCCCGGCCGATCCCAAGTTCCTGTCCACGCTCGAGGCGGTCGAGAAGGGCCTGGTCACCGACACCCTGGTCTTCCGCTACTCCCCGGAGACCGACGGTCTCGACGGCGCCGAGGGCACCTTCTCGCTGTGCTCGTTCTGGTACGTCGAGGCACTGACCAGAGCGGGCCGTCACGACGACGCCCAGCTGGCGCTGGAGAAGATGTTCACCTACGCCAACCACGTCGGGCTCTACGCCGAGCAGGTCAGCGCGACCGGCGACCAAGTCGGCAACTTCCCGCAGGCGTTCACCCACTTCGCACTCATCAGCGCGGCGATCAACCTCGATCGTGCGCTCGACACAGGAGACAACCCATGACAGTCGCCCAGCAGGAGCGCGCCGCACTCGTCACCACCATGCGTGGTGTCGGCCCGGAACAACCGACGCTGTGCGGCGAGTGGACGACCCGCGACCTCGCCGCCCACCTGGTCATCAGGGAACGTCGGCTCGACGCCGCACCGGGCATCCTCGTACCCAAGTTCGCCGGCTACACCGAACGGGTGCAAAACCAGGTGGCCGCCGAGAACGACTGGAACGTCCTGCTCGACCAGATCGCGTCGGGCCCACCACTGCTGTCGCCGTTCAAGCTGCTCGACCCGTTCGTCAACGTCGCCGAGATGTTCATCCACCACGAGGACGTCCGGCGCGCCGCAACTGGTTGGGAGCCACGGGAACTCGACGGCGAGACGACGTCCTCGCTGGCGCGCCAGGTCAGCCTGATGTCACGGATGACGATGAAGAAGACCCCGGCGCGGGTGTCGCTGAAGACCCCCGACGGCACGACGTTGACCACCGTCGGCTCGGGGCCCGCCGTCACCGTCACCGGCGAACCCGGCGAGCTGCTGATGTTCATCTCCGGGCGGGATCAGGCCAAGCTCACCTTCACCGGTGACGACGCCGCCGTGCAGGCGGTGCGCGACGGCGAACGCGGCCTCTAGGCTCGTCGGCATGGACTTCCGCGTATTCGTCGAACCGCAGCAAGGCGCCACCTACGCCGACCAGTTGGCCGTGGCCAAGACCGCGGAGGCGGCCGGCTACTCGGCCTTCTTCCGGTCCGACCACTACCTGGCGATGTCGGGCGACGGCATGCCGGGTCCGACGGATTCCTGGGTGACCCTGGGCGGCATTGCCCGCGAGACGTCGACGATTCGGCTCGGCACGATGGTCACCTCGGCGACGTTCCGTCACCCCGGCGTGCTGGCCATCTCCGTCGCCCAGGTCGACGAAATGAGCGGCGGCCGGGTGGATCTCGGCCTCGGCGCGGGCTGGTTCGAGGCCGAACACGAGGCGTACGCCATCCCCTTCCCGTCACTCGGAGAGCGGTTCGAACGCCTCGGTGAGCAGCTCGACATCCTGACCGGATTCTGGAGCACGCCGGTCGGCGAGACCTACGACTACGCCGGGAAGCACTACACCGTCAAGGAGTCACCCGCGCTGCCCAAGCCCGTGCAGTCGCCGTACCCGCCGATCATCATCGGCGGCGGCGGGCCCAAGCGCACCCCGGCTCTGACGGCGAAGTACGCCGCGGAGTTCAACATCCCGTTCGTCGACCTCGACACCCTCAAGGCGCAGTACGCCCGCGTCGCGGCGGCGGTCGCGGACGCGGGCCGCGCCGCCGACTCGCTGACGTACTCGGCGGCCTTCGTGGTGTGCGCCGGGCGCGACGACGCCGAGGTGGCGGCCCGTGCGGCGGCGATCGGACGCGACGTCGACGAGCTGCGCGGCAGTTCACCGCTGGTGGGCACGCCCGGTGAAATCGCCGACAAGTTGGATCCGTTCGCCGAGGCCGGCGTGCAGCGCGTCTACCTCCAGGTCCTGGACCAGTCCGACCTCGACCACGTCGAGTTCTTCGCCGCCGAGGTCATCCCGCAACTGGGCTGACCCCGGCCGGCACGAGTGCCCGCGGCTACCATCAAGCCCGTGAGGGACGCCGACCACGACGAGGACGAGCTCGCGTGGCACGAGCGCACGTCGACCGTCGTCGGGGCCAGCATCGGCGCAATTGCAGTGATCGGCGTGCTCTACCTGCTCATCTCGTACATGGTGGGCGGTTCCGACGAGCCCGGAAACAGTCCGCAGTACTACCCGGATCCCAGCTTCTCCGAGCGCACGTCCGCTGCCACGACTTCGACCACCAGCACCGAGACGATCACCAGCACCAGCCCCCCGTTGACTACCGACATCAACCCCGGCGACACGACGACCAGCAGCACCGACACGACCTCGTCCACACCGACCACCACGTCGTTCGACCCGTCCAACCTCCCGAGGACCAGGACGTCGTCGACCTACGGTGACGGACGTCAGCGGCCGCGACTCAACGAGACGCGCACGCTGTACCCCCGCCCCTGAGCGGGTCGAGTCATCCCGCAACAAGCGGGCAGTCAGCGGCCCTGCGCGGCGAAGTCGGCGACCATCGCCTCGGCACTGCGGACCGCCGCGCGGCACGCCCTGGTGGTGAACGGGTCGTTGAGCGGGTGGTCGGCGCGCCGCCGCCAGCGCTGGGCCGCGGAGAAGGCCGCCCGCGGCCCGTCGTAGGGCGCGTCGGGTTGCAGCCCGAGGCGGCTGGCGGCGTCGGTACCCGAGCCACCGATGATTCGTCGCAACGACGCCATCTCGTCGTCGTTCAACGTCGTTGGCCTCGAACGCAATTGGCTCAGCAAGCGGAGCTCCTCGAACGCGTGGGTGTCGGCGATCAGCGGTTCGATGTCGGCGAGGATGAAGGGCGTGGCATAGATCGGGTTGTCCTCGACCACCCGGCGCAGTGACACCAGCGCGGTGTGCGCCTTCAGCAGGTCCGACCGCTGGGCGAACTGCTGGTCGATCACGTCGCGCAGCGCGATCAACCCGCTGCGCTCGAGCAGCTCGTCGGCCAGGGCGACCGAATCGGAGATGCCCGCCCGCAGCACCGCGATCGAGATCCGGATGCCGAACATGCCGAACCGCTCCAGCAGGGCCGCCCGGGTGGCGGCGTCCACGGGCAGCTCGCCGTCCTCCCGGACGAATCGGTCCACCGACAGCATCGCCTTGGCCAGCTCGCCGGCGTCCACCCCCGAGAGCTTCTCCAGCGCGACGAACTCGCTCTGCCGCAACGTCCGCGCGGTCAGCGCGAGCAACCCCGACACCGGCACCACGGCCTGGCAGATGCCCGTCTTGTCCATCTCGGCGGTGTACCGGGTGGCCACGTCCTTGGCCGACAGCATCGCGTCGATCCGACCGGCGCCGATCTCGTCGGCCCGCGACGCGACGCCGATGACGCCGAGCGCACCCGCGGAGCCGCCGACGAGGGTGCCGATCTGCTTCAGCAGCCCGATGTCGGTGGCGTTGAGCGTGCGCAGCAGGAAGACCACCGCGTCCACGCGCGGCACGCCGTCCTCGGGCACCAGCAGGCGCAGGGTGCGCTCGGAGACGTCCCGCGACAACGACGACGTGCCGGGGGTGTCGATGATGGTGGTGTCGACGAGTTCGGCGGCCGGCCACTCGACGTCGAGGTCCAGGACGTCGTCGGGGTCGAGGCTGGCGAAGTCGAACGTCAAGCCCCGGTCCCCGGGGTCGCGGGCAATGGGGACGTTGGACCGTCGGCCGCCCCGATGGTTGGCCGTCACCTTGGGGGTGGCCCCGTTGCGGAACCACGTCACGATGCGGGTGGCCTCGGTGGCGTCGGTGGGGGCGATGTCCTCGCCCACCAGCGCGTTGACCAGCGTGGACTTGCCCGCCTTCAACGTTCCCGCGAGGGCGATGCGGATGGGCTGGTTGAGACGCCTGCCGATCCAGTCCAGTTCGTGGTGCACGTCGGCCCGCTCCCGGTAGGCCGGGTCGCTCCGGTAGGCCTGGATGGTGCCGCCAAGGATCGCGCGCACTCGATCGCTGGTGCTCATGTCGGTTGCCCAGCTTAGTGACCGTTGCCGGGAACTTACGTAGCGACCGCTTCCGGTCGTGGCGAGAGGTTGACGGCGTGTTCGGTGACCTGGCGCAGGATGTCGAGCCGGCGCTCCAATTCGCGGACCCGGGTGTCGCGTTCGTCCATCTCCATCTTCGCCGCGCTGAGCGAGGCCTGGAGCGATTCGTTCAGTGAGCGGGTGGTCTGGTTGGCGATCTCGCGGTAGTGGTCGCGGAGCTGGCGCTGCACGCCCTTGAGCCGGTCGCGGGATTCCTTGCTGACGACGAAGGAGACGTCGTCGACGAACTTTCGGACGTTGGTCTTGGCCTCGTTGCGCACCCGGAGCATGCGGTTCTCCATGTCCTCCTTGTACGCCTTGCGGCCCAGCAGCAACCCCGCCCCCAGCGACAGCGGGTTGAACATGCCGAGGCCGGCGAACGAGGTGAGCATGCCGAACATCAGCACGCCGCCGTAGGACCCCCGCATGCCGGTGACCACCTTGTGGCCCTTGCCAATTGGCTTGGCCTCCAGCCGACTGAGCGACTTCATGTCACCGAAGCCGGCGCCCATGTCGCGGGCGTTGATCTGGGGCATCTTGACCGCGTCGAGCCCGGCTTCGGAGAACGTGCGGCCCACCTCCTGGGCGAGCGCTTCGGCCCGCTGGTAGGCCCACACGAAGTTGTCGCCGACGGCGGTGGCGATGGCGTTCTCCAGCTCGGCACCGATCTCGGCCCAGTGCTGCGTCGGGTCGCATCCGTCGATCTCGCGCTCGGTGTGCTGGGTGATGGCGCGGAACCGGGCGCGCAGGTCGTGGTCGACGTCCGCGGTCAGGTCGGTGATGCCGTCGTTGAGCACCTGCTGCCACAACGCGGTGTGTTGCAGCGCGTCCTGCGCCTCCTGCTTGCGGCGTTCGAGGTCGGCGTTGAGCGCGTCGCGGGCCTCGGGGTCGTTGATCGACGACAACTCCGTCTCGACCGTCATCGTCAGATGTTCGGCCGCGGACCTCACCTCGGCGAGCACCTGATCGCGGATCCGGTCGTTCTCGCGGCTGAGCACCCTGTCGCTGAGGAACTTCACGATCGCCGGGAAGTTGGACTCCTCGTTGAGCTCCTTGTCGTTCATCGCAATGGCGTGAGATCGCAGCACCGAAGAGACTGGAGTCACCGGGACGTCGACGCCGGCCCGTCGAAGGTGCGCGACGTTGGCCGCGACGATTTCCCGCCAGTGCGGGTAGAGGTCGGTCTTGGTGGCGAGAATCGTTGCCACGGGGCAGATTTCGACGGCCTGGCGGATGAAGGTCATCTCGGGTTCGGTGAATTCCTGGCTGGTGTCGCTCACCATCAGCACGGCGTCGGCGTCGGGCAGCAGACCCAGCGTCGCCGACAGGTGCGGCTGGCCGTGACCCCCGACTCCCGGGGTGTCCACGAACGCCAGGCCGTTCTTCAACAGGGGGCTGGGCGCGGTGACCTCGACGCGCAACACCTCGCGGCCGCCGGCCTGCGGCGCGCGGCGCAGGTCGTTGCGGACGTCGGCCATCGGGATCTCGACCGCCTCCGGCTCGGCGCCGTCGCCGCGCGCCACGATCAGCCGCGCCGTGGCCTGCTCGCCGTAGGAGACGACGGTCGCCATCGTGGTGGTCTCGTCGTCACCGACGCGGGCGACGGGGACGTTGAGCAGCGAGTTGAGCAGTTGACTCTTGCCCTGCTTGAGCTGGCCCGCGATGACCACGCGCACCTGGGGGTCGCTGATCCGCTCCTTGGCCGTGGCGAGTCGCTCGACCAGGTCACCGCGGTCGTAGGCCTCGGCGATCCTGGTGCTGTGGTCGATCAACTCGACGATCACCTTGACCTTGCGAGGGTCGTTCGGTTGGGTCATGTCATCCTCTTCCGCCGCGGTCCACGGTAGGCGTGGAACTGGCGGGGACCCCCAAGGGAGTCCCCGCCAGTCGTGGTGATCGGCTAGAAGCCGAGGTGCGAATCGTTGTGCGACGCCAGATCCGTGTCGTTGTGCGACGCGAGGTCGGTCGAGTTGCCCGAGGCCACGTTGCTGGTGAAGCTGTGGTCGTCCACGGTGTTGTCGACGTGGTTGTCGGTGTGGGTCTCGGTCTCGGTGGAGACGTGGGTGTTGACCGAGTTGTCGGTGTGGTTGCCACTGCCCAGGTCGCCACCGGCGGTGGTCTGGTTGCCGCCCACGGTCGAGCTGGTGGAGTGCGAGGACGTGTCGTTGACGATGATCGACCCGCCGCTGCCGCCGCTGCCCGCATTGGCCTCGTTGCCACCGTTTCCGACGCCGATGCCGAGCAGACCGCCACCGCTCGAGCCGCCGCTGGCGCCCGCGCTGCCGCCGTGTCCGCCGGACATGTCGTTGTCCTTGATGACGGTGCCCTCGTTGCCGGTGATGATGTCGCCGCCGGAGTGCTGCGAGGTGTCGGTGACCTTGGTGTCGTTGCCCTCGCCGATGATGATCGGCGAGTGGCTGCCGCCGCCGATGTAGCCGGTGTTGGCGTTGTTGCCCTCGCCGACGACGTTGCCGTCACCGTTGACGCTGGTGGTGTCGATGTGGCCGGCCGAACCGGTGTTCACGACGCCGCCGTTGGTGGCGCTGTTGCTGGTCTTGTCTCCCAGGGTGATGTCGCCGAATCCGAGGTTGAACGCGCCCTGCTGGGCGTTGGCGCCGGCGTGCTGGTCGGGGCTGAGCAGCGAGGTGTCGTTGTTGCTGGCGAGCTGGGTGTCGTTGTTGCTCGCGAGGTCGGTCTGTGGCGAGAACGCCGTCTGGGGGGAGAACGCCGCGGGGATGTTGTGGTAGCTCGCGACCGCGTTCTGCAGACCGTAGACCGGGTCGCCGCCGCCGAGCAGGACACCGGCGGGCGCGGCCGAGGCGGCGACTGCGGCGAACTGCGAGGCGCTGACGTTCTGCAGGCCGACGGACCGCAGGGCGCCCTCGGGGTCGGAGACGTAGTTGGCGGCAACTGCCGGGCTGCGGAACAGGTCGAGGATGTAGTCGAGGAGGTTCGTCATGGGAGTGCCTTCCGGTGGTGGGTGTCCAGGTCGTGTCGCCGTGCCTCCGGCGATCTGTTCACTACGTTATGGGCCTTCCGGAACCCCGGAAACGGGGACGCAACCCCTTGCTCCCCCGGGCCGTTGAGGGGCGCCCTAGGGGCGACCGTTAGGGGATTAGGGGATGGCCATGGGGGTTCCGATTCCACGTCGTTGACCTGCGCCGAAACGACGACAGCGCGGCCATTGCTGGCCGCGCAGTCGCGGTGGTGTCTGGCCGTGCGGCCGAGGGTCAGGTGAAGATGTCGAATCCCGGGTCGTGCGGGTGGTCCAGGTGGTCGTCGAGCGAACCCGGCAGGTCGTGCTGGCCGTCGTGCTGGTCGAGGTCGGCGGTGTCGACCGAATCGTTCACGGCCGCCAGGTGCAGGTCGTCGAGCCCGGTGGCGTCGACCGTGGGCACGCTCAGATCGTCGAAGCCGTGGTCGACGACGGTCGGCGTGGAATCCTCCGGCAGCTCGATGACGTTCGCCACCGCGGGCACGTGATCTGCGACGACGTCGGTTCCCTGGATCGGCAGGTGGTCGTCGAAGGCGTCGAAGGCCGCGGTGGCCGCGCCACTGGCCCACACGTTGTGGGCCGAGTCGAGGAGCGTGTCGGCGCCGGCGGGGACACCGTTCGACGGCACGGGCGTCGACATCGACTCCGCGACGACGGGGATCAGGTTGGCGACGTCGGCGTGGGTGACGTCGGTCAGGTGGGCGTCGGCGATGGTCTGGGCGGGGTTGGCCGCGTACTGGGCTGCCGCGTCCGGATCGCGTACCAACGACATCACGAAGTCGAGAAGTGAATTCGCCACGACGTACCTCCTCTTCCCTGCTCGGGTGTCGATGCGAAGCCGACACGAAGGTGCGGCGGCCACGGTTCAGCTCGAATGTTATCGACGCAGGCGGCCGCGGTAATCGGTGCTGACGCCACCCGCACGGGGTGGGCATTAGGGGCCGACGCATTAGGGGTTCGCAATCGTTAGGGGGATGTAACCCACGACCGGGTGCGACGCCGCTATGGTGAGTGCTGATTTTCTCCGATCCCCCAGGGATGCGCGTCTTCACGAGGAATAGCGGGACATGAGCGAACCACGGGACATGACAGCACCACTCGGATTCTCCGTCGGGTCCACGAATCTGGTGGCGGCCCGAGTGGGGTCCGCTCCGGTCACGCGACGGTCGGTCCTCGTCGTGTACCCCGACCGCGCCCCCGAGGTCGGGGTGTTCCCGGGGCCAAACCAGCCGGGTCTGGTCCTGGCGGGATTCGTCGAGCGGGTGGGCGATCCGGTGCCGCTGGTGGCGGCGGACGGCTCGTCCCATCGCGGCGAGATCGTGCTGGCCGAGGCGCTCGACGTGCTGGCCCGCGAGGTCGGCGGTGGTGCGCCGGTCACCGTCGCGGTGCCCGCGCACTGGGGTCCGGGGGTCCTCGGCGCCCTGCGCAACGCCTTGCGCGCCAAGCCCGCCCTGTCCCCCAACGGGGTGCCCCCCGCGCTCGTCCCCGACTCCGTCGCCGCGCTCGAAGGCCTGCGGGCGGCACCCGGGCTGCCGTCGCAGGGCGTCGTCGTGTTGTGCGACTTCGGCGGCGGCGGCACCAGCATCACGCTGGCCGACGCGGGGGCCGGGCTGGCCGTCATCGGGACCACGCTGAGATACCAGGACTTCTCCGGGGACCTCGTCGACCAGGCGCTGCTCAACCACGTCGTCACGGGCATCGCGGAGGCCAACTCCGCCGATCCCGCCAGCACGGCCGCGGTCGGATCACTCAGCCGCCTCCGCGACGCCTGCCGCGGCGCCAAGGAGCGGTTGTCCGCCGACACCGCCACCGTCATCCAGGCCGAGATCCCCGGCTACTCCTCCGACGTCCGCATCACGCGACCCGAACTCGAAGGCCTCGTCGACGCACCCCTGACGGGACTGCTGTCGACCATCTCGGAGACGTTGCAGCGCTACCGAATTCCACTCGCGAGCATCTCGGCGGTCGCCACGGTCGGCGGCGGGGCCGCCATTCCGCTCGTCACGCAGCGGCTCTCGGAACAGCTACGTGCCCCGGTCGTCACGGCGCCGGCGCCGGTGCTGTCGATCGCCGCGGGTGCCGCGGTGGTCGGGGCCCTCGGATTCGACGACGCGCAGACGGGCATGGCGCCGACCGGCCTGGCCCCGACCGTCGACGCACCGACGGGTCTGGCTCCGACCATGGGGTGGGCCGCGGGTGGGCCGCCCGGCCCGCCCAATGCGGGCGACTCGGGCGCGCTGGCGTGGTCGCAGGACGACGACCTGCCCGCCAGTGAGCCGATGCCGTACGCCGGGGGTGAGTACAGCTCGGAGTACTCGTCGACGGGGGCCCGGCCGGAGATGGCCTTCGCGCACGAGGAGGAGGACGACCGGCCCGATTCCGAGCCCCTGCCCTGGTACAAGCGGCCGCCGATCCTCTTCGGCGCCGCCGCTGCCGCCGCACTCCTGGCGGTCGGCGGGTTCGCGGCGGTGCAGCTGACCGGCAACTCGACCGACAGCGGCACCGTCACCGAGGTCGTCACCATTTCCTCGACCGGTGCGAACGGCCTGGTGACCACCAGCCTCTCCACCCTGACGTCGACTCGGCAGAGCGCCGCGCCGAGCAACACCTCGACGGTCTCCACTTCGCCGACCTCCGACTCGACGACCACGTCGCCGACGAGCACCACGACCACCACGTCGCCCACGACCACCACCACGACGACGACCACCACGACCACCACCACGACGACGACCACGACCACGACCCCGCCGACGACGACTACGACCCAGCCCCCCACCACGACCACCACGCAGCCCCCGGTCACGACGACCACGCAACCGCCGATCACGACGACGCGGGCGCCGAGCACGCCAACCACGGTGGCGCCACCACCCGAGATTCCGACGACTCCGGTGATCGCCCCGGCGGCGCCCGCGAATTAATGGCCGTCAGCGACGCGGTCGCGACCTGGCTGTCGTCGCCGACCGAGCCGGCGAAGGTGCTGGTCTCCGGCGGGGTCGGCACCGGCAAGACCACCGTGCTCGCCGAGATTCGAGCCAAGCTGCGCGCGGCCGGCGTGGCCGTCGTCGCCCGGCCCCCACGCGTCGGTGACCCGCCGGGCGCGGCGGTAGTGGTCGACGACGCTCACCTCCTGAGCACCCCGGAGCTGCAGCGGTTGACCGAGCTGGTGGGCGACCCCGCCGCGTCGGTCGTCGTCGCGGCCGAACCGTTGTCCCATCAGCCCGCACTGGCGGCGCTGCGCACGGCGATGGCCCGCGAGGCCCCCGAGCTGGTGCTGTCCCCTCTCACGCCGTCCGAGGTGCACCGCGTCGCCGCCGAGATCCTCGGTGTGCCGCCGTCGGCGGATCTGGTCAGGGACACCATGGCGGCGAGCGCGGGGCTGCCGTTCCTGGTCCGTTCCGCGCTGACCGCGGTGGCGTCCGCGGACGGCGCGACGGCCCCTGACGCCGTCGCACGGGCCACCAGGGTGGCGTTGATCGAGCGTTTGCGTCGGGCGGAGGAGCCGGTGCTCGACACCCTTCTCCTGTCGTCGCTGAGCCAGGAGCTTGGGCCGGACGACGTGGCCGCCGCGCTGGGCGTGCCTCAGGACGACGCACAGCGACTGGTCGACGTCGCCAGGGCCAGTGGGCTCATCGCCCCGGCCCACAGCCAGACGTTCGCCGTCGCCCTGCACCAGAGCGTCGCCCAGATCATCGGGGCCGCGCGGCACCACCAGGTCGAAACATCGCTGCTACGAACACAACTCGAGCAGTCGACGCTGTCGACCGACCTGGCCCTGCGCCTGGCCGAGCACGGCTTGCGCGATCCCCGGCTGGCGGCCGCACTGACCGAACTGGCTGCCCGGAACCAGGACCGGCCCGCACGGGCCGCCCGGCTGTACCGGGCGGCCACCACGGTGGGGGCGAGCGAGCTCAGCGCCAAACTGGCCGATGCGCTCGCCCTGACCGGGGACTGCGCCACCGCGGGCCGACTCGCCGACGAGTTGCTCGGGTCCGAGGTGGCCGGCGAGCGGGCCGCAGCGGTGCGGATTGCGGCCAGTGTCGCGTTGCACGACGGCCGCGCCGCCCAGGCGGCCGAACTGGTCCGCTGGCTCGGCCCGTACCCGGACGCGGTCGTCGGGGCGGCCGCGGTCGTGTCGGCTCTGGGCGTCGGTGACGTCGAGACGGCGCGCGCGGCGTCGAGCACGGACGCCTCCGGCCCACCCACGTCGACCGCCCGCGCGGCGCGCGCCGTCGCCGAGGGCCTGTTGCTGACCGTCGACGGCGGGTATCCGGCGGCCATCGCGCGATTGGCCCAATCGGTGACGGAGCAGACGTCGGCCGCCGTCACCCCCGACACCGCGTCGGCCCTGGTGACGTTGGTGGCGATGCACGGCGGCGACTCGGTGCGCGCCCGAAGCGTCATCGGACGGGCCGTGCGAGGCACCGGAGACGACGAGGGCTTCGTCGCCCGTCGGCACACCCTGCTGCTCGGCTGGGCCCGCATGCTGGACGGTCAGTTGACCGCCGCCGCGGCCGACGCCGCCTCGGTCGCGGGCGTGGACCTGCACCGCCGGGACGCGCTGTGGGCCGCCGCCCTGCAGACCGCCGTGGCCCGGCGCGCGGGCGACAGCGGTGCCGTGCAGAAGCACTGGTACGCGGCCATGGAGGTGCTCACCGAGTACTCCATGGATCTCTACGCCCTGCTGCCGCTTGGTGAGTTGTGGGTGGCCGCCGCGCGCCTGCGGCAGGTCGACCTGATCAAGCCCGCCCTCGACGAGGCCTTCACTCTGCTTGACGCCCTTGGCAATCCGGCCCTGTGGTCGGTGCCGCTGCACTGGTCGGGTGTGCACGCCGGCATCCTGGCGAACTCGCCGGCGTCGGTGGCACCGCACGGCCAAGCGTTGACCGCGGCGGCCGCGCACAGCTCCTTCGCACGGGCCCTGGCGACCGCGGGCCGCACGTGGCTGCGGGTGCTGGCCAACCACGTCGACGCCGACGAGGTGGCCGTGGCCGCGCGCTCCCTGACGCAGTTCGGATTGACCTGGGACGCCACCAGGTTGGCCAGCCAGGCGGCGCTGCACACCCCCGACGGCAAGGTCTCCGGGGCCATGTTGCAGTTGGCCCGTGACCTCAAGCTCGCCACCGGGGGCCCGGTGGACGGCGGCGACGTCACCGAGATGCCCGCCGCGGCCACGCCGAGACCGGCTGCCTCGGCGACGCGGGAACCCCGGTTGTCGGATCGGGAGCGCGAGGTGGCCGAGCTGCTGCTGCAGGGCATGCCGTACCGGGACATCGGCAGCCAGCTCTTCATCTCGGCAAAGACCGTCGAACACCACGTCGCGCGGATCAGGCGCCGGCTGGGAGCCGAGTCGCGATCGGAGCTGATGTCCATGCTGCGGGCCATTCTCGGGAGTGCGGGCTAACGGTCCGGGGATGTGACCACTGACACAGCGGTGGCGGACGTACCGCTCACGACGAGCGCACTAGCAGCCGACGTCCAGGCAACCAACCGGTAGGTTAGGTCAACCTTTGTAGCGTCGAGAAAGCCGCGGATGCCACTATGAGCTGGTATTCAGCGCAAGTTACCCGTCGGTAACCAGTCACCTTACTGGGCGGTAACTTCAACCCGGGAGGAACGCGTGGACACGCAGACTCTGATCAGGCTGACCCTTGGCCTTCTGCTCACGGCAATCGTCTTGGCGTTCGCCGCCAAACGCGTGCTGTTCCTCACCAACCTGATCCGCTCGGGCCAGCCCACGATCGACGAGGAAGCCCGCAAGGACAACCTCAAGGCGCGCATCACCACGCAGTTCACCGAGGTCCTCGGGCAGAAGAAGCTGCTGAGCTGGTCCATCCCCGGCATCGCCCACTTCTTCACCATGTGGGGCTTCTTCGTCCTGTCCACGGTGTACCTCGAGGCCTACGGCGTCCTGTTCAACCCGAAGTTCGCCATCCCGTTCGTCGGGCACTGGGACCTGCTCGGCTTCCTGCAGGACTTCTTCGCCCTCGCCGTGCTGCTCGGCATCGTCGTCTTCTCGATCATCCGCCTGCGGTCCGAACCCAAGGAGTACGGCCGCGATTCGCGCTTCTACGGCTCGCACACCGGCGGCGCCTGGCTGATCCTCTTCATGATCTTCAACGTCGTGTGGACCTACGCGCTGTTCCGCGGCGCGGCGGTCGCCACCGGCAACCTGCCCTACGGCTGGGGCGCGTTCTTCTCGCACTCCATCGGCGCGGCCCTGGAACCCCTCGGCCACGGCGTCAACGAGATCATCGAGACCGTGGCGCTTCTGCTCCACATCGGCGTCATGCTCGTCTTCCTGCTGATCGTGTTGCACTCCAAGCACCTTCACATCGGCCTCGCGCCGGTCAACGTGACCTTCAAGCGCCTGCCCAACGGCCTCGGCCCGCTGCTGCCCATGGAGTACAACCGCGAGTACATCGACTTCGAGGATCCCGCGGAGGACGCGGTGCTCGGTCGCGGCAAGATCGAGGACTTCACCTGGAAGGGCTACCTCGACTTCACCACGTGTACCGAGTGCGGCCGCTGCCAGTCGCAGTGCCCGGCGTGGAACACCGGAAAGCCGTTGTCTCCCAAGCTCGTCATCATGAACCTGCGCGACCACCTGTTCGCCAAGGCGCCCTACATCCTCGGCCAGTCGGAGTCGCCGCTGGAGAACACCCCCGAAGGTGGCCTCGGCGAGGACCTCAAGGGTGAGAAGCACGCCGACGTCCACCACGTCCCCGAGTCCGGCTTCGAACGCGTCCTCGGCTCCGGCCCCGAGCAGGCCACCCGCCCGCTCGTCGGCACCCTCGAGCAGGGCGGCGTCATCGACCCCGACGTGCTGTGGTCGTGCACCAACTGCGGCGCGTGCGTCGAGCAGTGCCCCGTCGACATCGAGCACATCGACCACATCGTCGACATGCGCCGCTACCAGGTCATGGTCGAGTCGGAGTTCCCCGCCGAGCTCAACGGGCTGTTCAAGAACCTCGAGCGCGCCGGCAACCCGTGGGGCCAGAGCGCCAAGGAACGCACCAAGTGGATCGACGAGGTCGGCTTCGACGTGCCCGTCTACGGCGAGGACGTCGACTCCTTCGACGGCTTCGAGTACCTGTTCTGGGTCGGCTGCGCCGGAGCGCTGGAGGACCGCGCCAAGAAGACCACCAAGGCCGTCGCCGAGTTGCTTGCGACCGCAGGCGTGAAGTTCCTCGTCCTGGGCAGCGGCGAGACCTGCACCGGTGACTCCGCCCGGCGTGCGGGCAACGAGTTCCTGTTCCAGCAGTTGGCCGCCCAGAACGTCGAGACCATCAACGGGGTCTTCGAGGGCGTCGAGACCGTCGACCGCAAGATCATCGCGACGTGCCCGCACTGCTTCAACACCATCGGCCGCGAGTACCCGCAGCTGGGCAGCAACTACACCGTCGTGCACCACACCCAGCTGCTGAACCGCCTGATCCGCGACAAGAAGCTGGTGCCCGTCAGCCCGGTCAGCCAGGACGTGACCTATCACGACCCGTGCTTCCTGGGCCGGCACAACAAGGAGTACTCGGCCCCGCGTGAGCTCATCGGAGCATCCGGCGCCACGCTGACCGAGATGCCGCGCCACGCCGACCGCGGCCTGTGCTGCGGTGCCGGCGGCGCGCGGATGTGGATGGAAGAGCACATCGGCAAGCGCGTGAACCACGAACGCGCAGAAGAGGCCTTGAACACCAACGCGTCGAAGATCGCGACCGGCTGCCCGTTCTGCCGGGTCATGATGACCGACGGCGTGGGTGACCGCGCCGAGGAGATGGGCAAGGAGGCCGAGGTCCTCGACGTCGCCCAGCTGCTGCTCGCCTCGCTGGACAAGGACTCGATGACGCTGCCCGAAAAGGGTTCCGCGGCAAAGGCCTTCGCGGCCCGCGTGGCGGAGCGCGAGGAGCAGGCACCCGCCGAAGCCGAGCCGGTCGTCGTCGAGGAAGAGGCCGCACCGGTGGCCACGGCCGAGACGACGACGGAGGCCCCCGCGGCGCCGGCCAAGGGCGGTCTGACCATCGCCAAGAAGCCGGGCCGCAAGCCCGCCGCCAAGGCCGAAGCCGCACCTACCGAAGCACCAGCGGAAGCGCCCGCTGCCGAGGCCCCGGTCAAGGGCCTGGCCATCGCCAAGAAGCCGGGCAGCAAGAAGGCCGCCCCGGCAGCCGACGCGGCACCCGCCGCCGAGGCCCCGGTCAAGGGCCTGGCCATCGCCAAGAAGCCGGGCAGTAAGAGGACCGCCGCCCCGGCGGCCGACGCCGCGCCCGCAGCTTCCGTTCCTGCCCCCACCGAGCCGGCCGCGGCCGAGCCACCGGTGAAGGGGCTGGCGATCGCGAAGCGTCCCGGCAGCAAGAAGGCCGCGGAGGCGCCGCATGAGGGCGATGCCACGGTCGTGCAGCCGGCCAACGTCACACCCGACGAGGCGAAGGCCGGCACCGACCCCGAGGAATCCGCGGATTCGGACCTCGGCCTCGAGAAGCCCGAGCCCGCCGTGAAGGGTCTGGCGATCGCCCGCCGCCCCGGCAGCAAGAAGGCAGCGGCCCCGAAGCCCGCCGAAGAGGTTGCGCCGCAAGGGGAATCGGTCGACGAGTCGGCGACCGAACCGGTCGGCGAGCCTGCCGCAGTGGCCACGCCCGCCGAACCCGAGGCACCCGTGAAGGGCTTGGGCATCGCGCCGGGGGTGCGTCGTCCCGGCAAGCGATGACCGGCGCGACGGCCGCTCGGGAATGGTCCTCAGCTCACCTGGCGAAGCTGGAACGGTGCCTGAGTGATCGTGCCGCCGGGGCAGTCGTAGTTGGAATCGGTGGTGATCGTGCCGGCGAGCGTCGCCGGATCGAGGGTCAGCGAGATGTAGGCAGGCGCGTAGCTGCCGTCAGCACAGATGGCACCGTCGGGCTTGGTGATCCTGAAGTTCCACATCCCGTTGGCGAAGGTCGCGGGGACGGTCCAGCCCTGATTGCTGGAGACGCTGCCCGTGCACCCCGTGGGGCCGCACGTCGTCGCGATCGACCAGAGGTTGAGGACGTCGCCGCCGGAGTACGTGCCGTTGAGCAGAGGCGGATCGGCGAGGACCGGTGACGCCACTCCGACGGCGACGGCCATGATCGCCGCGGCCGACGCCAGCGTGCGTGTTACTACGAACTTCATCTCCGCGCCCTCCGACCGATGCCGACTCAGCAAGTTAACAGCCACCCCGGTGCAAATCGTGGGACCGTGGCCAGGATTTGCCGGGCCGTGTCCGATCTGCCGCACGAATGACGGCGAACGGACTCTGCGTTCGACCCAGACCGGAGGCATCCGGCGAGGAAATACGCTTGAACAGCCATGGGAGACTTGACGCCGTGAGTAACAACCAGGTGCCCTGGCAGACGAGCAATCAGCCACGGCAACGCACGTTCGCGCAGTCCACGAAGCTGCAGGACGTCCTCTACGAGATCCGTGGGCCCGTGCACCAGCACGCGGCGCGCCTCGAGTCGGACGGCCATCGCATCCTCAAGCTGAACATCGGCAACCCCGCCCCGTTCGGCTTCGAGGCGCCCGACGTCATCATGCGCGACATGATCCAGGCACTCCCCTACGCCCAGGGGTACTCCGACTCCAAGGGCATCGTCTCGGCCCGCCGGGCAGTGGTCACCAAATACGAACTGGTGGACGGTTTCCCGTATCTGGACGTCGACGACGTCTACCTTGGCAACGGTGTCTCCGAGCTCATCACGATGACGCTGCAGGCACTGCTGGACAACGGCGACCAGGTGTTGATTCCCGCGCCGGACTACCCGCTGTGGACGGCGTCGACGGCATTGGCGGGCGGGACCCCCGTGCACTACCTGTGCGACGAGACGCAGGGCTGGATGCCGGACATCGCCGACATGGAGTCGAAGATCACCGAACGCACCAAGGCGCTCGTCGTGATCAACCCGAACAATCCGACCGGCGCGGTGTACAGCCGCGAAAACCTGCAGCAGATCGCGGATTTGGCCCGCAAGTACCAGTTGCTGCTGCTGGCCGACGAGATCTACGACAAGATCCTCTACGACGACGCCGAGCACATCGCGATGGCGTCGGTGGCACCCGACCAGCTGTGCCTGACGTTCAACGGATTGTCCAAGGCCTACCGCGTGGCCGGGTACCGCTCCGGCTGGCTGGCGATCACCGGACCCAAGGAGCACGCGGCCAGCTTCCTGGAGGGCATCAACCTGCTGTCCAACATGCGGCTGTGCCCGAATGTACCTGCGCAGCACGCCATTCAGGTGGCCCTCGGTGGCCACCAGAGCATCGACGACCTGGTCCTACCCGGTGGCCGACTGCTCGAACAGCGCGACGTCGCCTGGCACGCGCTCAACGAGATTCCCGGGGTGTCCTGCGCGAAGCCTCAGGGTGCGCTCTATGCGTTCCCCCGCCTCGACCCCGAGGTGCACGACATCCACGACGACGAGCAGTTGGTGCTCGACCTGCTGCTCCAGGAGAAGATCCTGGTGGTGCAGGGCACCGGATTCAACTGGCCCGCACCCGATCACCTTCGCATCGTGACGCTGCCGTGGGCCCGTGACCTCACCAACGCCATCGACCGGTTGGGCAACTTCCTGGCCAGCTACCGGCAGTAGTCACCACCAGTACCTCTCGCGACCACCTCTACCCTGGCCGAGTGGCGCATTCGCACTCGCACTCCATGTCCTCCGGTCCAGCGCCACTTGGGCCGATGGCGGCCAAGATCGTCGTCGGACTGCTCGTCGCGATCGGGGTGGCGGTCATCGGCGGGATGGTGCTGCTGTGGCCCAGCCACAGCAGCGTCGACGTGCCGCTGCCGTTCCAGAACGCCGCGGGCGGCGCCGTCACCACCGAATCCGGCCGCGTGGTGTCCAGCGCCCAGGGCCCGTGCGGCAGCCCCTCGGCGGGCGGGGTGCTGACGTCCGCCCCGGTCGCCGCGCAACTCGGCGGTGGGGAGTGCGTCCAATCCCTCGTCGAGATCGGTTCGGGTCCGAACAAGGGGGCCGACACCCTGCTGGAGTTCAGCGGTGGGCCCGGCCAGCCGAGCCTCGCCGTCGGCGACGAGGTTCGCGTCAGCAGACAGGTCGACCAGAACGGCACGACGACGTACGCCTTCTACGACTTCGAGCGCAGTTGGCCACTGGGGATCGTGGCGGCGCTGTTCGCGGTCGTGGTGGTCGCGGTGGCCCGGTGGCGCGGCCTGCGCGCGATCGTCGGCATCGCGGTGGCGTTCGGCGTCCTGATGGTGTTCCTGTTGCCGGCGCTGCGCGACGGGGCCCCCGCCGTACCCGTGTCCCTGGTGGCCTCCGGGGCGATCCTGTACGCCGTCATCTACCTTGCGCACGGGGTGAGCCTGCGTACCAGTGCCGCCCTGCTCGGCACCCTGACCGCGCTGTTGCTCGCGGCCGGATTGTCTTGGGCGACAATCGAATTGGTGCACCTGACCGGCTTGTCTGAGGACCAGAACAACGAGGTCGCCGCCTACCTGGGCAACGTGTCGATCACCGGCCTGCTGCTCGCCGGGTTCATCATCGGGTCACTCGGCGTGCTGAACGACGTGACGGTCACCCAGGCGTCGACGGCCTTCGAGATCGCCGAGCACGGCGCCAACCGCCGGGCCATCTTCACCGGCGCGATGCGCGTCGGCCGCGACCACATCGCCAGCACCGTCTACACGCTGGTGTTGGCCTACGCCGGCAGCGCACTGCCGCTGCTGCTGTTGTTCAGCGTCGCCAACCGATCCCTCGGCGACGTGCTGACCAGTGAGAGCGTGGCCATCGAGGTCACACGGTCCGCGGTCGGCGGCATCGCGCTGGCCCTGTCGGTGCCGCTGACGACGGGCATCGCCGCCGTGCTCGCGACACCGCAGACCCGGAAGGCCTAGAACGGGGTGGCCTCGAGCCAGGTGTCCCAGACCGCCTCGTCGCCGAAGACCTCGAGACCCGCGTCGGCGGTGGTGCGACGCCGGGTCAACGCCAGGAACAGGTCGACGGCGCTGCCGCGCACCGCCGCCTCACCCTTGGCGTGCGCGTGCGACCACCCCAGGCCGTCCTCGTCATTGGTGATCGTCCACTCCCCGGTGGGGCCGAGCCCGTCGTCGGTGGCGTGCAGGTGCAGCGTCGTGCCCCGCGCCAGCGGCGGGTGGTGGCGGTCGGCCCCGGCGGCGGCAAGGGTGATCCACTCGCTGATGCCGTCGCCCGCCAGCTCGGCGGGCAGCTCGTAGGTGCCGCCGACGGCGAGGACCGCGTCGGCGCGGTGGACGGTTGCCTCGTGCACGCGACGGCGGATCCACCAGCCCGCCGGCTTCGGCCCGTTGAACGTCCACACCCGGGTCTCGGCCCCCACGCGGTCGACGGCGTCGATCACCGCCTGGGCGCCCGCGTTCAGCCAGTCGACCGCACCGTCGGTGTCACCGGGCGGCTTGCCACCCCGGACGTCGCGGGGGTCGAGCGGGTCGTGCCGCCGCTCGGCGATGATCTGCGCCGACCAGAGATGGCCCCGCCCTACGTGTTTGAGCAGCTGATTCATCGTCCAACCGGGGCAGGACGACACCGGAGTCTCGGGGTCGGCGGTTCGGATGACCTCACCGAGGGCCCGGGTCTCCCCGAGCAGCGTTGCGCGGAAGTCCACGCCTAAGAAGGTACCGCCGCACGAGCCTCGCCGAGCGTGATCGGCAACGTCGCCCACCCGCGCAGCACCCGCGTGTCGCGACGAGTGCCGTCCCCGGCGAGTCGCGCGTCCGGATAGCGGTCGAAGAAGGCCCGGAGCCCCACCTCTCCCTCCGCACGGGCCAGCGCCGCGCCGAGGCAGAAGTGGCGGCCGCCGGAGAACGAGAGGTGCTTGCCGGCGTTGTCGCGGGTGACGTCGAAGCGGTGTGGGTCGGCGAACACCGCGGGGTCGCGGTTGGCGCCGGCCAGATACAGGATGACGAGTTCACCGGCGGCGATCTGGCGCCCCGCGACCTCGGTGTCGACGCGCGCCATGCGGGCACTCAGCTGCACCGGCGACTCCAGCCGCAGGATCTCCTCGACCGCACCCGGCCACAGCTCGGGGTCGTCGCGAAGCTTCGCCAACTGGTCGGGATGCTCGAGCAGGATCCGAATGCCGTTGCCCAGCAGGTTGACCGTGGTTTCGAACCCCGCGGCGAGCACCAGGCCCGCGGTCGCCCGTAGCTCTTCGTCGTCGAGCCGCGTGCTGTCGTCCCCGGCCGCGATGATCTGGCTCATCAGGTCGTCACCCGGATGCCGCTTGAGGCGGCCGAGGTGCTGCGCGAGCCACGTGTTGAAGCCGTCCAGGCCGCGCTCGACGCGCAGGTACTGATCCCACGACAGGCCGACGTCGAGGCTCGGCGCGGCCAGCTCGCCGAACTCGAGGATCCGGGGCCGGTCGTGGTCGGGCACGCCGAGGATGTCGCCGATGACCGTGACCGGCAGCTGGGCGCAGTAGGCGTCTACGACGTCGACGCGGTCGGTCGGCCCCGCCTCGACGCCGTCGAGCAGGTCGAGCGCCGCCTGCTGCACGCGTTCCCGCAGCGCCGCAACGGCTCTGGTGGTGAACACCGACGACACGGTCTTGCGGTAGCGGGTGTGCTCCGGCGGTTCCACCGACAGCATCGACGGCGGCAGCAACGGGTGCAGCCGCCCCTTGACGGTCGTCTTCTGCTCCAGCCATCCCAGCGGTCCGGGCAGGGTCTTGCCGATCGCGGTGACGGAGAAGTCGTCGGACCGCAGAAGTTGGTGAGCCAGTGCGTGGTCGGCGGTGAGCCACGCCGCGCGGCCGCGCACCAAGGGACCGTGCCGGCGCAGCTCGTCGGCGAAGCCACCGGGATCTGCGCGCACCGCGGGGTCGGCGATCAGCCTGCCCTGCATGTCGCCGCGCTTGGCCCCGAAGGCCGCCAGCCCTCTGATCACCCCGTGCAGCGCGAACCAGTGCACTCGCTGCTTGAACTTCGGCCGGACCGCCCGTGTCATGACCCGAGCTTAAGCACCGGTCGCAGATCGTCCAACCGGTCGAAGAGTTGCCAGACGTACGCCGACGTTCCGTTCTCGCGGTGGGCGTGCAGATCGGCCAGGGTCGGGTCGTTGCAGTACCCGTCGAAGGCATCCTCGTCCGGCCACTCGACCAAGATCAGCACCTGGCGGCCCGCGACCTCGCCCTGGACGTTCTCGCGGAACTTGCCCAGCGCCACGACCTTGCCGCCGTAGCGGGCGACCTCGGCGACCGACCGCTTGGAGTAGGCCAGATACTCGTCGCGGTCGGCGACGTCGAACAGGTTCAGCGCGTAGACGGTCATGCCTGCACGCTACGACGCAATGGGCTCCGGTATCCGGCGGCCCAACGCGAACACCCGCCAGCCCGCCGACTGCCACGTCGTGACGTCGAGGCAGTTGCGGCCGTCGACGACGACCTTCGAGCGGACCGTCGCGGCGAGATCGGCCGGGTCGAGGTCGACGAACTCCTGCCACTCGGTGAGCACCAGCACCGCGTCGGCTCGGTCGCAGGCCTCGAGCACCGACGCCGAGTAGTTCAGGGTCGGGAAGACGCGGCGCGAGTTGTCCATCGCCTTGGGGTCGTACACGTTGACGGTGGCCCCGTTGAGTTGGAGCAGGCCCGCGACGTTCAGTGCCGGGGAGTCCCGAACGTCGTCGGATTCGGGCTTGAAGGCGGCGCCGAGGACGGCCACGTTGGCCCCGAGCAGGGACCCGCCGCACGCCGTGGTCGCCAGCTCCACCATCCGCGTGCGACGGCGCATGTTGATGCTGTCCACCTCGCGCAGGAAGGTCAGTGCGTGGTTGGCACCCAGTTCGCCGGCGCGCGCCATGAACGCACGGATGTCCTTGGGCAGACAACCGCCGCCAAAACCCAAGCCGGCGTTGAGGAATCGTCGCCCGATCCGCGGATCGTAACCGAGCGCGTCGGCGAGCATCGTCACGTCGGCGTCCGCGGCCTCACACACCTCGGAGATGGCGTTGATGAACGAGATCTTGGTGGCCAGGAAGGCGTTCGCCGACACCTTGACCAGCTCGGCGGTCTGCAGGTCGGTGACCAGCAGCGGCACGCCGGTCTCGAGGATGGGGGCGTACAGCTGGCGCATCGCGGCCTCGGGCAGGCGTGAATCCGGTTGCACGCCAAGCACGATGCGATCGGGGTGCAGCGTGTCCTGCACGGCGAAGCCCTCCCGCAAGAACTCCGGATTCCAGGCGATCTCCACGCTGACTCCCGGCGGCGCCAGCAGACGCGCCCGCTCGGCGAGGTCGGCCGCCGTGCCCACCGGCACCGTCGACTTGCCCACGATCACCGCGGACCGCTTGAGGCGAGGCACCAGTTGGTCGATCACCGCGTGCACGTGGCACAGGTCGGCGCCGTACTCGCCCTTCTTCTGCGGCGTTCCGACGCCGAGGAAGTGCACGTCGGCGAAGTCGACCGCCGCGTCGTAGTCGGTGGTGAATTGCAGTCGGCCCGCATCGAGGTTGTCGCGCAACACCTTTCGCAGCCCTGGCTCGTAGAAGGGGATCTCACCCGAGGCGAGTTTGGCCACCTTGCCCGAGTCGACGTCGACGCCGATGACCTCGTGACCGAGTTCGGCCATCCCCGCGGCGTGGGTCGCGCCGAGGTACCCCGTACCGAACACAGTGCATCGCATAGTGCCTGAATATGCTCGCGCGATGAGCTAACCGCAAAGTGACACCGAGCGGCAGACCAACGGTGGGTGACGAGTAGGCGTCAGCGACCGGGGGCGCAGAAGATCAGGAAGCAGTTCTGGCCGCCGCCACGTCCTCCGCCGGGGCCGTCGTCACCGCGGCCAGGTCGGCCGTCGTTGCCACCGGAGCCCGGCCAGCCACCGTGACCGCTCGAGCCGGGCCAGCCGTCGTCGCCGCGAGACGGACCCTGGTTGCTCGGCGGTTGCCACGGATTCTGGGGCTGCTGTTGCCACGGCGGCTGCTGCGGCTGCCACTGCGGTTGTTGTTGCCACGGCGACTGCTGCTGCGGGTACTGCCCGTACTGGCCGTACTGGCCGTACTGCGGATACTGCTGCACCGGTGGGTTGAAGACGTTGGGCAGCAACGGTGGGATGACCGCGGGCACCGGCGGGGCCACCACGGGCGGTGCCGGGTCGGGTGCCGGCGGAGCGGCTGGCGGGTCGGGTGCCGGCGCGGGCGGCGCCTCCGGTGGCGCAACGTAGACCTGGCGCTTC
>NZ_JACKTL010000028.1 GCF_025822245.1 Mycolicibacterium hodleri
CTGGACCCTCGTTGGGTGGCGACGCAGGATCCGCTCGCCGACT
The DNA here is from genome assembly GCF_025822245.1 of Mycolicibacterium hodleri. Lineage (GTDB taxonomy): Bacteria > Actinomycetota > Actinomycetes > Mycobacteriales > Mycobacteriaceae > Mycobacterium > Mycobacterium hodleri. The sequence continues at coordinate 44 of NZ_JACKTL010000028.1, forward strand.
TCGCCGTGGCACGGGTGAGTCGTCAGGGCGACGGGTCGGTGGAGAGCGTCGTCGGCCAGGTCGACGCATGCCCTCGGTGCCCAACCCGCGTGTCGGCGCGATCTTCCTGGGTGGGCAGTCGCTGCACACGTGCTCGGCGTCGGTGGTGCATTCCACGACGGCCGACCTCATCTTGACCGCGGCGCATTGCCTGGCCGCCGGCGTCGAGGGATGGTTCGTCCCTGCGTTCGCCGAAAGTGCCACACCGCAAGAGTTTTGGCACGTCGACGAGGTGTATCTGGACCCTCGTTGGGTGGCGACGCAGGATCCGCTCGCCGACTTCGCCGTGGCACGGGTGAGTCGTCAGGGCGACGGGTCGGTGGAGAGCGTCGTCGGGTTTGACGATCGGGTCCGGGCCCCAGCCGGGAACCGACGTCGCGGTGACGGGCTACGGGTTGGGCGTCGGGGGAGCACCGGTCGGGTGCACGGCCCGCGTCACCATGGACCGCGGCTACCCCGAGATTCGTTGTGCCGGGCTGGTCGACGGCACCAGCGGATCGCCGTGGCTGGCGGGCACCACGGTGGTCGGCGTCACCGGGGGTCTCGACGGAGGCGGATGCGACGAGACCGTCTCCTACACGCCCCCCTTCGGCGCCGCGGTCGTCGAGCTGCTCGCGAGGGCCGAGGCCGGTGGACCGGCCGACGACGCCCCGTCAGCCTTCGAAGACGACTGCTGATCAGGCCCTGAACTGGCTCAGCGCGCGCAGCTTGTTCATCACGTCGAGTGCCGCCACCTTGTAGGCCTCGGAGAACGTCGGGTAGTTGAACACCGCGTCGACCAGGTATTCGACCGTGCCGCCGCAGCCCATCACCGCTTGGCCGATGTGCACCATCTCGGTGGCGTTGGTGCCGAAGATGTGGACGCCGAGAAGCTTCAAGTCCTCGGTGGACACGAGCAGTTTGAGCATGCCGTAGGAGTCACCGGCGATTTGGCCGCGGGCCAGCTCACGGTAGCGGGACACGCCGACCTCGTAGGGGATCGAGTCCTTGGTCAGGTCGACCTCGCTGGCGCCGACGTAGGACACTTCCGGGATGGAGTAGATGCCGATCGGCTGAAGCTCCGTCATGCCCTTGCAGGGCTCGCCGAACGCGTGGTACGCCGCCAGCCTGCCCTGGTCCATCGACGTCGCGGCCAGCGCGGGGAACCCGATGACGTCACCGACGGCGTAGATGTGGTCGACCTTGGTCTGGTAGTCGTCGTCGACGAAGATCCGGCCGCGGGCGTCGGCCTCCAGCCCGGCGGCCTGCAGGTCGAGGTTCTCGGTCTGGCCCTGCCGGCCGGCGGAGTACATGACGGTCTCCGCCGGGATCTGCTTGCCGCTGGCGAGGGTGGTGACGGTGCCCGTCGAGCCGACGTCCACCCCGGTGACCTCCTCGCCGAAGCGGAAGGTGACGGCGAGGTCGCGCAGGTGAAAGCGTAGGGCCTCGACGATTTCGGGGTCGCAGAAGTCCAGCATGGTGGGCCGTTTCTCCACGACGGTGACCTTGGTGCCGAGCGCTGCGAACATCGACGCGTACTCGATGCCGATCACCCCGGCGCCGACGACCACCATCGACGTCGGGATGGTCTTGAGATCCAGGATTCCGTCGGAGTCCAGCACGCGGGAGTCGTCGAACTCGACCCCCGACGGCCGCAGCGGCTTGGTACCGGTGGCGATCACGATGTTGTGGCCCGACACGGAGATGCTCTCGGCCCGGCCGGGATCTTCGACCTGGACGGTGTGGGCGTCGACGAAGCGGGCGTGCCCGACGTAGAGCTCCACCCGGTTGCGCATCAACTGCGAGCGGACGACGTCGATCTCCCGGCCGATGACGTGCTGGGTGCGGGCCAGCAGGTCGGCGGGGGTGATCTTCTCCTTGACCCGGTAGCTCGCCCCGTAGAGCTCGCGCTGGCTCATGCCGGTGAGATACACGACCGCCTCACGGAGTGTCTTGGACGGGATGGTGCCGGTGTTGACGCACACGCCGCCGAGCATCAGACCGCGTTCGATCACGGCGACGCTCTTGCCCAGCTTGGCCGCGGCGATGGCCGCCTTCTGCCCGCCGGGGCCAGAGCCGATGACGACGAGGTCGTATTCCTGCATGGAACCCATGGGCAACAGGTGTACGCCGCCCGGCGTCATCTTTCATGGCGAGGACGTCAACAGCGGGTGAACACTGCCGGTCATCCCCAGATGGCAGTTCATCCACAACGCGCCCGCACCACCACGTCGCGGCGGCCGGCGGCGTGGGTGGGTGCTGCGACGTTGTGCCCATGACGACTTTCAGAGCTTCCGACTTCCATCCGACCCGACCCGGCGCGTTGCTTGCCGCGATCCCGGCCCTTCTCGGCTTCGTGCCGGAACTGTCCCTGGTGCTGGTGACCTTCGAGGACGACGAGTTGGGTTGCGTGATGCGCGTCGACCTGTCGGCCGAGTTCGACGACGTGGTCGCGCACGTGGCCGACGTCGCCGCCACCAACGGACCCGGTGCTGCCGTGGCCGTGATCGTCGACGACGACGGTGCCGCCTGCCGGATGTGTCTCGACGAACATCGTCTGCTGTCCGACGTGCTCGACGAGGAGCTGGGGGATCGGGGAGTCGAACTGCTCGCCACCTACGTCGTGGATCGGCTGGAGGCAGACGGGCGGTGGCACCGCGCCGACGGCGCGCCCGGTTCCGGACTGGTCGACGACCCGATGTGCTCGCCGACGGCTGCGGCCGCGGTGCTGGACGGGCGTCGCCTCTACACCCGGCGCACCGAGTTGCAGGCGGTCGTGGCGGTCGACCCCGTGCGCGCCGAGGGTCTGCGGATGGCGATGCTGCGCGCGGAGCACGACGGTGAGTTGCGGCCCGACGTCGACGCCCGCCGCGACGTCGAACATGCGCTGGCCGTGGCGCGCGGGCTCTCCGAGGGGCTGGTCCCCGAGGACGACGACCTCGCGGCGGTGGGGTGTGCCATCGCCGACACCCGCGTCCGCGACACGCTGTACGCGCTTGCCGTGGGACGGGAGGCCGATCGGGCCGAGGCGTTGTGGGCGATGTTGGCACGGATGCTGCCCGACCCGTGGCGGGTGGAAGCGCTCGTGCTGCTTGCCTTTTCGGCATACGCGCGGGGTGACGGCCCGCTGGCGGGCGTCTCGCTGGAAGCGGCCCTGCGCTGCGACGGCGGCCACCGCATGGCGGTCATGCTGGATCAGGCGTTGCAGTCCGGCATGCGACCCGAACAGATCCGGGAACTCGCGCAGACGGGCTACCGCTTGGCCAAACGGCTGGGGGTGCGCTTGCCCCCGCGCCAAGGCGTGGGCAAGCGGGCGGGTTAGACCTTCTCCACCCGGACCGCGTGAGCCATGTGGTGGGGCAATTCGACCTGCTCGTGGCCGGGAATCACGATCAGGACGCTGCCCTGATCGCTGACCTGCACGGTGACCCTGGCGTCGGGCACCACGCCGGCGTCCTTGAGCCGGGCGATCAACTCGACGTCACCCTGGACGTGTTCGGTGAGCTGCCGGACGCGGACCGCGACGGGGAACCCCGTCGGCAGTTCGGTGAGCCGCACCAGGCTGACGTCGTCGGCATCGGTCATCGTGACCCCGAGCTCGGAGAGTCCTGGAATCGGATTGCCGAACGGAGACGTGGTGGGGTTGTCCAACACCTGGACGAGGCGGCGTTCGACGTCCTCGCTCATGACGTGCTCCCAGCGGCACGCCTCGGCGTGCACTTCTTCCCACGGCAGGCCGATCACGTCGACCAGCAAGCGCTCCGCCAGGCGATGCTTGCGCATCACCGAAACGGCCAGCGCGCGGCCCTTGTCGGTGAGTTCCAGGTGCCGGTCGCCCGCCACGTGGAGCAGGCCGTCGCGCTCCATGCGCGAGACCGTCTGGCTCACGGTGGGACCGCTCTGCTCAAGGCGTTCGGCGATGCGGGCACGCAGCGGCACCACGCCCTCTTCCTCGAGGTCGTAGATGGTCCGCAGGTACATCTCGGTGGTATCGATCAGATCGTTCATTCGCAGCCCTCCGTTGCAAGACGAGTCTACCGGTGATGGCGCCTGAACTGGGATGCAGCATGGCCGGGAACCCGAGTGAAACGACACGATGCCCGCCGCGGGTGCGGCGGGCATCGCGTCGAGGTCGACGAGACGGGGTCTAGCTGGCGTAGGAGCGCAAGCGCTCGGCGCGCTCGCCGTGGCGCAGCTTGGCCATGACCTCACGCTCGATCTGGCGGACCCGCTCGCGGGAGAGCCCGAACAACTTGCCGATCTGGTCGAGGGTGCGCGGCTGCCCGTCGTCCAAGCCGAACCGCAGCCGAATCACTTGCTGCTCCCGCTCGTCGAGCGTGGCCAGCACGTGCCTGATGTCGGTGTGCAGCAGCTCGGAGATGACGGCGTTCTCCGCAGACATCGCCTCCGCGTCCTCGATGAAGTCACCCAGCGGTGCCTCCTCGTCGCTGCCGACCGGCATGTCCAGGCTCACCGGATCCCGGCTGTGCGACAGCAGATCGGCGATCTTCTCCGCCGGAATGCCCGACTCCTCGGCGAGTTCCTCGTCGCTGGCGTCGCGGCCGAGGTTCTGGTGCATCTCGCGCTTGATCCTGGCGAGCTTGTTGACCTGCTCGACGAGGTGCACGGGGAGCCGGATGGTCCGGCTCTGGTCAGCCATGCCACGCGTGATGGCCTGGCGGATCCACCACGTCGCGTAGGTCGAGAACTTGAATCCCTTGGCGTAGTCGAACTTCTCCATTGCGCGGATGAGTCCGAGGTTGCCCTCTTGGATGAGATCGAGCAACGGCATGCCACGGCCGGTGTAGCGCTTCGCGAGCGACACCACCAGTCGCAGGTTGGCCTCGAGGAGGTGGCGACGCGCCGCCTCGCCGTCACGCACCACTGCCGCAAGTTCGCGTTTGCGGTTCTCACCGAGGCGCTTCTTGGTCTCGAGCAGATGACGCGCGTAGAGACCAGCTTCGATGCGCTTGGCGAGTTCGACCTCGTCTGCCGCGTTGAGCAAGGCAGTTTTGCCGATGCCGTTCAAATACACCCGCACCAGGTCCGCGGCTGGGCTCTGGGAGTCCAGATCGGAATCGATGCGGCTTGCGGTGGCGTTTGCCATTACGGCCTCCTGCTCTGCTGGAACTGTCATGAGCTACAACGCTCGTATCGCTCCAAGAGTTCCCGAGAGGCTCCGGTTTCACACCTTCTGACCTGCAGTTATTGGCCGACGACCTGAGATTCTCCTGAGAAATCTCACATCAGGGAACGTCGTGCTGCCATTCCGCTGCGTCGGGTTGCGACGTGGGTCTGGTGCGAGCCTGCAGCGCCGGGCGCTCCGCGGTGGGGAACAGCGGAATGCGCCCCTTGTCCTGGTAGCGCCGGGGTTCTTCGGCCTTGCGGGGAGGCCGGTCGTTGGCGATCAGCACAGCGATCCACGGCAGCGGTATCGACGCCACCAGGATGGCCAGCGAGATCAAACCGTTGTGCCACATTCCGTATGCGAGCGCGGCGCCAAGGAGTGCCGGCACTCGCCACGACATGATCTTGAGGTACTTGCGTACCCTCTCGCGGTGCTGCTCTTCATAGGGCTGCGCCGCGCGCGTGATGAGAACCGGTCGACCATCGTCGTCGAAACTCAGCTCTGGGCCTTGTTTCATGTCTCCACTGTTCCACACTTCGGGCGTCATCAATCGGTCCGGTTTCTTACAGATCGCTTCGCGGGCACAATGTATGCATGGACACCCAGACCATCGAGCGCCCCGACACCGACGAACGCGTCGACGACGGCACGGATGACGACACTCCCAAGGTCTTTCACTACGTCAAGAAGGACAAGATCGTCCAGAGTGCCGTCGAGGGAACCCATGTCGTCGCCCTGTGCGGCGAGGTGTTTCCGGTGACCAAGTCGGCCAAGCCCGGTTCACCGGTCTGTGCGGACTGCAAGCGGATCTACGAGCAGCTCAAGAAGTAGTTCCCGAGCGCTCCCCGTTGCGCTCGTCGGCCTTCTCCTCCAGCCACCCCATGAGTCGCTGGGCGTGGGTGTCGGGGGCGGGCCACTCCTCCTGGATCGCCGCGTTGAGTTCGGCGCCCATCATGATGGCGAAGCCAAGGAAGAACGCGAACAGCAGGAAGGCGATCGGCGTCGCCAGGGCGCCGTAGGTGTAGCCCGTGGCAGTGATCCAGGTCAGGTAGATCCGCAATCCCAGTGTGGCCACCAGGAACACGATGGCCGCAAGCATCGCGCCGTAGACCAGTCGGTGTGAGGGCAGAGGTCGGGGCAGGGCCACCCGGTAGAGGATGGTGATCGCGATCACCAGGGCGACGAAGAGCACGGGGTAGTACCCGTAGCTCAGGAAGTACTGCCAGTTCTCCGGAATGTGCTCGGCGATCTTCATGGGCCCGATCGCCAGTAGCGGCGCCGTGGCGATGATGAACACCAACCCGATCACGTACAGGCCGAGGGCGTAGAAGCGCTGACGCACGGGGTGGCGCAGCTCGGTTTGATCGTGCGCCTCGACGACGGCGTCGACGAAGGCCGACACCGCCGAGGACCCGGCCCACAACGAGATCACGAAGCCGAGCGACACCACCTCGCCGCGTGCCCCCGCCACGATGTCGGACACCGTCGGCGCGATGATCTCGTTGACCACGTTGCTGGAGAACAGGTTTCCCGCGGTGCTGACGAGCCGGTCTTCGATGGTCTGCAGAGTGCTCGGACCGAACAGCGGCGCGATGTACGCCAAGCTGCCCAGCATCCCGAGGAGCAGTGGGGGCAGCGACAGCGCGCTCCAGAACGCCGCCGCTGCCGACTCCGAGAAGATCGAGTCGTCCCAACTCTTGCCGAGGGTGCGCTTCAATACGGGCCAGGCATGGCGTCGGGACGGCTTGGCCGGCGTGTGCTCGTCGTTCATGACCACACCAGCATTCACGACTGCGACGCTTCGTGCGCGCAGTGGCGGCTTAATGAATGATTACGAATCGACCTTGCTGGTCTCCAGCACGGCGGCGAGCTCGACCAATTTGGCCTCGTGCTCGTTGGCGTGATGCTGGCAAAACAACAGGACGGCACCCGACGGCAGTTTCGCGACGACTCGGGCGGCGGCGCCGCATCGGTCGCAGCGATCAGCCCGAGTCAGCTCAGGGCTGGTCAGAGTTGCGTTCATGGCGCCTCCTCCATATCTGCTACGTGCTTTCTTCCACTCTGTCAGACGTTTTCACTTCCGGCCTTGTTCCCCGGTCGTTAACCGGTGTGTCGTGTCTCACGCGTCGAACGTTTCCGACGGGCACACTGGCTGCATGATCCCGTCGCCGCGCGAACTGCTCCACTTGTGTACCGCCGAGGAGTGGGATGCCGCGACGGCAAAAGGCGAGCGACGGCCCCCGTCACTGGACGACCAAGGCTTCGTGCATCTTTCGGCGCCCGAACAGGTGCATCTCCCTGCCAACCGGCTGTATGCAGGCCGGCGCGACATGGTCGTGCTGCGCGTCGACCCACGGCTCCTTGGCGACCCGGTGCGGTGGGAACCCGGCGTGGCAACCGATCCCGACTCGATGACCTTTCCGCATTTGTACGGGCCGCTGCCGACCGCAGCTGTGACGAGTGTCACTGCGTACGTGCCGGATGCCGACGGCCGATTCGCCGAGTGGGCTCACTCCGACACGTAGGCGTCGACCTCGATCTCGACGAGCAGATCGGCGGCGATGAGCGCCGACACCTCGACCATCGTCGCCACGGGCGCCACGTTGCCGAAGACCTCCGCGTGAACCGCGCCGACGTCGCGCCACGCCGCGATGTCGGTGACGAACATGCGGGTACGGATCACGTCGCCCAGGGACGCGCCAACCTTGCCGAGGGCAATCTCGATGCGCCGAAGGATCTCTCGGGCCTGAGAGGAGGCGTCAGGCCCCGGCGCGGTGGTTCCCGCGACGACGACGAGTGGACCAACCCTGACGGCGCGCGAGTACCCCACTTCGGTCTCGAAGGCAGAACCCGACGACACGTTGACGCGGTCGGGCGTCACGACGGCACCGGCCCGGCTGCGACTAGTCGAGGTAGTCGCGCAGCACCTGAGAACGGCTCGGGTGGCGCAGCTTCGACATGGTCTTGCTCTCGATCTGGCGGATCCGCTCGCGCGTGACGCCGTAGACCTGGCCGATCTCGTCGAGCGTGCGGGGCTGACCGTCGGTGAGGCCGAACCGCAGCCGGACCACGCCCGCCTCGCGCTCGGAGAGCGTCTCCAGCACCGACTGCAGCTGATCCTGCAGGAGGGTGAAGGACACCGCGTCCACGGCCACCACGGCCTCGGAGTCCTCGATGAAGTCGCCGAGCTGGCTGTCGCCCTCGTCGCCGATGGTCTGGTCCAGGGAGATCGGCTCACGCGCGTACTGCTGGATCTCCAGCACCTTCTCCGGCGTGATGTCCATTTCCTTGGCGAGCTCTTCGGGCGTGGGCTCGCGGCCCAGGTCCTGCAGCAGCTCGCGCTGGATGCGGCCGAGCTTGTTGATGACCTCGACCATGTGCACCGGGATGCGAATGGTGCGGGCCTGGTCGGCCATGGCGCGGGTGATGGCCTGCCGAATCCACCACGTTGCGTAGGTGGAGAACTTGTAGCCCTTGGTGTAGTCGAACTTCTCGACGGCGCGGATCAGGCCCAGGTTGCCCTCCTGGATCAGGTCCAGGAACGCCATGCCGCGGCCGGTGTAGCGCTTGGCCAACGAGACGACGAGGCGCAGGTTGGCCTCCAGCAGGTGGTTCTTCGCCTTGTCGCCGTCGCGGCAGATCCAGAGATAGTCGCGTCGCTGCGCGGTGGTGAGCTTCTCGCCAGCCTCCGCGAACTCGGTCATCTTCTGGGTGCAGTACAGACCGGCCTCGATGCGCTTGGCCAGCTCGACTTCTTCCTCGGCGTTGAGCAGCGCGACCTTGCCGATCTGCTTCAGGTACGCTCGGACCGAGTCCGCGGACGCGGTGAGTTCCGCGTCCTTGCGGGCTTGCCGCAGCGCCTCGGACTCCTCTTCGTCCCACACGAAATCGCCGGAGGCCTTGTCCTTTTCGGACGGCTCGGAGATGTCGTCGTCACCGGCGGCGTCGTCCGCGCCGTCCTTGACGGCCTTCGGGTCGACGACGGCCGCACCCTCCACGACGACGTCGTCGACCTCGACGACTTCGAGATCCTCGAGTTCTACGTCGGCCTCGAGGTCCTCGTCCGGTTCGGCTTCGAGATCGTCGCCTGCGTCGAGGACGTCGCTCGACGAGACCTCGTCACCGTCGGCGGCCTTCTTCGCTCGCGGGCCCGCCGCCTTCTTGGCCGGCGCCTTCGCGGCCCGCTTGGCGGGCGCGGTGCCGCTGGCAGCCTTCGCCGCCGCGGCCTTCTTGGCGGGAGCCTTGGTGACGGTGCGCTTCACCGGCTCCTCGATCGCCGGGCTTACCTTCGTCGCTGCCACGTGCACCCCTTCGGTCTTGCGATACTCGGTAGCGTGGGCGTGCGCCACCGTAAAACGTCGACTGTCTGTTGATGGCGTTTGTTATCTGCTCGGATACCTGCCGCCATCCGTGATGAGGCCGCCGTTCACCATTGTAACGACAGAGTGGGGAAGTGCCGCTACGAGCGGCGAATTGGACGTTCGGCGAGCCGCGCCGACGTCGGGCGGGGCGCGCGGCGTCGAGCGGTGTGAGGCGGCTGGCCTAGCGGGACAGTCGATTGCCAGAATCGTCGATGCCGGCGCGTCTTTTCGCAGATGAACAGCGTGTTAACGGTTGTGACGAGACGGAAGCTCGACCAGTTGACGCACGTCGATTCGCGCTAGTCCGCGCAATTGCCTTTGCTAGCTGCAATGATGGGGTAGTGCCTGTGGCAACGGTGAGTCGCTCGGGAGAGCGCCAAGCGGTCGACGACCTGCTTGGCTCCGCCGGCATGGCGCCGTCCGCCCTGGTGATCGCGGGGGAGCCGGGCATCGGGAAGACCACTCTGTGGCTCGACGGTGTGGAGCGGGCCCGCGAACACGGGTTCCGGGTGTTGTCGACTCGGGCGGACGAGGCGGAGTCGGTGCTGGCCTACGCCGCGGTGGCCGACCTGTTGCAGGACGTCGAGCCGGAGGTGCTCGCCGGTCTGCCGGAACTTCAGCGCGTGGCCGTCGACAGGGTTCTGCTCCGGACGGGCGCCGAAGGGCCGCCCACCGACCAGCGCGTGACGGGGTCGGCGGTGGCGGCGGTCGTCACGGCCATGGCCACCCGTCAACCGATCTTGCTGGCGATCGACGACGTCCAGTGGCTGGACGTGTCGAGTCAGGCGGTCCTGGCCTTCGCCGTACGCCGGCTGACCGGCCGCGTCGGCCTGCTGCTGACCGGCCGGGCGCACGACAGCGAACCCGACCCGGCGGAATGGCTTCACTTGCAGACCCCGGGAGCGGTTCGTCGGGTCCGCGTCGGCCCGCTGAGCCTGCAGGCCCTGCACACCATGATCCTGGACCGCTTCGGCAAGGCATTTCCACGGCCCACGATGGTGCGCATCGCCGAGGTGTCCGGCGGCAACCCCTTCTACGCGCTGGAATTGGCCCGCGGCGTGGACGGTCGTCCGTCGACCGGGGAGGCCGTGCTGCCGAGCACGCTCACCGAGCTGGTGCGGCTGCGCACCCAACACTTCGACGGCCTCGTGGGGGACATGCTGCTGGCCGCGTGCTCGGTCGGCGACGCGACGGTCGACCTCATCGCCGAGGCCACCGCGTTGCCCGTCGAACGCGTCGTCGACCTGCTGGAGGCACCCGAGCGCGAGGGCATCATCAGAATCGACGGCAACAGCGTGGTGTTCGCACACCCGCTCCTGGCCCGCGGCATCTACACCCATGCCGGTCCGGCCCGCCGCCGTCGGATGCACCGGGCCCTGGCGGCGGTGGAGGAACGCCCCGAACTCAAGGCCCGCCACATGGCGCTGGGTGCCGCGAGCGCCGAACCCGCGACCCTGACCGCCCTCGACGCCGCCGCCGCCGCTGCCGTCGGCCGGGGGGCTGCCACTGCCGCGGCCGATCTCTACGAACTGGCCATCGGACTCGGCGGCGACACCCCCACCCGTCGGCTCAGGGCGGCCGGACAACACCTCCGGGCGGGCGAGACACGTCGGGCCCGACGGATGATCGAGCCGGTGGTCGACGGCTTCGCGGCGGGAGCGGAGCGTGCGGCTGCGCTCAATCTGCTCGGCGCGGCCAGGATGGCCGAACACGACTACCCGGGCGCGCTTCCGTTGCTCGCCGGGGCCGTCACCCACGCGGCCGACGATCCCGCGCTGCTCGTCGAGGCGACGTTGCTCCTCTCCAGGGCGCACTCGATGAGCGGTCACCAGCAGGACGCGCTGCTCGCGGCGAGAGCCGCCGTCGCCCACGCCGAAGAGCTCGGCGACGGGAAGCTGATCAGTCAGGCGCTGTCGCTGACGGTGATGCTCGACTGCGCCCGAGGCCTGCGGCGAAACGGCCCGGCGCTGGTCCGGGCACTGGACCTCGAAGTGCCCGATCCCGACGTCGCGGCGTCCTGCCGGGCCAGCGTCGTCGACGCGGTGACGATGTCCTGGACGGGCGCCCTGGAAGCGGGGCTCGCCGGCCTGGTCGCCGCTCGCCGGCGCTGCGTCGAGATGGGGTCGGACGCCGATCTGGTGTTCGTCTCGGATCACCTGGCGATGGTCTACACCTGGATGGGTCGCTACTCGGTGGCATCCGACGTAGCCCAGGACGTCATGCGCCGGGGGGAGCAGCTCGGAGGCGGCTACCCGGTGGTCGTCGGCAGAACGCAACGCGCGGTGGCGTCGGCGTACATGGGCCTTGAACGCGTCGTCCGCGACGACGCCCGAGTGGCGATTGCCGGAGCGCATCAGTGCGGGGCGCCGTTCCTGACGATTCGGCCCCTGATCGCACTCGGCTTCCTCGAGGTGTCCCTGGGCAACTACGAGAAGGCTCTGAACGTGTTGCAGCCGTTGCTGACTGGCCGTCAGGACGGCGGCACGCGAGACATCTTCCCCGCGTCCTTCATGCCGGACGCCGTCGAGGCGTTGGTTGCCCTCGGCAGGCTTGACGAGGCGGCGCCGCTGGTCGAGGCACTGGAACTGCACGGTGGCGAATTGGATCGACCGTGGCTGTTGGTCTCGGGTGCTCGCGGCCGAAGCATGCTGCAGGCGGCGTCGGGGGAGCTGGCCGACGCCGAGGAGACGCTGCACGGAGCGCTGGTGCAGCACGATCGTCTGCCGATGCCGTTCGAGCGGGCCCGCACACAGCTGTTCCTCGGGCAGGTGTTGCGCCGTCAGCGCAAGAAGAATCTCGCAGCCACCATGTTGCGCGAATCGTTCGACACGTTCCACGATCTGGGTATTCCATTGTGGGCCAAGCGAGTTGGCGTCGAACTGGAACGGACCGACGCCCCGCGCGCCACGCGCTCCGAGCTCACCCCGTCGGAGTTGCGGGTGGCCAGACTGGCGGCGACGGGCAAGACCAACAAGGACATCGCGACTGCGTTGTTCATAAGCCCCAAGACCGTCGAGCACAACCTCAGCAGCGTGTACCGCAAACTCGCCGTTCGTACCCGTTCGGAACTGGCGAGCCGGGCCGGCGACCTCGTCGACGGCTAGCGGCTAGCTCCCCGCGACGTCGGCCGCCATCGCGGCACCGACGATGCCGGCTTCGTTCTGCAGGGCAGCGCCGACGACCGGAGTCCTGTTCTCCAGCATGGGAATCCACTTGTCGGCCTTGCGGCTGATGCCGCCGCCGGCAATGAACAGGTCCGGCCAGATGGCGTTCTCGATGGCGACGAGCACCTTGGTGACCTCCTTGGTCCAGCGCTCGTAACTCCACTCCTTGGCTTCCTTGACGGACGAGGCGGCGCGATGCTCGGCCTCCTTGCCGCCGACTTCGAGGTGCCCGAACTCGGTGTTGGGCAAGAGCACTCCGTTGTGGATCACCGCAGAACCGATGCCGGTGCCGAACGTCAGCAGGACGATCACGCCGGTGTTGTCCTTGCCGGCGCCGAACTTCTCCTCGGCCAGTCCAGCCGCGTCGGCGTCGTTGAGAACGGTGACGTGCCTGCCTCCCAGTTCGGCGCCGATCACCTCCTGGGCGTTGGTGCCGATCCAGCCCTTGTCGACGTTGGCTGCCGTGCGCACGATGCCGCCGGTGACGACGCCGGGGTAGGTCACGCCGAGCGGGCCGTCCCAGCCGAACTCCTTGACCACCTGGGCGATGGTCTTGGCCACGGCGTCCGGCGTCGACGGCTGAGGCGTCGGGAGCTTGAAGCGTTCGCCGATCAGCGTACCGGTGTCCAGGTCGACGATGCCGCCCTTGACCCCGCTGCCGCCCACGTCGACGCCGAACCCACGGCGCGGGGAACCGTCGTCAGACGGGGTGGGGGTGGAACTTTCGGTCATGAGCGCTCCTCCGGGAGAGGCTGACAGGTGCGACGCCAACCACACACTAGTGCCTCGCCACGAGCGATGTGTTCGGATGGAAGGGTGACCGACGACCATGATCCGGACCGCCTTCGGGCCGTCGCCGAACAGCTCGCCGAGGAGGCAGCCGCCTTCGTTCGGCGTCGCCGCACCGAGGTGTTCGGCGCGGACTCGCCCCGTGACGCCGCCGCGTCGACGCGGACCAAGAGCACTCCGACGGACCCTGTCACCATCGTCGACACGGAGACCGAACGGCTGCTGCGCGAACGGCTTGCCGAGCTGCGACCCGGCGACCCGATCGTCGGGGAGGAGGAGGGCGGCTCGGCCGTCGGCCATCATGGGCAGCCGACGTGGGTGCTCGACCCCATCGACGGAACGGTCAACTTCCTCTACGGCATCGAGGCCTACGCGGTGTCGGTGGGCGTGCAGATCGACGGTCGGTCGGTGGCGGGCGCCGTCGCGAACGTCCCCACCGGGGAGATCTTCTCCGCCGCCCGAGGTGCCGGGTCTCACCTGCGGCGCGACGGCGCGTCGACGCGGTTGCGGTGCAATCAGGTCGACGACCTCTCGATGGCGTTGGTGGGCACCGGGTTCGGGTACGCCCCGGAGCGGCGTGTGCAGCAGGCCGAGGTGTTGACCCGGTTGATCCCCGGCGTCCGCGACGTGCGGCGCGTCGGGTCGTGCGCGCTGGATCTGTGCATGGTGGCTGCCGGACGGCTCGACGCCTATTACGAGCTTGGCGTGAACGTGTGGGACTGGGCGGCGGGTGCGCTGATCGCCGAGGAGGCGGGCGCGAAGATGATTCTGCCGCCGGTCGTCGACGAGGCCGGGGAGGGCGGTCTGATCGTCGCCGCCGCACCGGGTGTGGCGCAGCAGTTCGAGGAGGCCCTGCGCGGGGCCGGCGCGTTCTGACTCAGCAGGCGGCTGTGTGAATCTTCTTGATGAGCGCGGAGTCGGCCGGCTGGGTGGCGTCGGGGCGCAGGCTCGCGAGGACGGCGTCGATGTCGTCGTTGTGGCTGACGTCGGAGAACTCCGTGCCGATGGCCAGGTCGACGGTGTCGTCGGGGCGTTGATCCTGGAAGAGTTCGGTGCAGGGTGCGACGAGCCACAGCGCCGCGGCGGCCGCGCGCCCGGCCGGGCCGAAGCGGATTTGGCCCTGGCACTCCAGGCGGGTGTTCTCGTAGACGGTGTCGTTGCCCGCGGTGGGCGGGGCGAATCCGAGGTCGCGTAGGGCGCCGGCCACCTCGCCGGCCTGCCCGCCCTGACCGCTGGCGTTCAGCACGCGGATCTTCGTGTCGGCGAGCTTGGCCGGCGTGACGTCCATCATGGTCGCGGGGGTGACCGGCTCGCCGAGCGCGGTCTGGGTGGCGTCGGCCATCGGTGGTGGCGGATTGCAGGCGACCAGTTGCCGCACGTCGGGGGTCTGGTTGAACGCGACGACCCACACGATCAGGGTGACGACGGCGAGCGCCACCAGGACGACGATGCCCGGAATGTAGTTCCTGCGGCGGAACGGCCGACCGTGCTTGTCGAAGGCCGTGCCCGAGGTGATCTGCGCTACCACCCCTGCACTGTAAGGGCAGGGCCCGTCAGCGGTCGCCACCAGGTCTTTTCCCTCGTGATATAAATCACAATCAATCTGGCGCCTCGTCGGGCACGAATCATTTGGCGGATGCGTTCTGCGCTGGTACAAAGCTCTGTCGCACCACGACGGAACGACAAGGAGGGGATGAGATGGCTACCGACTACGACGCTCCACGGCGCACCGAGACCGATGACGTTTCCGAAGATTCGCTCGAGGAACTGAAGGCGCGGCGCAACGAGGCTCAATCGGCGGTCGTCGACGTCGACGAGTCCGAGTCCGCCGAGTCCTTCGAACTGCCCGGCGCGGACCTGTCCGGCGAGGAACTGTCGGTGCGGGTGGTACCGAAGCAGGCCGACGAGTTCACCTGCTCCAGCTGCTTCCTCGTGCACCACCGCAGCCGGCTGGCCAGCGAAAAGGGCGGCATGATGGTGTGCACGGACTGCGCCGCCTGACCGATCAGCTACGCAGCGCCGCCAGGACCCGGTCCGGCCGGCGGCAGCTCACCAACCAGTACGGCGTGGGGTCGTCCGGATCGTCGAGTACGACGAGGATCATCGGTTTGATCCACGCCCGGTGCACGACGTACGCCGCGGGGTCGAGCTGTCGCCCGAGCGCCGCCGACTTCGCGGACTTCGGCACCTCCGCGGACCTCGAGATCACGGAGACGGGCAGATGTGCCGACCCGACCCAGAGTTCGGTGGCCGCCCCGTCACCGTCCGACGTGCTGACCACACGCACGTCGACTCGCCCCAACCACACCAGTACTGCCACGGCGACGGGCAGCAGCACGGCATACGGGACCCAGTCGGGCAGCGATCGCACGCCCAGGTTCACCTCGTAGGCGATGATGACGGCCAGCAGGAACGCGGGCAAGCACCACCACAGCGGAACCCTCAGTCGCTCTTGATAGCGCACCGTTTCGGTGGCTGCGCGCGTGTCTGACACCCGGCCAAGAGTAATCTCCGTGGTCGTGTCCACCTCTCTTGCGGTCGTGCGGCTGGACCGTGACCTGCCCCTGCCCACGCGGGCGCACGCCGGTGACGCCGGCGTCGACCTCTACAGCGCAGTCGACATCGTGCTGGCCCCGGGCCGGCGTGCTCTGGTTCCCACCGGTCTCGCGGTGGCCATTCCCTACGGCATGGTGGGCCTGATCCACCCGAGATCGGGACTCGCCACGCGCGTTGGGCTTTCGATCGTGAACACCCCCGGTACCGTCGACGCGGGTTACCGAGGGGAGATCAAGGTGACACTCATCAATCTCGACCCCGAGGAGCCGATCATCGTGCGACGCGGCGATCGCATCGCGCAGCTCCTGGTGCAGAGGGTCGAATTACCCGAGTTGGTCGAGGTCGCGTCGTTCGACGAGGCCGGGCTGGCTGACACCACCCGTGGCGCAGGCGGCCACGGTTCCTCCGGCGGACACGAGAGTTTGTGATGGCATTCGGCAAGCGCAAGAGCGACAACCAGGGTGAGGAGACCACCACCGGCGACCAGGCCGTGGAGGTGCCGCCCACCGACGACGGCGACCTCGACGGGCCGTTCGACATCGAGGACTTCGACGACGCCGAGACGGCGCTGGTCGGTCGTCACGACCTCGGCGCCGTGCTCATCCCAGAGAACGAGGCTGCCGAACTGGCCGTCGAGGTCAACCAGCAGGGCGTCCCGACGATGGCGTGGATGGTGACGTCCAGCGGCCGGTACAACGTGACGGCATATGCGGCGCCGAAAGCCGGCGGCCTGTGGCGCGAGGTGGTCACCGAGGTGGCCGACTCGCTCCGCAAGGAGGGCGCCCAGGTCAACATCCAGGACGGGCCGTGGGGACGCGAGGTCGTCGGGCACATGACGAACGGGCCCGAACCCGTGGTGATGCGCTTCGTCGGCGTCGACGGCTACCGCTGGATGGTGCGTGGGGCTGCGGTCGGTTCGCCGGAGAACGCCGAGGCCATCGCGCGGGAATTGCGAACTGCGCTGTCCGACACGGTGGTCCGCCGTGGTGACACCCCACAGCCGGTACGCAACATGCTTCCCCTTCAGCTCTCGGAGTCTCTCGTCGCCCGGTTGCGGGCCAGGGCCGAGCAGATGATGGCGGAGCAGGCGCGGCTGGCCGGTCAGCAGCTCGCGCCGCCCCCGCCGGCCGAGCCGGCGGCGCGCCGCAGTGAGCAGGGCACCGCGATGCAGCAGCTCCGCACCATCACCGGCGGTTAGAGCTCACAGCTCCGACAGCGCAGTCACGCACGCCGCCCCCAGCACGCCGGGATCGTCGCCCAGCTCGTCGAGGGTGAACGTCCGCAGGGCGGCCACGGGAGCCGCGGCCGCCCACTCCACGGCCACCTCCAGCGGATGGATCGGGTCGTCGGTGGCGGCCGCGATGCCCAACGGCACCGTCAGCCGCTCGAGCTCCCGGCCCGTCGGCGCGACGTAGGCGGCGGCGGTCTCCATGGCGTCGGGGAGCCCGGGCCACTGACTGACCCACGACCGGGTGAGTTCGGCGCTCAACCAGGGCGGGCTGGAGTCCTGCATCTGGCCGATCGCCGAGGCCAACCCGTCGCGCCGCAGCACGCTCGCCGAGTAGCGGGCGGTCAGAGCGGCCGCCGCGTTCTCCGGTGAGCCCGTCCAGGCGGGCAACCCCGCCAGGACGGCCACCGCCCGGGTGGGGTTCGCAAGCGCCCACGACGTCGCCACCGCGGCGCCGATCGAGATTCCGCCCAGGGCGATCGGGGCGTATCTGGCGGCGTCGTCGAGGGCGTGCAGATAGCCCTCGACCAGACGGGTCGGTTCCGGTGCGGGCGTCACGACCACAGCGCCGACGGCGTGCAGGGCGCGGGAGAACGCGCGGTAGACGTAGTCGTCGTCGGATCCGGTGCCAGGCAACAGCACCACCGAGACGCCGCGCAGGCAGACGGGCATCGCTCGATCGTGCCGTGTGGGTCACGTCACGTCCACGCCAGGGGGACTAGAACGGCGCGTGGCAGGGTAGACGGTGCACCTGTGCGCCGCGTGGCAAATCGGAACCAAGAGGTCTACCGTGGCGTTGGTTAAGAGGTGGGTCAACGGTTGATTCACCACTTGGGTAGGAGAGACCATGGCTACGGCCGAAGGTTATCTACGTCGGCTCACGCGGCGACTCACAGAGGACCCCGAGCAGCAGGACGTCGAGGAACTCAGTGACGAGGCCGCCAACACCGGCGCGCAACGGGCGATTGACTGTCGCCGCGGCCAGGAAGTGACGATGGTCGGCACGCTGAGGTGTGTCGAGACCAACGCCAAGGGCTGTGCTGGTGGCGTCCGAGCGGAACTGTTCGACGGCACGGACGCGGTGATGCTCGTCTGGCTGGGGCAGCGGCGCATCGCAGGCATCGAGTCTGGGCGGACGTTGCGGGTGCACGGCCGACTCGGCAATCTCGAGAACGGGACGAAGGCGATCTACAACCCGCACTACGAGATCCAGAAGTGACCCACCCCGACAAGGGGACGGCGGACGAGATCGAGGCCGTAGAGCCCGGTGAACCCGAGAACACACTGAATGCCCAAGCCATCCTGGCGCAGATGGGTGGTGTCAGCGGCCTGATCTACTCGTCGCTGCCCGTCCTGGTGTTCGTCCCCGTGTCGTCGCTGTTCGGTCTCACGTGGGCCATTGGCGCGGCGCTCGGCGTGGCCCTGCTCATCCTGGTGTGGCGGCTGATCCGGCGCGAGACGCTGCAACCGGCGGTGTCGGGCTTCTTCGCCGTGGGCGTCAGCGCCGGCATCGCGTACTTCGTCGGCGAGTCCAAGGGGTACTTCCTCCTGGGCATCTGGTCGTCGCTGGTCTACGCCGGTGTCTTCGCCCTGTCGGTCGTCGTCCGGCGGCCCGTCGTCGGCTACGCCTGGGGCTGGGTCAACGGGCGCGATCGCGACTGGCGCGGTGTTCGTCGCGCCCGGACGGCGTTCGACGTCGCCACCTGCGTCTGGGCCCTGGTGTTCGGGGCCCGGTTCCTGGTGCAGAACCGCCTGTACGACGAGGACCAGACCGGGTTGCTCGGCGTCGCGCGCATCGCCATGGGCTGGCCCCTGACCGCCGTCGCCGCGCTGGTCACCTACTTGGCGATCCGCGCCGCGCAGCGTGCGCTCCACGCCGCGGAGAACGCGGAGCCCACGGCCGAAGAGGCTCGGGCCGACTGATTTCCGCCGCGCGCCGCGACGCGGCCGATCGAACGTTGATCGCGGTTGCGGTGCTCGCGTCGTTCATCGCATTTCTCGACGGGTCGGTGGTGAACCTCGCGTTGCCGGCGATCGCGGCGGACTTCGGCGGCGGGCTCGCGCTTCAGCAATGGGTCGTCGACGGGTATCTGTTGGCTCTCGGTGCGCTGATCCTCGTTGCCGGTGCGGTGTCCGACCAGTTCGGCAGGCTTGCGGTGCTGCGGGCGGGACTGGGCGTGTTCGCCGTCGCGTCGCTGCTCTGCGCGCTGGCCCCCAGCGGCTGGATCCTGGTCGCGGCGCGCTGCTTGCAGGGCGTCGGTGCGGCGTTCCTGGTGCCGAGTTCGCTGGCGATGATCAACTCGCGGTTCACCGGGGCCAAGCAGGCCGCTGCGATCGGCACCTGGACGGCGTGGACGGGCACGGCCTTCGTGGTGGGACCGCCGTTGGGCGGCGTGCTGGTGGACACGCTGGATTGGCGGTGGGTGTTCGGCATCAACGTGCTGCCGGTCGCGGCCACGCTCTACCTGACGACGCGGCTCCGAGACGAGGAGTCGAGTGCCCACCGGCCCGGACGCGTCGACGTCGTGGGCGCGGTGCTGTGCGCCACGGGGTTGACCGGCGCGGTGTACGCCCTCATCGAGGAGCAGCGGCTCGGTCCGACGCACCCCGCGGTGGTCACCGGATTCGTGCTGGGCGTGACGTGTCTCGTTGCCTTCCCGTTCTGGGAACACCGGGTGAGGAACCCGATCATGCCGCTGCAGCTGTTCACCTCCCGCAACTTCGCCGTCGGCAATCTCGCGACGGTGTTCCTCTACGCCGCGGTGTCGCTCGGCACGTTGATCGTCGCGCTGTTCCTTCAGGAGACGGTCGGCATGTCGGCCGCCCTCGCGGGTCTGGCAACGCTGCCGCTGCCGGTGCTGTCGTTCTTCCTGGCCCGGCGGTTCGGCACGTTGGCGGGCACGCATGGGCCGCGGATCTTCATGGGAGTGGGCCCGCTGATCGCCGCGGCCGGCTTTCTTCTGATGACGACGGCGCGAGCGCCGTTCGACTTCTGGACCCAGATGTTGCCGGGCCTGATCGTGTTCGGGGTGGGCCTGTCGGTCACGGTGTCACCGTTGACCGCAGCGGTCCTGGCGGCGGTAGACCCGGCGCAGAGTGGGATCGGATCCGCGGTGAACAACGCGGTGTCGCGCGTGGCCGGACTGATCGCCGTGGCATTCATGGGCGTGATCGTCGGGGCGGCGGCGTCGGGTGAAACGGGCTCCGCGGCAATGACATTCGCCGGTTTCCGGTACGGCGCGGTGACGGTGGCGGCGTTGTTCGTCCTCGCCGGATTGGTGTCCGCCGTCGGCATCAGCAACCGACAGTGCGACATGGCTCGCGTTTCGCCGGAGGCCGCGGCTCGGTCGCACGACCGGGCGACGCCGCCGCCCGCGCTGGCCTCGTCGGACTGAGGTCAGCGGGGGCGAAGCAGCAGCTCTCTGAGCTCTCCCTCGACCTCGTCGGTGGTGACGAACAGCAGTTCGTCGCCGCCTTCGAGGGGCTCGTCGTTCTCGGGCACGATCACGCGCGCGCCCCGCAGGATCGTCACCAAGGCCGCGTCGCGGGGGAGTTCCAGCCGCTTGACCGCCTTGCCGCCCCACGGCGTGTCGTCGGGCAGGGTGATCTCGACGAGGTTGGCCTGCCCCTTGCGGAAGCTCATCAGGCGGACCAGGTCACCGACGGAGACCGCTTCCTCGACCAGTGACGCCAGCATCCTGGGGGTCGACACCGCGACGTCGACTCCCCACGCCTCGTCGAACAGCCATTCGTTGCGGGGGTCGTTGACGCGTGCCACCACCCGCGGCACGGCGAACTCGGTCTTGGCGAGCAGGCTGAGCACCACGTTGGCCTTGTCGTCGCCGGTGGCGGCGATCACCACGTCGAAGTCCTCGAGCCCGACGGCTTCGAGCAGGGTCAGCTCGCAGGCGTCGCCGAGCCGCCAGTGCGCGGCCGGGATCGCGTCGGTGTCGACGTGATCGGGGTTGCGCTCCAACAGCGTGACGTCGTGGGCCTCGACGAGTTCCCTTGCGATGGACCGGCCGACGGCGCCGGCCCCTGCGATGGCGACCTTCACGAGATCCTTCCTAGCCGGTCACTGGTCATCGGCGTCTTCACCGGGCGGGAGCGCGGCAAGGGCCATGGCTTCGGCGACGTGACCGGAGATCGCCGCCATGTAGACCTGGTCACTGGCCTGGATGACCGTCTTCTTGTCCGGAAGCAACCCGGTGCCGAAGCGGATCATGAAGGCCACGCGACCGCCGGTGACCGACTCCAACGCCGTCACCCGGCGACCCACCCAGCCCTCGTGCAGCGGGAGTTCGGCCACGGCGACGTTGCCCGACGGGTCACGCCACTTGGTGGTCTCGCTCTCGCGCGTCAGGACGTTGAGCAGTCTGTCCGTCGTCCAGGGCACGGTCGCGACCGTGGGGATGCCCAGCCGCTCGTACACGGCGGCACGCTTGGCGTCGTAGATGCGGGCGACGACGCGTTCGACGCCGAAGGTCTCGCGCGCGACGCGCGCGGAGATGATGTTGGAATTGTCACCCGAGGAGACGGCGGCGAAGGCACCCGCGCCCTCGATGCCGGCCCGTAGCAGCACGTCACGGTCGAATCCCATCCCGAGGACGCGGTCACCTGGGAATTCGGGGGACAGGCGGTGAAAGGCGGTGCCATCACGGTCGATAACCGCGACTTCGTGGCCGATCCGAGCCAAGCCATCGGCCAGCGACGCGCCTACCCGGCCGCATCCCATTACGACTACACGCACGCGTCGATCCTCCCAGGGGCTCGGCAGACACGGATTGTGGCGAACCTGCGCACTCGGAACGCTACAGCCATTCGCCCGTGCGCTTACTCTTGGCTCTTGTGTCCAAGCTTTCGACCGCTGCTCGCCGGTTGGTACTGGGTAGACCGTTCCGCAGCGACGCGATGGGGCACACGTTGCTGCCCAAGCGAATCGCCCTGCCCGTGTTCGCCTCCGACGCGCTGTCGTCGGTGGCGTACGCGCCCGAGGAGATCTTCCTCGTGCTCTCGGTGGCGGGCCTCAGCGCCTACACGATGGCGCCGTGGATCGGACTCGCGGTGGCGGCGGTGATGCTCGTCGTCATCGCGAGCTACCGCCAGAACGTGCACGCGTATCCGTCCGGCGGCGGCGACTACGAGGTGGTGACCACCAACCTGGGGCCCACCGCCGGTCTGACGGTGGCCAGCGCGCTGCTCGTCGACTACGTGCTGACGGTCGCAGTGTCGATGGCGTCGGCGATGTCCAACATCGGCTCGGCGGTGCCGTTCATCGCCCAGCACAAGGTGCTCTTCGCCGTCGCCGCGATCCTGCTGCTCGCGTCGTTGAACCTGCGCGGCATCCGCGAGTCCGGAACGGCGTTTGCGATCCCGACCTACGCCTTCATGATCGGCATGTACGTGATGGTCGGCTGGGGGCTGTTCCAGATATTCGTGCTCGGCGACCACCTGCAGGCCGAGACCGCGCGGTTCACCGTGAAGTCCGAACACGGTGACGTCCTCGGCTTCGCGATGGTGTTCCTGGTGGCGCGGGCGTTCTCGTCGGGCTGCGCGGCGCTGACCGGGGTCGAGGCCATCAGCAACGGAGTGCCCGCCTTCAAGAAGCCGAAGTCGCGCAACGCGGCGACGACGCTCCTGCTGCTGGGCGGCATCGCGGTGTCGTTGTTCATGGGGATCATCGTGTTGGCCAAGGAAACCGGGGCCAAGGTCGTCGACAGCGTGGACCAGCTCGTCGGCGCGCCCGACGGTTATCACCCCAAGACGCTGATCGCCCAGTTGGCCGACGCGGTGTTCCACGACTTCCCGGTCGGCCTGTACCTGATTGCCGGTGTGACCGCGCTGATCCTCGTGCTGGCCGCCAACACGGCCTTCAACGGATTCCCGGTCCTCGGTTCGATCCTCGCTCAGGACCGGTACCTGCCTCGCCAGCTGCACACCCGCGGTGACCGGCTGGCGTTCTCCAACGGCATCCTCTTCCTCGCGTTCGCGGCGATCGCCTTCGTGGTGGCGTTCCGCGCCGAGGTGACCGCGCTGATCCAGCTGTACATCGTGGGCGTGTTCGTCAGCTTCACGCTGAGCCAGATCGGGATGGTCCGACACTGGACCCGGCTGTTGCGCGTCGAGACCGACGCCATGCAGCGGCGTCGGATGCAACGGTCCCGCGTCATCAACGCGATCGGTCTGCTGTGCACCGGTGCCGTGCTGGTGGTGGTCGTGGTCACCAAGTTCCGGGCGGGCGCCTGGATCGCCATCCTCGCCATGGGCGCGCTGTTCGGCCTCATGAAGCTGATCCACAAGCACTACGCCACCGTCTCGACGGAGTTGGAGGCGCGCGCCGCCGAGCAGGGCGACGTGGTGCTGCCCAGCCGGAACCACGCCATCGTGTTGGTGTCCAACCTGCACCTGCCGACCAAGCGTGCGCTGGCCTACGCGAGGGCCACCCGGCCCGACGTGTTGGAGGCCATCACGGTCAACGTGGACGACGAAGAGGCGCACGAGTTGGTGCACAAGTGGGAACAGAGCGACGTCTCGGTGCCGCTGAAGGTCATCGCGTCGCCGTACCGCGAAATCACCAGGCCCGTCCTGAGTTACGTCCAGCGCATCATCAAGGACTCGCCGCGCACCGTGGTCACGGTGTTCATCCCGGAATACGTCGTCGGGCACTGGTGGGAGCAGGTGCTTCACAACCAAAGCGCGCTGCGGCTCAAGGGGCGCCTGCTCTTCGAACCCAACGTCATGGTGACCTCCGTGCCGTGGCAGCTGAGCTCCTCGGAGCGGCTCAAGGTCATCGACGAGCAACCGGCACCCGGTGATGCGCGACGCGGGTTCCTCAATTGACCACCACCCTGACGCTGACCGTCGGGCCGCCCGCGAACGGCGGCAGTTGCGTGGCCCGCCACGACGGCCGCGTCGTGTTCGTGCGGTACGCACTGCCCGGCGAGGTGGTCTGCGCCCGCGTGACCTCCGAACGTGGAAGTCATTGGCACGCAGAGGCAGTGGAGATACTCGAGGCGTCACCCGACCGCGTCGAGTCGGCGTGTCCCATCGCGGGCGTCGACGGATCGGGATGCTGCGACCTGGCCTTCGCGACCCCCGCCGCCGCCCGCCGGCTCAAGGGTGACGTGGTGGCCAATCAGCTCGAGCGGCTCGGCGGTCACCAGTGGGAGGGCGCCGCCGAGGAGGTCGGGTCGACGGGTGCGACGGGATGGCGCACCCGGGTGCGGTTGGACGTCGCCGCCAGCGGCCCGCAAGCCGGGCAGGCGGGCTTTCACCGTTACCACAGTGGTGAATTGGTGACCGACCTGTCCTGTGCGCAGGTACCCGACGGCATGCTGGCCGGTCTGGACGGGGCGAAGTGGCCACCCGGCGCACAACTGCACGTCGTGCTCGACGACTCGGGTGCCCGGCACGTCGTGCAGACGGGTCCGCGCTCCCATCGCAAGGCCTCGACTCAGGTGGTCGAGGGCTCCTACGAGGCCACCCAACGCGTCGGCGACCGGACGTGGAGCGTACCGGTCACCGCGTTCTGGCAGGCGCACCGCGACGCCGCCCCCACCTACAGCGCGTTGGTCGAGGAGTGGGCGCGACTGGGTCCGGGCATGACGGCGTGGGACTTGTACGGGGGCGCAGGGGTGTTCGCCGCGACCCTGGCCGACGCGGTGGGTCCGACGGGACACGTGCTGAGCGTCGACACGTCCCGAGGTTCGGCCAAGGCGGCGCGGACCGCCCTTGCCGACCTTGGCTGGGTGGAGGTGCTCACCGACTCCGTGCGTCGTGCGCTCACCACGCAGCGGCGACGCGCCGACGTCGCCGTGCTCGACCCGCCGCGCACCGGTGCCGGACGTGAGGTGATCGACCTGCTGGCCGCTGCGGAGGTGCCGCGCATCGTCCACATCGGTTGTGAGGCAGCGTCCTTCGCCCGCGACGTCGGCATCTATCGCGGGCACGGCTACGCGGTGGAGCAGATCCGGGTGTTCGACTCCTTCCCGCTGACGCATCACGTGGAATGCGTCGCGGTGCTCTCACGCGCGTGAAGCGCGTGCTGGTGACCGGCATGTCCGGCACGGGGAAGTCCACGCTGCTGGCCGAACTCGCCGATCGTGGGTACTGGACGGTCGACACCGACTACGGCGGCTACGTCGAGTCGGTCGCCGGCGAGTCGCTCTGGGTCGACGCGCGCGTCGACGAACTGCTGTCCGTCGACGACCCGCGCGGGGTTCTCTTCGTGCAGGGCACCGTACGCAACCAGGTGACGTTCTACCCGCGGTTCGACCACGTCGTACTCCTCAGTGCGCCTGAGGAATTGATCGTCGAGAGACTCCGGAGCCGGACGACCAACTCCTTCGGCCGGAGCGCCCACGAACTCGCCGCCGTGCTCGACGACCTGGCCCAGGTCGAGCCGTTGCTGCGGGCCGCGGCGTCGGTGGAGGTGGTCACGACCATGCCGGTCGCCCAGGTCGCCGACGCCGTGCTCGCTCACGTGGGGCTGACGTGACGGGCGCCGGCGAACCGCGCCTGTTCGGTCGCGGGTCATGGCCCGAGGCACGTCGGATTTCCGAGGTCCTGCGGCGCGAGACCGTCGGCGGCATGTTGCTGCTCGCCGCCGCGGGTGCGGCGTTGGTGTGGGCCAACTCCCCGTGGGCCCCGGCCTACCGCGCGCTGTCGGAGTTGACCGTCGGGCCGGAGGGACTGCATCTGCGGTTGAGCCTCGCGGCGTGGGCCGCCGACGGTTTGCTGGCGATCTTCTTCTTCGTCGTCGGCGTCGAACTCAAGAGGGAGTTCGTCGCCGGGGATCTGCGCGACCCGGCGCGTGCCGCCCTTCCGATTGCGGCGGCGATCGGCGGGATGGTGGTGCCGGCGGCGATCTTCCTCGGGGTCAACCTCGTCGCCGGTCATCCGGAGAATCTCGGCGGGTGGGCGGTGCCCATTGCCACCGACATCGCCTTCGCACTGGCCGTCTTGGCGGTGGTGTCGACGCATCTTCCGACGGCACTGCGGACGTTCCTGCTGACGCTCGCGGTGGTGGACGACCTGCTCGCGATCACGGTCATCGCGGCGTTCTACACAGATCACCTCGCTCTCGGACCGCTCGCGCTGGCGCTGGTGCCGGGCGGGCTGTTCGCGGTGGCCGTGCAGCGCGGAGTGACCCGGTGGTGGGTTCTGCTGCCGCTGGCCGTGGCGACGTGGGCGCTGGTCCACGCCAGCGGCATCCATGCGACCGTGGCCGGTGTCGTCCTCGGTTTCACGGTGCCCGTGCTGGGGCGCCGTGCGCTTGCCGAACGCTTCGAGCACCTGCTCCGCCCGGTCTCGGCGGGCGTGGCCGTCCCGGTGTTCGCGTTCTTCGCCGCGGGGGTGACGGTCGGAGGCGTCGCCGGTCTGGCCGACGGCCTGCGTCATCCCGTGACGGTCGGCGTCGTCGCCGGCCTGGTCGTGGGCAAACCGCTGGGTGTGTTCATCACCACATTCCTGTTGGCGAAGTTCTCCCGAGCGTCGCTCGACGACGACCTGGCCTGGCGTGACGTGCTCGGCGTCGCGATGCTGGCGGGCGTCGGTTTCACCGTCTCGTTGCTCATCGGCGAGCTGGCCTTTGGTTACGGCACCGTGACGGGGGCCGACGCCAAGATCGGAGTGCTCGTCGGGTCGCTGGTGGCCGGCGTCCTGGCGGCCGTCCTCCTGGTCAGCCGCAATGCCGCGTACCGCCGGATTCACGAACGGGAAACCGCCGATGCGGACGACGACGGGGTGCCCGACGTGTACGAGCCTTGACGGGCTGGACCACGTCCCCGTGCGTAAACTGAGCTGATGCTTTCAGAGATCCGCGGTCCCGCTGATCTACAGCACCTGTCGCAGTCACAGATGAAGGATCTGGCACTCGAGATCCGTGAATTCTTGATTCACAAGGTTGCTGCCACCGGCGGACATCTCGGCCCCAACCTGGGCGTCGTCGAGCTGACGCTCGCCCTGCACCGGGTGTTCGATTCGCCGCACGATCCGATCATCTTCGACACCGGTCACCAGGCCTACGTCCACAAGATGTTGACGGGGCGCTGCGCCGACTTCGACAACCTCCGCAAGAAGGGCGGGCTGTCGGGCTACCCGTCCCGCAGCGAAAGCGAACACGACTGGGTCGAGTCCAGCCACGCCAGCACCGCGCTGTCCTACGCCGACGGCCTGGCCAAGGCCTTCGAGCTCAGCGGTCACCGCAATCGTCACGTGGTCGCCGTCGTCGGGGACGGCGCGCTCACCGGCGGCATGTGCTGGGAGGCGCTCAACAACATCGCAACCTCGCGCCGGCCGGTCATCATCGTCGTCAACGACAACGGCCGAAGCTACGCGCCGACCATCGGTGGGTTCGCCGACCACCTGGCGGGCCTGCGGTTGCAACCCGGGTACGAGCGTTTGCTGGAGGAGGGCCGCAAGGCGGTTCGCGGCCTGCCGCTCATCGGCGAGGTGTGTTACCAGTGCATGCACAGCGTCAAGGCCGGCATCAAGGACGCGCTGTCGCCACAGGTGATGTTCACCGACCTCGGACTCAAGTACGTCGGTCCCATCGACGGCCACGACGAGCATGCGGTCGAGGCGGCGCTGCGACACGCGCGCGGCTTCAACGCCCCGGTGATCGTGCACGTCGCCACCCGCAAGGGCATGGGCTACGGACCGGCCGAGTCCGACGAGGCCGAGCAGATGCACTCGACGGGGATCATCGACCCACAGACCGGTCTCGCCACGTCGGTCGCCGCTCCCGGGTGGACGTCCGTCTTCTCCGACGAACTGATCAAGCGGGCGGCCAAGCGTCGCGACGTGGTGGCGATCACGGCCGCGATGCCGGGCCCGACCGGCCTCAGCGCGTTCCGCAAGCGCTTCCCGGACCGCTTCTTCGACGTGGGCATCGCCGAACAGCACGCCATGACGTCGGCTGCCGGGCTCGCGATGGGCGGCATGCACCCGGTGGTCGCGATCTACTCGACGTTCCTCAACCGGGCCTTCGACCAGATGATGATGGACGTTGCCCTGCACCGTCTTCCGGTCACGACGGTGCTCGACCGGGCTGGTGTGACGGGGCCCGACGGCGCCAGTCACAACGGGGTCTGGGACATGTCGATCCTCGGCGTCGTGCCCGGCATGCGGGTGGCGGCCCCCCGTGACGCGGCCCGCTTGCGCGAGGAGCTCGGTGAAGCCCTCGACGTCAAGGACGGGCCCACCGCGATCCGCTTTCCGAAGGGCGACGTCGGGGAGGACATCCCCGCCGTCGAGCGCCGCGACGGCGTCGACGTGTTGGCCGTGCCCGCCGACGGGTTGACGCAGGACGTGCTGTTGGTGGCGGTCGGGTCCTTTGCCTCGATGGCGCTCTCGGTCGCCGAGCGGCTGCACAACCAGGGCATCGGCGTCACCGTCGTCGACCCCCGCTGGGTTCTTCCGGTTCCCGAGATGCTGGGTCCGCTCGCGGTGGCGCACAAGTTGGTCGTCACCCTGGAGGACCACGGTCTGCACGGCGGCATCGGATCCTCGGTGTCGGCGGCGTTGCGGCGCAACGAGATCGACGTGCCGTGCCGCGACGTCGGGGTTCCGCAGGAGTTCCAGGACCATGCCTCACGCAACGAGGTGCTCGCCGAGTTGGGCCTGACCGATCAGAACGTCGCCCGCCAGATCACCGGCTGGGTGGCCGCGCTGGGCAGTTCGATCGGCGAGTCCGAGGTCAGCGACCGGGTCGACTAGGTTCCGGGCCCGCCAGCATAGGCTTCGCCCATGGATGCCGAACTGGAGCGCTGGAAGACCGCCGGTCAGTACTTCGACTACCTGGGCTTCGACGTGTTCTTCCGCGTCGAGGGCACCGGTCCGGCGCTGCTCCTCATCCACGGGTATCCGTTCAGTTCCTGGGACTGGTCGCTCGTGTGGCCGGCATTGGTCAAGCGGTTCACCGTCATCGCGCCGGACATGCTCGGCATGGGATTCTCGGACAAGCCGGTCGCCTACGAGTACTCCGTGCCCGATCATGCCGACATGCACGAGGCGCTTCTGCATCATCTGGGCGTCGACTCGTGTCACGTGTTGGCGCACGACCTCGGTGACTCCGTCGGGCAGGAGTTGCTCGCGCGCTACGAGGCCGGCGACAACGCCTACGGCGCACCGGTCGTGGAGTCGATCACCTGGCTCAACGGCGGGCTGTTCAACGAGTCGTACACGCCGCGGCTGCTGCAGAAGCTGATGTCACGAACCCCGTTGGGCGACATGGCAAGCCGCTTTCAGGGCACTGCGTTGGCGCGACGCGTCGTCGACCGCACCCTCGACGAGCTGTTCGGCCGAAACACCAAGCCGACGCCCCGCCAACTCGAACAGTTCCACCAGATCATGGCCTTCAACGACGGCACCAGGGTGAGCCACCGGGTGGGCAGGTTCGTCACCGACCGGTACCGGTACCGGAACCGGTGGGTCAGGGCGATGCGGGAGACCGCGGTGCCGATGCGTCTGATCGACGGTCCGAGCGACCCCAACTCGGGGCGGCACATGGCGCAGCGGTATCTCGAGGTGATCCCCAATCCCGACGTCGTGATGCTCGCCGACGACATCGCGCACTGGCCGCAGCTCGAGGCTCCCGACGACGTCCTGCGGCACTTCTTCGCCCACGTGGACCGGGTCGCCGCACCCTAGGACGTCGGGGCGTCCTCGGTCGAGGGTGCGTCGACGGCCGTCAACGCCTCGGTGAGCACCGGCACCGTCAACTCCCGCTGCCACGGCCGCGCGCCCGCCTCGGCGAGGAACGCGTCGATCGCCTTGTCTGCGTGGGACACCGGCTGCCAGTCCCACACCAACCGGCGCACCAGGTCGGGCGTCAACAGGTTCTCGGCGGGTACCGACACGCGTTGCGACAGTTCGGCGAGTCCGGCGCGGACGCGATCCAGCCGTTCGGCCGCCTCGGGCTTGCGCCGGCTCCATCGCACCGCCGGGGGTGGTCCGGTCACGGGTTCGGACGCCGACGGAACGTCCTCGGTGACGCGTGCCCGCGCCAGCGCCTCCAGCCACACACCCGCACTGCGGCGCTGGCGTGAGCCGCCGAAGACCGGCAGGGCCACCAACTTCTCGACGGTGTCGGGGTCGGCCGTGGCCGCGCTGATGATGGCCGCGTCGGGCAGGATGCGTCCGGGTGCGATGTCGCGGCGCTGCGCGATGTGGTCGCGCGTCGTCCAGAGTTCCCGGACGGCGGCAAGCGTCCGCGGGTTCTTCACCTTGTGGATGCCCGAAGTCCGGCGCCACCGGTCCCGCCGGGTCGGCGCGGCGACGTAGGTGCGCAGGTGCTCGAATTCCTCTGCCGCCCAACGTGTCTTGCCCTGGGCTTCGAGCTCGGCGGCGACGGCTTCGCGCAGCTCGAGCAACACCTCCACGTCCAGCGCCGCGTAGTTCAGCCAGTCGTCGGGCAGGGGGCGCTTGGACCAGTCGGCCGCTCCGTGGCCCTTCATCAACTGCAGCCCGAGAAGCCGCTGAACCATGGCGGCCAGGTTCACCCGGTCGAAACCGGCCAGCCGGCCCGCGAGCTCGGTGTCGTAGAGCTGCGGCGGCACCATGCCCAGTTCCGCCAGGCACGGCAGGTCCTGGTCGGCGGCGTGCAGGATCCACTCGTCGGTGTCGAGGACGTCGGCGAGCGGCGCCATCACCATCATCGGGTCTTCGCCGTGGTTGACGGGGTCGATCAGCACCGAACCCGCACCGGCGCGCCGGATTTGGATCAGGTAGGCGCGGTTGGAGTAGCGGAAGCCCGACGCCCGCTCGGCGTCGATTGCGAAGGGGCCGTGGCCCGAGACCAGCAGTTCGGCGGCGGCCAGGATCTGGTCGGCCGTGACGGCCAATTCCGGCACGCCGTCGGCCGGTGTCAGCAGCGGCGTCGCCTCGGGGCCTTCCGGCTCGCCCGTCGTCTCGTCGGGGCCGGCGTCCCCGGCATCCTCGGCTTCGGTCATGTCACGCGCGCGTGCGGGCGCCCAGGTCGGTGACCCCGGCCGGCGGAAGTCCCGCGGCGTGCTCGAGCACCTCGCAAAATGCCTGTACGTGAGGTCCCAGTTCCAGGTTCAACGCGGTCCACGAGGCCCGCAGTTCCAGCTGGTGGGCCCGCGGCGGACCCGAGATGTCGCCGTATCGCACCGACGTCGTCGCCGTCACGGTGCCGCCGAGGGCGGTGACGTGGTCGTCGTGTTCGGCGAGCGCATCGACGAGCCAGCTCCACGCCACTTCCGGAAGCAGTGGGTCGACGGCTTCGGTGGAATCCAGGTCGGCCTGGATGTAGGCCACCAGGCGCATGGTGCCGTCCCAGGCTTCGGCGCCGTCGGGGTCGTGCAGGAGGATCAGCCGGCCGAACGCGTCACCGTCGGACCGCTCTGGCACCACGGCGGTCTCGGGGTGGCGCACTTCCGCGCCCAACGCATAGCTGTACGGCGCCAGTCGCTGGGGCGGCCGGATCGGGCCGAGCTCGATCTCGGGCCGGACGGTGGTGGCGTTCATCGCCTCCACCGCTGCCCGGAACTGAGCCGGCTCGACGGTGGTCATGGGGTTTGACGCTAGCTGATTCGGACAAGGGGCAGCGAAGGCGCGCCGAAGTGTGGCTGCATGGCAGCATGGGAGGCGATGAGTACCCGTCGTGACCTGCCCGAGTCGCCCTATCTGACCGCGGCCGCAGGCCGTAAACCCAGCCGTGTGCCCGTGTGGTTCATGAGGCAGGCCGGCCGGTCCCTGCCCGAGTACCGGGCGCTGCGAGCAAAGAACACCATGATGCAGGCGTGCTTCGACGCCGAGCTGATCACCGAGATCACGCTGCAGCCGGTGCGTCGACACGGCGTCGACGCCGCGATCCTGTTCTCCGACATCGTGGTTCCGCTGCGCGCGGCAGGCGTCGACGTCGACATCGTGCCCGACGTCGGGCCGGTGATCGGCGCGCCCATCCGGACCGCGGCCGACGTGGGTACGCTGACCCCGCTGGATCGTGACGCGGTCGCGCCGGTCGCGCAGGCGGTGTCGCAGTTGACCGCCGCGTTGGGTGACGTGCCGCTGATCGGGTTCGCCGGCGCCCCCTTCACTCTGGCGTCCTACCTGGTGGAGGGCGGGCCCAGCCGCAACCACGAACGCACCAAGGCGATGATGCTGGGGGAGTCCGACGTCTGGCACGCCTTGATGACCGCTCTGACCGACGTGACCATCGGGTTCCTCAAGACCCAGTTGGACGCCGGCGTCGACGCCATTCAGCTGTTCGACTCGTGGGCGGGCACGCTGTCGTTGGCCGACTACCGCACCTACGTGTTGCCGCACAGCGCGCGGGTCTTCGAGACCCTGGCCGTCGAGGGCGTTCCCATGACGCACTTCGGGGTCGGCACGGCGGAGTTGCTCGGCGCCATGTCGGAGGCGGTGTCGGTGGCGGACCAACCCGTGGTCGGCGTCGACTGGCGGACGTCGCTGACCGACGCCGCCGGGCGGGTGCGGCCGGGCTGCGCGTTGCAGGGCAATCTCGATCCGGTGGTGCTGCTGGCCGGCTGGCCGGTCGTCGAGAGAGCGGTCCGCAACGTGGTCGAGGACGGCAGACGGGCCGTCGACGCGGGCGCGGCGGGGCACGTCTTCAATCTGGGTCACGGTGTTCTTCCGCCCACCGACCCTGGCGTCATCACCGAGGCGGTAGCGCTGGTGCACGCGTTGTGAGTTCGACGTATTGCGTTGTCGGAGGTGGCATTTCAGGATTGGTCGCCGCCTTCCGGCTTCGCGTCGCGGCGGGCCCCGACGCGTCGATCACCCTCTTCGACCCGGCTGACCGCCTCGGTGGGGTGCTGCGCACCGAGCGCATCGGCGGTCAATCGGTGGACGTCGGCGCCGAGGCCTTCGTGGCGCGGCGGCCCGAGGTGTCGGCGCTGCTGGCCGAGCTGAGTCTGGCCGACCGACAGATCGGCACCACCGGGGTTCGCCCGCTGATCTTCAGCGAGGGCAGGCTGCACGCGATGCCGCAGGGCACGCTGCAGGGCATCCCGGCCCAGGCGGCCTCGATGGCGGGGCTCGTCGACGACGCGACCGTGGCGCAGATCTCCCGCGAGCGTTCGAGGCCGTTCTCGTGGCGTCCCGGCGCAGATCCCACCGTGGCGGAGCTGATCGGGGACCGCTTCGGCGCGCAGGTGGTGACGCGTTCGGTCGACCCGCTGCTGGCGGGGGTCTACGCCGGTTCGTCGGCGACCATCGGGCTGCGGGCCGCCGCCCCGACCCTGGCCGCGGCACTCGACCGGGGCGCCGGCAGTCTCACCGACGCGGTCCGCGAGGCGCTTCCCCCGCCGATGCCGGGATCGGTGTTCGGGGCGGTGGACGGCGGCTACGCGGTGCTGATCGACGCGTTGGTGCGACGTGCGGCCGTCGACTGGGTGCACGTCGGCGTCACCAAGGTGAACCGGGACGGCCGGGGGTGGGATCTGGTCGACGACGAGGGCGGTCACTGGCACGCCGACGGGGTGGTGCTCGCCGTGCCGGCACCGAGGCTGTCCGCGTTGATCGGGGAGGTCGCACCGAGATCCGCCGCAGCGGCCCGACGCATCCAGACGGCCTCGTCGGCGCTTGTCGTGCTGGCCCTGCCGGGGGGGACGCCGTTGCCCGAGCAGTCGGGTGTGCTGGTCGCCGGCGGCGAACGGCTCAACTCGAAGGCGATGACGCTGACCTCGCGCAAGTGGGGACGGCGAGGCAGCGTGGAGCTGGTGCGCTTGTCGTTCGGCCGCGTCGGCGACGCCATCGCCCGCGACGTGGGTGACGACGACCTGCTCGCCTGGGCCGCAGAAGACTTGTCGACGGTCTTCGGCGTGACGTCGGACCCGGTGGACTGCCGGGTGCAGCGGTGGATGGACGCCTTGCCGCAGTACGGCCCCGGGCATGCCGGGCTGGTCGCCGACCTGCGCGCGGGCCTGCCGCCGACGCTGGTGGTCGCCGGGGCGTACCTCGACGGCATCGGCGTCCCCGCCTGTGTGGGGTCCGCCACCAGGGCGGCGGCGGCGCTGACCACCTCGGGCGTGGCACGATAGCTGGTATGGCGAAGCTCGACTACGACACCCTCAACTCGATGACGAGATACATGATGATCTCGGTGTTCGCGGTGCGGCCGGAGGAGCTGGGCGAGGATCGCGCGGCCGTCGTCGACGAGACCGCGACGTTCCTCAAGCAGCAGGAGGAGCACGGCGTCGTGGTCCGCGGGGTGTACGACGTGGCGGGCTTCCGGGCCGACGCCGACTACATGATCTGGACGCACGCCGAGCGGGTCGAGGACCTGCAGAAGACGTACTCGTCGTTCCGGCGCACGCCCCTGGGCGTGGTCAGCGAGCCGGTGTGGAGCGTGGTGGCGTTGCACCGGCCGGCGGAGTTCAACAAGAGCCACGTTCCGGCGTTCATCGCGGGCGAGGATCCCGGCGACTACGTGTGCGTGTACCCGTTCGTGCGCTCTCTGGAGTGGTATCTCCTGCCCGACGACGAGCGCCGCAAGATGCTCGTCGAGCACGGGATGGCGGGCCGCGAATATCCCGACGTCCGCGCCAACACGGTGCCCGCCTTCGCGCTCGGCGACTACGAGTGGATCCTGGCCTTCGAGGGGCCGGACCTGGGCCGCATCGTCGAGCTGATGTGGAAGCTGCGCTACACCGACGCCCGCCGGCACGTGCGGGAGGAGACTCCGTTCTTCACGGGTCCGCGCGTCGGCGTCGAGGAACTGGTGGCCCGGCTGCCCTGACGTCGTCGGTGATTTGCTGACGACGCACCCGCAGGCAGCGCGGGTGAAAATGAACGACTGGGTCAATTCGTGGCCTGAGCCGGTTTCGTACCCTTTCCCTGGTTGCTAGCATCGGCCGATGGGGAGGACCACGCGGGTGGTGGTGGCTGCGGGCGTCGGCGCAGTGCTGCTCTCGGCGTGGACGGTGGTCAGCTGGGTCGACGACACGACCGTGACCGTCGGGTCCAACGCCTCCAGTGTGGTGTTCGCCGTATTCGCCACGGTGTGCGCGGCTCGCGCAGCCGTCCACGCCACCGGTCGCAAGCGGGTCGCGTGGCTGAGCATCGGCATCGGTGTCGGGGGATGGGTCGCCGGTTCGCTCGTGTGGGCCTATCTCGAAATGGCGACCGACGTTGCGCCGTTCCCGTCGCTCGCCGACGTCGGCTACCTGATGTTCCCAGTCGGAGCCTGCCTCGGGCTGGCCGTCTATCCCGTCGGGCACGTCGGGCACTCGCGCACCCGGTTGGTGCTCGACGGGCTGATTGCGGCCGCGGCGCTGTTCCAGGTCTCGTGGGTGGTGGTCCTGCGCGCCGCGTACGAGGCGGACGACGCCAACCGTTTCGCGTTCGGACTGTCGCTGGCCTACCCCGTGTGCGACCTCATCGTCATCACGGTGGCGGTCCTCGTCCACACCCGGGCGCGGGCCGGGCAGCGGCGGACGATGACGCTGTTGACCCTCGGTGTCGTCGTGATGGCGCTGTCGGACAGTGCCTTCGTCTACCTCACCGCGGCCGGCGATTACGAATATCGGACCGGTCGACTGGTCGACGTCGGCTATCTGGTGGGACTGCTCGTCATCGGAGTGGCGGCGCTCGTCGCCATGGACGAGCCCTCGACGGAGTCGTCGACGTTGCGGGTGCCCTCGCGATGGGCGTTGTGCCTGCCGTACGTGCCGATCGCGATTGCCGCCGCGGTGTGCGCACCGACGAACCTGCACCAGCCGGGAATGGCCGCGCTGTTCTTCCCGACGGTGGTGCTCGTCGTCGCGGTACTGCTGCGGCAGTTCTTCGTGGTCCGCGAGAACCGGGGACTGTTGCACCTTGTCGCCGAGCAAGCGTTGCGCGACCCGTTGACGGGGTTGGCCAATCGGGCGTTGTTCAACGACCGGCTGTCACACGCCATGCAGCTGCACGAGCGCGATCGTCAACCGGTGGCGGTGTTGTCGTTGGACTTGGACGACTTCAAGCTCGTCAACGACAACCTGGGCCACCCCGCGGGCGACCAATTGCTGGTGCTCGCGGCCCAACGCATCCTCGGCTGTGTCCGCGCCGGCGACACGGTGGCCCGGGTGGGGGGTGACGAGTTCGCGGTGCTGTTGGAGGGAAAGACCGAACACTCCCGACAGGTGGCACGGCGGCTCATGGCCTCGTTCGACGAGCAGTTCGTCATCGACGGCCACGACCTGTTGCTGCGACCAAGCATCGGGCTCGCCGTGGCGGCCGGCGACGACACGCACGTCTCGGCGGACGCTCTCCTGAAGCACGCCGACATGGCGATGTACTCGGCCAAGCGGTCGCGCACGGGCGGGGTGCACACCTTCGACCCGGAGACGACTCGCAATCGACCCGCGGGAACCGGCAAGGTGGGCAATGCCGGAACGAGCACGGTGCGATTGCTGGGGCAGCTGCGCAACACGATCGACCATGCGGGCCTCAGCCTGGTCTACCAACCCAAGTTCGGGCTGTGCGACGGAGAATTCGTCGGCGTCGAGGCGTTGGTCCGCTGGCCCCATCCCGAGCGCGGATTGCTGGGCCCGTACCAGTTCCTTCCCTTGGTCCGCGAGTACGGGTTGATGAGATCGCTGACCGATCTGGTGATCGAGCGGGCGCTCGACGACGTGGCTCGGTGGGCGGCCGACGGTTTCCGGGTGCCCATGGCCGTCAACATGTTCGCGCCGTCGCTCTGCGATCCGGACCTGCCGGACCGCATCAAGCGCTCGCTCGACGAGTGTGATCTCGGCCCGGATTTGCTGACGATCGAGATCACCGAGGACCTGTTGCTCGACGACGTGGACGGGACCCGCCAGGTGCTCGACGCGCTGCGGGAACGCGGAACACGGGTCGCCATCGACGACTTCGGCAGCGGCTACTCGGCACTCGGGTACCTGTGCGAGTTGCCGATCGACGAGGTCAAACTCGACCGGCAGTTCATCGCGCCGATCCTGGAGGACACGCGCGCGGCGACCGTCGTCCGTGCCGTGGTGGGCTTGGCGCACGAGCTCGGGATGACGGTCGTCGCCGAGGGCGTGGAGAACGAGGCGACCGCGACGATGCTTCGGGACTACGGCTGCGACGTGGCGCAGGGGTTCCACTTCAGTCCACCGCTGACGGCCGTCGAACTGTGCGACCTGCTTCGCGGGCTCAGGTCGACGGAACCAGCTTCATCGAGATCGAGTTGATGCAGTACCGCTGGTCGGTCGGGGTGGGATACCCCTCGCCTTCGAAGACGTGACCGAGGTGGCTGTGGCAGTTCGCGCACAGGACTTCGACGCGGTGCATGCCACCCGAGTCGTCGGTCTTCAAGATGACGGCGTCCGAATCGGCGGGATCGAAGAAAGACGGCCAGCCGCAATGAGATTCGAACTTCTCAGTGCTGCGGAAGATCTCCGCACCGCACGCTCGACACTGGTAGACGCCCTCGGTCTTGGTGTCGGTGTACTCCCCGACGAACGGACGCTCGGTGCCGGCCTGACGCAGCACGGCGAACTCCTGGGGCGAGAGCTTCTTGCGCCATTCGTCGTCGGTCAGCTGAACTTTCGGAGCGGTCATCTCTCCACGCTAGCGCGGTCGCGATCCGTCGTCATCCACGGCGGGTCGATGCCGTCGTCGAGCCTGCCGTCGGCCTTGGCGTCCAGATAGCGGAAGTACAGCACGCAGAACACGACGACGAGCATCAGCGACCACCCGTAGGTGATCTTCATGTACTCCAGGAAGCGTCCCGTCGTCAGCCAGTGGATCAAGAGCCAGCGGTCCATCGTCATGAAGCCGTAGATCGCCAGCCACGCCACCCAGTTCCGGATCACCGAGTTGGGCAGCACCACCGACATGAGGAACGGGAACAGCATCATCGAGTAGTAGCCCTGGCCCAGTGAGGTGACCAGGAACGTCGCGATCAACAGCACGCCGGACGAGGTGACCATCCAGAACAGCTGGTCGCGCTCCCGGTAGTACCGGTAGAGCAGCCACAGACTGCCGACCGCAAGGGCCAGGAAGATCACCCGCAGCAGCAGGATCAGCCACGACGGCAGGCCGTAGTAGATCCCGTTGCCCTGGATCGAGCTGTTGAAGTAGTCGCGCACCGAGAGGATGTACGGCACGGTGTTGCGCACGAATCCCATCGGGTCGCTGACCAGTGGCCACGCGGCGACGTTGAACAGCAGCGGCACCCCGAATGCCGGCACCAGCGCCCTCCACTGGCGGTTGAGGACCGGAAGCAGCAGCAGGGGCGCCAGGGACGGTTTGACCACCAGGGTCAGCCCGATGGCGGCGCCGGCGAGCCATTCGTGGCCGACCTTGCCGCTCAGCAGCCACCGCAGGAACAGCACTTCGCCGAGCAGGATGCACCCGTTGATGTTGGTGAACACCAGCGTGCTGGTGACGCTCTCGGTGCAGAACATCGCCAGCAGCAGGGCGGGCGCGGCCACCGATGCCAGGGAGAACTTGAACAGCCGCAGCAGGAAGTACGCGGCCAGCAGGATGGCGACGGTGTTGAAGGTGATGAACCAGTACCGCGACGCGTCGACGGGCAGGTAGCCGAACGGGGCGAGCAGCAGCGTTCCGCCCGGTGGGTACAGGTAATGCGGGTCCACCTGGTCGAAGTGCTCGTTGTAGATGTCGAGCCCAAGCTTGAAGTTGATGACCGCCCGGTACACGGGCCCGAAGTCGTCGGTGATGTAGCCGTTGGTGGCCAGCACGTAGCTGCGATGGACGATCGACAGGATGGCAACCGGCCACAGCACCGAGCGCAGAACGTGCGTGACATTCGGCGGTGAGGTGCGGGGTCGGAATGCGTTCGTCAACGTGTCAGGTACCGCCACCAGCGCACCGTACACCGGACGCCGCGGGCGTCGAGCTAGGCGGGGCAGTACGTGTCGGTCTCGGGAACCTTGCCGGTGCGGAGGTAGGACAGCACGGGTGGGACGGCGCACGTCGAGTAGATGCTGGCTCCGTGGCCGACGCCCTGCCACATCACGCGGCGGTTCGCCGCGCCGGAGTTGATGATCGTCGCCGCGACGGCGGCCACGCCCTCGTTGCCGACGATCGGGTCGTTCTGCACGCCGAGCAGCAGCACGGGGATCTTCAGGTTCTGCGGGTCCGGCGGTGTCGAACCACTGGGCCAGGCAAGGCAATTGACCATGTCGAGGGCGCCGACGGTGCCGAATTCGGGGTAGAGCTTGCCCCATTCGACGACGAGCTCGCGCACTCGGTCGGGTGTCGGTCGGTTGAGTGCGTCGCTGCAGCCGTTGACGAATTGACCGTCGGTCTCGCGCTCGGTCTGAGCGTCGTTGATCAACGCGTTGAGTCCGGTGACGTCGCCGTTGCGGGCCGCGGCGAGGGTGGTGGCCAGTGCGGTGGTCGACGCCACGAAGTCGCCGCGTGGGAACGCCAGAGCGGTGGCGATTGCGTCGGTGAGCGCGGCCACCGAGGCACCGGCGGGGCCGGTGCCTTGGCGGGCGTCGGCGAGCATGGCGTCGACGGCGCCCTTCGGGTCGGGGCCCAGTGGGCAGGACGAGGCGGCGCACTGCGCGGCGAACGCGGTGAGCGCCGCCTGCTGACCCTTGACCTTCTGCTCCGCCCTGGCTTCGGCGGCGATGCCCAGCGGCAGCGGGGAGTCGAGGACCAGCCGGGACACCTTGTTCGGGTGTGAACCGGCGTAGGCGAGGGCGACCTGCGCGCCGTTGCCGACGCCGAGCAGGGCGAGGGTGGGGACGTCCCAGGTGCTGCGCAACCGCTCGAGATCCTCGGCGGCGTGGGCGTTGTCGTAGGAGGAGTCGCCGGGGGCGAGTGCGTCGGTGCAGCTCTGGGTGGCCGTCTGGACGATGGCGGTGAGGTTGGCGACGGGATCGTTTCCGGAGGCGAACTGCGCCTGGTCGAGCATCTCCTGGCGGCTGTAGAGGTCACGGCAGTCCAGTGCGCCCGACAGGCCGAGGCCGCGACGGTCGACGGCGACGATCGGGTTGGTCTTCAGGACGTCGGCGCCGCCGCGGGACAGCCACACCGGCAGCTGCGTGGAGGACGGCAGGTCGCTGCCGGTCGTCATGACCAGTGGCCCGGCGTCGGCGGGCGTGGCGGCCGACTTGGCGCGGACCACGCCGATGGTGAGCGTGCCGGTGGCGCCGTTGATGGGGTCGACGTCGGCGTCGTAGGTGGCGCAGTCCAGGCTCACGCCGGGAACGGGGGCGACGGCGGCCTGGGAGAACGTGCGGGCCGTGCAGTCCTGCCACGTCAGATCGTTCTTGGGCGCCTCGACGGCGGGAGGTCCCGCCGCGGCGGGCGTGGTCTCGGGTGCGCCTTGTGGGCCGGCGCCCGTGTCGGTGGCGAAGCGGGGGTTGGCGGCGAGTCCCGGCGAGCAGCCGGCCAGGACGACAGCCGCGACGGCGGGCAGACAGAGGGCCCTGAGCAGCTGAGGATGCCGACGCATGGGGACCACATTAGCGATCGGCGAGCTACTCCCCGCCCAGCCCGTCCTTGACGTAGCGCGTGTACAGATAGCCCTCGTCGTCGGTCAAGAGGTGGCTGCGGCGCATCCGGGTGTGCGCTTCCCCCGACCCGGAGGAGATGCGGCGGGCCCCGCCACCCACCAGGATCGGCGCGATCGTGATGCACAGCTCGTCGACGAGGTCGTGCTCGGTGAGCAGGCTGATCAGCGACGGTCCGCCTTCGGACAGCACCCGCAACAGCCTGCGTCCCGCGAAGGTCGAGAGCACGACCGCGGGGTCGACGCGGTCGGGGTGAGCGCCGGATGCGTCGATCACCTCGGCGGTCGAGCCGAAGCGGGCTTGGGCGTCCGGCACGGTGTCGTGGCAGGTCACGATCAGTGGTGGTACCTCGGTGCGCGTGAAGATCCTCGCGTCGTGCTCGAAGTCGGCGGTATGGGTGACGACGGCGATCGGCGGCACCTCGGTCTGACCTCGACCCTGCCGTTCGCGGCGCTCGGCCAGCGACATCTGGGCGCCGGAATAGTTCTCGATGCGCACGGTGGAGGCGCCCACGAGGATGACGTCCGCTTCTTGCCTCATGCGGGAGAACAGGGCGCGGTCACCGGGTCCGGCCAGACCGCCGGCCTTGCCGTCGTCGGTGGCGCCGCCGTCGAGGCTGGCGATCATGTTGGCCCGCACCCAGCAGCGGTCGAGATTCTCCGGGTAGGAGTAGAACGCGGCGAGCCGGCCGTCGTCGGTGCCGAACCCGCTGCCCAGGGGGCCTAGCTCTGTGAGCTCAGTCGCAGCATCGGGATCGGACACGTTGACCATTGCAGCACGTCGATACAGTTTCCTCATGTCTGGGGCCAGCGACGTCGACCATCTCACCGATCGGCACCCGAAGGTGACCCCCGAGCGACTGGTCGCGGGGCTAGTGCCCCCGCCCACGTTCGCCGACGTCGCCTTCGACACCTACCGACCGGATCCGGGCGAGCCGTCGCAGTCGGCCGCGGTGCAGAAGTGTCGCGACTTCTGCGAGCAGGCGGTGCAGCGTCGTGCCGGCAAGAAGAAGATGTTCGGCAAGCGAGAGGTGTTGCCCGGTGTCGGGGTGTACCTCGACGGCGGCTTCGGCGTCGGCAAGACGCACCTGTTGGCGTCGACGTACTACGCGTTGCGGGCCGCCGACGCCGGCCCGGCGGCGTTCGCGACGTTCGGCGAGCTGACGCAGCTGGCCGGGGTGTTCGGGTTCGTCGAGTGCATCGAGTTGCTCTCCGGGTACGTGGTGGTGTGCATCGACGAATTCGAACTCGACGACCCTGGCAACACGACCCTGATCTCGCGCCTGCTCTCGGCGCTGGTGGAGCGCGGGGTGTCGGTCGCGGCGACGTCGAACACCCTGCCCGAGCAGCTGGGCGAGGGCAGGTTCGCCGCGCAGGACTTCCTGCGCGAGATCAACACTCTGGCAGGCATCTTCACCACGGTGCGGATCGAGGGCCCGGACTACCGGCACCGCGACCTGCCGCCCGCGCCGGTGCCGCCGTCCGACGACGAGGTGCGCAGCGAGGCCACCGGCGTGGCGGGTGCGACGCTCGACGACTTCGACGCGCTGTGCGCCCATCTGGCGACCATGCACCCGTCGAGGTATCAGGCGCTGATCGAGGGTGTCTCGGAAGTATTCATCACCGGGGTCCATCCGCTCGACGACCAGAGTGTCGCGCTGCGGCTGGTGTCGCTGACCGACCGGCTGTACGACGCGGGAATCCCGGTGGTGGCCTCGGGGACCAAGCTCGACACGGTCTTCAGCGAGGAGATGTTGGCGGGGGGCTTCCGGAAGAAGTACCTGCGCGCGACGTCGCGGCTGCTGGCCCTGACCGCCGCCGGAGGGCGCTAGCCCGACAGCGGGTGCACCATCACGTAGTCGTCTTCGATGCGGCCGCCGAGCCGGAACGTCTTGGTCCCGTTGATCTGGAAGCCGTGCTTGGCGTAGAAGCGTTGGGCGCGTTGGTTTTCCTGGTTGACCCCTAGCCAGACGCAGGCCGCGCCGAGTGCGCGCGACGCGTCGAGCGCCGCGGTCATGATCGCCGCCGAGACGCCGGCGCCGTGGGCGTCGGGCAGTACGTACATCTTGGAGAGCTCGACGGCGGGCCGCTGGGGGACCGCCTTCTGAACGTCGGCGTCAGCCACCACGCCGCGAATCAGCATGCCGTAGCCAGAGATTCGCGCGTCCTCACGGGCAATGAGCA
Source organism: Mycolicibacterium hodleri (assembly GCF_025822245.1). GTDB lineage: Bacteria > Actinomycetota > Actinomycetes > Mycobacteriales > Mycobacteriaceae > Mycobacterium > Mycobacterium hodleri. The sequence goes on from NZ_JACKTL010000028.1 coordinate 42,933, forward strand.
CCACCCGGTCGGGGTCGGCGAGGTAGTCGCGAAAGCGCGCCGCGGAGAGGTTCTCGGCGACGAATGCGGCGATGTCGTCCGCTCCCGCCGACGGCGGACACGCCAACGGGAACGTACGAGCGGCGACGTCGGCGAGCTCGGTCAGATCGGCCTCGGCGGCCGGTGTCACCTCGGGGGACATGCGAGGGTCAGTAGAGATTCCACTGCGCGAGGTGGGTGCCCGTCGACTTGTCGAGAAGCACGACGTTGGTGACGAGGTCTCGGTAGACGTCCCAATAGACCCCTCCGCTGACCGTGGCGCCCGGCGGCGCGTTCTGCAACAGCGCGCGAAGGTCGTCGGGCACGTCGGTGTTGCGCGGCTTGTACGCGTCGGCGATCGGCGTGACGCCCTCGAAGTCGAAGAAGAGCGAGGTGATGTAGGGGTTGGGTGCCTTGATGACGTGGACGGTGACGTTGGCGCGGTACACCTGGTAGCGCGGTCCGCGTGGGGGATACCCGAATCCCGGTGGCACGTCGACCAGATCCACGCTGGTAACGGCGACGTCGGCCACCACGCTCATGTAGTCCACGTGCAGGACCTCGCCGAGTCTGCCGATGGGGGCGACCGCCGCGGCGTCGGGCGCCGGTGACGCGAGAACTCCAGCGGTGACCGCCAATCCGGCGACCATCATCGTGAACCAGCGACGCATGCCTCGCATGATTGCACACCGCCCCGTCACCGAGGGGGCGATCGGAGCTCAGGAGGCCCAGGGACCGACGCCGCCGACCTTCTCGATGCGGATCCGCGTCAGCAACCCGGCCGGGGAGTTCGGCGGCGGGAAGTGCTCGCTGGAGCCGAGCATGGCCTCGGCCAACTCCGTCAGCAACTCCGGGGCACCGCCCTCGACGATGCGTGCCGTCCCGGAGATCGACAGGTACGGGGCCTGCTGGCCGGGAGGCGTCGGACCGATGATGGTGACCGCGACCCGTCCGTCGCGTCGGATGTTGCGGGTCTTCTTGTACTCGTTGAGGTGCGCACTGACCAGCTCGTCACCGTCGGGCGTCGACTGCAGCGCCACCCATACGACCGACACCTGCGGGCTGCCGTCGGGGTTGATGGTGACCAGCGTGGCGTCGGCGCCGGGGCCAATCAGGGCGCGGGCGGAATCGTCGAGGTTCATGACTTCTTGTACCGCATCGGCGCGACTTTCATTCCCGTTGGTGCCCGCTAGGGAGTCGAGCGCCGCGACGATCTCGGATTCGACGGAGGGCTCAGGACCGTGGGTAGCCGCGGCGCACCGTCCGGTCGAGGATGCCGAGCGTGCCGCGCAGCGCCGTCTCGGAGATGACCGGGAAGATGCCGGAGTCACGCCACTTCTGGTGGATGTCGGACCAGTCGTAATACGACGTGACCAGGGTGGCGTCGCCGTCGGCCTCGAGCCGGTATCCGTAGACGTGGCCGATCGGCGGGTCGATCTGGCCGAGGATGGTCCAGGCGATCAACCGGTCCTTCTCGTAGTCGGTGATCGAGACGGTGACGTCGTACTTGCCCATCGGAAAGTCGTTGAGCGCTTCGCGATCCATGTGGACGACGAAGCTGTCACCGCTGGCGGTGACGTGGTCGCCGTCGGCGTCCTGCAGCATTCCCGTCGCGTCGATCGCGACGTGACCCTGGGGGTCGCAGAGGACGGAGAACACCTCTGCCGGCGGTGCGGCGATGGTGCGTTGGACTTCGATGCGGTCGGCCATGACGTCGATCGTGTCAGACGCCGGCGCGTATTAGGGCGTCGGCGCCTGTCCCGATGCCGCGGCCCGGGCGTTGAGCTGCGCCATGTACGCCTGCAGCTGCAGGCCCGCGAGCGCAGGTGCCAGGCCGGAGGCCTGGGGCGGGGGAGGTGCGTCGGTGAGCTGCCAGGCCTGGCAGCCGTTGGTCTTGAACGACTGGTCGGTGGGGTCGATCACGACGGTCTGCGGCTTCTTGGTCAAGGCGTTGTCGAGGGTCGCGCCGTCCGGGCCGAGGCGCTTCCAGAAGCACGTGCCGTCGCCGACGGGGCCCGCGGAGCTGTACACCCCGGGGGCGATGTCGGTGCCAACCGCATAGGTGCCGTCGGCGTCGATGGAGGTCTTGGGCCCGGCAGCGGGAGCGGGGACTGGTCCGGCTGCCGGAGTGGACGCCGGTCCGGCGGCCGGCGCCGCGGGCGGGGTGGGGACGGGCGTGTCGGACGGATCGGCCGACGCGATGCCGGGAAGCGCGCCTGCGACCGCCACGACGAGCGCTGCCGCGGTCACTGCCTTCGTCACCCACATGCCCGACAGCTTAGACCGTCTTCACAAATGAGGGATCCACACGGGACGTGACGTCCGTCGTATTCGCCGACTCCGAGCTGGTCGTCCGCAAGATCGTGGCGAAGAAGGCAATGGCCATCATCTGGGCCACGGCCACCGCGAGCACCGGCCACACGGCGCCGGCGAGAATGCTCAGCCATCGCGGACGTCGCCCGCGGGAGGCGGTCAACACCGCCACCGTCGACGTCAGCATCCAGCCACCTAGGTAGCAATACAGCAATACACCGGTCACATGTCCCCTGAAGTTCGCTGACAGCGAATTTACTCTAGGGTAAGTTAGTTCGCGGTCGACGACGCCGTCAAGTACCGGAGAACGCGAGTCGGCCCGCCGCCACGGGGGCAACGGGCCGACTCGAACGTGCGAAGAGACCTACTTGAAGGCGTCCTTGACCTTTTCGCCGGCGTCCTTGAGGTTCGCCTTGACCTGGTCGACCTTGCCCTCGTTCTCGGTGCTCTTGTCCCCGGTGACCTTGCCGGAAGTTTCCTTGGCCTGGCCGCCCAAGTCCTCGACCTTGTTCTTCGCCTTGTCCAGAGCACTCATCGAAATCAACTCCTCATCGGTGTGAATCATGTTCGGCCCGATGTCCGAACGTGGGAGGGGGATGCCACCGATGGCCGGTTTCGAAACATGACGAGGTCGGCTTCACATCGCCGCGGCGCCGGGCGGTGCTGGCCGAGCATCGACGGCGCCGAGCCCCGCGATCGTCACGCCTCGATGTCGCCGCGGTTCGAATGTGTTCATCCGGCGGTGCGTGGATCCCCGGTTCGCGGGTGGTCGACGCCGACGTCGGCGGGTTCGGTCGGGTGGAGGGCAATCGCCGTGGTTGGCCGAAGGTGCGCATACTCGTTGAACGAGTTGTGCCGCACGATCATTCGCCGGGCGGGGGACGAGTCAGCGGCTTGGGGACGCCTTTGGCGGTTCGGGGGGGAGGTGAACCGCCAAAGGCTTGGAAATCCGCAGTGGGGGGACTGCGGATGTCCCGGCATCCACCGTACGCGAAATTTTGTGAAACGATTCAAAAGGTACGCAATTCGTCGCTGGAGGGTCTCAGGGGCGCACGCCGCAGGCTTGCCAGCGGCAAAGCACTGGACCGGCGCGGCCAAGGCTTCGCCGCGACACGGATGGACCACGTGCCCTACCAATGGGCACGACGTTGCCTGCGACGACGCCACTCCGGATTGGCTGACTTGGTAGTCAAGCCCCGGCCGCGGCGGCTGAGAACAGCAAACACGACGACGCGCGCCCGCGTCGCGTTTTGCGCCGAACAAGATCAACTTTTTTGCGCGATACGGTGTCGTGCGGCCCAACCGTCCGGCCATGGGGGAGGCCAGACCGATCCGAACTGTGCCCTGGCCGCCTGTCCGACATCGGGTCATCGCCCAGCGCTACCGCCCGCGTCGGCGGTGTGCGCTCACCTCAGGACCGCCGCGTGAGGGCCCGCCACAGCCGCGCGCACAACACGATCGTGGTGAACACGGCGCCGGACACTGCTCCCACCGCGAATGTCCCGATGAACGCCACGAACTCGTCGCGATTCGAGATGACGTACAACACCACGAAGGCCCCGACGGAGTAGGAAACCACCGCCGCCGATGCCTTCGCGCCTGGCGTCATTCCGGAGGCGGCTTCCAGGTCGTCGTGTCTTGGTCGATGTCGCCGGCGAGTTCCTCGGTGAGCGCAAGGAACTGTTTGGCCATGTTTCCCAGCACCTTTGCGCTGGCATGTGCCATGTTGGATCGCTCTTCGTCCGTCGGCTCATAGTCAATCGGCTTTCGCCAGTCGACCTGCTCGCCCTTCTCGATCTGCCTCATGACCTCAAGACTGGCGTCGCTTTGCTCCTTCATCTCTCTGGAGATCCGGTCGCTGTACGCCTGGTTGGCGATGCCAAGCTCGGTCAGAAGGGTGCGTAATTCACGGGCGTTCGCCCGGAGCCGTGCCTTGTCCACTGGAATGCCCTCACCCCGTATTGGTGGACCGATGATAGTTCCGACCTCGGCACGGCGGAGTCCGATCGATCTCGAACGGGCCAAGACCTTCGTCGTCGGGTGTCAGGATCGATCGCAAGGAGTCCGAGCAGTTCGCTCTGGCAGGGGAACGGTTGGTTCGACCGCCAACCTCCGGCGCGCGGCCGTCGCTCGTGAACTGCGTCGAGGTCGACATCGTCCGAACCGATGCGCTGTCTTCGCGCACGGAGGTACTCACCTTGGTGAGTTCAAGCTCGCCTAGGAGGTCGGCCCGTGTGGTGGGCCTCGTGGCCAGGGGAGGGCGGGCTTTGGGCGGCGTACGGACCTAGCTGCGTCTGTCGGGTTGCCAGCTGCTGCCTGTCACCGATTCATGTGCAATTCATCCGGGTCTTGAGAACTGGACGTGCTGCTGGTGGAACCTGGTGCGCGATACTGGGATTGAAGTAGGTTTCACGATTTCTTAAAGCGGGTGTCGTGAGCTGCAATAATGGTGTTGATCTGGTCATATGTGAGATAGTATCGCTCTCCAAGAGCCTCCACCAGACTCCACCAGCCACCAAGTCATTGGTTGCGTATTGGTTGCAAGGGAGACCGATGACGACACCCTCGAAGAAGCGCGGTTTCGCGTCCATCACGCAGATGAGATCGAAACGCTTCCAAGTGCGCTACACCGCCCCCAACGGCAAGCGGTTAACCGCCGGTAAGACGTTCTACGCGATAGAGGACGCCCAAGCGTGGATCACCGATAAACGCCGCGAGATCGACCGCAGCCAATGGGCCGACCCCGACGACCTGCCCGAGAAGATCGCGTTCCGGGCCTACGCGGACCGCTGGCTCATCAACCGCCAAGTGGCGGGCCGACCCATCAAGGAACGCACCCGGCAGCACTACCAAGCCATCCTCGACGACCACCTCCTCGATACGTTCGAAGACAAGCTCGTGACCGCGATCAAGCCTCGCGACGTCCGGGACTGGTATGCCAAGACGTTGACCGACAAACCCACCATGCGATCGCACGCGTACTCGCTGCTGCGCACGATCATGGCGTCAGCGGTCAACGATGAGTTGATCGACGCGAACCCGTGCCGCATCGTTGGCGCGGGTCGGTCGAAGCGCGTGCACAAGATCAGGCCAGCCTCGGTCAAGGAACTCGGTGTGCTCACTGCGGAGATGCCCGAGCGACTGCAACTGATGGTCACCCTCGCATCGTGGTGTGCACTGCGCTTCGGGGAGACTGTCGAGCTGCGGCGCGGTGACGTCGACCTCAGCGCCGAGGTGATCCGTATCCGCCGTGCGGCGACTCGCACCAAAGAGGGTTACGCAATCACCACGCCGAAGAGTGATGCCGGTATCCGCGACGTGGACATACCCCCGCACGTGATCCCGCTGATCGAAACCCACCTCGGCAAGTTCGTCGACCCGGCCCGCGACGCGTTGTTGTTCCCGGCTGATCATGGTGGACACCTGCAGCCAAGCACGCTCTACCGCCACTGGTACAAGGCGCGGACCAAGGCCAACCGTGAGGATCTGCGCTGGCACGACCTAAGGCACAGCGGAGCGGTGTTGGCCGCAGCAACAGGAGCCAGCATCGCCGAGCTGATGGAAAGGCTTGGCCACTCCTCAGCCAGTGCCGCGATGCGCTACCAGCACGCCGCGAAAGGGCGTGGCAGGGAGATCGCGGCACTACTTTCCAAACTCGCCGACGAATAGCAGCAAACTAAATTCTGGCTGGTTTGGCGTATCGATGCAGGTTGGTCAACTCCAGCGCGCTGTAGTTCGCTAACAAAAATGCCTGATCAAAGCGTTTTTACCACCGCGATGAGTCTTGCAACCAAGAAAATCAGCTGACATCCTTGGCTAATCCAAGGGCCTACATGGGCCATCAGGAACCTCCACAAGGATGCAAACAATGGCTAGACCCAAGGGCGACCCGTCACCGCCTGACATGACGATGCAAGACACCGCGGACTACATGAAGGTGTCAATCAACACCGTCCGTGCACGGATCGCCGACGGCACCTTGCCTGCGGTCCGTATCGGGCGTAGCCGCCTCGTTCGGCTGCGGCGCAGCGATATCGACGAAGCGCTCATGCACATGAGTGACTAGCAGACCCGCGCCCGATGGCTTAATTCCCCGACGAGCAGCAAGAGAGGAGGTGAAACCCAATGGACAACGCAAATATCGAAGCCGTCATTCATGCCGAAGGCGAATTCCACGAGACGTGGAGCCGGTTGCCCAGCATCGATGACCTAAACGAGTACGCCGATGCCATGCAGACCGTCATCCGGCTGGAAGTGGAGCTACAGGAAGCGCTTGATCGCCTCCGCTTCTAGTCGAAGCGGCCCTCACCGGGCTGGTACCCCGGTGAGGGCCAACGCAGATGAGACCCAAATCCCACAACGCGCCCACCGAGTCTATCGGGGACGCGCAAGCCCTGAAGGAAGATCCCTGATGACGACAACAGACGACCGGTCACTAGAGAGGTTAGCCGGCCTATTGGCCATGGCCGAAGGCTCGGACAACGAAGCTGAACGTGACGCGTTCATGGTGAGAGCGCAGGAACTGTCCACGCTGTACTCCATCAGTTTGGCCACCGCCCGCGCCCACGACACCAAGAAACGCAACGCCACGACCCCGCTCACACGTGTCGTGTCCATCGGTGAGCGCGGCAAGCACGGGCTGAAGAACTACGTCGAGCTGATCTGCGAGATAGCCCGAGCCAACAACACCAAACTCACCATCGCGCACAACTCCACCTTTGTGACGCTGTATGGCTTCGTCGAAGACATCGACCTCACCATCACCCTCTACGGATCGCTGCTGGGGCAGATGGTCGCGGCGTCGGAACGCTGGCTGGCGACCGGTGCCTACAAAACCGAGATGGACCTACGCGAGGTCACCCGACGAGACGCCTTCGGCCGCTCGTATAAAGACTTTGACTATGCGCCGGTGCCCAAACAGACCGCCCGCGCCATCTTCCAAGTAGCGTTCGCCGACCGCATCGGCACTCGGCTACAGACGGCCCAAAAGGACACCACCGCCCAAGCGATCACCGCAGACGAACAGTCGGGAACCGCTAGCACTGCTCTTGTGCTCGCCGAAAAGACCCGCCAGGTGGAGAAGTTCTACCAGGACAACAACGACGCCCGTGGCCATTACAAAGGTGTCAGCATGACGGGCTGGTCAGAGTCTGCGCACCAGGCCGGCCGCAAAGCCGCTGACTCTGCCCGTCTTCACCGGTCCACCGAGATCGGCACCCCGAAGGCGGCAATCCGATGACCGACGACGTAAACATCGGCCCCGCCGCCCGAAGCGGTGCTCAAGCGCATCATCGCCAACGGCAAGGGCGAACGGTGCGTGGTGGTCAGAGACCACCACGGCACGATCCTCGATGCCATCTCCGCCGCCGTCTAGACGACCAGCCAACGACGGAGGACGACGACGATGGACGCTAGCAAGTACGCATGGAAAATCCTCCATGCCCACTTACGTGACAACCTCGCCGCCGACGAGGGGCAAGCGATCACCATCCGTCCATTCATCGACACAATGGCGATCAACCTCGCTCACATCGAACTGGACAACGTCGATAAGGACGACGTCATCAATTTCGTGGCGTGCTGGGCAGTCCAATTCGCGATGACTGTCCGAAGCAACCCCGACGACGATGAACTGCACCTAGCGAAGCTCATCGAGGAGGCCGTCATGGCAGAACCCGACAACCACTGGATCGCCACATCCGACGACTAGCCCCGACCTCGGCCGGAAACCGGCCCATCCCCACACAGCAGCAGTTCGCTATCTGGCCTGCGCTCACCGAAACAGGGGTCGGATCTGTAATCCGACCCCGTTGGATGACGGTCCGCGAGAATTAAGCAGGCACTACGCTGCCGTCATGGCAAAGGGGGACTGGCCGAAGTCGTACATCATTCCGTCGGTCATCCTGTCGATGACCGCCGCAGGTTTCCTCCTTTGGCACGTCCTGGACCCCGCACGACAGATCGACGGCTGGGCTATCACCCTTCTCGTCGTCGGCTTCCTGCCGTGGCTGAGGACTGTCTTCGAGAGCATCGACCTCCCCGGCGGCGCATCAGTCAAGTACCTGCGAGCCGTCGAAGCGAAACAGGAGCAGCAAGCCCAAGACATTGATGCACTGCGGTTCATGCTCGCGAGGTTCATCACCGACGGTGAACGCGCACTCCTACACCAGCTGGACCGGGGTGAACCAGTGCCCTTCGAACGGGACCACACCGGCCAACGACTCATGGACCAGGCGAAGTCACTGCACCGCGTCGGCCTAATCGCCCCCAAACCAAGCGTGCTCGAAGCCAATCGGAACGGCACCGCCCTCGGTCGAATAGCGACCATCAACGAGCTGTACGACGTCACGCCAAGCGGCCAGCAGTATCTAGATCTAATCGCTGACCTACCCAGCGAGTTGATGGACATCCCAGCGGACCCGACCCGACCCGCCTAAGGTTCTGCGGCCGTATCTGACCTTCGCATACCGTTGGTTGACCTACGGTATCTGACCTGCGGGCTTTGTCCTTCAAAGAGAAATGAAAAACCCCGGGGCTTATCGATTTTCTGCTATGTGGCTTTCCCGCCCAGCAAGCCGATGAGCGTGCCGAAACCGATCTTTACCACCCAGTCAAGGCCATCAACGACAGCGGTCTGAGGCGGGGTCGGATTCGCAACACAAAGCCCAACCACAGCCCACCCGGCGAACGCGACAACGAACACCGCGAAAACCATCCACAGCACCGTTCTGAATAGTGGGCCGCCGGTGTCGAGCGTTGAATCGCTCACGCCGCCGTGGTGATTTCGCCGTCAAGTACCGTGCCGGTCCCCTCGATCGGCTCGCGGAGAATCAGCGACCGCGAACGCGGGTGCAGAAAGGTCGAAACGAGAATCCTTCGAGTGGGCCGGGGCACAAAGAGCAGCCCAAACATCACTCCTACGGCGATTACTTCCCACAGGTGCCCGTTCACCAGTGCCCTCCCTCACATCCCGATACTCGACTCCAGAGTAGCCATCCACGGGCTCCCGATTGACCAGTAACGTCCGGGTTGTTCGGCCTACCATCGGCAACATGCCGGAGATGCCCCGAGACTCACGCAGTCACTACGTACTGAAGGTACCAATCGACACCATTCAACCCGGAAATTCGCTGGTGGTCGACCGCGGTCAGGGCCGACAACTGTTCCAAGTGGAGGAAGTGACCCTGCATTCCAAGAAAGCTGCAGACGGCAAGCACGCCACCACCTACACGTTGACGTCTGGGCCTGTCGCCGGTGGCGGGAAGCCCTGGACCATGGAGCTACCCGCAGGGTCGACAGTCACCCGGCTACTAGGGGACGCCGAAGTCGAAGAGTACAAGCGCAACGCCAGAAACTCCCGGTACGCCGCCGGGTACCACTACGCGCAACTCCAACAGTCAGACATCACGGTGGTCGACCAGAAGCGCTTCGGCGACCTATGGGCTGACAGATACTCCGCCGAGGGCCTGACTCTCCCGCAAGCGTGGGAGACGTATAAATCTCACTGAACAGCCCGTCGGTACGCTCGGCGTCGTGGGCGGCCGATCCTCGGTTGAGGCGGTGGGGGGGGTCTGTCCCGGTTCCGCGCGACAAAACGACCATGGGTCGGCAGATCGGGTTCCTCGGAGTGTGCCGCTGATTCGGGCCGGATTTCAGTGCGTTGGTGTGGTGGTGCGGCGGCTTAGACTTTCTAGGTTGGGGAGCGTCGAGGCGGAAGGGGCGTGGTCATGGCTGAGCCGCTGAAGGTTGACACAGCGATCGTGCACGGCGGCGGCGGGCACGTCGCCAATGCAGCACACGATGCAGCTGTCGCGTTCGCCCGCCACGAGACCGACCTGGCCGACGCCGCATCCGGCTGGATCGGTCAATCCGCAGACGCATTGCGCGACTTCACCACGGCCGTAGCTGCACGTCACGCAGCCGACCACGCCGCGATCACCGAACTCAGCGAGAAGATGACCCAATCGGCGGCAGCGTATTCGACCACCGACACCGACACCTCGCAGTCGGTCGCCTCGGCCGCCGAGGAGATGGGCCTCTAACCGGGTGTCCGATCTCAGCCCTGGTGAGGTGCGACGCTGGGACGCCTCCGCGATCGATCAGGTCTTCCGCGTCGTCAAGAACCGTGACGGCACCTACAAAGACTTCGGCGACACCCTCGGCTCTGTGCAACAACAACTCTCAGACTGGGGTGGGGAGGCTGGCGACGCCTTCCACCAGGAAATGAACCACAAACGCCAAGGCATCGACGCCCAAGGCCGGATCTCCCCGGGCATCGTGGCAGCCGTCGAGCAAGCTGAAGCCGACGCCAACGCGTGCCGGTCGGAGTTGGCCGACATCGATCAGGAGGCCGCCAAACACCGGTGGTACGTCCCGGACAAGGCGTGGATGGTCGACTACGTGGCCAATCCGAACGACCCCGACGGCGTACTACCGAACCTCGAGCAACGCCTCGACGCGCTACACGCCAAGGCCACCGCCGCTGATCACGAACTGGCCACCGCGATGCGCGCCGCCGTCGGCGACGTCCAGCTCGACTCACACGGCCACGAGGTGCCCCCGACGCCGCTACCAGCCACACCCCCCGGCAGCGGCGACTACCACCCGATGACTGCCCAACAGTTGCAACAAATCGTCCCAGAACTCACGCCGCAGAAGGCCCAGGACATCGTCGGCCCTCTCAACGATGCGATGCGCGAAGGTGGAATGAACACGCCGCTGCGGCAGGCGGCGTTCATCTCCCAGGTTGCGGTCGAGTCAGATCGTTTCAACACTTATGAGGAGTACGCCGACGGAACCCAATACGACGGCAGGACCGATCTAGGCAACACCCAGCCCGGTGACGGACCGAAGTACAAGGGGCGCGGCGCAATTCAAGTGACCGGCCGCTACAACTACGAGAAGATGAGCAAAGATCTCGGTGTGGACTTCGTCGACCACCCCGAACTCGCCGCCGAACCGCAGTACGCGTTCAAGACGGCACTGTGGTACTGGGGTAACCACGACGGCAACGCCGTCGCCGACGGTGGAGACATCAAGGCGATCACTGAGATGGTCAATGGTGGCGACCACGCCTTGGATGTGCGAACCACCTACTACAACAATGCGTTGAAGGTCTTGGGAGGGTGAATATGAAGAAGTGGACCCCTCTGGGATGCCTCATCGGCGGGATCACCGTGATGGTCGTCGGATGCACGTCGGCACCCACCCCGGCCCCCAGCACCGCGAACGCTTCAACTAACGCGAACGCTTCAACACCATCGTCTTCATTGATCGCAGCCCCGACCACGGCCGTGGTCGCGGGCGACACCGCCTGCGCTGAAACGAAATTCACCTCCGACCAGTTCGTCGGCGACTGGAAAGAGCAAGACGGCACCCAAGTCATGACGTTAGGTCCCGACGGGACACTGACCTCCCAAGGCGGCGGAACACCACAATCAGGTACCTGGAGTTACGCGCCGTGGAAGGATTCCCCAGCGAAGAATGAGATGCCTGACAGCGCCGCCACCCTCTGCGTCCTATGGCTGGCGATCACCAACGCTGCCCCCGCCTTGAATTTGGTGTACGTGCCGCTCAAACTCACCGACACATCGTTGGAACTGAGCTACGTCGGGCGAGGCAACACCGTCACCTGGGTTCGGCCCACCAACAGTCAATAGGCTCCGATACGCCGCCGCCCGTGCTGCTGTGACCCGTACTCCTCGACGTCCACGACTACCACGCCTCCGCCGCCGTTCCGTCCGTCGTCAGCCCCAAGCACGACGCTGCTAGCTCATGGCGCAAGGGCACTGGGTCTGTTTCGTGGGCGGCGGCCCTACCCCTGCCCAGACCATCGAGGCCTTTGGATCGCCACAGGCCAACGACCGTGAACAGTTAGTGGCGATCTGGCACTGCAGGCGCCTATTTAATGGACCGTGACAACCAGTCAGCCCGACAGGTTGTTTGACAATCCTTGGCCACTCGAACGTCATACGGAGTGCGCCTTGTTCGATGCTGATGTCGCAGTAACTGCCCATGTCTGCATGGTTAAGAATATGTTTTCTTCTATTCGCGCTACGGGAATGCTCAATATTTTATGTTATTAACTCAATATTTTAATTTATTAATGAGTCGCCTAAACATACCTTTCTGCACATGAAGAAGCTCTCGGCCCTCCCTGGCCTTCAATAGTCTCATGGAACGGCAATCTTTAACCCACTGATTGCCATGTGAATCGTTGAAAAACACATATACAAGATAATCGCGCAGCTCATATTCGAAACCAACTCTTTGAGTGAATTCCTCACCCGCTGAAATGTCGGTCCGCTGTAAAACTCCTTCCTTGTTCACTTTAAAAAAAATGGTTCGACCTGATTTGAACCCGCGTGGTGGGACCAGTGCCAGTCCACGGTCATACAATGCTTCGTATCGATTATCGAGAACCTCGACGTCTTCGTTTTGGATAAAGGCACCTGGACTGAAAATTGGTTTGTTTGACAGATTGGCGATCGTAATATCGTATTTGAATCTTCCTTGTTCGATAGTGGGCGGCGGCTTCGGATGTAACACCGGATTGAGCGTCGGAGATTCGTTCACCCAGGCGACGACCGACAAGGCTTGCTCTCTACGCTTTCGGTAGAGGTCAACACCAAAGACCGATGCCGTGACCAACATTGCGCATGTGGTACCGATACCGCTTACCCACTGCCCGACGGTCCCCCACACCGCTGCGTCGAACATCGTCAGATGGTCTCACACCCCAGGCAAAACGTCCTCGTCTTGGGTCGCCTCGCCTTGGTTTTAACCCTTTCGGTTTAGACAGCAAGTCCAACGAATCTTGATAAGGTAGCTCCGTGTCGGAGGATGACGCCCCAGTTCAGGTGCACAAGCCGTCCATCGCACCGTGCGTTCCGTACGCAGTTGATCCCGACGGGTTTCCAACGATCCCATTCCCGCCAGTAGGACAACGCGGCAAGTCATTGGTGTTTAAGTCGCTCATTATCACTGTGGTTCCGATCATCGCATTCTTTGGTCTCGCGGCTTTTTCGTTGAAAACAAGCCAGAAATACGTTGCACCCACTGAAGACCTTTCACGCATGTCGCCTGATTTTACGATATCGATCCCGAGTCTTCAGAACAACGGAAAAGACGTCCCCGTCAGTCAGTTGGTTTACTATGAAACTCACACAAGCAGGGGCATAGACATCAACGTCGGCGTTACCTACGATAATAAATTAGTAGCTGGTGCTATATCTGAAGAACCACCCTCAATCATCGTCACACTTCCCCAGCCAGGAGCAAAAGTCGATGAGTGCGAGAGTACGAACCACTTGAAATCACCGTGCGAAGTTCACTCGCGTGACATGGAAAACTACCTTGTCATTCCGTTTGCGTCACGAACTCCATTCGAGTCGGGGTACGGCGCACATCTTGTTTTAAGTGGAATAGATGGAGTGGCATTCAGGACGACTGCTTCTCGCATGCAGGTGCATTTCCCAAGTTACTTCGCTGACGCTTCAACGTTTGGATTCGATCCGAACGAGCGCTTGGACCCAACGTTACCTCACGACGTTTTCGTATCATACGCGGTCGATAATGCGGACAAGTATTCATGGACTGATCCGGCACCTATAGTCAATACGTATATCGAGGAAGCGGTAAATGGGCATGCTAGCCAATGGACCCGTGTCGCGATAGCGAGATGGGACTACAGGAACACACATGTCCCTCTACCACTCACCGGCGTCCGAGACGACGTGCTGGACAAACAAGCTCATGACACCTTCAAAGCCGGCATCTGGCTGGGCATTGGTGGCAGCGCCTTGATTGCGGCGTTGCAGGCTTTTTTCGCATTTCGTCTGAGCAAGCGCAGTGAGTAAAACCGTAACGGATACCTGCTGGAACCGAAACTCTTGAAACCCTGACCGACCAACGTTTGGCATTGCACTAGATCCGGTTTGCCAGTCACTGTTGAACAGCTGACCTTGCATTGGGGATCAACTCGGTGGTCCTGTTCATCCGTTCTGACGCTTACATGGAGTAGCGTCGCCGAGTTCTTTCGAGATCGCGGCGGTCGCGGATGAAATCGGGATCGGGGTTATCCGATTCGGTGTCTTTCATGAGTGCGATGGTGTTGTCCAGAACCTCCAGACGAATAAAGCGGTCTGCGAGTGCTATACCAACGTCCGCGAGCACTCGATAGTTGTAACGATCATGCGGCCACGCCGACACGCAAGTCAATGCAATACGTTCAGCTTCCAAGAGCATCGCATAGCGGTCCTCTTCCATCAGCCCAACATTGTTTAGTGCCCGGCGCAACGTGAGTGTGGCTCTGTATCGTTCGACGATGCCGTCCTTGCCGAGCTCTTCTTGCGCAGAGCGGATGGCACGCTCCGCTTCGTCGAGCAGACCGTCGTCGAGAAACATCCTAATCAGTCGTCGCCGGGGGGTCCTTTCGCCAGGAACTACGTTGATTAATTTGCGCATAAGCTCCAACTGGTGCTGGCGACTGGTTAGCCGCGATATCCCCATCGCGTTGCCAGCTATCCCACGTGCCGTCTCGAGCTCCAAGTATTCTGTCGGATTGAGCCCCTCGATCAAGCGGTCAAGCAGCAATCGGAGTTCTTCCTGGTCGGCAAATTTATAGGTCGATATCACCTGCGCAATGACATCGTGACGCGTCGACCATCCGTAGAGCCCCGTGCGCACGTTGATGTCGTACTCAGATACAACGTCAGCCATGCGTTCGAGCAAATTCATTAAACCGTTCACGTCAAGTCCGAGCAGACGCATGATTAGTTGTCGGTGAACCTTGCCACCCATCGACTGCACCGCGGCCACGTACCGGTATACATCTTGGGCGTCGTCGTCAAGGTCTGCGAACTCTTTTAGCAGTATGTCATCGAGCTGCTTGGTTTGAAAGATGTTCTTGAGGCACACGTACATTTCCGCGCTGCAGCGTTCGCGCAAGCGCCGGACTTTATCTTCGTGCCCCAAATTAAGGAAGGCCGGTTCAACAAGGCTTCGTATTTCCGGCTTGCGGTCGACGAGATTGATCATCTCACGAATATCGCTATCAGCCAGCAGTGACAGCCGCTCATAGGTGCCGCGGCTATAGAAATACGGTGACTTGGTGCGCGTTTTCCACTGAGCCGCATTCACGGTTACGACGACCCGTAAAAATGGGCGGTCAAGCTTACCGAGCACATCGACGAGTCGACTGACGGCTGTCAAGTGTTGCGCGCAGTCGTCAATCAATAGGATGCCTTGGCGATTGTTCGCTCGAAGCTTCGTCTCGAATTGGATCCAGCTGTCGAAGTCAAGTGGATAATGATTCAGGTGTTCGAAGACGAGGAACCCTTCGCCGTGACGGAAGTGGAGAAGTCTTCGCGCCAACGAGGTCTTCCCTACGCCAGCAGCGCCCGCAAGGACAAGAAAAAAGCCTCGTCGACCGTTCTGTAACTGTCGCAGTCGGGGCTCATTGCCGCGTGTGATGGTTAATCCGTTATGTATATCGGCGTAGGTCGCGGGACTTCCGTTGAACAGACGTAAGGAATCGCCCGCAAGAGTGACGGCGTGAGCGACTGTGATTGTTGTAGTAGACAGCTGGGGTGGAAGTGAAGTGGGGGACTGCCCTGGAAGATCGCCGGTAGAAGGTGCTGCAGGCGGCAGGACCGATTGAAGGTGATGTAGCAGTTCGTCAAGGGTGCCGCGAACGACTTCAATGCCCCGCTGCTCGAGCAAACGTGCACGATCTTCGTCATAGTCATAGACGAGCAAAAAAACGCGGCCTTGCACACCCTGCGTCCGGAGAGCACCCACCTCTTTGGCGAGTTCGCGCAGGTGGTGGTCGCGCAGCGACTGACCGACAACTAGCGTGTTGCCATTCATCATGTTCATCTGCAAGCTGACGAACAAGGATTGGCGATATTGATGTACCTCGTCGTAGTCGAGTTCGGTTAGGACCATCCGTGCCCGATCACCGAACCCGATGTCTTGACTGGTACAGCCGTGAATCTTGTATAGGACGGCCGCTGTTTTGCCGGTGGCATTCGAGAAATCGAAGTTTGAGCGCACGACTTCGAGGTCGACGCCGGCGTTTTGGTAGGAGATTTCGACGAGACGGTCAAAATTGGTGGTGTAGATCCCCTTCCAGCGGTAGGTCGGGAGGGCAAGGATGCCGCCCGCAGGCAGAAGGTCCTTCAACCTTCGTTTGACGGCAATCGCAAGTTCTCTTCGGCCGAGTCGGCCTTCGAAGATGCCCGCGATCTCCGAGAGGTCGTCGCCGTCTGGCGTTGGGGACATCCTCTCAGCGAGGTGCCGAGCCAGACGCGCCCCTGTCGGGGCGCCGGACGGAATTGAGGCGCCTGCGCCAAGGAGCAAAACCGTCTGCTCAGGATTGGTCGCAGCAGCGAGTTCAGTTAGTTCCATTAGTCGTAAACCTACTGGCGTTGACCAACACGCGTAGTTGGATTGAAGCGCCGCGTTCGCGGTGATTGCGCCGGATCTCTGAGCTCTCCCGTACGGCGGAACATCGCCGATACTGTCTTCCAGTAATAGCTCCGCTCGTCGAATCGGCTACGGCAGCGAGCGGTCCCATCCTCGGTCACGACGCACGACGGCGTCACCGTCGAGACCTGGACGCGAAGCGACTCCTAGCGGTTATACGATGCCTCGAAGTAGCTCAGTTGTGTCGGTTGCGGGTCCTTACCGTCACCGCGACGACCACCTACATGAACGCTGCCCAATGGGCCACCAGCGCTGCCAACAAGTTCCGCGCCGTCGCCCCGCATCACGGAGAACCCCGCCTGAAAGGAACTCGCCGAAGGCCTCACCCACCTCGCCGAAGCAATCCGAGCTTTCGACGCATACCGAGGCGCGGCGTCAACCACCTCCGACGAACATGTCGGCTACCTCAGCCGACACGAGATGAGCAGCGATGTGCCGAAGACTGAGAGAAGGACTCCCAGTAACTGGACGCCGCTTCATACACCGCAAAACAGCTTGTGTCAGCCTGCGTTGTCCATCATGGATGTCTTCAACACAGGCGCCCCGCGCGGTTCTCGCCGATGGGGCCGCGCTCATTCACCTCCGCCGAGGCGCTCAAACCGAGGCGTCGGCCGTTCCCTGGCTGAGACGGTATTCCTCTGCCTCGGCCGAGGCCGTGTATTCGACGACTTCTCCGACGCTAGCCTTCAGGAAACCCAGCACCTCGTTGGGAGTTGCGTAGAAGAACTCGCGCCGCTGGTTGATTTTGTTGACGCGCTTGGTTGCAAAGGCGTGGTGCAGTTGGTTTTCCACGCCGACGGCGTCGGTGGAGAAGAACAGGGCGTGGACGTCGAATCGGAACGGCACTGATGCATCACCGAGTTCACGCACTCGGTCCATCGGTTCTAGCCGCCGGGTCATGCCGATCTTGACCATGTTCTCGCCGAACGCTCCGACGTTGGAGATCACATAAACGTACCCGGCACGGATGTTGGCGGCGCGGTAGTCGACGTCGTCGATGGCGCGCTGAACATCTGCCAACTGTTCCCGAATCCGTTGCGCGCCAGCATGGTCGCCGTTGGCCTCTAGCGAGGTCAACACGTTCGAGTAGTGGGCGTGCTCTTTCGCTAAGCGCTGGCGCTCGGCCGCTAGTTCCTTTTCCGCCTTGCGTTGTTCGGCGAGTTCGGCGCGTTTCTCGCGCTCAGATTCCTTTTCGGCCTGCACGCGCATGTGGAAGTCGGCTGCCAGCTCAAGCTCTCGGAGGCGCAAGCCGTGGTAGTACTCCGTGACCCGTAGGTCGATCATCTTGCCTTGCTGTTCGATCGAGTCCATCGCTTTCCGCAGGCGGGCCTGCGCCGTTGGAAGGTTGCCGGCCTTCACTGTCTTCACGCAGTTCTCGGCTTCAGCGTTGTAGGCGCGCAACATGATTCGGGACATGTCCGAAACGAATTTTCGTCCCTTGGCGGCCGAGTTGTTGAAGGTGAAGTTGGTCGTCGCCGAGATTGCCGCCTTATCGCGTACGCACTGCTTGATCCTCGCTTGCACCGAGTCCAACGCGTCCTTAAGCGCGACTGAGGACTCCGCTGGGTGGTGGTATTGGTAGAGGCCGACGTCTTGCATCTCGACACGTGACGCCACTTCCACGAGGTCTCGGCTGGCCTCTTGTACGCGCTGCTCGAGACCCGCCTTCTCGGCGGTGAGCTTGGTGACTACAGCCTTGCCGCGTTCAATTTCTGCATGGATCTGGATGAAGTCAAGGCCGCCCAATCGGCTCAGTTGGTCTCGCAGATCGGTGTTCTCACGCAGTAAGTCCTCGGCGCGTCTCTTCGCACCGAAGACTGACACATGCTGCTCCTGTGCTTCCGCTCTCACCGAGTGAGCGTTCGCGTTATGTGGTTGTGGCACAACTGCGGGCGCGGTGTGGCCAGTCCACTGCACCCCGTCCCAGTAGCGCATGCTTCCCGAAGTCTGGGGATCGGGGTACCAACCGGCTGGGGTGGTCAAGATCGGCCACCCTTCGAGCGTGCGACACGATCTCTTGCGACACGGACGCATGTTGTCACTCTGAGCTTCCCCCTCATGGGCGGGATAGTACTCAGACCGTCGACAGACGGGAGGGCTTCGGCCGGCCTCCAACGATCAAGGTGCTGTCCAATCGGGACACGCGGACCGCCACCGCAGGACGCAAACAACCAGCCGCCACAACCGCCGAGACCGGACCGCGACGCACTCGACCGCGACCTAGCCTCACCATCAGCACCTACTACTACGGCGACTGGAGCGCCATGCGTCGGATGCGGCCAGGCCTACGCACTAGAGCAGATGTACGGCGACATCGGCGAGCACGTCTGCGAACGGTGTGAGGTGTCCGAAGTCGACGCCGATCCCGCTGACCTGTTCACAGCATGGGCCGACAAGATCGCCAACCTCACCGACGGGGTCGACATCACCCACACCCAGCAGGGCATCGTGCTTAGCATCGCCGACGCCAACGAACTGATTGAGGTGCTGCGCATCGCTGCCGAGGTGATCGACCACACACCGCGATGACAAGGCTCAGCACTTCGCACTGACGCAATACGTATGACCGGGCGGCCCATCCGGTTCATGTGTCAATCGAGTTTGGTCTTCCCATCCGGTGCGTAGGACTCGATGTAGGTGCCACCACATTTCCTGCAGCGGAACCGTTTCTTGACCTCAAACACGCCGCTGAGGTCAGCCAATGGCTCCGTTTCGATCGGCGGGCCGTCGGGTGCATGCTCGCAGTTCACCATTAGCGCCCCCAAGTGATGTCGTCAACCTGACTCTATCCTGGTGGTCCGTTGCGTCCGTAGCCTTCAGCATTTCGTTGCCGGGAAGTTCCGCCAGCCCGCGTCGCGGCTCCACAGAAGCACACGCCGGGAAGCCTCGGGTGCCAGCCACAGGTGGGTGACGTGGTCCGGGAGCGGCGGCGGATCAGGTGGCAACGTTTCCTCGAAGACCAGTTCCGAGAAGACACTGAACGGCAGAGCGCTACTGTGCATAGGGATGAACAGGTGCCGCTCATCGACATCGACGGCCCTAGCGAGCTTCTCGAAGTGCCGCTTGATGTTGTCATCGTCGAACGCCTCGCCCAACGCGTCGGCGAATCCCGACAACGTTTCGTCGACCGCGCCGCCGCCGGCAGCCGGCACGACCATAGCCCCCGGATTCGTCATGTCCTTCACCCGTATGTCCGGGTAGCCCGTCATCTCAGATGACGACTCGTTCACCAGCCACCGCAGATCCGGGTGCGCAGACGAGTCCCACGCAATCCGGTAGGGGATACGGCTGCCCGACACTCTCGCAGAAGCGAATGATGTCCTCGTAACACCCCTTCAGTCGCTTCAGGTCATCGAGGGACCCTACGTCGATGGTCCAAAACCAGTCACCCGGTACCGGCCACGTCCGATCCTTGAACAACTTCATCGCGAGCTTCAGCGCGTTTTCGTCCCCAAGGTTCGTCACTTCGAACGCTGCCCTACGACCGTCCCCGAGTGTGATCATCACGTCTACTGCCCCTTGGCGGCCGTCGACGTCCCATGCCTCTGCTTCAACAGCGCTCAGTGCATCGACTGCGAGCAAGCACGCCGCCCGCTCTTGCGGGTCCAAGCGATCAATTCCCACCAAGCGTGGTTGCTGAGTCAACGCACCACCGACGTCATGGTCTGTCTCGCGATGATCCCCGTCGGATTTCCCTCAGTCATTTCGTGAGGTACTCGATCAGCGCACGACGAATCGTCTCCCCCCTCGTCACACTGTCGATCTGCGAACGCTGATCGGCGAGGGTAACCAGATCGTCGGGCAGCCGAACCGAATACGTGCTGGCCGCTTCATCGCCCATCGCGGGACGTCCGCGACGACGTAGTTTCTCGGCGGGAATACCGGCTTCAGCTTCAGCGACCAACCGCGCAATGGTCTCGTCGTCCACAGACTCAGGTAGCGGGCGGTCGTCGTTGGCGTGAAACCCGTAGGGCGCTGCCGGCACTGGCGACTTAGTGATAGTCGTAGGCGTGACCCGTGTCCGAGACACCAAAGGGCGCGCCTTGACCGGGATCTTCCTAGGCCTACCCTTGGTCACCTGCGCCAAATCCGACGCAGCAACCGACTTGTTCCCTTTGGTCGACTTGAGGATCTTGCCGGCGGCGCCCGCATCTTTCTTTGACGTTGCCATGTCAGTTACTGCCTTCCGTGATGCGTACGGCTTTGTCTAGTTCAGCCTTCCGGGCCTTCATGCAATGGATCACGAGGTCTTTCGTCGCCCAATGGAGCACGATCATTTCGACGAGCATTGAGTCCGGCGTGTAACCAAACACCCACGTCCGTGGCGGTTCGTCATCGATCACGTCGTATTCGATGTGCACGTGCTCCAGGGCGTGTCGAATGTCCTTCTCGGTGAACCTACGTTTGAGGGCCGAGCCGTAGACCTCTAGTGGTCTCACTCAATTAACGTAACACGAAACTGATGTTGACCGTGATGATGCCGCCACCCACCGACAAGGCCCCTCCCGCTACCGTCAAGGCAATGAGCGGCCCGACCCCTGCCGAGATCATCGAAGCCTTCCGGGCGAGAGCGTCCCGAGTCATCACCTCCGAACTCGTCGATGCTACGCAAGCCCAACTCCGAGCCGGCTACAGCTTCCAAGTGAGTGTGGTCACCTGACTTGGCCCCACTTTGGTCGTAGTTCTTCACGAATTTTGGCCCCACCGGGGTGGTGATCGTGTCCGTCCGGGTGGGCGCGGTG
>NZ_JACKTL010000029.1 GCF_025822245.1 Mycolicibacterium hodleri
GTGTCGATCACCGCGGCCACGCTGTTGTCGATCGCCGCGGTGATGGCCGAGCACGCCGACCACGCCACCGGCCGCCACGTCGCCGTCACACGCGCGACGATCGCCGCCCGGGTGGGTTGTGACGTACGCACGGTGACTGCCGCCTGGCGAGTCCTACGGGTCTCCCAGTGGGCCGTCGAGGCACAACGCGGCCACGGCTCACCGGGCACCCCCAGCATCGGCCGGCGACCCTCGGTGTACCACCTGGTGCCGCGCCGCGATCCCCGTCCCGTCACACGCCCGGTTGTGCATGATTTCCACCTACCGCCGCTAGGCGGCGTGAGTTCTTTTTCTCCCGTAGGGAGTTACTCACCAAGCGGGCGCGCAAGCGCACCCGCCAACAGAATCTCCAACAACAAGCACCGACAAGCCCGACCGTGGCACACCACAGCGCGGCCACTGGCCCTCCAACGACTCGCCGCCGGGCTCGCGGCCATCACCTGTGGCCTCGACCGCGCCCACATCGGCGCCATCTGCGACGCACTGACCGCCGCCGGCATCGACCCCGACGTGTGGTCCGCTCGGGCGGTCAACGACAAACTCAACGCCGACATGCGCGTCCGAGGACTGACCTGGCCCGATCACATCGCCAACCCTGGCGCGTTCCTGCACAGCCGATTACGACGGCTGTCCTGGATACCCCCAGAGCCCACGACAAAGGCCGGCGGCTCCGCCGCCGCCAGCCTCGACCAGACGCCCCGACCGGTGGTGCCCACCGAGGCGTCGCGGGCTCGAATCGCTGCCGCCCGCGAAGAGATCCGCCGCATCCTCACCGACAGCACTCAGCGCACCAGCAGCGCGCACATCAGCAGCACGCCCAACGTGCGGTCAGCGCCACCGCGACGACATGCGGTTGATGGCACGACACGAGACACACCTGATGGCCGGGACACGCCACACAGACATCGGGCACCATGACCGGTTGCCAGCCAAGGCTGGCACGACACCCGGCAGCTACACCCCCGAGTCCGGCGTGGCGGGCAACGGCCACCCACGATCAACGGTGGACACGCCGTTACCGACGACGTGCTCTCCGGTGACCAGCCAACGCACCAGTGCGTCGGCCCCTGGCCCGCCGTGATCGATCAGCATGCTCATCAACGCCGACTCCGCTGAGGTCACCCAACCGCCTCGTCGTGGACCTCATCGATGCCACTGGGTGTGTAGAGAGCGTCGTGTTGCGGTGCGCTCCCGCCACCGCCTCACCAACCACATCTCGACCAGTTCCACCGCCACGTCGCCCTGAGTCGCCCATTCACACAACAGCTCGCAGTACCGCAGATACTGCCCCCAGGTGAACCGGGCCGCGACCGGTTCACCCACCCACCCCAGATGAACCAGAGACGTGACTGCCTGCTGATCGAGCAGCTGCGGCCCCACCACTGGCCCCACCCCCGTCGAGGTACGTAGGAGGGGACCGGTGACCGTGGGCGTGACGTGGTGCGTGGCCCACAGGTATAGCGAGACCACAGCAGGGCCGACACCGGGGGTGTGCGCCCAGCCCGACCACCGCCGCCCAGAAGCGGCATCCGGGATCCCCTGCCAGGGGGTGTGTCGGCATGCCGCTAGGGCAGCGGTGACCGCATCCAACTCTCCGCCCGACGATGCGGGGGTGCGGACGTCGGGGAAGCACCGGCGCCGGTCACGATCGGGATGTCCGGACAGCCACGCCGCGGCGCGGTAGAGCATGGCCAGATCGGCTGACCCAGGCCCGGCCGATGTGTCGGCGTCACAGTCGTGGGTGAGGTCGGCGCGGCGTAGATAGCCGACGCCGTGATCGGTTGGTGCGCCGTCGGCGTCGCGCCCGACGATTCGGGTGGGGATTGCATGCCGCGTTAGTCGGGTGTTCCACCAGTCCAGATCCACTCCGGCCATGTCGTCGCACACGCTCACCCCGTAGTCCTGCTCGCGACACCACGCCACGCACTGCGCTGGCACCGTCAGGTCCCCGCCGTCGTCCATCTCCCGATGCTCACACCCGCCACCGACACACCCGAAGACTTCGGGCACATTGGCACAAGGATGCAACCGGCGTCGGGTCGCGTCGCGTTGGGAGTCCGCATCGGTCGGTTACCCCGTTACCTCTCGTCGCCTCCCACCACCGCTCACCACCTCATACGCGTCGATACCGACCGCCCCAACCCGTCCTCACTTACGTGATCCCTCGCCTGCCCAACCGCTGCCGTCGATCCCCGTCCACGCCACCGACCGTTTCAAGCCCACCGCCGAACCACACACCTCTTGCATTCAGGTCGCGAAATCATCACATACCGTCCCAGACGAAATATAATGACGACACACCTAAAGGACGGAAAGAGGCGGGCGTGGACGGCACGAACACCGACGACGACCCGGTGGCTCTGGCCGCCAGGACCGACACCACCCGGACCTGTCCGCGGTGCGGAACGGTCTTCGACATGCCCGACCGCGGTCGGGGTCGGCGCCCGGTGTGGTGCTCGGGGGCGTGCCGCCGGTTGGCCTCAGCCGAGCGGGTCGCGGCCCGCAACGCCGGGTCGGCAGTCACGGTGGTGGAGGTGCCGCGGGCGCATCGCCCCGAGCCCGATGCCCGGCTGCCGATCCCGTCGATGGGCACCCTGGCCCGGTTGTTCTTGAGCTCCCCGGTGCAGTGTCGGCAGCTGCTGGACACCCTGGTTCACCGCTATACCCACGACACCCTGCACGCCGAACTGCGCGCCGATATGGAGGCCTTCGCCGTCTCGATCGCCGGCCAGCACGCCCTGGCCCAGGACCCTGCCTACCGGGCCGCCCACGACGACGTCGCACGGCTGCGCCGCCACCTCCAAGGAGAGGCCGACCGCGCCGAAGATCGTCGCCGCGAACTGGCCACCCTGCGCGCCGAACTCTCGACCAAGACCGCCGTCATCGCCCACCTGCGCGCCGAGAACCGCACCGCCGTTCCCGTGCTGGAGACCGTCGACGGCGGCACGCGCGACGCCCCATGGGGTGGTGATCCGGGTGTGCGGATGAGTCGCCAACAGCGCCGCGCTGCCGCCCGCGCTGCACACAAGAACGAGTAGCGACAACGCTGTCCGCGGTCTCGGCACGCCCATCCGGGATGCTCAGCAGCGGCCCCTGATCGCGGCGATGAGACCCTTGATTGCCGCGGCGACCCGCTGCCGGACGTGGCCGTGTCCGCCGGCAGGATTGGTGTCGACTCCCGGGGTGCCGCGGGGTGGGATTGGGGTGTCGAACAGTTCGTCGCGGGCTGTCTTGGCCCGCCGATCGCGGTGGCGTCCGGCGGCGATGTCCGCGTCGCTCATGGAGGGCATCCAGCGCACTTGCCCGCGTCGGATGACGTAATGGGATCGGCAGTGAAAATTCCAGTTGCCGATCGAGGGGGACAGGCTCACGGTCTCACCGTCGAAGGTGATGGCGTAATCGGTCGGGTCGAGTGCGGACGCGACCTTCGTTCCGCATCCGCAGGCGCACAGATGCATCACCGTGGTGTACGGCAAGGACACGTAGAGGACGCCGTCGTCGAGCTCGGCGGGGATGAAATCGACGAACTCGTGGGTGAAGCGATCCGTGGGCGGCGCCATCACTGGTCCTCGTTGGTGATGTCGTTGCCGTCGCTGGCGTAGATGCTGAAGTGCTCACCTTCGAGGTCGGCGTAGATGCCGACGTAGCGCTTCCACCGGTTGACCGCCAGGGCAGCGTTGAGTGCGTTCATGTCGACGATTTGCACGTTCTGGCCGTAGAGATCGTCGGCGCCGACGGAGGTGGGGAGCCGCTTGCGGTCGTCCCAGAGGTGATCTCGGTGGCCGGGAAGGCTGCTGGTGATACGGACCTGTCCGCCGATGCCGCCCTCGGCCAGGTACAGACCCATCCCGACGTCGATGAAGGCGACGTCCGCGGCCTCCAGCCCCTTGGCGATGACGGCGCGGCTGGCGTTGTCGTCGATGGCAAGGAAGACGAAGTCCATGGCGGTCAGCTCGTCGACGTTGTTCTCGTCGACGGGGACGGGGTGGGGGATCACGCCGAGACGGAACGTGGAGTACTGCTGGGCAAAGTAGTCGACCTTCATCGGCTTGGCAGTGACCACCTCCAGCGGGATCGCCCCGGGATAGCGGAACGCGTTGTGCTGCATGAGCCGGTCACCGTCGTAGAGGTGAAGCTCGGCCACCGGAGACTTGGCGACCATGTCCAAGAGGTAGGCACCCGTGCCGCCGAGGCCGATGATCGCGACGCGGTGACCCTCAACCTTGGCGTTGATCGCGGTGATGCCGACGCGTGAGGATGCGGTGTCGACGTAAAGGAAGGGGCTGCCTTCCTCGGTGTCGGGCCGCACCGCCGGGAAGGTCTGCGCCGTGACCGTCTCGTCGACGGTGCGGGCGTGCTTGGAGAGCACCGCGACGTAGGTGGTGATCAGCTCGTAGTAGTCGACGTAGCCCGCCGTTGGCTTGTTGGACAGCACGTGATCGACGACGACTCCGGGCAGAGGTTCCTGCTGAGCGGTGGCATTGATGACGCGCTGCAACGGACTGCCGTCGGCGTCGTGGGGGGTGGGACCGGCCAGGAAAATCGTGTGATCACCTTGGTAGTCGGCGACGTCGCCGCTGAGGGTGAGAGCCTTCACCAGCGTCCCGAACACAATGCCCTTGCCAGCGTCAAGGTAGGGCACGGCGCGCACCATCAGGAAGCCCGACTGGACCTCGATGTCGTAGCCGTCGGCGCGCAGCCGACCCAAGTCGGGACTACGACTTATCAGTTGCTGTGACATTGAAGATCATCCCCTCGCGCACCTCGACGTCGTGTCCGGCCAGCAGGCTGCGCTTGGGATCGGCGGACGGACCCTTGCGGTACTGCACCGTGTACTCCGGGTTCGGGCCCGGCGGGGTCGGATAGGCCAGCGCCACGACCGCGTCGAACGAGATAGACCCGGCCGCCACGGTGTGACGCGTCGCGTTGACCACGATGTGCACGTCATGACGCACGCGACGCAGCTCGAGCTCCAACGTGCCGTGGCCGCGCCGGGTCAGCGTCCCGATGTGCCGATCCGGGTCGACGATCGCGCCGGAGCCGCGGTCGATCAGTTCGACGTCGGCGATCTTGCCAAGCTGCAGGTGCTCCACGCCCCAGGTGATGATGCGGGCGCAGCGCAGCGACGGCGCGAAGCGGTGGTGAGCGTGGCGACCCTCGGCGACCAGGTTCACCTCCACTTTCCGATGCGGACCGCGGTGCACGTGATGACCATGTCCGAGGCCGGCCTCGACCACAGTGATGTCGAGCTCCAGGGGAACGTCGACCTCCGCCAGCCACACAAGGTCGCCGTCGTGACCGACGACGAGCTCGCGGACCAGGACGGTCTCGGCAATCTCGATGATCTGCGGTGACGTGGTGTCGGGATCGTGCACGAACAGCTGCATGGCTGTCCCTTCCGGCGCGTTGCGGCCAAGTCGCCGACGTGCCCTTGATATGATGAACCCATCTGGTACACAAGAAATGATACACCCAATAGGTTAAGGATTCCACGACGACATGAACGTGATGTTCGGCGATGAGGATTCCGCCCGGCTGTACGGCTCGTCGGCGGCGCTGACGGCCCGCTTCGGGCCGCAGGGCGCACGTGCGATCAGCTGCCATCTCGCACAGTTGGATGCCGCCCACGACCTGGCCGAGCTCTGTGCGCTACCCGGAATTCAGACCTACCGCGGGGACGAAGGACAAGTTCTGACCTTCCGCGCAGCGAATCTGACCATCACCGGCAACGTCGAAGCGGCCTCGCCCCGCACCGTCGATGCCTGGACCTTCGTCATCGCCGACATCACCGTCGGCGTCCGTACCTCTGAAAGGAGTGCTCGGTGACCGCAGCCGCACGGTTTCCCTACGCACCAGATCACGCCACACCGCCGGGAGAAACGTTGCGGCAGGTACTCGAGGACCTGCACCTCACCCAGCTCGACCTGGCCCATAGAACCGGTCTGTCCACCAAACACGTCAACCAAGTCATCCAAGGCAGCGCCCCACTGACCCAGGAGACGGCATTGAGCCTCGAACGCGTCACCGGTGTGCCAGCCGGCTTCTGGAACCGACTCGAAGCCCGGTACCGGGAACTGACCTTGCGCAGCCAAGCAATCGAGCTCGACGGCGAGCACCTCACCTGGTTGCGAGATCTCCCAGTAACCGCTCTCCAGTACCGCGGTTACCTCCCCACCACCAGTGATCGACGAGAGCTCTACCACGCCGCCTTGGCCTTCTTCGGCGTCGCCAACCTGGCCGCGTGGCGCCGCATATGGAGTCGCCCAGTGGCCTCGTTCAAGCGGGCGAACACATTCACCAGCCACGCCGAATCGGTGGCGTCGTGGATTCGGATTGGCG
Organism: Mycolicibacterium hodleri; assembly: GCF_025822245.1. Lineage (GTDB taxonomy): Bacteria > Actinomycetota > Actinomycetes > Mycobacteriales > Mycobacteriaceae > Mycobacterium > Mycobacterium hodleri. The sequence continues at coordinate 6,379 of NZ_JACKTL010000029.1, forward strand.
AACTGAGCGCGCAGCATCTCAGCGCTGAACCCTTCGACAAGGACGGGTTCCGCACCGCGCTTCACCACGCCCGCTCACTCACCCGGACGGCCGACTTCCTGCACGAACTGCAAGGGCTATGCGCTCCCCAAGGTGTCCTCGTCGTCTATGTCGCAGAGATCGACAAATGCCGCATCAGCGGAGCCACCTGGTGGTCCAGTCCCACAAGAGCGGTCATCGCTCTCAGTGACCGCTACAAGACCGAAGATCAGTTTTGGTTTTCGTTCTTCCACGAGGCCGGACACGTTCTCCTGCACTCGAAAAAGGAAACCTTTATCGACGACGGCTCCGAAGACGACGACATCGAAGACGCGGCCAACCGATTCGCGGCCAACACCCTCATACCGCCGCGGGAGCAACAACATCTCGCCTCACTGACCACGACCGCCGACGTGGAGGCCTTCTCCAAACGCATCGGTGTCAGCGAAGGGATCGTCGTCGGACAGCTCCAACACCGCGGCCTGTGGGAATGGCGAAAAGGCAACGGGCTCAAACGCCGCTTCGAGTTGTTGGCCACCTAAGGCCGCTGCCAACTCTCAGCCAGAGAAACCAAGGGCCGCCGGCCGTCCTCTCCTTAGACCCCTCAGGGCCAGCGCGCGACAAACTACTACTGCCGAGTGCCGAGGTTAGATCTTCATCGTCTTACCGCAGTTACCGCAGTTGATGAGTCCGTGCTTCGTGACTTGAACATTCACGAACGTGAATCGGCAGTACGGACAGGTGATGGTGGGTACCGACCTGGACATGACGAGCCTCCTAGTGGCGTAAATCCTCTATGTGTAAACGGTTTTCGAGTCGCTGTCGTGTGGTAGTGCAATCACACTGGGGGGTTAGGTCACCCGCGTTCGGTGACCGTGGTGTTGGGGTGGCGCGCAGCCGTGGAAGCCTTGACGAACTTCCCCGTGATTGCACTGCGATGATGAGTGCCGCTGCTGTGGTTCGCGCCGTGTTCGGTGACCGTGGTGCGCGGATTGCGTGCAGCCGTAGCGGTTTTGACGTAACGGCCGGTGGCCGCGTTGCGATGATGTCCTCTTGCCATGGGTTGCTATTTCCTTTCCGGTGTTCGGGCCGGTGTTGACCCAGACACCGTTCTCTTAAGTGCGCGAGGGGTGTAGATCCCTGACTGATTACCGGGTCTCGGTTTGAGGGGGATTACGTTGACTGCCGCGATGCGCTCGGCAACGGCTCGGACCACCTTGTCGCCCTCGCGGACCGGGATACTGCGTCGGGCCTTGCGGGCTGCGTGGGTGCCTAGTGACCCACGTTCGATGAGGCCCGCGATGCGTGAAGTGGAGTCGCGTGAAGTCAGGATGTCCTCCTTAGGTGATTTTTGCGTTGATAGGCGATGAGGTTCTCGACTTGCTTGGCGTCGGTTAGGCCGAGTTGTTCGGCGATCTGTCGGTAGGTGTCGCCCTGGGCGTGCAGGAGCAGCGCCTTGACGGCTCGGTCGGTGCTGATTCGGCCGAGTGTGGTGTTTAGTTCGTCGCGGCCGATCACGGTGCGTTCGACACCGTCGACTGGAGTGGGCGAGTCGGGGAGCAGATCTCCGGCAGGGATGGTCGTATTGGTAATACGTGCGATCTCGGCGCGCAATGCTGCGCGGTACCGGTTAGCGAACCGGTACAAGCATTGACCTATGAAGAATGTGCCCAGGCTGGCGCCGCGGCTGGACTGCCAGCCGCCGCCGGGCAGCACTTTCTGTTGAAAGTGGAACAGTGCGTCGATGACGGTGTCGACAGCAAGGTCGTAAGCCGTCTCATCGTCAGGCCAACTGTCCAGTGGCCGAGGGAGCCCGAACGTCGTGAGGGCCTTGACGCGGTTGTAAACCACGCCACGGATGATCCAGCTGTGCAGGACGCCTACTCCGTAGCGGGCCATCTCGCGAGCGAAGCGCTCCCAAGGATCACCAGCGAAATTATTGAGCTGTAGTTCCAGCAGTGCTTCCTCATCGGCGGCGAGCCGTTCGAGACGTTTTCTGTCGGCGGTGAGCTTGGCGTCGTCACCGCCGAGCCACTGCTCAACGAGTCCACGATCAGTGTCGCTTACGGTGTGGTCCTCCAGCGGAACCTGATGGTGGAGTTGTATGTCATCGCCGGATTCCCGGCGCGCGCGATCGACGGGGGTGCCGGGGGGCCGGTGCCGTCGATCCATTGGGCTACATCTCCGGGTGAGGCGAGCAAGAGACAACCGATCCCTGCGGTTGTCGCTTCCTCTTAAGTCCGCGGCCGGTCGCTACCCCTGAAAATTCACGAAAGATCTTTTACAGGGGTCGCGAACAGGTAAAACAGCACCACCATTGTGCTCCGCTACTACGACACTTCCGCTGTCATGGGACTACGGGCCCACCGAACGCAACTTAGGCGCCTGGTCAAAGCGCGTCTCATTTGCAGATCGGAGGTCTTGTCTCACGCGACGACAATCGGAGCCCTGGACCGCAACGCAGCGTCAGATGGAATGGGCAGTGATGCGTTCCAGTGTTCGGCGGCCCATGTGACTGAAGGCGGGATTGCTGTCGACGTAGTACCAGACCGCACCCATCGCTTGTTGGAACGCCCACGCCTTGCCGCGTTCCCATTCCTCGTCGCCTGTGCCGAGCTGGTTACGCATGACTTGGCGTGACCCGGCCTCGAGAAGATGCCAGGCACTGACGAGGTCCAGTGCTGGATCAGCTGGAGCTAGCCCACCGACGTCGAGCACGCCGGTAAGGCGCCCGTGGTCCACGAGCAAGTTGCCGGGCAGCAGATCGCCGTGGTTCATCACATCCGGGCTGTCTCCCCGGGGAAGCTCCCGCATCGTTGCCCACAAGCGGCGCAACAACTTGACGTCCAACAAGCCCTCACTTTGAATGAGGCATTCTTGGATCCATTCATCGTGGTCGGCTAGAACTCCACCGCGCCCGTGGCCGCTATACCGCCGTCCGCGAGTATCAATACGGCGCACGCCAGTGATGAACTCGGCCAAATCGGTTGCAAAGGAATCGGACTCGCAGGGATCAGCATCGATGGCTACCGTGCGAACCTCGCTCAGGCACTGGCCCGCGAATTACACGAGGAGACCGGCCTGGTGCTCACCGACGCCCATACGCCCTGGCTTGTGTGGATTCAAACCGTCGAGTTCCCTGAGATGAACGAGCAAGGTTATGCCGGCATCGCTAACTACTTCTTTCTGCTGCACATCGACACTTTCGAGCCGACGAGCGGCGTCCCGGTGGGTGCGGCCGGCCACCCTGACGGGGAGGGGATTCTCGACCAGCGCTGGTGGTCTATCACCGAGATCGAGTCTGCCCACTCCCAAGGTGTGCTGTTCTCGCCACGGGCCTTGCCGACCCTCCTCCGCGCGGCCCTAACCAACGATCCGCGCGCAGCCCCAATCAACATTGGGCTCTAGAGAGTTGCTGTCTCAAGGATGAAGCCCTGCGCTGGGTAGGATTATCAGTTGGTGGAGGCGGACTGGAACGGCATTGCGGACTGGTATGCCGAGTTGGTTCGTGGCGGGTCGGCAATGCATCAGTTCTCGCGGGACATTCTGCTCAACGCTCTGCCGGACATGCCCGGTCTCGATGTCCTTGATATGGGGTGTGGTGAGGGCATCGTCAGCCGGGCGCTGGCGACAGCTGGAGCACGCGTGGTGGGCATTGATCCCACTCGCACGCTGATTGCCCACGCCGAGGCAGCAGAACGCGCCCGCCCAGTTGGAGTGGCCTACCGCGTCGACGACGGAACCACGCTGGCCACCGTGGCCGACGAGTCCGTCGACGGAGTCACTGCCGCCTTATCACTGAACAACATCGCCGACCTTGATGCTGCCTTTGAATCGATCCGAAGAGTGTTGCGCCGCAATGGGTTTATTACTTTCACGGTGCCGCACCCCTGCTTTGACGCACCCGGCACCGAGACAATCTCGACGTCGAGTGGGATGCGGCGTGTCGCCGGGGATTACTTCGCCGAAGGGCACTGGCGATCGGCGCACCCGCACAGCGTTCGCCGAGCCGGCAACTACCACCGCACCATCTCGACCTACCTCACCGCACTGTTGGACCACGGATTTGAACTCCGAAGCTGCGCAGAGCCGAAACCCACCGACGCCGTACGCGCCGAGGCGCCGCATCGGTTGGGACTGCCACCGTTTCTGCTGATCAGCGCAGTTCGGTGACCAGGTGTGCTGGATAGATGCCAGGAGTCGCTGGCCCCGGGCAGCACAGTGGCCGCCAGATACGGTCGGTAGATGATCTACAGGATGCGGATCTATCGCGCTGTCACGGACAACTTGCCGCTCTTCCATGAGTTCTTTCGCACCCATCTTCTACCGGTGCAGCTGCGCCACGGTGCTCGACTGGTCGGTCGATGGGAGACCGAAGACAGCAGAGTTGTCGCGGTGTGGGAGTACGACGATCGCGAAGCGTACGAACGGGTGCAGGCGGCGGTGGTCGCTGATCCCGCAAGTCGACATGCGCAAGAGGTACGGCAAGGGCTGCCGCCGCTATTCACCGAAAAGGACGAGGTCTTCATGAAGTTGGCGCCGGAGCGGTGCGGGGGGGCCAGCGAAGCCCCACTGTCTCATTACTCGAAATTCGAGACGCCCCACATTCTGTCTCGGATTTTGGGCCGAAGTCGGTGCCGCTGGGAGGCGACGATGTCCCGCCCTGCAGCAGCGTCGTCGACTGCGGTCAGACCACCTGAGCGTCAGGGACTTCGTGTGCCAACACGGCATGCCGATGCATGTCGTGCCAGCCGTCAGCGTGTAACGCCGCCTCCCGCCGGGTGCCCTCCTCGTGGAACCCGGCCTTGATGGCCACTCGACACGACGCCACATTCGCCACTGAATGACCCAACGAGATCCGGTGGAACCCGCCTTCGCGAAAAGCCCACTGACACAATGTAAGTACGGCTTGTGAACACAGGCCGCGACCGCGCCACGCGGGCACCATCCAGTACGCCATACCCGCCGAACCGTCGTTGAGATTGACTCCCTTGAGCGACATACGGCCCATCAAGGAGTCGCTGGCGTGATCGACCAACGCCCAATTCAACTCCGCCTCCTGAGCCCAGCCAGCCTGATAGCCGGTGATCCACTGCCGCGCCTCATCGACTGAAGTGAAGCGCCGCACATGCCAACGTTGGATCTCTGGATCCTCGAAAGCCTGCATAACGGCCTTGGCGTCAGAAAGCTGCCAGGGCCGCAGCACGGCGGTCGTTCCGGTTGGGATCGATGGTTGCGGCGACCGGCTCAACGACCCGGCAACCATCGCTGGCGGAACCAAACTCGGCACACTCAGCATCATTTCATCTGGGACTGCCGACGACTAGCAACTAGGCAGCACGATGACCCCTGCTGTGGGTATCAGAAGAATCGACACGGCTCAGATTCTGCCTTGCTGATCAGCGACTATGCGCTCCAGTGGACGGCGGTCGTAATCCGGTCGACGATCGCGGCGGGGCTCTGGTCGGCACCGATGGTGTGCTCCTCGCAGCCGGGCAGGACATCGTGCTCGCGCCACCACTGCCGAAGCTCTCGCTCTCCGAAATCAGTACAGCCCTTGCTGTTGTGGCGCCGCAGCGTTTCCTCGAACGGTAGATCAAATCGAAAGAACCCGGTGGTGCCGCGATGATCAGCGGCCAATGAGTGCAACATTGGTCCGTAGATGTCGCTGCGCAAGATGCCGTCCAATACGACGTGTTTACCGTGATCGAGGGCGAACCTTGTAACCAGATCAATTAGGCCCACCGCCGGAGTGCCACGGCCGTCGTCAACGCCAAGCACCTCCCGGCGCAGGACGCCTTGGCTGACAACAGCCAGGTCGTGGCGATCCCGCAGCATTTGGGCGATGAATGTCTTACCCGATCCGCTGCTGCCTCGTAGGACGACGAGCACCGTGCGCTCCGACCCGATACCAGACACTCGAAAATCAAACCAACAACCCGCGCGGAGACAAAGCGTCACCGCTGGTGTCGTGCATGAGACAGGCCTGGCGCTTCGCGCCATGGGATGACGAGGCGATGCATCCGGCGGCGGTCAGTGTTGTTGTCCCAGCTAGCCGGTCAGTCCGAGCGCGGAAGTAGGCTCGCCTGCCCGGTGGTAGAGCACCGGGAAATTGAGGCGTACTGGTGGTGGACGGCCGGGTTCGTGTGACCGTCCCAGCCACGTGGATCGAACGGACGTGAGTGGGTGTCGATGGTGGAGGCGACAAGCCCAACCTCATGGGGATTGGCCGCGCAGAGCAGTGCGCCGTCGGGGTCGACGATTCGGCTGCTGCCCAACGCCGCGCGTCCGTGCTGTCGTCCGGCAATATCGGCGATGACCACAGACACCGTGTTGTCGACCGCCCGTGCTACGGGAAGCGTTTCACTTCTGGTCCGTAACCGGTTGTCCAGCGGTGCGTTTCGAAGATGGCCGCTGTTGGTGGGAACGAGAATGACCGCCGCTCCCTTACTGGCAAGGATCCGCGCCGGCTCGACGTACCAGAGATCGTTGCAGATCATGATGCCCACGACGGTGCCACGGAAGGCGATGACCGGCAGTTCCGTCCCGGCGCGGATGACGGTCCGGTAGCCCGGATAGACCTTGCGATAGACAAGCTGTACGGCACCATCAGCGAGGAAGGCCGCCGAGTTGTGCAGCTGGCCGTCGTCGGCGTGCTCGGTGAAGCCGACGACGGTGGCCACCGGCGAGGACGTCAACGGCGCGAGCAGTCGGCGAAGTTCTTCCACGCTGACAGCGACATCGTGAGGAATCTGGCCGTCAGACTCGTGCGCGAGTCCGCCGAGAATTGCCTCTGGACAGCACAAGAGGTCGACGCCGATGCGTTCGCACTCGGTGAGTTGCTCCCTAATCAGCTCCACAGCGTCCATTGACCCGAACGGCAGATATGGACCCTGATACGCAGCGACCATCACCCATTGCAGTGTTCCACCCGTTGGGCCGGGCTACGTCCGACCGGGGTGTCGGCGCGGCGTCGCCCCTAGGCGAGTTGTTTGATTCCTACAAGTCGTCCGTGCGTCTCGCATGTAGAGAAACGAGACACCCTCCGGGGCACCACTCCCCCATTGCGTAATGCCAGGTCGTGGTGTCTCATATCTTGTCTCACACCGCGTGTCTCAGATCCTCGATGTCGGAGGGCAATGAGACGGTGGTGATGTGACAACGATTCTCGGGTATGCCCGCGTGAGCACCGCGGGCCAAGACCTCGACGCGCAGCTTGCCGTACTCGCCTGCCAGAGCGTCGAGGCCGGTCAAATTTTCACCGACAAGCTTTCTGGCGCGGTCAATACCGACCGGCCTGGCCTAGCAGCCCTACTGCACTACGCCCGCGAGGGCGACACCGTAGTGGTCACCGCCATCGATCGACTCGGCCGCTCCGTCGCCGAAGTTACCCGTACCATCGCCGAACTCGGTGAACGTCGAATCCTGTTGCGCGCTATACGGGAAGGCATAGATACCGGCACGCCGACAGGCCGCGCGGTGGCCGCCATCATGGCGACCTTGGCCGAGCTTGAGCTTGAGCTCGGGAGAGAGCGCCGTGCCGCATCGCGTCAGTCCCGGCAGGTTCGAAGCTTGCCGGCCACCAAACCGCACAAGCTCAGTGCAGACCGCCAAGAACAACTGCGACGCCTGGCAGCGACCGGCGAGCCAGTCGGCGCGCTTGCTGCCGCCTTTGGGATTGGTCGGGCGACCGCTTACCGGTATATCGCCAATCATGAAGCGATGCAACGTAATGCCTGAGCCAGTATGGAGTCCTGGCGTCTTGGCTGGGGTGGCACAGGTGCTCGCGGACACCCAAGACGGCCTTAAAGGGAGCGAGATTGGACAGCTACTAGAACGACTCGAGATTGAAGACCCCGGTGCTGGCATCACGAAGTGGAAGCGATTGGAGGAGGCTTTCGTACGCCGACAGAACCAGGATGGTCATCCCCAGCGAATCATTACTTTCATTCGGCGCGTCATGGAGCCGTCAAAATATGTCCACAGGCCCGAGTTGTTCACGCTGCGGCAAGACCAGCTCAACGAGGTCTTGACCTTCGTCGGTCTTCGCGTCGACGAGAAAGGTGTGGTGCGGCGGGGTGCTCAATCGTCCACTCTGGACGAGGCATCTCGCAACGCCACCTCATTGCGGGCCGAGCTACGCAGACGAGACACCCACGACGAGGTACTCCGCTACTGCACCGTCGAACTCCTCAAAAAGAATAATTTTCACGCCTCATTAGAAGCGACGAAGAGCGTGTTCGGGCGCGTTCGACAGATGTCAGGTCTCGGCGGCGACGGAGCCACACTGATCGATGCAGCACTGTCCCTTGGGAAATCAGGCGAGCCAGTTATTGCAATCAACGATTTAGCCTCGCAGACCGATCGAGACGAACAAGCCGGGTTCGCCAATCTCATCAAGGGCTTGGCTGGCATGTTCAGAAATCCGGTAGCTCACGATCCTCGGGTGCTACGAACAGTGACCGACACCCAGCTCCTTGAATTGGTGACCTCGCTGTCGATGGTGCATCGCCGACTCGACGCCGCGACGATCAACCGTCAGTCGACGAGCTGATCAACTGGCCGCAGAACTCCCGCACAGCAACCACCGTAGGTATCGCCCGGCGTCTGATTCCCAGGCCTTTCGTCGGTCCACGGTGCCCGTGAATTCGTCGAACGCTTCGGGAAAGATGCCTTCCTGCAACGCTTCCAGCTGAATCAACTGATCGTCGTCGGGAACGGATTCGGTCATCGGAGGTGGCAGACGGAACCACAAGCAGCGGCCCTGCCTGCCGGGCCACCTCGGGTCGACGTATTGGGTGACTTCTGCGAGGTCCAGGCCGCCGAACTGATTGCCGTAGTAGTCGACCTCAGCGAGGAAGGGATCGTCGTAGGGACATTGATCGACGATCTGTACCCGGTGAGCCCGCGCTAGGGATCGCACCGCCCGGTGCGCACTCACGCGATGGCTGCGCGGCTCCCCAAAAGCGACCAGATCGAGAAGATCGATTGTGTACCAACGCCATCGCGCACGCAGCACCGTGCACTCCTCCAGGAAGTGGCGGGGAAACAGATCTGACAGCGCACCAATGTCGTAGCAGTCGGATTCTCCGCGTGACCACAGCGCACCCAGTATCCGCCGTTGGAGCGCTCCCGGTCCGCGTGACACTCCACGATTCTAAGTGTTGCCTAGAGCCGTTTAAGTGTTGCCAAAAACCACAACTCGTCGGAGGACAAGACCAAAATTAGTGCTGGCCCACACCGTTGCACCGGTGCGGGCCAGCGAAATTGTCCCCGCGTCTGAAGTCAGGAACATTGATGAGATTAGACCCTCCGCCCAAGCACGCAATGCGTGTCCACGAACTCGCCAAAGAACTGGGGTGGCCCCCCAGCCAGCTCGTCGATGAGCTGCGCAGTCGTGGCGAGTGGGTGACGTCGGCCATGAGCACTTTGGAGGCCCCAGTCGTGCGGGCCGTTCGCCGCGACTTCGCCGCCGCCATCCCCAAGGCCGATCCCGAAGAAACTCTGCAACCAGCCCTATACGGCGACTCCGCCGACCTGGACGCCATCACCGACATGCCCGACGAGACGTTCGCCGAGGCCCTCGCGCGGATCAAATCTGAACCCCCACGCCGCCAGATGCAGGCCTCGTCCAAGGAGAACCGGTGGCGTCCGCCGGTGCTGCAGGCGCTGCTCGACGAGGTCATCTCACAGCGTCCCGAACATCTCAGCCAACCGAGCAATGGGCACTTCGGGTGGGAGATGAAGAAGGCCGAGCAGTGGCACGTGCAGTGGGCCAAGGCGTGCCTCAACGGTCTCGCCGATGAGGACCCCGTCGCCATCGAATGGATCCGGCTCAGCGGTGGGCAGCGACCCCACCTGGCCGTAGAGCTTTCCCGCGCGGACATCACCCCGGATGAGGCAGGTCTGCGGCTGGGCTACAACGGGCGCATCGATCCACGGATGGACACGCTTTACGCCCGGTTCCGCGATCGGCGCATCAGCCGCTCGGAGGTGATCGTCGCGGTGCGGCAATGGCGTCAGAACAACGCCGCCGGCTGATTCACTGACACTCAGGGTTAGTCGCCACACCCGTCCGCGAGTTGAGTTCGGCTCTGACCAGCACCCCTTGTAGCGTTGCCGAACATGGCGACTGCGGGGGGTGGGGCGCGCGGCGCCTTAATGGACCGCCTGATCAACAAGAGCGATGCGGTCCGCAGTGAGGCCACCATTCAGTCCGATGTCCGGATGGTGCTCATGGACCCCGAACTGGGCCTGGCCGAACAGGACCTGGACGTCGACCTGGAGACTCCTGCGGGTCATGGTCGCCGTATCGACGTCGAGGTGGGCTGCACCGTCATCGAGGTCAAGCGTTCGCTGGCCGCGCCGGCAGCACTCGCCGCGGCGCGCCAACAGCTCGCCGGCTACGTGACGACGCGATCATCGGAGATGGGCCAACGCTACGTCGGCATCCTCACCGACGGCCGACTATGGCTGGCCTACCACGAAGTAGACGGCGAGCTGCGCGAAGCCACTCAGATTTTCACCACCCCGGGGGACGCCGGCGCCGAGGAACTGCTGCGCTGGCTCGAAGGGGTGCTGGCCACCCGCCGGGCGATACTCCCGACCCCCATCGAGATCGCCGAGCGTCTCGGCGCGACGAGTTCCTCGCATGCTTTGGACTACTCGACGTTGGCCGCGATCTACACCGTCGGCAAGGATCTGCCGACGGTGCGGCTGAAGCGTGAGCTGTGGGTCAAGCTGCTGCGCGGCGCCTTGGGCACGCAGTTCACCGACAGCGACGAGTTGTTCCTTGAACACACCCTCCTGGTCAACTCCGCCGAGATCATCGCCCACCTCGTCCTGGGATTGCAGGCCGAGGAACTTGCACCGGCGACGCTGCTTTCCGGAGATCAGTTCGCCGTCGCCGGTCTGCACGGGGTCGTCGACCGAGATTTCTTCGACTGGGTGCTCGAAGTCCCCGGTGGTGAGGGCTACGTCGCCTCGCTGGCGCGTCGACTGTCCCGCTTCGACTGGTCCGCCGTCGAGCACGACGTCCTCAAGGTGCTCTACGAGTCGGTGATATCGGCCCAAACCCGCAAAGCACTCGGCGAGTACTACACCCCGGACTGGCTTGCCAATCGCGTTGTCTCGCAGACCGTTACCGATCCGCTCAATCAGCGGGTCCTCGATCCCAGCTGCGGCTCGGGAACATTCCTGTTCTACGCGGTGCGCCGCTTTCTGGCCGCCGCCGACGCCTCCGGGGTCAGCCTGGCCGACGCCATGGCGCAAGTGTCTTCGCAGGTCATCGGCATCGACTTGCACCCGGTCGCCGTCGCGCTGGCGCGGGTCACCTATCTGCTGGCGCTGGGCCGCGATCGGCTCAACGCCCGCGAACGAGGCAGCCTGTCGGTGCCGGTCTACCTCGGTGACTCGTTGGGCTGGGACCAGCGCGACGATCTGCTCACCGTGGACTATTTAGTAATCCCCACCGATACCGGAGACCAGCTGCTGTCCGGGGAACTGCGCTTCGCCGATCACCTCCTGGCCAACAGCGCCAGCTTCGACGATCTGGTGCAAGCACTCGTCGACGAGTCCGGCCGGGCTGCGGGCAAGAAGACCACCCGCCTCAGCGAGGGCACGGTGCGTCGGTTGGCGCTCGATGCCGCCGACCTGCCCGACCTCAACGCCAACTTCGTCCGGCTCAAAGAGCTGCACGAAGCCGGCCGCAACCACATCTGGAGCTACTACATCCGCAACGCCGCCCGGCCCGCTTGGTTGGGACGTGACGAGAACCGCGTCGACGTCCTCGTCGGCAATCCCCCGTGGCTGTCCTACCGGTACATGACCGCTGCCATGCAACAACGTTTTAAATCCCTGGCCACCGACCGGGGTTTCTGGCACAACGAGACAACCGCCACCCATCAAGACCTCGCCGGGCTGTTCATCGCCCGCGCCGTCGAACGCTATCTCAAGACCGGCGGCAGCTTCGCGTTCGTCGTGCCGAACTCCGTGGTCGACCGCGAATACTGGGCCGGATTCCGGCGCGGCCAGTTCGACGGCGCCCACGTCGCCTTCACCCCCAGCTGGGATCTGCGCCGCATCCGCCCCCACCTGTTTCCTCGAAGCTCCGCAGTCGTCTTCGGAACCCGCAGCGCCACGGCCAGGCCGATGCCTACCACGGCGCTGGTGTGGACCGGCCGCGCACCGCACCGCCACGCCCACGTCGAGACCGCAACCCAACTCCGCCAACACCTTGGTGAACTCAGCGTGGGGTCCGAAGACGACGAACGCTCCCCCTACGCACCCAAATTTAGTCAGGGAGCCAATCTTGTTCCGAGACTCATGTTTCGCGTCGAAGGCTCCCCCACCACTGGGCTCGGTGTTCCTGTCGGCCGCCTCGCGGTGCAGTCCAAACGCTCCGCCACCGAGAAGCAGCCTTGGAAGGGTCTGCCCGCCTTGACCGGCATCGTGGAGTCGGAGTTCGTCTGGTCCACCCTTCTCGGTGAACAGATCGTGCCATTCCATGCGCACGACCCCGAACAGTTCGTTCTCCCGCTCACTCGCGCCGGCGAAGTCCTTGATGGCGAGAATCCGAAGATCGACGCCTACCCCGGTCTCGCGACCTGGACACGTGCAGCTGAAGCCCTCTGGACTGACCACGGCGTGTCAAAGATGACCTTGGGCGAGCAGATTGACCACATGCGCAAGCTCACCCAGCAGCTGCCCGTCCCACCGATCCGCGTGGTCTACACCAAATCCGGCATGCACGTCGCCGCCGCCTTGATAACCGATCGCGCGTCCGTCATCGACCACAAGTTGTATTGGGCCGCGGTATCGACCCAGACCGAAGGCCACTACCTGGTCGGAATCTTGAATGCCCCCAGCCTTACGGAGTTGGTCCGGCCTCTCATGTCGTACGGCAAAGACGAGCGTGACATCGACAAAGCGGTCTGGAGATTGCCGATACCCACCTATGACTCCGACGATCCAATCCATACCGAAATTGCCCAATTGGCAGGCGAATTGGGGGAAGAGATCAGCGCAATGTCCTTCCGATCGGAGAACTTCGTCACCATCCGTCGCGACATCCGCAGACACCTCACCACCAGCCCCTCCGGCCAACGACTCGACTCACTAGTTGGCGCGTTACTCGGCGTTGCGGAGGATGATCCCGAACTTCCCACCGTTGACCTGGCCTTCCCCACCCCCACCACAACACGGCTCATCCGAACCACCAATACCCAGCCGCCGACCGCAGCTGCCGTCGAGATCGACGTGGACTGCGAATTCGACAGCGACGGAAAGGTGTATCTGTGGGGGGCACTTCTCAGCACACCGACCACTGAACCAACCTTCTACACCTTCGGCTCACCCGCGCCTGACTTCGACGAATACGCCTTAGCTACCGAGTTTCTCGTCTGGATCTCCGAGCAACTCACCACCGGCGACGACACCGCCGCGTCCTGGTTCCACTACGGCTCAACCGAACCCCGGCAACTGCACCGCATCCTCGGTTCAGCCGCTCACGACGTCCTCGCCCGTGGCATTGACATCCTCACCGACACCATCCGGCCTAACTTTTACGGTCCCGTCGGATACAGCCTCAAACAACTCGCCCCCGCTGCCGGCGCGCACTGGCGCACCGACGGCGCCACTGGCGCCGACACCTACGCCTGGCTCGACACGGCCCGGGCCGGAGACGCCATCTCGTGGAACATGCTCGCCGAATACAATGAGGACGATGTCCGCGCCTTGCGTGCACTCCGCGTAGCGGTTAAGGATCTCGATCTCCCTGGGGCAGTCTTGGACCTCGAATCATCCGCTGAAGTTCAGGGCTGAGGCGGGGCGTCCCGAAAACCTTGGCGATCTCAGCCGGTCAGTGCATCACCCCAGGTAATCGATGATGTGATGCGTGGAGGCGGCGATGGGTGTGGGTCCGATCGGTTTCAGTGTCGAGCAGCAGAACCTGATGTGGTCGATGCGCCGCGCGGGTGAGTCGACCCGGGAGATGGAGCGCACGCTGGGAGAGACGATGCCCCGCATTCGACGGTTCCTGCGCCAATCTGGTGGTATCGCGCCGATCCCGCGGCATCGCCGGGCCGATCATCTGATGTTGGCCGATCGTGAGGAGATCTCACGTGGGATCGCCTCCGGCTTGTCGGCACGGTCGATCGCCGGGCGCATCAATCGGACGCCGTCGACGGTGTCGCGGGAGATCGCCCGCAACGGCGGCCGCGATGCCTACCGTGCCCTGGAGGCGGAACTGGCCGCGTTCCAGCGGGCCCGGCGCCCAAAGGACAGCAAGCTGGCCACCAACACCGCGCTGCGGGAGGTGGTGGCCGCCAAGCTGGACCAGGACTGGTCACCCCAGCAGATCTCGCAATGGCTGCGACGAGAACATCCCGAGGACCTCTCGATGCGCGTCTCGCATGAGTCGATCTACCGCGACGTGTACACGCCATCGCGGAAAGTATTTCCCGCCAGCATGTTTCACCGTCTACGAACCGGCAGCCCGATCCGCCGACCGCGGGGCAAGAAGCCCTCACACGGACGCGGACGAATCCGCAACATGGTCTCCATCCACGACCGGCCGACGGAGGCCGACGACCGTGAGGTGGCCGGGCACTGGGAGGGAGACCTCGTCTTTGGGAGCCGGCCGTCGGCGGTGGCGACGTTGGTGGATCGCGCCACCCGCTTCACCATCGTGGTGGCGCTGCCCGACGGATACAAAGCCGACGTGGTCGCCGAGGCCCTGATCGAGCGCATGGGGCGACTACCGCTGTCTCTGCGACGATCCTTGACCTGGGACCGCGGCCGGGAGATGGCCGAGCACGCCGTGATCACCGCAGCCCTGTCCATGCCGGTCTTCTTCTGCGACCCACACCATCCTTGGCAGCGCGGCACCAATGAAAACACCAACCGACTGCTCCGCCAGTACCTCCACAAGAACGCCGACCTGCGTAGCTTCACCCAGGACGACCTCGACACCATCGCCGCGAAGCTCAACCACCGCCCACGCCGGGTCCTCGACTGGGCCACCCCGGCCGAAGTGCTCACCGACGTCCTGTCCCAGCCGGTGGTGTCTACGTCTGCCTAGCCGATGAGGTGCTGGGCTGCGATCATGACCCCATGGCCGCCCGCGGACTCCCCGAGCTCGACGTGGCCCGCGTTCAACGCTGGTGCGCTAGCCGAGCCCCCGAACACGTCCGACATGAGATCCGCGTTGAATGCGACGTCGCAGCAAGGCATCTGACCATTTGCGAGTGCCGACCACCCTGGCGCGAGGACTTCGGCCCCGACTGGACCCGGTTCCCGATCGCACGGCTGCACTACACCAAGACCAGCGGGCTGTGGGCGCTGTATTGGCGCGACCGCAACCTCAAGTACCACCGCTATGACCGGCTGAAGCCCAGTCCGCAGGTCCAGGACCTCCTCGACTACCTCGACAGCCACGCCGACCCCATCTTCTGGGGATGACCACCGACTAACCTGGCCCCAGCGATGCGCTGACCGGTTGAGCGCAAGTTCGTTATCGGGACGGGGTCTGTCGCAATCGTGCCGCGATAGAGGTATCCAGTAACCCCCCGTCCCAGCGAGATAGCTGATCAATACGCGTTGACTTGTACGCCCAATAGGCACACAATAGGTAGATGGCTACTAAAACGGAACGTTTCGCCGTGCGCCTGACCGCTGAGCAGGACGCGCTGATTCGTCGTGCCGCGGAGGTGGAGGGGACCGATCTGACCAACTTCGCGGTGACCGCGACGCTGGCCCATGCCCATGACGTGCTTGCCGATCGCCGGCTGTTCATGCTCGACGCCCCGGCGTGGTCGGAGTTCGTCTCGGTGCTGGACCGGCCGGTGTCGCACAAGCCGCGGCTGGAGAAGTTGTTCGCGGAGCCTTCGATCTTCGACGAGTGAGCGGTTACAGCGCGCCGCGGCCGATCAGCGCAGACGACGAGGTAGTCGACTTCGACAGCGGCGAGCCCAGCCTGGACGACTACCTCAAGGGCCGGGCGCTGGCCAACCACGTTGAGGGCGCCTCACGGTGCTTCGTCACCTGCCGCGAGGGTCGCGTGGTCGGGTTCTACGCGCTGGCCTCGGCGGCGGTGGAGCGTGCTGATACGCCGGGACGGGTACGGCGCAACATGCCCGACCCGGTGCCAGTGATCCTGTTGTCGCGGCTGGCGATCGACGCCAAGAACCAGGGCCAGGGCCTGGGTGCGCAGCTGCTGCGCGATGCGATCACCCGCGCCGTGGCCGCCGCGGAGATCATCGGCGTGCGGGCGCTGCTGGTGCACGCCCTGCATGAGCAGGCTCGCGCGTTCTACGCCCACTTCGACTTCGAGCCCTCACCGACCGACCCGCTGCACCTGCTGCTGCTAATCAAAGACGCCCGCGCGCTGCTTGGCCCAGCGAGGTGATCGGAATGCCTCGACACCGCGAGCCACGTCCTATCCGCCGGCACTCAACACGCAGTGCCACTCCCCCGCCGTTCCAGAAACCTGGAGGCATCACACCTCTGACCTCCTGATCAGGAGCTGCGCGCCTTCTCGGGATGTGGAGCTACGACTTTTAATCCGCAGGTACCAAGCTGGTCGGGCACGACCCGGCACGGTCTGGAGCTGCCGGGAATCGAACCCCGGGGCCCGCGCGGAGCCACTGACTCTTAATCAGCGGGTCCGGGCTTGGGAAGCCCTGACAGCGCGCCGCCGACCGCAGGCGAAAATCAAACCAGGAACCTGCCGATTAACGGTCGCTCCCCCATGATGTCGGCGATCTCGTTGCCCCGAGCAGGTGTCGCGCCACGTGAACGGAGCGCGTCTCTTTCCAGCGTCAGCCAGGCGCGCATTGACATGCATGTTTACTTACATGTAAGTCTACATGTAGACATGTTTGTAACTAAACTTGTATAGTTGCATCTATGAATGTTCCCACCGATGGACAGTGCGAAATCGTGGCGGTGGCGCTGCAAAAGGGAGGTGTGGGAAAGACCACCACGACGATCAATCTTGGTGCCAGCCTCGCCGCGATGGGGTTCCGCGTCCTCCTGATCGACATGGATCAGCAGGCCCACAGCACCAAGGGTCTCGGCGTCGACCTCGGCGCCGACGATGCGTCGATGTACGAGGTGCTGCATCCAGACAGGGCGATGCGGGTTCCGCTGCAAAAGGTCATCAGGTCGAGCGAGTTCGGCATCGACGTCGCACCTGGCCATCTCGCGCTCAAGGAGCTGGAGCGGACGGGGCTCGGTTCAGGCGGTCAGCTGCGGCTAGCCCGCCAGCTCGACGACCTCGAGGGCTATGACTTCGTGCTGATGGACTGCCCGCCGGCATTGGGGGAGTTGACGACGGCGGCACTGGCGGCCGCCGATTACGTGTTGGCGGTCCTGAAGGCCGGCCCTGACGAAATCGACGGCCTGGTTGAGCTGGGCAACGCCGTTCTGGATGTCCAAGAGACGCTCAATCCTGACGTGGAAATCCGTTACGTGCTGCTAGCCGACTTCGACGGCAACCCGAAGGCCAGTAAGGACGTGCGCAGGCAGTTACGCACCGATTGGGGGGAGTGGTCCGCAGGCGGGGCGTACCTGGGTGAAATCCCGCATACCGTGCGGGTGGTGGAGGCCAAGGGGAAGCGCATCCCGGTCCAGGTGCATGCCCCCACCTGCACGGCAGCAGTGGCATACCGAGAGATCGCCGAACGGATCGTGGCGAGGCGGCAAGCAGCATGAACGCCGCATCGAAACCCAGTGGCTTGGAGGTGGGCTCCACCAGGCCCTTGTCTCGCGCAGAGCGCCGGGCACAGGCCGCCCGGGTCCAACCCGAACAAACTCCTGCGGCACCGGCAGCAGAGGCCACATCGCCGCAACCGGACGATGAAAATCCGCCGCCCCTACCCGCGTCGGCGACACCGACACCGAACCAGGACCAGGAGTCGGCAGAGCTGGCAGTGCGGTTGAAGCCCCGGCAACGCAAGGCGAAGAACCCGTTCGCGACGCAGCTGCACTCAGGAACGTTGGCGCGACTGGAATGGATCAAAGCGCGCGGATACGTCATCACCGACACCGTGGACGATGCGATCAACACCTACCTGGACGGCGCGGGCATCCCCAGGCCAGACCACAACGACCGCATGCCGTGATCAGGTGAGGCGTCAGGACCCTTCCTCAGCCCGCAATTGTGGTGAACGTGCTGGTAGCAGCTGTTCACCCTTAAGGACTGCACGGTAGGTAACTACCGTTTCTGCCCATGCACATCTACGTCGATGAGACCAAGCAGCGCGGCTACCTGCTCGTGGCTAGCGTCCACGTCTCGACGGATCTCACTGGACTGCGCCAGATGGTGCGTGGCCTGCTCCTGCCTGGGCAGCGCTACCTGCACATGAAGGACGAGAAAGACGGCCGCAAACGCACCATCGCTCAGGCCTTCGTCGATGCCGGCGTGCAAGCCACCGTCTACCGCGCTGGTCCTCAACACCGCAACGAGCGCCAACGACGGTCAGCATGTCTACAAGCCCTCGTTGACGACCACGCCGGGCTGGGCGAGGCGCACATCATCCTCGACGAGGACGAAACCATGGTGAAGTTCGACAACCAGAAGCTCATCGAATACACCCGTGCAGCCGGCTGTCGAGACACCCTGCGCTACGAGCACCAACGGTCCCACGCCGAGGCCCTGCTCGCCGTCCCCGACGCGATCGCCTGGTGCTGGGCGAAAGGCGGTCCCTGGCGCACTCTGATCGGTCCAGCGGTCACGGCCACCCGCGACGTCTGACCAGGCCCGAGAAAGCGCAAAGCCCGAGCGCCACGGTCGTCCGGCCGGGTCTCGGGCTCACTTCCTGAAGCTCAACGCAACAGGCACCACGAATAATACGGGCACAAACATCCGTCTGACAACAATCAGCGCTTTCGAAGCAGTCGCGTCCCAAAGCGCAATTTGAACCAGCCGCCACAAAAGCAGCCATTTTTGGCCCATCCGAAACGAACAAAGCGGCCCGAATCGGTTCCGTCCAACGCTGTTCTAGAAACAGGCCTGGCACCTAGGCGTGTCGCGCGTTTCCAAAACGGGTTTCGATGCAAGGGTGTGCAGTATGGCTCGCCCAAGCAAAGGTGACCGTGCAGCGCACATGGTCAAAACCCATCCGGCCGTCACCCAGCGCCTCGTCGAGAAAGCCGCCGCCGCGGGCTCCTCTTCGGCGACGCAGTATGTCGCGGACGTACTCGCCCTGTATGCCGGACTGCCTCAGCATGTCCGCGAACTCAACAGCTGCTCAGCGCTAACCGTCCCGCGCGCACTCCAGGCGCTTCGTGGCGATGTCTACGGGCGGATCATGGTCCGCCCGCATCGGGAGGTTTCTGAACGCCTCACAGCACAAGCACCCGGTCACAAAGTGCCGCCGCACATTGCCGACATCCTCTCCGTACACGTCGGGCTGCCCGAACACGCCCGCACCCTCGACCACGGCGAGGAGGTCTTGCCGCTGGCGATGTGACGACACCAGCGCCAGGCCTCAAATCTTGTCGACGACAAGGCCTTGGCAGATGTGACATCTGAATAGCTGGTGTGCGGACTACCCCGCTGACATGACGAAGGCCTCGCCGTAGCGAGGCCCTGTCGAGGTTTTGAAGCGAGTTAGCAGCTCGGTTCTGGGTCCGCACCCATTTCCCCGAAGGGACTGTCTTTGCCGGACAGCTCTCACGGTAGCGCACGCCTCGAAGCTGCACCAGATTCGCCGCGCGATCAGTGCGCAAACCGTGACCTCTCCATCGCCCGAACACATCGGGCGAGCCGTGCGTGGCCGACGCCGCTCGGCTCATTTGTAGCTCCTGCTGCTCCCAGCCCGCACGTCGTGCGCGCACTGGCCAACGAGCGACGCCGCGAATGGGTGCAGCGCGCCGGGGCGTGTGCACCGCGCGCGCCGATGTGGACCAGTCGCGCCGGCTGGCTTGACAGTCTGCGCGACTGGGCTCACTCACCGGCCTTGGGTCAGCTGTGCGCCGAGGAACGGGTGTCGATCACCGCGGCCACGCTGTTGTCGATCGCCGCGGTGATGGCCGAGCACGCCGACCACGCCACCGGCCGCCACG
>NZ_JACKTL010000030.1 GCF_025822245.1 Mycolicibacterium hodleri
GCGGGGCGCACCCACACCGAGCGCTCCGACTCCGCGCGGGCGGCGCGGTCGACGACGGCGTGGGGGTCCAGTTCGTAGGCGATGGCCTTGGCGTCGGCCTCGATCCTCTTGTCACCCTTGCCCTCCAAACTCTTCGTATCGGCGCACATCCTCGCGTCCAACACCCGCCGGTCCGCCACGCTCAGGCAGGCCGACTCCCGGACGATCAACGTCGCCCGCCATTCGGAGAGCCGGCCAGCGGCCAGGGCGGCCAGGGTGTGGGGCATCTCGTGGACCAGGGCGCGGGCGAACCCGAGGTGACGACCGCCGCGGTTGGGTGAGTCGCGGCGGGCCAGCGCGACCTCACTGGCCAACCCCTTGCCCCGCTTGGCCGCGGGTATCCCGTTGGCGGCTTCGCGGGCTCGACGCGCACTGTCGAGTTGGGCGGTCAGGACCGCTTGTTCGGCGGCTGCGGCGCACTTGGCGCGTTCGAGCGCGGCGATGCGATCGACCAACCCCGCCTCGTCCACCGTATCGAACATGCGTTCGACGATACGCCGACCCACCGACAAGCGGGGATCACCACACTCCCGGGAGCAACCGGAAGCGCACCTGCTCGACGTAGTCGGCGTACCCGGCCAGTTCCTCGGTGAGCATCTCTTCCTCGTCGACGATCCTGGCGCCCAGCGCGACGCACGCGGGAACCAGCAGCACCAGCCCCCAATACGAATCCAGGGCCAGGGGCGTGCCGATCATCATGACGAGCGCACCGAAGTACATGGGATGGCGCACGAGTCCGTAGAGCCCCGTGGACACCACTGGCTGGTCGGCCTCGACGGTGATGGTGGCCGCGGCGTACTCGTTCTGGATGATGACGAACTGGGCGACGAGCAACCCCACGCCGACCAGGACGTCACCGAGAACCACTACGGCCGATGGCACCGACGACCAGCCAAAGCGGTGATCGAGGGCGCTGACGACCAACTGAACCACCACCGCCGCGACGGTGGCGACCATGACGACGCGTTGAATCGGGCGCGTTTCTGCGGTCGGGCCGCCCTTCATCCGGCGTTGCAGCGCGGCCGGATGCTTGACGGCGAGATAGACGCTCGGCAGCAACGTGGTCGCGGCGAAGACCACGAGAAACACCCACGCCTGCCAGTAGTCGACCGTCCCGGCGGGCAGGAACAGGGCAACGCCGAAGAACACCACGCTGACGACGAACGTGGCGACGAACTGCCCGACGACCTTCATGCCGTCAGATCCCTGCGGCGAAAGGCCATTGCGCCCAACGTGATCAAGGCGACGTCGATCCCGAGGAGCCACCAGAGTGGGGTGGCGCTGAAGTCGCCCACGCCGACGTGCGGCACGTGGGTGAACGGTTCGAGGTCCAGCAACCACTGCGGCGAATTCGCCAGCGAGCCAAGCAGGTACAGCGCGACGAAGGCGGTCAGAACTCCCCACGCCACCGGCGTGAACCGGGGGAGCAGGCCGAACAGGGCGACCGTGACGGCCGCCAACAGCCAGACCGCGGGCAACTGTACGGCGGCCGTCTCGAGAACGGTCGGCAACTTGCCGGTCACGTCACCCGAGGCGGCGCCATAGGTCAACCCCGCCACCGCCGCGGCGAGTATCATCGCGACACCGGTGCCCACGATTGCGACGATCAGATGGCTTGCCAGCCAACGAGTCCGGCTCACCGCACCCGCCAGCACCATCTCGGCACGCCGGCTCGACTCCTCCTGGTGCAGCCGCAGGGTCAGCGAGATGGCGAACGCCGACGCGACCATGCCAAGCATCCCGAACGCCACCGTGATGAAGGCCTGTTCCAACTGATCGGTGCTGCCGAGGCGGGCCACCACGTCGCGGGCGGCCTGGCTGTCGCCGATCTCGTCCCCGACGCCGTCGACGACGCTGCCGATCAACAGGCCGTAGAGGCACAGACCGACCGTCCACAGCGCACACGACGCCCGGTTGAGCCGCCATGCCAGAGTGGTCACCCCGCGCAGGCCCCACCCGGCCCGCGGCGCACCCGGGCGTTCGGCGATCAAACCCGCGCCGACGTCGCGCCGGGCCAGCAGGTGGTAGGCGAGCGCGAGCAGCACGGCGGTCACCGCCGCGTGCATCGGCAGTATCCACAACCGGTCGCCCGCGTAGGGGCGCACCTGCAGCGACCATCCCAAAGGCGAGAGCCACGACAAGAATTCGGCTCGGGACCCCGCGTCGCCGACGGCCCGAAGCGTGAACGCCGCAGCCAGCACGCCGAAGGCCGCGCCGCGGGCGAAGCGCGCGCTGGGCGACAACTGCGCCGTGACGGCGGCCACGGCGGTGAACACCAGGCCGGTAGCCGCCAGAGCCAGGCCAAAGGCCACCGAGCCCCCGGCGGGCACGCCCATCGGAAGCAGGCCTGCGGTGCCGATGATTCCCGTGGCGAGAGAGCCGCCTCCCGCCGCGATGATCGCCGCGGTGAGGCTTGCGTATCGGCCGACGGCCGTCGAGTCGACGAGTTCGGTTCGGCCGGACTCCTCCTCGGCGCGGGTGTGCCGGACGACGGTCAGAATCACGGCCACGGCGATCAGCACGTGGAACATGCCGGCCTTCCAGATGCCGGTGGCGCCGAGGCTGTCGCCGTAGACGTTGCCGTACAGCGCGCGCTGGGCCGGACTGGCCATGATGGTCGCGGCGAACCCCGCGCGGGCGGCCTCCGTCGGGTAGACGGCCTCGATGCCCCCGACGTACACCGTGCCGAGCGGAATCGACAGCAGCAGCACCCATGCGGGCAGGACGATGCGGTCGCGCCGTAGATAGAGGCGAAGCAGCCCAACGGTTCCCGAGAAGTGGGATCCGCGGGGCGGCGCCTGATGGGCGGGGTGGTGGGGGCGTTCCAGGACGGTCATGCCGTCACCTGCTCGGTCTCCCCGACGCCCTCGCTCTTCCCGATGCCGTAATGGCGCAGGAAAAGGTCCTCCAACGTCGGCGGCTGGCTGATCAAACTGCGCACCCCGGCGTTGCCGAGCATCTTGACGACGTCGCCGAGGCTGTTGCCGTCGACCTGGGCGCTGATGGTGTGGCCGTCGACGACGACGTCCTCGACGCCGGGGATGCGGCCGATGTCGGCCGGGTCGCCGATCATCTCCGCCTTGATCGACGTGCGGGACAGGTGTCGCATCGACTCGAGCGTGCCACTCTCGACGGTCCGGCCGGCGCGGATGATGGTGACGCGCTGGCACAGTGCTTCGGTCTCGGCGAGGATGTGACTCGACAGCAGGACCGTGACGCCCCGGTCGTGGGCTTCGACGACGCACTGCTGAAAGACGTTCTCCATCAAGGGGTCCAGGCCGCTGCTGGGCTCGTCGAGCAGCAGGAGTCTGGCGTTCGAGGCGAAGGCGGAAACGAGTGACACCTTCTGTCGGTTGCCCTTCGAGTAGGTGCGAGCCTTCTTCGACGGGTCGAGGGCGAAGCGCTCCACCAGTTCGGCTCGGCGGCGCTCGTCGATCCCGCCGCGCATGCGGGCCAGCAGGTCGACGGTCTCACCACCTGTCAGCGAGGGCCACAGGGTGACGTCGCCTGGCACGTAGGCGATCTGACGATGCAGCGCGACCGCGTCGGTCCAGGGGTCTCCGCCGAGTAGGCGTGCGGTGCCGGAGTCGGCGCGTGCCAGCCCGAGCAGGACCCGGATGGTCGTCGACTTTCCTGCGCCGTTGGGGCCGAGGAACCCGTGCACCTCACCCTCGGCGACCTCGAGGTTCAGCCCGTCGAGGGCTCGCACCGAGCCGAAGTTCTTCGTCAGGTTGCGGACCTCGATGGCGCCGTTGCCATGTCCTGTCGTCATCGGTCACTCCTTCTCCTCCGTCGACGCGACGATGGCGTCGTACATCGTCGAATCAGTCATCAGCCCGTGGGTGTAGACCTCGAGGGCGGGCAGCACCATGTCTTGGGCGTAGTCGTGCAGCACGGCACGCATGTCGGCCGGGTTGTCGCACATCTGCAGGTACAGCAGGAAGCTGCCGCCGCCGGCCAACGCAAGGAACGTGGCCCGCGCCTTGGGGTCACGGCTCGGCTTGACGGTGCCGGCGCGAACGCCCTCGTCCATGTACTGCTCGACGTTGTCGATCATGTTGCGCCACAACGTCTTCGCCAGGTCGCCGCCGGACTGCATGCTGCGTACCAAATAGGCCATCAGCGGCGCAAAGGATTCGATGTCCGCTAGTTGCGCGAGCCAGGACGCGGGGTCCGACGACTGGATGGTGTCGCTCTTGGCGGTGCGGATGGACTCGGCGACGAACTCGTCGCACGCCTTGCGCAGGCCGTCCTTGGAGCCGAAGTGGTGGATCACCAGGGCCGCGCTGACTCCCGCGGCCTTGGCGATGACCCGCAGGCCGACGTCGAAGCCGTGTTCCCCGAACTGCTCGACGGCCGCATCACGGATCCGGGCGGTCGCCGTCAAGTCGTCGACTGAACGCATGTTTAGTACGCTAAACGCGCGTTCAGCCGAGTGTCAAGGGTTCACCTCGAACGTGGCCAAGGGGTTACCGGGTCAGTCGCGGGCGGCGGCCAGCAGACCGTCGCCCAGGGGCACCAGCACGGGCGTGAGCCGCTCGTCCTCGGCGATCATTCGCGCCGCCTCGCGCACCGCGATGACGTCCCGGTCACTGGCGCTGGCATCGCCGGCCCGACCACCAAGGGCGGCGCGGTGGATCACGATCGCACCGCCGGAGCGCAGCAGTCGTACTCCCTCGGCGACGAACTGAGGCTGGTCGGCCGGATCGGCGTCGATGAACACCAGGTCGTAGGACTCGTCGGCGAGCCTGGTCAGGACTTCCTGCGCGCGGCCGCTGATGAGCCTGGTGCGCGACGGACCGATGCCCGCTTCAAGGAACGCCTGCTTGGCGAGCCGCTGGTGTTCCGGTTCGACGTCGATCGTGGTGAGCACGCCGTCGTCGCGCATCCCGGACAACAACCACAGACCGCTGACACCGACGCCGGTCCCCACCTCGACGACGGCCTTGGCCTGCGCCACCTTGGCCAACACGCTCAGCAGCGCGCCGACGGCAGGCGTCACGGCCCCTGCACCGCTGTCGTCGGCACGTTCCCGAGCCGCGGCCGTCAAGGCGTCCTCCGAGATCGAGTTCTCGGCATGCGCGACGATCGCCTCGGCCCGGCTTGGCCGCGTCGTGCCGCCCTCGGGCTGACCCGTCGAACCGTCGCTGCTGGTCATGCCCGCAGCGTAGAGCGAAGGCAGAGGGCTCCGCGCCCCGACACGCCCGCGCACCAACGTGGGATTGGCCGAAAATTCGGTCGTTTTCGCAGTTCCCGTGGTGCAAGATCGACATTCTCAGGGAAAGCTCAGTTTGCTCATATGCGGACCTCAACGGGGTCGGGGACGGTAAGCGCATGGAAAACGGCGGAAGCTGGGGCCCCGGGAATATTGATGCTCGAAAGGCAGTTTCCGCGGGAGCAGGTCCGGGAACGACTTCCGGCATCCGCACGATTGATCTGGAGGATCCGACGACCACCACGAGCACGTCCCCCGTATTCATGGCCCACTTCGAGCAGGGCAACGACGGCGAATGGGTGCAACCCGCCGAGGAACTGTCGGGCACGGCGGTGTTCGACGCCACCGGCGACAAGACGACGATGCCGTCATGGGACGAGTTGGTCCGGCAGCATGCCGACCGGGTGTACCGCTTGGCCTACCGGCTGTCGGGCAGTCAGCACGACGCCGAAGACCTGACGCAGGAGACGTTCATCCGCGTCTTCCGTTCGGTGCAGAACTACCAGCCGGGCACGTTCGAGGGCTGGCTGCACCGCATCACCACCAACCTGTTCCTCGACATGGTCCGCCGCCGCAGCCGCATCCGCATGGAGGCGCTCCCCGAGGACTACGACCGCGTGCCGGCCGACGAGCCGAACCCGGAGGAGATCTACCACGACTCCCGGTTGGGACCCGACCTGCAGGCGGCGCTGGACTCGCTGGCGCCGGAGTTCCGCGCCGCTGTGGTCCTGTGCGACATCGAAGGTCTCTCCTACGAGGAGATCGGCGCCACGCTGGGAGTGAAGCTCGGCACCGTCCGCAGCCGAATTCACCGTGGCCGACAGGCGCTGCGCGACTACCTGGCCAGCCACCCGGACTCCTATGCCGAGGGCGCCGCACGCTTCGCCTGACCGTTGACGCCGTCTCGTGCGTGATCAATCCGGCCGGCCGCGCTACATTCGATTGTGTTGGGTTGACGTGGTTGACGAGAGGAGCAGGTCGATGGTGGACCCGGGACACGTGTTCCGTCGTGCATTTTCGTGGCTCCCCACTCAGTTCGCCTCGCAGAGCGACCAGCCCGTCGGGCCCAGGAGGTTCGGCTCGACCGAGCACCTGTCGACCGAGGCCATCGCAGCATTCGTCGACGGTGAACTGCGGATGAGCGCCCACCTGCGGGCCGCCCACCACATGTCCATGTGTCCCCAATGCTCGGCGGAGGTCGACGCACAGGGGCAAGCCCGATCGGCGCTGCGCGATTCCTGCCCGATCAGGATTCCGTCGTCGCTGTTGGGAGCGTTGTCGGAGATTCCCCGCCACGCTCCGCTGGAGCCGCCGGTCGAGGACGCCACGGCCCAGTTCCTTGCTGGCGAGACGCGGTCTCGTCGCAAGCGCCGGTAGGCTAAAAGTTGTCCAAGGGTAAAGGCGTGCGTCGTTGACGGCGGACGCTCCAACGGAGAGTGAACACGGGTGACCAACCAGGACCAATTTGGAAATCGTCCCCGTATGGAACCGAAACCCGTCTCGCGCCCCCCGGTGGATCCGGCGCAGACCCGCGCATTCGGTCGTCCCGACGGCGTCAGCGGTTCGTTCCTCGGTGCGAACGAACACCGCGACCAGGGTGACTACACCCCACGGGATCAGGCGCCCGACCCCGTGCTCGCCGACGCCTTCGGACGTCCCGACGGCGTGGCGGACACCCTTCAGCGTCACCCCGCCGACGCGGGGGCGTTGCAGGCCGAGCAGAACCGCGACGGTGCCGACGTCCCGCCGGATCCGTGGCGCGACCCGTCGGCCACCCCGTCGCTCGGCGTGCCGGCACAGCAGGCGCCCGCACCGGTGATGGTCAACCAGGCCCCGACGGGCAAGCTCGGCGTGCGCGAGGTCTTCTTCGGTGGCCGGGTGTCATGGGTCGCGCTGGGCGCCATCGTGATCGTCGCCCTCGTCATCGGCGCCATCGGCGGCGTCATCGGCAACAAGACCGCCGAGATCGTGCCCGCGTTCACCACCTCGAAGGTGACGCTGCAGACCGGAGCCACCGACGAGCAGGAGCCGACCAGTCGCTTCGCCCAGGTCGCGGCGAACGTCGCCGACTCGGTCGTCACGATCGAAGCCACCAGCAAGGGCGAGGGATCGCAGGGTTCCGGGGTCGTCGTCGACGGCCGCGGCTACATCGTCACCAACAACCACGTCATCTCCGATGCGGCGAAGAACCCGTCCGAGTACCAGATCTCCGTGGTGTTCAACGACGGCCACGAAGTGCCCGCCAACTTGGTCGGGCGCGACCCGAAGACCGACCTCGCCGTGCTGAAGGTCGACAACGTCGACAACCTCGTCGTCGCCCGCTTCGGTGACTCCGAGAAGCTCCGGGTGGGTGAAGAGGTGATCGCGGCGGGCGCCCCGCTGGGTCTGCGCAGCACCGTCACCCACGGCATCATCAGCGCCCTGCACCGGCCCGTCCCGCTGTCGGGCGACGGCTCGGACACCGACACCGTCATCGACGGCGTGCAGACCGACGCCTCGATCAACCACGGCAACTCCGGTGGCCCGCTGATCAACATGAGCTCCGAGATCATCGGCATCAACACGGCCGGAAAGTCGTTGTCGGACAGTGCAAGTGGTCTCGGCTTCGCCATCCCCGTCAACGAGGTCAAGGAAGTCGTCGAGGGCCTGATCAAGGACGGCAGGATGTCGCACCCGACGCTCGGCCTCAACGCCGTGTCGGTGAGCAACGACGTGGCCTCGGGCGCGTTGGTGAAGAACGTCGTCGCGGGTGGCCCCGCGGACCGGGCCGGCATCAAGGAGAACGACGTCGTCGTCAAGGTGGGCACCCGCAAGGTCGCCGACGCCGACGAGATGGTGGTCGCCGTGCGCCAGCTCAAGATCGGCGTCGACGCGCCAGTCGACGTCCTTCGAGACGGGCGGCCCGTCACGCTGACGGTCACCCCCGGCTCCGACAACCCCGCCGCGTAATCCATGTTCGGCAACATCGGCTGGGGCGAGATGCTGGTGCTCGTCGTCGCCGGTCTGGTGATCCTGGGGCCGGAACGGCTTCCGGGTGCAATTCGCTGGACCACCAACAGTGTGCGTCAGGCCCGGGAGTACCTCAGCGGCGCGACCAGCCAGCTGCGCGAGGACCTGGGCCCCGAATTCGAGGACCTGCGTCAGCCGTTGAGCGAACTGCAGAAGCTTCGCGGGATGACACCACGCGCCGCCCTCACCAAGCACCTACTCGACGGCGACGACTCGTTCCTCACCGGGAACTTCGACAAGCCGGTCAAGCCGGTGTCGGACAATCAGCCGCAGCCGCAACCACCGGCACCCACGCCCGAGCCACGCACCCCCGGCGTCACGCCGTACGACAGCGACGCGACCTAGCGGCCAATCGGGTTCAACCCGAGCGACACGCCCGCCAGGCTGCGCTTGCGGGCGGTCAGTGCGTCGGCGATGGAGCGGAGTTCCTTGGCTGCGGCGGAATCCGGTGCGCTGAGCACCAGGGGCACGCCCGCGTCGCCCGCCTCCATCAGCGCTTGGTCCAACGGGACCTGTCCGAGCAGCGGCACGTCGGCGCCGATGGACCGCGTGAGGCTCTCGGCGACCTGCTTGCCGCCACCCTCGCCGAAGACGTTCAGCACGGTGCCGTCGGGCAAGGTCAGTCCGGACATGTTCTCCACCACGCCGACAATGCGCTGACGGGTCTGCAGCGCAATTGCACCGGCCCGCTCGGCAACCTCGGCGGCCGCCAGCTGAGGCGTGGTCACCACCAGGATCTCGGCGCCGGGAATCAGCTGGGACACCGAGATCGCGATGTCACCGGTCCCGGGCGGAAGGTCCAGCAGCAGGACGTCGAGATCGCCCCAGTACACGTCGGCCAGGAACTGCTGAAGGGCCCGATGCAGCATGGGGCCGCGCCACACCACGGGCGTGTTGCCCTGGGTGAACATCGCGATCGAAATGACCTTCACGTCGTGGGCGATCGGCGGCAGGATCATCGAGTCGACCTGCGTGGGCCGTTCGGCGGTACCCATCATGCGTGGCACCGAATGGCCGTAGATGTCGGCGTCGAGCACGCCGACCGACAGCCCGCGGGCCGCCAGCGCGGCCGCCAGGTTCACCGTGACGCTGGACTTGCCGACGCCGCCCTTGCCGGAGGCCACCGCGTACACCCGCGTGAGGGACCCGGGCTGGGCAAACGGGATCACCGGTTCGCGGGAGTCGCCCCGCAGCAGCTTGCGCAGTTCCGCGCGCTGCTCGTCGTCCATCACGTCGAGGGTCACCTTCACCGCGCCGGTGCCGGGCACGTCGACGACGGCCTGCTTCACGCGGTCGGTGATCTCGGTCTTCTTCGGACACGCCGACGTGGTGAGGTAGATCTCGACGTGGACGGCGGCGTCACCGGGGTCGACGGAGACGTTCTTGACCATGCCGACCTCGGTGATCGGCTTGCGGAGTTCGGGGTCGACGACCTTGGACAGCGCCGAGCGGACGGCCGATTCCAGCGCCTCGGAGTCGTGCGGAGATTGCGGAGACATCACCCGCGAGTGTAGGCGCAGCCGTCAGCCGATTGGACCGGGCACCGGTCCCGTCGGTGGCGGAGGTGATGCAGGTGGCGGGAGTGGGGGCGGTCCGCCGAACGGGAACTGCATGGGGGCAGGCGGCGGGAACGACGGTGCCGGGGGCACGGGGGCTGGGGGCAGGGTCGCCGCCGCGGGTTGGGGCGTCAGGCAAAAGACCTGACAATTCTGCGGCGGTGCCACCGGCGCCTGTGGCGTCAGGCAGAAGACCTGGCAGTTCTGCTGCGGTGCCGGGGGTATGCCCGCCCCGGGACCCGGCGGGATGCCGAGCTGGTTCTGCCCCCCGACGTCGGTGACGTTGATCGCGGCCAGCGGGTCGTCGGCGGGCAGCCCGATGCCGGGGCCGATGCCCTCCGGGTTGGCCGCCAGATGGGCGTCGCCGATGGGTGGGGCGACTCCGATGGGCGGCAGGTCGACGGGTGCGACGCCGGTGGCGTAGGCCGCCGCCCAGCCGAGGACGTTCTGGGCGTACGCCATCGAGTTGTTGTAGCGCAGGATCGCCGAGAGCACCTGAGAGCGGTCCCGGAGGTTCAGGTTGCCGCTGCAGAGGTATCTGGCGGCTCCCAGCGACGCGTCGTAGAGATTCTGGATGTCGGCCTTGCCGTCGCCGTTACCGTCGGACGCGTACCTGGCCCACGTGCCCGGCAGGAACTGCATCGGACCCATCGCCCTGGCGTAGGTCACCCGACCGGCCTGCACGGCCTGCACGATGACCTCGTTGCCCGCGAGGCTGCCGTCGAGCGCGGGGCCGAAGATGCCCTGGACCGGGTTGCCCTGCGGGTCGGTGGCGCCACCGTTGGCGTGCACCGACTCGATGCGACCGATTCCGGCCAGCAGGTTCCAGCTCACCCCGCAGCCCGGGTACGCCGAGGCCATCATCCGTTCGGCGTTGCGGTACGCGCTCAGCGCGACTGCCGGAATGCGAAGGCTGCCAGCCGAACTCACCACGATCGGCGGGGGCGGAGCCGAGATGTTCGCCATGGCGAACCGGAACGGGGTCGGCGGTCGTGGGGCCGCGACGACGACTACACCGGCGTCGTCACCGGTGCGGGCCACCGCCGCCAGGGGCGTGATGCCGGCGTCGGCGACGGCGTGCCTCGGCGTCGGTGCGGAGGCGCCGACGGCCAGCAGGAGGATCAGCGGAGCGAGGACGGCGACGCCGAAGGCGGGAGTGCTCGCCACGCGGCGCGCACGGCGTCGTACCGCTGCGTACGCGGTGCCGCCTCGAATCTGCACTCGACCGTCCTCGATCGCCGGTGACCAAACGTCGGCCCCGGCAAAGCCCGGCAAACGTTGTGAACGACGCCACCATACCGATCAGGTGTTGCCCGTGTTACGGCATTGACTAGACGGACTCGTCGACGTCACGGACGCTCTTGGCGGGCGCACTCTTCTTGGGTTTCTTGGCGGCCTTCAGCTCGTCGAGCAGCTCGCGCACTTCCTCGAGTTCGCGGCGGAGGTAGTCGCGTGTGACGACCTCACCGACCGCGATGCGCAACGCCGCGAGCTCGCGGGCCAGGTACTCGGTGTCGGCCTTGGTCTGCTCGGCGCGACGCCGGTCCTCCTCCAGCGACACCCGGTCGCGGTTCTCCTGGCGGTTCTGCGCCAGCAGGATCAACGGTGCGGCGTAGGCGGCCTGCGTGGAGAACGCAAGGTTCAGCAGGATGAACGGGTAGGGGTCGAACCGCAGCGACACCGCGACCAGGTTGAAGCTGATCCACACGACCACCAGCACGGTCTGCATGGCGAGATAGCGGCCGGTGCCGAGGAACCGGGCGATCGACTCGCTGTAACGGCCGACCGCCTCGATGTCGACCCTCGGGGTGAAGCGTCGGCGTCGGGTGCGCGGGGTGTCGAGCCGCTGCCGGGCGGACAGGTCGCTCACGACGGACCCCCCGCGGCGGGCAGGGGCGCGTCGGTCAGGTCGTCCTCGCCGGGCAGCTCGGGATCTTCCTGGCGCACCCGCCAGTCGTGGGGCAACAGATGGTCGAGGAGGTCGTCGACGGTGACGGCACCCAGGAGGTGCTTCTCGTCGTCGACCACCGGCCCGCAGACCAAGTTGTAGGCCGCGAAGTAGCGCGTCACCGCGGCCAGCGTCGTCTCGGGTTCCAGGCTGGGCAGATCCGAGTCCATGATGCCGCTGACCAGGGACGCCGGCGGTTCCCGAAGCAACCGTTGCAAGTGGACGCAGCCCAGGTAGCGACCGGTCGGGGTGGACGTCGGCGGGCGCACGACGAAGACCAGGGAGGACAGTGCCGGGGTGAGTTCGGGATCGCGCACCCGAGCCAGCGCCTCGGCCACCGTGGTGCCGGGACCGAGCACCACGGGTTCGGAGGTCATCAGACCACCGGCGGTGTCGGGGGAGTGCTGCAGCAGCCGTCGCACGGATTCGGAGTCCTCGGGATCCATCCGCGCCAGCAGCGCCTCGGCGGCCGACGCGCCCAACTCGCCCAAGAGGTCGGCGGCGTCGTCGGGGTCCATCGCCTCGAGCACGTCGGCGGCGCGTTCGGGCTCGAGCCGCTCCATCAGATCGGCCTGCTCGCTCTCGGGCAGCTCCTGCAGGATGTCGGCGAGGCGTTCGTCGTCGAGGGCGTTGACCACCTCGTAGCGGCGCTTGGCGGGAAGGTCGCGGATGGCGTCGGCGACGACGATGGGCCGCTGGCCGGCGAACTGCGCCAGCAGGTAGGCGACGCCCTGACCGGGCAGCGACATCGCCGAGTGGGTCAGCCCGGTGACGTTCTGCCAGTCGACGATGTGCACGGAGGTGCGGCGGCCAAGCCTGCGGTGGCTGCGGACCGCGACCCGGGTCACCACCCAGTCCCTGGTGCGGATCTGTTCGATGGCGAGGTCGACCACGACGAGGTCGACCCCGGCGAGTTCTTCGAGCTCGGGATCCTGCACGCGCACGCGGGTGTCGAGCACCTGGCCGAAGACCAGGACCTCGCCCGGCCGCTGCGCGAATCGGCGCAGCGAGACGTTGGCGGTGTTGAGGGTGACTGCGTTCGGTTCGATCGCCGTGACCCGGAGCAGGCCGACGAAAATTCTTCTGCGCGTAAGCAATTCGACGACCAAGCCGAGCACGCGCGGCTGTTGGCGGCCGATGCCGATGCTGATCACGACGTCGCGGACGCGGCCTACCGACTCACCGTCGGGGCCGAGTACCAGCAGCCCCGCTAGTCGGGCCGCATAGACCCTCGTTACCGCCACCATGGGTCAAAGAGTAGAGAGTGAACTCGTGGAGAACCTCTATCGCCCCCGGAGAACCTGCCTTTCGGTTCCCGGCAGCAGCGCGAAGATGATCGAGAAGGCCAAGCAACTGCCCGCCGATCAGGTGTTCCTCGACCTCGAGGACTCGGTGGCCTCAGATGCGAAGGCGCACGCCCGTACTCAAGTGGCCGCGGGTTTGGCCGGCGACGGCTGGGCGGGACAACTGCGGGGTGTGCGCGTCAACGACTGGACGACGCCGTGGACGCACGCCGACGTCATCGAGGTCGTCGCGGCGGCCGGCAGTGACCTCGACGTCGTCATCCTGCCGAAGGTGACCGACGTCTCTCACGTGCAGGCGCTGGATCTTCTGTTGACCCAGTTGGAGGTCACCCACGGACTGCCGGTCGGACGGATTGGCATCGAGGCGCAGATCGAGAACGCCGAGGGGCTGACCAACGTCGACGCGATCGCGGCGGGACCGCGGGTGCAGGCCCTGGTGCTCGGGCCCGCCGACATGATGGCGAGTTTGAACATGCGCACGCTGGTCGTCGGCGAGCAACCCGAGGGGTACGACGTCGGCGACGCGTATCACCACGTGTTCATGCGCATCCTGGTCGCCGCGCGCACGAGGGGGATCAACGCGGTCGACGGTCCGTTCCTGAAGGTGCGCGACGTCGACGCCTTCCGGCGGGTGGCGGCCCGCGCCGCGGCGCTCGGCTACGACGGCAAGTGGGTGCTACACCCGGACCAGATCGCGGCGGGCAACGAGATCTTCAGCCCCCGCCAGGCCGACTACGACCACGCCGAGTTGATCCTCGAGGCCTACGAATGGCACACGTCGCGGGTCGGCGGGGCCAGGGGCGCGGTCATGCTCGGTGACGAGATGATCGACGAGGCGAGCCGCAAGATGGCCTTGGTCGTCGCAGGCAAGGGGCGGGCCGCCGGCATGGCGCGGACGTCGGCCCCGTTCGAACCGCCCGCTCAGTAGCCGTACGTGGGGGTCGAGGTGACGGCGATCGCCACGACGATGATGACGAAGTAGGCGATCCACCCCACGACGGCCAGCGCGCCGACGATGACTGCCGCCAGCGCCATGCCATGGCCCTCCTGACCCGTGCGCTTGGTCTCCCGCATCGCGATGATCCCGAGGATCAGCCCGACGATCGACGGCACGCCGCAGAGGATCAGTCCGGACAGCGACGTCACCAACGCGGCAATTGCCTTGCCGCTGGTGCCGACCGGCCTGGCCGGGGCGTAGGGGTCGTAGCCGTAGCCGCCCTGGTACTGCGGCGGGTAGCCGGGCGGCGGGTAACCGGCCTGGGGGTACCCGGGTTGGGGGTAACCGGGTTGCGGATAGCCCGGCGGGGGATAGCCGGGCTGCTGAAAGTCGGTGGGAGCGCCGTAGTTCGGCGGCGGGGCCGACTCCGTCGGATAGTCCACTGGCGCGTAGGGATCGCCCTGCGGGGCCGAGTTCTCCAGTGGCGGGTACTCCCGGCCGTGGTTCGGTTCGTCGGATCCAGTGCTCATAGCGTGCTCAGTCCCATCACGATTGCGGTCATGCTCAACAGGAGGGTGACGGCGCCGACGAGGATCCCCGCAGTCGCCAGTCCGCGACCGCGTTCGCCGGTCACCGCGATGTGGTTGAGGGCGTACACGCCCAAGACGATTCCGACGATCGAACCGATCCCGAACAACGTCACCACGGACGAGGCCAACGACGCGACGGCGGTGCGGTTCGTGCGCCTCGCCGTCGTGGTGGGCGATGTCATGGGTTCCAACCTAGCGTTCTCAGGTGTCGGGGTCGGTGTCAAACTACTCCGAGCATGGATTTGCCAGAGTTCGTCGCCCGGACGGCACTCATCGGGGTCCTCGAACGTTGAGAATGTAACGAGGCTCCACTCGAGCACGAGCGACGATGACAGGACGAGGACACCGACCATGACGAACCCACTTCAGAACCCGGGGCGGGCTGGACAGAATCAGGGCCGTGGGGGATTCGCTTCGCTGCCGACCCCGCCGAAGGGCTGGCCCATCGCCTCCTACCCCACCTACGCCGAGGCTCAGCGCGCCGTCGACCATCTGTCCGACCAAGAATTCCCCGTGCAGCAGGTGACGATCGTCGGCGTGGACCTCATGCAGGTCGAGCGCGTCACGGGCCGGCTCACGTGGCCGCGAGTGCTGGGTGGCGGTGCGCTGACCGGCGCGTGGCTCGGTCTGTTCATCGGGCTGGTTCTCGGCTTCTTCGGCCCCAGTCCGTGGGGTTCTCTGATCGCCGGCCTGATCGCCGGCATCTTCTTCGGCCTGATCACCTCGGGGTTGCAGTACGCGATGGCGCGGGGCACAAGAGATTTCAGCTCCACGATGCAATTGGTCGCCGGGCGTTACGACGTGCTGTGTGATCCCCAGAGCGCCGAGCAGGGCCGGGATCTGTTGGCGCGCTTGACCATCTAGAGCCCCACGGAGGTTGCTGCCGCATCACGATTTCGACGCGATGGTGCGGAAGTGTTGCGCTCCACGCGTAACTCGCTCTACGGTTCGAGCGCGGGACGTTCCCGCCCGAAGCTGCCCCGGCGGCGACGTCGGGAGCGGGAGACGGGAGACGGTGGTGCGCGTTGGGCGGCTATGCGCTGCGGCGTTGGCTGGGCTGACGACGGCGTCACTGGTGTCGGCATGCGGTAGTTCCAGCGGCGGCATCGTCGTCAATTACTACACACCCGCCAACGAGATGGCCACCTTCACCGCGGTTGCCAAGCGGTGCAACGAGGAACTCGGCGGTCGCTTCACCATCAAGCAGATCAGTCTGCCCAAGGGCGCCGACGATCAGCGGCTGCAGCTGGCGCGCCGACTCACCGGCAACGACAAGTCGCTGGACGTGATGGCACTCGACGTGGTGTGGACCGCCGAATTCGCCGAGGCGGGTTGGGCGCTGCCGCTGACCGACGATCCGGCAGGCAAGGCCGAGGCCGACGCGCGGGACGACACGCTTCCCGGCCCGCTCCAGACGGCCACGTGGCACGACCAGCTCTTTGCCTCGCCGATCACGACGAACACCCAATTGCTCTGGTACCGAGCCGATTTGATGCCGAACCCACCGCAGACCTGGGACGACATGGTCGGCGAGGCGACCCGTTTGCACGACGAGGGCAAGCCGAGCTGGATCGCGTTGCAGGCCAAGCAGTACGAGGGCCTGGTCGTGTGGTTCAACACGCTGCTGGCCAGCGCCGGCGGACAGGTGCTCTCCGACGACGGCAAGACGGTGACGCTCACCGACACGCCGGAACACCGGGCGGCCACGGTGAAGGCGCTGCAGATCATCAAGGCCGTTGCCACCGCCCCCGGCGCCGACCCGTCGATCACCCAGACCGACGAGGCCACCGCGCGACTGGCACTCGAACAGGGCAACGCCGCTCTGGAGGTCAACTGGCCGTTCGTGCTTCCGTCGATGCTGGCGAACGCCGTCAAGGGTGGCGTGCCCTTCCTGCCGCTCGACGGGCGCGACGACCTCAAGGGCAGCATCGACGACCTCGGCACGTTCAAGCCCAGCGACGCGCAGTTCGACGCGGCCTACGACGCCAGCAAGCAGGTCTTCGGGTTCGCGAACTACCCCGGCGTGGTCCCCGGGCAGCCCGCCAAGGTGACACTCGGCGGCCTCAACCTCGCGGTGGGTCGGAACACCCAGCACAAGGCGGAGGCCTTCGAGGCGATCCGTTGCCTGCGCAACGTCGAGAACCAGCGCTTCACCTCCGTCGAGGGTGGCCTGCCCGCCGTGCGCACGTCGCTGTACGACGACCCGGAGTTCCAGAAGAAGTACCCGCAGTACGCCATCATCCGCGAGCAGCTCACCAACGCCGCCGTCCGGCCCGCGACGCCGGTCTACCAATCGGTGTCGACGCGCATCTCGGCGACGCTCGCCCCGATCACCGGCATCGATCCGGAGCGCACCGCCGACGTGCTGGCCGATCAGGTCCAGAAGGCCGTCGACGGCAAGGGACTGATCCCATGACCGCCGCCACGCCCGCCACCGACGATCGCAAGTCCGAACGGCGCCTGGCGTTCTGGTTGATCAGCCCCGCCGTGCTGCTGATGTTGGCGGTCACCGCCTACCCGATCGGGTACGCGGTGTGGCTCAGCCTGCAGCGCTACAACCTGGCTGCCCCCAACGACACCACCTTCGTCTGGTTCGCCAACTACGCGACCATCCTCGGTGACCGGTACTGGTGGACGGCCTTCGCCGTCACCCTGGCGATCACCGTCGTCTCGGTGGCGATCGAGTTCGTGCTGGGCATGGCCCTGGCGTTGGTCATGCACCGGACGATCTTCGGCAAGGGCGTCGTACGCACCGCCATCCTGATCCCGTACGGCATCGTCACCGTGGCGGCGTCCTACAGCTGGTACTACGCATGGACGCCGGGCACGGGCTATCTGGCCAACCTGCTGCCCGAAGGCGTTGCGCCACTGACGGAGCAGATCCCCTCGCTGGCCATCGTGGTGCTGGCCGAGGTGTGGAAGACGACGCCGTTCATGGCGCTGCTGTTGCTGGCCGGCCTGGCGCTGGTGCCCCAGGACCTGCTCAACGCCGCCCAGATCGACGGCGCCGGCGCGTGGAAGCGGCTGACGAAGATCATCCTGCCGCTCATCAAACCGGCGATCCTGGTGGCCCTGCTGTTCCGCACCCTGGACGCCTTCCGCATCTTCGACAACATCTACGTGCTGACCGGTGGCGCGAACGACACCGGGTCGGTGTCGATCCTGGGCTACGACAACCTGTTCAAGGCCTTCAACCTCGGACTCGGTTCGGCGATCAGCGTTCTCATCTTCCTGACCGTCGCGGTGATCGCGTTCATCTACGTCAAGCTCTTCGGTGCGTCGGCCCCCGGGGCTCGCGATGAGTGAGCGAGTGAGTTCCGGCCGCGCCACCGGGTGGACCGTCGTCAACGTCCTGGTGGTGCTCTACGCCCTGTTCCCGGTGCTGTGGATTCTGTCGCTGTCGCTCAAGCCGACCTCAACGGTCAAGGACGGCAACCTGATTCCGACACAGGTGACGTTCGACAACTACAAGGCGATCTTCCAGGGCAACGTCTTCAGCTCGGCGCTGGTCAACTCCATCGGCATCGGTCTGATCACCACCGTGATCGCGGTCGTCGTCGGAGGCATGGCCGCCTACGCGATCGCCCGGCTGGCCTTCCCGGGCAAGCGGGCGCTGGTGGGCGTCGCGCTGCTGATCGCGATGTTCCCGCAAATCTCCCTGGTGACACCGCTGTTCAACATCGAACGCACGATCGGGCTGTTCGACACCTGGCCGGGGCTCGTCATCCCCTACATCACGTTCGCGTTGCCGCTGGCGATCTACACCATGTCGGCGTTCTTCAAGGAGATCCCCTGGAATCTGGAGAAGGCGGCGAAGATGGACGGCGCCACGCCATGGCAGGCCTTTCGCAAGGTGATCGCTCCACTCGCGGCCCCAGGCATCGTGACCGCGGCCATCCTGGTGTTCATCTTCGCGTGGAACGACCTGCTGTTGGCCCTGTCGCTGACGGCGACCCAACGGGCCATCACCGCACCCGTGGCGATCGCAAACTTCACGGGCAGTTCACAATTCGAGGAGCCGACCGGATCCATCGCCGCGGGCGCGATGATCATCACGGTGCCGATCGTCGTCTTCGTACTCATCTTCCAACGACGGATCGTCGCCGGTCTCACGTCCGGTGCGGTGAAGGGGTAGGTCATGGCCGAGATCGTGTTGGACCGCGTGGCGAAGAGTTACGCCGGAGGCGCGCCGGCGGTGAAGGATCTGTCGATCACCATCGCCGACGGCGAGTTCGTCATCCTGGTGGGCCCGTCGGGCTGCGGCAAGTCCACGACGCTGAACATGATTGCGGGGCTGGAGGACATCACCTCCGGGGAGCTGCGCATCGGCGGTGACCGCGTCAACGAGAAGGCCGCCAAGGACCGCGACATCGCCATGGTGTTCCAGTCCTATGCGCTCTACCCGCACATGACGGTGCGGCAGAACATCGCCTTCCCGCTGACGTTGGCCAAGATGGCCAAGGCCGACATCGCCACCAAGGTCGACGAAACCGCCAAGATCCTCGACCTGACCGAACTGCTGGACCGCAAGCCCGGGCAGCTCTCCGGCGGCCAGCGTCAGCGGGTGGCGATGGGACGCGCAATCGTGCGCAGCCCCAAGGCATTCCTGATGGACGAGCCGTTGAGCAACCTGGATGCGAAGCTGCGCGTGCAGATGCGCGCCGAGATCGCCCGCCTGCAGGACCGTCTGGGCACCACCACCGTCTACGTCACCCACGACCAGACCGAGGCCATGACCCTCGGTGACCGCGTCGTCGTGATGCTCGCCGGGGTGGCCCAGCAGATCGGCACCCCCGACGAGCTCTACCACCGCCCGGCCAACCTGTTCGTCGCCGGCTTCATCGGCTCCCCGTCGATGAACTTCTTCCCGGCTGAGTTGACCGACGTCGGAGTGCGGCTGCCGTTCGGCGAGGTCACCCTGACGACCGACGTCCACGACATGTTGGCCCGCCATCCGAAGCCGGGGGGCGTGATCGTCGGCGTCCGGCCCGAGCATCTCGAGGACGCGGCCCTCATCGACTCCTATGCCCGGATCAAGGCGCTGACGTTCGAGGTGACCGTCGACCTGGTGGAGTCACTCGGCGCCGACAAGTACGTGCACTTCCACACCGAGGGCGAGGGGGCGAAGGCCGCTCAGCTCGAGGAGTTGACCACGGAGTCCGGGGCGGCCGAGAACCGGTTCGTGGCACGGGTTCCCGCCGAGTCGAAGGTGGTCGCCGGGCAGCCGGCCGAGTTGGCCTTCGACACCTCCAAGCTCATCTTGTTCGACGCGGAGACCGGCGCGAACCTGTCGATCCCGCCTTCTCGGTGACCGACGTCCTCGCCGCGGTCCGTGCCCGGCTGACGGAGCACTTCGCCCGGGTCGGTGCCGGCGGCGAGCCCGCCGTCGCCAGCATCACCTTCCTCGGTGCCGAGTCGATCGACGTGCTGCGCTTCGGACCCGATGCCGACGGCACGCTTCACCACGTGTCACTTGGCTGTTCGCGGCACGCGATGCTCGACCCGACGGCGATGGTCGTCGACTCGGCGAGCGGTCCGCGGGCGGAAGTCGCGGTGGCACTTCGTGGTTCGACCCCGGCGGGCCTGGCCCGGTCGATCGCCGTGGTCGCGGCGTCACCCGCCGTCGAGGGTCTGGTGCTGGTGCCCGACGCCCTGGTCGATCTCGAGACGCCGCTGTGGGAGGGTGCGCCGTTCACCGCGGTGTTGCTGGGCCCCGGCGACGTCGACGACGTCGAGCTGCCCGCCCCCTTCGACCCGGTGCGCATCCTGTCGGCGACCCCGATCACCCCGACCGAGGCGGCCTGGGTGCGGCTCAAGGGCGCTGACGCGATGCGGGAGGCGTGGGCCGTCGACGGCGTCGACGTCCGCGACCCCCGTCGGCGGGCGAGCTCGCCAAGCTGAGCGTCGAGGGCGCTACAGCCAATGGTTGCGGCGGAACGTGAAGTACAGCGCCGAGCACACCGTCGCCATCACCGCCAGCACCATCGGGTAGCCGTAGGTCCACGCCAGCTCCGGCATGTGCTCGAAGTTCATCCCGTAGATGCCGGCGAGCGCCGTCGGCACGGCCGCGATGGCCACCCACGCCGAGATCTTGCGCATGTCCATGTTCTGTTGCATCGACACCTTGCCGACGGCGGCCTGCACCAACGAGCTGAGCACCTCGTCGTAGCTGGCGATCCGGTCGGAGGCCTGGGTGTTGTGGTCGACGACGTCGCGGATGTAGCGCCGGACCTCCTTGGAGATCAGGTCGTTGTGGTCGGTGCCGAGGCGCTGCAGCGCGAGGTTCAGTGGGCCCACCGCCCGGCGCATCTCGACGACCTCCCGCTTGAGCAGGTAGATGTGCTCGATGTCGGTGTCGCT
The DNA here is from genome assembly GCF_025822245.1 of Mycolicibacterium hodleri. Classification (GTDB taxonomy): domain Bacteria; phylum Actinomycetota; class Actinomycetes; order Mycobacteriales; family Mycobacteriaceae; genus Mycobacterium; species Mycobacterium hodleri. The sequence goes on from NZ_JACKTL010000030.1 coordinate 20,959, forward strand.
GGTGGGGGAGAAGACGTTCTCCTCCATCGCGTCGATGTCGTACTCGACGAGGTCGGTGACCTCCAGGTAATGGTCCACCACGTGGTCGGCGATCGCGTGCAGCACGGCGTAGGGTCCCAGCGCGCAGTTCGCCGGGCTGGTGTCCATCCGCTTGCGCACCTTGGCGAGGCCGCCGTGGTCGCCGTGGCGGACCGTCACGACGAAGTCCGGTCCGACGAAGATCATGATCTCCCCGGTCTCGACGATCTCGCGGGCCTTGGCCACCGATTCGTGCTCGACGTACATGATGGTCTTCAGCACCAGGAACAGCGTGTTGTCATAGCGCTCCAGCTTCGGCCGCTGGTGGGCGTGCACGGCGTCCTCGACGGCGAGTTCGTGCAGGCCGAACACGTCGGCGACGGACTGCATCTGGCGTTCGTCGGGTTCGTGCAATCCGATCCAGACGAAGGCCCTGACCTCCTCGAGCTGAAGTTCCCTGACCTTGGCCAGTGCCGCGGCGTGGGTGTACTTGCCGGGCAGCCGCTTGCCGTCGGCGTAGACGCCGCAGTCGACCATCGCCCGGGCGACCGGGACGTGGATGGTGCTGGCATCCGGCTCGGACGTCCGTCGATTGGTCGGACGCAACATCGACGGCTGCAAGGCACGAAATGACGGCACGAACGTCCTCCCCTCAGCGGGCGGAGCAGCTACGTTGAGCCCCGAATTGACCGTTGCAGATGGTACGCCCAAAGCCTGAGTACGAAGCGGTGAAGTAGCCTGACGCGATGGCCTTGCAGCGATTGGCGGCGCTGCTCGTCGTGCTCGTGGTCGCCGGGTGCGGGGGCTCGACCCCGGAGAAGTCGCTGGCCGTTGGCGCCGGTTCCGACGCCCCCACCACCCTGTTGGCCCACCTGTACGCGGCCGCGCTGCGGTCCTACGGCAGTGCGGCACACGTCGAACGGGGCGCGGATCCGTTGGCCGAGCTGGACACCGGCGCCGTCGAGGTGGTGCCGGGACTCACCGGACGGTTGTTGACCCGCTTCGATCCCGACGCGACGGCGCGCGCCCCCGAGCAGGTCTACCGCTCGATGATCTCGGCACTGCCGGAGGGCATCGGCGCCGGTGACTACACCCAGTCCGCCGAGGACAAGCCCGCGCTGGTGGTCACCGAGGCGACGGCCCAGAAGTGGGGTGCCCGCGACGTCGCGACGGTGGTCCGCCACTGCCCGGGCCTGACGGTCGGCAAGGTGCCCGGTGACCCGGCACCGGCGGTCATCGCGACGTGCCGGCCACCCGCGGCGACCGAATTCCCCACGGCCGCAGCGTTGGTGGCGGCGTTGCGCTCGAGCCGGGTGACCGCTGCCTGGACGTCCACCGCCGTGCCGGAGACCCCCGACGACGTCGTCGTCCTGAGCGACAAGACCTCGGTCATCCGCGCGGAGAACGTCGTGCCGCTGTACCGGCGCAACGAATTGGACGAACGGCAGGTGTTGGCGCTCAACGAGATTGCCGGCGAGCTGGATACCGGCTCACTGGCCGACATGCTGGGCAAGGTGGCCTCGGGCAGCGATCCCGGTGCGGTGGCCGACGACTGGCTGTCCGCGCATCCGCTCGGACACTAGCTCGTCAGCGGACTCCCGGCATTGCCCGGGCGATGACGGAGGCGAACAGCCGCTGGTATCCCGACCCGGTGAGGCGAACGATGACGTCGAGGGCCTTGGCGTCGGCGCCGACGAGCACGCGGGCCTTGTTCTTGCGGACGGCGTCGAGAATGATCACCGCGGCCCGCTCAGGCGTGGTCTTGGCGAGCTTCTTGTCGAACGTGTTCGCGAGCTTCTCCGCGTCGATGCCCTCCGCGGCCGCCGCGTTGCGCGCGATCGCCGTCTTGATGCCGCCCGGGTGCACCGTCGTCACCTTCACGGGGCGCTTGCCGGCGACCATCTCCTGGCGCAGGGCCTCGGTGAATCCGCGTACCGCGAACTTGGCGGCGTTGTAGGCGGCCTGCCCGGGCACCGAGAAGATGCCGAAGAGGCTGGAGACGTTGACGACGTGCCCGTCGCCGGACTCGATCAGATGCGGCAGGAAGGACTTGGTGCCGTTGACGACGCCCCAGAAGTCGACGTCCATCACGCGCTCGATGTCCTTGTAGGAGCTCGCCTCGACGTCACCGGTGAACGCGATGCCGGCGTTGTTGTAGATCTGGTTGACCTTGCCGAAGTGCGCCTTCACGGCGTCGGCGTACAGCTCGAACGCCTCCCGCTCGGTGACGTCGAGGCGGTCGGCCTTCACGGGGGCGCCGATGGCCTTCAGGCGGGCCTCGGTGACGGCCAGACCCTCGAGGTCGACGTCGCTGATCGCGAGTTTCGCCCCCGAACGTCCCAGCTCCAGGGCCAGCGCCTGGCCGATGCCCGACCCGGCTCCCGTGACGACGGCGACCTTACCGGCGAAGCCATCCATGAACACTCCCTCTCTCGGCGGCCAGCGTGCTTTCGGCGTGAAGCCTAACCGGTACCGCTGGTCCCGCCTAAAAGGGTCAGCCGAAGGCCTCGTCGATGATCTCCTGCTGCTCGACGGCGTGCACCTTCGACGAGCCCGACGACGGTGCCGACATCGCGCGCCGCGAGATGCGCTTGATGCCGGTCAACTTGTCCGGCAGCTGCTCGGGGAGCGCGAGGCCGAACGTCGGCCACGCACCCTGGTTGGCCGGCTCCTCCTGCACCCAGAAGAACTGCTTGGCGTTCGGGTACTCGTCGAGCGTGGCGCGCAGCCGGCGCTTGGCCAGCGGGTAGAGCTGCTCGATGCGGACGATGGCGACGTCGTCGCGATTGTCCTTCGCCTTGCGGGCGGCCAAGTCGTAGTAGATCTTGCCGCTGGTCAACAGGATTCGCGTGACCTTCGAGCGGTCGCCGTCACCGTCGGTGAAGGTCGGCTCCTCCATCACCGAGCGGAACTTCTGCTCGGTGAAGTCGCGGATGTCGCTGACGGCTTCCTTCTTGCGCAGCATCGACTTCGGCGTGAAGACGATCAGCGGGCGGTGGATGCCGTCCAGCGCATGCCTGCGCAGCAGGTGGAAGTAGTTCGCCGGCGTCGACGGCATGGCGACGGTCATCGAGCCCTCGGCGCACACCTGCAGGAACCGCTCGATGCGGCCCGACGTGTGGTCTGGGCCCTGGCCCTCGTGGCCGTGCGGCAGCAGCAGCACGACGTCGGACAGCTGGCCCCACTTGGCCTCGCCGGAGCTGATGAACTCGTCGATGATGGACTGCGCGCCGTTGACGAAGTCGCCGAACTGCGCCTCCCACAACACCATTGCGTCCGGGTTGCCCACCGAGTAGCCGTACTCGAAGCCCACTGCGGCGTACTCAGACAGGGCCGAGTCGTAGACCATGAACTTGCCGCCGGTCGGCGTGCCCTCCTCGTCGAGCGTCAGCAGCTCGAGGGGGGTGAACTCCGCACCGGTCGTGCGGTCGATGAGCACCGAGTGCCGCTGGGTGAACGTGCCGCGACGGGTGTCCTGACCGGTGAGCCGGATCAGCTTGCCCTCCGACAGCAGGGATCCCAGCGCCAGGAGCTCGCCGAAGGCCCAGTCGATCTTGCCCTCGTAGGCCATCTCGCGACGCTTGTCCAGCACCGGCTTGACCCGTGGGTGCACGGTGAAGCCCTCGGGCACCGCCAGGTGCGCGTCGCCGATCCTGGCGAGCAGCGACTTGTCAACGGCGGTACTGAGTTTCGCGGGCAGCTGCTGATCGGCCTCGACCGACTCGCTCGGCTCGATGGCGTGCTTCTCGAGGTCGCGGACCTCGTTGAACACGCGCTCGAGCTGACCCTGGTAGTCGCGAAGGGCGTCCTCGGCCTCCTTGATGGAGATGTCGCCACGGCCGATGAGCGCTTCGGTGTAGGTCTTGCGGACGCCGCGCTTGGTGTCGATGACGTCGTACATCCCCGGCTGCGTCATCGAGGGGTCGTCACCCTCGTTGTGCCCGCGGCGGCGGTAGCACAGCATGTCGATGATGACGTCCTTGTTGAACTGCTGCCGGAAGTCGACCGCCAGCCGGGCCACCCACGACGCGGCCTCGGGGTCGTCGCCGTTGACGTGGAAGATGGGCGCTCCCACCATCTTTGCGACGTCGGTGCAGTACTCCGAGGAACGGGAGTCCAGCGGCGAGGTGGTGAAGCCGATCTGGTTGTTGACGATGATGTGGATGGTGCCGCCGGTGCGGTAACCGCGCAGGAGCGCGAGGTTCAGCGTCTCCGCCACCACGCCCTGGCCGGCGAAGGCCGCGTCGCCGTGCAGCATCAGCGGTACCACGGAGAACTTCGGCGAGCCCTCCGCGCCGTCCCTGGAGTCCACCAGGTCTTGCTTGGCGCGCACCAGGCCCTCGAGCACCGGGTCGACGGCCTCGAGGTGCGACGGGTTGGCCACCAGCGAGACGTCGATGTCGTTGTCGCCGAACATCTGCAGGTAGTTGCCGGTGGCGCCCAGGTGGTACTTCACGTCACCGGATCCGTGCGCCTGGCTCGGGTTCAGGTTGCCCTCGAACTCGGAGAAGATCTGCGAGGCGGGCTTGCCGACGATGTTGGCCAGCACGTTGAGGCGCCCACGGTGCGGCATGCCGATGACGACCTCGTCGAGGTTGTGTTCGGCGGCCTGGTCGAGCACGGCGTCCATCATCGGGATGACGGTCTCGGCGCCCTCCAACGAAAAGCGCTTCTGGCCAACGTACTTCGTCTGAAGGAAGGTCTCGAACGCCTCGGCGGCGTTGAGCTTGCTCAGGATGTACTTCTGCTCGGCGACGGTGAACTTGTCGTGCTTGACCTCGACGCGTTCCTGAATCCACTTCTGCTGCTCGGGTTCCAGGATGTGGGTGTACTCCACGCCGACGTGGCGGCAGTACGCGTCGCGCAGCACCGACAGCACGTCGCGCAGCTTCTTGTATTCCTTGCCGGCGAAGCCGTCGACCTTGAACACCCGGTCCAGGTCCCACAGCGTCAGCCCGTGGGTCAGGACGTCGAGATCGGGGTGGCTGCGGAAGCGCGTCTTGTCGAGCCGAAGGGGATCGATGTCGGCCATCAGATGGCCCCGATTGCGGTATGCCGCAATCAGTTCGATGACCCGCGCGTTCTTGTCGAAGATCGAGTCGGGGTTGTCGGTGCGCCACCGGACGGGCTCGTACGGGATGCCCAACTCGCGGAAGATCTCGTCGAAGAAGTCGTCCGACAACAGCAGCTGGTGGATGGTGCGCAGGAAGTCGCCGGACTCGGCGCCCTGGATGATGCGGTGGTCGTAGGTCGACGTGAGGGTGATCAGCTTGCCGAGACCCATCTCGGCGATCCGCTCCTCGCTGGCGCCCTGGAACTCGGCGGGATACTCCATCGCGCCGGCGCCGACGATGGTGCCTTGGCCGCTCATCAGTCGCGGCACCGAGTGCACGGTGCCGATGGTCCCGGGGTTGGTCAGCGAGATGGTGACCCCGGAGAAGTCCTCCGCGGTGAGCTTGCCGTCGCGCGCGCGACGCACGATGTCCTCGTAGGCGGCGATGAACTGCCCGAAGCGCATCGTCTCGCACTTCTTGATGGCGGCGACGACGAGCTGGCGACCGTTCTTGGTCTGCAAGTCGATCGCGAGGCCCAGATTCGTGTGAGCCGGGGTGACCACGTTCGGCTTGCCGTCGACCTCGGCGAAGTGCCGGTTCATGTTCGGGAAGCTCTTGATGGCCTGCACGATCGCGTAGCCCAAGAGGTGGGTGAAGCTGATCTTGCCGCCGCGGGTGCGCTTGAGGTGGTTGTTGATGACGACGCGGTTGTCGATCATCAGCTTCGCCGGAATGGCGCGCACGCTGGTGGCCGTCGGCACGCTCAGCGAGGCGTTCATGTTCTTCACTACGGCGGCGGACGCGCCGCGCAGGACCGACACCTCGTCCTCGTCCGAGGCCTTCGAGGGCTCGGGCTTGGACTCGGCCTTGGCGGGCTCCCGCTTCGACTCGGCCTTGGGTGCCGGCTTGGGCTCGGTCTTGGGCGCGGCCTTCGGCTCGGCCTTGGGTGCTGGCTTCGACTCGGCCTTGGGAGCGGCGGGCGCCGGCTTCGCGGCCGACCCGTTACTCGTCGACGGCGGCGCGCTCGACTCGGTCGACGGCTCCGGGGAGTAGTCGACGAGGAACTCGTGCCAACTGGAGTCGACCGACGATGGATCCTCGCGGAACTTGCGATACATCTCCTCGACAAGCCACTCGTTCTGTCCAAATGGTGAAGGTGAACTGCTCACGGCAGCTACTCGCCTCGATTCCTTCTAACTCCGCGGGCGCGCCGTCTGCCGCTCGCTGTCTCGCCGCATAAAGGCTAACGCTTCGACGGCGACCGTTGACGGCCAACGCCCTTAGTCAACTGGAGCCGACGTCGATGGCGGCGTGCGAACGTCCCCGGGGGACGGCCGCCCTACTTCTCCAACCCGGGCAGCACGTGCAGCGTCGCAGGCCACCTCGGCGGTGGAGTGCCGAACGCGCCGCGTGCATTGGAGATGATCTTCTTGCCCATCGCACGGTTGCCCACGCCACCGATCACGGCGCCGATGCCGACCGGGAGCAGCTTTCCGAACGCGATCGCGCCGCGCTTCAGGGCGTACTTCTTGACGAAGAACTTGAGCAACCGGCCGTTGAGCTGCGACACCGCAGGCAACGGCAGCGACGCGGCGCCGTCGGCGAGCCAGCCGCCGCCCGTGCGCCCGGTACCGAGCAGGTCGGCAACGGCTCGCTTGCCGTCGTCGCCGACCAGCACCGCCAGCACGAGTGCCCGCCGCCGCTCGCGATGAGCGGCCGGAATGCCGTGGACCTCCGCCACCGCCAGCACGAACACGGCCGTCGCCTCGAGGAACACCACGGTCTCACCGGCGACCGCGGACATCGCCACCAGAGTGCCGATGCCCGGGAACGCCGCCGCCGAGCCGACGGCCGCACCGCTGGCCATGACCGCGGCGAGGTAGTGGCTCTCGAGCTTGTCGACGATCTCCGCGGGCGTCGCACCGGGGCTGTGCTCACGCAGCCGGTCGACGTAGGCCTTCACCGCGGGTGCCTGCACCCGCGCGCCGCGTTCGATGATCTGGGACAGCGCTCGCGCGGCGACGCTGGGATCGTCGTCGAGCTTGGCGGGCACCTGGCTCTTGGCACCGGAGCGAGCGCTCATGTTGGGCCTCCCGTTTGCGGACTGGCTCGTTCAGGCTAGTCCGTCGTCTTGCCACTCCAACGCGCGGCGAGGCATCGGCGTGCCCGGCGGTGACGCCGGTCACCGTTCGCTCAGGGAAGAAAATCGTCGTAACCCTTGCTAAACACTTCCATGGCAGCATGTGGATACGTGGACCTCGAGAACACTGCATCCAAAGAACTTGGGGTGCCGGCCGGAAACGACGGAGACAAGGTCCCGAGTCGCGCTCGGATGATCGTGGTGCTCGGTCTGCTGGTGGCCCTGGGGCCCCTCACCATCGACATGTATCTGCCGGCGCTGCCGCAGATCGCCGACGACTATTCGGTCTCGTCGTCGGTGGTGCAGCTGACGTTGACCGGCACCCTGGCGGGCCTGGCCTTGGGCCAGCTGGTGATCGGTCCGCTGTCGGACTCGTTGGGCCGTCGGCGTCCGCTGATGGCCGGGATCGTCCTGCACATGGTGGCGTCGCTGATCTGCCTCTTCGCGCCCAACATCGCCGTCCTGGGGATCGCGCGGAGTCTGCAGGGCGTGGGCGCGGCGGCGACCATGGTGGTCGCCCTGGCCATCGTCGGCGACCTCTTCTCCGGCAACGCCGCGGCGACGGTGATGTCGCGTCTGATGCTGGTGCTGGGCGTGGCCCCGGTGATCGCGCCGTCGCTCGGCGCGGCCGTGCTGCTGCGCTTCTCCTGGCACTGGGTGTTCGCGGTGCTGGTGGTCCTGGCCGGTCTGCTCCTGTTGCTCGCCGCGCTCGCGCTGCCCGAGACGTTGCCGGTGTCGCACCGCCGACCGCTTCGCGTGCGCGGCATCCTCGGCACCTACGGCGAGCTGCTGCGTGACCGGCGGTTCGTCATCCTGGTACTGGTGGCGGCCCTGGGCATGTCCGGTCTGTTCGCCTACATCGCGGGCGCCTCGTTCGTGCTCCAGGGCCGGCACGGCCTGGATCAGCAGACCTTCGCCTTGGTCTTCGGCGCCGGGGCCGTGGCGCTGATCGGCGCCACCCAGTTCAACGTCGTGCTCCTGCGCCGCGCCACGCCGCAGACCATCACGGTGTGGGCGCTGGCGGCCTCCGTGGTCGCCGGGGTGGTCTTCGTCGCGCTTGCCGTCGCCGGCGTCGGGGGCATCTACGCCTTCGTGCTGCCCGTGTGGGCGATTCTCGCCGCGATGGGGTTCGTCATCCCCAACGCACCGGCGGTGGCCCTGTCGCGGCACCCCGACGCGGCGGGCACCGCGGCGGCGCTGCTCGGGGCGGGACAGTTCGGCCTCGGCGCGGCGGTGGCGCCGCTGGTCGGCGTGCTCGGCAACGACGAACTGGCGCTGGCCGCGGTGATGACCGTGGGCTCGGTCGTCGCCCTGCTGGCCCTGCTCGCCGTGGGGTCGACGGCACCGGCCGGGGACGACGCCGTACCCGCGGGCGCCGTGCCCGACGCCGCCTGACGCGCGGTCGGCGACTTGTCGTCGATCGGGCTGATCCGTAGCGTCGGCCCCTTAGCTACGCAACGCTTGGTCGGACAGATGCCCCAGACGATGAACCCCCCGCCGATGCCCCACGCCGTCACGGCGATCGAGGCACGCCGATGACGGCGGCGCTGAGCCTGCTCAAACCCCGCACCGACAACCCGTGGAACGCGTTGTGGGCGCTGCTGGTCGGCTTCTTCATGATCCTTCTCGACGCCACCATCGTGTCCGTCGCCAATCCGTCCATCATGGACGCCCTGCACGCCGACTACGACGCGGTCATCTGGGTGACCAGCGCCTACCTGCTGGCCTACGCGGTGCCCCTGCTGCTTGCGGGCCGGCTCGGCGACCGGTTCGGGCCCCGCAACCTCTACCTCGTCGGGCTGGCGGTGTTCACCGCGGCGTCGCTGTGGTGCGGGCTGGCGGGCAGCATCGAGGTGCTGGTCGCCGCGCGCGTGGTGCAGGGCGTCGGCGCAGCGCTGCTCACCCCGCAGACGCTGTCGACGATCACCCGGGTCTTCCCGCCGGAGCGACGCGGCGTCGCGCTGAGCGTGTGGGGTGCCACCGCGGGCGTCGCCACCCTGGTGGGGCCGCTGGCCGGCGGCGTGCTGGTCGACGGTCTCGGCTGGCAGTGGATCTTCATCGTCAACGTGCCCATCGGCGTGCTGGGCCTGGTCCTGGCGCTGATCTTCGTCCCGGTGCTGCCGACCGAGAGGCACGGCTACGACGTGATCGGGGTGCTGCTCTCCGGCGTCGCCCTGTTCCTGATCGTGTTCGCACTGCAGGAGGGTCAGTCGCATCACTGGGCGCCGTGGATCTGGGGCACGCTGGTCGCCGGCGTCGTCGCGATGGGGGCGTTCGTCTACTGGCAGGCGGTGCACACCGGCGAGCCGCTGATCCCCCTGAGGATCTTCCGGGACAACGACTTCAGCCTGTCCAACCTCGGCATCGCCGTCATCGGCTTCGCGGTGACCTCGATGATCGTCCCGGTCATGTTCTACGCGCAGGCGGTGTGCGGACTGTCGCCCACGCGGTCTGCCCTGCTGACGGCCCCGATGGCGATCGCCTCCGGGGTGCTCGCACCGTTCGTCGGCAAGCTCGTCGACCGGTCCCATCCGCGACCCCTCATCGGGTTCGGCTTCTCGGCGGTGGCCATCGCGCTCACCTGGCTGTCGTTCGAGATGACGCCGACGACGCCGATCTGGCGACTGGAGCTGCCGTTGGTTCTGATGGGCGTCGGGATGGCGTTCATCTGGTCACCGCTGGCGGCCACCGCCACCCGCAACCTCCCGCCTCGGCTGGCGGGTGCCGGATCGGGTGTCTACAACACGACTCGGCAGGTCGGCAGCGTGCTGGGCAGTGCGGGCATCGCCGCGCTGATGACGTCGCAGATCAGCGCCGCGCTGCCGGCTCAGTCGGACCCCGGGGTGGGGCAGCAGGGCGCGGTGACGCAATTGCCGGCCTTCCTGCACGCGCCGTTCGCCGACGCGCTGTCGCGGTCGCTGCTGCTGCCCGCCTTCGTGGCCCTGTTCGGCGTCGTCGCCGCGCTGTTCCTGCGCGGCTTCGGGCACGGCTCGGCGCTCGAGGGCCGACCGGTCACCCCCGCCGTCCCGGTCGAACCCGACTACTTTCCCGACGACGACGACTACGTGGAGTACACGGTCGACTGGTCCACCGCCGACGACGACGAGTGGGACGATCCCGACCGCGCCGTGCGGCGGCACGCCGACGTCCTCGAGCGCGATTCGACACCGGCCGACGACAGCGTCACCTCCCCGTTCGCGGTGCCGTTCGAGCATCCGCTGCCCGCTCCCGCGGACACCTGGCACGCCGGCCCCGCCGACACGTGGCACAGCCTGATGGACGAGCCCCCGGCCGGAACCGACCGCGACCCCGTCGACGACGACCCCGACACGGTGCCCGAACTGATCGGCCTCAGCGAGCAGTACCGGACCCCGGAGCCGATCCCCGCCCGCAACGGACACGCCCCGTGGCGCAATCTCCTCGACGATCCGCTCGACGGGTCGATTCCCCTGCCGCAGCCGGATCCGGAGCCAATTGGAGTGGCTCGCAACGGTTTTCACGTCTCCGACGAGGTGTGGCCGGCTCGGTCGTCCGGACGGCATTCCCGTCGGGAGGAGGAGCCCGCCGACGACGCGGGAACCTACGGCAAGCACTCGATGCGCTTCCGCGACTGACTCTCAGCCGAAGAGCACCGCGGGGTTGAGGCGGCCGTCCGGATCGAAGGCCGCCTTGAGGGCGCGCATCGCCGCGACGTCCGCGTCGGTCCGCGACATCGTCAGGTAGTCCCGCTTTCGGGTGCCGACACCGTGCTCGCTGCTGACGTTGCCCCGGTGCTCGGCGATCAACGCCATCATCGCCGCGTACAGCGCCCGCTCGCGGTCGGCGTCGAGCGCGCAGCGCACCAGGTTGAGGTGCAGGTTGCCCTCGCCAACGTGGCCGAACAGCACGGGGATGGCATCCGGGGCGTGCTCGGCGACCAATGCGGTTGCCGCCGTGGCGAACTCGCTGACCGTCGACAGCGGCAGGGAGACGTCGAACTTCAGTGGCGGGCCGTAGGCGCCCAGCACGTCGGCGACGGCCTCGCGAACCTGCCAGAGCCGCAACTGCGTCGCGGCGTCGACGCCCACGGCGGGCTCGCCGGTCAGTTCTGCGTCGGCGAGCAGGTCGGCCAACCGCTCGGTGAGGTCGACGTCGCCCGCCAGCTCGATCAGCAGCTGCCACGCCCCGTCGACTGCGGGCCCGACGCCGGCGTGTTCGGCGGTCAACGCGCTGGCCCTGGCGTCGACCAGCTCCAGCGCGGCGATGCCGTCGACGTCGCGGAACTCCCGCCCGACGGAGATCAGTGCGTCGAGGTCGTCGAAGCCCGCGACGGCCGTGACCCGATGTGCGGGAGTGGGGTGCAGGCGCAGGTCGAGGCTGGTGATCACCCCGAGGGTGCCCTCGGCGCCGACGAACAGCGACGCCAGGTCGTAGCCGGTGTTGTCGCTGCGCACCTCGCTGTGGCGGCGCACCACCGACCCGTCGACGAGGGCCACCTCCAACCCGAGGACTTGCTCGCCCATGTTGCCGTAGCGCACGGTGCGCAGCCCGCCGGCGTTGGTCGACGCCATGCCACCCACCGTGGCCGAGTCGCGGGCGGCGAGGTCGACGCCGAACACCAGGCCGGCATCGGTGGCCGCGCGTTGAACGGCCGCCAGGGTGGCGCCGGCGCCGGCGCGAACGCGGCGCTCGACGACGTCGACCTCGCCGACCGCCGAGAGCCGTTCGGTGGAGAGCAGCACGTCGGCGTGCTCGGGCACGGTGCCCGCGACCAGCGACGTCCGCCCGCCCTGCACGGTGACGTAGGCCTGAGCGTCGCGACAGGTGCGCAGCACCGCGGCGACCTCGTCGTCGGAACCCGGCCGGACCAGGGCGGTCGCCTGGCCCCGGTAGCGCCCCGTGTAGTCCACGCACCGACCGGCCAGCACGTCGGGATCGGTGCTGACGTACTTGGCGCCGACGATCGCCGCGAGCTCGTCGGTCAGGCTGTCACTCACTCCGCCGGTGTATCACACGCCACGAGCGACAGGAACGCGCCGAGTTCGATCAGGCCGTCGGGCGTCGACGGTAGGTAGTCCGTCAGCAGCCGGGACCGCACGACGACCGCCGCGTACTTGGCGCGGCTCACCGCGACGTTGAGTCGATTCCGGTTGAGCAGGAACGAGATTCCGCGCGGCACGTCGTCAGCCGAGGACGCCGTCATCGACACGAACACCACCGGCGCCTGGCGGCCTTGGAACTTGTCGACCGTGCCGACCTGCACGCCCGTCAGGTCGGCGGCGTCCAGGCGGCGCCGCAGCGTGACCACCTGGGCGTTGTACGGCGTGACCACCAGCACGTGCTCCTGGTCCAGCGGGACGGTCTCGGCGCCGTCGGTCCACGATCGGCCGAGCAGTCCACCGATCTCGGCGACGATCGCGTCGGCTTCCTCGGGGCTGTCGGTCGAGTTGCCGTCGTGGTCGAGCTCGAGCACCCGCACCCCGGGGGCGACGCCGTCGAGTCGCCGCGCCGCGCTGACGGACGCCTTCGAGTGGAGGCGGCCGTCGTAGGACAGCCGGGACACGGGCCCGCACACGTCGGGATGCATGCGGTAGGAGAACTCGAGGAAGTAGCCACGCTCAGGGGGCAGCGTGTGGTGGCCGTCCACCAGCCAGCCCAGGGCCGAGTGGTCGACGGGCTCGGGATGGGTGCCCTGGCTGACCTGCGGCAGCTGCTGCGGGTCGCCGAGCAGCAGCAGGTTCTTCGCGGCGCTGGCCACCGCGATGGTGTTGGCCAGGCTGTACTGGCCCGCCTCCTCGACGACCAGAAGGTCGAGGGCGCCGCGCGGGACGCGGCCGGCGTTGGCGAAATCCCATGCGGTACCGCCGATCACACCACCGGCGGGGTCGGCGACGAACGCCGCGTAGTCCTTCTCGGCGACGTCTCGCCACGGCGCGTTCGGGCTCTTCTTCTTGCCCACCCGGTCCGGGTCGACTCCCGCGTCGACGACGCAGCCCAGCAGGTTCTCCACGACGGCATGCGACTGCGCCACCACGCCAATGCGCCAGTGGTGCTCGGCGACCAGCCGGCTGATCACCTGGGCCGAGGTGAACGTCTTGCCGGTGCCCGGCGGCCCGTGCACGGCCAGGTACGAGGACTCGAGGTCCAGCAGGGCGGCGGTGATGTCGTCGGCGACCTCGCCGGTGCGGGGCAGCGGGCGGCCGCTGACCGTACGCGGTGGGCGGCGCAGCAAGACGTCGACGACCGGGTCGGCGGGCAGGTTCGGCAGGCCCGCGCCGACGAGGGCAGCCGTCGCCTCGATGGACTCCTGCATCGGCTTGGTGTTGATCGGCGGTCCCGGCGTCAGCGCGAACGGCACCTGACCGAAGACCTCGCCGTCCTTGGGCTGCTTCTCCACGATCAGCGCCTCCGTCGGCGCCTCGGGGTCGTCGCACCCGATCACCTCGACGCTGGCGAACCCGCGACGGTCGGGGTCGTCGGCGAACCCGGCCGGTGCCGGCGGTTCGTACAGGGCGTACATGCTGCGGCCCAGTTCCCCGGTGGCGATCTCGCCGAAGAGGCGGACGTGGCGTTGCGGCTTGCGGGCCCGCGGCGGTTGGTGCCAATCGGCGACGATCTCTTGGCGGTCGGCGACGAACACGTCACCGTCGTCGGCCCATTCGTCGACGGGGCTGTTGACGCGGTCGAAGTGCGCCCACCAGAACGGCTTGTCCTCACGCTTGTGGTAGCCACGGGCGGCCGCCACCATCGCGACGGCCGTCTGCTCGGGGGTGCGTGGTTCGGTCCCGTCGCCGGCGAACCGCATCAGTCGGCGTTCGAGGGCGTCGGCGACCTCCACGGCCTCCTCGGCCGCCTTCCCGCGGACCGGCTGCGGCCCGCGCGGAGGGACCTCGGACTCGATGGCGCGCGCCACCAACCAGTCCCGGAGCCGGCGGGTGGACCGACAGTCGTAACGGTTGTAGTCCTCGATCTCCTTGAGCACGATCTGCGCGTCGTCGTGGCTGCCCTCGTCGCGCAGCGCGCAGTACCGGGCGTACTGCGTGATCGAGTCGGTCGCGGTGGTCACCTCGCCGCTGCGCAGTTCGTTGCCCATGTACAGCGGTTCGAGGTACTTGATGCCGTAACTCTCGGTGCCGACGCGAATACTCTTGCGCACTAACGGATACAGGTCCACCAGCACGCCGTTGCGCAACAGCTCGTCGACGTCGTTCTCGCCGGTGCCGTACCGCCCGGCCAGCCTCAGCAGCGTGCTCTTCTCGTACGCGGCGTAGTGGTAGACGTGCATGCCCGGGTACTTCTTGAGGCGCTTGCGGACCATCGCGAGGAAGTCGACCAATGCCTGGCGCTCGCTGGGCCGGTCGTGCGCCCAGTAGGGGGTGAACTCGTCTGCCGACGTCAGCACGCCCCACAGGTATTCCAGGCCCCACTCGCGGCCGTCGAGGGTCCACAGCGGGTCGCCCTCGAAGTCGAAGAACAGGTCGCCCTTGTTCGCGTCGGGCAACACCATCAGGGGCTGGGCGTCGAGCACCTCGTAGGGCGGTTTGCCGTCGACCCGATCGGCGACCTGCAGCCGGGCCTGGGCGGCGAGCGCCGTGGTGGTGCGGGCCGACAGCTCGGGCACCGGCGCGTCCAGCTCGGCGAGGTCGTGCAGCGTGGTGACCCCGGCGTCGATCAGGCGGGCGCGCTGGCTCACCCGCATGCCCGCGACCAGCAGCAGATCGTCGTGGGCGCGCACCTCGACGCTGCACTCCGGGCAGCGGAAGCAGGCGCGGACGTCCTGGTCGTCCCACCGGACGGGCCGGTCGCGGGCCAGGTGCTCGTCGAGCAGCCGCTGCAGGGCCGCCCGCCGCGGCAGGTAGACGGGCAGCAGCTCGTCGACCCGGTAGGCGGACACGGCGCCGTCGCCGAGCACCAGCTCGACCTCGTCGGCCACCGGGACGCCGCTGCGGGCCAGCGTGTCGGCGTACGCCGCGAGCTGCAGCAGCGCCTCGACCTTGACCGACCGGGCCAGCTTGGTGTCGCGCAACACGTACCGGTCGCCGGCCAGACCGTCTTCGAGGATCAGGAAGTCGGCGAACCCCACGAAGCGGCCGTCGAACATCGCCGCCTGGTAGACCACCGGCGCGCGGCTCTGGACCGCCCGCATGGTCTGCTCCGACGCGGCCTTCAACCCCGAGGCGCTGTAGGACGGACGACCGATGACGGTGACGTCGCCGAACTCGGCGCGCAAGTCGTCGAGCTGACGGCGCTCGTGGTCGTCGCCGAGGGTGGAGGTGCGCTCGAGCAGCTCGTCGGTGACGACGACCTTCGGAGTGCGCCCGAGCTTGGCGTCGAACGCGCGCAGCAGCGCGTACTCGCACCGGGCGGCGGCGGCGAGATCGGATGCGCTGTAGACGACGCGGTCGTCGCCCTCATCGGCTAGGACGAACACGACGTCGACTGTAGGTCAGTGGCCCGACGTCGACGCCCGCGCGAACTATCCCGTGTTGCCGATCAATTCGACGCCGTTGCCGTTCCAGCGGAACCGCACCACGCTCTTGAGCTTGCTGGTGTCGTTGAGGTACATCAGCGCGACGGTGTCACCGGTGGTGGCCGTGTCGTCGATGCCGTTGAAGCCGTAGGTGTCGGGAACGCCGGTGGGGATGACCTTGCCGAGGTGGAACAGCACGGCGCGGGTGTTCGGGTTGTCGGCGTTGGTGTTGGCCTTGATGACGACGGCCGACAGCGGCGCGCATTCGTTGTAGTTGCCCGCCAGCGGTTCGGGGCTCCATGGTTGGCCGCTGCGCGGGTCCCGGGGCAGCTCGGAGACGGCCTTGGCGATCTCCGGTGCGGCGAGGTTGACCGCGCAGGGATCGGCGGGCGCCGGGGCCGGTGACGGACCGGCGGCGACGGTGGGCGCGGGAGCGGGCGGTGCGGTCTGCGCCGGGGGCACCGGCGCCTCCGGGGTCTTCGACACCGTCGAGTCGCTCGACCCGCAGCCGGCCAGTGCCGCGACCGTCACGAGAACCGCGAACCACCACTGGAACCTTCGCTTCACCCTCACGCCGGGCCACCGTACCGGCTCCGGGCATCGGACCGGGTGCAACATGGGGGAGAGAGCTGCGACTACACGTAGACTGCCAACTCGATGAGCTCTGAAGAACCCGACGCGACGAGCGCCGAATTGACCTTTGCCGACCTGCAGATTCACCCGGCGGTGCTGCAGGCCCTTGCCGACGTCGGCTACGAGTCGCCGTCGGCCATCCAGGCCGCGACGATTCCGGCGATGATGGCCGGGTCCGACGTGGTCGGGCTGGCGCAGACCGGCACCGGCAAGACGGCCGCGTTCGCGATCCCCATCCTGTCCCGGATCGACACCTCCAGCCGCACCACCCAAGCCCTGGTGCTGGCGCCGACGCGTGAGCTTGCGCTGCAGGTCGCGGAGGCCTTCAGCCGCTACGGAGCCCACCTGCCGGTGAACGTCCTGCCCGTCTACGGCGGCTCGTCGTACGGTCCGCAGCTGGCCGGTCTCAAGCGCGGCGCGCAGGTGGTCGTCGGTACGCCCGGCCGTGTGATCGACCACCTCGAGAAGGGCAGCCTGGACGTCTCGCACCTGGACTACATGGTGCTCGACGAGGCCGACGAGATGCTGCAGATGGGCTTCGCCGAGGACGTCGAACGGATCCTCGCCGACACTCCCGAGTACAAGCAGGTGGCGCTGTTCTCGGCCACCATGCCGCCCGCGATCCGCAAGATCACCTCGAAGTACCTGCACGATCCCGTACAGGTCACCGTCAAGTCGAAGACCGCGACCGCGGAGAACATCTCGCAGCGCTACATCCAGGTGGCCGGTCCACGGAAGATGGACGCGCTCACCCGGCTGCTCGAGGTCGAGCCGTTCGAGGCGATGATCGTCTTCGTCCGCACCAAGCAGGCCACCGAAGAGGTCGCCGAGAAGCTGCGCGCCCGGGGTTTCTCCGCGGCGGCCATCAACGGCGACATCGCCCAGGCCGTCCGCGAGCGCACCATCAGCCAGCTCAAGGACGGCACCATCGACATCCTGATCGCCACCGACGTGGCGGCGCGCGGGCTGGACGTGGAGCGCATCTCGCACGTGCTGAACTACGACATCCCGCACGATCCGGAGTCCTACGTGCACCGCATCGGGCGCACCGGGCGGGCCGGCCGCTCCGGCGCGGCGGTGTTGTTCGTCACCCCCCGCGAGAAGCACCTGCTCAACTCGATCGAGCGGGTGTCGCGACAGAAGCTGGTGGAATCGCAGCTGCCTTCGGTCGACGACGTCAACGACAAGCGGGTGGAGAAGTTCCGCGAAGCGATCACCGAGGCACTGAACGCACCCGGAATCGAGTTGTTCCGCAAGCTGATCGAGGACTACGAGCGCGACCACGACGTGCCGACGGCGGAGATCGCCGCCGCGCTGGCCGTGCAGAGTCGCGGTGGTGGCGAGTTCTTGATGACTGAGCCGCCGCCGGAGAAGCGCCGCGAGCGCCCGGATCGCGAGGACGGCCCGCCGCGCAAGCGTCGTGACAACGTGCGCAGTGACCTGGCGACCTACCGCATCGCGGTTGGCAAGCGGCACAAGGTCGGTCCGGGGTCCATCGTCGGCGCGATCGCCAACGAGGGCGGGCTGCATCGCAGCGACTTCGGCCACATCACCATCAAGATGGACCATTCGCTGGTCGAGTTGCCGGCGAAGATGTCCAGGGAAACGCTCAAGAAGCTGGAGCACACCCGGATCTCGGGCGTGCTCATCGACCTCAAACAAGATCGCGGGCCGAGCCACCACAAGCCGAAGTGACGCGGCGCGACACTGACGTTGGCGGCCTCGAGTCGGCAAGCCGGGGCAGAGTCGCCTCACTGACCGGCATTCGTGCGGTCGCCGCGCTATTGGTCATGTTGACCCATGCGGCGTACACGACGGGCAAGTACACCCACGGGTACCTGGGATTGATCTACTCCCGCATGGAGATTGGCGTCCCGATCTTCTTCGTGCTGTCCGGCTTCCTGTTGTTCGCGCCGTGGGTGCGGGCGGCCGCTTCCGGAGAACCCGCACCGTCGGTCCGTCGCTATGCCTGGCACCGGGTTCGTCGCATCATGCCGGCCTACGTCATCACGGTGCTCGCGGCGTACCTCCTCTACCACTTCCGCACGGCGGGGCCCAACCCCGGTCACACGTGGATCGGGCTCTTCCGCAACCTGACGTTGACGCAGATCTACACCGACGACTACCTGTATTCCTATCTGCATCAGGGTCTTACGCAGATGTGGAGCCTCGCCGTCGAGGCGGCGTTCTACGTCGCGCTGCCGGTGTTGGCCTACCTGCTTCTGGTGGTGCTGTGTCGTAGGCAGTGGCATCCGGTGCGCCTCGTCTGCGGCCTGCTGGCGTTGACGCTCGTCAGCCCGGCGTGGTTGACGGAGGTGCACACCACCGACGTCCTGCCCGACGGTGCGCCGCTGTGGCTGCCGACCTATCTGACGTGGTTCCTCGGCGGCATGCTGCTCGCCGCGTTGCTGCCCTCGGGGATGAAGGCGTACGCGGCGGTCTGCATACCGTTGGCGATCGCGTGCTACCTCATCGCGTCCACGCCGATCGCCGGTGCGCCGACGACGTCACCGGCCGAACTCCGGGAGGGCTTGTTCAAGACCGTGTTCTACGCCGTCATCTCGACGCTGGTGGTGGCCCCGGTGGCGCTGCGGGGCGGCGACGGTGGGCGCGGGTGGTACCTGCGGCTCACGGCGAGCAGACCGATGGTGTTCCTCGGCGAGATCTCGTATGAGATCTTCCTGATCCACCTCGTCACGATGGAGCTGGTGATGGTCGAGATCCTGCGATTCCCGATCTACACGGGCTCGACGTGGGCGCTGTTCGTGGTGACGTTGGTCGTCACCGTCCCGCTGGCGTGGCTGCTCCACCGCCTGACGAGGGTGCGGACATAGCCGACTCGGGCAGCACGATCGGTACGACGAAGTCGGCGACCATGTTTCGTTCGTCCTCGGCGTCGCGTCCGGGGAACGTCAGCAGCGACGTCATCGTCCGGACCAGCCACCGGGCGCGGCGCTCGACGTCGTCGGCCGCCGAACCCGACGACCGCAGGAACGACGCCGCGAGTGCGTCGATCACCTCGGACCGGTCGGCCATGTCGCCGCCGATGGGACGCGCAGAGGTGACGAACCACGAGGACAGAGACGGGTTTTCGCGCACGATCTCGAGCGCGGCGAGCACCCCCTCCACCAACCGCTCACGGGGATCGGCGATCCCCGCGACGCGACCACCCAGTTCGCGGAACACGCGGCGTGCCTCGCGGTGCACGTAGGCGGTGTACAGGGCGTCCCGGTTCTCGAAGTAGCGATACAGCGTGGCACGCGAACAGCCCGCTGCCTTGGCGACGTCGTTCATCCCGACGCTCGCGGCGTCGCTGCGGGTGAACAGGTGCGCCGCGGCGTCGAGGATGCGGTCGGCGGCCACCTCCGAGCGGCGGTCGGCCAGCCAGTCGCCCGACATCAGGCCACTCGCAACGGCATCGACAGCGGTCGCCGCACGTAACTCCCGCCGGCCCAGACGATGGCGTCCTCGTCGACCTCGAAGTCCGGGATGACCGCCAGCAGTTCCTCCAGGGCGACGCGCGACTGCATGCGGGCCGCGGCGGCACCGAGGCAGTGATGTGCGCCGTGGCTGAAGGTCAGGATGTTCCGCGGCCTGCGGGTGACGTCGAGTTCGCTTGCATCGTCACCGTATTGGCGTTCGTCTCGGTTGCCCGAGCCGTAGAGCAACATGGCCCGCCGTCCCGCGGGGATCGTGGTGTCGCCGATCGTCACGTCGCGGGTCACCGTGCGGCCCAACATCTGCACGGGGGAGGTCAGCCGCAGGAACTCGTCGACGGAATCGCCGACGAGGCCAGGATCGCGCACCAACGACGCACGCTGGTCGGGACGCTGGTGCAGCAATTGCACCGAGCCCCCGAGCATTCCGGTGGTGGTGTCGTTGCCGCCGGTGACCATCGTGAAGGTGAACGACAGGATCGACAGGAGACCCGAGACGTCGCCGTCGACGCCGATTCCGGCGGCGACGAGGTGGGAGACGGTGTCGTCCTCGGGTTCGGTCCGGCGGCGCTCGATCAGCGACGTGAAGTACTCCGTCATCTCCCCGAGTGCGTCCCCGAGGGTGGTCAGCACCCCGCCGATGCCGTCGGCGGAGGTGTTGGCGGCGACGATCGCGTCGGTCCAGGCGTCGAAGCGGTCGCGATCGGCCTCCGGCACGCCGAGGTAGTGCGCCACCACCATCGAGGGCAGCGGCTTGAACAGCTCGGCGACGACGTCGCCGCCGCCGTTGGCGCGGATGCGCTCCACTCGCGCCCGCACGTACTGGCGCACCGTCGGCTCGACGGCCTCCACCTGGCGGGGCGTGAATCCGCGGGACACCAGTTTTCGGAACGCGGTGTGCGCGGGCGGGTCCTGCATCACCATCGGCGGATTGTCGGCCATGCCAATCAAATCCAGCTCGCCGTAGTTGACGGTCAGCCCGTGTGCGGAGGAGAAGGTCTCGTGGTCGCGCGCCGCGGCGAAGACGTCGGCGTGCCGGGACAGGACGTAGTAGTCGTGGTCCGGCGCGTCCGCGGGGACCACGTGGTGGACGGGATCGTGGTCGCGCAGGGCGCGGTACATCGCCCAGGGGTCGGCCCACGTCTCGGCCGTGGCGAGTTCGAAGCGAGCATCGGAGTGAGACATCACGGCCGTCATGTCTCATGAGTACGACAAACCGACTCGAGTTTCAACCCTTGGCCGGTGAGGTCAGCCGGCCGGGTGCCAGCCCTTCATGGCGTCGTCCATCTGCTCGTCGTCCAGGGCGGCGACGGTGATCGTGGGTTGGCCCGGGTGGGCGCGCATGCCGTCCAGTAAGAGTGCGACGTACCGACGCCACAGTTGCGGCTGGACGTGCCCGGCCCACTCGACCACCGCGCCGGCCAGAAGGCTCACGATCGGCATGTCGCTCGGTTCGACCCCGGGCCGCAGGTAGCCGTCGCGCCTGGCTCGTTCCACCAGGGCGGAGACGAACGGGTCGAGTCGTACGCGGGCTCGTTCCACGCGATATCCGCCGTAGGCCTTGCTGTAGAGCATCTCGCGCAAGCCGCGGTCGGTGGCGGTCAGCTCGCAGGTCTGCTCGACGAAGTAGACGAGGCCTGCCCATGAATCATCCTGCCGTGACGCAATTTCCGCGATACCGGCGATCTGCTCGATGCCGTCTTCGAAGATGGCCTCCAGCAGTTCCTCCTTGGTGGCGAACCGCCGGTAGACGGTGCCCACCCCGACGTTGGCGTGGTGGGCCACGTCGTTCAGGGTCGCCTCCAGGCCTCGCTCGGCGAAGAGGGCGCGCGCGCCGTCGAGCACCCGGCGTCGATTGCGCTCCGCGTCCTTGCGCAGCGCTCGGCGGGGTTGCTCGCCCTCGGTCACGCTCGCGAGTCTAAGTGACGGCCGTCATAAGTGGATTGCATTTATCCACTTATGCATTTAGGTTGGCTAGCTACATGACCGGCTCCGACTGGTCGGGGTTCCCCTGGAAAGGCTCGACTCTTGATCGCGGTGCTGAGACGAACGTGGTTGCCGCTGCTGGTCGTCGTCGCGATAGCCGTTGGCGCGGTGAGCGTCTCGCACTTCCGGTCGGTCTTCGGCTCCCACGGGGCGGTGGTGACGCCCGTGGGTTCCGACACCGCCGAGTCGTTCAACCCGAAGGTGGTGACCTACGAGGTGTTCGGGTCCGGCTCGACCGCCACCATCAACTACGCCGACCTCAGCGGAGTGCCACAGCGCACCGGTGAGGTGCCCCTGCCGTGGACCTTGACGCTCACGACCACGGTGCCGTCCGTCATGCCCAACATCCTCGCTCAGAGCAACGGCCAAACCATCAGCTGCAGAGTCACCGTGGACCACGTGGTGAAGGACGAAAGGACGGCCGAGGGCGTGAACTCCGCGACGTACTGCCTGGTGAAGGCCGCATGAGCATCGTCAAGAGGTCGGGCGGCCAGGACTCCGTCGACGACGCGCCCACGGACGCGATCCCGACCGCGCGCCACGCCGCCCGGCCCCGGCCCTGGCTCCCGCGGTTCCTGCGGGCCTTTGCGATTCCGATCGTGCTGGGGTGGATCGCCATCGTCGCGCTGCTGAACACCGTCGTCCCCCAACTCGAAGACGTGGGAAAGCTGCGGGCGGTGTCGATGAGCCCGCAGGATGCGCCCGCGCTGATCGCGACCAAACGCGTCGGTGAGGTGTTCAACGAATACAAGACCAACAGCTCGTTGATGGTGGTGCTCGAGGGCGAGGATCCCCTTGGCGCCGAAGCGCACACGTTCTACGACTCGATGGTCCGCAAGCTGCGCGCGGACACCACGCACGTGCAGCACGTCCAGGACTTCTGGGGTGACACCCTGACCGCCGCCGGTGCGCAGAGCGTCGACGGCAAGGCGGCCTACGTACAGGTGTACGTCTCCGGCGACCAGGGCGAGGCGCTGGCCAACGAGTCGGTGGAAGCCGTGCGGCACATCGTGAGTACCGAGCCCGCGCCGCCGGGCGTCAAGGCGTACGTGACGGGTGCGGCCGCGACGACGACGGATCAGAATGCCGTCGGTGACGCCAGCATGAAGATGATCGAGGGTCTGACGTTCGCCGTCATCATCGTCATGCTGCTGCTCGTCTACCGTTCCGTCGTCACGGTGCTGATCACCATGTCGATGGTGGTCGTCGGCCTTCTCTCGGCGCGCGGCATCGTCGCCTTCCTCGGCTTCTACGACGTGTTCAAGCTGACGACCTTCGCGACGAACATGGTGGTCACCCTCGCCATTGCCGCGGCCACCGACTACGCGATCTTCCTGATCGGCCGCTACCAGGAGGCCAGGAGAGCCGGCGAGGACCGAGAGTCGGCGTACTACACCATGTTCCACGGCACGGCGCATGTCGTGTTGGCATCGGGCATGACCATCGCCGGGGCCACGCTGTGCCTGCACTTCACCCGGTTGCCGTACTTCCAGACCATGGGCTTTCCGCTGTCGGTGGGCATGACGATCGTGGTGGCCGCGGCGCTGACCCTCGGCCCGGCGGTCATCTCACTGGTGACGCGGTTCGGAAAGGTACTGGAACCCAAGGGCAGGGCCAAGTCCCGGGGCTGGCGCCGCGTCGGAGCGGCCACCGTCCGCTGGCCCGGCGGCGTGCTGATCATCGCCGTCGTCCTGGCGCTCGTCGGCCTGCTGACGCTGCCGGGCTACCACACCACCTACAACGACCGAAACTTCCTGCCCGCGGACATCCCGGCCAACATCGGCTACGCCGCCGCCAACCGGCACTTCTCCGAAGCCAAGATGAATCCGGAGTTGGTGATGGTGCAGGCCGATCACGACCTGCGCAACCCGGCCGACTTCCTGATCATCGACAAGATCGCCAAGGCCATGGTGCACGTGCACGGGATCGCGCAGGTACAGACGATCACCCGGCCCGACGGCAAGCCGATCGAACACGCGTCGCTCGCCTACAACGTCAGCCAGAGTGGCAACGGTCAGCTGATGAACAACGACTATCAGCAGACCGTGCTGGCCAACACGCTCAAGCAGGCCGAAGAGATGCAGACGTCCATCGATTCGCAGCAGAAGCTCTACGACATCACGCTGCAGCTGGCCGACGTCACCAGCAGGATGGCCGCCAAGATGAGCAAGACGTCGGACGACATCCAGGAGGTGCGTGACCACCTCGCCGACTTCGACGACTTCTTCCGGCCGATCCGTAACTACCTGTATTGGGAACCGCACTGCTACGACATCCCGATGTGTTGGTCGGTGCGGTCGGTCTTCGACTCCCTGGACGGCATCGCCAAGATGTCCGATGACTTCCAGGACATCGTGCCGGATCTGAACCGGATGGCCGAATTGACCCCGCAGATGGCGGCGGCGATGCCGGCAATGATCCAAACCTTGAAAAACCAAAAGCAATATCTGCTCAACCAGTATCAGGCGCAGAAGGCCCAACAGGACCAGAACATCGCCCTGCAGCAGAACTCGACTGCGATGGGCCAGGCCTTCGACGCCGCGCGCAACGACGACACCTTCTACCTGCCGCCGGAGGCGTTCCAAACCGCCGACTTCCAGCGGGGCATCAAGCTGTTCCTCTCACCCGACGGACATGCGGTGCGCTTCACCGTGTTTCACCAGGGTGACCCGTTGACGGAGGAGGGCACGTCGCACATCGAACCGCTGCGGGTCGCCGCGGTGGACGCCATCAAGGGCACTCCGCTGGAGGGTTCGACCGTGTTCGTCGGCGGCAGCGCGGCCACCTACGTGGACATGCAGCAGGGCGCGGACTACGACCTCCTCATCGCGGCTGTCGCGGCATTGATCCTGATCTTCCTCATCATGGTGCTGCTCACCAGGGCAGTGGTGGCCGCAGCCGTGATCGTCGGAACCGTGCTGCTGAGTCTCGGTGCGTCCTTTGGGCTTTCGGTGCTGCTGTGGCAGCACGTGATCGGGCTCCCGCTGCACTGGATGGTGCTGCCGATGTCGGTGATCGTCCTGCTGGCCGTTGGTGCCGACTACAACCTGCTGCTGGTCTCCCGGATGAAGGAGGAGCTCCACGCCGGGCTGAACACCGGCATCATCCGGTCCATGGCAGGTACGGGATCGGTGGTCACCTCGGCGGGCCTGGTGTTCGCGTTCACCATGATCGCGATGTCGGTGAGCGAGCTGAGGATCATCGGCCAGGTCGGCACCACCATCGGCCTTGGGTTGCTCTTCGACACCCTGGTGGTGCGCTCGCTGATGACGCCGTCGCTGGCGGCGCTGCTTGGCAAGTGGTTCTGGTGGCCGCTGCACGTGCGCAAGCGTCCGCTGCCACAGCCGTGGCCTCGCCGTGACCCGGTGGAGGCTCCGGCGAGCTAGAGCGCGGCGCCCGGGTTGAGGATGTCGTCGGGGTCGAGGGCCTTCTTGATGCGACGGTTGAGCTCCATCGCCTCGGGGCCGAGGTAGCCGGCCAGCCACGGCCGCTTCAACCTGCCGACGCCGTGCTCTCCGGTGATGGTGCCGCCCAGGTTGACGGCGAGGTCCATGATCTCCCCGAAGGCCGTCTGTGCGCGGGCGGCCTCGTCGGCGTTGGACGGGTCGAACACGATCAACGGATGGGTGTTGCCGTCACCGGCGTGCGCGATCACCGAGATCATCAGCTGGTGCTGTTCGGCGAGCTTCTCGACACCCGCCACCAGGTCGGCCAGCGCAGGTAGCGGCACGCCGACGTCCTCCAGCAGCAGCGACCCCTTCGCCTCGACCGCCGGGATCGCGAAGCGCCGCGCCGCCACGAAGGCGTCGCCCTCGTCGGGGTCGGACGTCGAATACACCTCCGTCGCACCGGCTTCGGTGAACACCCGCGCCATGTACTCGGCGTCTTCCGAGCCGGCGGGACCGCGGTCGTCGGACGCCGCGACCATCATCGCCGCGGCGTCGCGGTTCAGCCCCATCTTCAGCTTGTCCTCGACGGCGTTGATGGCGACCTTGTCCATGAACTCCAGCATCGACGGCCGGATCTTTCCGGTGATGGTGACGACGGCGTCGGCGGCGGCGGCGACGTCGTCGAACGACGCGACGACGGTGCAGCCGCGGTGCTGAGTGGGCAGCAGCTTGAGCGTCACCTCGGTGACGATGCCGAGCGTGCCCTCGCTGCCCACGAACAGCTTGGTCAGGCTCAGGCCCGCGACGTCCTTGAGGCGGGGTCCGCCCAGCCGGACGGCGGTGCCGTCGGCCAGCACCACCTGCAGGCCGAGGACGTAATCGGTTGTGACGCCGTACTTCACACAGCAGAGTCCGCCCGCGTTGGTGGCGATGTTGCCACCAATGCTGCAGATCTCGTAGGACGACGGGTCGGGCGGGTACCAGAGCCCGTACTCGGCCACCGCCTTCTTCACTTCGGCATTGAACAGCCCGGGCTGGGTGACGGCGGTCCGGGTCACGGGGTCGACGGTGATGTCGCGCATGCGTTCGGTAGACAGCACGATGCCGCCGTCGAGGGCCGTCGCGCCGCCGGACAGTCCGGTGCCCGCGCCGCGGGGGACCACCGGCACGCGATGGGCGGTGGCCCAACGCATTACGGCCTGCACCTCCTCGGTGGTGCGGGGTCGGACGACCGCCAGGGCGGTGCCCGCATTCGGGTCGGCGGCGCGGTCCTGCCGGTAGGACGCGACGATGTCCGGGTCGTCGACGACGGTGCCCTCGGGTAGTTGGGCGATCAGGTCAGCCAGCATGTCTGCGCTCACGGTTCGATGCTACGAGTGTCATGGCACCATCCACGACAAGATGGGCGAGGACTGCAGCGCCGACAGCGCGCAGAGCACGAGGAGGAAGCCGAGACTCCACAGGACCACTCGGCGGAAGATCTCGCCCTCCTTGCCGTCGAGTCCCACCGCCGCCGCGGCGATGGCGAGGTTCTGCGGCGAGATCATCTTGCCGAGCACGCCGCCGGAGCTGTTGGACGCGGCCATCAGGACCTCGGAGAGCCCGGCCTGGTTCGCGGCGGTCACCTGCAGTGCGCCGAACAACGAGTTCGCCGACGTGTCGGAGCCGGTGACCGCCACGCCCAGCCAGCCGAGGATCGGCGACAGCAGCGCGAACGCCGAACCCGCCCCGGCCATCCAGGTGCCCAGGGTGATGGTCTGGCCGGACACGTTCATCACGAAGGCCAGCGCCAACACCGCCATCACCGTGAGGATCGCCCACCGAAGCTGGTGCAGTGTCGCGCCGTAGGCCTTGACCGCCCTGGGCGCCGAGAGTCTCAGCACGACCATGGTGAGGAGACCGGCCACCAACATCTGCGTGCCCGGGGTGGTGAGCAGGTTGAGGGAGAACTTGGCGAGGCTCAGCGGATTCCCGTCGGCGCCGACCACGTCGAGGCCGGGCCAGGTGAACGTGAACGTCGCACCGTCCAGCAGCCGCTTCACGGCACCGATCTGGCAGACGACGAAGACCGCGATGATGATGCCGTAGGGCGCGTAGGCCTTGACCACGTCCGCCCGGGAGTCGGTCACCTCGTCGTCATCCGGCCCGTCGCCCGTTCCCGAGCCGCCAACACGCGCGGCGACGTCGGCCGTGCGGGTCGTGCGCTGGACCCGCACCATGACGACGACGGCGGCTGCGGACGCCAGTGCCGCCACCACGTCGGCCAGCGGCACGGAGACGAAGTTGGAGGTGGCGTATTGCGCTGCGGCGAACACGATTCCGCAGACCAGCGCGACGGGCCAGGTCTGGCGGAGGCCGCGCCGACCGTCCACGATCGCCACCAGGGCCAGCGGAACGAACAGGGCGAGCAGCGGCGTCTGGCGGCCGATCATGGCGCCAAGCGAGTCGACGGGCAGTTCGGTGACCCGGCCCAGGGTGATGATGGGGGTGGCCATCGCGCCGAAGGCAACGGGTGCGGTGTTGGCGACCAGGGCGAGCACCGCGGCCTTCATCGGCTGAAAGCCCAACGCCATCAACATCACCGAGGTCACCGCGACCGGGGTGCCGAAGCCGGCGAGTGCCTCCATCAGCGCGCCGAACGAGAAGGCGATGATGATCGCCTGAACGCGTTGGTCGTCGCTGACGCTGGCGAACGAGCGGCGCAGGACGTCGAAATGACCGGTCGCGACGGTCATCTGGTACACCCAGATGGCGTTGATGACGATCCACAGGATGGGGAAGAAGCCGAATGCCGCGCCCTCGGTGCCGGCGAGCAACGCCTGTCCCACGGGCATGCCGTAGACGACGATCGCGATCGCGAGCGACACCGCCAGGGAGATCAGCGACGCCACCCATGCGGTCATCTTCAGCGCGCCGAGCAAAACGAACAGCAACAGCAGCGGAATGGCCGCCACCACCGCGCTCCAGGCGAGCGAGTTGGCGACCGGATCGAGAACTTGCTGGTACACGGCGGACCTCGATTGTGGTGTGCGTCACATCCGCCTGTGTGGTTACCCAAACCCCCTAGTCGGAAACAGCGCGATCCGGATCGCGGTCCAGGTGCCGCAGCGCGGGCAGGAAGATCGCCGCCAACCCCAGCAGCAGCATCGGCAGTGACAGCGCCAGGAACGTGACGTGCAGACCCGCTGCGTCGGCGAGCGGACCCGCGACGATCAGGCCGAGCGGACCCGCCGCGTACGCCAGCGAGCCCATCACGCCGACCACCCGGCCGCGCAGGTGCGCCGGTGCCTGGGTCTGCATGACGTAGTTGTAGATCGGGGCGATGGGCCCGTAGACGAATCCGACGACGGCGCACAGCAGCAGGATCACCGGCAGCGGCGGCAGGAAGGCGATGACGGTCATCGACACCCCGAGCACCAGCAGTGCGACGAGCATGATCGTCCGCCGGTTCGAGTACTTCGACAGCACCGCGTAGCCGAGGGCGCCGACCAGCCCGCCGACGCTCAACGCCACCAGCACCCACCCGAGTTGGGCGGGCTCGCTGCGGTCGGTGAAGTACTTGGGGAACAGCACGCTCTCCATCGGCATGTACAGGCCGGTGGCGGTGAGGTCGACGAACGCCAGCGTGCGCAGTACCGGGGTGTTCCAGACGAACTTCAGCCCCTCGACGACGCCGGCCCACACCTGGGGCATGTGTTCGCGGTTCGGGACGCCCGCGCCCTCCAGTCGCAGCACCGCGACGGCCGAGATCGACAGCACGAAGGCCCCGGCCGTCACCCACATCGAGTTGACGCCACCCAGGGTGGTGATGAGCAGGCCGCCGACGCCGGGACCGACGATGTAGGCCAGGTTGAACACCGCCTCGTAGACGCCGTTGGCGCGGTCGAGCGTCCAGCCCGCCCGGTCGGCCGCCTCGGGCAGCATGGTCTCGCGGGCGGTCATGCCGGCCGGGTCGAAGAACGCACCCAGCGCCGCCAGGGCGGCCAGCACCGTCACGTTGACCGCGTCGGCGTCGAAGGTCAGCGCGATCACCGGGACCGCGGCCACCGAGACGGCGGACAGCCCGTCGGAGATCATCGACACCCGCCGCCGGCCCAGATAGTCGACCGCCGCCCCCGCCATCAGGGTGGCGACCAGCAACGGCAACGTCCCCGCCATCGCGACGATCGACGCGTCGACCGCAGAACCGTTGCGCTGCAACACCAGCCACGGGAAGGCGACGAGGGAGATGCCGTTGCCCGCCCCGGCGGTCAGCGCCGCGAAGAAGATCAGGAAGAGGGGGCGCCGGGTGGTGGTGATCATGAGTTATCGGGGCTGAATCTAACAGCGCGTCCGCCCGGTCCGCGAACCATTTTCCCGCACGTGCACAGTGGGGGGGTGAGACTGCCGCATCCGCGAACGGGCGAGCTCTACGACTCGCCGGTGCCGCCCGGGACCGGCTGGCCGGGCGACCCCGCCGGCCCCGACACCGCGGTCGCGACGACGCCGGGGCGGGTGCGCAGGTTGGCCGCGGGCGCCCGTGACGTCGGACTTCTCGACGCCGAGGTCAGCGTCTGCCGGGCGTGCCCGCGGCTGGTCGCCTGGCGCGAGAAGGTGGCCGTCGAGAAGCGCCGGTCCTTCGCCGGCGAGCCGTACTGGGGCCGGCCGGTGCCCAGCTTCGGCTCGACCACGCCGACGATCCTCGTCGTGGGGCTCGCGCCCGCCGCCAACGGTGCCAACCGGACGGGTCGCGTGTTCACCGGCGACCGCAGTGGCGACGTCCTGTTCGCCGCGCTCCACCGCGCCGGCCTCGCGAGTTCGCCGCTGAGCGTCGACGCCGCGGACGGCTTGACCCTGGTCGACACCCGCATGGTGGCACCCGTCCGCTGCGCCCCGCCGGACAACGCCCCGACACCGGAGGAGCGCGCCACGTGTGCGCCGTGGTTCGATGCCGAGTGGCAGCTGGTGCGGCCCGGCGTGCGCGCGATCGTCGCGCTCGGCGGGTTCGCGTGGAAGGTGGCCTTGGGCATGGTGCGCGCCGGCGGCGGGACGGTGCCCCGGCCGCTACCCAAGTTCGGCCACCTCGCGGTCGCGCAGCTTGGTGACGTGGCGCTGATCGGCTGCTACCACCCCAGCCAGCAGAACACCTTCACCGGTCGGCTCACCCCCGCGATGCTCGACGACGTGTTCACCACCGCCCGAGCGATTTGTGGTGTTTGAGGAGCGCTCACCGCTCCTGAACGCACACGAATCGCCCGACGGGGAACGATCCCACCGGCCCGGCGGTTGAATGAAGCGTGCGACTTTCGGTACTAGACCTCGTCCCGGTCCGCAGCGACCAGACCACCTCCGATGCGCTCGCGGCGACGGTGCACCTCGCCCAGACCGCCGACGAGCTGGGCTATACGCGCTACTGGGTGGCCGAACACCACAACATGCCCGCCGTCGCGGCGACCAGCCCACCGGTCGTGCTGGCCTATCTGGCCGCGCAGACCCGGCAGTTGCGGCTCGGCTCCGGCGGGGTGATGCTGCCCAACCACGCACCGCTGGCCGTCGCCGAGCAGTTCGCGTTGTTGGAGGCGGCCGCCCCCGGACGCGTGGACCTGGGCATCGGGCGGGCGCCCGGCTCGGATCCGGTGACGTCGATGGCGTTGCGCGGCGCCGCCGGCCGCGACGACAGCGACATCGAGAACTTCCCCCAGTACCTCGACGACGTGGCGGCGCTGATGAGCACCTCCGGCGTGCGGGTGGCCGTGCGCAGCAGGGGCCTGCTCGACCAGAACTACGTCCTCAAGGCGACGCCCGCCGCCTCGAGCGAACCGCGGCTGTGGCTGCTGGGATCGTCGCTGTATTCGGCGCACCTGGCCGCCGCGAAGGGCCTGCCGTACGTGTTCGCCCATCACTTCTCGGGGCAGGGCACCGAGGAGGCGCTCGCCACCTACCGGTCCGAGTTCCGGCCAAGCGACGTCGCCGCCGCGCCCGTCACGTTCATGACGGTCAACGCGTCGGTCGCGCCCACCCGCGAGGAGGCGATGGACCTCATGCTGCCCAACCTGCACATGATGGCGTTCCTGCGGACCGGTCAGCCGTTGCGCGCACTGGACCTGGTCGAGGACGCGAAGCGCGTCGAGCTCAGCTTCCAGCAGGAGGCCGTCGTCGACGCCGGTTTGGAGCGCGCCATCGTCGGATCGCCGACCGAGGCGGCCGATCAGGTGCGCGAGCTGGCCACCCACTTCGGCGTCGACGAGGTGATGGTCAACCCCGTCGGCTCGGCGTTCCACGGCGTCGACCCCCGGCTGGCGCCGGCCCGTGATCAGACGCTGGAACTGCTTGCCAAGGAGCTCTTCTAGGGCGTCAGCGCGATGATCGGAATCGGCCGCGAGGTCCGCTTCTGGTACCCGTCGTACCGGTGGGAGTTGTTCTCGTTGACCAACTTCCACAGTCGGGCGTAATCCGGGTCGTCGGAGCCGATGACGCGCGCCGTGGCGGGCATCCGCTTGGGGCCGACGTTGATCTCGACCTTCGGATTCGCCTTCAGGTTGAAGTACCACCCGGGGGCCTTGGGGTCACCGCCCTTGGACGCGACGACGTGATACGAGCCGCCGTCGAGGGCGTAGCTGAGCGCGTTGGTGCGCGCGATTCCGGTCTTCGCGCCGACGGTGTGCAGCAGCAGGATGGGTGCCTGTCCGGGGATCTTGTGTCCGACCCAGCCGTTGGTCTTGCGATAGATCGCGTCGTGGACCTTGAGAAGCGGAATGCCGAGGTAGCGCTCCCATACGGGAATGGTGCTCATGGGCCTCAGTCTGTCATCCGAGGGTCGTGTGGAGGCGTTGCCATAGCTCCCTGCGACTTGTGTGGCGGCTGACATTGTCGACCGCCGTCGCGTCGCGCATCGTGGAGCCATGACGACTGGTCCGATCGACGTCCACGCGCACTGGCTACCCAAGGAGCTCTTCGGCCTTCCGCCTGGCTCGCCGCTGCCTCCGCTTCACGGCCGCGAGGGTCAGATGTACCTCGGCGACTTGCCGCTGTACATCGAGACCGACGCCATGACCGATCCGCGTCGCGTGCTCGCCGACACCGACGCCGCCGGGCTCGGCACCAGGGTGATCTCGGCGCCGCCGTTCGCCTTTCCCGTCGCCGACGCCGCCGGGGTGGACGAC
Organism: Mycolicibacterium hodleri; assembly: GCF_025822245.1. Taxonomy (GTDB): domain Bacteria; phylum Actinomycetota; class Actinomycetes; order Mycobacteriales; family Mycobacteriaceae; genus Mycobacterium; species Mycobacterium hodleri. The sequence goes on from NZ_JACKTL010000030.1 coordinate 53,207, forward strand.
TACGTCGCAAACTTCAACGACGCGTTGACCCGCGCGTGCCGCGACAGCGGTGACCGACTCCTCGGGCTTGGTCTGGTGTCGCTGCACGACCCCGATGCCGCCCGCGCGCAGATGGACCAGATCGCCGCAACCGACGTCGTACGTGGCATTGCCGTACCGCCGCTGCTGGGGCCCACGTCCTTCGACGTCGCGCCCATGCGAGAGCTGTTGAGGGCCGCCGCCGAACGCGATCTTGCCGTGCTGGTGCATCCGATGCAGCTGCCGCGGCCGGAGTGGTCGTCCTACTACCTGGTCAACCTGATCGGCAATCCCGTCGAAACCGCCACTGCCGCAGCGTCATTGGTGTTGGGCGGCGTGCTCGAGGAGCTACCCGACCTTCGGATCTGCATGCTGCACGGCGGCGGCTGTGCGCCGGCCCTGGTGGGGCGGTGGCAGCACGGCTGGGAGAAGCGCGCCGACGTCCGCAGCGCGGAAACCCGTTCGCCGCGCGAGGGTTTCGCCGGCCTGTGGTTCGACACCCTGACCCACGACGCCGCGGCGCTGGAGTTGTTGCGCGCGCACGCCGACCCCTCGCACCTGATGTGCGGCAGCGACTATCCGTTCGACATGGGGTTGCCGCAACCGCTCGAGTTGCCCCACGCCGCAGGCATCGACGACGCCACGCTCGAACGCAACGCGCGGCGCTTCCTAGGGCTTTAGGCGTCGAGGGTCGCCAGCGCGTCGCGCAGGATGCGGGCCGTCTCCTCCCGATCGGGATCGCGGCGGACCACCAGCCCCTTGGCGAAGGACAGCTTGTCGCCGGTCTTGCGCGGGGCGACGTGCAGGTGGATGTGGAAGACGCTCTGAAACGCCGCCTTCCCGTCGTTGACGACGACGTTGTTGCCGTCGGCGTGCAGGCCCGACGCGCGGGCCGCCCTGGCGATGCGCTGGCCGATGCGCATCATGGCGGCGACGGTGTCCGGCGGGGTGTCGGTCAGGTCGACGGTGTGCGTCTTGGGGATGACGAGCACGTGCCCGCGCACGATGGGCCGGATGTCGAGGATGGCGACGTACTCGTCGTCCTCGTAGACGCGGATGGCCGGTGCGTCACCGGCGACGATGGCGCAGAACACGCAGGGCATGAGGCCACCGTAGTTCGCCCGGGTCACGCCTTCGTGAAGGCGGGTCGGGTGTGGGCCGCGTGGGCCCGGTCGTCGCCCGGCTCGCCACGGGGGTCGAGCATGGCGACCACGTCCTCGGGCATCGGGGAGAGGTCGGCTGCGCGGACGAAGTCGCGAATCGACGAGCCCGTGCAGCGGCCGTCGACGTTGCGCGCGCCGAGCCCGGCCCGGACGTCGCCGACGTCGACGGTCGCGAAGTCGACCGAGAAGCGGGTCCGGTCGCCCTCGTTCGGGACGGTGGAGTACAGGTGCTGACCGGAGAACTGCAACACACCGCCGACCGGGGTGACGAACACGCTGGCCGAGAACGGGTCGACCGCCTCGGTCGCCACGGGAAGGGGCGATGTCGGTCCCACGGCGCGGGCCCACCCGTGGTGGTCGTAGTCGGCGGAGTCGTTGGCGATCGCCTGGCTGAAGTACTCGAGGTGAAGCGCCACCGCGTTGTCCTCGTCCACCTCGTAGACCGGCATCCAGTGGTTCACCTGTGCCAGGGGAGCCGCGCGCCAGGTGTCGCGGTGCGGACGCCAGGCGTCGACCCCGGCGACGTTGCCGGTGGACACGCACAGGCGCGGGACGCCGACGTAGGTGGTCTCCGGGTCGCAGCCGCGCTCGAGCAGGAGAGCCCGGAGGAGGCGCGTCGACTCCGGGTGGTGGGTGAAGCGTCGGGTCAGCGTTCCGATGACGGCGTCGTGGTCGGCGACGGGCAGATCGAACTGGGCCAACTCGGGGTCCCGACCCCCGAAGGCGTCACCGATCAGCTCCCTGGCGAACATGGCCAAGGCGATGGACGTGGGCGAGGCAGAGGTGACGTTGACCGCACCGCCGTGGACGAGGGCGCGTCGGACGCGGCTACCCACCGGCTGGTCGAAATGCACTGCGATCGACATGGGCCGATACCTCCACCCGACGACAAGGCGTTAGCTGCGAGTTAACTGGAGCCAACGAATTCAAGGGTAGTCGCTCGACCACGCCGCCGTCGAGGTTTGCGCGGCCGTTGCCACGCACAGCGGTCGTCAGGCGACGTCGCGCCACCTGTCCAGCTTGTCGGCGAACGACATCGGCAACGCCCCACTGCTCGACGGCAGCCGCACCGCGGGGATCTCGGTCTGGACCCGCGCCTCGAACAACTCGAAGGCGGTGAGCCCGTTGACGAAGATCCGCTGGATACCCGGGTGCCGGGCGAACAGCGGTCCGAAGTCGTTGACCGTCAGCGTCGCCTTGTCGATCTTCGCGTCCAGGCTGCCCACCCGACGGCAGCTGTGGACCACGTCCCACAGCGCGACTCCGTGACCCGTCAGGGCGTCGACCCGCTCCTGATACGGCAGGTCCACGCCGACGTCGAACAGGGTGGCCATCAGTTGCCAGAACTGATTCCGCCGGTTGGCGTAGTACTCGCCGGCCACCAGCGACCGCTCACTGGGAAACGACCCCAGGATGAGCACCCGGGCGGCGTCGCCGACGACGGGTGGCAGGCCTACTCGCATGGGCTCGGTCATCGTTCCTCCGATCCTCCCAGAAGGCCGGGGACGATCGGGTCAGCGGTCGTCGTCGCGGCGCCCCAGGGTCGTCACCGCCGTTGCGCCGGGGCGAGTCCACTGCGGTACCGGACGACTGGTCGGGCCCCAGGTGGGATTCCCGTCCGCGTCCGCACGCCAGGACCAGCACGAGTGCCGTCCCTCTGGCCATCCGTCGGGGTCGTCCTCCCACTCCTCGCCACGACCGTGGGGAGTCATGTCGAGAAGGCCCATCGAGCCGTTGACCCGCTCGTTGCCTCGGCCCGTCGTGGAGTAGGTGAGGAACGTCCGGTCGCCGAGGCGCAGATACGACGCGAGGAAGCCCATCGGGCCTCCGGCCGGGCCGTCCACGTCGCGCACGGAGTACCAGGGCTCGGTGTAGCCCATGAACTCCAGGTAGGGCGCCACCTCGTCCCACGCGCCTTCGGTGAGGACGGCATACGAGACACCGCGGGCGTTGAGGTACACCGAGTCCCTGACATGCCACGCCGTGGTGGTGCAGCCCTCGCACTGCCCCTGGTGCGGGGCGCCGTCGTGCCACATGTGCTTGTAGACGACGAGTTCGTCTCGCCCGTCGAACAATTCGAGGAACGGGACCGGGCCGCGGGGCCCGACGACCGCGACGGTGCCGTCGAACTCCACCATCGGCAACCGGCGGCGGGCGGCGGCGATGGCGTCACCCTCGCGGGTGTGGGCCTTCTCGCGGAGAAGCAGCTCGTCACGGGCGGCCTGCCAGGTAGTGGCGTCGACGATGGGCGGATGGCCGGTCGGCGTGGTCATGGAGTCCTCCTGGAACGTCGGGTAACGGTATGGACGAGTCTGCGGGCCGGAACTCATCGCGGCCCGGAAGTCGTCGGATACGTTGAGCCGGTGAAGGACCTCGATGACCTGGACGCGGCCGGCCTGCTGGACGGGCTGGAGGGAACGGCGCGATCCGAGCGCGCCGAGCTCGTCGAGTGGCTCACCTCGAAGGGCTACACCGCCGCCCAGATCCGCGAGTCGTTCGCCCCGATGCTGCTGGCCACCCGCGGGGCCCTCGGAGACGACGGGACCCTGGTCTCGGCCCGCGACATCAGCGAGGCCGCCGGTCTGGATCTCGAACTGCTGGAACGCATGATGCGTGCGGTCGGCCTGCCGAGGGTCGACGATCCCGACGCCGTGGTGCTGCCCAAGTCCGACGCGGAGGCCTTTGCCAACGCGCGGAAGTTCCTCGACCTCGGCATCACCGCCGACCAGGTGGTGCTCGTGCTGCAGGTGCTCGCCGAGGGGTTGACCCGGGCGGCCGAGGTGATGCGGTACGCCGCATTGGCCGCCGTGCTGAAACCGGGCGCCACCGAGCTGGAGACCGCGAAGGCCTCCGAGGCGCTGGTGGCGCAGGTGGCGCCGCTGCTCGGCCCGATGATCGAGGACACGCTGCGGCTGCAGCTGCTGCACATCATGGAGGACGAGGCGGTCACCAACACCGAACGGGCCGAAGGGCTTCCGCTTCCGGGCGCCCGCCTCGTCACGACCGCGTTCGCCGACCTCGTCGGCTTCACCCGACTCGGGGAGGCCGTCCCGCCCGAGGATCTCGAGAAGTTGGCGCACCGGCTCGCCGACCTGGCACGTGAGGTCGCCGAGCCCCCGGTCCGCTACGTCAAGAGCATCGGCGACGAGGTGATGCTCGTCAGCAGCGATCCCGTCGCGATGCTGCACGCCGTCCTGAATCTGCTGGACGCCACCGAGGTCGACGAGGACTTCCCCCGACTGCGGGTGGGCCTGGCCACCGGCATGGCGGTGAGCCGGGCGGGCGACTGGTTCGGCAACTCGGTGAACCTCGCCAGCCGGGTGACGGGAGCAGCCCGGCCCGGTGCCGTCCTGGTCTCGGAGTCCACCCGGGAGGCCGTCGGCGAGGTCGACCAGTTCACGTGGTCCTTCGCCGGCGCGCGACGCCTCAAGAACATCAAGGACGAAGTGAAGCTGTTCCGGGTCCGAAGGGCTAGCGGGACGGAGTGAACCGCCGCAGCCGCAGGCTGTTGCTCACCACGAAGACCGAGCTGAAAGCCATTGCGGCGCCGGCGATCATCGGATTGAGCAAGCCGAGCGCGGCCAGCGGGATGGCCGCCACGTTGTAGGCGAACGCCCAGAACAGGTTGCCCCTGATGGTCCGCAGGGTGGCGCGGGAGAGCCGGATGGCGTCGGCGGCGGCGCGGAGGTCGCCGGTGACGAGCGTCAGGTCCGACGCCTCGATGGCGACGTCGGTGCCCGTGCCCATCGCCAGCCCGAGGTCGGCCTGGGCGAGGGCGGCGGCGTCGTTGACGCCGTCGCCGACCATTGCGACGACCCTGCCCTCGGACTGCAGCCGCTTGACGTGGTCGAGCTTGTCGGCGGGCAGCACCCCCGCGATCACCGCGTCGACGTCGGGGTCCATCCCGATTTCCACCGCCACCGCGTGGGCCGCGCGCTCGTTGTCGCCGGTCATCAGGATCGGTGTCAGCCCAAGGCGGCGCATGTCCCGAATCGCCTCTGCGGCGGTGTCCTTCACGGTGTCGGCGACGACGATCACGGCGCGGATCTCGTCGTCGACGGCGATCCAGACCGGGGTCTGGCCTAGTGCTTCGGCCTCGGCGGCCGCGGTGAGGAGGTCCGCCGGTGCCACGAGGGCCCGCTCGTCGCGCAGCCACGTCAGGCGTCCCGCGGCCACGGTCTGGCCCTCGACCACGCCGACGACGCCCCGCCCGCCGTGATTGGCGAAGTCGGTGACCGGCGGCAGCGCGCCGGCGGCGGCCGCTCGAGCGGCGACGGCGCGGCCGATCGGATGTTCCGATGCGTTCTCCAGAGCACCCGCGAGCCGCAGGGTGTCGTCGTCGCCCACCACGCTCGCGACGCTCATTCGGCCCGTGGTGACGGTGCCCGTCTTGTCGAGCACGATGGCGTCGACGCGGCGGGTGGACTCAAGCACCTGCGGTCCCTTGATCAGGATGCCGAGCTGGGCACCGCGGCCGGTGCCCACCAGAAGCGCCGTCGGGGTGGCGAGCCCGAGCGCGCAGGGGCAGGCGATGATCAGGACGGCCACGGCGGCGAGGAGCGCGGCGGCGGCCGAGCCGCCGGCCAGCAGCCAGCCGGCGAACGTGATTGCTGCCACGGCGATCACGACGGGCACGAAGACCGCGGAGACGCGGTCGGCCAGCCGCTGCACGTCGGCCTTGCCGCTTTGGGCGTCCTCGACCAGGCGCGCCATCTGAGCCAGCTGGGTGTCGGAGCCGACGCGGCTCGCACGGACGTGGAGCAGTCCGCTGACGTTGACGGTGGCTCCGGTCACCTCGTCGCCGACGGCGACCTCGACGGGCACCGACTCGCCGGTCAGCATCGAGGCGTCGACTGCCGACGCACCGCCGACGACCACGCCGTCGGCGGCGACCTTCTCGCCGGGCCGCACCACGAAGACGTCGCCGACCGCCAGTTGGTCGACGGGGATGCGCTCCTCGCGGTCGCCCCGGACGACGGCGACGTCCTTGGCGCCCATGTCCAGCAGTGCCCGCAGGGCGGCGCCGGACCGGGTCTTGGCCCGCGTCTCGAAGTGGCGCCCGGCGAGGATGAAGGTGGTGACGACCGATGCCACCTCGAGGTAGAGCTGGTGGTGGTCGTCACCGGCGACGACTTGCCACGCCGACCACAGATAGGAGGCGAGCACCCCGATCGAGACCAGGGTGTCCATCGTCGTGGCGCCGTGTCGCAGGTTGGTGATCGCGGCCCGGTGAAAGGGCCACGCGCCCCAGCTGACCACGGGAGTGGCCAGTGCCAGCGCGAACCACTGCCAGCCGGTGAACTGCCATGCCGAGATCATCGACACGGCCAGCACCGGCACGCTCAGGGCGGCCGAGACGACCAGCCGGCGTCGGTAGTCGTCGTCGTGGTTGCGGTCGGAGCGGTGAATCGTCGCGGTGTACCCCGTGGCCTGCACGGCGGCCACCAGGTCGTCGGTGGTCACGCCCGCGTCGAAGTCGACGGCGGCCTGTTCGGTGGCGTAGTTGACGCTCGCGCGCACGCCGTCGATCTTGTTGAGCCGCTTCTCGATTCGTGCCGCGCAGGAGGCACACGTCATCCCGTCGACGGCGAGGGTGACGGTGCTCATGGTGTCGTCACGTCGTAGCCGGCGTCCTCGATGGCCGCCGCCACGGCGTCCACGTCGGGGCTGCCCTCGACGCGCACCGTGCCGTCGGCGAGTGCCACGTCGACGGCCGTCACCCCGGGCAGTGGGGACACCGCGGAGGTGATCGAGGCGACGCAGTGCGCGCAGCTCATGCCGTGCACTTCCAACAAGACGCTCATGCCGCCACTATATACCCATAGGGGGTATGGGTAATTGAGCGATTAGTCACCCCGGCCAGCGGCGAACGACGCGGCCAGCGTCTTCTTGTCGACCTTCTCGCCGGCCAGCGTCGGAAGCGGCTGGGCGCGAATCTCCCAACGGGTCGGGATGGCGAAGTAGGAGAGCACGCCCGCGACGTGACCGGCCAGCTCCGCAGCGGTCGGCGGCTCGGCGTCGGCCTGATGGACCACCACCGCCACCAGTTCCTCGCCGAGGTCGGGATGGGGCACGCCAAGGGCGGCCACCTCCACGACGGCGGGATGGCTGGCGATCGCCGCCTCGACGTGCGGGCAGGCGATGTTCTCCCCACCCCGGATCACGACGTCCTTGCTCCGGCCGTCGATGAACAGGTAGCCGTCCTCGGTGAGGTGCCCGAGGTCGCCGGAGTGCAGCCAGCCGTCGCCGTCGACGGTCTCGGCGTTCACCGCGGCGTCGACGCCGACGTAGCCGTTCATCACCGTCGGCGAGCGCGCCAGCACCTCGCCGACGCCGTCGGCGTCCGGGTTCGCGATCCGGATCTCGACGACGGGGTACGGCCGTCCCACCGAACCTGGGTGGACGGCGAGATCGCGAGCGTCGGCCACGGTGAGGAAGCCGCCTGCTTCTGTCATGCCCCAGGTGTTGCTCAGTCCCCGTTCGCGCAGCTTCGGCAACTTGGCGCGGATCCGGTCCAGCAGGGCGGTGGTGACGGGTGCCCCGCCCAACGGCCAGGACTTCAGGCTCGACAGGTCGTACGACGCAAAGTCGGGGTGCTCCAGGAGGCGAATTGCCATGGTGGGCACGGCCCCCCACACCTGAATGCCCTCGCGCTCGATCAGGGCGAGGATCCGGCCCGCGTCGAATCGGCCCTCCGTCATGACGATCTTGCCGCCGGTCAGGAAGTGGGTGAGCAGGCTCGACAGGCCGCCGACGTGGAACATGGGCGTCGTCGCCAGGCTGACCACCTGGACGGAGTTCTCGTCGAGCAGATGGGGCAGCCGACCGGTGCGATGCAGGATGTCGTGCTGGTTGCAGATCACCGAACGACGGGACAGTTCAACGGCTTTCGGCATCCCGGAGCTGCCGGAGGTGAACAGGATCAGCGCGGCCGCGTCGCCGTCGGACTCGACCGCGGGGGAGGCCTCGACCGCGGGTCCGTCGAACGCGGCGCGCAGATCGCCGAGCGGGCTGACCGGCACCGGCACGTCGAGCGTGGTGTCGGCGAGCACGTGGGTGGGTGCGAGAACGCCGACGGCGTGGTCGATTTCGGCCGTACTCCACCACCGGTTCGCCAGCACGGGCACCGCGCCCTCCAGCCACAGCGCCCACAGCGCGACGATCCACTCGGGACCGTTGTATCCGAACACCATGACGCGGTCACCGGAGCGGATGCCGAGGCCGGCGAGCTGAGCCCTCGCGGCGTGGGCGGCAGCACGGAAACCGGCGAAGGTGACGCGGCGCTCGCCGTGCACCAGGAAGGTTCTGTCCGTCCACACCTCGGTGCCGGCCATCAGCTCGGCAAAACCATCGGGTGCCCGGTCGTAGAGCAGTCCCGGGTGGCCGCCGTAGGTGCTCGTCCGGACCTCGGTTCCCCACGTCTGCGTCACGGCGTCGGAATCTGGATGCCCTCCGAGGGCTGCACGATGACGAAGCCTCGGCCCTGGAAGGAGACCTGGACGGCCTCGCCCGAACCGCGACCGATCAGTGCGCCCGCCTTGAAGCTGGCCTTCAACTGGGTCTGCAGGTTCGCCGACCACGCGACGACGGCGTTGGTGTCGGCGTACGTCGGCGCCTCCCCGGCGTCGAGCACCACGGGTGGCCCGTCGGTGGTCAGCGCCACCCAGCCGGTGCCGCGCAGCGTGGTGTTGAACAACCCGCCGGTGGCCATGCTGCCGCCCTTCACCCGTTCGATGTTCCAGTCCAGGCTCGAGGAGAACGCCAGCACGTTCTTGCCGCTGATCGACAGACCCGAGTTCTCGAGGTTCAGCAGATGCACGTCGTGGGCGAGTTCGGCGAGGAACACGTCGCCCTGCCCCTGGCACCGCATGAGCGGTACGCCCTCGCCGGTCAGGGCCTTCTTGATGAACTTCGACGCCCCGCCGCCCTCGAAGGCGAAGTCGACGTTGCCCTGATAGGCGACCATCGATCCCTGTCGCGCCATGAACGGCTCACCGAGGCGGACGCGAAGCAGCTTCGCGTTCTGGTTGGCGATCGGCGTGGACTCCTTCTCGGTGAACCGGCCGTCGACCAGGTCACCGGTGATTCCCTCGAAGCCGTCGCCGGCGGGTTGACCGGGGTCGTACGTCGACGCCTGCGGGGCCTGGGACTGCACCTGCGCCTGGGCTTGCGCCGCGGGTGGGACACCCAGCGGCGCCTGGCCAGCCTGCCCCTGATGGAACACCTGATCGGTCCACCCGCGGCCGTCCCACCAGCGGTACTCGTATCGGCCCTCGGGATCGGGCTGCCAGCTTCCTTGTCCGGGTCCAGTCACCGTGTCGCTCCTCGGTTCGATGTCGGCGTCTCCTTGCCCAGACCCTAGGCCAACGCCGGTGGGTCGAGGGGCGGGTGCTGGCATGCTGGGCAGATGTCCAAGGAGATCGACCCGGCGCGTGCCCGCAGCGCCCTCGAGGTCGTCAAGCAACACCCCGGAATGGTCCTGTTCCTCGCCTCGCCGGGAATCGTGGCGGTCGTCGCGGTCTGGCTGCTGGCCGGTGCGGGCTGGGGGATCCTGCTCCTGCTCGCGCTCGTTGTCGGCGGCGGTGTGGCGGTCGCGCGCAAGCTGCGCTGACGGCCTGGTCCGTTCGCCCTGGGAGAAGTCTGCCCCGTTAAGGCTGTAACAACGTAATCATGTAATCATGAAACAACATCACCGCGGCCGCTCCGGCGGCTGGCAGCAGTCCCAACAGCCCGACGCCACCGACGCCCCCGACTGGATCGCCGGACGCCTACCCGAGGGCTGGTTCTCGGGTGACCCGACGGTCGTCGTCGACCGCGAGGAGATCACCGTCGTCGGCCACCTCCCCGACGCCGACGGCGAGGAGAGCGACGCCCGTGCCTCCGGTCGTGCCGCACGCTTCCGCGAGGAGACCCGGTCGGAGCGGATGCGGATCGCCGACGAAGCCGAGCATCGCTACGGCCGCAAGGTGGCCTGGGGTGTCGAGGTCGGTTCGGAACGAATCCTGTTCACCCACATCGCCGTACCGGTCATGACGCGCCTGCGGCAGCCCGAGCGTCAGGTGCTCGACACCCTCGTCGACGCCGGCGTGGCACGGTCGCGATCCGATGCCCTGGCCTGGTCGGTGCGGCTGGTCGGCGAGCACGCCGACGAATGGCTCGGCAAGCTGCGCGACGCGATGAGCACGGTCGACGACCTCCGCGCCGAGGGCCCCCAGCTCTAGGCCTGGGTCATCGACCAGTACTCGCCGTGGCGGGCCATCAGCTCGTCGTGACTGCCCCGCTCGACTATCCGGCCCGCCTCCATCACCAGGATCACGTCGGCGTCGCGAATCGTCGAAAGTCGATGCGCGATGATGAAACTCGTCCGGTCCCGGCGAAGTTCGGCGGTGGCCTGCTGGATCAGCAGCTCGGTGCGGGTGTCCACCGAGCTGGTGGCCTCGTCGAGGATCAGCAGTCTCGGCTGGGCCAGGATCGCCCTGGCGATGGTGATCAGCTGCTTCTCGCCGGCGCTGATGTTGCCGCCGTCGTCGGTGATCCGGGTCTGATATCCGTTCGGCAGCGTCGCGACTAACCGGTCGACGTGAGCGGCCTTCGCGGCCTCGATCACCTGCTCCTCGTCGGCCTCGGGACGACCGTAGGCGATGTTGTCGTAGATGGTGCCGCCGAACAGCCAGGTGTCCTGTAGCACCATGCCGATGCTGGACCGCAGGGCGTGGCGGCTCATCGCGGTGATGTCCACGCCGTCGACGGTGATGCGCCCGGAGTCCACCTCGTAGAACCGCATCAGCAGGTTCACCAGCGTCGTCTTGCCCGCCCCGGTGGGACCGACGATCGCCACGGTGCTGCCGGGCTCGGCCACCAGCGACAGGTCCTCGATGATCGGCGTGCCCGGCCGGTACTCGAACCCGACGTGCTCGAACTCCACCCGTCCCGGCCCACGCCGTTCGGGTGCCGAGCCCGTCGGGTCCGGTGTCTGCTCCTCGGTGTCGAGGAAGTCGAATACCCGCTCCGCACTGGCGATTCCGGATTGCAACGTGTTGTACATCGACGCGACCTGCGTCAGCGGCTGGTTGAACTGGCGGACGTACTGGATGAAGGCCTGGATGCTGCCGAGCGAGATCTGGCCGGTCGCCACCTGCAGGCCGCCGACGACGGCGACCGCGACGTAGCCGAGGTTGCCGACGAACGTCGTCGCGGGGGACACCAGGCCGGACAGGAATTGCGCCCGGAAGCTGGCCTGGTACACGTCGCCGTTCAGTTCCCGGAACCGGTCTTCCGCGATGGCGCGGTGGCCGAAGGTCTTGACGACGGTGAACCCGCTGTAGGTCTCCTCGACGTGGGCGTTGAGACGGCCGGTGTTGCGCCACTGCGCGATGAACTGGTCCCGGCTGCGGCGCGCGATCGTGCGAGTCGACCACAGCGACAACGGCACCGTCAGCACGGTGATCAGGGCAAGCACCGGCGAGATCGTCAGCATCATCGCCAGCACCGCGACGACGGTGAGGATCGACGTCAACAGCTGGCTGATCGTCAACGACAACGACGACTGGATGTTGTCGACGTCGTTGGTGACCCGGCTCAGCACCTCCCCGCGTTGCCGAGAGTCGAAGTACGACAGCGGCAGCCGGTGCACCTTGTCCTCGACGTCGGAGCGCACCGCCACCATCGTGCGCTGGATGATCACGTTGAGCAGTCGGGCCTGGATCCAGATCATCAGGGCGGCAACCAGATACAACACGAGCGCCAGCAACAGCGTCCGGCCGACGGCGGCGAAGTCGACGCCCTGCCCCGGCACCACGTTCATGCCGGACAGCAAGTCGGCGAAGGTGCCGTCGCCGCGCGCCCTGGCCGCCTCGACCGCCTGCGCCTTGGTGATGCCGGCGGGCAGCTGCCGGCCGATCACGCCGCTGAACAGCAGGTCGGTGGCGTGCCCGAGGATCAGCGGCCCCACCACCCCGATCGCGATGCCGACGACGCCGAGCAGCAGCACGATGACCGTCGGAAGCCGTTGCGGGGTAAGCCTCCTCAGCAGCCGTACCGCCGTTCCGCGGAAGTCCTTGGAACGCTCCGTCGGCGTGTCGAGGCCGGCGTTGAGCCTGCGGCCGACCGGCCCGGTCATCGGATGGCCCCGGTGACGGCCTGGGAATCCGCGAACTCCGCATACACGGGGCAGTCGACGAGCAGCGACTCGTGCGTGCCGGTGCCGACGACGGCGCCGTCGTCGATCACCACGATCTGGTCGGCGTCCATCACCGTCGAGATGCGTTGGGAGACGATGAGCACCGTCGAGTCGGCGGACACCTCGCCCAGCGCGGCCCGGACCCGCGCGTCGGTGCGGACGTCGAGGGCGGAGAACGCGTCGTCGAACAGGTAGATCGCCGGGCGACGGATCACCGCGCGGGCGATCGCGAGCCGCTGCCGCTGTCCGCCGGAGAAGTTGATGCCGCCCTGGGCCACCCGCATCTCCAACCCGTCGGCGTGCGCGGCGACGAACTCCTCCGCCGAGGCGACGCGCAGCGCGGTCCACATCTCGTCGTCGGTGGCGTCGGCCTTGCCGTAGCGAAGGTTCTCGGCAACCGTCCCGGAGAACAGGTAGCCGCGCTGGGGGACCAGTCCGATCGTCGACCACAGCCTCTCGACGTCGTAGTCCCTGACGTCGACCCCGTCGACGGCCACCGACCCCTCGGTGACGTCGAACAGCCGGCAGATCAGGGAGACGAGCGTCGACTTGCCGGACCCCGTCGACCCCACCACGGCGGTCGTGGTGCCGGGCCGCGCCACCAGGGAAACCCCCTGCAGCACGGGTCGATCCGCGCCGGGGTAGCGGAAGCTGGCGTCGACGATCTCGACGGCGCCCCGAGCGAGAACCGGGCTCTCGGGCGTGTCGGGACTGGCGATCGCGGGCGTGGTGGAGAGCACCTCGCTGATGCGCTCGGCACACACCGAGGCGCGCGGCAACATCACCACCAGAAGCGTCGCCATGAGGACGGCCATCAGGATTTGCATGAAGTAGGACAGGAAGGCGATCAGGGAGCCCACCTGCATTTCACCCGAGTCGATGCGCATGCCGCCGAACCAGATGAGCGCGACGCTGGACACGTTGATCACCAGCGTGGTGAACGGCAGCATGAGGGCCTGCAGTCGGCCGACCGTCATCGCCGTGTCGGCCAGCGCCTCGTTGGCCTCGCGAAACCTGCTGCGCTCGAACGGTTCCCTGGCGAATGCGCGGATGACCCGGATGCCGGAGAGCTGCTCGCGCATCACCCGGTTGATGCCGTCGATCAGCCGCTGCATCCGACGGAAGATTGGCAGCAGCTTCGCGACGATCACGTAGTTGGACAGCGCCAACAGGGGCACGCTGACCATCAACAGCCATGACAAGCCCGCGTTTTGGTGGATCGCCATCACGATGCCCCCGACGCACATGATCGGTGCGGCGATCAGCATGGTGCACGTCATCTGCAGGAGCACCTGAATCTGCTGGACGTCGTTGGTGGTGCGGGTCAGCAGCGTCGGCGCGCCGAAGCGGGCGGTCTCCTCGGCGGACAGGCCGGTCACGTGGTGGAACATCGCCGATCGCAGATCGCGGCCGAAGCCCATGCCCACGCGCGACCCGAAGTAGACGGCGCCGATCGCGCAGAGCACCTGCAGGGCGGTGACGCCGAGCATCATGGCGCCGAGCTCGACGATCGTGGTGGTGTCACCCTTGGCGACGCCGTCGTCGATGATCGCCGCGTTGATCGTCGGGAGGTACAGCGAGGCCAGCGAGCTGACCATCTGGAGGCCGCCGACGACCGCGACCGACCCGCGGTACGGTCCCGCGTACCGTCGCAGCAACGCCCAGAGCATTCCGCAACTGTCGCACACCTCACCGCGTCCGCCGACACCCGTGGATTTCCTTAGAAAACTCCAGGTCAGTCGGCATGTCGGTGGTTGTGGCCCAAGCCTGCCGCTACAGTGTCGGGCGTGACGGGAAGACGCGGCCACCGCCTGGGCGGACGCAATACGAAGGCGTTCGCGGTGCTGGCCGCCGCCGTGATTCCACTGGTTGCGGCCTGCTCCGGCAGCTCCGACCAGCCGACCGGTTCCGGCAGCTCGTCGGCGCCCGCGCCCGCGGCCGACGCCAAGCACGGACCGATGATTCCCGAGTGTGGCGGCATCACCGACCAGACGATGGCGCAGCTCACGCAGATCAACGGACTGGTCAACACCGCCAAGACGTCCGTCGGCTGCCAATGGTTGCTGGGCGGCGGCATCCTGGGACCCCACTTCTCCTTCAACTGGTACCGCGGCAGCCCAATCGGCCGCGAACGCAAGACCGAGGAACTGTCGCGCACCAGCGTGGAGGACATCAACATCGAAGGCCACGACGGGTTCATCGCCATGAACGCCGACCCGACCCTGGGCACCTCGCTGTGCGAGATCGGCATCCAGTTCGACGACGACTTCATCGAGTGGTCGGTCAACTTCACGGAGAAGCCGTTCCCCGACGCCTGCGACGTCGCCAAGGAACTCACCCGCCAGTCGATCGTGAACTCCAAGTGAGCACCACGAGCCGGTGGCGCCGGAGCCTGGCCGTCCTGTTCGCCATCCTGGCCACGGTGACGATGCTCGTCGGCTGTACGCGTGACGTGTCCGGCCAGGCCGTCAAGGCGGGTTCCGGCGGCAACACGCCCCGCAACGACAACTCCGCCAAGACCTACCCCAACCTGCTCAAGGAGTGCGACGTCCTGACCACCGACGTCCTCGCCAAGACCGTCGGCGCCGATCCGCTGGACATCCAGAGCACGTTCGTCGGCGCGCTGTGTCGCTGGCAGGCGCTCAACCCCGCGGGGCTGATCGACATCACCCGGTTCTGGTTCGAACAGGGCAGCCTGGACAACGAACGCAAGGTCGCCGACTTCCTGAAGTATCAGGTCGAGAGCCGTGCGGTGGCGGGCGTGCAGTCGATCGTCATGAAGCCCAACGACGCCAGCGGTGCGTGCGGCGTGGCGAGTGACGCGGCCGGCGTGGTCGGGTGGTGGGTCAACCCACAGGTGCCCGGCATCGACGCGTGCGGCATGGCGATCAAGTTGATGGAGTTGACGCTCAACACCAACAACTAGGGCCGACTACCGCGGCACGTGGAAGTCGACCAGGGTCGCGCCGCCGACCTCGAGGCGCGACCAGGGGTGTTCCGTGGCGAGCACGGCGATCGCCGACGTCGGATACTTCTGCGTCATCCGTTCCAGCGCTTCGGCATCGGAGCCGGGGCCGGCGAGGGCGAACGCCAGGCTCGACGTCGTCGGTTCGTGGCCGACCACCAGCAGCGTCTTCACGTCCTCGTCGACGTCGTTGACGAGGTCGACCACGATGCCGGGCCGGGAGTCGTAGAGGGAATCCTCGTAGCGGATGTCGGCCTCTATCCCGGTGCGCGCCAACGTCTCGCGCGTGCGGGTGGCCGTCGAGCACAGCACGGCGTCGACGTTGCCGACGTTGGCCCTGATCCAGTCGCCGGCCAGGGCGGCCTCCCTGACGCCCCGCGGGGCCAGTGGACGCTCGTGGTCGGCGACCCCGTCGGGATAGTCGGACTTCGCGTGCCGGAGCAGCACCAGGGTGCGTACGGGTGTCGTCATCGACATCACGTTACCCACATGCCGACCGAGGTCCGCTGACTTGTCGGAGCGCGGACCTACACTCGCCATGCCCGTCAAAACGACGGTCCACGAGTAGAGAGCTGAGGAGTCCGGATGCGCTTCCTGCACACCGCCGACTGGCAGCTCGGGATGACCCGCCACTTCCTGAACGGCGAGGCGCAGCCGCGATATTCGGCCGCCCGCCGCGACGCCGTCGCCAGCCTCGGTGCCGTCGCGGCGGAGACGGGCGCGGAGTTCGTCGTGGTGGCCGGCGACGTCTTCGAGCACAACCAGCTGGCGCCGCGCGACGTCAGCCAGTCCTTGGAGGCCACGCGGGCCATCGGCGTGCCGGTGTATCTGCTTCCCGGCAACCATGATCCGCTCGACGCGTCGTCGGTCTACACGAGTGCCCTGTTCGCCGCGGAACGGCCGGACAACGTCGTCGTGCTCGACCACGCCGGGGTGACCGAGGTGCGTCCCGGACTCGAGATCGTCGCGGCGCCTTGGCGTTCCAAGAAGCCGACCAGCGATCTGCTGGGTGAGGTGCTCGGCGGGATCGCCGCCGACGGGGTCACCCGCATCGTCGTCGGTCACGGTGGCATGGATCTGTTCGAACCGGACCGCGACAAGCCGTCCCTGATCCGCTTGGCCACCGTCGAGGCGGCGCTCGCGCGGGGCGCCGTGCACTACGTCGCCCTGGGCGACAAGCATTCCCGCACTCGGGTCGGGTCTACGGGCCGAATCTGGTACTCGGGTTCCCAAGAGGTCACCAACTACGACCACATCGAGCCCGATCCTGGCCACGTGCTGGTCGTCGACGTCGACGAGCAGGACCCGGCCCGTGCGGTGCACGTCGAGAGCCGGCGCGTCGGCCGCTGGAAGTTCGTCACGCTGCGCCGGTCGGTCGACTCCGCAAGGGAGGTCGTGGATCTCGACATCAACCTCGACCAGTTGCCCGACAAGGAACGCACGGTGGTGCAGATCGCGTTGACGGGCACGCTGACGGTGACCGACAAGGCGGCGCTCGACGCCTGCCTGGACAAGTACGCCCGGTTGTTCGCCGCACTCGCGACGTGGGAAAAGGAGACCGACCTCGCCGTGATGCCCGCCGACGGCGAGTTCGACGACCTGGGCATCGGCGGTTTCGCGGCCGCCGCCGTCGACGAGTTGGTCGCGACCGCCCGCACCGACACCGCGCAGGCCGACCAGGCCAGGGCGGCACTGGCGTTGCTGCTGCGACTGACCGATCGGGGGGTGGCGTGAAGCTGCACCGATTGGTCCTGCGCAACTATCGCGGTGTCGCCC
Source organism: Mycolicibacterium hodleri (assembly GCF_025822245.1). Lineage (GTDB taxonomy): Bacteria > Actinomycetota > Actinomycetes > Mycobacteriales > Mycobacteriaceae > Mycobacterium > Mycobacterium hodleri. Next base: position 70,308 of record NZ_JACKTL010000030.1, read on the forward strand.
ACCGCGACGTCGAGTTTCCCGACCGCGGTGTCGTCGTGGTGTCCGGCGCCAACGAAATCGGCAAGTCGTCGATGATCGAGGCGCTGGATCTGCTGCTGGAGGCCAAGGACCGCTCGACCAAGAAGGAGGTCAAGCAGGTCAAGCCGACGCACGCCGACGAGGGCGCCGAGATCACGGCCGTCATCTCCACGGGCCCCTACCGTTTCGAGTACTTCAAGCGGTTCCACAAGAAGCCGGAGACCCGGCTGACCGTGTCGGCGCCGCAGCGCGAGCAGCTCACCGGTGACGAGGCGCACGAGCGGGTGCTGGCGATCCTCGCCGAGACGGTCGACACCGAACTGTGGCAGGCGCAGCGCGTCCTGCAGTCGGGATCGACTGCCTCGGTTGATCTTTCGGGATGTGACGCGTTGGCGCGCGCCCTCGACGCGGCCGCCGGCCAGGCGGTCACGCTGTCGGGATCCGAGCCGTTGCTCGTCGACCGGATCGACGCCGAGTTCCGGCAGTACTTCACCGCGATGGGTCGCGCGACGGGGCCGCTGGCATCGGCCGTCGCCCGATTGCGCGACGCGCAGCAGCAGGTCGAGCAGTGCCAGGCCGCGGTCGCCGAAGTCGACGAGGCGGTGGTCCGGCACGCCGAACTCTCCGACGAGCTGCTCCGGCTCTCCCAGCAGCGGGCGCAGGCCGCCGAGCGGGTTCGCGTCGCCACGACCGCCGCGGCTGCCGTCAAGAAGCTCGAGGACCGGCTGGCGCAGGCACGCGCCCTGGCCGAACCCGCCGAAATGGCACGGGTGGCATCGGAGGCCGCTCTCGGCGAGCGGCGCCGACTGCGCGCCGAACTGACGGAGCGAACCACCACCATCGCCGGACTCGAGGCGGCCGTGACGGCCGCCGCCGATGACGCGACCGCCGCCAACCAGGCTGCCGTGGAGGCCGCCACCGCGGCCGAGGCAGCGCGCGTCGGTGCGGTGGACGCCGCGGCCCGAGTGGAGACCGTGCGCGCAACGGTCGAGCGAATCGCTCGCCGCGGCGAGCTGTCGCGGCTGGCGGCCACGCTGGCCAAGGTCGACGCCGCGGCGTCAGAGCTGGCGGGTGTCGAGGCGGAGTTGGCGGGGATCACCCTGACCGACGACGTGATGCGGGACGTCGAGATGGCCGCGTTGGCGACCGAGCGGGCCGCCTTCCAAGCCGAGCTCGCCTCGGCGCGAGTGGAACTCGACGCGGCGGTGGATCTTCGAGTCGTGGTCGACGGCCAGCCGGTGGAGCTCTCTTCGGGTGTCACGTGGACCCAGAACGTGACGACGTCCGCCACGCTCGACCTGCCGGGCGTGATGACCGTTCGGCTGATTCCCGGTGCGCCCGCGGCTGATTCGCAGGGCCGGCTCGACAAGGCGCGGGAAATGCTGGCCGCACTGCTGGACGAGGCCGGCGTCGCCGACGTGACGCAGGCACGGGCGGTCGACGCCAGGCGGCGCGAGCTGGCGGGGTCGGTGGACCGGTTGCGCGCGATCGGCGACGCGTTGGTCGGCGACGACTCGGTGGCCGACCTGCGCGCGCGCCGGGCGGCACTGACCGAGGAGCTGGCCGCGGCCGGCGGAGCCGACGATCCCGGCCTCGACGTCGTCCGTGCCGAGCTCGAGGCGGCCACCGAGGCCTACCGGCTGGCGCGGGCCGACGAGGAGGCGCGCCGCGAGGCCGCCGCGACGGCCAGCTCGCAGGCGATGCGTGCCGCGGGCGCGGTGACGGTTCTCCGGTCGAAGCTGGAGACCGCCCGCGACGAGGTCACTAGTGCATCGGAACGCCTTGCCCGTCAACGGGAGTCGCAATCCGACGACCAGCTGGTCATCCAGGCCGAGGCCGACGTCGAGCGGGCCCGGACGGTGGTGGCGCACGTGGTGGCGATCGAGGCCGAGCTCGCCGCCTCGGGGCCGGCGGCGGTGGCCGCGGAACTGGCGGCCGCCGAGGGGAGCGCGGCGGCACTCGACGCCCGCCACGCCACGGTGACCGGCGACCTCCGTGAGGTGGCGGCGCAGCTGCGGGTGTACGGGTCCGAGGGCCGCAAGGGACGGCTGGACGCGGCGCAGACCGAATGTGAGCACGCGGCGACCGACCACGACCGGGTTCAGCGCCGGGCCGCGGCGGCCCAGCTTCTGCAGTCGGTGATGACGCGCCATCGTGACGAGTCGCGGCTGCGGTACGTCGACCCGTTCCGAACCGAGGTCGAGCGGTTGGGCCGCATCGTGTTCGGTGCCGACTTCGAGGTCGAGATCGACGGCGACCTTCGCATCCTCAGCCGCACCCTGGCCGGGTGCACGGTGCCGTTCGACTCACTGTCCGGCGGCGCCAAGGAGCAGCTCGGCATCGTCGCCCGGCTGGCCAGCGCGGCGCTGGTGGCCAAGGAGGACGGTGTTCCCGTGGTCATCGACGACGCGCTGGGCTTCAGCGATCCGCACCGGCTGGCCAGGATGGGCGAGGTGTTCGACGCCGTCGGCGGCGACGGTCAGGTGATCGTCCTGACCTGCAGCCCGGAGCGGTACGCGGGCATCGTCGACGCGCAACACCTCGCCCTGAGCGGTTAGCTCGCCACCGAGACGTCGCGCCGCCGGGGTGAGTCGAACGTTGCCGCCGGCAGCCCGAGGTGGTCGCGCAGCGTGTTGCCGGTGTACTGCTCGCGGAACAGCTTGCGCCGCTGCAACTCCGGCACCACCGAGTCGACGAAGTCGTTGAACGTGCCCGGCGACTGGGCGGCCGAGACCATGAACCCGTCGGCCTCGCCCGCGGTGAACGACTCCTCGATCTGGTCGGCGACCTGTTTGGCCGTGCCGACGAACTGAGGTAGCAGCACACCCTGGGCGTACCACTTGCCGATGTCCCGCAGCGTGAGGTTGTCGCGCTGGGCCACCCGACGGGCGGTGTCGAACAGCCCCTGGGTGCCGGTCACGGCGATGTCCTCGACGGGCGCGTCGAGGTCGTAGCGCGAGAAGTCGTGATCGGTGTGCACCGACAGGGTGATCAGCCCCGAGATCGGATCGGCGAGTTCGTTGTGGAACGCCTGCTTCTCCCTGGCGATGGACTCCGTCTCCCCGATGAAGGGGATGAACGCCGGGAAGATCAGCACGCCGTCGGGGTCACGCCCGTAGTCGTCGGCGCGGCTCTTGATGTCGTCGTAGTAGGCCCGTCGGCCCTCGGGCGTGGGGTCGATTTCGAAGATCGCCTCGGCCCACCGTGCGGCGAAGTCCCGTCCGGTGGGCGACGAGCCGGCCTGAATCAGCACCGGGCGGCCCTGCGGTGAGCGCGGCACGTTGAGCGGTCCGCGGGTGCGGAAGTACTCACCGTCGTGGTTCACCGTGCGGACCTTGTCCGGATCGGCGAACACCCCACCCTCCTTGTCGAGCACCAGGGCGTCGGCGTCCCAGCTGGACCACAGTTCGAGCGCGGTGCGGACGAATTCCTCGGCGCGTTCGTAGCGGTGGTCGTGGCCGAGGTGCTCGTCGTGGCCGAAGTTCTGCGCCTCGCTCTGCGTCAGCGAGGTCACGATGTTCCACGCGACCCGGCCGTTGCTGACGTGGTCGAGGCTGGCGAAGATACGGGCCAGCTCGTACGGGTGAAAGTAGGTGGCGGACTTGGTGATCGCGACGCCCAGCTTCGACGTCACCGCCGCGATGCTGGCGGCCACGATGGACGGGTCCAATGTCGCGGTGGCCTGCGTTCCGCGTCGCAGCGGCTCGGTGACGTCGTCGCCGTAGCGGGCGGGTGCGGCCAACAGGTCGGCGAAGAAGACGAAGTCGAACTTGCCGCGTTCGAGGATGCGCCCGATGCGGTGGTAGTACTCCGGCGTGGTGAACGCCGTGTCGCTGCCGGGATGCCGCCACGCGGCGTGGGAGTGGGTGACCTGAGAGGCGATCTGGAATCCGCCCAGGTGGAGTTGACGTGTCATGTGCTCTCGTTTCCCGCGATTTCGGCGTGATTGGTCGCGCTGGCCGCGACCAATCACGCCGAAAACGCGTGTTAGAAGTAGGCGTTGGCGGGCAGCGGGGTGTCGTGCAGCAGGTTCGCGCCGATCGCGACGGCCTTGTAGGCCACCGGGTTGTGCAGTGTGATGGTGCGGATGTTGCGCCAGTGCCGGTCCAGACCCTTCTGCCGACTCGCCGCGCTGGCGCCGCCGAGCTCCAGGAGTCGCGTCGCGGCCTCCGGGGCGATGGCGTCGAGGTGGACCTTGACCTGCGCGACCTTGATCTGGGCGTCCTGCGCGAGCCGGGCGTCCGGGTTGCCGTCGGGCGTCGTCGCCGCGGAGGTGGTGGCCGTCGCGATGGCCTCGGCGGCGTCGAGCACCGCCGCCTTGGCGACGTAGGCAGTGCTGGCCAGTTCGCCGAGGAGCCGCTGCAGCAGCGGGTCGTCGGTGGGCCGATCGGTGGGCGCGTGGCTGAAGCTGCGGTCGCGCGACCGCAACAGGGTGACCCCGTCGTCGACGACACCGGCGAGGATGCCGGCCACCACCGCGTGGATGAAGAGCTGCAGGGAGGCGTACTGGACCGACGGAACCGCCGCGGCGTCGTACGGCGAATCGGCGAGGATCTCGTCGGTGGTGACCGCCACGTTCTTGAAGACGGTGGTCCCCGTGCCGGTCCGCCGCTGGCCGAAGCCGTCCCAGTCGTCGATCAACTTGACGCCGGTGCGGTCGGCGGGCACCACGACCGTGGCCACGGAGTCGTGATCGGTGGTCGCGGTGACCGTCAGGTAGTCCGAGAACAGCGTGCCGGTGCTGTAGAACTTCTCGCCATCGAGCCGGTAACCACCCGCCGGATCGGGCAGCAGCCGGGTGTTGAACACCAGGCTGCCGACGGCGTTGGATCCCTTCTCGCTGAACGCGTTGCCGAAGAGCTGTCCGTCGGCCACCTTCCGCAGCCAGTGCAGTGACGCGGGGTCACCCGAGACGGTGCGCAGCCGCTCCTCGACGAACCAGAAGTGCGTTCGGAAGATGTGCGCCACAACGGGATCCGCGCGGGCGACGTCGACGACCGCGGAAAAGAGCTGTGGCACAGTCAGTCCGGGGCCGCCAAGTTCGTGGGGCAGGCGCAGGGTGCCGAATCCGGCGCGCTTGAGAGCGGAAACTTCGTCAAAGGGATTCTCGTCGTTCAGGTCTCGGTCCTTGGCCCCGGCCGCGATGCGGCCGAGTAGCTCGTCCCACTGTGGCGAGCCTGGGAGAATGCGGGCGTTGTTCTCGACGGTGGTCATGTCGTCGTTTCTACGCAAGCCCGCATCCGGCGGCACTGCTTTGGCTCACCCCGAACCTAAGAGCCGCCCAACCAGGGCACAATGGAGGTGATGACCATGAATGCCGGGCGCCGGCGAGTGCACGACAGGTTGGCCGCGCTGCCCGGGGTGAGCTCGGTGCGCAGGCCCATCCTCGACGACGGGTCCGACGAGTTCGATCTGTTCTACGTGCGGGTGGGCGAGAAGTCGGACCACCCGCTGCTGATCATTCCCGGCGGCCCGGGTGCGGCGTCGATCGCGCTCTATCGCGGACTGCGCAAGCACGCCGTCGCCGACGGTCTCGACGTGATCATGGTCGAGCATCGCGGGGTCGGGATGTCGCGCCACGACGACGACGGTGCCGACCTGCCGCTCGAGGCGATGACCATCGAGGCGGTGGTGGGTGACATCGCCGCCGTGCTCGAGCACGCCGAGGTCGAGTCGGCCGTCGTCTACGGCACGTCGTACGGCACCTATCTGGCGGCCGGGCTCGGTGTCCGGCACCCCCAGCGGGTGCACGCGATGATCCTGGACTCTCCGCTGCTGTCGGCCGACGACGTCGACCTGGTCCGCGAGGCCGTTCGCCGAGTGCTGTGGGACGGGGTGGACGACGTCAACGGCGAGAACGAGGAGACCGCCGAGCTCGCCGCCAAGGTGCGACGACTGGTCGCCGACGGCGTGCTCACGCCGGCCGCCACCCAGCTCGCCGCCGACATGTACGGGCTCGGGGGAGCGGAGCTGCTGGGCCGCCAGCTCGACCTGCTGCTCAAGGATCACGACTGGGTGTGGGGTGCGGTGGGGCTGGGCACGCGCCTGCTCGTCGAGCGCAAGACGCCCTTCCACAACGAACCCGACCTCGTCGGCCGCATCGGTTACCGCGAGCTCAACTACGGCGCGGTGCCCGACGGCAAACCACTCGACCCGGCCGTGGCGTTGCGCGAGATGGCTACCGGGGAGGTCGACTTCGTCGAGGAACCGTTCGACCTCATCGCCGAGATGCCGACGTTCACCTGGCCGACGGTGGTCATCTCCGGTGGTCGGGACCTGACCACGCCGCGGGCGGTGGCGTGCCGGATCGCCGAGTTGATTCCCGATTCGGTGCTGGTGGAGATGCCCACCAGTGGGCACAGCGTCGTCGACACCAAGGAGCGCTCCGCGCTCGACGTCGTGCGGGCCGTCTACGCCGGGGAGATTGCCGAATTGCCCAGTCGGTCAGCCGAACTCGACGCCGTGCCGAGCCTGCTCAGCGTCCGTCTGCTCAAGCGGGCGATCACCGCGGCCGCGGTCGCGGAGTCGGTGGTGCCGTCGGCGGTACCGCGCGTGGTCCGCAACGTCACGACTTCGTGAACCCGATCGCGGTGTAGTCCACGTCGGCCAGCCCTGGTGCGCCGAAGTTGGCCAGATTGCTGCGCACCGCCACGTTTCCGGCGGACTGGAACAGCGGCAAGCTGGCACCCTCGGCCCAGACCAGTGCGTCGACCTCGTTGGCCAGGCCGCGGGCCTTGTCGGGGTCGAGCTCCGACAGCGTCTGCTCGATCTTGGCGTCGATCTCCGGGCTGCCGATCTTGCCGAAGTTGCTGTCGCCGTTGGACGCATAGATTTGCGGGAGTCCGGACAGCGGGAAGGCGTCGGCCACCCAGCTGAATTGGGCGATGTCGAAGTTTCCGACGGTGACGTAGTTGGTGAAGAAGCCGCTGCCGCCCTTGGCCTGTAGGTCGAGTTTGACCCCGATCTGCGCCAGGCTGTTCTGGGCAATCTGGCCCACCTGACGCGTGCTGGCCGCGTCGTAGAACAGGTCGCGGATGACGAGCTGCTTGCCGTCCTTCTCACGGAACTGGCCGTTCATCCGCCACCCGAGGTCGTCGAGCTCCTTCTTCGCCGCCTCGGGGTCGAATGCCACGACGCCGCTGTTGTCCTGGTAGCCCTTCTGGCCCGCCACGTAGACGTGGTTGTTGAGCGGCGCCGGGTTGTCGGCGAGTCCGCGTTGCGCCACGTTGGCGATGGTTTGGCGGTCGATGCCCTTGGAAATGGCCTTGCGCAGGGCGGGGTCGGCCAGGATCGAACCGGGCGCGCCGTTGAAGGTGAAGTGGTACCAACTGGTACTCGGCGCCCGCCGAATCGAAACGCCGGCGGTGCGCTTGGCGATCGTCACGTCGTCCAGCGAGGCCAGCCCCGTGGCGTCGATGGCGTTGTTCTGCAGAGCGGGCAGGCGGGCCGCGTCGTCGAGCACCAAGAAGGTGATCGTGTCGAGGCGCGGCGGCGCCCCCCACCATTTCGGGTTGCGGCTCAAGGTGATTCGCTGTGCGGTGCGATCGAGTGCGGTCACGATGAACGGTCCCGCCGACGGCCCGGGGCCGTTCAGTTGGGCGGTGTTGAAGGCCTCCGGGGTGGCGGTCATGCTCTTGGGCGAGAGAACGGTGTTGCCCGCGAACATGCCCTTCCACTCGGCGTACGGCTTGGCGAACGTCATGATCGCCTGCCGGTCGTCGACGCCTCGGGTCACCGACGCGACCCGGTCGCTGCCGTTGGGCGCCGAGATCGCGAAGTCCTTGTTCTTGCCGCTCGTCGCGTCGATCTGAGACTTGATGTCCTCCCAGGTGACCGGCGTGCCGTCGCTCCACACCGCCTTGGGGTTGATCGTGTACGTCACGACTTGGGGATTGGTCCCGGTCAGCTCGACCTTGGTGAAGAAGTCGGTGTTGACCGACGCCGTGCCGTCGGCGGCGATCCGGAACGCCCGGGGCATGGTCGCGCGGGAGATCGCGGCCGCGTCGGCGGTGGGCCCGTTGATGTGCATCGTGTTGAAGTTGTCCGGGAAGTTCGTCAACGGGATGCGCAGGTTGCCACCCTCCTGCAACGAGGCGGGATCCTGCGGATTCACGTCGTTGGTGCTGCCGACCTCGGCGGTGCCGCCCGCCGACGGGGGCTCCTGGCTGCCGCCGGAGCACGCGGTGAGCACGACTCCGGCGACGAGGAGGGCACTGGCGAGACGTCGAATCTGCATGGGACAGACTCTAACCGCTCACGGCTGCGGCACGGCGGCCAGCAACTGCCGGGTGTACTCGTGCTGCGGGCGCGCGAAGATCTCCGCGGCGTCGCCGGACTCGACGATCGACCCCTGGAACATCACCACCAGTCGGTCGGCGAGATGCTTGACCACCGACAGGTCGTGCGAGACGAAGAGATACGACAATCCGAACCGCTCCTGCAGGTCCAGCAGCAGGTTGACGATGCCGGCCTGGATCGACACGTCGAGGGCCGAGACCGGTTCGTCGAGCGCCAAGATCTTCGGTTGCAACGCCAACGCGCGTGCGATGCCGATGCGCTGCTTCTGGCCGCCGGAGAACTCGGCCGGATACCTTCCGGCGTCCTCGCGTCGCAGCCCCACGGTGCTCAGCAGCTCGGCGACCCGCTCGTCAACGTGCTTCTTGTCGAACCCGTTGGCGGTCAACGGTTCTGCCAGCGCATCGAAGACGGGCAAGCGTGGATCGAGGGAGGCCACGGGGTCTTGGAACACCACCTGTAGATCGCCTCGCAGTGCCCGCCGCGAACGGTGGTCGAGGGTGGCGACGTCGTGGCCGAGGACTTCGATGGAACCACCTTGGGGCGCAGCGAGTTCCAGTACCTGGTGCAGCGTGGTCGACTTCCCCGACCCGGATTCTCCGACGATGCCCAGGGTTTGACCCTGCCGCAGGTCGAAGCTGACGCCGTCGACGGCCCGCACCTCGCCGATGCGGCGCCGGAACACCGCGCCCTTGGTGAGGGTGAAGGTCTTGACGAGGTTCTCGACGCGGAGCACGACGGGCGCGTCGGGGTCGGCCGCGGCGTCCGCCGGCGCCGTCGACACGCCGTAGACGTCGGCGGCCGAGCGGCCCGCGACGTCGTCGGTGCGGATGCAGGCCGCGGTGTGGCCGGGCCCCACGGAGATCAACTCCGGTTCGGCGGTGAGGCAGTCGTCGACGGCCATCGGACACCGCGGCGCGAACGGACAGCCCGGGGGGAGGGCGGCCATCGACGGTGGGACGCCGGGGATCGGCACCAGTCGAGAGCCCTGGGCGGCGTCGAGGCGGGGCACCGAACCCAGCAGCCCGACGGTGTACGGCATGACGCGGCTCTCGGCCAGGTCGGCCACCGGCGCGGCCTCGACGGCCCGGCCCGCGTACATCACCAGCGCCCGGTCGGCGAACTCCGAGACCACGCCCAGGTCGTGGGTGATGATCAGCACGCCTGCGCCCGTCACGTCGCGGGCCGTGCGCAACACGTCGAGGATCTGCGCCTGGACGGTGACGTCGAGTGCGGTCGTCGGCTCGTCGCAGATGATGAGGTCCGGGTCGTTGGCGATGGCGATGGCGATCACCACGCGCTGGCGCTCGCCGCCGGACAGTTCGTGGGGAAAGGCCTTGGCGCGGCGTTGCGGCTGCGAGATGCCCACCAACTCGAGGAGTTCCACGGCCCGCGCCGCGGCGGCCGACCGGCTGAGGTCGCGTTGGTGCACGCGAATTGCCTCCGCGATCTGCTGACCCACCGGGTAGACGGGGGTCAGCGCCGACATCGGATCCTGGAAGACCGTGCCGACCACCCGGCCACGGATGCGCGACATCCGCTGATCGTCGAGTCCGATGAGCTCGTCGCCGTGCAGCCGCACCGAGCCGGACACCCGGGCGTACTCCGGGAGCAGCCCGACGACCGCCATCGCGGTCGCGGACTTGCCCGCGCCGGATTCGCCCACCAGCGCGACGACCTCGCGGGGCTTGACGTCGAACGTCATGCCACGCACGGCCGCGACGTCCTCGGCGTCGGTGGTGAAGCCGACGCGCAAGTCGGTCACCTCGAGTAGTTCGCTCACGTGCGCCGCCGCCGCCGACGGGGTTTCGCACCCGGGTCGATCGCGTCGCGCAGTCCGTCGCCGATCACGTTGGCGCACAGCACGATCAGCACCAGGATGCCGGCCGGGAACAGGAACACCCAGGGGAACGTGGTCACCGACGGGGTGCCGTCGGCGATCAGCGTGCCGAGTGAGACGTCGGGCGGTTGAATGCCGAACCCCAGGAACGACAGTCCGGTCTCGGCGAGGATCGCGACGCCCACGTTGAGAGTGGTGTCGATGATGAGGATGGACGCGACGTTCGGCAACACGTGGCGGACGATGATCCGCCGGTTGGACACGCCCATGTACCGCGCGGCGGTGACGAACTCGCGCTCACGCAGGCTCATCGTCATCCCACGTACGATGCGCGCGCTGATCATCCAACTGAACGCCGCCAGCAGCAGGATCAACGAGAACACCCGGCCCGATTCCCCAAGGCGCGGTGTGACGATGGCGATGAGGATGAAGCTGGGCACGACCAGCAGGAGGTCGACCACCCACATCGCCGTGCGGTCCCGCCACCCGCCGAAGTACCCGGCCACCGCGCCGACGGTGGCCGCGATGATCGTCGAGAGAAAGGCCACGCAGACGCCGATCAGCAGCGACTTTTGCATGCCGCGGAGGATCTGCGCCAACAGGTCCTGGCCGAGCCCGTTGGTGCCGAACCAGTGACTGGCGCTCGGCGGCTGCTGCAGGGCGAGGAAGTCCAGATCGGTGTAGCTCCATGGCAGCAACGGCGGCAGCGCGTAACAGCCGACGAACATCGCGGCCAGGACGACCGATGCCGCCACGGCAAGCCGGTTGCGGAGGAACCGTCGCGTCGTCAACGCGCGTCGAGAGGCGAATCTTCCCACGTCCATCCCGGATTGCGCCGTCGACGACGCCTCCGTCGCGACCGGTTCGGTCATCTCAGGCCACCCTCACCCTCGGGTCCAGTGCCGCGTAGATGACGTCGGACAGCAGGCCGGCCAGCAGAATGGTGGCTCCCGTGAAGACCGTGATCGCGGCGATGATGTTGGTGTCCTGGGTGGCGATGCCCTGAATCACCCACTCGCCCATGCCATGCCAGCCGAAGATCTTCTCGACGAAGACGGCGCCCGTCACCAGACCGCCCACGCCGTAGGCGAACAGGGTGGCCATGGGTATCAGCGCCGTGCGCAGGCCGTGTTTGAACAACGCCTGGCGGCGGGTCAGGCCCTTCGCCCGCGCGGTGCGGATGAAGTCCTGGCCCAGCACGTCCAGCATGGCGTTGCGTTGATAGCGGCTGAAGCCGGCGATGGAGAACAGCGCCAGCGTGGTGGTCGGAAGGACCAGGTGCTGCAGGCGGTCGACGAACTGGCTGGCGGCCCCACCGGTCGTCGTCCCCGACGTCTCACCGGTGTATTCGAAGACGTTGAATCCCAACGCCGTATTGGCGCGCAGCGCGCCGAGGATCAGCAGGTTGGCCACGACGAACGTCGGCATGCTGATCAACAGCAGCGACAGCACCGTGATCACGCGGTCGGACACCCGGTATTGCCGGACGGCGCCCCATGCGCCGACCACCACCCCGATCACGGTGCCGAGCACCGAACCGAGGAACACCAGACGCAGGCTGACGCCGATGCGTCGCCCCAGCTCGTCGGAGACCGGTTGCCCGGCCACGGTCGTGCCGAAGTCGCCCTGCACGGCCTCGGATACCCAGTGGACGTAGCGCAGGGGGATGGGCTTGTCGAGCGCGAGCTCGGCGGCCTTGGCGTCGATGACGGCCTGCGGTGGCCGGGGGTTGCGGCCCTCGAGGCTGTCGAGCGGTTTGAACGACCACGACGCAAGCGCGAAGGTCAGGAACGACGCCAGCAGGAGCAGCACGACGTAGTTCAGCGCCCGGCGGGCGAGGAAGCGCGTCATGACGCGCCCGTCGGAAACTGCATGGCCACAGGGTAGGAGATGAACCGCCGATTGCCGTTTCCCGGTCCACGTAAGTCTTGACTGGGAGTCCGCTTGGTGTTTGATGCGCGTCTGCTTCGGTTACCCCGTGGAGCAGCGGGGGCCGACCAGGCCCCCGGCACACCCGAACAGCCCCGATTGGGAGGGACCACCATGAACGGCAAGAGCATGAAGTTAGTGGCCGCGAGCGTCGGTGCAGGAGCATTGATCGCCGGTGGCGCGTTGACCGTGGCGACGTCGAGCTCGGCGGAGCCGTCGACCCCGGGCCCCGTGCCGACGGAGGAAGCCACGATCGGCGAGACGACGACCGAGACGGTGGCGCCCGAGACGCCCACCACGTCGTCGGCCGTGCCCCCGATCGAGGGCCCCGCAGCGCTCCCGCCGGAGCAGCAGGACGCGCTGTAGACCTAGTGACCTGGTGACAGGGGAGGCCCCATGGAGGAGACCATGGCGGCCTCCCCTTGTCGCGTGGCCTTGATGACGACGGTGTCGCCGACGGCGAACGGCGGCGCGCTGGCGTTCTCGACCTCGCGAATCCCGTAGGTCTGCGTGAAGCCGTCCGCGCTGCGGGCCGTCACCGAGGTCGGCGAGATTGCCGTGATCGCGCCCGTTTGGGTCATCATCGTGGAGTAGCCGCCGTGGTCGTCGGCCACCACGTATTCACCGTGCAGTGAGGCGGGTTCGGCCTCACTGCGATGAGCTCCGAGTGGTGAGCCCGGGGGCCCCTCGAAGCCGGCGAAGCCCGCAAAGTCACCAAAACCGCCAGGTCCACCGTGTCCGCCCGTCTCGGTGGCCGCGGCGATCGCGGCTCCTCCGACGCCAGCCACCGCCGCCGCCACCGCGACGGCGCCGATCGTCTTCCGCATGCCCCAGGTGTTCACGGCAGCCACTCTGCCGGGCCAAGCTATGGGCCAGCTGTGAGACTGTGTTCACAGGTCGCGCATAGGGTTGGCACAGGACGTGCCCATCGCACGGGCCCACACTGAGGACGTGACCACCATGAACGGCGCCGACCGCGAACACGCCGATCCCGCCCGGCTCGTCATGCGCAGATCGGATGGCAAGCCCATCAACGTGCTGGTGGTCGACGACGAGCCGGTGCTCGCCGAGCTGGTGTCCATGGCGCTGCGCTACGAGGGTTGGGACATCTCCACCGCCGGTGACGGCGAAACCGCGATCGCGGTGGCCAAGGAGAACCCGCCCGACGTCGTCGTGCTGGACGTGATGTTGCCCGACATGAGCGGATTGGACGTGTTGCACGAGCTGCGCGCTCAGATTCCCGGGCTCCCGTTGTTGCTGCTGACGGCGAAGGACTCGGTCGAAGACCGCATCGCCGGCCTGACCGCGGGCGGCGACGACTACGTCACCAAGCCGTTCAGCCTCGAAGAGGTCGTCTTGCGGCTGCGGGCGTTGCTGCGGCGCACCGGGGTGGCCGACGAGACGGGCGGCGCGCAAATCGTGGTCGGCGACCTGGTTCTCGACGAGGACAGCCACGAGGTCACCCGGGCGGGGGAGCCAATCACGTTGACGGCGACCGAGTTCGAGCTGTTGCGATTCATGATGCGCAACGCCAAGCGGGTCCTGAGCAAGGCGCAGATCCTCGATCGGGTGTGGAGTTACGACTTCGGTGGTCGCTCCAACATCGTCGAGCTGTACGTGTCGTACCTCCGCAAGAAGATCGACAGCGGTCGTGAGCCGATGATCCACACGCTGCGCGGCGCCGGGTACGTCCTCAAGCCGCCGCGATGAGCCCGGGCGCCGCCGGACCGGGTCCGCGGACGGGGTCGCACAGTCGCATCCTGGCGCCGCGCACGTGGTCGCTCCGAATGCGGCTGTTGTTCACGCAGGTGGTGTTGCTCGCGGTGGTGTGCGCCAGCATCGGCATCGCGACCGAGTTTGCGCTGCAACGGTTCCTGGTACGCCAGCTCGACAACCAGGTGGTCGAGGCGGGCAAGCGCTCAGCGGCCATCTTCGAGCTGCCGCGTCCGATGCCGCCCATCCCGTTCGAGGCGTCCCGTGACTCGGACAAGGGGGGCGACGACTACGCGCCCCGCAACCGCTTCTTCGATCCGGAGGCGGGGCCCGGGCCCGGTTTCCTCAACGCGCCGGGGCAGGCCACCCGGACGGTCGGGGCCGTCGTCTCGCCGTCGGGCGACATCGACGCCGGCGTGATCACCAATGACGGTGGCCGGGCCGAGATCAGTGCCGCTGCGGCCGCCGCGCTGGCGAAGGTGCCGCCGACCCGCACCCCGGTCACGATCGAACTCGACGGCCAGGGCAAGTACCGGGTGATCGCGCTGCACGCCCGCCACGGCGACGAGACGATCGTGACGGGCTTGCCCACCGCGGTGGTCGACGACACCCTGCTGTGGGTGGTCGGCATGTTCTGCGTCCTGGCCGTCATCGCCCTGATTGCCGCCGCCACCGCGGGGGTGCTCGTCATCCGTCGTCAATTGGCGCCGTTGTCCCGTGTCACCACGGCCGCGAGGGACGTCGCGGCCCTCGAACTCGACAAGGGCGAGGTCAACCTGCCCAGCCGCATCGTCGAGGTCGACCCGGAGGGCGTGCACACCGAAGTGGGGCAGCTCGGGACGGCGTTGAACACGATGCTCGACCGCGTCGCGGGGGCGTTGTCCGCTCGCCACGCCAGCGAGACCCGGGTGCGCCAGTTCGTCGCCGACGCCAGCCACGAGCTTCGTACCCCGCTCGCCGCGATCCGCGGGTACACCGAACTCGCGCAACGAAAGAGACGCGAACTCCCCGACGACGTCGCACACGCGATGAGTCGCGTCGAGTCCGAGACCGGTCGCATGACCCACCTCGTCGAGGACTTGCTGCTGCTGGCCCGGCTCGACTCGGGGCGGGCGCTGGTGCGGGAATCGGTCGACCTGACCAGGCTCGTCGTCGACGCGGTCAGCGACGCGCACATCGCGGGTCTCGACCACGATTGGGCGCTTGACCTGCCCGAGGAGCCGGTCGTCGTGGTCGGTGACGAGGCCCGGCTGCAGCAGGTGCTGGTGAACCTGTTGGCCAACGCACGGATTCACACCCCGGCGGGAACGGCGGTCACCACGTCACTGTCCCGGGAGGGTGACACGGCGGTGCTTACCGTCGCCGACGGCGGCCCCGGCATCGCGGCCGACCTGTTGCCGGAGATCTTCGAGAGGTTTGCCAGGGGTGACTCGTCACGCGCGCGGCGCGGAGCCGCCCCGGCAGCTTCGAGCCCCAGCCCCAGCGGCAGCACCGGTCTGGGCCTTGCCATCGTCGCCGCGGTGGTCAAGGCGCACGAGGGGAAGATCGACGTCCGAAGCGAACCCGGCCGGACGGAGTTCGTCGTCCGGCTGCCCGCCCACACCGATTCTTCACAGGTGACGCACAGGGTGAGCCAATCGAGCACATAGCCCACTCACCGAAGATCGATGGAGTGACCGCCGTTCTCACGCGCCCCGCGCACGCCGACGACGGCGCCACCGACCCCGACGACCTGCGCCGTCAGCGGCTTACGCTCGGCGAACGGGTGTCGCTCGGGGTGCTGCTGGTCACCACGGCGCTGCTCTACCTGTGGAACCTGTCAATCAACGAGTGGGCCAACGGCTTCTACTCCGCGGCCGTGCAGGCCGGGGCCGACGACTGGACGGCCATGCTGTTCGGGTCCAGCGACGCCGGAAACGCCATCACCGTGGACAAGACGCCCGCCGCGCTGTGGGTGATGGACGTCTCGGTGCGGCTGTTCGGTCTCAACTCGTGGAGCGTCCTGGTGCCGCAGGCGCTGGAGGGGGTGGCCGCGGTCGCGCTGCTCTACGCCGCGGTGCGCCGGGCGGCCGGTCCGTCGGCGGCCTTGCTCGCCGGCGCGGTGTTCGCGCTGACTCCCGTCGCCGCGCTGATGTTCCGCTTCAACAACCCCGATTCCCTTCTGGTGCTCGCCCTGGTGGCCGGCGCGTACTGCGTCCAGCGCGCCTGCGAGCGGGATGCCAACCGCTGGTGGTTGACGGGTGCGGGTGCGGCGGTCGGCGTCGCCTTCCTGGCCAAGATGATGCAGGCCTTCCTGGTGCTGCCCGCGTTTGGCGTCGCCTACCTGATCGCCGCCGCGGTGCCGCTGCGGACGCGGCTGGTGAGGTTGGCCGCAGCCGTGGCGGCAATGGTGGTCAGCGGCGGCTGGTACCTGCTGCTCGTCGAGCTGTGGCCAGCGTCCTCGCGCCCGTACATCGGTGGCTCGCAGGACGACAGCATCGTCGAACTCGCCTTGGGCTACAACGGAATCGGCCGGCTCACCGGTGAGGAAACCGGTGGCCTCGGCAACATGAACTTCGACGTCGGCTGGGGACGGTTGTTCGGCGTCTCGATGGGCACCTACAGCGCCTGGCTGATCCCCGCCGCGGTGATCTTCCTCGCCGCCGGCGTGATCGTCACCCGCCGTGCCCCCCGGACCGATCCGGCGAGGGCCGGGCTGATCATCTGGGGCGGGTGGCTGGTCGTCACCGCCGTCGTCTTCAGCTACGCCAACGGCATCCTGCACCAGTACTACACGGTCGCCCTCGCCCCCGCGATCGGTGGAACCATCGGCATCGGTGCAGTGTTGCTGTGGCGCAACAGATCCGACGTGCGAGCCGTCATCGCGATGTCCGGCACCGTCCTGGTGACGGTCGTGCTCGCCGCGGTCCTGCTGGCCCGCAGGCACGACTGGCTGCCGTGGCTCGGCACGGCGGTCGCCGTCGCCGGGGTCGGCGCCGCGGTGCTGCTCCTGGTCGTGGGCCGGCTCCCGCGGCGGGTTGCCACGGGCGTGGCCGGGCTCGCGATCCTGGCATGTCTGGCGGCACCGACGGCCTACTCACTGGCCACGGTCGCCACCCCGCACTCCGGGGCCATCCCGTCGGTCGGGCCGGCACGCGGGCACGGTTCCTTCGGCGGTCCGGGCGGCCCCGGCGGCGGCTTCCTCGACATCCCCGAGCCGGGGCCGGGGCTGACGGAGATGCTGTCCGACGGCGCCGACCGGTTCCAGTGGACGGCCGCCGTGGTCGGCTCGAGCAACGCGGCGGGCTACCAACTCGCCGTCGGCGCTCCGGTGATGGCCGTCGGTGGATTCAACGGCACCGATCCGGCGCCGACGCTCGCCGAGTTCCAGCGCGACGTCGCCGACGGCCGGATCCACTACTTCATCCGCGCCCACTCGATGTTCGGCATGCCCGTGGGACGTGGCACGACCGGCAGCCGCGAGGCCGCTGACATCGGCGAATGGGTCGAGGCGCACTACGCGCCGAAGACCGTCGACGGCGTCGTCCTCTACGACCTCACCGAGGTGCCCAATCACTCATAGCCGACGCATAGCTTGCGCAAACGGTCAGCACGAGCAGCCGAACGACGATGGAGACATGACGGACATTCAGGAAGCGGACCTCACGGAGGTCGCGATGGTTCCCAGGGCGACGGCGTTCGGATCGCGGCCGAATGCCGCGCAGGAGGCCCGCAGGCTCGGCGTTCCGGTGCTGGACGTCGTGATCCCGGTCTACAACGAGCAGGCCGCGCTCGCCGACTCGGTGCACAGGCTGCACCGCTATCTGAGCGAGAGCTTCCCGTATCCGGTCCGCATCACCATCGCCGACAACGCCAGCGTCGACGACACCCCCCGCATCGCCGCGGAGTTGGCCGAGGAACTCGAGGGCGTCCGCACCGTGCGGTTGGAGGAGAAGGGCCGCGGGCGCGCGCTGCATCACGTCTGGTCGCACTCCGACGCGATGGTGCTGGCGTACATGGACGTCGACCTGTCGACGGACCTGGCTGCGGTCGGCCCCCTCGTCGCCCCGCTGATCTCCGGTCACTCGGATCTGTCGATCGGCACCCGGCTCGGTCGCGGCTCCCGCGTGGTGCGCGGTCCCAAGCGCGAGATCATCTCGCGCTGCTACAACCTGATCCTGAAGTCGACGCTGCACGCGCGGTTCTCCGACGCCCAGTGTGGCTTCAAGGCAATTCGCGCCGACGTCGCACACCGGTTGCTGCCCTACGTCGCCGACACCGGGTGGTTCTTCGACACCGAGCTGCTGGTGCTGGCCGAGCGAAGCGGTCTGCGCATCCACGAGGTCCCGGTCGACTGGGTCGACGACCCCGACAGCCGGGTGGACATCATCGCCACGGCCACCGCGGACCTCAAGGGCGTCGGTCGGCTGTTGCGCGGCTTCGCCAGCGGTTCCATTCCCGTCAACGCCATTGCCGCGCAACTGGCTCCGTCGCAATCGGCGGCTGCCGCGCCCAATTCGCTGTTCCGCCAGGTGGTGCGGTTCGGTGCCGTCGGCGTGCTGTCGACCGTGGCCTACCTGCTGCTGTTCATGGTCCTGCATCCGCTGATCGGTGCCCAGGTGGCCAACTTCGTCGCGCTGCTGGTGACGGCGATCGCCAACACCGCGGCCAACCGCCGCTTCACGTTCGGAGTCTCGGGCGCGACGAAGGCGGCCCGTCATCACGTCGAGGGGCTCATCGTCTTCGCCATCGCCCTGGCGATCACCAGTGGCGCGTTGGCGGGGCTGCACGCCTTCGTCGACCAACCGCACCGCATGCTCGAGATGTCGGTGCTGGTGCTGGCCAACCTGCTCGCCACCGCCGTCCGCTTCGTCCTCCTGCGCGGCTGGGTGTTTCACCCCCGCAGGACGCGCTGACCCGACCATCACGAGGAACACGACTGTGACACTGACTGCTGAAGACGTCCAACCGGACGCCGTCGTCGACGACCCGGCTCCGGCCGCTCCGCGCTGGACGACGCCCGCGTTCTGGGCACTGCTGGTGGGCACCGGCGTGCTCTACCTGTGGGGGCTCGGCTCCTCGGGATGGGCCAACAGCTATTACGCCGCCGCCGCCCAGGCAGGCACCCAGGACTGGAAGGCGTTGTTGTTCGGTTCCTTCGACGCGGGCAACGCGATTACGGTCGACAAGCCGCCCGCGGCGATGTGGGTCATGGGACTGTCCGGCAGGCTGTTCGGCTTCAACGAATTCACCATGCTGCTGCCCGAGGCGTTGATGGGCGTGGGTGCGGTCGCGGTGCTGTACCTCACCGTCCGGCGGACCAGCGGTGCCTACGCGGGCTTGATCGCCGGCCTGGTGTTGGCACTGACACCGGTGGCCGCGTTGATGTTCCGCTACAACAATCCCGACGCGCTGCTGGTGTTGCTGCTCCTGGTGGCGGCCTACTGCACGGTGCGCGCCCTCGACGCCAGCACCGTGCGGCGGATGACGATGTGGATGGCGTGGACCGGTTGCGCCGTCGGCTTCGCCTTCCTGACCAAGATGCTGCAGGCCTTCCTCGTCGTGCCCGGTCTGGCGGTGGCCGTTCTGGTCGCGGCACCGTTCGGCGTGTGGAAGCGACTGGGCGCGTTGCTCGTCGGCGGGGCGACGATGATCGTGTCGGCGGGGTGGTACGTCGCGCTGGTCAGCCTGTGGCCAGCCGACTCCCGGCCCTACATCGCGGGGTCGACCGACAACAGCCTGTTGCAACTTGCGTTCGGCTACAACGGCATCGAGCGCATCGCCGGCAACGAGGGTGGTGGGCCCGGTGGTGGCGGCCCCGGCCCGGGACACGGTTTCGGCGGCGGCGGCATGAACCTGTTCTTCGGCGGCGACCCCGGCATCGGTCGGCTGTTCGGCGCGTCGATGGGCGCCGAGGCGTCCTGGCTGCTGCCTGCGGCTCTCATCGGATTGGTCGCCGGACTGTGGTTGACCATGCGCACGCCGCGCACCGACCGCGTCCGCGCCGGCCTGTTGCTGTGGGGCGGTTGGCTTCTGGTGACCGGCGCGGTGTTCAGCTTCATGGCGGGCACCGTGCATCCGTACTACAACGTCGCGCTCGCCCCGGCCGTCGCCGCCCTGGTGGGCATCGCCGTCGCGCAGCTCGTCGCGCGCCGCGAATCGTGGGTGCCCCGCATCGTGCTCGCGGTGATGCTGGCGGCCACCGGGGTCTGGTCCTTCCTGCTGCTGAACCGCACGCCCGAGTGGTGGCCGGCGATCCGCTGGATCGTGCTCGTCGGGTCGATCGTGGTGGCGGTACTGCTCGCCGTCCGGGCGCACCGTCTCGGCAGGGCGGCCGTCGCCGTCGTCGTGGCGACCGTCGTCGTCGGGCTTGGCGGATCGGCGGCCTTCTCGATCTACAACGTGGCCAGCGCGCACAACGGCCCCGGCACCATGTCGGGTCCGCAGAAGGCCGGCGGCTTCCACTTCGGCGGACCCGGCGGCCCGGGTGGACCCGGTGGCCCCGGTGGGCGCGCCGACAGCCCGGAACTCGAAGCGATGCTCAAGAGTGCGGACAACCGTTGGGCCGCAGCCGGTATCGGTTCCATGTCGGTGAGTGACCTCGAGCTCAAGACGGGCACGTCGCTGATGTCCATCGGTGGCTTCGCCGGTGGTGACCCGTCGCCGACGCTGGCGCAGTTCCAGCAGTACGTCGCCGACGGCCAGGTGCGGTACTTCCTCGCCGATTCGGGGCACGGCGGGCCGTCGTGGCACCGTACGGGTTCGGCTGGCGACATCACGGCGTGGGTGGAGAAGACGTTCACCAAGACCGACGTCGGCGGCACGACGGTCTACGACCTGCAATCACCGCGATCCTGAACCTCTGACCACGGGCAGACCGCAGCTAGCGTCAACGCCGACGTCTGCCCGTGGAGGAGATTCCCGTGTCCGTGACCGACGAGTACCTGAAGAACAACGAGGCGTACGCCGCGCAGTTCAGTGGTCCGCTTCCTCTGCCGCCCAGCAAGCACGTCGCGGTGGTCGCGTGCATGGATGCCCGCCTCGACGTGTACCGAGCGCTCGGCTTGGCACCGGGGGAGGCGCACGTCATCCGCAATGCGGGCGGTGTGGTCACCGACGACGAGATCCGCTCGCTGGCCATCAGCCAGCGCCTGCTCGGTACCCGCGAGATCATCCTGATCCACCACACCGACTGCGGCATGCTCACGTTCACCGATGACGACTTCAAGCGGCAGATCCAGGACGAGACCGGCCTGAAGCCGGAGTGGGCCGCCGAGTCGTTCGCCGATCTCGACGAGGACGTGCGGCAGTCGTTGCGCCGCATCGAGGCGAGCCCGTTCGTCACCAAGCACGAGTCGCTGCGCGGGTTCGTGTTCGACGTCGCGACGGGCAAGCTGACCGAGGTCACCCCCTGACCTCCGTCGACTGACGTCAGGACAGGAAGCGCTCGGCGTACGGGGCGAAGCGTTCCCGAACGCGCACCTCGTCCAGACCGAACATCTCGCACGACGTGGCCACCCGGCCCAGTCGATTGCGTTGATGCCCAGCCAGATACTCCTCCATCGGAGCCCGCACGACGTCGGTCACCGGCTCACCCGCCAGGGCGTAGATCTGTTCGGCCACCCCGAGCTCGTTGGCCATGAAGTCGTCGAAGCGCACGTCGACCGAGCGCTCGGGTCCGATGGCGTTGCGGTCGCGCAGGAACGCCGACAACATGAGGTCGAGGCGATCGATCCACGACGCCGCAATGCGTTCGACGGGCACCCGGCCGCGGTGCATGCGTGCCGAGTAGGTCACCATCGCGATCATCGACAGCACCACCGGCATCGGATCGCGGTGGGTGCACACGACGACCGCGCCGGGGAACACCTTGTCCAACACGGTCAGCTGCTCGAGGTGCTGAGGTGACTTGAGCAGCCAGCGCCGCCCGCCTCGGAGGAACTGCAGCGCCTTGAGCTGCGTGGCGAGATGCTCGTAATGGCTCGTCTGATCGTGGGAGAGGTAGTAGTCACGCCAGCGCGGCGCGTCGCAGAGGGTCTCCATCAGCATCGTGGAGACGTCGTTGGCGAGTAGCTGAATCTCTTCGTGCACGTGGTCGGTGGTCATCTCGTGCATGAGGGGAAAGTGCGGCATGACGAGGTTCATCACCTCGACGGCGACGTCCATTCGACTGCGCCGTGGGTCCGGCTCGACGCCGGCCTCGGACGGCAACGGAAACGGTTCCACGCCTTCCCAATACGGCAACGTGCGGAAGGTCGGCCCGGCACCTAGCAGGTTGTGCAGATGGGTCGTGCCGGTGCGGGGGAGGCCCACGATGACGACGGGTGGCTCCAACTCGACGTCGTGGATCTCGGGGTGCCGCGACAACAGATCGGTCAGCAGCAGTCGATTCTTCAGAACCTGCAACAACTGCCCGAAGAAGTTGACGACGCCCACCCCGGTGAGGCCGTCGACGTCGCGGACGTCGGCCAGATACACCTCGAGTCGTTCGCGGTAGTCGTCCGGGCCGAAGTCGTCGAGTCCGGTGTCGGCGGCTGCCCTGGCGTGCAGGGCATCCGAGTCGAGGGGGCAGTCGGGCGCCAGGGACGCAATCATGTCGCGCATCTGATCGGCCTCGGGGGTGAAACGAGGCTCGGCGAGGTCGTCGAGATGAACTGTGGTGTCGCTCACACCGACTTATGTTACTGTCAGTTCCGTAATGACGACGGACTTTGGTCGACCTCGCGATCCGCGCATCGAGGGCGCCGTGCTCGAGGCGACGGTGGCACTCCTGGCGGAGACGGGGTACGCCGAGCTGTCGGTCGACGCCATCGCCCGGCGGGCGGGCACCAGCAAGCCGGCCATCTATCGCCGCTGGCCCAGCAAGGCGCATCTGGTGCACGAGGCAGTCTTCCCGCTCGGCGAGGCCACCGAACTTCCCGACACCGGCACCCTGGCGGGTGACGTCCACGCCATGGTCCGGCGTAGCGCCGACGTGCTGACCACCCCCGCGGCCGGGGCCGCGCTCACCGGACTGGTCGGCGAGCTGGCCGCCGACCCGACGCTGCATACCGCTCTGTTGCAACGCTTCTCGGGAATTCTGTCGCGAGGCTTGGCGGACCGACTCGCCGACGCCGTCGCGCGCGGCGAAGTCCGGCCGGACGCGTCGGCCGACGAGCTCGTCGAAGCCGTCGCCGGCATCACCTTCTTCGCGCTGCTCACCCATGGGCCCGCGCTCGACGACGCATGGGTGGACCGAACCGCCACCCTCATCACGAGAGGCATCAGCACATGACCACGCACGAGTCGACGACGGCATGGCGCGAACTCTTGGAGACGCTGGGAGGTCTCGACGCCTCGTTCCTGACCGGCGATCGTGCCGTCACCGACGACCGGCACGTCGCCGACGGGTACCGCATGTTGGCGACGACCCTCGGCGTCGCGTTCGACACGTATCTGTTCGCCGACCCCAGTCGACCCACCTGGGTGGAGATCAACACGCCGGTGCGCCCCGACCGTCGGTGGGGCGGCGACAACACCGACGCCTATTACCTGATGTGCCCGGTCGACCCCGCGCGGCGGTATCGAATCAGCGGCAATCGTGGTGACAGCGTGTACTTCTCGGTGACCGCCTACAACGAACCGTCGCCGGGCGCCTGGTCGGACCGGGTCGTCGCGCTGGTCCGTGACGACGACCTGGAGCTGGACGCCGA
Organism: Mycolicibacterium hodleri; assembly: GCF_025822245.1. GTDB lineage: Bacteria > Actinomycetota > Actinomycetes > Mycobacteriales > Mycobacteriaceae > Mycobacterium > Mycobacterium hodleri. Next base: position 93,774 of record NZ_JACKTL010000030.1, read on the forward strand.
CGGAAACTTCTCCTTCGAGCTCGGGCCGACGCCGGACGCCGCCGTGTTGATGACCCGCGACTATCAGGCGGATCCGCGCACCGGACGGCCCGTCGAGTGGCACATCGAGGCACTCGAGGAGCCCGACCGCTTCCGTCACGGCGACGACGAAACCGCGGCAGCGCTGCGGGCCAGTGCCGCCTGGATGCGCACGATGTTCGCCATCCTGCCGCTGGCCGTCGGCATGCGCAGGGACGACGCCCACGGCCTTGGGCACGAAACATCGCACGCGGCAAATGAATTCGCCGAGCCCTATCAGGTGCTCGACGCCAACTTCGGCTGGTCTGCCCGCGACGCCTGCTACTCCTACGGCAGCTTCGTTCTCGCCGACGACGAGGCGCTGGTGATCACCCATCGGCCACCCGCCTGCCGGTTCTGGAATCTCGTGGTGTGGAACCAGTTCATGGCCACCCCCGGCGTCGCCGACGCGCGCAGTTCGGTCAACGGGCACACCGCGGTGCCCAACGCGGACGGCTCGGTGACCATCGTGCTGTCCACGGGAGCCACGGCCCACCCGAACTCGCTGACCACCCTCGGGTACCCGCGAGGCAACCTGGCGTTCCGGTGGTTCCTGGCCGACGGGGTGCCGGCCCGGCCCGAGGCGCGGCTGGTCAAGGCGGCGGACGCGCCGACGACGGTGGACTGAGCTCGGAGATTCGTTGACATGCCATGGCGGCGCCGGTTACATTCCTGGGCATGATTGTAATTCTGGTTAACTTCACCAACTTAGTGGTGAAGTCATGACCGCGACACAGGACCTCGACCGGACGGCGGGCAAGTACGAGCTGAGCCACCTGCGGTCGCTGGAGGCCGAGGCAATCCACATCATCCGCGAGGTCGCCGCCGAGCTCGAGAAGCCGGTGCTGCTGTTCTCCGGTGGCAAGGACTCGATCGTCATGCTGCACCTGGCGCTCAAGGCCTTCCGGCCCGGACGGCTGCCGTTCCCCGTCATGCACGTCGACACCGGCCACAACTTCGACGAGGTGCTGGCCGTCCGCGACGAACTGGTCGAGAAGTCCGGCGTCCGCCTCGTCGTCGCCAAGGTGCAGGACGACATCGACGCCGGCCGGGTGGTCGAGACCATCCCGTCGCGCAACCCGATGCAGACCTTCACGCTGCTGAGGGCCATCCGGGAGAACAAGTTCGACGCCGCCTTCGGTGGGGCCCGGCGCGACGAGGAGAAGGCTCGCGCCAAGGAGCGGGTGTTCAGTTTTCGCGACGAGTTCGGCCAGTGGGACCCCAAGGCGCAGCGGCCCGAACTGTGGAACCTCTACAACGGCCGCCACCACAAGGGTGAGCACATCCGGGCGTTCCCGATCTCCAACTGGACCGAGTTCGACATCTGGTCCTACATCGGCGCCGAGAAGATCACGCTGCCGTCGATCTACTACGCCCACGAGCGGCAGGTCTTCGAGCGCGACGGCATGCTGCTGGCCGTCCACAAGTACCTGCAGCCCCGCAAGGACGAGACGGTCGTCGAGAAGGTCGTGCGCTTCCGCACCGTCGGTGACGTCACCTGCACCGGCTGCGTGGAGTCCACCGCCCGCACGGTCTCCGAGGTGATCGCCGAGACCGCGGTCTCCCGACTGACCGAACGCGGCGCCACTCGCGCCGACGACCGCATCTCCGAGGCGGGGATGGAAGACCGCAAGCGCGAGGGGTACTTCTGATGAGCGCTTGCGCGAAGAAGAGAAGGCACAGTTGATGGCAACGTTATTGAGGCTCGCCACTGCGGGTTCGGTCGACGACGGCAAGTCCACCCTCATCGGCAGGCTGCTGTTCGACAGCAAGGCCGTCATGGAGGATCAGCTCGCCGCGGTGCAGCGCACCTCGCAGGAGCGCGGTCACGACTACACCGACCTCGCCCTGGTGACCGATGGCCTGCGCGCCGAGCGGGAACAGGGCATCACCATCGACGTCGCGTACCGCTACTTCGCCACGGCCAAGCGGAAGTTCATCATCGCCGACACCCCGGGCCACGTGCAGTACACCCGCAACATGGTGACCGGTGCGTCCACCGCACAGCTGGTCATCGTGTTGGTCGACGCGCGGCACGGACTGTTGGAGCAGTCGCGGCGCCACGCATTCCTGGCCTCCCTGCTCGGCATTCAGCACATCGTGTTGGCGGTCAACAAGATGGACCTCGTCGACTGGAGCCAGGAACGGTTCGAGAAGATCCGCGACGACTTCCACGAATTCGCCGCGCGCCTCGACGTGCAGGACGTCACGACCATTCCACTGTCGGCCCTCAACGGCGACAACGTGGTCACCAAGTCCGACGCGTCGCCCTGGTACGAGGGTCCGGCCCTGCTGAGTCACCTCGAAGAGGTCTACATCGCCGGTGACCGCAACCTGGTCGACGTCCGGTTCCCCGTGCAGTACGTCATCCGGCCCCAGACCCGCGAGCACGCCGACCATCGCAGCTACGCGGGCACCATCGCCAGCGGCGTGATGCGCACGGGCGACGAGGTCGTGGTGCTGCCGGCTGGGAAGACCAGTCGCATCACCGAAATCGAGGGTCCCGCAGGTCCTCTCGGCGAGGCGTTCGCGTCGATGGCGGTGTCGATTAGCCTGGCCGACGACATCGACATCTCCCGCGGCGACATGATTGCCCGGCCCAACAACCAGCCGCACGTCACCCAGGACTTCGACGCCACGGTCTGTTGGATGTCCGACGACGCGGCGCTCGAACCCGGGCGCGACTACGTCATCAAGCACACGACGCGGACGACTCGGGCCAGGGTGACGGCGCTGGACTATCGACTCGACGTGAACACGCTGCACCGCGACAAGAGCGCAACGGCGTTGAAGATCAACGAACTCGGCCGCGTCACGCTGCGGACGCAGGTGCCGCTGCTGCTCGACGAGTACGCCCGCAACGCCGCGATCGGATCGTTCATCCTGATCGACCCCGACACCAACGGCACGGTGGCCGCGGGCATGGTGCGCGACACCACCCCGGCGGCGACGCGCACGGCCACCCCGAATGCCGTCCGGCACCAGAATCTCGTCACCGCCGAGGACCGGTTGTCGCGGGGGAGCACGGTGTGGTTCACGGGGCTCTCCGGTTCGGGCAAGTCGTCGGTCGCCATGCTCGTCGAACAGAAGTTGCTCGAAAGTGGGCGTCCCGCCTACGTTCTCGACGGCGACAACCTGCGGCACGGCCTCAACGCGGATCTGGGCTTCACGATGGCCGACCGCGCCGAGAACCTGCGACGGTTGGCGCACATCGCCACGCTGCTGGCCGACTCCGGGCAGATCGTGCTGGTGCCCGCCATCAGCCCGCTCGAGGAACACCGCGCGCTGGCCCGCAAGGTTCACGAAGATCAGGGTTACGACTTCTTCGAGGTCTTCTGCGACACCCCGCTGCAGGATTGCGAACGTCGAGACCCCAAGGGGCTCTACGCCAAGGCCCGACGCGGCGAGATCACGCACTTCACCGGGATCGACAGCCCGTATCAGCGGCCCAAGAACCCCGACCTGCGTCTCACACCCGACTGCGACGTGACCGAACTGGCGCAGCACGTCATCGACATGATCGACGCGAAATGACCGACCACGAACTGGCGGCCCGCCTGGCGACCGAGGCGGGCGAGCTGCTCCTCGGCGTGCGCGCCGAGCTGGCCGACGCCACCGCCGTCGAGCGAAAGGACGCCGGAGACAAGCGTGCTCATGCCTTCCTGATGACGGCGCTGGCGGCCGAGCGGCCCGACGACGCGGTGCTGTCGGAGGAGGCCACCGAGGAGGAGAAGGCCAACTCGAAGCGGTTGAGCGCCGATCGGGTGTGGATCGTCGACCCCCTCGACGGCACCCGGGAATTCGGTGAGCTCGGTCGGCAGGACTGGGCGGTGCACGTGGCGCTGTGGCAGTCCGGCGAACTGGTCGCCGGTGCGGTCGCGCTCCCCGCTCAAGGCGTCACGTTGGCGACGCCGAACGTGCCGCCGCCGGCTGCCGCACCAGGGGTGCCGCGCATCATCGTGTCCAGGACCCGCCCGCCGGCCGTGGCGCTGGCCGTACGCGAGGCGTTGAACGGTACATTGGTCGAAATGGGCTCGGCCGGAGCAAAAGTCGCGGCGGTCGTCCAAGGCGTCGCGGACGCCTATGTCCACGCCGGCGGCCAGTACGAGTGGGACTCGGCCGCCCCCGTCGCGGTGGCCCGCGCGGCCGGTCTGTTCACCTCGCGTCTGGACGGATCGCCGTTGCGGTACAACCAGGCCGACGTCCTGTTGCCGGACTTGATCGTCTGCCGCCCGGAGCTGGCCGACGCGGTGTTGGCGGTCACCACCGCCTGAGCGCCGAGCGTGGGCCTCGTGTACGAAATGTCGATGATCGGCGTACACAGCCCCCACGGTCGGTAGGTTGAGGCGATGAGCAATCCCACCCTGCGCGCGCTGTCCGAACTCCCCTCGACGCCGGCACCCCTGGCCGAGTCGACCCTCGTGTTGATCGACTGCCAGAACACCTACACCCAGGGCGTCATGGAGCTCGAGGGCGTGCAGGCGGCGCTGGACGAGGCGGCGGCACTGCTCGACCGCGCCCGGTCGGCGGGCATCCCGATCATCCACGTCCAGCACTCCGACGGCCCCGGGTCGCTCTACGACGTCGAGGGGGAGAGCGGCGCGATCGTCACACGCGTCGCCCCGCGTGACGGTGAAGCAGTCGTCACCAAGCAGTACCCAAACTCGTTCGTGGAGACCGACTTCGACGACAAGTTGAAGGCCCTCGGTGCGAGCAATCTGGTAATCGCCGGGTTCATGACCCACATGTGCGTGAACTCGACCGCCCGCGGCGCATTCAACGCCGGCTACGCGCCGACGGTGGTCGCCTCGGCCACCGCCACCCGGTCGTTGCCGGGCGTCGGTGGCGAACCGGTGACGGCGGCCAGCCTGCAGTCGGCCAGCCTGGCCGCGCTCGCCGACCTGTTCGCGGTGGTGGTTCGCGACGGCGCGGACGTTCCCGACTGACAGAGCCTGCCTGAGACGAACCCCGGATCGCGGGCGGCGGCTCCACCACCCCGTCTCTGGGCAAATGCTGTCAAGTCGCTGACAGTCTCTGATACCTTCCGAGCTGTCGTAAATGACGCCCGTGCAAGTTTGCTGTAACGCAGCCGCGCGGCGTCGCGCCGCAATACCTCGGGGGTTCAATGATCAATCGCCACGCCACCGTGCTTCGAACGATGGCGACGAAGACCGTCGTCGCAGTCCTACCGGTGGCGCTGACGTGCGCGTACGCCAGCAATCTGTTCGTGCCCCCGCCGCGCCGCCTGGCCGCCTACGACTACTTACCCGTCGCCGAGATCACCGTGTCCGGCTCGACCGTCGGCCTCGCTGATTCGAACCTCTTCTTTCTGAGGGACCCGGACGACGCGATCGACCCCGTGGAGGTCGCTCGGCATCTGGACCAGATGCAGGCACTTGGGATCGACAACATCCGGGTCTACGTGCCGTGGCGTTTCGTGGAAAAGACCAAGGGTGAATACGACTGGGAGGCGATGGACGTCGTCATGTCCCTCGCCGCGAAGCGAGACATGGGCGTGTTGGCCGAGATGAATACCACCCCCGCCTGGGTGGACCCCGACGACCAATTCGAGCCAGGGGCCGCTCATCCAGACGTCAAGGACTTCACGGACTTCGCGTCGGCCGTCGCGACCAGATACGGCTCCACGGTGTCGGCCTACGAGATCTGGAACGAGCCCAATTACGTCGGCTTCTACGACCCGATCGATCCGGCGGCGTACGCGGAGTTGCTCAAGGCGGTCTATCCCGCGTTGAAGGACATCGATCCCACGGCGACGATCGTCGCGGCGGGACTCGGCCACACGCCGACGTACGACGACGGCACGGCGCTGAGTCCGGTCGAGTTCCTAGACGGCATGTACGACGCCGGAGCGAAGGGCTACTTCGACGCGCTGGCCTACCATCCCTACCAAGAGACCACTCCCTTCTCCGAGGGAACCCCCGACGGTTATGCGCTCGATCAAGCGTTGGCGATGGTGGCGCTGATGGCCAGCAACGGTGACTACGTCACCGGACCTGGCGGGCAGCCAGTGTTGGACGCCAACGGTGATCCCGTCACCAAGAGGATCTGGGCCACCGAATACGGTTTGGCCACGTCGAGAGTCACCTACGAGCACCAAGCCAGTTACATTCAGGACTTCCTCGCGACGTGGAGCATGCAGTCGTGGGCCGGGCCGGCTTACGTCTACACGACAGTCGACTCCAATCCCGGCAGCAGCGATCCGGAGGAGAACTTTGGCGTCTTCACTGTCGACGCCAACGGCAACTGGGTGCGAAAGCCGGCGGCCGACGTGTTGGCGGAATGGATTCTGGCCCACCCGAATCAAACGTTCGACCCGGCGGGCCCGACCAACCCGTCCAATCCCGCCAACCCGCTGACGGCTTTCGTGGTGTTCGTGCAGCAGTTGGTTCAGCAGTTCACCCAGTCGGCCTTCTCGTTCGTCAACGCCGTCGTCGCGGCCATCACGAACTTCCTCGGGTCCTTCACCCGTCCCACAGTGAGCGACGCGGCGCCGTCGTCGCAGCGGGTGGCGTTCGGCACGGGTCTGGACGAGCACTCGGCAGCAGCGCAGGCCGGTGAGACCGCAACGGCTGCAGCAGGATCAGATGCCGCGGTTCGAATTACCGCGATCACGGGATCGGGCGCGAAGACGCCGATCGCCGAAGCCACGCCCGCCGCCACGTCCAAGGCCACCGAGCCGACGGCCATCGAGTCGACGGTCACGGAGCCGATGGTGACGGAACCGACCCTCGCAGAGGGTGTTTCGACCACCCCCGAGGCCGAGGCGTCGGTGGTCAGCGAAGCCACGTCGGCTACCCCGGAAACGGGTGGCAACGAGGACTCGACGACGTCGAGCGCCGCGGCGGCCGAAGCGCCGGCGAAGAAGTCGGCCGCCGACGAGAAGGAACGAGCCGAACGTCAATCTCGAGGCAATCGTGACAAGACGCCGCCTGCCGTGCCGTCCCCGTCTACTCCCTCCCGGTCCACCACGGTCCAGTCCGTCGCAGGCGACGACGGGGATGCCGGGCAGGACGGCACAACCGCGGCAAAGCCCGCGAGCAGCGGTTCCGAGGACTAACTGGCTGTACTGGCCTTCCCGACTCAGAATGAACCCATGACCCAGCCCTCGACCCGAGTCACCCGGCTCACCGAAAAGCAGGACGAGTCGCGCAGCGCGCTCGACGCCCTCCTGGACGCCACCCCGCTGGCCACCGTCGCCCTGGTGCGCGACGGCCACCCGGTGATCTTTCCGACCGGCTTCGCGCGGGTGGGCACCGATCTGGTGATCCACGGTTCGACGGGGTCGCCGTGGCTGCGGGCGCTGTCGACTGGAGTGCCCGCGGCGGTGTCGGTCACCACCCTGGACGGCGTCGTCGTCGCCCGCAGCGGATTCGAGTCGTCGTTTCAGTACCGCAGCGCGGCGCTGTTCGGGGTGTTCGAGCAGGTGTCCGGGGACGACAAGGCCGACCTTCTGGAGACTCTCACCGACGCGTTCATTCCCGGCCGGGTCGCCGAGCTGCGGCCCAGCACCCGCAAGGAGATCGCCGCGACGCTGGTGCTGAGAATGCCCATCGCCGAGGACAATTGGTCGTTGAAGGTCAGCGCCGGCTGGCCGGAGGACCCCGACGAGGACGTCGCGGGCGACGCCTGGGCCGGTGTCGTGCCGATGGCGGTGACGTACGGCGAACCAGTGGCCGCGCCGGATCTCACCGCGGGAATCCCGGTGCCGGCGTCGGTGCGGGCGTTCGCCCAGCGCTCAGTCCAGTAGTCCCGCACGGCGGTAGAGGTCGGTGCGCCGGTCGCCGTGGACGTCGTTGTTCTCGTTGAACTGCTTGACGCGGGATTCGGCGAGGTCGACGTCGGCGGTGATCCGGCCGGGTGTGCCGTAGCCGGCGATCGCCATCGGGTAGCCGTCCGCGTCGACGATCACGCTGCCTCCCACCCAGTCCTGACCGCGTTCGACACCCGCGCGGTCGCAGACGGCGATCGCCATGCGGTTCATGCCTGCGCCGGCGAGCGCGCGGACCTGCTCGGTCGGCCGTTCACCCTCTGGCCTGGGGAGCAGCGGCCAGTTCACCGGCGCACAGAGCAGGTCCGCCCCCTGCAGGGCCACCGCGCGCACCCATTCGGGGAATTCGATGTCATAGCAGACCATCACCCCGAGGCGGCCGTGGTCGGTGTCCAGCACCAGCGGCAGGTCGTCGGCGCGGTCGAACACCCGGTTCTCGGTGTCCCACAGGTGCGCCTTGCGGTACACGCCGCGCAGCCCGGTCGGGTCGACGACGGCGGCGCTGTTGTAGACCTGGTCGCCGGCGGCCTCCGGAAACCCGGCGACGATGGTCAGGTCGAAGGCCTCGGCGAGATTGGCCCACTCGGTGATCGCCGGGCCGTCGCGGGTCTCGGCGAGCGCCTCGAGTTCCGCACGGTCGGCGAACACGTACCCCGACGAGGCGAGTTCGGGCAGCACGACGATCTGTGCGCCGTCGCGGGCGGCGTCCTCGATCGCGGTCCTCGCGGTGGTGAGGTTGCCGGTGGTGTCACCGATGCGTAGGGGTATCTGACAGCAGGTGACGCGGGTAGTCATGTGTCGATGGTGGACCATCCTCGCGCAATCCGCAGCCACGTCGGTGGCATGATGCGCTCTATGCGGATGTCGGCCAAGGCGGAGTATGCCGTCCGGGCGATGGTGCAGCTGGCCACGGTCGCCGACGGCGTCCTGGTCAAGACCGACGATCTGGCCAAGGCTCAGGGCATTCCGCCGCAGTTCCTCGTCGACATCCTGTCGGATCTGCGCACCGACCGATTGGTGCGCAGCCATCGTGGGCGCGACGGTGGCTACGCGCTGGCCAAGCCGGCGGCCGAGATCAGCATTGCCGACGTGTTGCGGTGCATCGACGGCCCGTTGGCCAGCGTGCGCGACATCGGTCTCGGCGACCTGCCGTACTCGGGTCCGACCGTGGCGCTCACCGACGTCTGGCGTGCGCTACGCGCCAGCATGCGGTCGGTGCTGGAGGAGACCAGCCTCGCCGACGTCGCGACGGGGGATCTGCCCGGCCACGTCGCCGCCCTCGCCGGTGACTACGTCGGCCAAGAAGAGGAACGCGGCCACGGTTGAGGGGTGTCAGCCGCCGGAGCCGTACGGCCGGGTGATGATCTCGAGGTAGTGTCCCGACGGGTCCTGGAAGTACACGCCCCGGCCGCCGTCGTGGTGGTTGATCTCGCCGGGCCTGGCGCCGCGCGGATCGGCCCAATGCCGTTGTCCGCGACGCACGATGCGGTCGTAGATGGCGTCGAAGTCGGCCTCGTCGACCAGGAACGCGTAGTGCTGCGGGTGGATGTCCTGGTCGTCGGGAGCCTGGGCGAAGTCCAGGCTGACGCCATGCTCGACGGTGACGGCGAGAAAGGGTCCGAATTCCTGGGCCGGCGCCAAACCGAAGACGTCGGTGAAGTAGTTCGCCGACTCCTCGCGGTTCCTGGCGGCCACGATGGTGTGGTTGAAACTGATGGCCATGTCAATCCAGTGAACCACTCGGGGCTGACTCGCGCGACGTTGCAGGATGTACCCATGAGTTTCGACGTCCGTTCACTCGACAAGCCGGTGATCGTCGCGCCCATGGCGGGCGGCCCGACGACGCCGGAGCTTGCCGCGGCGGGATCCAACGCCGGTGGGCTCGGCTTCCTGGCGGCCGGCTACCTCACCGCGGACGTGTTGGCCGAACGCATCACGGCGGCGCGCCAGCTCACGACGGGTCCGCTCGGCGTGAATCTGTTCGTCGTGCAGTCCAGCGCGGCCCGCCCCGAGGCGATCCAGCAGTATGCGAAGGCGTTGGGCGGCGAATCGAGGCGTTACGGCACCCGACTCGGCGACCCGCGGTTCGACGACGACCACTGGTCGGCGAAGCTCGACGTCGTGATGGACCTCAAACCGGAGGTCGTGTCGTTCACGTTCGGTCTGCCATCGGTTCAGGAGTGCGCCAGGCTCAAGGATGCAGGCATCTCCACGGTCGCCACCGTCACCACCCTGGCCGAAGCGGAGCGGGCCGTCGCCCGAGGCGTCGACGCCGTCGCGGTCCAGGGTCCGGCGGCGGGTGGGCACCGTGGCACGCTCGATCCCGCGGCCTCCCCGGCGACCCAGCCGCTCGGTCAACTGGTGCGTTCGACCAGCATCGCGCTCGACGTTCCCGTGATCGCGGCGGGCGGTCTGATGACGGCGGTCGACGTCGCCGACGTCTTCGTGCTGGGAGCCGTTGCGGCGCAACTCGGAACGGCGTTCCTGTTGGCGGACGAATCAGGCAGCAGCCCGGTGCACCGCGCTGCCCTGCGCGACCCTCAGTTCACCGAAACGGTCGTGACGAGGTGCTTCTCGGGTCGCTATGCGCGGGGGATCCGCAATCGCTTCGTCGACGAACACGACGCGCAGGCGCCGCTGGGCTATCCCGAGATCCACCATTTGACCAGCCCGGTGCGGGCGGCGGCGGTTCGCGCCGGTGATCCACATGGCGTGAACATTTGGGCGGGCACCGGGTTTCAGAAGGCCGTCACCGGTTCGGTGGCCGACATCATGGCGTCGCTGGTGTGACGACCCACGGGGGCTAGCCCCCGTCAAGGTCTCCGGAAAGCGCCATGGGCCCAGAGGATTCGGGCTCATAGCGTAGTGGCATCGGGAGCGTCGGGCTCCCGGCCACCGAGGGAGACCGACCATGAAGTCCTACCGCACAACGCTTTTCGCCGCCGCCGTCGCCACCGCTGCCGTCCTCGTGTCCGCCGGCGTCGCCACCGCCGCGCCCAGTGGTCCGTCGCGGGCCGAGGACGTGGTGCGGACGCTGGAGGCCGACGGGTACCACGTCATCGTCAACCGCGTTGGCACCGGCCAACTCTCGTCCTGCACGGTGACGGGGGTGCAGCCGGGTCAGACCTACTCGACCTTCGACTCGCGGGGCGGCTCGTCACCGGCGCTCACCGTGCTCGCCAAGACGATGCACGTCGACCTGGTGTGCTGATCCACTTCACCGCAATGGCCACTTGCAGCACGCTGCAAGTGGCCATTCCAATGTGTCCGGTTAACGGCGGGCGTCGACGGAGACGCTTCCGTCGTCGGACCGCACCGTCACCTCCGACGCGGCCCGCGCCGGGTCGGTCGTCTCCGGGACGTCGACGGACGTGGCGTCGCCGGAACGGGTGCGGACGAGATAGGGCCCCGGCGCCGGAAGCGTGATCGCGACGTCACCGCTCCTGGTCGTGGCGGCGACCCTGCGCGGGGCGGGGTCGGCGAACGCCACCGCGACGTCGCCGTCGACGGCCTCGACGGTGAAGGACTCTGTGACCGACACCGGCCGTCGGGAGACCACGTCGCCGTCGCGCGCGGTGACGTCCACGACGTGCACGGCACCGTTGAGGACGACGTCGCCGTCGGCGCTGCGAGCTACCAGCCTGTCGAGGTTGGCGTCGACGGTCAGCGTGCCGTCGTCCTGCCGGGTGCTGACCGAGAGGGTGGCCGCCAACGCCGGTGGCAGGGTGATCGTCAGATCGCTCGGACCGCCGACGTCGACCACGTGGGCCGAGCCGGGGGTGACGCGGACGCGTGTCTCGCGGGCATCGGAGGTCACGTCGAGGCTGGGTCGGGCGCCCCGCGAGGAGCCCACCGTGCGAAGGTCGGCGCGGGCGGTGGCGGCGTCCGGGTCGGACGTCACGTGGACGGAGACGTCGGACGCGTCGACCACCAGTGAGCGCATGTTGCCGGGCAGGTCCTTGCCGTCGGTGGTCACCCGTAGTGAGGCGATTCCGAAGGCCGCCGCGACGAGGGCCACGACGCACCCGACGACCAGCACCGAGGCGGCGATGACCAGCAGGGCGCGCAACGCGGTGCGGTTGCCGGGGGTGAGTGGCGGCGGAGCGGACGGGGGAGCGATGGTCGTCATGGCGAAAGGCCTTTCAGTGGTTCAGGATTCGAGATAGCGGAGAACGGCGAGGACGCGTCGGTTCTCGCTCTCGTCTGGCGTCAGGTTCAGCTTCGTGAAGATCGAGGCGATGTGCTTCTCGGCCGAGCCCACCGAGACGTGCAGCGAGGCGGCGATGGCGGAGTTGGCCCGTCCCTCCGCCATCAGTTGCAGCACCTCGAGTTCGCGCGGGGTGAGCGAGTCGAGCGTGGAGCGCTGGCGCGACCGGACGAGGATCTGCGACACCACCTCGGGGTCGAGCACCGTGCCGCCACCGCCCACGACGGCGACCGTGTCGAGGAACGACGGCACGTCGGCGACGCGGTCCTTGAGCAGGTAACCGAAACCCCTGGTGTCCGAGGCGATCAGGTCGGCCGCGTAGCGCTCCTCGACGTAGTGCGACAGGACCAGTACCGGCGACTCGGGGTTCTGGCTGCGCAGCAGCGCCGCGGCGCGGATGCCCTCGTCGGTGAACGTCGGCGGCATGCGGACGTCGAGGATCGCGAGGTCGGGTCGCAGCTCGTTGACGAGGCGCAGCAGGTCAGTCGCGTCGGACACTCCGGCCACCACCTGATGCCCGGCGTCGGTCAGGATGCGTTCGATGCCCGCCCGCAGCAGCGCGGAGTCCTCGGCGATTACGATCCGCATGGCAGCACCGCCGTCACGATGGTGGATCCCGTCACCGGGCTGGACACCTCGAACGTGCCGCGCGCCGCCGCGACCCGCTCGCCCAGGCCACGCAGACCCGTCGCGTCGTCGTCGGCGGTGGCCGTCGCACCGCCCACGCCGTCGTCGTAGACCGACACGAAGAGCGCGTCGCTTGCCTCGTCCAACCGGACCGTGACGACCGCCTGGGTGGCCCGTGCGTGTTTGGCCACGTTGGTCAGCGCCTCGGCGACGACGAAGTACGCGCACGCCTCCACCTCGTCGGGAAGACGCCTCGGCAGGTCGACGTTCAACGTCGTTGGAACGCCCGAGGTTTCGATGCGCTGCACCACCGAGGACAGCGCGGCGTCCAGGCCGCGGTCGGGCAGGATGGTCGGCGCGATGCCGCGGACCACGTTGCGCAGTTCGACCAGTGCGCTCTTGGCGTCGTCGTGCGCCTCGCCGATGAGTTTCTTGGCCTGAGGCAGGTCGGTGTCGAGCTTGGTCTGGGCGAGACCGATCGTCATGGCCAGGGACACCAATCTGGGCTGCACGCTGTCGTGCAGGTCGCGCTCGATGCGGTGGCGTTCGGTCTGCGCCGAGGACACCGCGCCGCGGCGAGCGTCGGTGAGCGCACTGACCTCGTGCTGAAGTGCGGCAGTCGCCGACGGGGGCAAGAGCCAGCGGTCGACGGCAGCGTCGACGACCGGGGCGAAGACGACGATGGCGACCGCGGCGACCAACGCGACGACCGCGAGCACCCAGGCCAACGGCGCGGAGGGCAACCAGAGGTTGGCGTCGACGTCGCTGCGGTGGACCGCCGTCACGATCGCCGGGCCGGCGATGGCGAACGCCAACAGCGCCAAGGCAATACCCGATGCGAGGAGGTCGTAGACCAGCCGTAGATAGTGGTGCGCGACGACCTTCCAGAACCGGGCGCTGCTGACGTCGAGCCACAGTTGGTGGGCCCACCGCTGAAAGCCGTCGTACGGCGAGGTGCGGCGCGGGGGAACCGGGATGCCGAAGCCGAACACCGCCTCGCTGCGGATGCGTTCCACCCGGTCGACTCCGCGGACGAGATAGACGAATACGACGCCGGCGGCGGCGAATCCGACGACCGACGGTATCGACGAGATGGCGATCACGGCGACCGTCAGGGGAATCCAGAACCAGACGACGCCCAGCGCGGCGCCGGTCAGCATCGAGGCCGACGGCACCACGCCGATGCGGCGGACGGTGGCGGTGGCGTCGTCGTCCTGGCGGGGGAGTGGCATGTCGAGGGTCGTTGCAACCATGCCTTCAACCTAGGGAGTCGCGACGCCCCGCGGGTATGGCGTTTTCCCACGACCTTCGTGGGGGATAACCCCCGGCCCACCGCGACCGATGAGTTTCCTCGCCCGGCACGGTCTGCCCCGGTACCGAACACATCGACAACCGAGGGGCCCTTCCGTGAACACGAACGTCGACACCACCACCGCCGTCACTTCCACCACCACGTCCCGGCTCGGCGCCAAGGTCGGCGTCGTGATCAGTGTGCTGGTCGGGGCCTTCCTGACATTCGACGCCGTCGGCAAGCTGGCGGGCATCCAGCAGGTCAAGGAAGGCACCGAGGCGCTGGGCTTTCCGGCCGGTCAGGCGTTCGTCATGGGCGTGGTGCTGACGGTGTGCGTCGTGCTCTACGCGATCCCGCGCACCGCGGTGCTCGGGGCGCTCGGGATCACGGCGTATCTCGGCGGGGCCGTCACCGCCAACATGCGGATCGAGGCGCCGCTGTTCAGCGCCACCCTGTTCGCCGTCTACCTCGGCGTGCTGATGTGGGTCGGCATGGTGCTTCGCCGTCCCCAGCTGCTGACGGTGGCCGGGCTCACTCGCTGAAGTCTGCAACGTCGACGCCCGTCGGCGTGCCAGAATCCGGTCGTGCACATTGGAATGACGCTGCCGGTGATGGAACCCGACGTCGACGGCGCCGTGCTCGAGCAATGGGCTCGCATCGTCGACGAGGGTCCGTTCAGCTCCTTGTGCTGGGGTGAGCGCATCGCCTTCGGCAACCCCGACTCGTTGACGTTGCTGGGGGCGGTGGCCGCGTGGACCAATCGGGTCCGCCTGGTCACGACGGTCGTCGTGCCGCAACTGCACGACCCCGTCATGCTCGCGAAGGGCCTCGCCACCGGCGACATGCTCAGCGGCGGACGGCTGACCGTCGGCATCGGCGTCGGCGGCCGCAAAGAGGATTACGACGCCGTCGGCGCGGACATGGAGACCCAGACGATGCGCGGCATGGCCGAGCGCGTCGAGATCATGAAGCGCGTCTGGGCCGGGGACAAGGTCACCGAATCGGTGCTGCCCGTGGGTCCCTCACCCGTGCAGCCCGGCGGCCCTCCGCTGTTGGTCGGAACCATCGGCCCCAAGACCGTTCGCAGCGCGGCGACGTGGGCAGGCGGGATGGCGGGGACGACCCTCGATCTCGACGTCGCGGCGCAGAACGAGTTGTTCGACGTCGCGCGGGCCGCCTGGCGTGACGCTGGCAAGCCGAAACCCCATCTGGCGACGTCGTTTTGGTTCGCCATGGGGGAGGGCGACGAGCCCCGCGCACAGATGCACCGGCACCTGAGGCGCTACATGAACTGGATTCCCGCCGAGTTCGTCGACGCGATGGCGCCGACGACGGGATGGGCGGGGAACGAGGACGACCTGCGCGACGTGCTTCGCGCCTTCGAGGCCATCGGGACCGACGAGATCCACCTCATCCCGACGAGCACGGACGTTGACCAGTTGCGCCGAGTTGCCGACGTCGCCAAGGACTTTGCCTGACGCGCCAGCTCAGGCGACGCCGGCCCGCCGGCCCCGACCGACGCAGAGTGCGTCCCACTGTCGCGGCGAAAGGCGTTCCCGCAGCTGGTCGACGGCGCGGCGCGGCAGCATCAACCGCGAGTACGCGTAATACGGCGACCTGCTGGAGTAGGCGAACGTCACCGAATACCGCTCGGTGTCGGTCGGTGGGAAGACACGATGGAACACCTGCCCGGTGTCGACCAGAACGGCCGTCATCCGTGGACCGGTGACCTGCGCCCATTCGTGACGCGGCACCATGGCGTGCATGTCGTCGTCGGGCACGCCCCGCACGTCGAGGCGGCGCGACCCGCGGATCTTCGAGCTGTGGGACTGGTGGATGTAGCCGAAGGGCCCGGCGCCGGCGTCCACGTCGCTGAGGTAGACGATGACCTTGAAGATTCGTCGATCCTCGTGGTCGAGGTGCCAGCGCCGCACGACCTCGTGGTTGCCGCCGGACGCCGACCGGACCAGTTCGCGCTTGACCTCCATGCCGAGATAGCGCACGGGCAATCCGATGTGGCATTCGGCAAGGTCGAGCAGGTGGTCGGAGAGCCCCCACGTGAACAGGGTGGGGTCGACGGCAAGCTCGCGCGGCGTGGCCTTCACGCACGGCGCGTCGACGCCCTTGCGGCGCAGCAGTGTGACGAGGCCGTCCGCGGAGTCGACCACGTCGGCGGGGAGCTCGGCGGGGCGCACGGCGACGCCGGCGTCGTTCAGCTCGGCAAGCACGTCGAGCTGAGCCGCCGAGGGGAGGGGCAGGTGGCCGGCGTGCTGAGACAGTCGCTTCTCGTATCGACGGTCGCTCACCTGGCTGATCAGCGGCAGCCGGGTCCCGGCGCGGCGGAGGAACGCCCCGCGGCGCCCGACGGCGCTGATTGCTCGGGTCATCAGCGCGCGGGTGGCGTAGGCGGTGCCGGTCGGCGAGACGTCGGCGTTCCCCACGGATGTCAGCGGAAGCAGTGCCACGGCGATCCTCCGGATGTAAACCATACTTTCGCCCCGATTTCCGTGACGATTGCTAGAACTTACCATCGGTGAGTGATACTCGGCAGCACCAAATACTCTGCAATGGATCTTGAACTGGTCAGATCGCGATAATCCGGTTAAACGGCGTCAGACTGGCGACGTGGCAAACAACTTTACGAAGTCAAATCATCCCGCCATTGATTTGCCAAAAGTGCACGAACGTGTGTCGAGTGCTACGCGGCGGAGATCCGCTGACGGACCTCGAAGTCCATTCCCACGGCTTCGGCGACGTAGATGTCCTGCGACATCTGATTGCCGCGCATGGTGACCTCGCCCCGGGGGCTGACGTAGGTCAGGTTCTCGGCGGCCAGATTGAGCTCGGGAATCGCCAGTGACCCGGCCCTGGTGGCCAGAGTGATCAGCAAGGTCAGCGCCTCGTAGCAGGACTCGCCGATGCTGTTCAAGGCGGGCGCGGCGGGTCCGAAGCGGGCGTAGTAGCGCCCGGCGAAGTCCATGCTCGCCGCGGTGTTGAGCGCCTCGAAGTAGCCCGCGGAGGCGAACAGTCCGTCGTTGCTCTCCGATCCGCTGGCCATCAGCATGTTCTCTTCGACGTGCGGGCTGAGTCGGGGCACCGCGGTCGCCATGCCGGCCGCGGCAAACTGCCGGTTGAACTCGACCCCGTCGCCGCCGACCAGCAGCAGCAGCACGCCCGAGGCGCCGGTGGTCTCGACGTGTCGGATGGCCGCGCTGAAGTCGGACGTGCCCAACGGGAGGTACAGCTCTCCGACCAGGGGGCGACCGCGGGACCGTGCATGCAGCCGCGCGGCCGTGCCCGTCTCGCGCGGCCAGACGTAGTCGTTGCCGATGACGACCCAACGGTCGACCCCGTACTCCGTGTTCATCCAGTCCATCGCGGGCAGGAGTTGTCGCGACGGCGTCTCGCCGGTGAGGAACAGTCCGGGTGTGCGCTCGCCGCCTTCGTAGAGCGGGCCGTAGACGTAGGGCACCCGGTTGGCGGTGACTCTCGCCACGGCCTGCCGCACCGGCGAGATGTGCCACCCGGTGACCGCGTCGACGGCACCGAGTTCGATCAGTGCGGCGATCTCCGCCGCCACGGCTGACGGCGCCCGGCTGCCGTCCACCGGGATCAGTCGGATGCGACGCCCGAGCAGACCCGCACGTGAGTTGACGTCGGCGATGGCGAGTTCGGCGCACGCCTCACAGGACGGCCCGTAGATGCCGGCAGGCCCACTTTGGGGGACCACGAGGGCGACGTCGAGAGTGTCACGTGACGGGCCGACGGGGACTTGGCCGTACACGTCCACCTCCGTCCACTCGTGCGTGGCACCGATCTTGAATGCCCGCGGTTACCGCGGCATTTCCTGGGTGTTCGCGGTGTGAAACGTTGCAATCGACCGTCGCTCAGCGGCCGGACACCGGCAATTCCGACACCCGGGCGAGCGTCGCGAGAAGCTGGCCGGCGGTGTCCTCGCCGAACTCGTCGACCAGGGCGGTCTTCAGTGACGCCTCCTGTCGCGTCAGCTTGCGCACCTTCGTCTTTCCCTTCGCGGAGAGGTACACCAGCACTCGGCGGCGATCCATGGCGTCGACGCGACGAAGGACGAACCCACCGTCGACCAACTTGTCCACGATGCGCGTCAGCGTCGGCGGCGCCACCGACATCGCCGCGGCGATGTCACTCATGGTGAATCCGTCACCGCCGCGCAGCACCCCGAGTACCCGCCAGCCCTCGACGCTGCTCACGTCGGCGTCGAGCAAGCCGGTCGAGAACGCCTCGGTCCACCAGCGTCCCACTCGGAACAGCACCTCGGAGACGCTGTCCATGCTCGTGGTGGTGGGCATGGCCCCTCCTCCTGACGCGGTCGTCGTCATTCCGAATTGTGTTTCCGGCCAGCATATCCGGCCCCGGTGCGGTACGCCGAACTCACGCCGGTTGCCCGGATTCGACGATGCGAACACCGCCCAGTTTGGCGATCACGGACGCTCCCCACTCCGACGCGATCCCGAACGCGGCTCCCACCAACGCGGTGACGGCCGCGATCAGTGCCGGGTTGGACACCCCCGGGGTGAGGATCCCGTTTCCGGTGGCGGCGATCGTGCCGACCGTCATGGCGAAGCCGAACACGATCGCGGGGGTGGCCGACAGCCACGGAAGCCGGGACACCTGAACCATTGTCAGACTTCCGATTCCGACCGCCACGGCCAGCAGGACGGCGCTGGACGTGGCGCTCACGGCCAGCAGCGTGCACGTGGCGATGAGGATGCCCGCCCAGTTGCAGGCGACGGACTTCGCCAGGCCGGAGGGACCGGATCCGACGAAGAAGAACGACGCCCACGCCAGGAACAGCACCCAGACCGGAAGCAGCCAGACGGTTGCGGTCAGCCAGGTGGACAGGGCGCCGAAGATTCCGACGCTGACGGAAAGCGCGGTGGCCTTGCTCATGTCGGTGCTCCTAGTGGTGATGCGGGTGGTCGTGGTCGTGGTCGTCGTGCGCGAGCAGCGCCGCCTCGGTCACGGTCCGCTCGTCGAGCGCCGTTGCGTCGAAGAACTGCTTGGTGGCCGCCAGTCGGCAGAACGCCTCGCCGAACTGGCGGTAGTACACCGCCGGATCGCAGACGTCGGTCAGTCCCGACTCGTCGATCACCGCGATCAAGTGCTCCTTGAATTCGTCCCACTCGAAGGCGCCCGCCTTGCAGAGGTGCACCACGAGGCCGAACAGCCGCCCCTGCCATGGCGCGTCGAAGACCAGTTCGCCGTTCGACCGTGGAAGCGCCGAGGCGCCGTGCCAGTCGTCGAAGCCGGTGAGGTCGATCGTGGCGGTGGTCATCTAGGCCCCCGTCCCGACCAGCGCGGTGCCGACCATGGAGTCGCGACTGATCAACGGCATCAGGTCGTCGACCGTCATGCCGTCGGTGCCCTCGGGACGTTGCGGGATCACCAGGTACCGGATCTCGGCGCTGCTGTCCCAGACGTCGATCTTGACGTCGTCGGGCAGCTCGACGCCGAATTCGGCCAGGACGCTTCGGGGTTCCTTGACCACCCTCGCGCGGTACTGCGGGTACTTGAACCACGCCGGCGGAATGCCGAGCAGGGTCCAGGGATAGCAGGAACACAGCGTGCAGACGACGACGTTGTGGCGTTCGGCGGTGTTCTCGACGGCCACCATGTGCTCGGTCTGCAGTCCGGTGAAGCCCATGTCGGCGATGGCGGCGGTCGCGTCGCGCAGCAGCCACTCCTTGTACTCCGGGTCGGTCCACGCCCTGGCGACGACCTTCGCGCCGTTGACGGGCCCCATGTCGTTCTCGAACGACGCGACGACCGCGTCGACGGCCTCGTGCTCGGCCAAGCCCTTCTCGACCATCAGTGACTCCAGCGCGTTCACACGCGCCTCTACGTCGGTTAGTGAAAGCCAGTCCATCGTCGGTTCTCCTCGTCTTCGGTTGGTGGTGGGGTCAATTGGCGGGTTCGAGGTAGTCCTCGAACAGGTCGGCGTACAGGTCGAATTCCTCGACGGCGGCGTCGCCCCACAGTTCGGTCGAGGTGAACCGGACCATGTAGAGCTGGTGTGGCACCTCGGTCTGCTGGTGGGCACTGGCTGCGGGGTCGTGGAACGCGCCGTACTGCTTGGCGATCACGCCGGTGGCGCGGTTGAGATACCCGGGCAGCCGGTTGTGGCTGGTGTCGTGGATGTTTCGCACCCGCACGGTGGCGCCCACGTCGTAGACCGGCGGTGCCTCGGCGGGCAGATCGTGCGGGGTGCCCTTCCAGAGCACGTCGACCATCTTCTCGGCGAAGGGGGACAGAGTGGCCGGCTTCTCGGGGTGCGGCGTCATGCTCGGCGGCCCGAGTTCGGCCATCCGCGTGTCGATCTCGTCGTGGGTGATGTACCCCTTGTCGTTGAGCAGCTTCTCCACCGAGAACAGCCAGTGCGCGTAGTAGGTGGAGTCGGTGTAGTCGCTCCATCGCATCAGCTCGATGCCGTGGCGCTGTTCGTCGAGGTTGAACGCGCCCTTCGCGATGGCCATCGCGGTGACCGCGTGCATCCGGCCCTCGAACGGGTAGCGCCAGTCGGGTATGCCTGGCTCGAGGAACTCCGTGGCGATGGGGCCGAGACCGTCGCGGCCTCCGACGTCGTGTGGACCGTGCATGTCGGTCGTCTCCGATCTTTAGTTCATGATGGAAATACTTCCACTGAACAACTAAACCGACCCCGGTGGCGGTTCGCAATCCCTACGGCCAGCTCGTAACGCAGGGTTTACAGGAGCCACGGGCGCTTGTTAAGAACTCGTTTCGGGCGACGGCTTCAGCGGGTTTCGGGTTGACGCGGACCGCAGGCTGCCCAAGACTCGCCGCTACGCGCAATAGTTGCGTGATGGAACTATCTCACTCAGGAGGATCCGCGAGATGACTGCTTCCCACGAGTCGGCGGCACGCTGGAGCGGCGCCGTCGAGGCCCCGGACAGCACGGTGGTCGGCACGGCGCTATGGCTCACCGGAACGACGGTGCTCGCCCTGATCGCCTACTACTTCCTCGGCTACGACCAGGGGGCGGTGTCGGTGTTCGGCGCCGACACCCACGTCCACGAGTTCGTCCACGACGCCCGGCATCTGCTCGGCTTCCCCTGCCACTGAACGGGATTCGACATGGAGAAGAAGTACATCGGCCTCGGGGTGGCGTCGGGGGTGGTCGCCGGGCTGGCGTCCTTCGCCTACGCACGCCTCCAGATCTCGCCGCTGATCGACCAGGCCATCGGCTACGAGGAGGGTCGCGCCCATGCCGAGTCGGCCCTGACCGGTGACCACGGCCACGCGCACGAAGTCTTCACCAGGGCGCTGCAGGAAAACGTCGGCGCGGGCGTGGGCACCCTGGTGTTCGGCGCGGTGATGGGCGCGCTGTTCGCGGTGGCGTTCAGCGTCCTTCTGGCCGTGCTGCGCCGGCACGGAATGGCCGTCGACCCCCGGACGGCGGCGGTCCTGCTCGCCGTCGCCGCATTCGTGTCGACCACCGTGATCCCGTCGCTGACCTACCCGCCGAACCCGCCCGGCGTCGGTCTCGAGGACACCATCGGCGACCGGACCACCGCCTACCTGGCGATCGTCGTCTCGTCGGTGGCGCTGGCCACGGCCGCCGTGGCCGCCGGCCTACGGTCGGCTCCTCGCCTCGGTGGCTGGCAGTCCGGGATCGCCGCGACGGCCGGCTACCTGGTGGCGGTGGCGACGGTCATGGCACTCATGCCGTCCTTCCACGAGGTCCCAGGACCCATGACGGGGCCCGCCGGGGACGTCGCGTTCACCGGGTTTCCCGCAGAGGTGTTGAGCGAGTTCAGGATCGACTCCCTCGTGACGCAGGCCATTCTGTGGTTCGTCATCGCCGCGGGCTTCGCGGTGATGCTCCCTCGCATCGCGCGCCCGCGTTCTGCTCGACCGTTCGTAGGAGCTGCGCATGGCCGTCGTTGAATTCACGCCGACCCCGGAGCAATACGTCTGGACGTTCGGGGGAGCCCAACCGGTGATGGAGGTGGCGCCGGGGACCGTGCTCAAGCTGTGGACCGAGGACGCCTTCGCGGGTCGCGTCACCTCCAGCGCCGACAAGCCCAGCGAGGTGCTCAACCCGAAGGAGCTCAACCCGCAGACCGGTCCGTTCTACGTCACCGGCGCCGAGCCGGGTGACACCCTCGCCCTGCACGTGGTGTCGCTGGAACCGGCGCGTGACTGGGCGGCGTCCACCACCATCCCGCTGTTCGGCGCCCTGACCGGAACCGACCGGACCGCCGGCCTGCAACCCCCGCTGCCAGAGCTGACGTGGATCTACCAGATCGACCGGGCCGCAGGGGAAGCCACGTTCGTCGCCCACGAATCCGACTTCACCATGACGATGCCGCTGGCGCCGATGCTGGGCACCGTCGGCGTCGCACCCGCGCTGCGCGAGGTACGCACCACGCTGGTGCCCGACTACTTCGGGGGCAACATGGACACCCCGGAACTGCGGGCCGGGACGACGGTGTACCTCGGCGTCAACGTCGACGGTGCGCTGTTCTCCGTCGGCGACGGTCACTACCGGCAGGGCGAGGGCGAGACGTGCGGCACCGCACTCGAGGGTGCGATGAACGTGACGATCGTCGTCGACCTGATCAAGGGCGGCGCACCGGCGTGGCCCCGACTCGAGCACGACGACGCCCTGCTGACCGTAGGCTCCGCACGTCCGCTCGAAGACGCCTGGCGCTGTTCGCAAGTCGAGATGGTGCGCTGGTTGACCGAGATGTACCGCCTCGGCCCGATGGACGCCTATCAGGTGTGCAGCCAGCTGTGTCAGTCTCCGCTGGCCAACGTCGTCGACGTCAACTACAGCGCCGTGACCAAGATCGCCAAGTCGCTGCTGCCGCAATCGGATCCGTACGCGGGGACGCACGAACGTTTGCGGGCGGTGACCCTGGGCTAGGTGGACGTGGACTCCTGTCCGTAGCCGGCGAGTCGGCGGCCGACCTCGGCGATCTCCTCCTCGGAGAGCACCCGCACCGGGGCGCCGCTGGCCATCGCACGCAGCTGTACGTCGCACACGTACTCCAGGTACGCCACCATGCTCAGCACCTTGGGCAGGGCCGCCCCGACCAGGACGGCACCGTGGTTGCCCATCAGGGCGGCCGTGCGGTCGCGCAGCGCCGCGGTGACGTTGTCGGCCAGCTGGGCGGTGCCGAACGTGGCGTACGGCGCCACTCGGACCGCACCGCCGAAGAGGGCCGAATAGTAGTGCGACGCCGGCACTTCGTCGACCACGGTCGACAGTGCGGTCGACGCCGGGCCGTGGGTGTGCACCACGGCGGTGTGGCTCGTCTCCCGGTACACGGCCAGGTGCAGAGCCAGCTCGCTCGACGGCTGCAGCACCGCGTCGACCGGCCGACCGTCCAGGTCGTGGATGCCGACGTCGCCCGGTGTCATCGCCTCGTAGTCGACGCCGCTGGGTGAGATGACGACCAGGTCGTCGACCCGGATCGAGACATTGCCCGCCGTGCCGACCACCAGGCCCGAGCGGCTGAGGGACAGGCAGGATTCGACGACCTGCCGGCGTTCGGACTCCAGACGAAGGCTCATGGCTCGAGGATGTACTTCGAACCGCGGCCGGCCGCCATGTCCTCCAGACTCGGCACCAATTGGTCGAGCGGTCGGCGTTCGGTGACGAGCATCGACCCGTCGACCTTGCGGCTCGCCAGCAATTCGACGGCCGTGCGCACGTAGTTCGGGGTGTGGTGGAAGACGCCCTTGAGCGTGTACTCCTCGTAGTGCATGGCACTCGAGTCGACGGAGAACGGTGCGCCCTTGGGCGTCCCGCCGAACAACACGGCGGTCGCACCCGGGCGCAGCGTGCGCACGGTCTGCTCCCACACCTGAGGCAGACCGACCGCTTCGATGCCGACGTCGGCGCCGCGTCCGTGCGGCGTCCGGGACTTGATCAGCGCGACGCGGTCCTCGAAGTCCGGCACGTCGGACAGGTCGATCACGTCGACGGCACCGGCGAGCTTGGCCTGCTCGAGGCGCCAGGGGGACTGGTCGACGGAGATGACGTTGGCGCCGCGCAGCGTGGAGAGCCGCACGAACATCAGGCCGATGGGACCCGCGCCGTGAACCACCACGGTGTCGCCCAATTCGATTCCGGTCTCGGCCATTCCGTGCACGACGGTGGCCAGTGGTTCCAGCGGGGCGGCGTCGGCGAAGTCGAGGTCGTCGGGCAGCTTGTAGGTGTTGCGGGCCACGATCGCGGCGGGTATCACCACCTCCTCGGCGAACGCACCGTTGAGGAATTCGAGGTTCTCGCAGAGACTCTCGCGGTTGCGGACGCACGCCCAGCAGTGCCCGCACGGCACGGTGTTGGCGGCGGTCACGCGGTCGCCGACGGCGAACTGGTCGACGCCGTCCCCGACAGCGGTGATGACGCCGGCGAATTCGTGGCCGAAACGCGCTGGCAGGGTGGGGAACAGCTTCGGGTGCCCGCGCCGGTAGGACTTCAGGTCGGTGCCACAGGTCGCGGCGGCCCGGACCTCGACCAGCACCTCACCCGGTGCGGGTTCGGTGGACGCGACGTCCTCCAACCGTAGGTCCCCTGGCCCGTAGAACATGGCCGCTCTCATCGTTGGTCTCCTAGTGATAGGTCGTGCAGGTCGTGAAGCAGGTCTTTGGTGTTCGAGTAGAGGCGTTCGTAGATCGACCGCAGGTCGGCATAGGCCGCGGCGGCCCACGGCCGGGGTTCGACGACGGCGTCGGTGCTGGCCAGCGCGGCCGCCGCGTCGGGCAGTGAGGCGTATTCACCGATGGCGGTTAGCGCGATCGCGGCCGCGCCGAGTGCGCTGACCTCACCGGCGGCGCGGACCTCCAGCGGCCGGTCGAAGACGTCGGCGAGGATCTGCGTCCACAGCGCGCTGCGCGCCCCGCCGCCCATGGCACGCAAAACCTCGACGCGTTCGCCGCGCGCGGCCTCCAAACCGTCGAGCTGCATGCGCAATTCGAACGCGATGCCCTCGAGCAACGACCGGTAGAAATGCGCGCGGGTGTGGCAGCCCTGCCAGCCCAGCGTCACCCCCGACGCCTGGCTGTCCCAGTGCGGGGTCTGCGCGGCGTTCCAGTAGGGCAGGGTCAGCAACCGTTCACTGCCGACGGGCAGCGCGGCGGCGTCGCGTTCGAGCGCGGGATCCGGCGCGCCGGCCAGGTCCGGGTCGCCGAACTGCTGGCGGAACCACGTCGACAGGTAGGTGCCCGACGAGCTGAACGTCTCGACGGTGGTCTGCCCCGGCATCGCCGAGATCATCGACCGGTAGGCCCGGGCCGGCAGGTACGCGGTGGTCTCGCTGCCGATCACCACGGCGGTACCCAGGACCAGGTAGGCGCTGCCCGGATCGGTGACGCCGAGGCCGAGCCCGGCGGTTTGGCCGTCGCCGGTGCCGGCGATCACCGAGACGCCGTGGGAAAGGCCCCACCCGTCGGCGACCTCGGGGCGCAGCGGTCCCAGCGACGTGCCGGTGGGCACCAGGTCGGGAAGCTGGTCGCGGCGCAGCCCGGCGAGTTCGAGCAGTTCGTCGGCGTAGTCGCCGGTCGCCTGGTCCAGCAGCGCGAGCGGGTCGACCGAGGCGGTGCTCGACGTCCAGCGTCCGGTCATGGCGTGCACCAGATAGGTGTGCACGTCGGCGACGTGGGCGCTGCAAGAGAGGGTTTCGGGCTCGTGGTCGCGTAGCCAGAGCAGCTTGTAGAGGCCGGGGGTGATGTCGGCGGGCTTGCCGCAGAGCAGCTCGACGCGGTCGGTGCCGTAGCGCCGCGCCTCGGCGTGCGCGCGGCCGTCCATCCAGAGGATCGCCGGCCGCAGGGGCTGGCCGTCGGCGTCGAGGCAGACGAAGCTCTCGCGTTGGTGGGTCACGCAGATCGCGGCGACGGACTCCCGGTCGTCGACGTGGGTGAGTGCTTGGCGCACCGCGTGATCGGTGGCCGTCCACCAGTCGGGGGCGTTCTGCTCGAACCAGTGGGGGGCCGGGCTGGCGGTGGCGAGGGCGTGGGAACCCTCGCCGACGACCCGCCCGGTGCGGTCGACGACGACGGCCTTGGCGGCCGTGGTCGAGCAGTCCACGGCGACGACCAGTGGGGAGTTCATGGCAGTACCTCGTCGGAAATGGTTGCCGTGCTTGACCGAACGGCCACCACGACGTTGGCGCCGGAGTCCTCCAGTCGTTGGACCTCGTCGGGCTCCAGTCCGTCGTCGACCACGACGGCGTCGAACTCCTCGACGTCGCAGATGCGGTGCACGGCCCGGCGGGTGAACTTGGTGTGGTCGACGAGCAGCACGCTCAGCTCGGCGCTTTCGATGAAGGCGCGCTTGAGGTCGGCGGCGGCGCTCGACGGGTGAAAGCACATCCCGCGGGAGACGGCGGGCACCGACATGAACAGGACGTCGTAGTGCATGTCGCGCAGCGTGCGGACCGACTGCGGGCCGACGAAGGAGGAGAAGTCGGGCACGTAGTCGCCGCCGACGGCGTTGAGCCGGACCTCGGGGTCGGTGGCCAGCTCGTTGATGGCGGGCAGGAAGTTGGTGACCACGGTCAGTGGCAGGTGTGCGCGCAGGGCGGGCAGGACGTGCAGGGCCGTGGTGCTGTCGTCGACGGCGACGGCTTGCATGTCGACGCGCTGCAGGGCCCACTGGTACCCGGCGCGGGCGACAGCGTCCTTCTCGGTGACGTTGAGGGCGCGGCGCATCTCGACGCTGCGCTCGAACGCCTCGCTGGGGGGTGCCTCGGCGCCGGAGCGGACCTTGCGGAGCATGCCCTGAGCGTCGAGCTGGTCCAGGTCGCGGTGAATGGTCATGGTGCTGACGCCGAATCGGTCCGCCAGCTCGTCGATCCGTGCGCCGCCGCGGGACTTCACGAACGCCACGATCTCGGATCTCCGGTGGACGTGGCCGCTGATCTTCGTTGACTGCACCACTGCTCTCACCCCTTCCGTGCTCTCGCCTGTCACGCGAAAGTATCACCAAACATCACATCACAACACCATTTCTGTGAAGTTGGGTGAGGCGGCGGTCAGTGCTGGGCCTTGGCGGCTTCCTCGTCGAGTCGGCGATGGGCCTCCCGCCACGTCGGGCGACTGTCGGTCCCAGGCGTCCAGAACGCGAACAGCGATTGCGCCGTGCGTGGGGCGAAGCGCTTCATCGTCTCGACGTGGGGGTGGCCGACGACAGCCGCCTCCAGGTGCTCGCGGCTCTCCCAGGCGGAGAGGGTGAAGAAGGTGCCCTTGAGGGGCTTTGCGATCAGCGAAACGCCGAGGGCACCAGGTGAATTCAGCATCTGGCGGCGAATCCTCAAGGCGGCGACGAAGAAGGCGGGCACGTCGCGGCGGTCTCGCAACTGGAACTTGGAGGCCATCACGGTCGGGTTGGCGGTGAGGGCTGGGCGCGGCCTCGGTGTGGCCCACGGAAGTGTCGGCATGGATTGCTCCCCGGGTGGTCGTCGGTCCACTCCAGGCTCACATGCCAGTAATGACATGTCAATAGTGGAATGACGGGTCGTGTCCGTCGGCCGGTCCAACCGCAGTCGGCTGATGGACGAGTAGTGATACGGAGGAAGAGCTGGCGGTACACATACCGTGGACTTGGCGGCCAA
Source organism: Mycolicibacterium hodleri (assembly GCF_025822245.1). Lineage (GTDB taxonomy): Bacteria > Actinomycetota > Actinomycetes > Mycobacteriales > Mycobacteriaceae > Mycobacterium > Mycobacterium hodleri. The sequence goes on from NZ_JACKTL010000030.1 coordinate 121,364, forward strand.
TGGTCGTTGATGCCATTTGACCTGGTGCCCCCGGCAGGATTCGAACCTGCGGCCTTCCGCTCCGGAGGCGGACGCTCTATCCCCTGAGCTACGGGGGCGCATGCTGAACCAGCAGCGCCGATTGGGCTTGCACAGCCTAACGCATGCGCGACGGGTCAAGTGCCGCCTGGGTGGCGGCAGCCCCGCCGCCTCGGTGACCAACCAGCTGCGAGTAAACGATTCGGGGAGAAACCACCCCAGACCATAGGATGGTCCCTCGTGACCCCAGCCGATCTGGCCGAGCTGCTCAAGACCACCGCCGCGGCGGTCCTGGCCGAGCATGGGCTCGACGCCGCCGCCCTGCCGGAGACGGTCGTCGTGGAGCGCCCCCGCAACCCCGAGCACGGCGACTACGCCACCAACCTCTCCCTTCAGGTGGCCAAGAAGGTCGGCGTCAACCCCCGCGAGCTGGCCGGCTGGCTGGCCGAGGCGCTCGTGGGCACCGACGGCATCGCCGGCGCCGACGTCGCCGGACCCGGCTTCGTCAACCTGCGCATCGAGGCCTCCGCCCAGGGCGTGGTGGTCGAGAACGTCCTCGCCGCAGGCGGCGCCTACGGCAACTCCGGCGAACTCGCCGGCGAGAAGGTCAACCTCGAGTTCGTCTCCGCCAACCCCACCGGCCCGATCCACATCGGCGGCACCCGCTGGGCCGCGGTCGGCGACGCGTTGGGTCGGCTGCTCTCCACCCAGGGCGCCGAGGTCGTGCGGGAGTACTACTTCAACGACCACGGCACGCAGATCGACCGGTTCGCCAAGTCGCTCATCGCGTCGGCCAAGGGCGAGCCCACCCCCGAGGACGGCTACGCCGGGGGCTACATCGCCGAGATCGCCCAGCAGGTCGTCGCCGCCGAGCCCGACGTGCTGAGCCGGCCCGCCGACCAGATCCTGGAGACCTTCCGGTCGATCGGCGTCGACCTGATGTTCACCCACATCAAGAAGTCGCTGCACGACTTCGGCACCGACTTCGACATCTACACCCACGAAGACTCGATGCACACCTCCGGCCGGGTCGACCAAGCCATCGCCAAGCTCCGCGAGACCGGCAACATCTACGAGAAGGACGGCGCAACCTGGTTGCGCACCACCGACTTCGGCGACGACAAGGACCGCGTCGTCATCAAGAGCGACGGCAACCCGGCCTACGTCGCCGGCGACCTCGCCTACTACCTGGACAAGCGCCAACGCGGCTTCGACCTCTGCATCTACATGCTCGGCGCCGACCACCACGGCTACATCTCCCGGCTGAAGGCCGCCGCGGCCGCCCTCGGCGACGACCCGGCCACCGTCGAGGTGCTCATCGGGCAGATGGTCAACCTGGTGCGCGACGGCCAGCCCATGCGGATGAGCAAGCGCGCCGGCACCGTCATCACCCTCGACGACCTCGTCGAGGCCATCGGCGTGGACGCCGCCCGGTACGTGCTGATCCGCAGCTCCGTGGACACCCCCATCGACATCGACCTCGCCCTGTGGTCGAGCGCGTCGAGTGAAAACCCGGTCTACTACGTGCAATACGCGCACGCCCGGCTGTCCGCGCTGGCGCGCAGCGCCGCCGACCTCGGCCTCGCCGCCAGCACCGCGCACCTCGACCTGCTGTCCCACGACCGCGAGGGCACGCTGATGCGCAGCATCGGCGACTTCCCGCGCGTGCTGAAGACCGCGGCGTCGCTGCGGGAACCGCACCGGGTGTGCCGCTACCTCGAAGACCTCGCGGGCGACTACCACCGCTTCTACGACTCCTGCCGGGTGTTGCCCCAGGGCGACGAGGAGCCGACCGATCTGCACGCAGCGCGGCTCGCCCTGTGTCAGGCCACCCGCCAGGTGATCGCCAACGGGCTGCAGATCCTGGGCGTGAGCGCACCGGAGCGCATGTGATGGCCCATCCCGCTGGTCCCCGCCACGCCGAGGACACCCGCCACGGCAATGCGCCCGCATGCCCGCAGACCACCGACGAGCTTCTCGCGCTGGCGCCAAACGTATGGCCACGCAACGCCGTTCGCAACGCCGACGGTGAAGTGTCCGTCGCCGGCGTGCCCGTCACCCGGTTGGCCGCCGACTACGGCACGCCGCTGTTCGTCATAGACGAGGACGACTTCCGGTCCCGCTGCCGCGACATCGCCGCCGCGTTCGGCGACGGCGAGCACGTCCGCTACGCCGCGAAGGCGTTCCTCTGCACCGAGATCGCGCGGTGGATCGACGAAGAAGGACTGTCGCTGGACGTCTGCAGCGGCGGTGAGCTCGCCGTCGCGCTGAACGCCGACTTCCCGCCGGAACGCATTGCGCTGCACGGCAACAACAAATCGGTCGCCGAGCTCGCCATGGCGGTGGACGCGCGCGTCGGCCACGTCGTCCTGGACTCGCTGACCGAGATCGAGCGGCTCGACGCCATCGCCGGCGAGGCCGGGGTGGTGCAGGACGTCCTGGTCCGCGTCACCGTGGGCGTCGAGGCGCACACCCACGAGTTCATCTCCACCGCCCACGAGGACCAGAAGTTCGGCCTCTCGCTGGCCAGCGGCGCGGCGATGGACGCGATCCGCCGGGTGTTCGCCGCCGACCACCTTCGCCTCGTCGGCCTGCACAGCCACATCGGCTCCCAGATCTTCGACGTCGCCGGTTTCGAGCTGGCCGCCCACCGCGTCATCGGCTTGCTCGCCGACGTGGTGAAGGAATTCGGCGTCGAGAAGACCGCGCAGATGTCCATCGTCGACCTCGGTGGGGGACTGGGCATCTCGTATCTGCCGCAGGACGACCCGCCACCCATGGAGGACCTGGCCGCCAAGATCGGGGCCATCGTCGTCAACGAATCGGCGGCCGTGGGCCTGCCCGCACCGAAGCTCGTGGTGGAACCGGGCCGCGCCATCGCCGGCCCCGGCACCATCACGCTCTACGAGGTGGGCACCGTCAAGGACGTCGCCGTCAGTCAGACCGGACACCGCCGCTACGTCAGCGTCGACGGCGGGATGAGCGACAACATCCGGACCTCGCTGTACGGAGCCGAATACGACGCCCGCCTGGTGTCGCGGGCCAGCGACGGGGCACCCGCCCTGACCCGCATCGTCGGAAAGCACTGCGAGAGCGGTGACATCGTCGTCCGCGACACCTGGGTGTCCGACGACGTCACGCCCGGCGACCTGATCGGGGTCGCCGCCACCGGGGCGTACTGCTATTCGATGTCGAGCCGGTACAACCTGCTCGGCCGTCCGGCCGTGGTGGCGGTGCGTGACGGAGTGTCGCGTCTGATCCTGCGCCGCGAGACGGTGCAGGATCTCTTGAGCTTGGAGGTAGTTGACTAATGGTGAACGACAACGGCGTAAAGCCGGTCGGTGTGGCGGTATTGGGGCTGGGCAACGTCGGCAGCGAGGTGGTGCGCATCATCGAGGCCAGCGCACCCGACCTCGCCGCCCGGATAGGTGCACCGCTGGAATTGCGGGGCATCGGCGTCCGGCGGGTGGCCGACGACCGCGGCGTGCCAGTCGGATTGCTCACCGACGACGTCGACGCGCTGGTCTCCCGTGACGACGTCGACATCGTCGTCGAACTCATGGGTCCCGTCGAGCCCGCACGCAAGGCGATCCTCGCCGCGCTGGAGCGGGGCAAGTCGGTGGTCACTGCCAACAAGGCATTGATGGCCGTCTCGACGGGCGAGCTGGCCCAGGCCGCCGAAGCCGCCCACGCCGACCTGTACTTCGAGGCCGCCGTGGCCGGCGCCATCCCCGTGATCCGGCCGCTGACCCAGTCGCTGGCCGGCGACACCGTGCTGCGCGTCGCGGGAATCGTCAACGGCACCACCAACTACATCCTCTCGGCGATGGACGAGACGGGCGCGGACTACGCCTCGGCCCTGGCCGACGCGAGCGCCCTTGGCTACGCCGAGGCCGATCCGACGGCCGACGTCGAGGGCTTCGACGCCGCGGCCAAGGCCGCCATCCTCGCGTCGATCGCGTTCCACACCCGGGTGACCGCCGACGACGTCTACCGCGAGGGCATCACCAAGGTCAGCTCGGCCGACTTCGAGTCCGCCCGGGCGCTGGGCTGCACGATCAAACTGCTGGCCATCTGCGAGCGAATCATCAACGACGAAGGCCAGCAACGCGTTTCGGCACGGGTGTACCCCGCGCTGGTGCCGCTGCAGCATCCGCTGGCCTCGGTCAGCGGGGCGTTCAACGCCGTCGTCGTCGAGGCGGAGGCCGCCGGCCGGCTGATGTTCTACGGCCAGGGTGCCGGTGGCGCGCCCACGGCGTCGGCGGTGATGGGCGACCTCGTCATGGCCGCCCGCAACCGGGTTCAGGGTGGACGCGGGCCGCGCGAGTCCAAGTACGCCGAATTGCCCATCGCGCCCATCGGTTTCATCCCCACCCGCTACTACGTCAGCATGAACGTCGCCGACCGGCCAGGCGTGTTGTCCTCGGTCGCCGCGGAGTTCGGCAAGCGCGAGGTCAGCATCGCCGAGGTCCGCCAGGAGGGCATGGTCGACGAGGGTGGTCAGCGGTGCGGGGCCCGCATCGTGGTCGTCACGCACCGGGCGACCGACGCCGCGCTCTCGGAAACGGTCGACGCCCTTGCCGATCTCGACGTGGTGTCGAACATCAACAGCGTGCTGAGGCTGGAAGGAACCAACGAATGAGTCCCGCGCACAGTCCGGTCCACCAACCGTGGCCGGGGCTGATCAACGCCTACCGTGACCGGCTTCCCGTCGAGGACGGCTGGACTCCGATCACCCTGCTCGAGGGTGGCACGCCGCTCATCGACGCCAAGCAGCTCTCCGAGATGACCGGGTGCACGGTGTACCTGAAGGTCGAGGGGCTCAACCCGACCGGTTCGTTCAAGGACCGCGGCATGACGATGGCCGTCACCGAGGCGGTGGCCCGCGGCCAGAAGGCCGTGCTGTGCGCGTCGACCGGCAACACCTCGGCCTCGGCTGCGGCCTACGCCGCACGCGCGGGCATCACCTGCGCCGTGCTGATCCCGCAGGGCAAGATCGCGATGGGCAAGCTTGCCCAGGCGGTCATGCACGGCGCCAAGATCATTCAGATCGACGGCAACTTCGACGACTGCCTGGAACTGGCCCGCAAGTTGACGGCCGACTTCCCGACGGTGTCGCTGGTCAACTCCGTCAACCCGTACCGGATCGAAGGGCAGAAGACGGCGGCGTTCGAGATCGTCGACGCCCTCGGCGAGGCTCCCGACGTGCACGCCCTACCGGTCGGCAACGCGGGCAACATCACCGCGTACTGGAAGGGTTACACCGAGTACCACCGCGACGGGCTGGCGCAGAAGCTGCCGCAGATGCTCGGCACCCAGGCCGCCGGCGCCGCACCGCTGGTGTCGGGGGAGCCGGTCCTCAACCCGGAGACCATCGCCACCGCCATCCGGATCGGGTCCCCGGCGTCGTGGGACTCCGCCGTCGAAGCCCAGCAGCAGTCCAACGGCCGCTTCCTGGCGGCGACGGACATGGAGATCCTCGCCGCGTACCACCTCGTCGCCCGCAGCGAAGGGGTGTTCGTCGAGCCCGCGTCGGCGGCCAGCATCGCCGGACTGCTCAAGTCGATCGACGACGGCTGGGTGAAGAAGGGTTCCACCGTCGTGTGCACCGTCACCGGCAACGGGCTGAAGGACCCCGACACCGCGCTCAAGGAGCTGCCTCCCGTCACCGCCATCGCCGTGGACCCGGTCGCCGTCGCGGCCGAGCTCGGGCTGGCCTAGGACGAATGGCACCTCGCTGATGCAGACGCTCTCCGCCGGGCTCGCGGCCACCTCGGTCGTGGCCGCCTCCAGCGCCAACCTCGGTCCCGGCTTCGACAGCCTTGGTCTCGCGTTGGACCTCTACGACGAGATCTACGTCGAGACAACCGAATCCGGACTGTGGGTGGAGGTGGCAGGCGAGGGCGAGGGGCAGGTCCCGCTGGACTCCACCCATCTGGTGGTGCGCGCCGTCGAACGAGGTCTGGAGGCAGCGGGCGTGCGCGCCGACGGCCTGATCGTCCGGTCGCGCAACGCCATTCCGCACTCGCGTGGTCTCGGGTCGTCGGCCGCGGCCGTGGTCGGCGGCTTGGCGGCAGCCAACGGTCTTGTCGCACAAAGCGATTCGACGACGTTGTCGGACGACGAGCTGGTCCAGCTGTCGTCGGAGTTCGAAGGTCATCCCGACAACGCGTCGGCGGCCGTTCTCGGCGGCGCCGTGGTGTCCTGGACCGAGGGCGACGGGCCGCAGGCGCGGTACGCCGCGGCCCGGCTGCGGCTGCATCCGGACGTCCACCTGTTTCCCGCCGTCCCCCAGATTCGCTCCTCGACCGCGGAGACGCGGGCGGTGCTGCCCGGCCACGTCAGCCACGCCGACGCCCGGTTCAACCTGAGCCGGGCCGCGCTGATGGTGGTGGCCCTCACCGAACGTCCCGACCTGCTGATGGCGGCCACCGAGGATCGCCTGCATCAACCGCAGCGGGCGGCGGCGCTGCCGGCGTCGGCGGAATATCTCGGCATCTTGCGCCGTTGTGGGGTGGCAGCGGTGCTGTCGGGTGCCGGGCCTGCGGTGATCGCGTTCAGTACCGAGCCGGAGCTGCCGGCAGAAGCCGTCGAGTACGGCGTGGCCCACGGTTTCGCCGTGGGGGAGATCTCGGTTGGACGGGGTGTTCGCTGGGCGACTGCACGAGCAGTCGGACGCGACGTCCCGCTCGCCACCGCGACCGACTAGTTGACAGGCGCCACACGGGAATCACGGTGTTTCTTGCTTCCAGCGACGATGCGGGTTATTCTCGCTTTCGTCCAGCAATCGCACCTTCTGTGCCTGCGCCTACACTAGGACGACTACCAATCCTTCTCGTGGCTGACGTTTCCCCGCATGGCGGAGAATCCCGGCGATCACCGTTGCACGCGCAATGGTTTGCGCACAGGCAATTGTGGGACATAAGGCATTCGGTAGCCGGCATTTAGCGGATCAGCTGAGTGCGACGAACCCTCGCAGAATCGGATCAGCGAGGGAAAGAAAGGAAATCCGTGTCTGATACGGACCTCATCACGGCTGAAGGCAGCAACGACGGCGTCGACCTGCCTCCCGTGAATTCACCCATCTCGGAAGCGGTTTCGGCTGCGGCCACCGCGCCGACGACCGTGGTTGCCTCGGGCGACCGCCCCACCGCCCTGACGGCGATGGTGCTCCCCGACCTGCGCGCGCTCGCCGGCCAGCTCGGCATCAAGGGTTCGTCGGGCATGCGCAAGAGCGAGCTGATCGCGGCCATTCGCGAGCACCGTGGCGACACCAACGGTGCAGCTGCCAAGGCCGCTCCGGCCCCGGCAACGGCCGCCGAGCCGGCCACCGCCGCCGCCGAACCGACTGCCAAGGCGACCGACGCACCCGCCGGTGACGCCCCCGAGCGGCCCGCCCGCGCCCGCCGGGAGCG
>NZ_JACKTL010000031.1 GCF_025822245.1 Mycolicibacterium hodleri
GTCATGATGACTCAAGGCACCTTGGTCGATGCCACCATCATTGAGGCACCCAGCTCGACCAAGAACAAAGAGCAGCAACGCGATCCGGAGATGCATCAGACCAAGAAAGGCAATCAGTGGCACTTTGGCATGAAGGCCCACATTGGTGTCGATGCCAAGAGTGGCCTGACCCACAGCCTGGTCACCACCGCGGCCAACGAGCATGACCTCAATCAGCTGGGTAATCTGCTGCATGGAGAGGAGCAATTTGTCTCAGCCGATGCCGGCTACCAAGGGGCGCCACAGCGCGAGGAGCTGGCCGAGGTGGATGTGGACTGGCTGATCGCCGAGCGCCCCGGCAAGGTAAGAACCTTGAAACAGCATCCACGCAAGAACAAAACGGCCATCAACATCGAATACATGAAAGCCAGCATCCGGGCCAGGGTGGAGCACCCATTTCGCATCATCAAGCGACAGTTCGGCTTCGTGAAAGCCAGATACAAGGGGTTGCTGAAAAACGATAACCAACTGGCGATGTTATTCACGCTGGCCAACCTGTTTCGGGCGGACCAAATGATACGTCAGTGGGAGAGATCTCACTAAAAACTGGGGATAACGCCTTAAATGGCGAAGAAACGGTCTAAATAGGCTGATTCAAGGCATTTACGGGAGAAAAAATCGGCTCAAACATGAAGAAATGAAATGACTGAGTCAGCCGAGAAGAATTTCCCCGCTTATTCGCACCTTCCCTA
>NZ_JACKTL010000032.1 GCF_025822245.1 Mycolicibacterium hodleri
CTGAAGCTGAGAATTGCCCGGCTGGCTACTGGGCTCGCTCCCGGGGAAACTCCACGCACGATCACTCAGCGCATTGTCAGCGACATCCTGGTCACCGATGTGTCCGATCAAGAGCTGAGCGTCCGATCCAGCGTCATGGTGTTTCTCGTACGCCATGAACGCCACGAAAGCTTCTTTATCGGCAAACGACAAGACGTTCTACGCCGAGACAAGCACTCGGGCCTGCTGCTGGCCGCCCGGGTCATCACCCTGGCTCATAGCGTTCTGCCACGAGCGATTTCGATCTTCTTCTAATGCCCAGTCGTCCAATAGCCCTCAGTTAGGTCGCACACATGACAGATGTCGCTTCACGCGAACTAGGCCTGGGATTTCTCGGAATCGGTCAGGCAGTCGCCAGAATCTTCCAGCAGTACCCGGACATGTCGACGCTGCCGTATCGGGTTGTGGCGGCTGCGGATACCCGATCACACTCGCTCGCCCGCTTCGCCACCGAGTTCGCAGGCCACACCTATACCGACGCAGAGCAACTGTGTGCCGACCCGAGCGTGGACGTCGTCTACATCGCCACCCCTCCCGAGCTGCATCGGGAGCATGCCCTGATGGCCGCACATTACAGAAAACACATGATCGTCGAAAAGCCGTTGGCCATGTCGATCGACGAGTGCACTGCAATGGTCGAGGCGGCAGGCGCTGCGGGCGTGCAGCTGATGGCCGGCCACACACACAGCTTCGACGCGCCGGTGCGAGCGATGGCCGAACTTGTCGGCAGTGGCGATCTCGGCGAGTTGCTCATGGTGAACACCTGGAACTTCAATGACTTCAATCGGCGACCGTGGCCGACTTCGGAATTGCGCTCGACCAGCGGGCCAGTGCTCAACCAGGGGCCTCACCAGGTCGATATCGTGCGGCAGATAGTCGGCGGTGTGGCCAGAACAGTGCGTGCGTCGACAATATGGGACG